>NZ_JAGDYT010000003.1:0-150000 GCF_049116555.1 Maricaulis maris | reverse complement strand
CTTGACCAAGCAAGGCCTATCCGGCCTGTTGGCTGACAAGCGCTTCAAGGACCTTTCCGCTCCCGCGGTCTATCGAGACAAACCATGACAATGCCCCGCCCCATGACCGCCGCCGACGCCCCCGCTGTCCTGGCCATCTATGCCGAGGGCATTGCGACCGGCCATGCCACGTTCGAGAGCACCGCCCCGGACTGGCAGCACTATGATGAAAGCAAGCTGGCGGTACCCCGTCTGGTTTCGTTGGACGCCGATGGAGGGGTGATCGGTTGGGCGGCGCTGAGCCCGGTGTCCTCGCGCTGCGTCTATGGCGGGGTGGGTGAGGTCTCGGTCTATGTCGCGGAAGCCGCACGGGGGCGGGGGCTTGGCCTCGCTTTGCTCGAGGCCCTGGTCGTGGCCTCGGAGGCGGAAGGATTGTGGACGCTCACGGCCGGCATTTTCACCGAGAACACGGCCTCCATCCGCCTGCACGCGCAATGCGGGTTTGAGCGTCTGGGCGTGAGGCGTCGTCTCGGCAAGATGAGCCATGGGCCGATGGCCGGACAATGGCGCGATGTGGTGCAGATGGAGCGGCGGAGTGATGTCGTGGGGATTGATTAGCGCTTGACCTGATCGCCGGGCTCTCGTCTCGTTTGCTTCATGAAGACTCACGCTCTGGCGCTCGGCGCCCTGATCCTTGTCGCTGCGCCTGTCGCCGCTCAGTCTGAGCGGGAAGCGGCGGCCTGCCCTGTTGAACTCGTCGTCCTCGGGGTCGGCCAGGATGGCGGGGCACCGCAGCTGGGGAACAGTGCCGACCCGGCCTGGGACGACCCGTCATTGCGCCGCCTGGCGACCTCCATCGCGGTGCTCGATCGTGAGGCAGACGCGCGTTACCTGTTCGAGGCCACGCCGGATATCCGCGAACAACTCTACCGGCTCGACCAGGCCATGCCGACCGAGGCACGGCCCGGGCTGGACGGCATCTTCCTGACCCACGGCCATATCGGCCATTATACCGGGCTGATGTTCCTCGGGCATGAGAGCATGGGAGCCCGTGATGTGCCGGTCTATGCCATGCCCTCCATGTCGGCCTTCCTGTTTTCCAATGGGCCCTGGGACCAGCTGGTTCGTTACGACAATATCGAGCTGGAAGCGCTGTGGGCCGGCCAGCCGGTCGAGCTGGGTGCTGTCCGCGTTACAGCGTTCGAAGTGCCGCATCGTCAGGAATATACCGAGGTTGTTGGGTATCACATCGCCGGTCCGTCCCGTTCGGCGATCTTCCTGCCGGATATCGATAGCTGGGAAGAATGGGAAAGCTGGGAGTATGGCGAGGCGATGCGGATCGAGGATCTCATCGCCACGGTGGATGTCGCGTATCTGGACGCCACCTTCTACGCCAATGGTGAAATCCCGGGCCGAGACATGTCAGGCTTCCCGCACCCCTTCATCGCCCATTCCATGGAGCGTTTCGCCGATCTGCCCGCCAGCGAGCGGGCCAAGATTCGCTTCATCCATTTCAACCACACCAATCCGGTTCGCTATCCTGATGCGCCAGAGCGTGACGTGGTCATGGAGGCTGGCTTCAGGCTGGCCGATGAGGGCGAACGCTACTGTCTGGCCGATTGAGCGGGCATGATCTAGATGTAGACTGCGCTTGGGCAAGGGCAGGTGAGGCAGTGCAAGGGAACCGTAATTGGCCGCGCGCGATCAAGTGGGTCGCGCTCCTGGTTTTTATACCGGACGTTCTTTACGCCTCCGGCTGGTTCGCGATGGACGTGCTTGCGCGCTTATCGCTGTGGCCGCGCGATTGGAACGCAATCGATATCTACGGGTTCATCGCCACGCACCCGCTCTGGGCGGAGATGATATTTTTCGTTGGATTGGGTTTCAAGATCGCGGCACTGGTCCAGATGATCCGCAGTCGCCTGTCGGCGATCTCGCTGCTGGCTGTCGCCGTCGTGCTGCACTTCGCCGATTGGGTCCTGCTGACGGCCAATGGCTACTACTCCGCGACTTTGGACGGAGGCTTGCAGATCATGACCGGGATCGTGGCATTGGCTTGCCAGGTCTATCTGCATTTGTCCGGCGCCCTGACTGGACGGTCGCTGATCCCCGGACGGTAGGGCTGTCCCGCCTATGGTTGTCTGGCCGCGCTTGCCGTCAATCCGAACGGCTGACCACCGCCATCCAGATGAAGCCACTTCCGACAATGAAATGCCCGACGGCTTCGGCGTAGGGGAAGGCGCCGTGCTGGGTCATCACGAACGCCCAGCCGCCGAGGATCAGCGCGCCGGCGATCCGTGGCAGCCAGCCCGTGATCAGGGCCAGCAAGGCAATCGCGAACATGCCGAGCGGGAACAGCATCGGGCCGATCATCGCGAAGGTCATCTGCAGCGGCTGGGACGCCAGCAGCGCCTCCCGAGCCAGTTGCCCGGCTTCGGGTTCGAGACCTGTCGCCAGGGCGCCATAGACAAAGTCCAGGGTGAAATTGCCGACCAGGCCAAGCGTCCCGATCATCATCTTGATGAAGACTGACAGGCCAACAAGCGCGGCCGCGGGTGTTGGCGGTGAAGTGGAGCCCGCCGTCGACGACTAGCAGCGGGGGTTGCAGGCCCGCGCCATCCCGTCGTTACGCCGGACTTCGCTTTCGACCGGTCCGTCCGGTTGAGCCGGGCGCTGGGCTGCCGGTCCACGTCCTCGACCGGCCGGATCGGCGACCGCCCCGCTGTCGGTGTCGGTATAGCCGGATGCGCCCGTACCGGAGCGCGTGCCCCGGCCACGTCCTGCCGGATCCGCGGTTGCCCCACTGTCCTGGTCGGTAATGCCCTGTGCGCCGGCGCCGCCTGATCCACGGCCATTCCCGGCCGGATCAGCGGCGCTGCCGCTGTCACTATCGGTCAAGCCGGAGCTGCCTGCGCGCGCACCGCCGCTGCGTCCATACCCGGCCCGATCCGCATAGGCCCCGCCATCCGAGTCCGATACGCCGGTATAGGTTTGTGCGTTGGCGTCACCGCTGATCAGCGCGCCGG
Source organism: Maricaulis maris (assembly GCF_049116555.1). GTDB lineage: Bacteria > Pseudomonadota > Alphaproteobacteria > Caulobacterales > Maricaulaceae > Maricaulis > Maricaulis maris_C. Next base: position 146,995 of record NZ_JAGDYT010000003.1, on the reverse strand, counting down.
CACCCGCCGCCACTACGCTGCCGGTCACCTGCATCAGAAACGAACGGCGACAGAGTGTGCCCTTGTGAGCCATGACATTTTCCCCCCAAAACGAGATCCGGTTCGCCGGAGCAAGCCCAGTATTTATTCCTAATTCGATCGGGCGAGACCGGCAACCGGTAGGTCCGGACGCCTGGCGCGAAGGCTGCCTAGCCCAGCAACCACAGCCAGAACGGAATCGTGATGAAGCAGAACAGGGCGCTTGCGGTGATGTCACCGGCGGAATAGGGCGCGTCGCCGCCCAATTGCTGGGCCAGCACGTAGGCCGACGCCGCGCCGGGTGAGGCGCCGGTCAGGAGCAGGACGGTCAGCGGGATGCCCTCGATGCCGAAGGCGCGGCCGATGCCATAAAAGACCAGTGGTCCGATCATCAGCTTGACGAAGACCGAAAGGCCCAGCAGGCGCGGCCGGGCTTTCATGGCGGTGAAATTCAGTCCGGCGCCAACCGCCAGCAGGATCAAAGGCAGAGCCGCCTGACCGGTCAGCGCGATGGTGTCGGCCAGTATGTCAGGCACCGGGATGTTGGCCAGGTTGACCACGCCGCCGGCGGCCGAGCCGAGGATCAGCGGATTGGTCAGGATGCGGTAGACAATGGAGCGCCACTGCGGCGCAGCGCCTGTGCCCCAGACCGACAGGACGGCGACGCATTCCATGTTCACCAGTGGGATGGAGGCGACCATCACCAAGGCTACCAAAACCTCGCCCTCGGCACCGAACAGGGCAATGGCGATGGCGAGAATCAGGAGGCCATTCCAGCGACTGGTTGCCTGGAACAGTGAGGTAAATGTTGGATCGGGAACGCGCAGCAGCGGTTTGAGCGCCAGTGTCAGCGCCGCCATCGCGACAAAGCCCAGCATCGCCGCGGCCATGAAACCGCCGAGCTCGACCTCGGACAGGTCGGCAAAGGCGATCGAGGAAAACAGCAGGGCCGGCGACAGTCCCAGATAGGCCAGCCGCGAGATCGGTCCCCAGCTGGTTTCCGGTAACAGGTTGGACCGTCGCAATACCCAGCCGAGAAAGATCACCCCGAAGACGGGGACGAGGGCGGAAATAATGGCGGTCATGGGCGAAGCATCTCCAGCCGGTCTAGCGCGCTCTGCAAGATGTTGGCGGCCGCATGGGCGTCGATGATGTCCTTGCGCTTGTCACGGCGCACGCCGACCGAGATCAGTTTCTCCTCGGCCTCGAAGGTCGAGAGGCGTTCATCCTGGAAGACGACGGGCAGGTCGCGCAGCCGCATCAGATTGCGGGCCATGGCCCGCACCGACTGCACGCGAGGCCCCTCGGATCCGTCCATATTGACCGGCAGTCCCATCACGATGGCGACGGCCTGGCGCTCGTCGAGGAGGGCGAAGACCCGTTCCGCATCAAAGGTGAACTTGGTCCGCTTGATGGTTTCCACCGGAGTCGACAAGCCGCGCGAGGCGCCGCAGGCGGCAACCCCGATGGTCTTGCTACCCGGGTCGAGGGCAATCAGGGGCCCGTCGGGCAGGTCTTCCAGCGTCACAATTGGCATGTTTGCGGGATGCGCCTTGCACGCTTCACCGTCAAGCTTTCTTGCACCTGCGAAAGGCGATTGCTACTCAAGCGGCTTCGACTATCCGGAGTGAAATTCCATGTCCGTCACCGCTGATGATGTGCGCCGCATCGCGCGTCTCGCCCGTATCGCCGAACCGACCGACCGCGTTGATGCGCTGGTTGGCGAGCTCAATGGCATTTTGAGCTGGATCGAACAGCTCAATGAAGTGGATGTGGAAGGCGTCGAAGCGATGACCACGCCCGTGAAATTCCCGCTGCCGCAGCGCGAGGACGTCGTGAGCGACGGCAATTGCCGCGACCGGGTGCTGGCCAATGCGCCGAAGTCCGACGAAGGCTTCTTCGTTGTGCCCAAGTCGGTGGAGTAGGTCATGAGCGAGCTTTTCAAACTCACCCTGTCCGACATCACTGCCAAGCTGAAGGCGCGTGAGGTTTCTGCGGTCGAGCTGGCCACTGAGGGCCTGGCCCTGTGTGAGGCCGCCCAGCCCAAGCTGAATGCCTTCACCGCCTTTGATGCCGACAAGACGCTCGCCATGGCCAAGGCCTCGGATGAGAAACTGGCACGCGGCGAGGGTGGTCTGATCGAGGGCGCACCGCTGGCGATCAAGGATTTGTTCGCGGTTGAAGGCGTCGAGACGGTGGCCTCCTCGAACATTCTCAAGGGCTTCAAGCCGACTTACGAGTCGAGCGTCACGGCCAAGCTGTGGGATCATGGCGGCGTCTTCCTGTGCAAGACCTCGATGGACGAGTTCGCCATGGGCTCGTCGAACGAGACCTCGAATACCGGCCCGGTCAATAACCCCTGGAAAGGCCCGAACGGCGAAATGCTGACGCCGGGTGGCTCCTCGGGCGGTTCGGCGGCCGCTGTGGCGGCGGACCTCTGTTTCGGCGCCACCGGCACCGATACAGGTGGATCAATCCGCCAGCCGGCGGCCTTTACCGGCACGGTCGGCGTGAAAGCCACCTATGGCCGCACCTCGCGCTGGGGCACGGTGGCCTTTGCCTCCTCGCTCGACCATCCCGGCCCGTTCGCCAAGACGGTGAAGGATTCGGCGATCATGCTGCAGGCCATGTCCGGTCATGACCCCAAGGATTCGACCTCCTTGCCGAACGACGTGCCGGACTTTGTCGCTGCCGTGGGTGGTTCGGTTAAGGGGCTGCGCATCGGCGTACCCAAGGAATACCGGGTTGATGGCATGCCGGCGGAAATCGACGCTGCGTGGCAAAAGGGCATTGACTGGCTCAAGGCGGCTGGCTGCGAGATTGTCGACATCTCCCTGCCGCACACCAAATATGCCCTGCCGGCCTATTACATCGTCGCGCCGGCCGAAGCCTCCTCCAATCTGGCCCGCTATGACGGCATGCGCTACGGCAATCGCGTTGACGGTGAAAATCTGAACGCGACGTACGAAAACACGCGTGGCGCCGGTTTCGGCCATGAGGTCCAGCGCCGCATCATGATTGGCACCTATGTGCTCTCCGCCGGTTATTACGACGCCTACTATCTGCGCGCCCAGAAAGTGCGCACGCGCATCCTCCAGGACTTCGAGCAGGCCTTTGAAAAGGTCGATGCCGTGCTGACGCCTTCGGCGCCGTCGGCCGCTTTCGAGCTGGGCTCCAAGTCGGATGATCCGATTGCCATGTATCTCAACGACGTCTTCACCGTCACCGCCAACCTGGCTGGCCTGCCGGCGATGTCGGTGCCGGCCGGTGTCGACAAGGACGGCCTGCCGCTGGGGCTGCAGATCATCACCCCGGCGCTGGACGAGGAGACCATGTTCAAGGTCGGCGCGGCGATCGAGGATTCGGCCGGCTTCGTCGCCAAGCCGGACAATTGGTGGAGCTGATGATAGTGGGCCGGATCTGAGGCCGGATATATGGCGGGACGCTTTCTTCTGATCGCTGCCGGGGCACTCTGTGTGCTCGGCCTGCTGATCGGATCAATGGCATTCCTCGGAGTCGGGGTCGGCTTTGGCACGATTTTCGGGATCTGGGCCATCCGGACCGGGTTCGGGACCGCCTCGGGCCGGCAGATTGCCTCGGACCGGCTGACCAGTCGGGTCGCCGAAGCCAGGCGGCGACAAAAATGGCGTAGTGCCAGGGAGCAGGACGATGAGTGAGACGGAGAGCGGTGGATCCAGGCCCAATCGCGGCTTCATGATCATGATGGCTGTACTGGGTCTCGCCTTTGGTCTGCCGACTGCCTATTCCGGCGGGGTCATGGTCGGTCAGGCATTTGGCGGGGGCGAGTTTCCTGCCATTGGCTTTATCGTCCAGCTGGCCCTCGGGCTGATGCTGGCCGGTTTCGGATTGGCGGCCGTCTGGGCCGTGGTGATGAGTTTTACGGGCAAGTCGAATGGCAAGGACTGAGCCTGCGCATCCGGCCATGAAGCTGGCGCGCCCGAGTTTTCTGGTTGGCGCGCTGTTGATCCTGGCCGCGGCGGTTATTTTTCGCGGCATTATCCCGCTCGAGCCCCGCAATCTGTGGGCCGTGGTGTTGGTGGCGCCCGGGATCGGATTTGTGTTTTTCGGCCTGACCGTTGCCATGGCGGGCCGGGTGTTGGTTGCGGCGATGAATACGCCGGAAGACGAGCGTCCCGGATGGGATGACGACGAGGAAGATCGAGATGAGTGATCACAGCTACATCCTGCCGGGCGCGACCGGTGACTGGGAAGTTGTCATGGGGCTGGAGATCCACGCGCAGGTGGTTTCCAATGCCAAGCTGTTCTCCGGAGCTGCGACCGCGTTTGGCGCGGCGCCCAATACGCAGGTCTCGCTTGTTGATGCGGCCATGCCGGGCATGCTGCCCGTGATTAATGCCAAGGTTGTCGAACAGGCGGTGCGGACGGGGCTTGGCCTCAATGCCCAGATCAATCTCTGGTCCCGCTTCGACCGCAAGAATTACTTCTACCCGGATCTGCCGCAGGGCTATCAGATCAGCCAGTTCCAATTCCCGATCGTCGGCGAAGGCGAGATCGAGTGCGAGCGCGATGATGGCTCGCGCTTCACCGTCGGTATCGAGCGCCTGCACCTCGAGCAGGACGCCGGCAAGTCGATCCATGATCTTGATCCCAACTCGACCTATGTCGATCTCAACCGCTCCGGCGTCGCGCTGATGGAAATCGTCTCGCGCCCGCATATCCGCTCGCCCGAAGAGGCCTCGGCCTATGTCGCCAAGCTGCGCACCATTTTGCGCTATCTCGGCACGTGTGGCGGCGACATGGAGAAGGGTCAGCTGCGCGCCGACGTCAATGTTTCGGTCTGCCGCCCCGGCCAGTACGAGAAATTCCGCGAGACCGGTGATTTCTCGCATCTGGGCACGCGCTGCGAGATCAAGAATATCAATTCGCTGCGCTTCATCCGCCAGGCGATCGAGTATGAAGCCCAGCGCCAGATCGACATCATCGAGGATGGCGGCAAGATCGACCAGGAAACGCGCCTGTTCGACGCCGGTACCGGTGTAACCCGCTCCATGCGCTCCAAGGAAGAAGCCCACGATTACCGCTATTTCCCCGATCCCGACCTGCTGCCGCTCGAGCTGCAGCAGTCTTTTGTCGACGAGATCAAGTCCGGTCTGCCCGAGCTGCCGGACCAGAAACGCGTCCGTCTCGTCTCCGAGCTGGGCCTGTCGGATTATGACGCCGCCGTCCTGTCTGCCGACAAGGACCGCGCCGACTATTTCGAGATCGTGGCCGAGGGCCGGGACGCCAAGCTGGCCTCCAGCTGGGTCAATAACGAGCTCTATGGCCGCCTCAACAAGGAAGGCCTCGACATCACCGACAGCCCGGTCTCGGCGACACAGCTCGGCGGTCTGATCGCGCTGATTTCTGACGACACCATCTCCGGCAAGATCGCCAAGGATGTGTTCGAGATCCTGTGGAGCGAAGGCGGCGACCCGGCCAAGATCGTCGACGAGAAGGGCCTCAAACAGGTCACCGACACCGGCGCCATCGAAGCCGTCATCGACCAGCTCATCGCCGACAATCCCGACCAGGCCGCCCAGGTCAAGGACAAGCCCAAGACCATGGGCTGGTTCGTCGGCCAGGTGATGAAAGCCATGCAGGGCAAAGCCAATCCAAAAGCGGTGAACGAGATTTTGCGGAAGAAACTGCTGGGGTAGGGGGCGTGGATCCGCTTCTGGTCAAGCAATGGCGGATAGCGGGCCTGATCGTCGCGATTTCGGCTCTGCTTGCTGCGTTCGCGGCGCTTCTGACCGGGCCTATTGGGATGATGTTGCAGGGGCTGAGCACGCTTTTCGGCGCCTTCCTTCTCGCCGATCTGGCCTTGTCGACCTTCAACAAGGGAAAGCTTGGCCGGGTCTCGAAAAAGGGCTTCTATCTCCGGCGCGCTTTGGTCGGTGCGGCCGGCTGGGTTGGCTTCGCGATTTGTGGCCTATTCCTGAGCGTTTTCACCAATGATGAGATTTTGATTGGTAGTAGCGAAGTTGCCGTTGTCGTGATTATGGGCTGCACCTTTGGGGCTGTGACGCAACCTGTTGCGGTTCTCTTCTTTACCAGATTTTTGTCTTGGTGGACGCGGGTGCAGTCGAGGCAAGGTAGATGACGCCATTCGAGGTATTACCCAACTCGACCGGTGACCTGCCATTCCCCGTTTTCATCAAGCTGAAGCCGGACGAATGTCGTTCCTTCGGCGGGGTGATGGAAATACTCGGTGGTTCTCGTCGTCCAAACTTCATCCCAGCGCATAGCGAGGAGAGCGATTCTCCGATCCGGAGACCGGTAGACCGGTGACAGGGTGAGTTCCCCATAGCCGCCATGCCAAGCGTCGAGGCGAGGCGGTGCTGGTGGGTTATAAATCCACCCGGACACCTCAGCCTCACCGGTGATTGCCTCCCATCCCGAGTCGGGGGCGAATGAACAGGAAATCCGATCGCTGTGCAGGACTGGTTCGAAGAATACCCAGTCGAATTGCGTTGCCGCGCTATCTTCGTCGGTCCCGATTGCGGTCCAGGCGCTCCAATCGGGGAAGAGATCGACATCCGCGCCAATTTCAGCGCGAAGGATTATCGGAGGGAGACGATGTACGACCTCGTCCAACACCTTTCTCTCTTCAGCGAGAAATGCAGCATAGACAGCGCAGTCCGGCGAGATCATGACGTCCTGCTGTGCGGGTGGTACGCAGGCGGCCAAGCTTGACGCAATGATGGCTGCGCTGATCAGAGGTAGCGTTTTCATCAGCTTGAGTTAAGCCCTCGGTCGGTAGATTGGAAGGAGCGTGTTGCTGGTTTTCGTATACCCCTGCCCGGCCTGCCCGCCGCATACCGCTAGCCCCAATCCCCGCAACAATGCTATCCCTCTGAAATCAGGAGAGAGAGCGCCAGATGACCACACCTCAAGACGACAGCGCGCTGGGCGAACTTCTGCCGATGGAAGTGCTGGAGGGGCATGCGCGGGATGCTTGGGACTGGTTGCTCGCAAGCCTGCTCAATGTCGATGTGGCGATCCAGATGGGGCTCATCCTCGCCGCCTTCATCCCGGCCCTGATTTTCGGGCCGCGCCTGCGTCATGTGGTCGAGGAGTTGACCAAGGGGCGGATCAAGACCGGGCTTGCGCGCCGTCTGCTGACCGCCGCAATCTCGCTGGCGACGCCGCTGGCGCTGATCGCGGTGCTCGCCACCACTCGCATCATTCTTGGCGCGCTGGACCGACCCTTCGGTCTGATTGATGCGGCGATGAGCCTGATGACCGCCTGGTTGGTCATCCGCGCCGTCACACTGATTATCCGCTCGCGCTTCTGGTCCAAGGTCGCCTTCTACATCGCCTGGCCGGTCGCGGCGCTGGACGTGTTCGGTCTGCTCGATGATGTCGTGGCGCAGCTTCAGGCCCTGGCCATCCCGCTGGGTGAGACCGAAGATGGCGAGCCGGTCGACCTGTCCCTGTTCGATGTCCTGCGCACCCTGATCTATTTCGGCGCTCTCTTCTGGCTCGCCTCTCTGGCCGGACGGACCGTCAATGCCCAGCTCGAACGGGCCGAGGAAATCTCGCCGGCCCTGCGCGCGCTGATCGCCAAGATTCTCGGCTTCGCCCTGCCGGTGATCGCCTTGTTGATCGCCTTGCAACTGACCGGCTTCAACCTCGCCACCCTGGCTATTTTCTCCGGCGCGGTGGGTATCGGCGTCGGTCTGGGCCTGCAAAAGACCGTCGCCAATTTTGCCGCCGGTTTCACCCTGCTGGCCGACAAGTCGATCAAGCCCGGCGACGCTCTGGAGGTCGATGGCCAGTTCGGCTGGGTGACCGGCATGCAGTCACGCTATGTCTCCATGCGCACGCGTGACGGGACCGAGCATCTCATCCCGAACGAACATTTCATCGCCAATGGCGTGATCAACTGGTCCAAATCCGACCGGGTCGTGCGCCAGCATGCGCCGTTCGGCGTCTCCTATGACACGCTGGACCTTGAGCAGGTCCAGCAACTTGCCATCGAGGCGGCCCGGACGGTCGACCGTGTCGTGCCCGACAAGGCGCCGGTCTGTAATCTCGTCGAATACGGCGACAGCTCGGTCAATTTCGATCTGCGCTATTGGATATGCGATCCCGAGAACGGTCTCTCCAATGTGCGCAGCGCAGTCTATATCGCGATCTGGAAGAGCTTCCACGAACACAATGTCGAGTTCCCGTATCCGCAGATCGACATCCATGTTCGTGATGTGCCGGCCGGCATGAAAAAGCCCAAACCGATCGGTGGCTAGCCGCGGGCTTGCCTAGCAAATGCAGGCATAATAACGGCCTGAAGCACTGTGAGCTTCGGCGATTTCCTTGAAATCGAGATGGTCGAGCGCGTGCCGCATGGCGGCCCAGGCATTGGCCGCACCCTGCTGGCCGTACTCCACCACGCAATCGGGGCCAAGATAGCGCAGATGGCCGATCGGGACATAGGCGTTGGAGAAGGCGGGATTTCCCGCTTCCGGCCAGGCTGTTGCGGTGAGACGGTTTGATGCGCCCTTGCTGGCATGGCGCTCCTGTGCGGCCAGGACTGACAGGAACGGCCACCAGGGCAGGTAGGGCACGATGTCGTACATGTTCTGGTAGCGCACGGTGAAGGGGGTCAGGCCCAGGGCGTCATAGTTTGCTGCGAAATCCTGTTCGCAGGTACGCGGCGCGGCAAAACAGCAGTTTTCGATCAGAAGGTGCGGCCAGGCGGTCTTGAGCAGGGAGGCGGCGAGATAGGTCATCGCCGCGCCCTTGGAGTGACCGGTCACCAGAATGCCTTTCTTGGCGGAAAGATCGATCTGGCTCAGCGCCGCCATGGCCTGAGGCCAGATCGACAGGGTGGCGTTGGCGAAACCGGTCTCGACCCGTCCAAACACTCGACCACCGACATACCAGTTGGTGGGTCCGGCCTCGAAATCCTGCAGCCAGTCCAGAACCCATTTCACCAAATCTCCCTTGAATGGGGGCAGGGTCCCGCGCAGGGCAAGGACGACCCAGCCATCATCGGTCTCGGCGACAAACCCGGCATTGATCTCGTCCAGGCCGTTCACGAAGACCCTGGGCCATGTGTTCGGCGCCAGGCCAATCGCCTTGACGTTGGCATTGCCCTGCGGGATCTGCCCCTTGGAGATGGCGTAGCAGGCGATGGCCGCATTGATGAGGCGGCACTCGAGTGTGGTCATGACAGGCTCCCCTTTTCTCGAGGGGAGTCTAGCACGCAAAACACGTTTAGCTTGCAGAAATAATTTTTGCGGGCTTAAGGTCTCAAAAGAAGGCCGCGAGGCGAACCTCGCGGCCATCCAGTTGGCTGGTGGCAGCCCGGCCAGACCGCAAGTGACCCAGCCGGACCTACTTCCACGGTTCCAGGGTGTGCCCTTCGCGCCAATGTGGCCAATGAATTGATTTTCTGCCTGCCATCGAGACGACCTATGCCGGTCACTGCCTTACTTGTGCGTGCATGGGGGGCATGCATTCCTGTTGGATTACAGCTTCTTCATCCAGGCGATCGTTTAGGAAAGTGGTAATACAACCTCAAGATAGTGATCGGGCCGCAACGGTGGCGGGAGCACAGCCCGACCCTCGGATGGCTTTTTCAGACTGCAAGGGGTGCGGGCATGGGGATCGCACCCCTTTTTCAGTCCCTGATCTGGCCAGGCTTTCTGGGGTGAGCGGCAGACGAGCGCTGCGACCGGTGAACCCATAACCGACCGGACAATGCACGCGCCAGATCCCGCGAGTGGCCTATTTCAGAAGACCGATTTCGCGAAGGCGCTGGTTGAGAAAGTCATTGGCCCGCATTGGTTCGGGATATTTGTCCGGATTGTCGGCTCCGGCGCAGCCCGGCAAGGTCTCGATCATGTAATCGGGCCGGTAGTGCAGGAAGAAGGGAAGGGAGTAGCGCGAAAAACCGGTGCGTGCACCGGCCGGATTGATGACCCGGTGCTGGGTCGATGGCAGGACATCATTCGTCGAACGCGCCAGCATGTCGCCCATATTCACGACCAGGCAGCCCGGTGGCGGATTCATGTCAATCCATTCGCCATCGCGCGTCCTCACCTGCAGGCCGGGCTCTTCGGCGCCCAGAAGGAGCGTGATCGTATTGATGTCGCCATGCGCCTCGGCGCGGATCGAGCCCCCCGGGTCTCCGGTCACAGGCGGATAATGAAGCAGGCGCATGACCGAATTGCCGTCCTTCACCGCATCATCGAAATAGGTTTCTTCCAAGCCCAGATCGATTGCGATGGCACGCAGGACCTGGACGCCGAGCGCGTCAAAGGCGGCGTAAAGGCCGTGTACGGTTTCACGCCAGCCAGCGATTTCAACCGGTACCAGATTGGGCGCCATGTCGGTTTCATACTTGTGACCGGCGGGCAAATCGCGTCCGACATGCCAGAATTCCTTCAGGTCGACATGTTTGGCGTCCTTGGCGATTTCCTTGCCGAAAGGCGTGTAGCCACGGGCGCCGCCGCCACCCTCGACGAGATAGGTCATCTTTTTCGACTCGGGCAGCGCGAAGAATTCAGCCGCCTTGTCATAGGCATCCGCGATCAGCGCACCATCGAGGCCATGGTCCGAGATCGCCGCAAAGCCGAACTCGCGGAAACTCTTGCCGAGCTCGGCCGCAAAGCGTGCCTTGTCGGTCTGTGCGAGTGTCATCGAGACCGGCTGGAAACGGGAAAGGGTATCGGACGGCATGGCGGGCTCCTGTCGGCTCTGCCTAGCCAATAAGCCGTGGTGCCGGGCGTGCCAACACCTCATGTGTGTGACGGCTGGCCGCATGAGCGGCATTCGCGCCTCACGCGCATGGGCTTGCATGGTTAACCCGGCCCGGCCTAACTGGCAGCGGGAACAGGGGGGCATCATGACGGATACCGTCGATGCTGGTGACACGATATCGATACCGGGCGCGGACGCCTGGCAGCGGGCCGGCTTGACCCGGAGCGAGGCCATACGGCGTGAGCGGGTCGAACGCTGGCGCGCGGAAACCCTGTCACCTTGGGAGGCGAGGGCCGTCGGGCTCGTTGTCTGGCTGGCCTGGCGGACCGTGTTCAAGGGTTTTCAGCCGCTGTGCCTGATCGCGGCCCTGGCCGCTGCGAGCTGGTTCGGTGTGCGATGGCTGGATGAGACAGGGGGATTGCAGGCGCATGTCGAGTCCGTTCCCGGCGAGGAGCGGCGCCTTGCCGAGCGCATCCGCCGGGCCGTGCCGCCCGAGGCAGAGGCCCGGGATATCTGGATCGCGCGCCTGGAAGCATCAATCCGGGGCGATACGCGCCGACGCGCGGATATTGATCGTTTCCGCAGCTGGGCCGCCTTGGGGCCTGACCTCATGGGGCGCGACTGGCTGGCGCTGGACGCGATTGCGGGTGCTGCCGGGCCGCGGGTCCTGGACGCCGAGTTGCGCGCCGGCCCCGATTGGCAGCGCCGCCAGCGTCTCGATGATGCCTGGCGTGAGCTGATCGCGCGGGGACGAGCGCTTGGTCTCGATCCGCCCGCGCTGGTCTTCGCGCCGGAAGCACTCAATCGACGCCGTGCCGACCGGCAATTCGCCTGGGCGGTGGCGCGTGAGGGGGCGGACGGGTTTTTTCGCGGCGACTATCGGGGCCAGTTCGAGATGCGGGCTGTACCCGGCCTGGTGGCTGAGGCGTCGGGGACGACACGTCTGTATGGCGGCGTCCGGCACCTGGTCATCGCGCTCTGTGCGCAAGCCCGCACACCCCTGTCCGGCTGCGACAGCCCGATCATTCCACCGGCAGCGGCAGATGAGCTGTCATTGGCGCTGGCCGCTATAGAGTCCGGTCTGGTGGAACTTCCCGCGCGTGGGCGTTCGATGAGGTCCGGCGCTGAAATTCTCATTGCCGCACGCCGGGCAGGTCAGCTCAATCCGCAATTGGAAGCCTGGCTCGTGGACGTCCTGCCGCGCGTGCTGCCCGCCGCAGAGATACGTGACGCGGTCGATCGGGCCGGGGTCCGCCCGGATATCGCCTTTGCCGCGCCGGCCCGGATGACTCAAAGCCTCGCCGCCCAGCTCGATGCGCGGACGACGGAGGAGGCCGTTGTGTTGGCGACAGTGCTGCAGCGCGTGGCCGACTTGCGTGAGGTGACGTCGAGTTTTGAGGCCATTCGTCTGATGGCTTACCCGGACAGTGTCGCAACGCTCGACAGCCTGCAGCGCGTCGGAGCCCTGTCTGGCCCGGCCACATTGGCGGTGATGGAATGGCTCGGCGAGGGGGCATATGACGCGCTTTTGCCGCTGCCTGAGCGCCCGGAGGCCTCACAGGAGGTCCGGCGCGGCCTGATCTTCTCGCTCGGGGCCGCGATTCTTGTTCTCCTGCTCACCCTGGTCCGGGTTGCCACGCCTGCACGCCTGCGCCGGGCGAGCCGGACAAGTCTTACCGATGCGTGGATATCGCGTTTACTCCTCGGTAGGAAACTCTAATGGATTTAAAGGCTTAAGGCCGATATTTCTGGTTTGGCTTAACCTTAATGCAATTCTCTTTGCTCAGGATCACATCTGTTCGAAGGCATTCGGACTGGATGGTGGTCGCGGGTCACAGGTCAAAAGACAGGACCCGCCAGTGTAAAAGTAAGGGGAAGTCCCATGGCGTTCACGGACGTAGAAACGGCCCAAGCGCATCAAGCAGCATTTGCCGACCCGACGGGTGAGGATCTGTGCAAGCTTGGTATCTTGTATTCAACGGGCCAGGGTGGCGAGATCGACTATGTCGAAGCGCACAAATGGTTCAACCTGGCAGCCCTGATGGGCTCCGAACCGGCGAAGTATTATCGCGCCGAGATTTCCGACCAGATGTCGACGATGGACGTCGCCGCCGCTCAACGCGCGGCCCGCGAATGGCTGTCGACCCGCCACTAGGCGATCCGACATGACTGATTGCACGCCGGCGGATGGGGGCATCTGCCGGCCGCAAGACCCATACGCCCGCCGATCCTCAAGGATGGCGGGCGTTTGTGTGTCCGGGCAAAGCGCAACGGCTCATCCATCCTGCAAAACACCAGGTCCGGAGCCGGCTCATTCTTGGTCGGGATTGTCCCGAAGACGGTCCAAGCCAGGCCCAACACATCCGATCTCGCGAGTCCCCCCGGTCAGTTGCGCCGCAGGTTAACCCCTGGCGCGGCCCGGCATGACAGTGCGTTCGGCGAGACCCGGAGCGGTCAGTTATTCGTGATCGCGTCGGCGATTGCGTAGGAGAAAGCCTGGTCGAGCGGCAGGACGCCAGCGACGTATTGTTCCACGAAAACGCCGACTTCGGCCACGGTCGAGCGTGGCACGAAGATGATGTCGTGGCGGCGGATCTGGATAGAGTCCGCACCTTGGCGCCCGCGCAGGGCGTCATGGAGATTGACCGTGCGCATCATGAGCGCGCCGCCGGGCTGGCGTCGCAGTACGACGACATCGCCGCGCGCCGCCGAATTCTGGAAGCCGCCGGCCATCAGGATGGCCTCCAGCGCGCCGACCGGACCGGTCAATTCGACCAGGCCGGGATTATTCACTTCGCCGCCGACGATGATGTTCTGCGGGCCAAGGGCAGCGCGCCGGACCTCGATGATCGGTGACACCAGGATATCGCGCGCATAGGCGTCCGCGAGCGTGTTGGCGATCTCGTAATCGGTCTGGGCTGCGACCATCACATTGCCCAGCAAGGGCAGGGAGACACGGCCGTCCGGCCCGATCGAGGCCGTGCGGGACAGTTCGGGGGCCGAGTGGACAGTCACGTCAATACTGTCGCCGGGAAAGAAACGGTAAGCCGGGTCGGTGTCCCGCCAGGCGGCAAAGCGCGGCTGTCCCCATTCCGCTGCAGCGGGCGCAGAGGGCGTCCCGGCGCAGGCATTTATGGCGAGAGGCATGGCAAGCAGGGCGGCGGCGCAGAGGCCAGTTCGGATCGCGCGCATGAAATATCTTTCCGGTCGACTGTCAGACCGCATTCTCCACGCGGCATGGATAACAAATTTTTAAGCGCGAGCAGGCTCTTATTGGGACATGACGCGCGCATATCACGATACAGCTTCCGCTGCGGCAGGAGCCGCCGGGACGGGTGACGCTCCTCGGCGGGAGCTCGACCTGTTCGACGTGATCGCTCTTGCGTGGTCTCAGAAGGGGCTTATCGCATTGATTTTTGCGGTAATTTTCGCAGCTGGCGTGGCCGCTTCCCTGACGCTTCTCAAGCCAAGTTATACAGCCGAGACGCGGCTTCTCGTCCTGCTCGATTCGAATCCAACACCAACCGCGGCCGGCGTTGGCGATGCCTTCATGCTCGACCAGGTCATGCAGTCGGAAAGCGAATTGCTGAGTTCGGACGCTGTGCGGCGCCTGGCGCTGGAAACACTGGGCGCCGAAGTCGTACTCGGCGAGCCGGCGGGGCTGAATGCGGACGGTGTCGCCCTGCGCGACCTGCGGGCGGGCTTCCAATTGTCCCGCGAGCCGAACTCCTCTGCCATCAACGCCAGTTTCAAATCGGCTTCAGCGGAGCGCTCGGCGCTCATTCTCAACACCATTGTCGACGCCTACCTAGCCTATCGTGAACAGGTCCTGTTCGAAACCGGCTTCTCCGGCCTGGAGGTCCGTCGTGAGCAGGCTGATACCGCTGTACGCGCCGCACGTGGTGAGCTGGAGAGCTTCCTTCTGGCCAATGAGATCGCCAATTTCGAGGCCGAACGCGGAACGGCGGAGAATCTGGTTGGCAATCTGACCGAGCGGATCAGTCAGGCCCAAGGTGAGCGCGACATGACGTTGGCGGGCGCGACGGCCCTTCGTGAACGCCTCCTGCAAATCCCGGAAAGTATCGAACTCTATGTTGAGAATGGCGTGTCTGGCGTGTTGCTGGATCGGCGCGCCGAGCGCGCCAGCCTGCTGTCGCGCTACCAGCCGACAGCACCAGCGGTTCAGGCCGTGGAACGGGAGATTGCTGCCATTGAGAGCTTCATTGCCTCAGGTGCTGCGGACGGTGAGGGCCAGCGCCGCACTGGCGCCAACCCGGTCCGCCAGGCACTGGTATCCGATCTGGCGACCCGTGAAGCCAATGCCGAGGCCCAGGCCTCGCTTGCGGCAGCGCTGGCGCAGCAGGCCCGCGCCAATCGCAGCCTGATCAGTCGCCTGCGCCAGCTCGAACCAGAATATACGCGTCTGGCCCAGAATGTTGCGGCCGCTGAAGAAGCGGCTGCTGCGGTTGCCGGCCAGGAGGCCACGGCGTCTGCCCGCCGTTCACCCAGCCTCGGTGCCGCCGATGCCGTCCGCCTCATCGACCGGGCGACCCCGCCCATGGAAGGGCAATCTATGAAGAAGCTCGGCCTGATCGGCGCCTTCGTGGCGGCGGCTGGCATTGCGCTCTTCCTGGGGCTCATCCGCGGCTATTGGGTGACCTATGTGCGCGCCGTCGCCCTGCCGCGCCCGCGACCGATCTCTCCGGCATCTTCTGACGCCGCGCCGTCGGCTCCAAGCCAGCCGGTGCCGGCCAACGATCCCTTTGACGGTCTGCCCGTTCTCGCACATGTCGCTGACCGCTCGATGTAAGCGGGGCGTTAACCTCGTTTCTCGCATTCTCTGACGAATCGAATCGCTCAGGGCGTCGTCGTTGCATGAACCTCACCGCGGACCTTTCCCAGCTCATCGATGAGCTCGAACCTATCGCCCGTCCGGGCGGCAGGGGGCGTGTTCTCATGGTGATGGGCGCCAGCCGTGGCGCCGGAGCCTCGACAGTGGCGCGCGAATTGGCGCGCCTGGCAGCTCGGCGCTCCACGCGTGGCGTGTGGCTTTATGATCTCGATTTCAACGCCAATGCCCAGGCTGAGGCTGCCCGGGTGCAGGGGCAGGCCTTTGATGCCGGCTTCGGGCGCGAGCCTTTCTGGTCGCTGAGCACGCAGGATGGCGAGATGGCCCGCATCATCGCGCGGCAGTCCGCTGTTCCCAATCTTTTCGTGACCGAGCTGCAGGCCCGACCTGGCGCCGTTCGGCAGGCTGGTTTGCGGGCCGCGCCTGATTACTGGGCTGCGGTTCGCGGCTCCATTGATCTGGCGATCATTGATGCGCCCGGCAATTCGCGGGCACCGCTCTCGCTGGTCGATGATGCGGACGGCGTCATTCTGGTTGCCGATGCCCGGCTCAGCCGCGTAGACGGGATCCAGGCCCGGCGGTCCGCGATTGAAGCGCGCGGCGGCGTTGTGGCCGGCCTCATTCTCAACCGGATGCGGAGCGGCGTGCGGAGCGCGGCATGAGCCTCGCTGCCAGCCATGATCCCGCCTTCCTGGCCGCCTGGCGTCAGGCTCCAGCCCTTCGCTTCACGGGCATGATCGAGGGCGGGCTGACCCTGCTTTGCCTCTTTCTGTTTTCCCAGGGCTTGATCGGGCCACTCTTCGCCGATCCCGCGGACCCTGACAGTTCCGTCGTTCTGCGCCTGGTCTGGCTGCCGGTCTACGCTATCACGCTGGGCCTGGCGGTCACGCGTCCGGGGGCGGTCATGCGAACCCTGACAGGCAATTGGCTGCTTTTGGCCCTGGTCCTTCTGACCGCAGTTTCGGTGATCTGGTCGATCGCTCCGGACACCACGCTTCGACGCGCCTTCGCATTGATCATGACGACGCTGTTCGGCTTCTGGATGGCAGCGCGCTGGTCGTGGCGAGCGCTCATTCTCCTGACCGCGGCGACCTTTATCGGTCTGGGCGTACTCTCCACCCTGATGGCGGTCGGCATGCCATCCCTAGGCGTTGACCATGACGTTCATGCCGGCGCCTGGAAGGGCGTCTGGTGGGAGAAGAATACGCTCGGCGCCATGATGGCCTGGGGCGCCGTTGCCTGTTTCGCCGCCTTGCACATGGATTCGCGCCGACGCTGGATCTGGATGTGCGGTGCCCTGCTTTGCTGCGCGCTGGTTCTGTTGTCGACGTCCAAGACCGCCTTGCTGGCGCTTCTGCTTGGGACCGGCGGGGCGATCGGGATCGCGCTGTGTCGCCGCGGTTTCGGTTTTGCCTCGCTTGTGTTGTTTCTGGGTCTGAGCGGTGCGGCAGCGGGTACGCTCATCCTGTTGATTGCGCCCGTCGAGTTTCTGGAGCTCCTGGGCCGCGATGCGACCTTGACGGGCCGCACTGATATCTGGGCCATCCTCTCGCGCCAGGTCGGTGAAGTGCCGTGGACGGGCTATGGCTATATGGCGTTCTGGGCGGATGAGACCGGACCGGTCTACTGGGTCCGTCAGGGCACCGACTGGCCGGTACCGACCGCGCACAATGGCTGGATTGAAACAGCGCTGGCTGTCGGGATTCCCGGCGTGATCATGATGGCATTGATTTATGGCCGCGCAGTCCTGCGCGCCCTGTCGCGCCTGTTTGCAGGACCTGAAACCTATTGGACGCTGACTTTCCTCGCCATGCTTGGTCTGGTCAGCATCTCGGAGTCCAACCTGTTGCAGCAGAACTCGATGGGTTGGGTTCTCCTGGTGGCGACCGCCGCGAAGCTGGCTGACCGGCGCACCAAGTAAGGTCGGACGGCTAGTCTGCCACGGCGGCTTCGCCGTAGAAGCGCGGTTCGAATGCCTCGACCCAGAAAAGTTTTCCAGCCCCCTGGACCGCACGATCCAGCCAGCTCGCGGCGGCCTTCGACCGCGTCAGGCTCGACAGGGCGGCGAGAGCGCCGAAGACCAGCATCTGACCCAGTCCCACACACATCCAGAATGCGATCCCGGACCAGCGGCGCGGTCGGGCATTGGCCGCCGACTGGGTCGCGCCCTGGCCGAAGGCAAAGCTGCGCGCCAGCAGATAGCGCCAGCTCGTCCGCCGGGCATCGACGGTCTCGATGGCGTGCGCCTTGGCCGACCATCCGAAGCGGGCGCCTTGGCGGGCGAGTTCGGCAAAGAACAGGTCGTCCTCGCCGCCGCTGACATTCATGCGCGGATCGAACGGAGCATCCGGCAGGTTGAAGGCATCGCGGTCGACGAGGGAATTACCGCAGCCGAAGGGGGCATCCAGCGCGTGGTCGGTTTTTTCGCCCGGACGCGAATAGAGACGCTGCGCCAATGCCCCGCGCACGCCATGTGGCGCATCCAGTGCTTCTCCGCGCAGCGGGCCGAACACAACGCTGGCACCAAGGGTCTCGGCACTTGTCATCAAGGATTCCAACCAGCCCGCCGAGGCAATTTCGTCATCATCGAGAAAGGCAATATAGCGCCCCGATGCAGCCGCCCAACCGGCATTGCGCGCATTGGCGACGCCGGCGAGTGGTTCATGGATATAGCGGACGGCACATCGCGCGACCGCGCGGGCATTGGCCACACCGTTGCGGGCGGACCCATCCGGATCATTGTCAACGACGATGATTTCGTCCGGCTTGCGGCTTTGTGCCATCAGACTGGCCAATGCGTCGCGCAAACCCTTCGGGCGGCGGAAGGTCGGCAGGACAACCGAGACGCTCATGCTGTCGCCTCCATCTGACGCACGGCTTCACGCACCGTCAGGACGTCGGCGCCGCTATCGGCAATGGCCTGGCAGACCCGCTCGAGCTGGACTGGTGTGCAGCCCCACTCGGTGGGCGAGTCCTGGACGTCGTGCGCGTAAAAGATCAGCCAGCCGGTATGGCGCGACAGGCTCGCGGCGGCCTCAACCGCGCGATCAATGCCGGCATCCCCGCCATCGACCGGCACGGATTTCAGGAGATTGCGGTCGGCCGCGCCGCGATTGATGTCGGCCTGAACGCCACGCAGGTTTGTAAAGCGTTCGGACAGAGCCCGTTTGGTCGCCGGACTGGCCTCGCCATACGGAAAGGCGAAGCTTTCCAGTTCGGTCTCCAGACCCATGGCCTTGAGCGCACGTTCATTGCGGGCGATGTCGGCGAGAAATGTGCCGGTTCCGACCTGGCTGGCGTCGAGATGGCTGTAGGTGTGGCAGGCGATCTCGTGCCCCGCACCGACGAGACGCTGCAAATCGCCACAATCGAACATCGCGCCGTGATGGGTCTGGCCTCCGGCATAGCCAGCCGACGCATAATACGTGCCTTGCCAGCCATGCCGTTCGAGAATTGCGGCCCCGGTAGAGGCGGCCGATTTCGGGAAATCATCGAAGGTGATCGTTATGATGGCGCGGTCGGACGGTAGTTGCAGCGGCTTGCGCGCAGCGACTCGCGCCCAGCGACGATTGAGGCCGGCGAACAGACCGGAGGCGGGCGTGTAGGGGGCGTTCATCACAGAACCTCCGATGTCCAGCTGGCGCGCCAGAGTTTTATGGCCAGTGTGCGCAGGCGAAGCGGCAGGGCGTTGTTGCGGCTGGTCCAGGCCCACAAGCCCCGGAGCCAGTGCTGTCCCGGAACGGCTTTGAGGGTGCGGGCGGCCCGGGCACCGGGCAGGCCGTTCAACTCGGGATGTCGATCCAGAAGGCGGCGAAAATTGACGGCGCCTGCCTTGAATTTTGCAAGCAGCTCGTCGGTGGATTGCAAGCCGCCATGCGTGGCCGGATTGTCGACATGGGTCAGATGAAACCCGCTATCGGCGGTGACCGCCCAGTCGGTATCCTCCCACCCCCAGCCGCTGAAGCCCTGATCAAAGGGGCAGGCCCGCATGACGCTGGCGCGCACAAGCACATTGGATGAGCAAAAAGCCGTGGCTCCGACCGCGTTGCGCGTCGAGGCATCGTGGTGATCGCTCGCCCGTGAAAGCGCCGCATGGAGGCTTTGATCCGGGTGTTCAGCGTCTGCCGTGACATAGCCGCCGAAGATCGCATCCGCGATGTCGTCGGCCATCGCCCGACGGTAGCGCGCGAGGAAGGCGCCATCATCCGGGATCATGTCGGCGTCAAGATAAAGCAACCAGTCTGCGCGGGCCTCGCCCGCCAGCAAATTGCGCCCGGCGGCACGGCCCCGGTTGCGCACGCTTGTCAGGACGCGCATGGGCCGGTCGAAACTGTCGATATGGGCGCAGATCGCCCGGTTGAGCTCCGGGTCCGGCTCACCGTCATCATACAGCACGATCTCGAAGTCATCGGTACGCTCCGCCAGCGGGTCGAGCGCATTGATCAAGGGGCGCGGATCGTCGCCATAAAACGGTATGAGTATGGAAAACCCGGGCTTGCGAACCAGATGTCCGGCCGCATTCGCATGCTCACGCATCGGGATTTCGGTCATCACATTCATGCTCACACCCCCGCCGGCCGGAAGAGGAGGCGGGCGTTGCGCGCCCAGGACCGGCACCCGGCAATATCCAGGCAATAGGCTGAAATCACGTAAACGACACCGCCGGTTCCGGCCCGCAGGAGCAGATCGATCCAGGCCTCCCCACTGTGCGGCAGCGCGAAGACAGCGGCTGCCATGATCGCAGTCGCAGAGCCGGCCTTGATCCAGTCAGCCCACGGCAGGGGCAGGCTGAAATGGCGCCGTCCCAGCATCGCGCAAGCCAGGAGGGCGAGCGCGTAGGCGACCACGGTAGCCATCGCCGCGCCGGCAATGCCGAAGACCGGGATGAGCAAAAGGTTGAGGCAGAGATTGAACGCTGCAGAGACCGCCATGATCGTCGCCATGACACCGGTTTTGCGGGTCAGGGTGAACGCCTCGTGGAAATAATAGGTCATCATGCCCTTCATCAGGCCCGACAGGGCGATCCAGGGCAGGATTGAGGCCGCTTCGGCGCGCACGGATTCGCCGATGATCAGCGTGGTCAGCGGTCCGGCGACGAGGGCGAGGCCCGCGGCTGCGGGAAAGCAGATCAGTCCCATCAGGCCGGCAGCCCGACCGGCCATCTCCCGGGCTGCAGCAGCTCCGTCTTTCTCGAAAGCCCGGATGGTGAGAGGCCAGACGGCGGCGCCGAACCAGATGAAGATCACGTCCAGCAACCGGTCAGCCAGGCCATAGCCGGCCGCATACATGCCGACGGCACCCTGGGAAATCAGGGCGGCGATCAGGAAGCGGTCACCGACGGAAAGCAGGTGCTCGAAAATCAGCGAAATGGAGAGTGGCGCACCATAGCGGGCAAAGCTGGCAGCGCGAACCGGCTGACGTCGCCCCTTTGCGGCCCGGCGCAACATGACCGGCAGATCGAAGACCAACATGACCAGCGCGGCAACCGCAGTGCCGACAAAGACGCCGGCGGCCCCGAGGTCGGTCGTCAGAATGACGCCGATGCCAACCATGAAACCGATCATGAGATAACCGGCCTCGAGTGCCGAGTAGCGACCGACATCACCGCCGGCGCGGTGGGTTTCAAGGCCGATCTGCAACAGGGCGCGCAAGATGAGGGAGATGACGGCAAAGCCGAGGGCGGACTGCAGTTTGGGATCAACCGGCAGGATGTTCACGCCGAGGACCAGTGCGCCGCCCGCAAGGCCGGCAATAACCAGATACAGTCCGTAAGCGGTGGCGAGGTGATCGCGCAGTCGACCCCGTTTTTCGGCCCGCGCATGGAAGCGGGCAACCGCGGCCTCAAGCCAGGTGAATGTCACGATGTGGGTCAGGGAGAGCGCGGCAATCGCAATGGCATAACGGCCATACTCATCGGCCGGCATGATCCGGGTGAACACGGCTACACTGCCGAATCCGACCAGGACTTGCGCCAGTTGAACCGGCAGATAACCCAAGAGATGTCGTCCAAGCATGAAACGCTCCGCTCGCCTGAGAGGGGAAGCTTGCAAGAGCGGTGCCGCTTTGCGGGCGAGGTCTGCTCTGTTCACGGCCTGCTAAGGCGTTGCCCCTAATCTGATATTCCTGACGGGGATAGGGTTCGGACCGATGCAGGTCGATTGTCGAAAACCGAGCGAGCTGACAGACGTGGAACGCGGCGCCTGGCGTGCCTTCGTGCAGGCTGAAGCGACGCTGGCCAGCCCCTATTTTGCGCTGGAATTCGCCGAGTGCTGCGAAGAGGCACGCGATGATACCCGGGTCCTGGTTGTTCGCGAGCAGGGCGCAATAACTGGCTTTCTGCCCTTTCAGGCCGGACGGCTGGGTTTTGCTCGTCCGCTCGCCGGTCCGCTGGGTGATGTCCAGGGTGTGATTGCGCCGCAGCCGGCGATGGCGGATCCGGCGACCTGGCTGGCTCGGGCCGGTATCCCGGTCTTCGATTTTCACAGTGCTCTGGCCAGTCAGCGCGGCTTCGCGGACGTGGCCGACACGCCGCCGGACGGATCCTGGATGATGGATCTGACCGATGGTTTCGACGCCTGGCAGGCTCACCGCAAGTCGGTGAATGCCAAGGCGATGCGCAACATCGCCACACGTTTCCGGCGCCTGGAGGCGCATGAGGAGTCCCACAGCTTCGTGATGGCGGACTACCAGGACGATGTTTTTGAAACCATGGTCCGGCTCAAGCGTGCGCAATATCGTCGGACTGGCGTGTTCGACGTGTTTTCTGTGGGTTGGACCGGGCGATTGCTCAAGGCCATTTTGCGGCGCAAGGGCGACTGTTTTTCCGGTGTGAGCTCCAGCCTTCGGGTGGGCGACCGGATCATCGCCGTGCATGTCGGCATGGCGAGTGACCGTCTGTGCCATTACTGGTTCCCGGCGTATGAGCCGGACCACAGCCGTTTGAGCCCGGGTGTGCTTCTGCTTGTGGAGATGGCGCGGATCGCCGCTGCGATGGGCCATTTGGGAGTCGAGCTCGGACCGGGCGATTTTGGCTTCAAGAAGGATTTGTCGAGCAGTCAGGTCGGGCTTGTTGGTGGGCGGTTCACGACGCGATCGCTGCGCGGTGCCCTGGCTCGGTCAAGCCAGGCCATGGCTGAAAGCTGCGCTCGCGCACCGCTCGGGCCAGCTGGGCGCCTGCCGGAAAGAGCCTTGCGCAAACTTGGCCGGGTGACCGGCTTTCGGGCGTTGTGACCGGTCTGACCCGACGCCACGGCCTTTTGGCCGCGACCGCCGCCCTGGCAGTGCCGCCTGTCCTCGGCGCACAGGCCGGGGCAACCCGTCTTCAGCTTTGGGACAATGCAACGGGCGCCCGCTTGCGCGGTGCCGTCATCGCCCAGAGGCGCGTCTATCCGGATATTGATGGCCCCGAATTTCTCGGAGACGGGGCTGTTGGTGCGCCGGTCAGCGACGCGGCTTTGGGCCGTCTGGCGAGTTTGGGTGGCAATCTGGTGGTGCTCTCCCATCCCGGGCTGGCAGGCGAGGCGCCCCCTTTCGCCATCGATCCGGCAATCGAGCAGCATTTGCATGCCATGGTCCAGCGGTGCGCGCGCCACGGCCTCTTTGTCGTAATCGGTTTTCGGACCGGTCCGGGGCGCAGCGAGTTCACATTTCATCGTGACCAGGCCGATACCTGGTTTCCGGCCGAGCGGATCAATGAACGCGTCTGGCAATCGCGCGAGGCGCAGGATGGCTGGGAGGCGATGTGGGCACACACCGCCCGTCACTTCCGTCACTACCCGAACCTGGCCGGCTATCTCCTCATGGTCGAGCCGAATGCCAATCTGGCGGCGCGCGGACCTGATGGCGGTGATCTGGACATCTGGGACGCTGACCGGCTGGCCGAAACCGTGGCCGGAACACCGGCGGACTGGTCAGCTTTGTGCGTGCGACTGAGTCGGGCGGTACGGGCTGTTGATCCCGAAACGCCCATTCTGATAAGCCCCGATGGCTATGCCAATCTGGGATTTGCCGGACTGATCGACCGGGATTCAGTGCCGGGCCAGGTTCTGGCAATCCATGATTATTCGCCGCGTGCCTACACGCATCAGGCCGCCGGTGCGGGCATAGGATTCAATCCGTCCCTGGCCGAGTTCGATCAGCCGATCGAGGGGCCGTGGATGCTCGGAGAATTCGGGGTGTCACGCTGGGCACCGGCCGCGGCGGGCTATCTCGCCAACCGGATAGCTGCTGCGGAAAGGGCCGGAGCCGCTTGGTCGGTGTTTCGCTGGGATAGCGGCTGGCGTGTCTATGAGAATGCCGAAAACCGCTTCAACCCGCTTTACGGTGAGGCCGCGGGCGCCCGTGAGCCTGACCCGCAATCGGAGCTTCTGGACACGTTGTCACGGGCGTGGTTGCCGAACACCATGCGACCGGCGCCATTGTTGCGGCGCTAGAACCGGGCTCAGCGGATATTGATCTTGTCGCCGAGAAGAGCCGGCAGGGTGAGCAACATGATCCAGAGATCGAACCAGAAATTGGCTTTGTCGATATAGGCAACGTCCAGCGCGACCCGTGCGCGTGCGGCCTCGGGCGAGTGCAGGGGGCCGCGGGATCCATTGACCTGAGCCCAACCGGTAATGCCCGGCTTAACGCGATGGCGATGGGCGTATTCGGCAACCAGATTAGCGGTTTCCGTGCCGCCGGTTCGCATACCAAGGGCGTGTGGACGCGGGCCGACCAATGACATGTCACCGGTCAGCACATTCCACAATTGCGGCAACTCATCGAGGCTCGTCTTGCGCAGAAAGCCGCCAATCCGCGTCACCCGTGGATCATCCAGCTCAACCTGGCGCATCGGCTTGTCGGCGGCGTTGGTGTCATGACGCATGGTGCGAAATTTCAGGACATTGATCGGGCGACCATTGAAGCCTTCACGAACCTGTCGGAACAGGACCGGACCCCGGCTGTCCAGACGCACGGCCAGCGCAATCAGGAGCATCAGGGGCAAGGCCGCGAGGAACAGTCCGGCCCCGAAGGTGAAATCTTGCAGGCGCTTGACCAGAAGATGGCCAAAGCGTTCCTCGACGCCGCTCATGCGCGCCGCCTGGACACCAACAATATCGTCCAGCGTGGTCTCGGCCGGGTCGAAGGAATCCAGATCCAGCAACAGGCAGACCGTATGGGGAAGGGCGCGTAGCTTGGTCAAGAGCATGCGGACGCGGTCCTCGGCCTTGGGCGTGACCGTCAGGATGATGCGGTCGACCTCATGCAGGAGTGACCAGTTCAGCAAATCATCGGTCGTCCCCAGATAGGGTGCACCGGCCAGCGCCTGGGGGCTGCGGGCCTTGCGATCGTCGAAGACGCCCACGACATTCACCGTGCCGGACCCGGCATTGGCCTTGATCAGCTTGCTGGCATTGGGCGTCGCACCGACCAGGACAACATTGCGGGCCAGTCGACCGGCCTTGGCCCAATGCTGGATGAAGCCGGCATAGATGACGTGAAGCAGGGTCACGGCCCCGACACTCGTAATGGCGAAGGTCGCGACGAGATGCATGACATCGGGTGCGGTGAGGTGGGCGAGGGCGGTGATGGCCGCGCCGGTGGTGGCAGTCGCCGTCAGAGCTCGAAGCAAACGAGCCGTAGCATTCTCGCGCGGCTCGACCTTGTAGAGGCGCATGAGCATGGCAAGGGCCGGGCACAGGGCCGCAAAGGCCAGCAGGGGCAGGAGCTCTCCTGCCGCGACTTCGGTCACTGCGCCGCCAGACAGGGCATAGGCACCGGTCACGGTCAGGATCAGGATGACGAAGATGTCGAGGCTCTGCCAGACATGACCAAGCGCCTTGCGATTGATGCGATGGCGCGGGGCGCGCGCATCGGCCTTCATGTGGGCACGCGTCAGGCTCGCCGTGTCCGGATTGGACGGGCGCAGGGCGTCTGACGTATCATTGGCAGGACCGGTCGCCTTGCGCAATTGTTGGCCTTCGGTGTGTGGTGCGTTGGAATAGTCCACTGCTTTCCCCATCGATCTCGGCGTCATTTGAGCAGAGCGGGCAAAAGATTTAGTTGAGAAGCGTGGTTAGTGAAGCGTTACCGAATGGCGTCGGGAAACCAGTGGTGCATCCTGAAGAAAATGGGTGCATTTTTGTGCGGCGCAACATATCACCCGCAAGATGAGCGACGCGTGTGACGCCTCGCCAATTGCGCAGCCACCGGTGGACTTTTAATGCTCAGGACTTCTCTAGCTGCTTTTACGGAACGCCTCGCTGCAACCATTGGCGATCGCGGTGAATTGCCGCCGCTGAATGCGAGTCGTATCCGGATCGAAATTCTGGCCGGT
The DNA here is from genome assembly GCF_049116555.1 of Maricaulis maris. Taxonomy (GTDB): domain Bacteria; phylum Pseudomonadota; class Alphaproteobacteria; order Caulobacterales; family Maricaulaceae; genus Maricaulis; species Maricaulis maris_C. The sequence continues at coordinate 121,085 of NZ_JAGDYT010000003.1, read as the reverse complement.
CTGACGGTCGCCCTGGCCCTGGTGCCGGAAGCTGTGGCCTTTGCCTTCGTAGCCGGTGTGCCGCCCCTGGCGGGCCTTTATGCCGCTTTCATCGTCGGCCTGATCACGGCTGTTCTGGGGGGACGGCGAGGCATGATCTCCGGGGCCACGGGCGCTCTGGCCGTGGTGATGGTTCATCTCGTCGCCGAGCATGGCATCGAATACCTGTTCGCGACCGTCGTCCTGATGGGCATTATCCAGATTTCGGCCGGTGTCCTGCGCTTGGGCAAGTTTATCCGCATGGTTCCGCACCCGGTCATGCTGGGATTCGTCAATGGCCTGGCGATCGTGATTGGCCTGGCGCAGCTGGAACAGTTCAAGACGGTCAATGAGGCCGGCGAGCACATCTGGATGACCGGGTGGCCGCTCTTGCTCACACTGGGCCTGGTCGGGCTGACCATGGTCCTGATCTGGGCCGTGCCCAAGGTCACCAAGGCAATTCCGGCGCCGCTCGTGGCGATCGGCGTGGTCGCCGCGCTGGTGATCGGTTTCGGTCTGCCGGTGCCGCGTGTCGGTGACCTGGCCTCCATCGAGGGCGGTTTGCCGGCCTTTCATATCCCGATGGTTCCGCTCAATCTCGAGACGCTGGAAATCATTCTTCCCTATGCCGTCATCCTGGCTGCAATCGGCCTTATTGAAAGCCTGCTGACTCTCAATCTCGTCGGAGAGATCACCGGTCGCCGCGGCGGCGCGTCGCAGGAATGCGTGGCCCAGGGCCTGGCCAATCTGGTCACCGGATTCTTCGGTGGCATGGGTGGCTGTGCGATGATCGGTCAGTCCATGATCAATGTGAAATCGGGCGGACGACTGCGCCTCGCGGGTATTGCGGCGGCGCTCTTCCTGCTCGCCTTCATCCTTGTCGGTTCTTCGGTGATCGAGCAGATCCCGCTGGCCGCACTGGTCGGCGTGATGTTCATGGTCGTGATCGGAACATTCGCCTGGCAGAGCCTGCGTATCCTGACCCGAATACCCAAATCAGACGCCTTCGTGATCCTGTTGGTCACCGGTGTGACGGTTTATGCCGACCTCGCCATAGCGGTCATTGTCGGCGTCATTGTTTCGGCGCTGGTCTACGCTTGGAATGCAGCCTCGCGCATTCATGCCCGCGAGAGCATCGGCGAGAATGACGAGCACATCTACAAGCTCGAAGGGCCGCTCTTTTTTGGATCGACCGCCAGCTTCATCGAGCTGTTTGACATCGAAAATGACCGGGATCGCGTCGTGATCGACTTCGCCGACAGTCGGGTTGTTGACCAGTCTGCCCTGCAGGCGATCGAGGATCTGGCCCTGAAATACGACCAGGCCGGAAAGCAGATCGAGTTGCGCCATCTCAGTCGTGATTGCCACAAGCTTCTAACACGGGCCGGACAGTTGGTGGTCGATAGCGATGACGATCCGGCCTACGAGCTGGCGGTCGATTACAAGGTCCGTCTCGGCCGTATGGGCGGGGCGCACTAGCGTCCACAGGCTTCGCCGTCGAGGTCGCGCAAATGTTACGGCCAGCGCCGTTTGTGGTCAGCCGGTTTGCGCCCTAGTCTCTGCCCCAAGATTCCAATTCTTGGGGGAAGAGATGACCAAATTCGTTTCAATTCTGGCTGCCAGCACAATGCTTTCCGCGGCACCGGCCTTTGCCATGCAGGACGAGGCCAGCGAGGGCTGGGATGTCGCCAATCCGCCGCTCGAGACGCGCGCGATCGACATCAATGTCACGGAAGGCACCTGGATGTCGCTGGACGTCAGTCCGGACGGCCAGACCATCGCCTTCGACCTGCTTGGCGATATCTACACGATCCCGGTGACGGGCGGTGCGGCGACCAATATTTCCTCGGGCCTGCCCTGGGAAATCCAGCCGCGCTTCTCGCCTGATGGCAGCCAGATTTCCTTCACCTCGGATCGCGCTGGCGGTGACAATATCTGGATCATGAATGTTGACGGCTCGGATGCACGGCAGCTGACCGAGGAGAGCTTCCGTTTACTCAATAATGGGGCGTGGCACCCTTCGGGCCGCTATATCGCCGCCCGTAAGCATTTCACCACCACACGCTCCGCCGGTACCGGCGAGATCTGGCTCTATCACGTCCTTGGCGGCGGGGGTGTGCAGCTGGTCGAGCGTCCCGATGAGAGTTTCCAGAAGGAACTTGGTGAGCCGATCTTCTCGCCGGATGGTCGTTATCTCTACTACACGCAGAATGTGACCTCCGGGAACACCTTCATCTACGCTCAGGATTCCAATACCGACCTGTTCAATATCCGTCGCTATGACATGGAGACCGGAGAGACCGATACGGCGGTTTCCGGTGCAGGCGGCGCGGTCCGTCCGGCACCGTCGCCGGATGGCCGCTACATGGCTTTTGTGCGTCGGGACCGCATCCAGTCTGGCCTTTGGATCAAGGACTTGCAGACCGGTGAGGAGCGTCGCCTCGTCGAAACTGTCGATCAGGACATGCAGGAAACCTGGGGCGTGACGGGCATGTATCCCAACATGGACTGGATGCCGGATGGCAACTCCATCGTGTATTGGGCCGAGGGCGGCATCCAGCGCGTTGATATCGAGACTGGTGAAGTCACGAACATCCCCTTCAGCGTCACCGATACGCGCGATGTGATTGATCCGCCGCGCCCCTCGGTCGAAGTCGCACCGGACACTTTCCAGACACGCATGCCGCGCTTCGCCACGGCGTCGCCTGATGGCAGCCAGGTCGTTTACGAGACACTGGGTCACCTTTGGGTGCGCGATGCGGACGGTGGGGAGCCGCGCCGCCTGACCCGGGATGACGGCACGCGCCGGGAAATGATGCCGACCTGGTCGGCGGATGGCCGCACCATTGCCTTCGTGACCTGGGATGATGAAGAGCTGGGCTCGGTCCGGACGATATCGGCTCGTGGCGGCCGTGAACGCGTGCTCAATGACGAGCCCGGCCATTACCGTAATCCGCGCTTTTCGCCCGATGGCGAGACCGTGGTCTTCGAGAAAGGCTCCGGCGGATTCCTGACCGCGCCGGAATGGTCCGAGAATGAAGGCGTCTATCGTGTTGCCGCCGATGGCGGCGACATGGTGCGTATCACCGATAGTGGCTCGGCGCCCCATTTCGGGGATTCGAATGACCGGATCTTCGTTACCCGTAGCGGCGGCGGTGCCCGCCTCGTCTCCATGGATCTGGACGGTACCAATGAGCGGACGCATGTGACCGGTGATCTGGTCACCGGCTACCAGGTCTCGCCGGATGGCACGCACGTCGCTTTCCGCCAGAATTATGATGTTTTCGTGCAGCCGCTTCTGCCAGGTCCGCAATCGGTCTCCGGGGGCCGTGGCAGCTCGGCGCTTCCGACGGTGGAAGTGTCAGGCAATGGCGGTAGCTATTTCCACTGGAGCGGGAGCGGCGATGCCGTTCACTGGTCCATGGGACCGACATTCTTCACCGCCGACGTCGCCGACTTCCGCCCCGACCCGACCGGTGAGCGTGAATACACGCCGCCGACCGAGGGGCTCGACCTCTCCATGAGTGCGACGGCTGACCGGCCCAGCGGGATGGTCGCGCTGACCAATGCGCGGATCATCACCATGGCGGGAGAAGATGGTGGCGTCATCGAGAACGGCACCATTGTCATCGATGGCAATCGCATTGCCGCTGTCGGGGCCGATGTAACGGTGCCGGAGGGCGCTCAGACGGTCGACATGTCCGGCCGCACGATCACGCCGGGCTTCATCGATGCCCACGCGCATGGTCCGCAGGGCACGGGCGATATCATTCCGGAGCAGAATTGGGCCGTGATCGCCCATCTGGCGCTGGGTGTGACGACAATCCACGACCCGTCCAACCGGGCCAGCCAGATCTTCGCGGCAGGCGAGTATCAGCGGGCCGGCAGCCTGCTGGCGCCGCGGATCTATTCCACCGGCGAGATCGTCTATGGCGCGCGGGCGGCCTCCGTCTATGCGCAGATCGACAATTACGAGGACGCGCAGGAGCACGTTTTCCGCCTTGCCTCGCAAGGCGCGCACTCGATCAAGAACTACAACCAGCCGCGCCGTGACCAGCGTCAGCAGGTCGTTGCAGCTGCCCATGAGGCCGGGGTCGAAGTGGTCGCCGAGGGTGGGTCCAACTACCACATGGATATGGCCATGGTGGCCGATGGCAATACGTCGATCGAACACAATCTGCCGCTCTCCGCGATCTATGAGGATGTGCTGCAGATGTATTCGCAGACCGAAGTCGCCTACACGCCGACCATTGTCGTGACCTATGGCGGTCTCGCCGGTGATCCCTACTGGCGCCAGGCCACGGACGTCTGGCTCCACCCGATCCTGTCCCGTCACGCCCCGCCGCGCATCCTTCAGGCTGGTTCGGTACGTCGCACGACGGCACCGGAAGAGGATTTCGTTGATGATGACAATGCCCGTACGGCGCTTCAGCTGCGCAATCGCGGGGTAGATGTCTCGATCGGAGCGCACGGCCAGCAACAGGGTCTCGCCGCGCATTGGGAGATGTGGTCCTTCGCGCGGGGTGGTTTCACGCCGCTCCAGGTGCTGGAAACCGCGACCATGGCACCGGCCCGCCATCTCGGTTTCGATGCTGATCTCGGCTCGCTCGAAGTCGGCAAACTGGCCGACCTTGTCGTGATGACCGCGAACCCGCTCGACGATATCGGCAATACGGACGAGATCGAATACGTCATGCTCAATGGCCGTCTCTACGATGCCGATACGATGAATGAGACCGTCACCGGCGATCGCGAGCGTCAGCCCTATTTCTGGGAATAGCTCAGCGTCGTTCGATATCGCAAACGGTCGAACCCGAAAAAAGAAAGAGGGCGCTCAACGGGAGCGCCCTCAGTCTCGGGGGGAAATCGGGTGAACAAACTGCCTTGAGCAGCGTCACGATCACCCTGCCACCACCGACTGCCGATTTCAGCGAATAAAAAAAGCTCCGGGATTACGCCCGGAGCTTTTCTTTTGTTAACGCTCGGTCCGATGCCTAGTTCAGGCTGGCACGGAAGGAGACACCAACAATGCGCGGCTCGTTGACGAAACCGGTATTGTTGTTGAAGTCGATGCCACCGACGAGATTGTCTTCGTCGGTGATATTGCGCGCAAAGACTGCGAGCTCGTAATCCTGGCCGCCGGACATCTCGCCGGCATAGCCAAGGCGCAGACCGCCTTCGAAATTACCGTCGGAGTAGAACTCTTCGGACTCGTAGAGGAAGAGGTTCGTGCGACCCTGGTAGAACCAGTCGGTGTAAGCGAACCATTCGCCGCCATTGCCGGCCGGGATCGAGTAGCGAGCCGTAAGGGACAGGATGTAGTCCGGTGCCTGCGGGAAGGGATTGCCGTCGACTTCGACGAAACCGTCATTATCGGTATCCGGATCCAGCACGGTGCATTGGGCGCACACGCCAACTTCCAGGTCATTATCCTGCAACTCGGTCTCGTTCCAGGAGAGGCCGGCGGTGACAAAGAGATTGTCAGTCACCCACATTTCACTGTCGATTTCGAAACCATAGCCAACGCCGCGATCGGCATTGATCAGCTGGACAAGATTGCCGCCGCCGCCGACGGCCGAGAGCTGCAGGTCGTCGACCTGGTAGTAGAAGGCGGTCGCGTTGAAGCGGGCGCGCCCATCGAGCGGCTCCGACTTGTAGCCGATTTCAAACGAGGTCGAGGTCTCGCTGTCGGCAATCGAGGGCGGGTTGAAGAAGGCAACGTCGCGGGCCTGGATTGACGGGCCGCGGAAGCCGCGGGCGAGACGGGCGAAGACAGCCTGGCGATCGTCAAGATCGTAATAGGCCGACAGGTCCCAGCTGAACTGGTCGTCGGATGCGGAGACCGGTGCCACCGGAATCGAGGTCACCACGCCGACCAGCTCCTTGGCGTCATGCGTGAAGCGCAGGCCACCCGAGAGTTGGAGATTGTCGTTCAACTGGTGGCTGACCTGACCGAAGGCGGACCAAAGCGTGTTGTCATGGCGCACGGTCGTGGACGGCGGAAAGCCGCCATTTGGTCCAACCGTGGTGATGTCGAACTCGCCGGAGAAATAATAGGCGCCGATCTGCCAGGTCGTCGGCTGGTCATCGCTGGAGGCGATCCGGAATTCCTGCGTGAACTGCTCGAGCGAGTCGATACCGTCCTGGGTTTCCGACGGGAAGGGGATGAAGCCCGGGCCGGTCACCAGATTGCCGCCATCGATATCGCCGAGCGAATAGCCCTCGGCGGCCTCATAGCCGGTGATCGACGTCAGGGTCACGCCGGCATCGGTATAGTAGTTCAGCGCCGCGCTCGTGCCCCAGCTGTCATAGGCTTGCGGGTTGTTGAAGGCGCTGTCGAAATAGACTTCATCACGAACATAATTGCTGTTAAGCGCATTGCTGCCCGGGGTCAGTATATTGGCGCGGAACACGGCAGAGGTGCCGACCAGCGAGCGGGCATGCACATTCAGCAGGGCGTCGAAAGACTCGGTCGGGGTATACAGGAGCTGGGCGCGACCGGCCTGCTCGTCATACCCGCCGAGCGCATTGTTATCGCCGGTGAAGCCATTGTCGATCCAGTCATCGCGATGCTGCGAGAGCAGTGACAGGCGCGCGCTCAGCACGTCTTCGACCAGCGCGCCGCCCATGGCGGCTTCAAGGTTTGTGGTGCCGTAGGAGGCAGTCGAGACGCTGACATAGCCGTCGGTTTCCTGGGTCGGTCGGACCGAGTCAAACTTGATTGTACCGGCCGTCGTATTGCGTCCAAACAGCGTGCCTTGGGGGCCGCGAGCGATCTCCACCTGGGCGATATCGAACAGCGGGAAGGATTTCAAGATGACGTTTTCCATCACCACATTGTCCATGATGACCGAGACCGGCTGCGACGCGGCGAGGTCAAAATCGGTATTGCCCAGGCCACGAATATAGAAGCGCGGGGCGACACGGCCATTGGAGCTTTCCGCATAGACGGAGGGGATGCGGGCAGCGAGGCTGAGAATATCGGCGCCACCTTCGGTCAGCGGGGCGAGATCTTCGCCGGACTGGGCCGTGACCGAATTGGCGATGTCCTGGACGTTTTCTTCGCGGCGCGTGGTCGTCACGATGATCGTTTCAACGGTCGAGGTGGACGCCGGCGCGGACTGGGCGACAGCCGAGGCAGGGATGAAGGCGGAGGCCGTGAGCGCGAGGGCGCTGACGCCGGCGAGCTGCACGCGTTTGCGAGCGGAAGAGGCAAGGGTCATGAGGGAATCTTTCGAACCAACCAGTATGAGCTGCACCAGCGAGGTGTGCTTCGCGGGAAGTGGAGCAGCCAGGATGGACTTTCCGATAATGGATATTGCAGTTCGGTGACAGCGTTATGTTGCGGTGCAGCAGAAATCTGGCCGGGGATGTGGATTCAATGCATCACACGCCATTTTGCAGGTCGGCATCTGACGTCCACAACGGGTGTTTGCGCATGATTTCGGCAAACCGGACGGTGTTGAGATGAGTGTCCAGCCAAGCCTGTACAGAAGGCCAGTTCTGGGCGGCAAACCAATCCCTGTCGGTATGGGCATATTGTCGGATAAACGGGAAAATCGCGTAGTCGGCGAGCCCGGCTTGCGCCCCGCCCAGGGCGGGTGAGTGGCTGAGCCTGTCTTCCAGGTCGGTCACGAATTCGGCAGCGGCGGCGCGGTGTTCCTGTGGGTCGGTGTCGGCATAGCGTGTCGCATACTTGTAGCGGTCAAGATGTGGCTTGAACCGGGCGTCGCAGGCTGCGGCCAGCTTCAACGCGTCGCGCTCCTCGCGCAACCACCCCTCCGGGTCATGCTGCCGCAAGGCCCACAGCATGATGTCCAGGCTCTCATCGATGACCTGGTCCTCCAGGACCAGAACCGGAATTGTGCCTTTCGGCGATGCTTCCAACATTGCGGGTGGTTTGTCGCGCAGCAGGATTTCCCGGTGCTCGACCGCGATCCCGGCAGCATGCAGGGAGAGGCGAGCGCGCATTGCATAGGGACAACGCCGGAATGACCAGAGAATGGGCAGGCCTGGCGTCATCCGTCAGCCTCACGCGGTGCTCCCGGTTGGCCGAGATGCCGTTCACCGCGGGCGCGCGCCAGGCTTTCCTGGCGATGCCGCTCGGCATAGCGTTCGCGTTGTTCCGGCGTGCGGATCTCGACGCAATGCGGGCAGGCATGGCCGGGCAGATAGTCCGGTGAGCGCAAATCCTCCGGACCCAGAGGTTCGCGACAGGCATGGCAAAGCGTGTGCGTGCCGAGGTCGAGCCCATGGGTGACAGCGACCCGACGGTCGAAGACGAAGCACTCGCCGCGCCAGCGGCTTTCGCTCTCTGGAATGGTCTCGAGATATTTCAGGATTCCACCCTTGAGATGGAAGACGTCGTCGACTCCTTCCATCCGGGCAAAGGCCGTTGCTTTCTCGCAGCGAATGCCGCCGGTGCAATACATGGCGATGCGGGCATTGGGGCGGGTTTCACGGAAGCTTCGGAACCAGTCTGGAAACTCGCGAAAGGAGACTGTCTTCGGGTTGATCGCTCCCTCGAATTGCCCGATCCGGACCTCGTAGTCATTTCGCGTGTCGATCGTCACCACATCGGGCGCGGTGATGAGGTCATTCCAGTCTTCAGGCTCGACATAGGTCCCCACGGCTCCGACCGGGTCGATGTCGGTAACACCCATCGTGACAATTTCACGCTTCAGGCGGACTTTCATGCGCAGGAAGGGCTGGGTCTCGGCACGGCTTTCCTTGTGCTCCAACTCCGAGAAACCGGGCAGGGCACGTAGCCTGGCGAGCACGGCGTGCACGCCGCCATCCGGGCCGGCAATCGTGCCATTGATTCCCTCGCTGGCGAGCAGAAGCGTGCCGAAGACATGCTCGGTGACACACAGATCACGGATCTCGTCCTGAAGTGCGGCATCCGCCTTCAGTGGGGCAAATTTATAGAGAGCGGCAACCAGGAAGGGGGGCATGGCGGTCCATTGGAAACGAGATGTCCCGCCTATACCAGTCGAGCGCCATGTCTGTCAGGTGGCGCTGCAGCCTGTCGGTCACCCGCGACCTGTTGTTTGCGGCGGCCAGCTGGCCTGTGGTGAGGCTCCGGCGATCAATTCGCAGGGAGGATCCTCAGCGCAAGCCGTCAGCTTCGGTGCGAGCCTGACTCGCGAGGGAAAGCAGGACTGCGCTGTCGCCTGCCAGTTCGCGCGGCCGCAGGGCTGTCGGAAAGGCTGTCTGCATGGCGCTTACCGCGCGCCCCAGAAGGAGGGCCGCATCCGCATCACCTTCGGCAACCTGTTCGAGATGATTGCCGGCATAGCGTTGCGCGGCGCGGGCAAATCCATAGCCGTCGAGATAGGCTTCGCGCGCGTCCGGATTGGTGGCGAGGACCTCGTATTGGAGGGCCGCACGCTCAATCAGATCGGTCAGGACCCGGGCGTGGACACCGGCAGGGGAATTGTGGCTGCGCGGTGCGAAAGCGGAGGCCGCATCGATCGCCGCGATAACGTCGTCAACGCGCGCGGCAATGGCTTCATCGCTTTCACCGGAATAGGGGGCAACCGATGCGTCGGTCATCACATCCCCGAAAAGTGGCGCGCCGCGAGCGTCCAGGGCGGGTTCGAAATCGATATAGATTTCCGAAATCGGGTGGGCGAACATTTCTGCACCGGCAGTACGGTCACCCGCTTCAAAGGCGTCAATGCCGGCCAGGTAATGGGCGCGCATGACTTCGAGTGCGGTGAGAAAGACCACCGGATTGGATTCAGCCTCGACCGGATCGATTCCGAATTCGCCGCCATTACCTTCGCCTTCGCCTTCTCCTTCTCCTTCCGAGAAGGCGGGCGCGCTCGCCGTCCCGGACGGCGCTTGGGTGTCCGGGGCGCCCGGCGTTTCGGCGGGCTCACTACAGCTGGCCAGCCCCCCGAGAAGGGCGGCTGTTCCGACCGATGTCCAGACACGCGTGCGACGCTTGATCCCCATGAAACTTCCTTTCGCGGATGGATTTCGCTCTCATCAATGCGATAAACGCCTAACGGTATTCCAAGCAAATGACAATTAGTCGCAGGAGCCCGCATGCTCATTCATCTGCAAAATGTCTGCTCACCTGAGCAGGTCGAGCATCTACGCCGCCTGATACGCGAAGGCACGTTCGGGGATGGGGGCAAGACCGCCGGCCGGGTCGCCCGGGGCGTGAAAGCCAATGAGCAGCTCGAGACCGGTGCCCGTGTCGATACCGTCCGCAGCGAGGTCAGAAAGGCCTTGATGGCCCATGCCGGTTTTGTCAGCTTCGCCCGGCCCAAGACGCTCTCGCGCATTCTGGTGTCGCGCTATCGCGAGGGGATGGAATACGGACCTCATATAGACGATGCGCTCATGGGTGGCCGCAGGGCCGATCTTTCCTTCACGCTCTTCCTCAGCGAGCCGGACCGCTATGACGGCGGCGAACTGGTCATGGACGGGACCGAGGGCGAGACCGAGATCAAGCTGGCTCCCGGCGATGCTGTGGTCTACGCCACATCGGCCATTCATCACGTCGCCCCCGTCACGAGCGGTGAGAGGCTGGCGGTTGTCGGATGGGTGCGATCACTGGTGCGACGGGCCGATCAGCGCGAAATCCTGTTTGATCTGGATCAGGTCTCCACTCGGCTCTTCGAACGGGACGGCAAGACCCGTGAGCTCGATCTCATCTTGAAGACCAAAGCCAATCTCTTGCGGCAATGGGCAGAGGATTGAAGATCATCGGCGGGTCAGTGCCCGATCGTCTCGATTACGTCGGACCAGTCCGGATGGCGTTCCGCCTGGGCCTTGAGGAAGGGGCAGAGAGGCAGGATGGTGACGCCTTCCGCCCGCGCGGTTTCGACAACCTGTCGGGCGAGCGCGGCGCCGACGCCCAGCCCGCGCAGACTGTCGGGCACACCTGTATGATCGACGATGATGCGGCTGGATGACAGGCGGGACCAGGTCATTTCGCCGGTCTCTGCCTGGCCCTCGACATGGGCGATGAAACGCCCTTTCGAACCACTGTCCTCGCGTGTGATCCTGATGGTCATTACAGGGGCTCCCGACGGGGTCGGGCGAGGGGCCGCGCCGGTGTGGCGAGGTCGGTTGTCGCCGGAGCGCGAACGACCAGGCCGTTGCCGGTCAAACCGTCCTGCCAGACGAGCGCGCCGGTTCCGGCCAGGATGAGAAGTGACAGAGCTATACCGATGTATCGCATGACAGCCTCGCTTTCGATGACTGACATATGGGAAAGCGCGGCGCTTTGATTACCGGCGCCAGCGGAAACACTGTCCCGCCAGTCCCGCCAGTTGCTGTGGGATGCGGTCAGCGGGTTCAGTCGAAGACGGGCGGGCGCTTCTCCATTTGCGCCATGACAGCCTCGACCTGGTGGGCGCTGCCCATCAAGCCGGCCTGTTCACGCGATTCCGCCAGCAGGACCGTGGCAGGGTTATCCCCGGCCGCCTGGTTGAGAAGCCGCTTGCTTGCCCGCATCGCGGACGGGCTGCGCGTGGCCATGGCGCGGGCCATGTCTCGCGCGGCGGCGAGCGGATCCGCTTCGACTCGGGTGGCGAGGCCGAGTTCAACAGCCTCCTCGCCGCTCACATCGCGCCCGGAATAGGTCAGTTCGCGGATCTGGTCGTCTCGCATCAGCCCCGGCAGGACGACGCAGCCGCCCATGTCGGGCACCAGGCCCCATCGGATTTCGGCGATGGCGAGCCTGGCATCCGGTGCGACCAGGCGGATGTCCGCGCCCAAGGCGATCTGAAGTCCTCCGCCCAGGGCGCCGCCCTGGATGGCCGCGATGACGGGCATGGGGAGCTCCCGCCACTGCAGGCAGGCATGCTGTGGGCGATTGCTCAGGCCGTGGGTCCGTGTCTCCAGCGGCTCCATGGCTTCCGCATCGCCGGCCATGGCCGCGAAACTGGCAAAGTCGAGCCCGGCGCAGAACATGCGTCCTTCGCCCGAGAGTATGACGGCGCGCACCTGGTCTTGGGCGGCGAGATACTTGCCGGCTTCCAGCAGCCCGTCGAACATGGCCGGGTCGATGGCATTGAGCTTGTCAGGCCGGTCGAGCCGGACATGGGCGACATGGTCGGACGTCGAGACTGTGACCCGATCGGCGAAGCGTTCTTCCTGTGACATGTCGATCTCCTTCGTGCTGGTGGATCCAGTCGGCTTGAAACCGGCGTCAGACCGGCTCCGGCCTCGCGACGACCGGGACGGTATCGCCCGATTAATCCGGGTTTTTCAGTTTGCCACTTATCCAGTCGGCGACCCGTTCGGGAGCCTCCATCGGTGCAAGATGTCCGGTCCCCGTCATCAAATCGATGCCGATGCCCCGACTCGTGAGGGCGCGGGGCCTGACGATGGTCGATCCCTTTTCCGCTTTCAGCACACTGACTGACCCGGCCTGCTGTCGCAGGGCTGTCCCGATATCATGACCCTGGGCTTCGTAGTTGGCGGCTTCCCATAACGGGTTGCAGGACAGGTGAATTTCGCCCGCTTCTGACTTTGCCAGCCCATCTTCGAGATAATCATCCAGGACCCCGGGGGCCCAGTTCCGGAAAGTGGGGTGGCGGGCATAGCGCGTCGCGGCGTCTGATCGGGCTTCCCAGCCATCGAAGCGCCTGCGGGCTGCCTTGGCGATCGGAACTCGGCCGCGCATCAGACCTCTCAATGGGCCTTGGCACATCAGGTAGAAAACGGGGGGCAATATGACCGGTTCGACCAGGGCCAACGGAACAGGTCGAGACAGCCGGCTGGCAGACAGTAGCGAAACGATTGCGCCCATCGAGTGCCCGGCGAAGGCGTCCGGGCTCCGGTCGAGCGAGCCGAGCCAATCGCTGATGTCCGCCGCATAGATATCCCAGCTGCGATGCTGGTCGGGGTCGGCGGTCAGGTGTGTTCGTCCGTGTCCGCGCAGGTCCGGTGCGAGAATGTCGAAGGCGGTCGACAAGTGTCCGAGCATCTGCCGATAGGCGCTGGCGCAAAATCCGTTCGCGTGGATGAAGACGAGGCGCGGTTTCTCCGGAGCCGGCCAGGCCAGGCCGCTCAGCTCGCCGTCCGGCAGGGCATGCCGGAACCGCACCGGGTTGGCGCCATCGCCCTTTGTCTCGTTCATGCCGCTACTCCGATGCCTGCACTCAATCCAAGCTAGGCGCAGCCGCCATGCGGTTCGACCGGCGAATGCAGATTTGTCTGCATGTCGCGCATGCAACCGTGTCGCCGGGGCGGAGCTAGTCGCCAGCGTTGTCGAACACCGTCAGGCCGTCGCGGGCGAGCCCCGCTGTCCACAATTCGTCGTTCCAGACCAGCACGGTGGTGATGCCGTCGGAATCCTCAAGCGGACCGCGCAGGGTTCGAATGGTCTCGCCCTCCGGTGTGAGCGCGATGGCCATGGCGGGACGCTCGGGTAGGGGCGGCAGGCCGGCAAGCTGCAACCATCGCCAGACCAGCCGCTTGAGCAGCGGGCGGGCATGCAGGGCGTCCAGCTCTTCAGACCGCAATGACGGCATCGCGCTCCAGATCAGGCCGGTTTCCGCATCAAACTCCAGATTGTCGGGATATCCGGGGAGGCCATCAATCAGGACGGTGAGCGTGGCGCTGTCCGGGTCCAGCGTCCAGATTCGGCCCGCCCAGGTTTCGTTGATGAAGACCTGACCGGTGGCGGGGTTGTGATCAACGCCATTGATGAAGCCGAGCCCGTCCGCGAGCACCGCATACTCCTCCGGTGCCGTGACCGAGAGGATACGACCGGTCTGCTCTGCCTCGAGGAAGGACATCATGTGGTCGCCGTAGGCATGGCGCAGCGACGCATCAGTCAGGATCACACGACCATCGGCGAGGACGGTGAGGTCATCGGCGAAGACCAGCGGTCCGCCATTTGGAGCGGCGGCGAGCCAGACATCCCAGCCGTTCTCGGATTGGGCCAGCAGGCCCATCAGCGCGTCCGCGACGAAGAGGCGCCCGTCCGGACCGAAGCTCAGTCCAAGCGGGCGGCCACCGGTATTTCCGACTTCAGCCCAGTCACCCTCCGGGGAACGGGCCATGATGCGGCCATCGGCGAGGGACGCGTAGAGGCGACCATCCGGGCCGGGTTCGAGATCTTCAGCGCCGTGGAAGTCCGGGCGCTCCGTGCGGACGGGTTCGCGCTCGGTCTCAAAACGTGCGGCGAGGTCCGGATCCGGCGCCGGCGGCGCGAAATGCATGGCATCCAGGGATCCGGGGCCGTAGGCCGCCAGTCCGAATAGCGCGGCCAGAACCGCCACCCCGATCAATATTTTCCGCATGTCTCCAGCCCCCACAGCGACAAGTTCGGCCACGAGCTAAGCGGAAATTGCCGTGTTGGAAAAGCCTTGTGGCGTTGGCCGGAGCTTTGCCCGTACCTTCAGGGGGCTTGCCCCGGCCTTGCGCTCACTGTGTCAGTGCCGGTTCGCGCGTGCAGACTTCGGCCCCTGCGTTCCCAGCCGCGATGTCTGGGACCTCGCTGTCACAAACGGGTCAGGCGGGTTCGACGCGGCCGGCATCGATCAATTGCTGGAAGTGCTCGGTGAGGGTTTCAGTCAGCGGGCGATAGGTGACACCAAGCGCTGACCGGCTCTTGGAATTGTCGGCGAGAAAGGGGATGCCCACATTGCGGCTGACCATTGTGCGGGTCAGGCCGGGATTGATCATGGGTCCGACCAGCCAGACCATGAATTTGGGCAGGGTGGACTTGCCGAATTTGTAGGTCGAACCGAAATGCCCGCGCAGCAGGGCGCTCATTTCGACCAATCCCGTATCGTGGCCGGACAGGATATGGCGCCCCTCGGCCTGGGGTGTATATCCGGCAGCAATATGGGCCGCGGCGACCTCGCGGACATCCACCGCACCGATCCGGAAATCGGGAATGCCGGCGGCCATCGTTCCATTGCCGATTTGCGTCAGGATCGCATAGCTCTCGCCGCTCGCTTGCGGATTGATGCCGGGACCGAGAATGAAAGACGGGTTGATCGTGACCAGGTCCCAGCGCGACTGGCCCTCGACCATCTCCCACGCGGCCTTCTCTGCCAAGGTCTTGGATAGGGAATAGGCCTGGTGAGACAGGCTGGACGTCGTATTCCAGACCGCCTCGGTGAGCTTGCGGTCGGGCATGCCGGCAATGTCGCTGTTATCGCCGTAGATCGCGGCACAGCTTGACGTCAGAACGACCCGTTTCACGGTGTCGGTCGCGTCGACGGCGGCGAGCACATTGCGCGTGCCCTTGACTGCAGGATCCACCAGATCACGCTGCGGGTCCTTCACATGCGCGATGAAGGGCGAGGCGGTGTGGATCACCAGCTCGCAGCCCGCCATCGCCGGAGCGAAGGCGTCAGTGTCGAGCAAATCGGCCTTGAAATAGCGGATTGAGCCGGGCGTCGCCGCCGCGATGGTGTCGAGATGTTTCAGCTTCTCGCGATTGTCAGGGTCCCGGACCGTTGTGTGAACATCATGCCCTTTTTCCAGCAGGTTCGCGATAATGACGCCGGCCAGATAGCCGGTTCCGCCGGTAACCAGGACGGGATTGTCGGGATTGATCTCGGTCATGCGGCGCCTCGCTCCTTGTTCAGGGTCAACCTAACCCGATCCGGGCTGACCACCAGCGTATTGATGCTCAGCCTTCGCTGTTGTGCGAGGCCGGAACCGTGATGTGGGTCGGCCGCTGCCCGTCCTTGCCGTAGAGATTGACCTCCAGGCTGGAGATTGCGTGAACCAGCGTGTTCGGCGAGATGGTCTGCCGACCGGTCCAGGCAATATTCGGGAAGCGTTCCAGGATCTTGGTGAGGGCTCGCTGCAACTGCATTTGCGCGATCCGGTTGCCGAGGCATTTGTGGGGGCCGTGACCGAAGGCGATGTGCTTGTCGACATTCTCACGGGACAGGTCGAAACGGTCCGGATCCGGGAAAATGTCCGGGTCGCGATTGGCGGCTGGATACCAGAGGACGACCTTCTCGTCGCGGGCGATCCGCTGGCCGTTGAGCTCGGTGTCCTCCATTGCCGTGCGCCGCATGTGCTGGACCGGTGAGATCATCCGCAGCGCCTCATTCGTCAAGGCCGGGATCAGCGAGCGGTCGGCGAGAACGCGTTCGCGTTGATCGGGGTGTTGGGTGAGCAGGCGGATCGTGCCCGACAGTGAATTTCGCGACGTGTCATTGCCGGCGAAAATGATCAGCAACCAGGAGCCGTCGAGATACTCTTGTGGCAGGGGTTTTCCGGCCATCTGCGTATTGGCGATCGCGGTCATCAGATCCTGCCTGGGATTGACCCGCCGGTCTGCCATGACACGCTCGCCATAGGCGAACATCTCGTTGACATAGTGATAGAATTTGATCGGGAACCAAGGCCGCCGCGAGAGCAGGGTCCAAGGGTTGACGAAATACTGGTTCGCCAGCTCCAGATAGTGCATCCAGCGGATGATTTTCGGCCGGTCTTGTTCGTCGATCCCCAGCATTTCGCACAGCGTGAAGAGCGGCAATTCCTGCGAGAAAAGCGGGACGAAATCCACCACCGGCCCGCGCCGCTCCATCTCGTCGAGCAGGCTGTCGATCTTGGCGTCAACGCGCTCGCCAAGTTCGGCGACAAAGCGAGGAATGAAATAGTCTTTCTGCTGGATCCGCATCTGCATGTGCTGCGGCTGGTCGAGATTGATGATCGAGTTGAAGGCAGCCGGTATCAGCTTTTTCGGCTTCCATTCCCTTCGCGGCATCACGAACATGTTGATGCTGCCACGCTCGGAGGAATAGACCTCCGGTGCCAATTCGACCGTCTTGATGTCCTCATAGCGGGTAACAGACCAGTATCCGGCGCGTTTGGGATCGGCGCTCTGCCACATGACCGGTGCTTCCTCGCGCATGCGGGCGAAGAAGTCGTGCGGGTGACCCGCCGTCCAGGCCTGTGGGTCCCACAGATCAAAGCCGTCCAGGGATGGATATCGGGCATCGTATCGAGGCTCGACCTGGGGCTGGTCTTCCAGAATGACGTCACTGACGAGCTGCATCGGATCGGGGCTTCCCTGGTAAAAAGCGAACAATGTTCACGGTTGACGTTAGGTCGCACCGGGTCCGCGTGGCAAGCGAAGTTCGCGCTGCAGCAAAGAATGCAGTTGTCTCGGCGCGATTCCCGGGCTTGTCTTGCAGGGAAACAAAATGGGGAAGAGGTCATGCATGTCCGGAACTCGGGATTGAAATCTGTTGCGATTGCGGGAGTCGCCTTCGCTGCCGGAGTTGCCGCAACCGGCGCAACGGCCTTTTCCCAAGGGGGTGGCGAGCCCTGCAATGCCATCCCGATGACCGGCGTGACCTATGTGGCGCCAGTGACCCCGGAATTTTCGACCGATGTCGCTGCCCTCACCGTGGGCTGCGCGGACGGGACGGTTCATTATGTCACCATCTCCCGTACCGGCGCGGTCGTAGCGGATGGGCGAGCGACCAGCCCGCGAGGCCAGGTGTGTTGAGGCCGGCCGAGCGGGAGGTCTGAAATGGACAGACGCCATTTTCTTCTCGGCGGCCTGGCGGCAGCGACGGGCGGCGCGGCAGCCTCGGCAGATTATCAATGTCAGCAGCTGCCCAATGCCATTGCCTGCAGCGCCGGCATTCCGGCCATGGATTTCTTCTACGCCCAGCAGGCCTGTCCGAACTGGTGCTGGGCAGCCTCTATCCAGATGTGTCTGGCGGTGCAGGAACTCAGGGTCGATCAGCGCTACATCGTCTCGCGCGCCTACCCGGATCTGGCCTGTAACCCGGCCACGACCTCGCAGATGAATCAGGTGGTCAACTCGACTGTCTGGCCTGGGGGACGCCGCACACGCGCGCGGATTGTACGGCAATGGGACCGCGGCGTTGATGCCAATGACCCCAATAGTTGGGTTTCGCAGTATCTCGCCAACCGGATTCCGGTCATCGTCGCCGGGCTTGGCCATGCGATGGTGGCGACCCGGATTGACTACCGGATAGACCGTTACGGACGTGCCCAGGTTGACCAGATCACTGTGCGCGATCCCTATCCCTATTATCCGGCGCGGCCGAGCCGGCAGGTGCTGGACCGCTATCAGCTCGACAATGTCAATTACATCATGGCCGTTACCCGGCTGAACTGAACCGACCGACACGCGGGACATCCGCAGGGAGAAGAGACATGGCTGTATCCGACCAGGTGCCGACACAATCGGGCTTTCATGCCAAGAGCAGCGGCGCAGAGGTGCTCGCCGGTATCGATCTCGCCGGCAAGTTCGCCATCGTCACTGGCGGCTATAGCGGGATAGGCTTGGAAACCGTGCGGGCCCTGGCGGCGAAGGGCGTGTCGGTCCTTGTGCCGGTTCGGTCGCCGGAGAAGGCTGCCGCGGCGCTGGCGGATGTCGACGGAGACGTCACGACGGCCGTGATGGACCTGGCAGACCTCACCTCGGTACGACGCTTCGCTGCGGACGTGCTGGAGGCGCGCGGCTCGATCGATTTCCTGATCAATAATGCCGGCATCATGGCTTGTCCCGAGGCCCGGGTCGGCCCGGGCTGGGAGTCCCAGTTCGGGGTCAATCACATGGGCCATTTCGCATTGACCCAGGCCCTGATGCCGTCCTTGATCTCGCAGGCCGGCACTCGGGTCGTGGCGCTGTCCTCCACCGCCCACAAGATCTGCGGAATTCGCTGGGACGATATCCAGTTCAACGACACGCCCTACGACAAGTGGCAGGCCTATGGGCAGGCCAAGACGGCCAATGCGCTTTTTGCCAACGCCCTGTCACGCCGTCTCAAGGCGAGCGGCGGCGCCGCGTTTTCGGTTCATCCCGGCGGTATTTTCACGCCGCTGCAGCGCCATCTGCCGCAAGAGGAGATGATCGCCCTGGGCTGGCTTGATGAAAATGGCGATCTGTCTGAGCTGGCCAAGCAGGGCTTCAAGACGCCGGAGCAGGGCTGTTCAACCACGCTCTGGGCCGCCAGTTCGGCCCTGCTGGATGGCAAGCCAGGCGTCTATTGCGAGAATTGCGACATCGCCGCCCCGACCGAATCCGAAGGCCCGCTCGCCCGCTATGCCGGCGTGGATGCCCATGCCTGTGATGACCAGGCGGCCGAGCGGCTCTGGGCGGTGAGCGAGGCGCTACTGACGGAGGCGTGAGGCTCGCGCCGTGGAAGCGTTGCGCTCGTGTTCAAATTCTTCGAGAGCACGCTCACGCGCCCGTAGCGCCCGATACGAGGACGGTCTCTCTCGTCATCCCAGCCCGGCGAGCACTTGCATCATGCTGAAAGCCGAAATCAGGAGGATCAAGACGATCCAGATGGTCAGGATAAGTGCCGATTTGGGCAGGAGCCAGAGCCAGGGTGTGCGGTAGACGCGACGGTCCACGGCGAGCAGTACGAGCAGACTCGCGGGTGTCAGCCCGAACAGGAAGGGGCCGGCGAGGGAGGTCGTCCAAAGACGGACGTCAAACAGCGCGCCTGCCCACACGCCGATCTGCACCAGCATGATCAGTACGAGTGTTGTCGAGGCGGCCTCGAACGAGACCAGGGCATGATCCATGACAAGTCGGCGTCGGCGCGAAATCAGGCCGTTGATAAGCAGGATGGGAATGATCGTGCAGAGCGGTGCATAGGCCATCACGGTGTTGAGACGCTGCGCCAGCCGGGCCTCGGCCAGCGGCGATTGCGATATCGCAAGCAGGGCTGGCCAGAGATCCCCCCGTGCGATCAGTGTATCGGGGCTTTCGGTCTCGATCATCGCGCGAATGCCGGGCGAGATCAGGGCCGTTTGCTGCGGGGCAAAGAGCAGGAAGCGGGGCTGAACGCCCGACTCGGGCGCCAGTTCCGGATTCGTGAAGCCATACTCCTCGGCCGTAACGAACTCGATCTGTGCGAACTGGTAGGGATGAACCGTGTAGAACAGGGTGAAGAGCACTATCACGGCAAAGAAGATCTTCACTGGGTCGGTGAAGCGACCACGATCCTCGATCGCGTCCCGCGTGATCGCGCCGGGTGTTGCCAGCAGGGCAGCGATCGAGCGCAGAGTCCTGAAGTCACTATTGATAACACCGGAGACAAAGCCTCCCAGTAGCTCCCGGATCGTTCGCCGCCCGGACCGGACCGGATGACCACAGCGCGCACAGAAGCGATCCAGCTGGTGCGACCCGCAAGCGCGACAGACCGGCGTACCCACGCTTTCCTTTCCATTCTCGAGCTTGTCCATGCCGTCTCCCGGACAGGTCGTGATGGCGGTATTCGGCCGCCGCTGACATCCGCCAGTCTATCGCCCGCGCCGCGAAATCCCAGAGTGGTACCGGACATCGCCCAGTAATCTCTTGCTCTTGTCAAAACAGCTGTGTTGGATGGCAGAGTTGATCTGGGCGGGCTGCGGAGAAGAAAATGAAGTCCTTTTGGCTCTCGACGCGGATTTTTGTTGCGGGGATTTTCTTCTTTGTTTCGACAGCGAGTGCTCAGGATAATGCCGTCCTGGCTGCATTGGCTCGCTATGATCAGGCTGTTGCCGAGTCGGACGCGGCCTCGCTGCGCGATGCGGCAATCATACTCCTCGCGAATCCGGAAGACTTGTCCGACCTCCTGACCGGAATTGAATTGTCGGAACTGTATGGCGACCTGACACGACAGCTGAGCCGGAATGGGGACATGTCGCTCGCTCAGAGTGCGTCCGAACTGGCCTTGGGGCTTGCCGAAAACCACCTTGCAGCTCTCGAAACATCCGGGGCATCCGCGCTCGAACTGAACGAAGCAGAATTCCTTTTGTTCAATCGCCTGTCCCAACTCGCCGCGCTTTATCGCCGACATGGGCAGGAGACCGACAGGGCGGTCGCTCTGGAACGCCGTGCCGGCTTTATCGCGCGGCGCTTCGAGGTCGAGGGTCAGGGCGGGCAGGTTTTAACGCCGTTGGGCGGCGAGGGTGAGGACCCCAGCTTTGAAACGGTCGAAGTTTTTTTCGGAACCAACAGAGCGCAGGCCGGGGATGGCCCACGCGACACGCATTCTAATGACCGCGGCCCGCTCGCTTATGGCCGAATGGAGATAACCGTACCACGAGACCGGGCACCGGGATCGATACCCCGACCGGGAGCGTTCGACATTCAGGGCCCGCGTAATGGCGTCCATATTGTCATTTCGAACACGCACCGCATTGGCAGTGACGGATTTGGCGGAGCATTGAGCCAGGCCCTGGAGAATGATGCAGGGTCGGAGCGGTCGCCGGCGATGTTCGTCTTCGTTCATGGTCATGCCGTGAGCTTCGACAAGGCGGCTCGTCAAACCGCTCAGCTCGCTGTCGATCTGGACCTGCGTGACGGTGCGACATTCTATTCCTGGCCAAACGGCGAGTCGGTTGGCGCCTATCAGGTCAGCCAGAATAATGTGGGTCTCTCAGCACGTCATTTCACGCGCTTTCTCCAATCGGTCCTTGCCGAGGCCGGGGAGAGCGAGGTTCATATAATCGCCCACTCCATGGGCAATCGCCTGTTGTTGGAAGCGCTTGAGCAGCTGTCGTACCGGGCTGACGCGTCTCATGGGCCGCTGTTCGGTCAGCTCATTTGGGCATCGCCTGATGTCGATGCTGAATACTTTGCCGCCGTGATAGATGAGGTGTCGCCTCTGGCGGCCGGGATGACGGCCTACACGTCCAGCCAGGACCGGGCCCTGCAATTGTCTCAGGCGTTGGGTGGAAATCACCCGCGGGCCGGCCAATCCGTACCGCTCCCGCAGATCGCCGAGGTGATAACGGCTGTCGATACCAGCTCGGTCTCAACAGGTATCGGCCATTTTGATTTTACGCATGGGGCAATCAATGATTTGCGGGCTGTCGTCTGGTTGAGCCTGCCGCCCGAAGGACGTTGCATTCTGGACCGACAGGATATTGATTCCGAGCGTCAGTTCTGGCGGACGGTTGATGATCGGCCAGAATGCGATGAAGACGCCTTTCGACGCGCCATAAGTGCCGCTCGAATGTACGGGCCGTCCGCACCAGAACGCGTATCGGCCTTGATCCAACGCCTCGAGACTTCCGGCGTTGATCCGGCCGCTTTGGAAGATTGGCGCCAGGCCGAGACCATTCTCGCCAGGATCCCGTCTCCATGACGCGCGTTGGGCTGCCGATGGTCCTTCGGTCCCTGTTGGCGCTGTGCTGCACTTGGCTCGTGACGAGTGCGGCCATGCCCGTCGCTTGGGCAGTACAAGGCGTTGATTACGAGTCCGTCAGAGACGACGCCACAGCCGATGCGGTCAAGGCATTTCTGGGTCGCGAACGGGGCGACGACTCCGGTCTGAGCGCGGCAGAGATCAGCCGGATCACCAATGGCTCGCGCTTTATCGGCGCCTATGATGTTGAAGTTGAGCGCATGCTGTCCGGCAATGCTGAAACCCGGACCCCGCTCAGCCTGCCTGAACTGGACGACGACGGTGAAACGCTTGCCCGCCTGATCCTGACGGCGCGGATCGAGGCTGAAATCGACGCGACTTTCGAGCCGAACCCGCGAGACATCACTGAACTATCCGACAGTATCGTTGCGATTGTCGATTTGGTGGTGCAGGCGGCCGGTGCCCCCGCGCGCCCAGGTGGCGTGTTGCTCCCTGCGCTCGACGCTCAACATGCATTGTACACCCAAATCGCATTGGCTCGCATACCGGATGAGCTGGCTGCTTTCGATCGCATGCCGCCTGATCAACAGGAAGATGTGCGAGATGATATCATCGGATCTGTGCGCAACCTCCTGCAAATCCAGTCCTTGGGGCTATCCCAAACGAGCGGTTACACGATCCAGCAATTCATTCGAGACATGGGAATCGAGGCGGCCAGAGCCGACGCTATCCTTGGGGTGGACCATGAGTGGAGCATCCGCGCACTCAACGTGTATTCACAACTGCTCGTGGAAAACGGGGACCTTGAGTCTGCTCTCGAATTGAAGCGGGAACTGCTGACACGGCGCCAACGTGTGTTCGGATCAGAGAGTGACGAAGCGGCGACCGCTGAAGGTGGCCTCGCCTGGGTGCTGGCGGGAAATGGCCAATTTGATGAAGCCGATGAATTGATCGAACGACTGCAAACGCGAGCGTGGGACCGCCCGCAATCGATCGAGACACTGCTTCTTCAGCACTATGTTCGCGCCGGGCTGACAGATAGAGCCGACGCCTTGCTGCAAGAGCTTGATGTCGACAGGCTGACCTATGGCTGCGGGCCCATCAGTGAAGTCCTGATCCAACACTATCTTCAGTCAGAGGCCTACGGTGAAGCCTTGGGACTGGCAATCAACAATCTGGATAATTGCGGCAGGACTTACGCGCAGGCCGGCTATGCCAGCCTGTTCACGATTGGCGCATTTGTCAGTCTGATGGAGGTTGCGCTGGCGCTGGCGCCAAACCCGGAGGTCCACCCTGACTTTGGACCCGGGCAACCCACCTTGCTGGATTTATTCCCTGTCCTTCTGGAGGATGCCGACGCGCTGCAGGCGGTGAACGAAACTCGGCTGGAGGACGATCACCCCTTGCTCCTGCGTTCGCACGCCAGTGCAGCAGGACTGCTCGCCTATACAGGCCAATTGACCGAATCTGATGAGCGCTTTGAACTGGCCCTGGAGCGGGCCGAGGCCCGATTTGGAGCATCACATCCTCTTACACTGAGCATTCTGCGCCAGTTCACGACCGTTCAGGCCGATCTCGGCCTGACGCGCCGTTCACGCCCCAAAATCAATCGCGTCATCGAGAACAGCTTGCGCGAGACGGCTCACGATCTGGGCCAGCGGTCATTGTCCCGAAATTCGGATGGGTCAGAGAACCAGATATCCGGTCAGGCCAGACAGAGTTTGTCGATCGCCCGGGACGCGCTGTTCAGGCGCGAGAACACGGATCTGGACCGAGCGACCATTACCGAAGCAGCCTTTGTCATCACTCAGGCATTTTCTGCGTCTTCGGCTGCGGACGCCCTGGAGGCGTCATCCGCGAGGTTGGGTATCTCAGATCCTCGTCTGCAGCAGATTCTCGACCGCCGGCGCGCGGCGGAGACCAATATGGTCAGCGCGCGTGCGCTGCTCTTTGGATTGAGGTCTGCGCCGAATCCGCGTGCAGAACGCCTCGCTGGCGCGGAAACGGGCCTCCGGCTGGCCCAGGCTGAGCTCGTCGAGGCCAATGCCGCACTGGAAGATTTCGACCCGGAAGTCGCGGCTCTGATCGCGAGACGGGCAACGGCCGCGCGCGACGTTCAGGCACTGCTTCAGCCCCACGAAGCGCTGATCACCTATTCCTTCTCTTCTGATGACGATCGTCTGATTGCATTCGTGCTGACGCGCGAGCGTGTGGCCCTGCACGCATTGGCGACGGATATCGAGACCGTCCGCTCCCGGGCTGACCGTCTGAGAGAGGCTCTAGAAGTCCCGTCCAGTACCGATGCGCTCCGCCATCAGGTATTCGACCTGGATGCGGGACTTGCGCTCTATCGCGACATTTTCGAACCGCTTCAGCCATACCTCGATGGGAAACGTCAAATCCTGGTTGTCAGCGACGGTCCGCTTGATTTTCTGCCGCTTCACGTCCTCCCGACAGCACGGCCCGACGACTGGACTGGGACATTTGACGATTATCGCGCGACCCGTTGGCTGTCCGAGACATATGCATTCGCGCGGCTTCCTGCGGTCTCGAGTCTGGGCGCCCTCAGACGAGAAGGACGCGCGGGTGCCAGTGGCATCCAGCCCTTGCTCGGTTTTGCCGATCCGCTCCTGTCCCGCCAGATTGAGGCTCAGGGCGAGGCTGTGACAGAAACCGTCTTCGAGGACGACCTCCTCCTTAGCTTGTCTGGCAATGGGGCAGGCGCGTTGCGCGACCTGCCCGCTGTGCCTCAAACCCGGCAATTGCTCGAACGTCTGGCCGAGACCTTGATGGCTGACAGCTCAAATCTGTATTTTGCTGAAAATGCTCAGGAATCCAGAATTCATCGCCTGAATTCAGAAGGCGTTCTCACCGATTATCAAAACATCGCCTTTGCCACACACGCGCTCATCGATGGGGCCGAAGCCGGCATAGATGAGCTGCTTGAACCGGCGCTCGTTCTGACACCACCAATGGGTGGCCGCCTGCCATTCAACAATGATGGGCTACTTCGGGCGAGCGAGATTGTTGGCCTGCGTCTGGACGCAGATTTCATAATTCTGGCGGCTTGCAATACCGCGGCACCAGACGGGTCTTCCGGTTCGGAGGCGTTGTCGGGACTGGTGAAGGCGTTCTTCTTCGCCGGCGCGCGCAGCATTCTCGTCTCCAATTGGCCAGCCGAGGCGTCGGCGACAGCCATACTGTCTTCGCGCCTCGTGGAACACATGGTCGTGCGTGACGAGTCTCGTGCGGTCGCGCTCCAGTCTGCCATGCGCCACCTGCGTGAGAACGAGGCGGAACACTTTTCGCATCCGGCACTTTGGGCGCCTTTCATGGTTGTGTCCGATGGCTAGCGGGGCAGTCGAGCCCAAGGCTTCACGGCAGGTGGAGCCTCCGGGAAAACTTGCAGCCATACCTTGTGAGTTCCGCCCGGAAATCCCGTGAGGCGCTCGATGAGGATGGCGCGCGCGATTGGCACCATCTGACGCGAGAGCTGTCGCTGCGCATCGGGAACGGTCCGCGATCAGGCTGTCCTGTCGCGCGAGTCTCGCGGCATCATCTGCGGCAGCTGCTGAAAAGGGTAGTGGCGGTGGTGTCAGACGCAAGCGAACTGGTCTCAGAAGATAATGTTTGGTTTTGGATCGAACGCTCGGTTTTGAATTAATTTGGACAGGTTGCGTCCGCGCGCCCAGAGCACATTTTGAACAGGATGCAGGTGCACCTGGGAACTCATGCAAAATACTACTGAAGCAAGGATAATTTAGATTTTGGTTCGAAGGGGCGGTACAGTTAAACTCGCCGGTTCAGATGACGTGGGACGCAGGTATAGCCAGTTCATTCGACTTGAATTTCAGCGCTGTTCGAATCCCGAAAATGCTTTAAGAATTTCACCTTGAGGTGGCAGGGGTCGAAAATGTGTGCAGTCAATTGGGGTTTGTTAGCCGATGTGCTGGGCGCGATCGCTGGACTAATAACGGCGGCAGTCGCGGCTTGGGCCTTGCTTAAGTCATATCCGGGCTGGCTACGCCGCCAGAACCACCTGCGAAAATCCGAGCGCGCAGAGCAGATCCTGGCCAGTTTCTATGAGTGCCGTAGATCCATCTCTTCGGTCCGCCGTCCGTTAATCACCGGGGCTGAACTCGCAGCAGCTGAAGAGAAGCTGAAAGATGAAAAGGTCCCTCTTGAAAATGGCAAGGACCAACTTGTGACTGCACAAGCGATGCTCACACGGATGCACGAAGACCGATCCGTGTGGCAAAAACTCAATGACCTTATGCCGTTCGCATCTGTTAATTTCGGGGATGAAGTCGATGGTGCGCTCAAAGCGACCATGAAAACCCGAGCCGAGTTTATCGCGAGTGCAAAATCCTACTCTGACGCACAGGGCGAATTCCGCGAAGGGGTTCGTCGTAGGCTTTTTGGAATTCCCCAAGAAGGTCAGGAAGATCAGCTTGAGGTGTGCCTCAAAGAGCAGGAAATCATTCTTTTCCAGCATCTGCGGAAGTACATAGAAACATAATAACGCGACCTACGCTTAAAGCGCACCACTAGAATTTCCAGGAAACGAAGTTCTTTGAGCGCGCTCCTGAGATCGCTCACCTGCTCTTCCAGAGCCTCGCTGCGTTCTTCTCCGGATATAGAGGCGAGTATATTTTGTCTGGAGTTTTCCAATCCATAAAGGCATCCATTGGGTCAGCTGACCCCAGAAAATCGCGAGCTAGCGCTAGGCGCTGCATGACAGCGGCGCGCTCTTCTTCCGCGAGTTTGGCTGCGTGCTGTTCCACTCCGTAGAAAAAGCGCGCGATACTCATTTTCTGGGACCATTGATCAATGACTGATGCAAGCATTTCTTTGCTCTCTTGCCTCGATGCCTCGATCTTGCGTTGGTCCTCTGCCCGTTTGTACCGCTCGAATGCCGCCTCGCGCTCTATCCGTTCAAGCTCGGCCTGACGCTCCGCTTCTTCGATACGAGGAATAAGATCGCGGGCCGCGCTTTCGATTGAGCGGGCAATGTCGCCTAGAGAATGTCGCAGTGAACCCGGTTTGGACTCCGTCCAAGTTTCAGACCAATCCACCCTTGGGTAAGGCGAGTACGCGATGACACGGAGCCGACCTGTTGGCGTTTCTCGATTGCTGGTCCAGTTAAACCGCTCATCGCGCTGAGATTTTGGCACGAGCCTGCGAAACTCTGCGTCTGGAACATAGCGGCCATTGAAGTATCGCATCTCGACCATCTCGGTTGTCTCAACAATCGCCAAGCCTACGGCGACGGTTCCGACAAACACGACCGTTGGTCGGTCTGGAGCCCACCTGGTGCGATATGAGTGAGTGACCTTGGCTTTTTCGTCGTCACTTACGCCAATTGCACGTCGTTGAAGATCCGATCCTTTCGGAGCTAGACCGACGCGATGCCCCTCCATTGTTAGACCATTGAATAGCTCGTTCGCGAGCCTCAATGACCCGTCAAGGCATCGCTCCGTTGTGGTGATATCAACCAGCAATCGCTTGAAGGGCTTGATATGCTCTCCGTCACCAATGCGGCGCGATTTGCCGAAATGCGCCTTCGCTCCGACGAGCAAGCCATGCGTCGCGTTTCGAGGTATGCGCTTCTTAGTCTCGCGCTTCGGCGTCGCTTGCAATTTAGTTCTTGCTCTTACTGCCTTGGGCAGCTCGCCTGGGGACCAAGACACAGGCGCGCCTGGAAGCGCTTCGGGCAGCGGCGTTTGTGGAGGCGCTTTCCCGACTGCTTTCTTTGCCCAATATCCGCGGACCGGTCGCGGAACATTTAGCTGGTCGCAAATTCGAGCGAGATATGACCCAGATACTCCCAGGCTGGCGCCGAGCTGGTTCATAGGAACTGCCCAGACGCGACGGTAGAGTTCCTCGCGCGTCATGAGAGGCCCTCTGATTGAGATAGACCACTCGCGTTCCGGTCATAGAGAGATTCTCCAATAGGAGAGTACGCTTAACACCTCTTCGCGGGGGTAGTGTTGTCCTGCGAGTTTAAGGTCTTTTCGGATGTTGGCTTTGCGTCGATCGGCTGCTTTTCGAATTCGATCGGAAAATGGAATTGTTCCCATCGGCGAAGATTGCCTTTGAGGGGTGGGCCAACTCTTGGGGTAGCTGTCCCAATCATCCCATTTTGCGACCCGGTCAGCGATGGCTGAAACCTCTTGGTGTTCACAAGCCCAATCATAGAAATGGAGAGCGCAAACCCGCAGCATCATTTTCACCTCCGGCATCACGTCCGTGAAGGCCTTAAGCGGGGTGGGGAGTAGGAGCATATTGGCGACGCAGGAAAAATAGCGCCTGTCCTGTACTACCGCATTGCTGAATTGGTAACTGGCATCATCTACCCCCCAGATATGGCAACACGACCAATTTGGTCGTTCGCCTGCGCGCAATCCGAGCGATAGCGTGAGCGCTTTATTCGCATGAACATTGCCCTCGGTCTTGTGAACACTCTGTCCGGTTTGCCGATTCCTATTCATCTGAGGTTCCGACCAGTTTTTCTTGTAGAAAAATGCTCGTCGGGCGTGTTCAGGATACCAGACTGGTAAATACTTGAACGTTGCTGGATCCACCCATCTAGCTGTCCGCTCAATCAGCGTCATAACCTCATTCAGACTGAGCTCCGTTCGGAGAGCTTCCAGTCCGTCCGGAAGGTCGTTCGATTCACTTCGACCGTGGAGGGGGTGACGGGTCAATTCAACAAACCTTCGGCGCCCTGCGCAGCCAATTTACCTTTATGCATAGCTACTGCCCCCATGCCTCTTCAAAATGATCCGCCAAAGCGTGTAGTGCGACCGGAACATCATGGGAGAAAGTCAAACCAAGGTACGTCGCTGCTCGTGTCGCGCCGACATATAAGAACTTAGCGAACAAGTCGGGAAATTGATCCACAGTTTTGTCCAAGTTGACAAAGAATACCGCCTCAAACTCCAACCCTTTAATGTGGCGAATATTGAAAACGCGAACGTCCCGGTCGTTGCCAACGACTTTGCCGTCCTTGCACGGTACGGCATTGAGATTAATCTCTTCGAGCCGTTCGCCGAGTGCACGCGCAAGGGGCTCCACCTCTTCTTCGTCATTGACCAGAACCGCGATTGTCGTGGCTTTTTGAAGCGTACTGTCTATCTCCCGAATACGCTCAGCAAGCCAATCTGAAATAGATTCATTCGTGCTGAGCCGCGTTTGCCAAACTGGGGGAAGACCTTCCGAGTCCAACCGATCGGGCAGGACAATATCTGACGGCTCTGAGCCGCCTATTGTGGCGATGTCTTTCGCCAACTCCACAAGTCGTTGACTTTGTCGGTATGAGACCGTGATCGACTTTCTCTCAATGTCAGGGTCGATCCAACTCAGGGCTTCATTGGACTTCAACCCCCAAGGGGTGAGGCGCTGATTTATGTCGCCGCACAAGAAAAGCGACCGCAGGGAGGGATGCGCTAGTTCACGCATACAGGCCAGCTGCACTCGGGAGAAATCAGTGGCCTCATCCACGAGTATTTGGGCGCGTTGCAGATACCGAATTGCTCCAAGAACACCAGCGGATGGAAGTTCCGCCGTCGGCCTTGAACGAATGCTGGATAGCAGTTCGTTGCCTATTTGGAGTGTGGCAAGAATGACGAGGTCGAGCTCACGCCAATGTATATCCGCTCGTTTCTCGGGTTCAGCAGAATACCATTGCCTAACCTTCGCCATCTCTGACCGATATTTTTTATATCGGGGCGCAATGCCACGAAGAAACAATCGCTCAAGGCGCTCGAGTTTTCGCAATCGCGATTGCTCATTGAGGAGTTTGCCAAGTCTTCTCAGCGCTTCCTCTGACGGAATGCGCGCGTCACCAAGCCATAAAAGCAATTTGCCCGCCAATGAGGTGTTCGATGGCCTGCGACCTGCAACACGAGATTTTGCCAGAGTACGTAAAGCACTTTCGAGCCGGATGAGAGCTTGGCGGCGAGAAACAGTCCGCCCCGTTGGGAGCTCGGAGGCGTCATCATCGTCGTTTGCCAACGCGGCTTCGAATTCATCCTCTTCCTCGTCCTCAACCTGCTTATCCTCCAACAATCTCAACACTTCCGCCTGCAATGCACTCGGGAAGTCACGATCGTCGTAAACCAAGCGGTTTCTCGCCTCCGACAGTATTTCTTCGATTTCGGTTTGTCGGGATTGTGAGGCGGAATCGATATCTGCCCGCACACGTTCGACTACTCGAACCGCATGCGGGTAGAAGCTGCCAGTGAACTGCTCGAAGGAGGCCGCAAGTTTTTTCCCTAAACTGCTAAGGTCGTGTGCCGTGCTTTTCTCAAGCGAGGCGGCATCCGCGATCAGCTCTTCACGCACGTCCGTTGCGACGTATGCATAAAAGTCCTGGTACCAGGCTACATCGTCTGTGTCGGGGTTCGCGATATAACCTTGAGCGCTTCGCTCAATAAATGGCCCTGAACCACTGCTCGTTCTCAGTAGGCCAAGGGCGTCGCGCGATATTTCACTACGATATTCGCCCCAGGTTCGAATATGTCGATCGCTGGCTGGTAAACCTTCTCGATTAAATGCTTCCTTCACATACTGGCGCAGCAGTTCGGTCGGCGAAAATACTATCCAGCTTTGAGCGTGTAGATGCCCAGTATCGTCCTCAACAGAATCGATGAGGCGGGTATTTTCACCAGATTCAAGAAGGGCATCGCGATCGGTTTTTTGTGCCAGACGCCTAATCAGAGTAGTCGTTTTTCCAGTTCCCGGCGGCCCAGATAGAAAACAACTCGTATTAAGAGGCAATCGAAAAATTTCATCTTGAAATCGATCGAGAATAGGCTGATCGCGAAGCCCCATTTTTGTCAGGATAGCGCGCCTAATGCCGTCAACTATGTTGATATCAGCATCGTCGTCCCAAAGCGCTTCTAGCTCACTCGCGCTGTTTCGAGCGCCACTTTCGATCAGGTCCCGAAAAGAACGGACAGTGAAGCGACCTAGATCGACTAGATCGATTTCGGACTCGATTGAATCCCAATGTCCAGCTGTTTTGTGTGGGGTAAGCTTGGCGTTGCTCGTGACCGCAAGCTCGCGGCTACCAGCCGGAAAGTTGAATGTGTCTTCGTCTCCAGCTGCTAAAGTGGCGATCCGTCCAAACGGAGTTAGGTAACCTGCGATTTTGAAGCCAGGGACGCTTCGTGGTGTGCCACGAGAAATAAAAATTGTGGACTCGCGGTCATCCTCGTCAACGAAATCAACC
The DNA here is from genome assembly GCF_049116555.1 of Maricaulis maris. GTDB lineage: Bacteria > Pseudomonadota > Alphaproteobacteria > Caulobacterales > Maricaulaceae > Maricaulis > Maricaulis maris_C. The sequence goes on along the minus strand of NZ_JAGDYT010000003.1, from coordinate 89,768 downwards.
CTGGCGATAACCGGTTGCTTGATCAGCGTTGAGAGCGCCGCCATTTGAGCCTCCGCCGCTTCGGTGAGGTTTTTAACCTGCTCGGGGCTATTCAATGTGTTGACGCTTGCGAAGGCACTAGGTCCCGCATTTCGACGATCTCTTTGAGCCTTCTCTGCATCACTTGCCACGAGCTCAATGCACTCGAGCGCGTCTTTAGCGATTTCTCGTAACACCGCATCCTTGTTCGATTTTGTCATTCAGACTTGCCTGTCCTTATTTAAGGGCCTCAAGCTACGCCAATAGCCAACCCAGGCGCATCAATGCGCGTATTGATCGAGAGCCGCTCGCTAAACCGCTCACCAAATCTTCCAGCGAAATCCGCCACCGCGTCGCTGTCTGGTGTTCTTTCGCCAAGTTCGTCCTTGATGCATTGCCGCAGCTGACCATCCAATTTGGCAAGCATCGGGACTAGGCCCTTCGCTTCCGACACCTGGCCACACGTGCTCAGCGCCGCATGAACACCCCAAAGACAAGCCCCCCAGGCCTCAATGATCTCGTCGGGTGTGCGCGCGAGTTCGTTTTCAAGCTGAAGGCGACCAAACGGTGATGCTCCGAGTCGCATCACGCCTGAGACAACGCGTCCGATAAGTCGCGGCCAGCCATTCGCCTCCTCAGACCACACGGGCAGCGGGCGCGCATCGCTGGCTTCAGCACCAATCGATGTTCCGAAGGCGCAAATGATTTGAATGAGGGCCCTGAGTCGAATTAGGTCCACCGGTTCCATGTCGACCTCCTTGAGCTCCTTGAGGCGAACTTCGAACGCCTCCACCGCCGAAACCAACTGCCCGGCCATGAGCTTGTTGCGTTGACGCCGCTCCCGCTCTCTCTGGAGATCAAGGTCCTTTTCGGGAGGCGGTTCAATCGTGTCGGCGACGGCCTCGCCAGATACACTTTGATCATCTTCGAGAACATCATCCTGGCTCATGCCAGATTCTTTCGGCGCCAAGTCGAATGCGTCGTTCAAGAGCTCTTCGTCTGCGGCCTCGTCTTTATCGTGGACCATCAAGCCGATGAAGCGATTGAGCGCGCGCGGCACTTCTTCGATAGGACGACCGGCGACTAGCGATAATCGTGCATGGGAACCCGGTTGAGTTGGCTTCGTTCTCACGAAATCCGAATAACTCAACCGCTTACCCTGGGGGGGCACCTCGTCTTCTTGTGCTTTTGCTCGGGTGGCTGCTTCCGGGAGGTCCGTTGGCGTCTCTCGAAGCTCGGCTTTGTTGAAGAGATCGAGAGCCTCAAGGATATCTAGCCCTTCATCAGCCATGTCGCGAAGGCGCGTTGTGGTCTTGCCTACGCCGCCGCGATCCTTGGCGGATGCGTTACCGCGCAGACGTTCTGTATGTTCAATGATGACGGGCGCGCTCTCTCGACCGTCATGCAAGGTCAACTCCGCTGTAATGCACTCATCAACGTTGCCGCTGAGCTGGAGACGCCACCGATTATCATCAACAGCATCAAGCGCGTCGGTCTCCGCCCGGACTTCGCCGTCCTCCGACAGAAGTCGGACTAATCGCGGTGGCGATTTCTGGGACCGATGGCTCCAGTAGATAAACCCACCACGCGCGATCAATCTTCCACCGTCTGGCGCGTAGATTTTTGCCCCCGCATCTCCGGGCTCAATTGGAGAAAGTGACTTTAACTCAGAGCGATCAAGCTGCTGTTCTAGGCTCGACCTTAGTCCGAGGGCGTCGACCGCACTCCCAGGGGCGAGGCGGCGGTATATGCCGGCCTCAGCATTGCCGGACTGTCGGCTCAGACCAGAAAGCGCCGGCCAGCTACAATTGATGCTGCCGGTCACAAGGTGGTCGGCATTGCGGCCTTCTGCAATCATGAGCTTGGCATGGAGGAAGCGCGACTTGGCCTGGAAGTCGAGCGTGTGGAAGCAGGGTTCCAGCGGTTCCAACGCCGCGCTTGGGAAACCATGCTCCTGCTGGTCCAGAATAACCGCGATCGGAGGACTTCCGGCCGCTTCGGCAACGCCCTTCAAGCCCCGAAGCTCTCTGTCCCAATAGGGGGACAAGACAATGAGCCGAGATATCTCATCGTCCTGAACAAGGGCTCTGATTTGATCAATCGGTGGGGCATCAATGGCATCTGTGATTAAGGAAAGGAGCCCCTCGGAGTCCGGTAGGTCTGCCGTTCTCGCCGGCTCGACACCGCGAAGGAGCGGCGTTTCTTCCAAAGCGCGGCTGGCGGCTTCGTTGAGCCAAGGGTCGTTCTGCGCCCAGCCAAGAATGTAATCAAATGCCTGGCGTACGATTGGTAGAAGAGGGTCGGCTGCGTCATCACAGCGAAGTTCCGTGACGAGCTCCAAATTGCCGGCTAACCCAGGCCCGGTCAGATTGGCAGATCCCACCATTAGCCTGACAGACTTTGCGCCAAGTTGAAGCGCGATTTTGGGATGGAAGGCCGCGTTGCCCGGGGCATTTATTTTCAAGAGATGATAGAAGCGGCCCGCATAACGCGGTGGTCCGAACTCCGCGAATTCGGCATTCAAGATCGCTTCGTCAGCCAAGACATGAATATTCCGGCATCGCGCATTGCGAAGGCGCGGTAGAACCGTGTCCTCAAATGCGCCTACAGAGAAGGCGTAGGTCGTGAAAAATGCGGAGTGGTAACCGCTGCGATCAAAGGCTCGATAATACTTCATGCTAAAGCCAATGCCTCCCGACCACCTGGGGTCAGCCCATCGGCGTCCAGCAAGCCTGCGTCAGTGAGGAAGGTCAGGGACTGCTCCAGGCGGGGATTGGAGAGGGTCGCAGCAAAGCTAGACCGAAACCGGAGCTCACCATCCGTTACGTCCGCCAGGTAGGTATAAGCGCGCTGGGTACGCAGCTTGCGCGCTGCCACCCATAAATGCCGCTTGATCACGCGCTCCTTAAGGACGGCGGCCAGAACCTCCGCCGCTGGAGCGTTCGCTCGGTCGTCTATAAAGCGCCTCTCGGACGCTAGGGAACGAAAGTGCGTTGATCCGTAGGGCCCGAACTCATGCTCGACGAGTTCGCTCTGCTCCTCTGCACGCGAAAGAACCACCGCCAACAGACGCACAGCTGCGCGCAATGTGTCGGGTTGAATGACACCATCATGACCGCCGCTACGGCTTATGGCTTCTTCAAACTCGCGCTCCCCCAAGTCCGAGGCAAGCTGAGTGGTCTCCGATTGAAACTCAGCCCAGCTGGTTTCTGGAAGCTCGCTTTCCGCAACAACCTCCTCAATTAGGTTGGTGAGCGTGAGGGCGCGCCGCGGCATCGAGGCCAAAACACCAAGGGCTCGTTTGAACATGCCCTCATAGGCCAGGCGCAGCAGGTCATTCGTTTGATACAGCCGCCAAAGCGCCAGAGAGAGAGGCCTAGGCTCTGCCTCCAGGACACCAGGATTAGTTTGTGTGTCATACCACGCCCATTTGGCGTCCTCCGGGCGCGGGCGTCGCCCTAGCTGATCAGCGAGATCCAGCAGTTGTCGCATGGTCAGATTGCGGGCTTCATCGGCAGCCAGAGCTTCTTCAAAACCGCCTAGCAAGAGTGCGCGAAGCAATCGTTGCTCTTCGCTTCCTTCGGGAATACGGCCCGGCTTGAATATGGCCAATTGTTCGAGCTCTTGAGCGGTGACAATACCGCGCTCAACGACCTCTAAGAACAGCGCTTCTTGCTCTTGTACGCTGTCTGCGAAAGCTGTCGCGATTTCACGCCCGCGAGCATCCGCGATATCGATCGGATGACCTTCAGCAGCACGAACCAGACCCATCTCTCCCATTTGGCCCGCATAGATGGCTCCATAGGCACCGGCCTTGTTTTTCAGATATCGGATCTCAGCGTCTGGAGCGGCGGCATCGGCGAAATTGAATATCTCGCCTCCTTCCGAAAGAGTGCGGCTGGCCCAGTTCGCGCCGGTGATGCCATTCTCATAACCATTGCTGATCCCGATTAGGGCGTAGAGCGCCTCGGCCCTCCGTTGAAACACCCGGAAGGTCTCGAGCGATGTATCGCCAATCGTCCGGGCATATTGCTCCAGAAGCCAGGGGAAAAAGGCGTAGTAGCGAAGCCGGAGTGTGATCGTGCTGATGCCCGGCACGAGCCGCTGATAGAGCGCCTCTGTTGGCCGAACCATTGCCAGCGGATCAAGGCCTGTGTCTTGTCCGATCTCTGTCCATTCCGGTAGGTGAAGTCCTGCGGCCATAGTTACGACTTGATGCCCAATTTTGCTCGCAACTCCAGCGCGGTTGGCCAAAAACCTTCGCGAGCGATTACTCGATGAATAAGCCGGTGGCAGTTTGCACAGAGGAGGGCGATGTCCGAGAGTTTAGTTGTTCGCTTCCCCGTTTTCGCGATTGGCACCACATGATGAACTTCCAATGCGGAGAGGGGCCAATCGGCATCAGGAAGATTTGGAGGACGGTAGCCGCAACAATCACATGAGGGCTCACCGCTCTCACGTCGTGCTTTCAGCGCCTCATGGCGCAAAGACTTAGAGCGCTCATAAGAAACGTGAGCACGCGTCACGACACGGCCTTCTGGGGAGGTTAGTTCGTCTTCTTGATCACGCGGTTTAAGTTTTGAAGTGGCTTCGATGGCCGCTCGTATTTGCGAGGCGAGCTCTCGTACCTTCTCCGGTTTCTCGCCAAATTCTTCCCAGACTGCTTGATCGGTCTTCGAGGTGTTCTTCAATCCGACACCTGTTGCAACGGATCGGATATTTTGAAGGTTGAAAGCGACACCCGCCGGATTTCGAAACTTCTCATTTGTGACCGCCTCAGCATGCTCAGGATTTCGCTGAAGCCACTTCGAGAGATTTACGACCCTCGGATCCGAAGGGGATGGGATTTGATCTGCACACTCAAGGTAAAGTTCCAGCGCGAGAATTACCTCATCGCGGGTCCAGTTCGGATTTCCCTGACCTTTCGTCTTCGCCACAATTATTCCCCCTTTGCTGCCCTGGATCTCGTTCGCTGATTAAGCTTCGACCACGGGATAGTATGGACGTTTCCAATCCAATTCCGGCGCATCCATCATCAACTCGATGAATAGCGGGATCAGCCAGCCCAATATTGCAACACCATCTCTGAGTTGGTCGCGATTGACCGAGCTGTTCCAAGTCGCACCACCGTGCATGACCTGGTTCCTGAGGACATAGAGGCGGTCGAAAATGATCTCGAGAACCCGCTGTGTGTCCTTTTGCTCGACGGCACTGTGGGCAACATCGACGCTTCGTGCAAATGCTCCCTTCCAGGCATCGCCGTCTCCCGCTCGGTTGGAGTTCCAGAAGGGGGCGAAGACGTAAGGGTTGTCCAAGAGTATCCGAATTGGCCCGGAAAAACGCGTCCAAATCGCGTCGTATATCGCGCTCTTTTTGTCCGCCAGGAGCAGTGAAGCGAAGTATTGTCGGAATTCCTCGCGCGCACTGGGGCTTTCCTCTAGCCCATCGCCTATTTCACCTGCATACGCGGCATTAAACGCAATCCAATAAAATACGAATGCACCGTCGTGGTCGCCCGTCGACCGCTCGGTTTCGGCGCGCCCTAGCCAGCTAAGAGCGCGATGAACGCGAAGGCCCATATCCTCGGGGTAGTTGGCGCGCTCTTCTCGTTGACGTGCTTTGAGTGCTTGGTGGCGGTTCATTCAGTTTCTCGGAAAGTTGCGGCCAGCAAACACAACCTCCGATGGCGGCTCAAGTCAAGTCAAAGGCAGTCGTACTAACGCGCTGAATTCAAGCTAAAATTGGACGAGATGAGCTGCTGCCGGTTCCGTGGGCAGTCGCTTAAGCTTTCATAGCTTTCCTTTCGTCGTCCATCGGGCTGAGATATCCCAGCGTCGAGTGACGGCGTCTGGCATTGAAGAAGCGCTCGATACAGTCGAACACATCGGCCCGGACCCGATCGCGTGTCCGATAGACCTGCCCCCGGATGCGCTTTATCTTGAGCGAGGAGAAGAAGCTCTCCATCGCTGCATTGTCCAGCAGTTGCTTGACCGGCTCATCGAACAGGTGATGCCATGATTTGCTGTCAGTCGCTGGAAGCTCTCGTTGGTATATTGGCTGCCTTGATCTGAGTGGTGCAGCAGGGGATCGGGGCGGCCGCGCCGCGACAGCGCCATGTCAATTTTTCTCGGCCGCGGGTGGCGAACGCAGACAGGCAGCTTGAGGTCTCATGAGCCTGCGGAGCTGATCTCTAAAACCCCCTCGTCGATCCAGTGTATCGCCAATACGGGCTCCAGATCATCCGCCACGCCGCGCATCATGACGCTGTAGGCATCCAGTTGTGCCAGATACTCGCTGAACAGTCCGCTTCCGCTTTTGTGGTCGAGTATCAACCTTTTCCCGGCGCCTTCGGCGAGAAGGTCTATGACACCATTACATTGCGCTCCGGAAGGGGCGCATGTCTGGATCGGCACCTCACACCGGATTTGTGTAAAGCCTTCCGAGGTCAGCCAGTTCCGCAACTCCGATGCTCGCTTACTAAGCGCCTCAAGGGCTTTTTGATCTATCGAGAGCGCATCCAGAAGGCGACGGCTGAGGTCTGGACGCATCATCAGCACCTGCATTGCCTTGTGAAGGATGTTGCCACGTTCGGTGGCTGACCCAGGAATGAAAAGTTCGATCGGTGGCCCTTTGAGGTGTGTTCGCCTTGTATCGATAGCGGTTGGTTGTTTGACTGCTATCGATGACGGTCTGACGCGCCAAGGTGTGTGCGTTGTCTCAAAGGCGGGCCGCTTCTTTCCAAACCTCAGATGCGCTGGAGGCGTAACTGCCTCGCACCGACCAGATTGCTCGGGGGCCTCTGTATCGCAAATGCGCGTTGGAAGGCTGAATTGATGGCCCCCGACTTTTATGCCGTTCGGCTCGATCTCCAAGCCGCATTCCAGCGCCAGCACCTCGGCGTAATTGCCGAAGACCTCACTTTGTCCGACCTTCTTGAAAGTGAAGTCCGGCCATTCTAGGATGAGGCGGTCTCGCGCTCTTGTAAGCGCTACATAGAGAAGACGCCGGGCATCCCCTTCCGCGTCTGCCTGGCGATCATCCACGAAGCGATCCTGTTTTTCCTTTACCGGCAGGCTGGGGGTCCAGATAAGGCGGGCACGGTCGAGCACGGTGCTCAACTCGGTGAAATCGGAGAATTCTGCTCTCAAGGTGCCCGGGCGTTCGCCGATACCATGGTCGAGTCCGGCGACGATGGTGATAGGCCACTCACGGCCCTTGCAGGCGTGCCAAGTAACGACTTCTACGCCTTGGCTATTCGATTGACCGGGGTCAGGGTGACGATTGAAATCGCGCTCGGCCCGGCGCGCCTCCAGCCAGCCAAGAAAGACCTGAACTGTCGATCCGTGGAACCCGGCCGCGGATTTGAAATCGCGATGTGCGGCGGTGAAGGCGGCGGCCTCCGCCTGGAGGCGCATGAGGTCGGCGTGGGCTTGATCCGCATCTGACTGCCCCGCCACCCATTCGAGAATGTCGCCTGCTTCAAGGACGCGTGAGAAGAGCGTCTCCAGCGGCAGAGTGTCAGACGACTTGGAGAGCGTTTTAAGCGCGGAAAGCTCGATGTGATCTTCCAGCTCTTTGTCGGCGAGGTGTCCGAGGGCCTGTTCAATCGACATCGCTGCGGGCCCGAGTGTGAGATAGACAAGCGCGGCATGGTGATCCGAAGGATCTGCAGCGAACCCAAGCGCGTTGCAGGTCGCCATGACCACAGGGCTGTCCAGCCAGCCAGGTTCGTTGATGCGCACGGGTATGCCCTCTTTACGTAGGGCGTCCGCATATCGTCCAGCCATGGCGTGTGTTGGACAGAGGACCGCCAGGTCGCGTGGCTCCACCGCCCTATAAGCGGGCGATTTGGGATCGCTGCCGCGTTCGGCGACCAATCCTCGCTGTGCGAGCAGATCGGCTATGTGAGCTGCAACATGGTCTTCCGGACGGGATTTTCTTGATCGTCTGCCTTCGGGGATGCGCCAAACCTCCGCAAAGGTCTGGCCGGTTGACGGTCGTTGCGCGTCCAGCGGGACATAGCTGTCCTTAAAGAGCTTCTTTGAAATCGCGTTGATCAAATCCATCATTCGTGGATCTGAGCGCCAATTGCCGGTGAGAGGGTCCGTCGCTTCGGGGTGTTGTTGTTGAAGCGCCTCGCTCAGCCGAGGATCGGCGCCCTGAAACCCCATAATCGATTGTTTTGTGTCGCCCACGATCAGGACGCGTTTGGCTGATTGCGCGATGCGCCAAAGGAGCGCGAACTGTACGGGATTGGTGTCTTGGAACTCGTCGATGATCACGCAGTCGATTTCTGCGAGCAATGCCTCGAGGATGTGCGGCTGCGTGCGCAGCAGACGCTCGGCATCGCAAATCATATCGGAATAGTCGATCACGCCGAGCTCGCGCTTTAACTCTCCGTGCTTGGTCATGATTTCTTGGGCACCATGCACGAGTGCCTTCAGGTGCGCGCAGGTGTCTTCCAACGGGCCAGGGTGACGGCTTAGCTGGCTAGCCGCGTCGACAACTCGAACCGCCAGGTCGTCATATCCCTGAGGGGTTGGCGCACCCCGTTTCGACAGGCGCAGCTGGCTCAGGGAATTCCAAAGGCCCCAATCCCGGCTCAACACGTTTGGTCGCAGGGCCCGCTTCAGGGCCTGGTGGTTTTTCTGGAAGTCATCTTTCGCACTTTTTGACGATGCTATGGCCGAGAGGTCGTCCGGAAACGCTGCCAATAGATGGGCGGCAGCGGAACAAAGGTCGTCCTCCAGCCTTTTCGGGTCGGAGGTGACAGGGCCATAGAGGTTTCGGATGCGTTCAATCGCCGGCTCGATAAGCTTGGGATCTTCTCCCACGTCTCCAAGACCTCGAAGCAGGTCCAGCGTGGACATGACGCCCGCCCGAAAACTGTCTTCCATGGTCGTATCGGACCCAAAACCGGGGCGATAACCAAATCGGGGTAGATCGGCCTTTACCTCGTTTAGAGCGGGCGCGTGTGCCATAGCTTGGCGGATCAGCAGATCGCGCTCGGCCTCGGCCAGCGCGCGTGGGCGCGGCGAGCCCTCTGTTGCGAAAGCGTGCTCTGACAGGATCCGAAGCCCTAGCCCATGTATCGTCGACACGTAAGCTTGCTCTACGGCCAAGGCCTCTTCGATCATCCCTTCCGCCAGCAAGCTTGATCGGATCCGACCGCGCAATTCCGCTGCCGCTGCCTCGGTGAAGGTGACGGCCAGGATCCGGTCTGGGGCAACTTTCTTCTGCCTGACCCAATTGGTCAGGTCCGTCTTTATCCGGTAGGTTTTGCCTGAGCCTGCGCCTGCAGGAACAATGGTGAGATCTTCCATCATTCGCCGCCTTTCGCGTCGCCATGGGCTGGTCCACCTTCGAGCATAAACCGTTCGATGAGCGGCGAGGCTGTTAGCGCATAGGGCGTCAACTTGGCTGTCTTCTTGAAAAAGTCCCGGTCGTTGACCGAGTTGAGACGGACCTTTCCGGTGCGGACCTCAGAAAGGCGATCGGATAGTGTGCGCATCGCTTGAGCTGAAATTTGACCATCAATGATGGTGACAATGCCCGGTGGCAGGCTGAGCCCCTCCAGTAGAACACCCTGATCATTGATCAAATGATAGGCCACGCCGATTTTGGGATTTCCCTTCAGGGCTTCTTCCAACGATGGCGTCAGCTCTTCCGGACTTTGCAGCATGGACCGGTACAGTCCGAGCTGAAGGTCCCAGCCCGCATCGAGCCGATCTCGTCTAGCGCGAGTGCCGCTCTTCTTGTGATCGACGATCAAGAGGCTTCCATCAGGAAGTTGGAGTAAGCAGTCCGCGCGACCGCGCAGACGAATGCCCAAGCCTTCTCCGTGCAGCAGTATCTCATTGTCCACGACGCTCGCGCCAAGCTTATCCATGGTGTCGCGCCAGGCGATTGCCGCCTTCAGAATGTCCCGTTCCAGGCCAAGCCGCTCTACCGACCAGATTGCGCGCTGCATGAAGGGCGCATGCCTTCGAATGGCCTGCGCGAGGAGCTCTGGCACTTGGGCTTCGATTTGGTTCTGTGCGGGAAGAGGGCTTTCCTTCTCAAAGAGGTGTTCAAGAATCTCATGTGCAAGCGTACCGGCAAGCATGATGTTGAGACTGTCCGGAGCCCACAAGATAGGTTCCGCAGAGAACTCGGAAAGACACCAGGCCAACGGACTAACGAGCAAGGTCTCCAGCCGACTTGGCGATTGTGGACGCATATGGTCGTCCTTGGTCACCCGGTGAAGCAGGAGATCCCGCTCGAGCTTGATGACGCCACCCATGGGCAGAGGCGGGGCGGGTGTTCTCGGTGAGGCCTGCTCGTGCTCGCATGGCCACTGGGCGGGCGGTGTCGAACGCAAGTCGTGAAACAGAGTGTTCGCATCCTCGACGACCTTTGTGTTTTTCGAGATCGTTCTGGCCATCAGCGCGACTGCAGGTGAGCACGGCTGGCGAACACCATCAGATGATAAAACAGGTCTTATGACGCTCAGACTTTCTCGGGCGCTCAGGAGTTGGCGCCGAATGCGTTCCATGCGCCGGGCCATCACGTCACCGCGCGTCTCGACTTGAAGACCGGTCTTGGCCTGTAGGAGTCTTATTTCTCCATCAAGGAAGAGCGGTGAGGTGGTGACCGCGCGCGGCCACCGATAGCCGCTCATACCCATAGCGATCAGATGGCGTGCTGATCTCCAAGGAAGGGCGGTTTCGGTAAAGATGCTCACACCTTCAACAAAGCGCTCCGATGCCTCGGGTGTCGGCGTTGCCGGGGCCGCCAGGCGATAAAGCGTCGGCCAATCGATTGATCTCGCTCCAACCAAGGCAGAGCGAACAGGCGACAATTTGGACCGGAAGGCGCTGATGTCGGCCTTGAATTCATCAGCCTTGTTGAGCAATGGGCCGATTTTTTCCAGCGCGCCCAATATGCCCGATGGCGTTTGGGCGACAGGCGCGCGCAGAAGCTGGTAGAACTGCTTTGATCGACCAGAAAGTGCCTTGGCCAGATAGGGCTCATACCGACCCTCCATGACCTCTCGGGCGAGTTGTCGCCCGATGTCCGGAGCCCATGGCATCAGCGGGGAAATGTAAAGGCTCGCCAGGGCCATCGCGGGCGCCGGTCTTTGTAGGCACACCAAAAGGTGCAAGAGCGTCTCACCAGCGATGTCGCGTTTTTCGGGAAGCTCCGGCAGTCCCGATATCGGTATGCCAAGCGACCGAAACGCTTGGGCTAAATGTCCGAAGTATTCAGCCTCGTCCGGGATAAGGAGCGCTATGTCGCTGGCCGCTGCCCCCGCATCGATATGTCTCTGGGCTATACCAGCGGCCAGCTGAGCTTCCTCCGCAACATCTCGAACAGCGTAGAAGCTGAGTGAGCTGTCGAGTTCTCCGGTCGTTGCTGGGCCTCCAATAAGACCCCTCTGAACCCGACCAAGGCTGGATGGTTCAGAGGCACCTTGAACCAGGTCGGCGCGACGCTTTGCCCAAGTTTCGCGACACGCTGTGTCTGCGAGGCCGTGATGATCGAGGATTTTTTGATGAACCTGCCTTGCGATCGGTGACGCGTGGGCGCAGGCGGTCTCGCTGGTGAGCGGGAGTGCCTCCAAGGCATCCTGGGCCGAGCAATTCAGGATATGTGCGAAAATCTGAAAATCGCGGGGCAGGGCGGCAGGTGCTCGCCGCCAAAGTTCGCGAAGAGCCTCGACGTGTTTGAAGATGCGTGTGCTTTGGTCGAGTTTTGAAAGGTCAATTTCTTCAGGGGAGAGCGTGCTTGTCGCCTGGGCCAATGTACGAAGCGCATCCGCGACAGCCTGACCGGTTTCTACCGGCGCCACTTGCATACTCGCATTCCAAGGGAATGCTTCGTCCTGCAAATTTTCTACCCAATCAAATTCTACGGGCTTGGGTGTCAAATAAGTCTCAGCCAGGAGCTCGGGAGTGAGCACCCGAAAGGCACCCGTTCGGGGACGTGCGGTTGCGATTTGTTCAAATCCATCCATGAACACCCCCGGCGTTATTGGAATTGGCTCGCAGCATCAGTCGCACTGAGGGCTCTCAGGAAACATCGACGACGGCCTGCCGGTCCACGAGACCAGAAGCGCCTTTTTTGCCCGGGTCGCCGCGACATGGAGCAGCGACCGGAACTGCCTGTGAATGTCTTCAAGATCGGCGGCATCGACAGCGTTCTGTAACGTAAATTTTGGTGGGAACTCACCCTCGGACAAGAACGGAAGGGCTACGGCGAAAAATTCCAGTCCTTTGGCCCGGTGCATTGTGGTAACCCGCACGCCAGGCTTAGTTCGGTCATCTCCGGTCGTGGCGCTAAGGCGAAGTGTGTTGATACCTCGATGCCCAAGTTCTTTGCAGACTTCGTCGGCCGATGCATTGGTAACGGCAAGCACACCGATTTCCTCAACGCTTCCGCCTTGCTCGACCTGCCTCTTTATCCAGGAGGCAAGTCCATCCAGCTCCGCCGCCCTGTTTGAATGATGAATGGTTTGCGGAGCGGGACCGCTCATCAAACTCGTGTAGCCCGCAAATGAATCTACCCCGTCATCGAGGTCATCGACCGCGATGCCCTCAAGGATTGCTACGGCCCAGGCCCTGATCTCTTGAGTGGTTCGATAATTCAGCTTCAACCGGCGCGATCGGCCTCGGATGTTGATGCCACAGGCCTTCATCGAGGCGCGTCGCGCATAGATCCGCTGGTGAGCGTCTCCAACAATGAAAATCGAATTCGTATCGCCGCCGGCACTTTCAGGAATGATCGCGCGCACGAGCCGAAAGGCTTGCTCGCCCATATCCTGCGCTTCATCGATCACAACGCCGGCATAGGGCAGTTGCGGGGCTTTGGCCTTTAGGATCTCGATCGCCTCGCGATAGGCATCGTCGGGCTCTGCGAGATTTTTCGATATCAAACGTGCGCGGTAGTCGGAGAAGATATCCCAGAGCTGGGCGCGCTTTCGGCGGTCAAGTGGAGTGCCTCGCCCAACCCGCGACGCCCGCAAATAGCTCGACTTTTCAAGCAGGCCTTGGGCCTGAATGATTTGAGACCACTCTGCGCGCACGAAGGCTTCGCTTAACCCGTCTGGCAGGGCGTGATCGATGAAGACATCCTCCCAGATGCTATCGAGTTCAGCACGGTCCTCTCCAAAAAAGGCGATACGGCGTTCGAAGTCTTTTCGCTTCAAAAACTGACTCACCCACCGATCCAGGTTCACGACTTCAATGCGGGAGGCCTCTTTTGACAGATGCTCGGGACAAAGGGTTTTGAGGTTGGCCTCGATGTCTTGCGCAAGCGATCGAGTGAACGTGGTGACAAGGATGCGCTCGCCAGCTCGTTTCGGGTCGAGTTTGATCTGATCAGCGAGGTGTTTGGCGCGATGCATGGCGACGACTGTCTTGCCGGTGCCTGCACCCCCACGAACCATGGCCGGGCCATTGTATTCCCGATAGGCGAGCTTACGTTGCTCCGGATGTAGAAATACGCGCCACCCATCCAGTTCGCCCTCGAAAAAGCGACGCAGCTCTTCCTGACTTTCCGGGATGAAGATCGTCTGACGGCTTTCTTCGCTGGAGATCAAATCCTCGAAGGAGGCTTCGGCCGGAGATTGCGCTGTTTCCTCCTGCGCTATGCCCGTAAGAGCATAGACCTCTTCATCGGAATATCCCGCAGCCAGCCCATAAAGCACCTGGAAGGTCGTGGCGTCGAAATGACCCTCCCGGCTTTCAAGATCGTCAAGTGAGCTGATGGTGCGAGCGGCGGGAATTTCTTCCTCCGTGACGCCCAGCGCGATCAAGCGCTTATCTGCGATACCAGCAAACAGGGTGGGCGTTTCAGCGGTGATGGGCGATACGGTCTGTGCCTCTTCCAACACCTCAACGATCCGCACGCGGTTGGTTGATGCATCCAGTTTCACGCGGCGTCCAGATGCCCAGCGATAGGCTTTGTCGTGCTCGTTGACGTGCACAAACATGATGTCGCGCCCCGCCTCGAAGGCGATGGCGCGATAGCCTTGATCGACCCGAAGGGACTTGAGCGCCTTGTCTTTCGAGCCTTCCACGGATTCCAGATTCAGCCCGCCGGCCGATGGATCGCTCATATATTTGGTCATCAAATCGAGAAACTTCTTCACGACCCGATCGGGCAGGCTGCGAAGCGATTTCATGCAGCCAATGTCATACGAAACGCGTTTGGCGGTTGCTGTGCTCATGCTTCAACCTTCCCCATTTTCTTGATCAGTAGTGAAACCGTCTCGGTGATCGACGAGGAGCCTGGGAGGAAAACAAGGACGTCGTCGACGGGACTGGCTAGCTCGCTCTCGCAGACAGCCAGCGAATGTGAACTCCAGCCGAACTCGATCATGCCTGTGACACGACCATTCTCGATCACATCATCGCCAAGTCGGTCTGGGGCTGGCAGTCCTGCTGCATGGATTGCGTCTAACAAGGGGTGAAAACCCTCCTCACACAGCTCTTTCGCCAATATCCAATCTTCGTCGGTACTCGGCGGATCGGCCGCTTGGTTGGGCAAGAGCAGTGTGTCGAGGCCAGGTATGTCCACATGCAGGCCCGGCAGATTTTGCAGTAGATTGGTTAGTCGCCAGAACCCCCGCAGAATCGACCTGGTTCGTTCGCGCTGCGCTTGATTGACAGGGCCGGCAGCCAAATCGACGGCTAGGACGACCCTCAAATCTGAAATTGCTGTAGGCCACTCGTTGGGTCGCAATTTGTCCGAAGAGAGCAACAAGGTAAGGCCACCTTCGGTGATGTCAGCGCGACACACGCCAGCTTCGAGGTGCAGTTTGGTGTCGTCGTTCAGCGCCTCAAAAGGTCCAGGTGAGGCAAACTTTGAGTTCAAGCCGGTAATCGTTCGAGCCAGGACAGAAACGGCCTTTTCGCATTCGCCGTCCTTCCTTCGCAGAGCTGTTACGAGACTGGCAAAACTGGACTGAAGTCGAATTCGATCAGTTTCGGTGGACAACATCTCAAAGTCTGGATTGGTAAGAACACGTCCTAACCGGCCCTCTGCTTCTGCCCCGACGGCCGAGGGTTTCAATGGGTTGGAGAAATCCGGATCGGCTTCACTTGCTAGGTCCTGCCAGAGGAGTGTCCAGACCCGCACCTGCCCTGACCGGATCATCTCAAATCGGTCAGTGACATCTTTGGCGATCGTGTCGGCGTGGTACTCTAGGCCGTCGGTCTCGACGATTATTGGTTTGACGTCAGACCGACCAATCGGTTGCAGAAGAAAATCAACTCGCTTTCGGGGCAGGCCTCGATAGCGCGCATCGATTTGGACCTGGGTTTCGATGCCCCATAGCTTGGGACTTTCATCTGTTCCCGCATTGATCACGAAACCTCGAGCCCCGCCGGGTAACACCTGTGCACGGAGACTTTCTGGGCCAAATGTTCGTTCGAGGGCGGCGAGGAAACGTTGCTCCAACTCGGTCTCGACCAGAGAGGATCGGATTGAGGTGTCGATACTATCGCTCGCCTTGCTCAAACTTTCCCACTGTTTGAGCATAGCCTCCATCAAACCCAGCGCCCGGTCGCGCTCCGGCTCGCCTGGACCAAATTGTGAACGATAGGATTTGACACAGCGATAGCAGCCGGATTTTTCCTCCTTCGCGCAGGGGCAATCGCGCAGCTTGACGATTGCTCGCTCAATAATCTGACGGAGCGTTTCAGGGTGTTCGCCAATCTGACGGAGATAGCCCGAACCACCTGGCACGCTATCGTAAAGGAACAAGCTGCGAACTGTGGCCATGCCATCGAGCTGCGTTTTCACGACAGCCGGCCGAATATGGTCAACCTTCCCGGCGAAGACCTGGCGCATGCCCAGATTTATCCCGGCAACAAAACTCTTGATGTCGTTCTCATCCGCCTCACCACTGACCGGCATGACGATTCGGATCGCTTCGGTGTTGAACTTGCGCATGAGGAAGGCTTTGACCAACCAATCCGATTGGCGTGCCTCCTCGTCCGCCGGCACCGCACAGTTTGGAGCGTGTTCTCCCTTCGCGTCCGGTTCCAGGGGACCTGATTGGACCGCACCGCATTTCTGGCAGAGCTGGAAGGGGTAGGATTGCCTTTTTTCGCCGGCGATCTGAGGGCCGCTTGGAGCGTTGGATTGTCGACCGTAGTTTATGTCGTGGAAGCGGCAATCAGTTATGAACTCGAACCCGAAGGGTGCATCCTCTGAGCCGTTAGAGAACCATGCCGAAACAATATCGCTGGGCCCGTAGCTGGGGATCATTCCCCGATCGAATAATTGTTGTTGGCGTTGATCACCGTCCTTGATCGCCGCCTTGTCTTCCGAGCTGATCGCCAAGACGGATTTGAGGTCGACAACCTCATGACGCGATCCGCTGTCTGACCACATTTCATCGCCGCATTTCGGACAAGCATCGCTCGGGTCGTCGGCCAGCTTGTCCGAGGCGTAGGAACAATTCTGACAGAAGCGCCACTCGGAAATATCGTCTGGTGAAAGATCTAGGCGATCAATCTTCACCTGTCGGCCATCGGCGTAGAATGTCTGGCCGGGCGCAAATTCTGAAAGCGCAGAGCTCGCGGATCGTGAGTACTCCAGATACAGCAACCCGTCATCATCGGCCGGAGACTCTCGACGTGCCAGAATTGAGGTGAGCTTCACCCCTTCTTCCGGGAAGGCGTAGTTGGGCAATAGGCCTCTATCCGTCAGGAACTTCAGAACGCTTGCGTCTTCAATCCCGCTGCGGATGAGACGATTAATCGCCTTCTTGTCGCGATCGAGTTCTGCTTGAAGTTTGTCGTATTTGTCTTTCTCGTATTCCTCTTTGCGGCGTTGGAGGCGGCGTTGTTCCTTGGTGACCTCATCGCGCTTGGCCTTCAAGCGAACCCGTTCACCCTCCGCGGCGTCAAACGCGCTCAAGACTTGCCAGCTCAAAGAGTGTTCGCCTCTCTCACATAGATATGCGCTCAATCGTTCCGTGAGATCGGAGCGGCCTTGAACCGCTTGGGGCAGGATTTTGATAAAGCGATCCGCAAGCTCGCTCGCGCGCACCTCGACCATTTCCAGCCAATCAAATGGAAACCCAATCAAACTGCCCTTCGCTCTGCGGGCTAAGACATCGCGGACCTTACCGTAATCACCGGCCGCAGGGGTGCTGGCCACGTACTCATCCAGCGTGAAAGCGGCGATCTGCCGAAGAAGAACGGCTTCTGCGGCGATATAGACGCCGGGGGCCTTGACCTCGCCAGCCAGCATAGGTTTGGGGTCTTCCCAAAACTGCAAGTCGTGGGCGCGTGCATTGGCGAGCACAAGATTGAGCGCGTTGCCATCACGTCGCCCCGTTCGCCCCATCCGCTGGACATAGTTGGCTTCTTCAGGTGGGACAGAGCACAATAAGAGCGTCGACAAGTCGCCAATATCGATACCCATCTCGAGAGTCGGCGTCGCCGAGATCAAGTTGGGGGCCCAGCGGGTCTCTTCTTCGATAAAACCGACCTCGGTGCGTAAGCGCGCGTCCGTCTCAAGCAGGCCTGTGTGCTCGCGTGCGACTACGCGATGGTTTCGGTCCGATTGGAGTGCCCGCTCGGTTGCAGCTACTTGCGCGGGGGCGATCTGCGTCAGCTTGCCGTCGCAGCCCATGCGCTGGCAGTTGGAGCCCTCCAGGGCTTCGACATTGCCTGATAGAACGCGGTCACGGCGGCCACATCGCCCACAGGCCAAATGCGCCACGTCAAGCGACACATCGATGGTGTCCCGGTCAATGAGATAGCCGTGCCCGTCAAGGCCATCCGGTCGCTCAACCCGACGGAGCAAGCCGTCCGCCTCAAGACGTCTGAGCACCAGAGGCAGCACCGTTGAGGGATCGGATGCGATCGCCAGGTCCAGCCGCGCCAGACACCTGAAAAGCCAGTCACGATACCAATTGCCGCTATGATCACGCGTAATGCCTTCAAATCCGACGAGCGAGCGTTTCAGCGTGATCGGGATTGGTGCGAGTCCGCGTCGATGATTGAGCGGCGGCAGGGTCTGGCTTCCACCCACTCCAAGTTGTCTTGCGCCGCCAAAGTAATTGAGCCCCTTATCACGCGTGTTCGTGGCGATGCTGGCCGCGACGTAGGGATGGTCGACCGAGCCTTGCCGGCGCATGCGTTGGAGCAATCCGGCGAGAAACGGAACAAGCGCTTCTGCATCGATCGGATCGCTTGAAGGAAATTCGTTCCTTATCCCGTGCGCAAGTTTTTCCGCACTGTCCGTCAGCCGCGCCGCGGAAACATCCGCGATACCAAAGCCGTTCGCCTCAAGCGTGTGAGGCAGGTGGGATCGATAAGTGAGGTCGGCGAAATACTCCCACCCCAAACGCATCGCCATCTGGTCTAAGAATCGCGCATCCGTGATGGACGTGCCAGAGTGGATGAGCGCTTGGTAGTCCTTTCTCCAGGTCTGTTCCTTGGCGATGAATTGGGCCGTGAAATCATCACCGCCCATTTCATCGAGATAGCGCTCGGGAACATCCTTGATGACCGCGCTCAAGAGTTCGGACCGCGCAGGATTGGCCTGCAGGGCCTGATAGAGCGACTTTTGCGAGACGGTGCGGGCATTGCGCGTCTCGGCCACCGCCGCGCGATGAGCGGCGTCCTGGACTGAATCCGAGAACATCAAAAAGCGAGGCTTGGCGGTCGGCTCGTCTTCATTTTGTTTTGACGTGTAGAGCGTCCCAGTGATGCCGGTTGTTATGCGCGCGGCGCGCATTCCGAAGAGAATAAGGCCCTGTGATTGCCCGCAGGCTGGGCAGGTTCGATCTATCCGTCCGTGATCATCGGTGGGGTCGTACATCCAAACAGGACTTTGCGGGCCCGGTTCGAGATCGTCGTGGTCGCCGGGCTGAAACTCCAGGCTTTGTGCATCGAGCAGGCCGGAGACGATGCGCTTGCCGCCACTTGCCGCCTTGACGGTTCGATCAATGCTCTCGTGATAGAAAAGCCGGATCTTTTCCCCGCCACGATCGTCAAAGAATTCCTCGTAGATCTGATCAAGCGCCGCCCAATAACTCATCCCCTTGGATGACTGGCGGCCTACATGCGCTGAGGCTCCGCATCGATTGCAGTTGACCATCGGCAGCATGGAGCGCAGCTCGGCCTTATCAAGGTCAGCGCCGTGATGAAGAGTGATGGCTGAGCGCTCTCCACCCTCAAGGGTGCGCGGGAGATCCACGACCATCCGCGCCATCTCGCGGATCCAGGTTTGCAGACGCACATTGAAGAGCGGGCGCGGATGCGCTGAGTCGCCCGAGCGTGCCCAAGCCACCAGCGAGACAACAAGCTCGGCGAGCTCGCGTGAAGCAGCCGGACCCCAGTGGCGAAGTGCTTTGGCCTGGCCCAGAGCCTCAGCGATGTCGGACAGGGAAGCAGGTCCAGCATGATTGTGGATGATGGTCAGAACGCGCTGGCAGATATGATGTTCGACCAACAGCTGACCCAGGCGTATGCGCCAATCTGACGAGCTTGGATCGCCGGCGTGGAGTTCGGCAAGATCTGGGTCGCGCTCATCCGGAAAAAGGCAAAAGGCCAGGCGACGCGCGGCTTCGGCCTGGTCCATGTCTCCTGCTGCTTCCAGCGCCTCAGCGACATCTTCTGGCTTGGGCCACACGAAATATTCCGGCGTCGGGAAGACGGCCTCCGGCTCAAGTCGCGTTTCGCGGATGACCGCGTCCTCGTCGAAGGCCTCACCGAAGATGGTTTCGGCATAGTTGCGAAGATCCTTGAGCGCATCATCGCCAGTACCCAGCGTGGCTGATGAACCTACACAGACCAGATGATCCTGGGGCACCTCCAGGCGGCTTTTGAGGCGGCGCAGCAATAGGGCAAGGTCAGCCCCCTGCGCCCCGTCAAAGGTGTGCATCTCGTCGACCACCAGAAAGCGCAGCGTCTCGGGTGCGTTCTTCTCCCAGAGCGCCCTGTCTCGGGCGCGCAGGAGAAGATAGTCGAGCATTTTATAGTTGGTGAGCAGAATATCCGGCGGATTTTGCCGGATAGTGTCGCGATGAGTGATCACGCTGTCCGGCGTCACCTCGGTTTCGGCATTGGACGGCTCGGCATCGGCGTAGATGCCGGCTCTGACCCCTTCCAAAGCCGGTATGGAGGTGATCGCGTTGGCAATACGGCGCGCCTGGTCGGTCGCCAGTGCGTTCATCGGGTAGATGAGGATGGCCTTGATGCCAGGCTCACCCTTGTGCTGGCGGCAATGATCCAGGATCGGCCAGAGATAGGATTCTGTCTTACCCGAGCCTGTGCCCGTCGCGACCAGGGTTGAGCGCTTGTCAGCACCCCCCAGACGCTCAAACGCGCTCATCTGGTGCTGGTAGGGCGCAAACTTAAGCGGGACTTCCGGGAAGGGCTGCTCCCAGCCTTCCTTAGCTCCCTCAATCTGCTTGAACGGCATGTCGGCGGAGACCCACGGCCCCTTGATGAAGTTGTGTGGTTCGCTCAGGAAGCGATCGACGACGCCTTCAAAGGCGGGGCTCGTGGTATTCAGAGTTGAGCGCACAAGGTCGGTTAGACCTTCCTCGATATGGCGCGCGAGCAGGATGGGATTCATGTATCGCCTCCATCCGCCTTCAACGCCCCAAAATGCGCCCAAGCGCGTTTGTAGTCTTCCACCCGGTCGCAGGTGTCGAACGGACCCACGAAGCGTCGTGTTACTTCGCGCGGCCCTCCCGGCATCGTGTCGTCAAGGACCGTGCAGGTGAGTTCGGCGGGGTTTTCGGCGAGGATCTTCTCCCAAGCAGCGCGGCCGGGGCTTTTCATCTCGCCTTTCTTGTTGGCTTCCATATAACCGACACCGGGCAGGCCTTTTGAACAAGTCCAGACGATGCGGCCATTCTGGTCGTACCACGTGCCCGCTTCGTTTTTCTGCAGGACCGGAAAGTATATGCGATAGATTTCGATGAGCTGGTCGAGGGTGAGCCCCAAGGCTTGAGCGACGAGGACGTCGATTTCGACAAGAGCGAGGCGGCGGGCGAATTCGGTGCGGAGAGCAGCTGAACGTTGCCAGCTCGCTGGACCCGCGATCGGGCCTTCAAGCGTTAATCGGTGATCAGTCGATGACCAAGGATGAGCTACAAGCGTTACTGCTTGGTCATTCCAAAGATCGGAATACTGTTCCGTGAGGCACATCAGACGCAGGGCACGATGAACGGCTGTAGGCGCCGGAACGACCCAAGGCCATCCTTCTACAGTGGAAGAGTGTATGTCTTCCTTGCCGCGGATTTTCGTAAGAAAATCCCATACCAGCGAAATAGCAGCCGTGCTGGCCAACACGAGCTGCTCCGTTTCCCGGAATGCAATACTTTCGACACCATGCACATGGGTGAGTTTCGGCGGGAGGAGAGCCCCGCTGAGTGTCCGCTCCATGTTTAGATTTAACCGCCGTCTGAGTGAGAAACGAAAAAAGTCTGCGTGACTTTTAGTCGTGTCCCAGTCGCACTTGGTGATGCGCGAGCTGTATGTTTTTAGGGGCACCGCCGGGGCATAATTCGAGCGGGGCAGATAATCTGCCGGGGCATAGAGTAGGTCCACCAAATCGTAATCTGCTTTAGCTCTGCAGATTGATCGTGGTGTTTTGTAAATAGGGTTCCCAACGTAGATATGCGGTCCCTGCAAAACGATCTCATCAGCGGGGCGGAAAGCAGTTTCGCGTCGTATCGTCCCATCTTTTTGCGCAGCTGTTTCGTTCCAGTGAGCGGACATCTGCCAATCAGACACAGCAGATCCTAGCTTCGGAAAACGAGCCATTCGCTTGAAGACATCTAGCGTGTTCTCCGAGAATGGCTGGATAAATCGTGCTTGTTCAACGGGGACATCGTCATCTTCGGAAAGTGCGTGAACGACTTCCAATGCTCGTTGATCGATTTTGACGATGCGAGCCCGGTGGCCGCGCGTGTCCCAATTGCCGGTCTTGTCTTTTAAGTCGGGCAGCTCTCCTATCCCATCATGGTCATATGAGTCCGTAATCTGGGACGGCAAAAAAGCGGTAGTGAACTGGTCGAAGCACGGCTTGGCATCACTGCCGCGATAGATATTTTGACTAAAGCGCATGTAGTGGGCGGCATCCGCGAAGTTTTTCGACTTGATCGTGTTTATATATCCAAAGTGTTTGACGATGCGGGCGTACCAATGCTGTCTAAAGGCTCCCGCTTTCGGATCGCCGAGATGCCCGTCCTGATGGATCAGCGCCGAATAACCTGCAGGTGCTACCAGCCTCCAAGAAAGATCAACGAAACACCGATAGAGGTTGTTGGAGCCTCCGCCAGCAAAGGGATTCATGACCTCTGATGAGGTCACCTCCATTGCTCCACGTGTTGCAGCAAATTCCGCCACAAACCGGTCTTTGCCCTTCGTCTTCGCAAGAGCGTCCGGCAATGCCTTCTCGGCATCAGACGCGCTCAAGCCGGCGTAGAGCGGGTCTATATCGGCCAACACGAGCCCCGCATTCCAGGAGGGCTTTGCCCAGGGCGGATTTCCGACGATAAGATCGAAACCGCCCCTAGACCGCATCACATCCGCGAAGATCAAGTCGAAGTGAACGAATCGGGCTTCTTCGGCCACCTCGACCGCCACCTTGAGCCAATCAAAATTCTCAACCAGCGCTTCGACGTTCGTTTCATGGAAGAATTCCGCCTGGCGGCGCTCAGCGACCTTGAAAAGGTCGCGCGCCGGCGCATCCGGTTCCAGCTGGTCGAGAAAGTCCGGTTCGGGATCGGCAAATTCATCAAGGCTGGGGGCGGCGAGCGTGCCAGAGGCCGAGAAACCGCCTTCCAGCAACATCGTCATGCCGTGAAGGAATTCAGTTCGATCCGGCAAAAGGTGCGCCTTGTCGAGCGGCCACAGCCAGAGCGCACACCACGCGTCCATCGCGGTCTTGAGGCGCTTGTAAGGCAGTGTATTGGACGCGTGATCATCGCCGGTCAGACGCGCCGTGATGAATTCCTTGCCCAGAAAATCGAGCTTCTTATTGCCTGACATTTCCCTGTCCGGCCAGAGCGTGATGGCATCATTGGACGCCTCGCGGGTTTTGGCTAAATCATCGGCCACTTGATCGAACAGCTTGTCGGCAATCGCACTAAGCTTTTGGACCAGCTTGACTTCATGCGGTTCGAACTTTTTGAAGAAGCCCGCCTTGCGCCAGGCCTTGATCGCATCCTGCGCGTCACCCGCAAACGGCTTGATCGACGTATCCTTGTCGAAATTCGCCATGTCCTTTGCGGGCAATAGCCATTGCCAGACATGGTCTTCCGGCAAGCGGTTGCGCCAACCGATCTCTTCCGGCTTGGTTTCTAGCCAGAGGTCGTTCTTCTTGCTCGCTCGCAGCGAGAGGGGGGCATAGGCGGCGCGGCGCGCGCCCAGGAGCGAATTGCCTGCATGAAGTTGATCGCCAAACCAGGGCGAGAAATCACTCGCGTGAAGACTATTGAGCCAGAGCGAGATCGCGCCGAGCTCGACCGCGATCGGATTAAGGTCGACCCCGAAACAGTTTCGGTCCGAGATAAAGGCGCGGACCTTTTGCTTCTCCAGCACGATCTCATCCTGCGGGATGGTCTTGCCGACTTCTTTTTGCTTGCGCTCGAGATAGAGATCGGCGAGCTGGTTGGCGGTCTCCACCAGGAAGGCCGCAGAACCCATGGCGGGTTCCAGGATTTTCAGCTCCAGGATTTCGTCGGCGGTGAGGTCCTTGCACCGTTCCATCAGCGCATGTTTCACCAGAAGGCGCGCCAGCGGTTCTGGTGTGTAATACGAGGCCGACTTTTCCCGGTCGCGGCCGGCGAGGCGATAGGTGAAGCTGCCCTTGGGATAGATGAGCGCCTGGCCGCCCTTGAAGATGACATCTTCGGGGTCAAACTCGTCCAAACGGCTGCGCGGCACGAAATAGCTCGGCGCCAGTTTGTCGACGCGGTCAGACCGGCCGGCGCTTTCGTCCAAGGCCTCCGAATCGTCATCGTTGGACTCTGGCGGGGCTTCCTCCTCAACATCTGATCCATCGTCGCCGCCGTCGTCCGACGCGTTCGCCTTGCCACCTGACTTCTTTCGGTCCTTTTGCGGCTTGAGCTCGATCATATCGGTCTTAGCGACCGTTCCCGTGAAGGAGATGAGGGTCTCGTAGACCGCGCCAAGCTGTCCGATCCCGAGTTTGGCGTAAGAAATCCGGCCTGTGCTCTTGCCAGTGCGAAGCGAGAGGAGCCGAATGATCTTCTGAATGGCCTGATTGCGTAGTGTCACCGAGTTGAGCAGCGGGGTGCTTTTGGGGTCGAGAAGCGAAACCTTTACGGAGGGCAGTTTGAGGACCGCATCCTCGCCCTCGAAGAGCAGTGTCAGCGTCCGCTGCAGGCTTTCCCAAAGATAGCTTCCATCGCGCTCGGACGGCGTGCGAAGCCGGACGGATTCCAGATCACGCAGGGCTTCGATCGAATAGCCGCTGGCGTAAACCGAGTTCTTGATATCCAGGATATTTAGCCGCGTGTTGGCTTCGGCGTAGAACAGGAAGAGCAGTCGGTACATGTAGCGCAGGCATTCGCGTGAAAGCTCTGGCCCT
Organism: Maricaulis maris; assembly: GCF_049116555.1. Lineage (GTDB taxonomy): Bacteria > Pseudomonadota > Alphaproteobacteria > Caulobacterales > Maricaulaceae > Maricaulis > Maricaulis maris_C. The sequence continues at coordinate 65,177 of NZ_JAGDYT010000003.1, read as the reverse complement.
TCGATCCAGACGCCGGCGCGTTTGTGCCCGCTCGGGTGCTTCCCCCCGGTCACATCGAGCACTTCCTGTCCTAGGATCTCGATAGCATCGCGAACGGTTCGTTTAAGTGAAGAGGTCACCGCGTTGGCATTACGCTGGGCTTCTTCTTCTAAACGATCGGCAATTGGAACGCCTTGGTCAGGCACACGTGCTTCGCGGGAAATGAGACACGCCATGACTGTCAGCGTGTCCTTGTCCTGGTCGGCAAAGATCTCCTGCAGGTCAAAACGCAGAACGGAGCGGGCAGGCCACTTGCGTTTGTCGATCAGTACGATCTGTGAAAGACCGAAGACCAGAACGTCCTTGGGCGCGTCGTCCAGCGCGAATACGCCGTCGGCCAAAATCTCTTCGAGGGGGCGCTTGAGTTCAGCGTACTCTTGTTCACTCTCAAGGAACTGCGTCTCATCGAACAACAAACCCAAGGGGTCATTGGCTTCATCCGCCGTCGAGGGCAGGGCGGCCTCAACCGCCCAAAGCGCCACTCGCCCCTCCGAGTTGGCGACTTGCGCCAGCAGCGGGATGTGGGTTGCCTCTTTAAGGGCAGTCAGTCCCAAGGCTCGTTTGGGTTCGTATCCCAGCGCCTTCAGTAAGCCCTGCTGCATCTCGCGATAGAGCTCGAGACGACGCTGACTAGCGGTTGTCGCCCGGATCTGCTGGAGTTTTGAGAGGCAGGCCTCACCGGCGGCTTGGAGGCGATCTACGGGGTGATCCGCGCGCGCCATCGAGCGCCAGAGCCCGGTGATGTCTTGCAGCTCGTCTTTGAGAACATCAGACAGCGTGCCAGACGGGAAAAATTCCGCTTCGTTTTCAATACCGGAAAGCTTCATTTCATCACCCAACAAATACCGCTTTGACGTCCACATAGGGGTGCGGGTCGTCGACCATCGTTCGGGTTTTTTCGAACCACTCCTGCCAATCCCCAAAGAGCTGGTCGATTTTCTTTTCGCGCGCTTGCTTCAGCGCTGAACGCCGTCGCGAGTGGATTGATGTTTCCGCATCGTCGAGTTCTGGAAAGTCCAGACGTAGCTGAGATCGATGGCGCGCTTCGAACTCGGCGAGTCGCTCGAGTACCTGCGAGAGTTCTTCCTCGATTTCGGCTGCTCTCAGCTTGCGTTTCTCAACCAAATGCCCCTGAAAGGCGTCCACCGCCCTGCCGATAAGGCTCTGATCCGGAAGCCTCTCCAATGGTCGATTGGGCACTTTGTCGCGTAACCGCGCTCGGTCGATGAAATCATCGACCTCTTCGACCAGCACCTCACCGCTTGGCCGAATGCGAATGACCGCCCATCGATCCACAACTGGCGCGCCGGACTGGTTCGGTATTGCGCCGTGTAGGATCACCGCGACTTCGCCAGGTTCGATCCGACCTTGAAGATTAGCGACAGGCGCGCTGTGATCGGCAAAGAATGCATCGGCACAATCTGCGAACCACTCCAACATGGGATGGCCATCCCAGAGGAATTGCACGCTCGGCCAGGAACGTTCCTGCATCTTGGCTTTCTCGATCGCCGAAGTGATGACATCAGCGCGATCCGTCAGTTCAATTTTTCCGCCGGGGCTTACCGCCTCCGCGGGCATGTAGCGATCATCAATCGTGTTCTTGTCCGCATAGCCGAGCGTGTCGGAAGCCAGCAGATCAGCGGGCGCCTTGAAACGGATAGTCCTGTCCTCAGGATCGATCTCCGGGGGATGTTCAAAAACGCCAGCATTGGGATCGGCCAACCGCTCCAACATTGCGCTCGCATAGGCGAAGGTATCGCGATAGAGGCGCGGCGGCGCTGTTTTAGATGTGGGTGTCGTGGATGAGCTTGTTGGCTGTGGAGACGATGCATAGTCACCAAACAGAGCAGCGTACTCATCGTCGATGCTCGGCCGGGTTTCCGCGTTCTTTGCGCGAGCGTCCATTTCGCGCTCGAAAGCCTCAGCGCCTTGCCCGCTCGCCACGCTTTCCGCAACGACCGCTTCTTCACCGTCTGCATCGCCCGCGCCGAGGAAGACCGACGGGTCACCGACGCCCTGTTGCACTGCCTCGTCTTTCTCAACGAGCTTGTCGAGCACCCACATCTGCCGAACCTTCGGGTGGGAACTCTCGCCAACAAAATAGTAAATTTGTGGGTTGCGATCCTGGCCATACCGGTCGATCCGGCCGTTACGTTGCTGAAAACGAAGAAGCGACCAGGGAAGATCGAAATGGATCAGGCGATGGCACTGGAAATGGAGGTTTAGACCTTCGGATGCCATGTCAGAGGCGATCAAAATTCGGAGTGGCGATTTTTCCTGTCCAAACGCCTCGAGCGTCTCCTGGGTTTTAACATCGGCTTCGACGCTGCCACCGTCGACGCGACCGACTTGTTCATCGCTAAGCCCCAAGTCAGCTTGCAGCCGCTCTTTCAGCCAGGAGACCGTCGCGATCCGTTCGGAAAAAATCACCAATCGATCGCGTTTGGCTTTGCCCGTCCATTTGATGTTACGCAGCAACGCCAACAGTTCCTGATACTTGCTGAAGCTCGCCATATCGATCTGCCGCACAAGATTGGCAAGATTGCTCAGGCGACCTCGATCATCCGCGGTACCGCGGGCGTTTCCGGCATCAATACGCTTGATGCGCCCTTCGACGGTTTCCAAGCACGCGGCTGGACTTGAGAAGATTGCCTTAGCAAGCGTTGTGCGGAAAAGGTCAATTGCCCGACCTTTGTGGTGATCCTCATCAAGGTCCAGTTTTAGCTCGGCGATCGCCTCATAAGCGGCTTCTTCGTGCGCGCTGAGTGGAAAGTCTTGTCGGTGAAGCTCGCGCTGCTTGGTTGTTTTCTTCAGCTCAGAGACGATTTCCGGGGACGACCGAAACCGGCGGACGACAAGGTCCTCGATGTCCTCGCGCCTAAGGTGGGCGGGGTCTGGAACGCGCGTCGGATCGAGCATCTCAATGAGACTTGCAAAACTTTCCTGGGATCCGTCATGTGGAGTCGCCGTCAGAAGCAAAAGGGAATCCGTGCGGCGCGCTAGGAGATTTGCGAGCTTGGCACGAAGGGCAGTGTTGCCGCTCGACTTGGCCCGGTTGGCGGCATTATGCGCTTCATCGATGATGATCAGATCCCAGAATGAGTCCTCGATCGCAGCGCGGATCTGACCATCCTTTTTCAGCGTATCAATGGATACGATGGAGCGGTCGAACTGATCGAAAACATTGTAGTGTGCGGGAATGTTGTTTCGCATTCGCCGGATAGCGGCACTGTCCAGTCGTGAAAGCGGGATGGAAAACCTGGTCCAGAATTCCTTTTGGAACTGGGTCAGCATTGCTCTTGTTGTGACCACCAGAATTCTGTCGGCGCGACCACGCAGCGCCAACTCTGAGGTGATCATTCCCGCCTCCAGGGTTTTACCCAAGCCGACATCATCCGCGATAAGCAGACGAACACGGTCTTGGCTAAGTGCGCGTTCGACTGGCAAGTGCTGGAATGTCAGATCATCGATGGCTGCCTGTCCGAGAAGCAGTGGTTTCTTCGATGTGGTGTGCGTGCTGCGAAAGGCTGAGGCGAGGTAGAGCTTCGTGTCGATCACCCCCGGAGAAGTGTCCGCGACCAAGTTGATGGCGGCCGGGTCTAGAACCTTCCGATCAGGTTCAAGCTCCCAAACAAATTCCGCAGCTTTACTTTTTGTAAGCCCCGAGAGCCCATGGCACCTGACTACATTGTATCCGCGACGGCCGATGATTTTTTCTTGGATTTTCCAATGTGCCGATCGTATGCGCACTATCGCGCCCGGTACCGGCGAACTAGTGATTTCCATTTCCGCCCCAAACATTGTTCCGTCGTGCAGCCGCACTCTCGAAGAGACCTATTGCCACAGACACATGACAAATTCGGTCGCACTCGACTCTGCAATCCCTTTAAGTTGCAGGAGTTTGTAAAAACCGACAAGCGTGTGGCCTCGGGTTGTCTACAGGCATTTTGCTGGCTGGCGGTCTGTACCAGTGTCAATCGGAGAGTCTTGGACATATGCATTGCGAGAGTCACCGGCGAGGCCTCCAAATTTACCCTGGTGAACTTTGCAATTTTTGTTCTATTCGATTTGCCCCTCTTCGCTCATAGAGTGGCCATAGGAACGATTGATTTCATCTTCGCTCCAGCCAGCTTGCCGCGCTCGCCGACGCGTCTCCTCAAGGGCTCTTTCACAGGAGCCTTCGCGAAGAATCTCCTCATGTAGCCACTCGTCGCCTGTTGCAGTAGTGAACTCCGCCATCGCTGGGCTCCTCAATTCAACCGTTAGAATTGGCTTGCTAGCGGGGACGAAGTCAAACCCGTGACTTGGGGGCTTCAGGCCGTTTAAACGCTCTTAATGACATAAATACAATGGGTTATGGTGAATTCTCTTGCGCTTTACCCAAAGTCGTGCAATCTTTTTTGTTACGCGATCACCGGCACCGCTGGTTCGAGCGCGCCACAAACAGCAATCGAAATCAACGAAACCGAAAAAGACAGACGGGTTTAGCCCGCCGGGCTGTCTGGCGGGCGTTGTTCGAAGGAGGCTGTTTTGGCCAAGAAGAAGGTGGCGACGCCAAGTTTGCCGGCGGCATTGCGACTGAAGGTCGTCTATCGACGAGTTGATGACCTCACAGCATACGAGCGCAATGCTCGCACGCATTCAACCAAGCAGATCAATCAGATTGCCGCCTCTATCGGCAGGTTCGGGTTCGTGAACCCGGTCCTGGTTGATGGCACGGGCACGCTCATCGCCGGTCATGGACGCGTTCAAGCCGCGCGGCAGATCGGTATGAAAGAGGTGCCAACGGTCGCGCTGGAACATCTCTCTGACGCCGAGCGGCGGGCCTTGGTTATCGCCGATAATCGGTTGGCCGAGCTTGCCGGCTGGGACGAAGACGTTTTGAGACTTGAGCTGTCCGATCTGGAGACGCTTGAGCTGGACTTTGAGCTCGAAGTCACGGGCTTTGATACGGGTGATCTGGACAAGCTGTTGGCGGATCCCGGTGATGCCCCGGACAGCGATGACCGCATTCCGCCTACTCAAGATCGCCCGCCGATCACGAAGCTGGGGAATATCTGGCAGATCGGCGATCATCGACTGATCTGTGGTGATGCGCGCGACCCGATCGTGGTGGAGCGGCTTATGGAGGGGGAAACCGCGGATCTCGCGTTTATGGACCCGCCTTATAATGTGCCGATCGACCGTCATGTCTGCGGAAGTGGAAACATTAAACATCGCGAGTTCGCCATGGCGTCGGGCGAGATGTCGATTGGCGAGTTCACACAGTTCTTGTCTGATACGTTCGCGCTGGCGGCGGGGCACAGTCGAGACGGCGCCATCCACTTCATCTGCATGGATTGGCGCCATATGGGTGAGGTGCTCAATGCTGGTGGCCACATCTATTCAGAGCTGAAAAACCTCGCGGTCTGGGCAAAGACCAACGGCGGAATGGGGACCTTCTATCGCTCACAACACGAGCTGATCTTCATCTTCAAGGTCGGCACCGCGGCACACACCAATACCTTCGGACTGGGCAATAAAGGGCGCTATCGCACGAATGTCTGGACCTATGCGGGCGTCAACAGCTTCGGTGGCAACCAGAAAGACTTGGCGCTTCACCCCACGGTCAAACCCGTCGCCTTGGTAGCCGATGCCATCAAAGATGTAAGCCGGCGCAGCGACATCGTCCTGGACCTCTTCGGCGGCTCGGGGTCAACGCTGATCGCGGCCGCCCGGTCTCGGCGCCGCGCTCGCCTGGTCGAGATCGACCCGTCTTATTGCGACGTGATCATCCGGCGCGCTCGCGATGTTCTCGGGCTTATCGCCGTAGACGCCGAAACCGGCGAGACGTTTGGGGCGATTGAAGCCGCCAGCGAAGCGCTTCACCAGGAGGATGTGGCGTGAGCGAAATGTCACCTCATAAGAAAGGCTATATGAAGCCGCCTCGGAGCCGTCAGTTCAAGAAGGGGCAGTCCGGGAATCCCAAAGGCGGCCCAAGAGCCGTGTCGGCGCCAGACGAGATCTTGCTGAAAGTGCTGGCCCGCCGGGTTAAAGTCGCCGGATCGAAAAAGAAAGTGACAATGCGGGAAGCTATCTTCCGAAAATTTCGGGAGCTTGTTCTCACGGGCGACCGTCAGGCATTGAAGCTGGCCGAAATGATTACGAACGCCAATGCAGAAGCGGCCCAGAACAATCTCCAACCCAAGCCCATCGACTTTGAAGCGGCCCGACGTCGGATTTGGTCTCGTTTGACCAATGATAATGACCATTACGACCGAGAGATTAAGCCCGTTATTGAGGGAAAGAGGTGGGCTGACGATGAGCGATGAAAGCTACCAAGTTGGCTACGGCAAACCCCCTTTACATACTCGTTTCAAGCCAGGTCAGAGCGGGAATCCGAAGGGGCGCCCGTCGCGGCGAGCGGCAACGCTTAAGGACGCCGCCGAAATCCTCGCAGAGCCGGTGACCGCGAAGGGCGCTGACGGTCGCGTGCAGCGCCTTGAAGCGTTGGAAGCGGCCTATCTGGGGATCTGCCGAAAAGCCCTCGGCGGCGACCGCCGCGCCATTCTCGACATTATGCGATCTATCCTCCTATTCGCACCTAGGCGCGAAGCAGCGGACGCGGCGTTTGAGCGCGAAGTAACCGCCGCGCGTGAGGCGATTTTTCGCAAGCTCGATCTCGATCCAGATCAGTATGACCGGATGCGGGCTGGACTTCCTCCTAACGGGAAGCAGTAGTTCGCCCGTGCCCGGTGTTAATCGGGCCTTTCCTGGTAGAAGCTGGCATGGCGCTGGCTTCCGACCAGGAGGCCTTAATGACAAAGAGCAATCTAAAATCGAACAAGACCGAACAGATTATCCGCGCCCTTCAAACTAAACGCGGCGCGGACATATCATCGCTGTGTCAGCAGACTGGCTGGCAGGCACATTCGGTTCGCGCAGCACTATCCCGATTGCGGAAGGCGGGTCGCAATATCGAACGTCTCAATTCCAAGAAATCAGGTCAGCCACCACGATATCGGATGACTGGCGCAGATGCACCGAGCGCGTCGTGAACATGCGCGATCCAGACATCAGCTCACTTACCGATCTGGCGCATCGTGAGCTGGCTGAAAAGTGGCAGGCGTTACTGGGAGAGCCTCCACCGCGTCGCACCAGCGCAGCTTTCATGCGTCGGGTACTCGTGTTTGAAATCCAGGCGCGACAGTCGGGTGGCATTGCGCCAATCACGAGGAAGAAGCTGGAGAAGGTATCGCGAACGGGGGATGCCGATTCCAGTCAACTCGAAGTCGGCGCTCGACTGATCAGAGAATGGAACGGTGAGACCCATGTGATTGAGGTCGTTACAGATGGCTTTGTCTGGCGTGAGCAGCGTTTTCGATCGCTGTCCGCGGTCGCCAAGGCGATTACCGGAGCCCACTGGTCCGGTCCGCGCTTTTTTGGCCTGAAAGGCCGAAGCGCATGACCGTCCAAAATACCAAGCTGCGCTGCGCGGTTTATACGAGGAAGTCCAGCGAAGAGGGCCTGGAACAGGAATTCAACTCGTTAGACGCCCAGAGGGAGGCTTGTGAAGCCTATATTGCGAGCCAGCGCCATGAAGGCTGGCGGGTATCGGCGACGCGCTATGACGACGGCGGAGTGTCGGGTGGGACACTGGACCGGCCGGCGCTGAAACGCCTCCTGCGCGACATTGAGGCTGGTCAGGTCAAAATGGTCGTTGTTTACAAGATTGACCGGCTAACGCGATCACTGGCCGATTTCGCAAAACTAGTTGATTTATTCGACAAGGCGGGATGTTCCTTCGTTTCAGTTACCCAAGCTTTCAACACATCGAGTTCAATGGGCCGACTAACACTGAATGTGTTGCTTTCTTTCGCCCAGTTTGAGCGTGAAGTAACGGCCGAGCGCATCCGTGACAAAATCGCCGCTTCGAAGCGTAAGGGCATGTGGATGGGCGGCTTGGTGCCGCTGGGATACAGGCTTACGGGATCGGCCGGCCGGCGAAGGCTTGAGATAGACGAACGAGAAGCCGAACATGTTCGCCTCATTTTCAGTTCTTATGAACGTGAAGGCTGTCTGGAAAACGCACGGAAGGCTGCCGAGGCGGCTGGTGTCGTCTCGAAGGCCCGAAGGTTCAAGAGCGGCAAGACATGTGGCGGGAAGCCACTCACGCGGGGGCAGGTTCACTACGTTCTGAAGAATCCCATATACGCCGGCAGGGTCAGACATCGCGACAAGACCTACGAGGGCGAGCACGATGCGATCATAAACCCGGACCTCTTCGAGAAGGTTCAGACGAAGCTGCGAGCGCGTGCCAGACGGCCTCCGGCCGGTTCAATCCCAACCGGGGACCGATCGCTTTTGTGTGGACGCCTCTTTGACGAGAAGAGTGATCGCCTGACACCGACTCACGCATCAGGCCGCAACCGCCGCAAGCATCGCTACTACGTCTCCAGTCGATTGCTAGCGGGAAGAGATGATCCAAGCGGTTGGCGTCTGCCGGCCGTGCAGCTTGAGAACGTCGTTTCTGGGCTGGTTGAAGGCCGTCTAAGGCAGGCGGTCAGCTCCGGGGGCTTGTTCGCGGAAGTCGATGCGGGCTCTATTAGGAACGCCGATAGCGTGCGTTTTGACACCAGCACGTGCCTGTCGCTCATCCGACGTGTTGATATTCAACCAGGAGAGCTTCTCGTTCAACTATGTCCCGATTCTGTCGCAGCATGGCTGGGGCTCAAACCGGAAGCCTTGGATCAAGGGCAGCTGCATTTTACTTCACGCTTCCAGATGCGAAGACGGGGTGTAGAGACCCGGATCATAACCAGCACCTCCGCCGCAGAAATCGACCCGGTCCTTATCCGTGCCTTGGCGCGGGCGCATGACTGGGTTGACCGTATCAAATCCGGAGAGCCGGCGAGTGCCATCGCGCTAAAAGAGAATACGTCGGACGCCTATGTCCGAGTCCGCGCTAATCTCGCCTTTCTGTCTCCGCGGATACAAAAAGCGATCACCGAAGGGCGGCAACCCCCGGATCTGACACTCGAACGCTTAGTCCGCGAAGGTATCCCGCTGGAGTGGTCGATCAGGAACGAAAATTTGGATTTTAACGACGATCGAATTCCCTGATACGCAGTTCCAATTCCCTCATTACTCCTAAAAATTCCCTGTTCCGATTCCTCAAGGGACATCCAAAGCCTTTGAAATAACGCGCGAAGTAAGCGTGACTGGCCGGTTTTTGTCCGGCTTTCCCTGTAGATTTCCCTGACATCAGGGAAATGCGGTTAAGCGAAGCGGGTGATGCTCGGAACTGAGACGGGGCGGAATTGGTGACTAGGTCGTGCCGTTGTTGCCTGTCTATTGGAACAGGGACTCCGACTAAGCACCGGAAATACGCCGCTTTTCGGCGCGTCCTGGCGAACATACGAATGAGACGGGAATAAGTGGCGGAGAGGATGGGATTCGAACCCACGGAACGCTTTTGACGTTCACTCCCTTAGCAGGGGAGCGCCTTCGACCACTCGGCCACCTCTCCACCTGCGGGTTTAGAATGCGGCGGCGCGGGCATCAAGTGCGAGTTGCGGCGATTGCGGCATGGATTGCAGGCGGGAAAATGCCGTTCCGGGGCGCTGTACGGCGGCCCGGGCCTGCGCGAGGGCAGGCGGGGCCCGTCATGGTACTGACAGGCCCCGCGATGTGGGAGTGCCCGCGGCCTAGAAAAATGCCTGCAGGCCTGTCTGGGCGCGGCCGAGGATGAGGGCGTGCACGTCGTGGGCGCCTTCATAGGTGTTGACCGTTTCCAGATTGACCATATGGCGCATGACCTGGAATTCTTCGGAAATCCCGTTGCCGCCGTGCATGTCACGCGCCATGCGGGCGATATCCAGCGCCTTGCCGCAATTATTGCGCTTCATGATCGAGATCATTTCCGGCGCGGCCTTGGCCTCGTCCATCAGCCGTCCGATGCGCAGGGAACCTTGCAGGCCCAGCGTGATCTCGGTCTGCATGTCAGCCAGCTTTTTCTGGAACAGCTGGGTCTGGGCCAGCGGCTTGTTGAACTGGATACGGTCGAGCCCGTATTGGCGGGCGGCATGCCAGCAGAATTCCGCGGCGCCCATGGCGCCCCAGGATATGCCGTAGCGGGCGCGATTGAGACAGCCGAACGGGCCCTTCAGGCCGGAGACATGTGGCAGGAGGGCGTCTTCGCCGACTTCCACATTGTCCATCACGATCTCGCCGGTGATCGAGGCGCGCAGGGAGAGCTTGCCGCCGATCTTGGGGGCCGACAAACCGGTCATGCCCTTCTCCAGCACAAAGCCGCGAATCTTGCCGTCATGCGCGTCCGACTTGGCCCAGACCACGAAAACATCGGCGATGGGCGAGTTGGAGATCCACATCTTCGCGCCATTGAGCGTGTAGCCCGTCGCCGTCTTGGTCGCGCGCGTCTTCATCCCGGCGGGGTCGGACCCGGCATCCGGTTCGGTCAGTCCGAAACAACCAATCCACTCGCCGGACGCCAGCTTGGGCAGATATTTCTGGCGCTGCTCTTCCGAGCCATAGGCATAGATGGGATACATGACGAGCGAGGACTGGACCGACATCATCGAGCGATAGCCGCTATCGACCCGCTCGACCTCGCGGGCCACCAGGCCATAGGCGACATAGCCCAGGCCCGCGCCGCCATACGCTTCTGGCAGAGTACAGCCCAACAGGCCCTGCTCGCCCATCTCGCGGAAGATGGCCGGGTCGGTGTTTTCTTCGCGATAGGCGTCGATCACGCGCGGTTGCAGCTTGTCCTGCGCATAGGCGTGGGCGGTATCGCGTACCATGCGCTCTTCCTCGGTGAGCTGGTCATCGAGGTGGAAGGGGTCTTGCCAGTCAAAGGAACCCAGATCCGGAGCATCCTTGGCTTTCAGCGTCGGCTTGTCGGTCATGATATCTCCGTTCCCTCGGGCAGTTTGTGTTTCGCTGTGATGCCGGATTAGCCGGGCGCGGAGCGCGGAGCAAGTCGCCGAAGCGGTTCGACTTGGCGTGGTATCGCAAACACGGCTAGAGGTGAGGCAAGGTGAGCTGATCACGGCTCGCATGACACCGTTCGGGGAGGGATGGATGTCGCAGGAAAGCCTGATCGTTCTGGCCACGCTGATCGCGTACAAGCTTGTGCTTGTTGCAGTCGGCCTGTGGGCATCGTCGCGAAACCGTACGGAGAGCGATTTCTTTATCGCCGGGCAGGGGCTCGGCCCCTGGGTGGCAGGTCTGTCCTACGCTGCGTCGACCTCGTCGGCGTGGGTGTTGCTGGGCTTTTCCGGCTTTGTTTACGCCAATGGCTTGTCGGCCCTTTGGATGGTGCCGGGCATCTGGGCCGGTTACGTCGCCATCTGGCTCTGGTTCGGGCGACGCCTGCGCGACGAGACCGGGCGAGAGGGGCATGTGACGACAGCGGATTTCCTGTCCGGTGGCCAGTCCATGATCGGCAAGCGCCTGATCGGGGCTGTCGCGGCCGCGATGATCCTGTTCTGCTTCATCTTTTACATCGCTGCCCAATTCGGGGCTGCGGCCCAGGCCTTTGAAACCCAATTTGCCCTGCCGCAATTGGAATCGGTTCTGGTTGGAGCCGGGATTGTCCTGCTCTACTCCCTTCTGGGGGGCTTCTGGGCGGTCAGCGTGACAGACATGCTCCAGGGCGCCTTGATGCTCGTTGTCGCACTGCTCCTTCCCATCGCGGCGTTGATCGCGGCGGGTGGCCCCTCCGAAGTCCTTGCCACGCTCGCGGCCAATGAGGCCGCCGCCTATCTGAGTTTTGGCGGCGATATGCCGGTCATGCTGCTGTCCGGTTTCATCATCGGCGTGTGGGGCGTGGGGCTGGGAGCCCTTGGACAGCCCCAGCTGATCACCCGTCTGATGGCGGTGAAGGATGAAGCGGCGCGCATGCGGGGCTTCCAGATCGCCATCGTTTGGGCCGTCCTTGTTTTTGCGGGCATGACCATTCTGGGCCTTTCCGGACGCGCCCTGGTGGGGGCCGGGTCGAACGGCGAAGCACTCTTCTATCAGGTTGCGCGGGATTACCTGCCGCCGATCGTCGGCGGTCTGGTGATTGCGGCGGTCCTGTCCGCCGTGATGTCCACAGTGGACTCCATTCTCCTGGTCGCGGCCGCGGCGGTCAGCCGGGATCTGGGCGTTTCGAGACGCTTCGCCGGCCATGAAGTCCTCGTCTCGCGGATCGTGATGATCGCGATCGCCCTGGTAGCGGTCTGGATGACGCTGGCCCTGCCATCGACGATTTTTGCCCGGGTGCTCTTCGCCTGGGCAGCGCTCGGTGCGGCGTTCGGCCCGGTCATCGTGATGCGGGTGGTGGGCGTGCAGTCCGGCCATAAGGCCGTCCTCGCGGCGATGATTATCGGCTTTGGCCTGACGGTTTTCTTCAATGCAATGGGGGCTCTCGACCCGGCCAGCCTGCCGGGACCGGCCGCATTGGCGGCGCAATGGGCGCACTTGCCCGGTGACCCGTTCGAGCGGGTCTTTCCGTGGCTTCCCGCGCTGCTGATCCTGTGGTTCGGGCGAGTCAGACCCGTCCGGGGCCAGACCTAGAAGCGGCTTGACCGACTACCAGATTTCAACGGGGTCGGGCAGCGGAGTGAAGGTGTCGGCCTGCGGCGATGACCAGTCGTCTGGCCCGGCCTCGGGGTCGACCAGGGATGACAGGAAGCTGCGTTGCCCCAGGGCGCCGGAATCCGGTCCCTGGTCCGCACTCAGGCTTTCCGAAACGGGAAGGGGTTTGACGGTCAGGCCTGTCTCCGTTTCGTCTTGCACCTCACTCAGTGAGACCCCGACAGGCTGGGCTTGGCTGAGCAGGGCTGACAGGTCGACAAGGTGAGCGTCCGGGGAAAGTCCGTCATTGTCGATCCAGTCCGCCCGTTCAACGCGGGACATGATGGGGGCCATATCTGCGGCCTCGACGTCGGACAAGGGTTGGAATGCCGCAATTGCGGCCTCCTCCGGCGACGCACTCTCAAAGGTGAAGTCCGCGCCGGTGAGGGCGGCTTCGGTCGTGTTCTCGATGGTCAGCGTGCCGCCATGATCGGGATCGGTGTAAATGACATCGCCACCGCTATCGACCGCATTGGCCTTGAAGTCAGCCAGGCTGGCCACGGAGTTGGACCGGATGGTGATCGTGTCGCCACTGGCGAAATCGGTGATTGTGTCGTCGCCGGCATCGTAGATGAAGACATCATTGCCGCCGCCGCCGGTCAGCGTGTCATTGCCGGCATCGCCGTTGAGCGTATCCCGGCCACCGCCGCCATTCAGAATGTCATCGTCCGCACCGCCATTCAGCGTGTCATTGTCGGCCACCCCATAGAGGGTGTCGGCGCCGCTGCCGCCACTCATCGTGTCGTCGCCATTGCCACCATTGAGCAGGTCGGCGCCATCGCCGCCGTCCATGATGTCATCGCCGTTGAGGCCGTAGAGGGAATCGGTCCCGGATTCGCCATTCAGTGTGTCGTGGCCGCCGCCCCCATTGAGCAGGTCATTGCCGTTCCCGCCATAGATCGTGTCGCGTCCGGAAACGCCGTACAGATTGTCATGACCGGCCCCGCCATAGAGCGTGTCATTGCCGCTATTGCCGTTCAGCGTGTCATTGCCGCTCTGACCGTAAAGCGTGTCATTGTCGTCGCCACCGAGCAGCTTGTCGCGGAAATCACCGCCATAAAGCGTGTCATCGCCAGCTTCGCCGAACAGGCTGTCAGGTCCGCCCTGACCGTAGAGCGTGTCATCGCCGTCACCGCCATAGATGACGTCCTTGCTGACGCCGCCCCACATGGAATTGGCAGAGCTGTTGCCGGTGAGGGTGTCGCGGCCATTTCCGCCGACGGCATTTTCGATCACGACGCCATTGGCGATCGTGAAGCCCATCCGGAAGTCGGTGACATAGGACACCGGGCCGCCACTCGTCGCGGTATAGTCCAAGGTCGCGGCGCGCAGGTCGATGACGACCGATGTCACCATGCCGGACGCGTCAATCGTATCGGTCCCGCCCGTGTCCCAGATTGTTGAATAGCCGCTTGGCGTGCTGCCGGCATAATCGATCAGACTATAGGTCGTACTACCGGCATTGTTGGCGACAGAGCCGAACAGGTTTTGCAGCGCTGCGATATCCCAAGCCCCGAAGGATTCACGATTGCCGTAGCCGACGGTTGAGGTGCCGTTGGTGTACCAGCCATCATTATAGGCCATGATGGAATTGATCGGATCATTGAGGCCGTCCGGCCCGAGTGAGAAGGAGCTGACCGAATCCATCCCGCGCAGGAAATCCGAACCACGCGACTCGTCATGCGTGTGCCCGAGACCGAGCGCATGACCGATTTCATGGATCAGTGTCTCATGCCCCTGACCCCCGGCTTCATAACCGGACGACCAGCGGCTGCTAATGGTGTGATTGATGCGTATGTCGGTCCAGGACTGGCTGCCGGTCGACAGCGTACCGGCTGTGCCGAGACTGCCGCTATTGTCATTCTTGAAGAAAGTCAGATCGGCAAGGTCCGGATCGACGACTTCCACAAAGGTCAGATCGATTACGGTCGAAATCAGATCAAGGGCGGCGGTGATGACGGTTTCCTCTGCCGCTGACCAGTCCTCTTCCCCGCTCCAATCAGTCTCATTGGCAACGGCCGTGCCGTAGTCGCTGACAAAGCCGCTGTCGCCGAAATAGTAGTAGATAGTGGTTGCTCCCCCTCCGAGCGGAGACAATGTGCCTTCCACCGATGAGACGGGATCGGCTGCTTCGCCGCCGAGGTGAAGTCCGCCCTGCATGGGGGTGTCGCCGATCCAGATGATCGGTGCGTGGTCATGGCCGTGATGCCCGTCATCGTGCCCATCATCGTGCCCGTCATCGTGACCGGTGCCCGTGGTCAGGTCGCCGGGTCTGTCGCCGACACCCGTGAATTCTAGCAGGTCGGGGAAGCGTGCCAGGCTCCAGGCGTCGTCGAACGGGTTGCGGATGGAAGCTTCGCCGTTGAGTGAGCGGAGTGGATTGGAGCCGAAGTCAAGCATGATGTCCTCGCTGTGGCCGAGCGTCAGGGCTGCCCAAACCGGGCATCCGCACCGCCGCTTCGCGGGTTGTTCGGGTTCAGTTCTGTCCCGCGTCGATGGCGCACGTTAACACCGGACGCCGGGCTCATCATCCCCAAAAGCGAATTTTACAACTCACAGGGGCCAGGCCTTGCGGCCCGGGCCCCCGTTTTTTCGGCATCCTTGGACGGTCTACCAGATGTCGACCTGATCGCTCAGGATAACGCCATGATCATTCAGCGACGGCGCTTGCCACCCGCCAAGACCATCAGCGTTGATGGACAGGTCAGGCAGGACGGTCGAGTCGTTGGCGGCAATGGTTTCGGAAACCGGATGGTCCTTGATGTCGGAGGTCCGGGCGGCTTCCTCGGTTGTTTCCTGGGTCGGATCAACCGGATCAGAGAGGGTCTCGAACACCGGCTTCGCGAAACCGTCCAGGTCCATCGTCGACAGATCGCCCATTTTGAAGCCATCCATCATTCCAACCAGGTCCGCGATCTCGGCCGTGTGCATGCGACCATCGAGCTCGCTGACCACCGGGATGGCCTCGACAGCCAATGACACGAGTTCAGCCGTGGACTCAGTAACTGTTTCGATCGCCTCGAAGATAAAGTCGGTCGCGCTCAAGGCCGCCTTGGTCAAGCCGACCAGGATCATCTGGCCGCCACTGTCGGGGTCGGTGAAGGTCAGATTGCCGGCAGGCGTTTCAATGGCGTTGTCCTTGAAAGTATCAAAGTCGAGGACGTTTTCCGACTTCACCTTGATCTTGTCGGTTCCGGCGACGAAGTCGTAGACGAAATTCCGCCCGTCACTGGTTTCGAATATGTCTGCGCCACCTTCGCCGTAAAGCTTGTTGGTACCATCTCCGCCCATCAGCGTGTCATCGCCATCGCCGCCGACCAGGGTGTCATTGCCGTCGCCGCCATCGAGGACATCATTGCCGCCGAAACCGCGCAGCTCGTCATTGCCTCCGAGTCCCGACAGCGTGTTGGCGGCGCCATTGCCATCGAGGACATCGGCGAAGTTCGTCCCGCGGACATTCTCGACCCCGGAGACGCTCTCCACATTACCGCCACCGATGTCGGCGGCATTGCCGGCGGCAAGGTTGACCATGATGCCGACCGCGCGGGTTTCCTCGATGAAGGAGAGGGTGTCCGTGCCGCCGCCGCCGTCATAGCTGTCGGTGCCAGCACTGGAGACAAGCAGGTCGTCGCCGACACTACCGATCAGCGTGTCGTCGCCATTGCCGCCATCAAGCCGGTCATTGTCGCGGCCGCCATTGAGGGTGTCATTGCCATCGCCACCATTGAGCGTGTCATTGCCATCAAGTCCGATGATCGAGTCATCACCACCATCGCCATTGAGCGTGTCATTGCCATCATCGCCGACGATCGTGTCATTCTCGTCTCCGCCATTGATGACGTCATCGCCCGCACCGCCGCGCAGGATGTCGCGACCGACCCCGCCATTGATCGTGTCGTCGCCATCATCGCCATACAGGCGATCATTGCCGTCACCGCCATTGAGCGTGTCGTTGCCGCCGCCGCCATTCATTGTGTCATTGCCGTCGCCGCCGGAAAGGTCGTCATCGCCGTCACCGCCATCAACGGTGTCATTGCCGCCGCCGGCTCTGACCGTGTCATCGCCACCATGAGTGTTGATGACGTTGTTGAACGAGCTGCCCGTAATGGTGTCCACCGTGTCGATCTCGGCCGATGTGCTGACGTTCTCGACCCGGATCAGCGAGCCTGAGCCGCCGAACCCGTCATTCGTGATGACTTCATCTTTCAGGTGGATCACGACCGGTGCGGCCGCGACGGTCTCAACGATGCCTGCGTCGGTGTCGACAAAGAGGATGCCGCTGAGTTGAAGCGTATCCGTGCCGGACCCGCCATCAATGGCACCACCGCCACCATCGATCGTGATGACGTCGTCGCCATTTCGCCCGAACACGGTGTTGTCAGCCCCCGAGACAATGATGATGTCGTCATTGCCGGAGCCGTTGACGGTGTCATGGAAGATGCTTGTTCCCTGTACGGATTCGATGCTGGTCATGGTTTCGGCATTGCCGAAGCCATCATTGGAGATCACGCCGGTCTGGAGATTGACCTCCACGCCCTGGTCAGCATCACCCGCAAAGCTGATGATGTCGAAGCCGTCACCGCCGTCCAGCGAGTCAACGCCTCGGCCGCCGTCGAGCCAGTCGTCATCGACCCCGCCGAGAAGGATATCGTCGCCTTCGCCGCCAAACAGGAAGTCATCGCCGCGTTGGCCGGCGAGCGTGTCATTCCCGTGCTGGCCGATCAGCAAATCACTGCCATTCCCGCCCAAGGCGCGGTCGTCACCGAATCCCATATCAGCACGATCATTGCCATCATTGCCGAGGAACTGGTCCGCACCGGCCCCGGTGCTGACTGTGTCATCGCCTGCGCTACCGCGGATCAGGTCATCGGTCGACGACAGGACCGAGGTTACAACGTATTCGATCCCCGTGAAGCTTGATGTGCCGCCGAAACCATCATTGACGATGGTGCCGGTCGCCAAATTGATTTCAACACCTTGCGGCGCGGCGGTGACACCGACCCCGCTCGTGAGTTGACCCGAGAGGGCGAGTATGTCGAACCCGTCGCCCCCATCCACAACCGTGCCGACATCCATAATGATGACGTCGTCGCCGCCTGCTCCGGATACTGTGTTTCCGGTCCCGAGGACCACGATCCAGTTGTCGTCGTCGCTGCCGATGATGGTGTCGCCATTCAGGGTGCCCGCGGTCACATTCTCAATTCCGGAGATGGTTTCGGAATTGCCCCACCCGTCATTATCAACCGCACCGGTTGCCAGGTTGATCACCAGACCCTGAGTGGTGCCATCGGTGATCAGGACCTCGAGTTGGTCTCGTCCGTCGCCGCCGATGATCGTGTCAATGCCATTGCCGCCCTTGATGATATCGTCGCCGGCCCCCCCGTCGAGGATGTCGTCGCCATTGCCACCTTCCAGATTGTCATCGCCGTCCTCGCCATTCAGCGTGTCGTTGCCGTCATTGCCATACAGCAAGTCATCTCCGTGCCAGCCGCTGAGAACATTGTCGCCGGCATCGCCGGTCAGGCTGTCATTGAACGCGCTGCCTTCCAGGTTTTCGATACCGGCGATGGCGACCGTGTCGCCAAAGCCATCATCGACAATCATCCCCGTCGAGAGGTCGACAGTCACGCCATAACCACTGACGGTATCGGCTATGAAGAAAGTCTTGTTGCTAACCATGCGGAGCGTGTCGACACCATCGCCGCCATCGACCGATGTCGCCGCCTCGATGATGATCAGGTCATCGCCGCCGCGCCCGAGAATGGTATCGCCGAGACCGCCCGTTCCCTGCAGGCGGTTGTCGTTGTCATCGCCGGCAATGAAATCGTTGAAAACGGTGCCGGCACCGAGGCTCTCGATGCTGGTAAAGGCCTCCGTATTGCCGAAACCGTCATTCTGTATGACGCCATCGGTCAGGTCCGCGTAAACGCCTTGTGTCGCGTCGGCGTCATAGAAGCTGATACGGTCAACCCCGTCTCCGCCATCATAGCGGTCCTCGCCGGAACCGCCGTTCAGATAATCGTCGCCAGCGCCGCCAATGAGTTCGTCCGCCCCGGCTCCGCCGTACAGGATATCGTTCCCGTTCTGACCATCAAGGCGGTCATCACCATCATAACCCCTGATAAAATCATCGCCGCCGCCGCCGCCAATTTGGTTGGCGTCGCTCGAACCGAGCAGTATGTCATTGAATGACGTCCCCCCGAGGTTCTCGACACCCGTGATGGATCCGGAATCGCCGAATCCGCCCGAATATATCATTTCATCGGCGAGAGAGATGGAGACTCCCTCGCTCTCCTCGACAATGAGGTTGCCCAACTCGTCGAGGCCAACATAGCGAACATCATAGAAAAAGACGGCGTCGGTGCCGTCGCCACCATCGATAGTGTTCGCGCCCTGGACCTGGAAGGAATCATCGCCGCCATTGCCGGTCAGGGTGTCGCCGCCCCCAACGGCGATAAAGAAGTTGCTGTCGTCGGTTCCGGTGAATGTGTCGGCAAACAATGTGCCGGCGCCCAGATTTTCGATCCCTGTCATGGTTTCGAGATTGCCGAAGCCGTCATTGCTCACAATGCCGGTGGACAAGTTGGCAACCACGCCCTGTGTGGCTGTGAGGTCAAAGAAGCTGACGCGGTCGAAGCCGTCTCCACCCGCATAGCTGTCCACCCCGGCGCCGCCGCTGAGATAGTCATTGCCGGCTCCGCCGATCAGCGTGTCGTTTCCTTCTCCGCCACGCAGGAAGTCGTCGCCGTCGCCGCCATCCAAGGTATCATCGCCGCCATATCCCCAGACGGTGTCACTGCCGCCATTGGTCTGGATGACATTCGCGACTTCAGTGCCGCCGATCTGATCATTCGTGTCACGGTCACGCGATGTGACAATGTTTTCGACATTGCTGATCGTGGATTGATTGCCAAAACCGTCGTTAAAGATAAATCCGGAACGCATGTCGACGACAACTCGCTGGTCGGCGTCGACCGTCGTGACCCCGTCCGCCGCGTCGTAGGCGCGCATGTATCCACGCAGCTCGACCGTGTCGACGCCATCGCCGCCTTCGATGTCCGTGGCGCCCTCGATCAGGAAAATGTCGTCGCCACCGCGTCCGTCAATCGTGTGATTGGCGCCATGAACCTCGATGTGGTTGCCATTGTCATCGCCAACCACGATGGAACCGGCCAGATTGGCAATGCGGATGTTCTCGATACCGGAAAGTGAGTCCTGGGTGCCGAACCCATCATTGGCGACCGTGCCGCCCGAGAGGTCGATCTCGACCCGCTCGGTGGCCTCGCCGAACTGGTCGAACACAGCGGTGTCGATACCGTCGCCGCCATCAAGGGTGTCGGTACCGCGCCCCCCATTCAGTTCATCATTCGCGCTGCCGCCATCGAGGGTGTCGTCACCGTCATCGCCCCACAGGGCATCATCCTGGCTGCCGCCCAGAAGGGTGTCATTGCCGTCGCCGCCATGGAGGGAGTCGGCGCCGACATTGCCGAGAAGACGGTCATCGCCCGCGTCCCCGCGGATGATGTCATTGCCCGTATTGCCGAAAATGGAATCGTTGCCGTCGCCGCCATTGAGCGTGTCTGCGCCATCACGTCCGACGAGGTAGTCGTCGCCGCCGCCGCCGTGAAAAACGTCGTCGCCAAGGGAGCCGTAGAGGCGGTCATTCTTGGAACTGCCAACGATTTCCTCGATGCTGGTGATCGACGAGAAGTTGAAGTGTCCATCATCAATGATGGCGCCGAAGACCAGGTCGACGGTCCAGCCATGTCCTTCCTCGCGGCCTGACGATGTGTCGAGAAAGGTGGCCAGGACAAGTGTGTCATGACCGTCGCCGCCGTCAACGGTTGTGGCGCCTTGCAGTTGAAAGCGGTCATCGCCGCCGCGGCCGATCAGTGTGTCACCGGCCCCGACCGAGAGCAGGAAATTGTCGTTATCATCACCGGCCAGGTAGTCTTGATGGAGCGTGCCACCACCGAGTCCCTCGATACCCGTGAAAGTTTCGCTATTCCCAAACCCGTCATTGGTGATCGTTCCGGCAGCAAGGTCAGCGATAACGCCCTGCGTTGCGGTCAGATCGTAGAAGCTGATGCGGTCAAAGCCGTCACCGCCATCGTAATCGTCGATTCCAGCGCCGCCATTTAAATAGTCGTCGCCATCCCCTCCGATCAGGCTGTCATCGCCGCCGAAGCCTCGAATGACATCATCGCCACCAAGTCCGCTGAGGACATTGCGGTTGTCATCGCCGTAAAAGAAGTCTCTGAATTCCGTGCCGTTGACGTTCTCGACGCCGGTAATGGTGCCGCTGTCACCAAAACCACCATTCCCGATGAGGTTCGCGTTGAGGTAAACGAAGACGCCAGTGCCGGTTATCGTGCTGCCATCGGCACGCGTGAGGACGCCGTTGAAGGAGACGGTGTCGATGCCGTCACCGCCGTCGATATTGTTCGCACCTTCGACATAGAATTCGTCGTCGCCGCCGCGGCCGACCAGCGTGTCACCGCCACCGAAGGAGAAAAATCTGTTGGCGTTGTCGTCACCGGCGAGCGTGTCGATGTGGATGCTGCCGCCGACAGCTTCGATACCGCTCAGGGTTTCCTGATTGCCGAAACCATCATTGTAGACAATCCCGTCTTCGAGATCGATGTTCACACCTTGGGTGGAGGCCGTGTCGAAGAAGATGATCTCGTCAAAACCGTCGCCACCCGAATAGGAATCGGTTCCGCGGCCGCCCACGAGGCGATCATCGCCGGCTCCGCCGATCAGCGTGTCATCGCCGCCGAGGCCGCGCAGGAAGTCATTGCCGTCGCTGCCGTCCAAAATGTTGTCATCATTCGAGCCCGTGAGGTCGTCGGCGAGATTGTTGCCGCCCTCGATGATGATGTTCTCGATCCGGATTGCCGTGCCGGAAAAGCCGAAACCGTCATCGTAAATTGTGTTCTCTTCCAAAGAGATATGGAGGCCGCCAGTCCGGGTGAAGCCGTCGCGTGCCGGACTGGTTCCGCTATAGACAAGTGTGTCATTGCCATTGCCGCCATCAAAATCGCCGGCGGCTGCGACGTGGATTTCGTCGTCGCCACTGCGACCGAAAATAGCGTGGCCATTCCCGTCGACCGCCAGCACATTGTCGCCGTGGGTGCCCAACACCTGGGACCCGACCGAATAACCGATCTGGACATTCTCGATATTCGCCACGGTTTCCGCATTGCCGTCGCCATCATCGGCGACAATGCCGGTCAGAAGGTCAATCTGAACCGACCCCGTCCAATCGATCGGATATCCTTGCCATGTGTCGATTCCGGCCCCGCCATCGACATGGTCCGCACCGTCACCGCCGTTCAGCAAGTCATTGCCGCCGCCACCGAGCAGCGTGTCGTTGCCATCCTCGCCGTTCAGGACACTGCTCCCAAACGTGCTGCCGACAATCAGTGTGTCATTGCCATCACCGCCATACATCGTCGCTGTTCCGTCTATCACCTCCAGACGGTTGTCACCGGAATCGCCGAACAGGGTCGAGTTGGAGGCAAAAAATATGGTGGCATTCTCGATGTTTGTGACGGATTCCAGGCCCGAACCGGTCTGGTCGTTGTAAACGTTCGTGCGGAGGTCAAAATAGGCGTTCTCTATGCCCGCCTGCGCCTGGATGATGAGCGTGTCTATCCCGTCGCCGCCGTCGATCACGTCAACCCCGGTACCGCCATCAAGCGTGTCGTTGCCGGCACCGCCATCGAGTGTGTCATTGCCGGCATTGCCGTTGAGCGTGTCGTTGCCGTCGCCGCCGGACAGGTCATCATCGCCATCGCCGCCGTCCAGGACATTGTCGAGCGCGTTGCCGACAATGGTGTCATTGCCGTCGCCGCCAAGCGCGTTCTCGATCTCCACACCATTGGCGATGGTGAAGCCACCGGTCAGGCTGGCATAGGAAACACCGCCGCCGCTCAGGGCGTCATAGAGGAGGGTGGCCGGGCGCAGGTCGATGGTCGCGTCCTCTGACAGGCCTGCGGCTGAAATCGTGTCAGTGCCTCTCGTGTCCCAGATCGTGCTGAATCCATAACGTGCCGCGTCCGTGGTGGTGAGGCTGTAGACATTGTCACCGTTATTGTTGTTGACCGCGCCGAAGCGGTTTTGCAGCGCAGCAACGTCCCAGGCGCCGAAATTCGAGCGATTGCCGGAGTCGACGGTGGAGCTGCCCTGAGCCGCCCAGCCGTCGCGGTAGGCCATGATGGAGTTGATGGGATCGTTCAGCCCATCCGGACCCGAGGTGAACCGGTTGGCATTGGACATGCCGCGAAGATAGTCCGAGCCGAGGGACTCATCGTGGGTGTGGCCAAGGCCGAGTGCGTGGCCGATCTCGTGTACGAGGGTCTCATATCCCTGACCGCCCGGGTTGAACCCGTCGGGGACCCGGTTGCTGATCGTGTGGTTCATCACGATGTCGTAATGGCTGCCGCCTTCCGTTCCGGCTGCATAGCCGAGATAGGGCAGATTATCGTTCTTGATGAATGTGAGATCAGCTTCGGCCGGGTCGAAGGTCTGCACGAAGGTCAGATCGACAATCGAAGAGATATCGGCAAACGCATGCTGGATGCTGGCAATCTCCGCGGCGGTCCAGTCAACTTCGCCGATGTCGTCGGCGCCTGTGCTGTAGGTGACGCCATACTGGTTCTGGTAGCCGGTATTGCCGATGTAATAGACGATCACGCCATCATCGCCGCCCAGCAGTACAGACGTGCCCTGTACCGCGTCCACTGGATTGCCGGCCTCGTCAAAGACAATCTCCGCGCCTTCAGCACTGAAGTCGACGGCACGTCCTGCGCCACAGCCGCAAAGCGAATATTCATGGAAAACGTCGTCGTCCTGGTGGATGTCGTAATTTTGCGCGACATCTTCGCTGAGCTGCGACTCGAACCTGGCCCGCGGCGATCGCCCGGAAGCGGAGAAGCCGGAACCATCCGCCTCAAACCAATTCATCAGGCCAAATTCCTGGGCCATGAAGGGCGTATCGAGCGTGGTGAAGTCGCGCATGATGTTTTCTCTCGTTCACAAGCCTGTACAGGATGTTGGGGACACCACGGCCAGGATCACTTGGTTTTGGACAAGCGGACAGGTCCGACGCCGATGTTGGCATCGATGACTGCACGCTTAGCGCCTTGTTGTGGAAAACGGCCGCCCGAATGGGTCTGGCCCGACTAACGCCCCCAGAAACGATGGGCAGCCTGTATTGCCCATTAAGAAATTCCTAACACTTCAAATCTGGGGGTGCCACGAAAAAAGTCCTCGCACTGCAACAACTTGTCGGAATAATTTAATGCGGGCGTGTGGATCGCGTCACGGTTGTCGACCCGCAATGCTCTTGCCTGCGACACCTCGCGCCTTGACCTCGGCGCCATCCCGTAACAAGTCGGCGGCATGATTGCAGAACTCGGGCAGTTCGCCCTCATCCTGGCCTTCGTGGTCGCACTCTTCCAGTCGGTGGCCATCTTTGCGGGGCTGCGGACCGGCGATGCCGTGGTGCACGGCTTCGCGCGGACCGGTGCGATGGCGCAATTCGGTCTGGTGCTGGCGGCCTTTGCCTGTCTGACCGTATTGTTCGCACAGTCGGATTTTTCGGCGCTTGTGGTTGCCGAGAACTCCCATACCGACAAGCCCTTCCTCTACAAGCTGACCGGCGTGTGGGGCAATCATGAGGGATCAATGCTGCTCTGGTCACTGATTTTGACCGGGTATACGGCGGCGCTGGCCTGGTCGGCCAAGCCGGTTGAAGCCCGATTGATCTCACTGACCTTTGCGGTCCAGTCGCTGATTACAGCAGCTTTCACGGCCTTCTTGCTGTTTACCTCCAATCCGTTCGCACGACTGTGGCCCGGGCCGGAGAATGGCCAGGACCTCAATCCGCTTCTGCAGGACCCGGGCCTCGCCTCACATCCGCCCATGCTCTATGCGGGCTATGTCGGGTTCTCGATCACCTTTGCCTTTGCTGTGGCCGCTCTGATCGAGGGGCGCGTCGATGCACGCTGGGCCCGAATTGTTCGCCCCTGGGCGTTGGCTGCCTGGACCTTCCTCACCATCGGCATCGCACTGGGCGCCAGCTGGGCCTATTACGAGCTGGGCTGGGGCGGCTGGTGGGCCTGGGACCCGGTCGAGAACGCCTCTCTCTTGCCATGGCTTGCGGGCACCGCCTTCATCCACTCCCTTCGGGTGATGGAAAAGCGGGATACGCTGAAGGCCTGGACAATCCTGCTTGCCCTGATGACCTTCGCGCTGTCCATGGTCGGCACCTTCCTGGTGCGCTCCGGCCTGCTGACTTCGGTTCATGCCTTTGCCGTCGATCCGGAGCGCGGCGTGTTCATCCTGGGCATCTTGATCGCCTTGATCGGTGGGTCCCTGTTGATCTACGGGCTGCGGGCCAATCTGCTCAAACCGACCGGCCTGTTCTCCGAGATCAGCCGGGAGAGCACGCTCCTGGTCAATAATCTGGTGCTCGCAGCCGCTTGTGCGCTGGTATTTTTTGGCACGTTCTACCCGCTCTTTGTCACCACGGTGAGCGACGAGACGGTCACGGTCGGTGCGCCTTTCTACAATAGAACTTTCAATCCGATGATCGGCGCCTTGCTGGTCCTGGTACCGATCTCCGGCATGCTCGCCTGGAAGCGCGGCAAGCTGATGCCCGTTCTCAAGGATCTCGCACCGGCCGGGATCGCCGCACTGGCCGGAGCGATTGCGGCTTTCTGGATCGCTGATCGCGGCCTTGTTGCAGGGGCGCTGGGTACGGGCCTGGCGATCTGGGTCGCGCTGGGCGTGCTGACCGATCTGGCCAAGCGCTTCAAGCTGGGGCAGATCGCCTTCTCCGCCTCACTGGCGCGCGCGGCGCGTCTTCCACTGGGTATCTGGGGGATGGCTGTGGCCCATTTCGGGGTCGCCATAGTCGTCTTTGCCATTACCGGTGTGAGCGCGTGGAAGCAGGAAGCGAGTGCCTTTCTGATGCCGGGCGAGCATCTCGAGATCCGCGAGCTTGCGATCACGCTGGACGATGTCCGGCAATATGAAGGCTCAAACTATATCGCAGAGCAGGGCGGGTTCACGGTCCGGAGGGGGCAGCAAGTGGTCGCTGACATGACGGCTGAGAGACGCTTGTATCCGGTGCGCGGCATGTCAACGACCGAGTCGGCGATCCATGCCCGGGCCACAGGCGATGTTTACGTGACAATCGGTCAGCCCAGCCCGGAGCATGGCTGGCCGGTCCATGTCTATCTCTACCCCTTCGCGGTCTGGCTGTGGATCGGGTCGGCGGTTCTCGGACTGGGCGGGTTGCTCTCGCTCCTGGACCGCGGTCGCCGAGCGCTCGCCGCGAAACCCAAGGGCAAACCCGTCATCGCGGAGCCGGCGGAATGAATCGCGTCTTTCTTTTCCTGCCTCTGGCGGTCTTTGTCGTGATGGGCGTCTATTTCGCCCTGGGTCTGCGCGAGGACCCGTCTTCTATTCCCAGCCGGATGATCGATCGGCCGCTGCCGGAATTTGACCTTGCCGCCATTGCGGAGGGCGAGCCGGGCTTCTCCAATACCGATCTCGACGGTCAGGTAGCGCTGGTCAATGTCTTCGGCACCTGGTGTCCGCCTTGCGAAATCGAGCATCCGATGCTGATGCAGATCAGCCGATCGGGGCGGGTGCCGATCTATGGTGTCGACTGGCGGGATGAACCGGGCGCCGGGGCCGCCTGGCTCGCGCGCAATGGCAATCCCTATCAGCGCGTCGGCGATGATCCGGACGGCGACCTGGCCTTTGAACTGGGCATCACCGGCGCCCCGGAGACCTTCCTCATCGACCGCGAGGGACAGGTCCGTTTCCACCATGTCGGCATCATCGACGAGACCGTCTGGCGCGACACCTTGCTGCCGATGATCGAGGCGCTGGAAACCGAATGATGTCCGCTTTTCGCACCCTGGCGATCCTGCTGGTCGTCCTGAGCACCGCGCCGGCGGCCTTCGCGTCGCCGCCGCCGGACGAGCAGATGGCGGATGCCGCCACCGAAGTGCGCGCTCGTGCGCTCTACCGGTCCCTGCGCTGCGTCGTCTGCCAGAGCCAGAGCATTGACGAGAGCAATGCGGCCCTGGCGGCAGACATGCGTGACAAGGTGCGCCAGCGGCTTCTCGCTGGCGACAGCAATGCCGAGGTCTTGGCATGGGTTCGCGAGCGTTATGGCGATTATGTGCTGATGACGCCGCCGCTGCAGGCCAATACGTTGTTTCTCTGGCTGCTGCCCTTTATCGCGCTGATTGGCGGCGGCGCCTTGCTCGTCAGTTTCGTGCGCCGACAGGCACAGCGAACCGGGACAGGCATGGATGCCGAAGACGAGGCCGAGTTGGCCCGTCTGCGTGAGGAGGAGGGGCAGTCATGATCTGGATTCTGATTGCCGCGATCGCCAGTCTGGTCGTCCTGGTTCTGGTCCTGCCTGTCTTGCGCGGGGTGAAGGAGCAGGTGGCTGACGGGCAGGGTGTGTTTGCCGGACAGCTGGCCGAGCTTGCGCGGGATCGTGAGCTTGGCTTTATCGATGCCGAGGCGGCTCGCCAGGCGGAGCTGGATATCCGCCGCCGCATGAGTCAGGTCGCAGCCTCATCCAGTACGCGTCGTGACGCGCGCGCTTCAGCCCGTCTGCGCCAGGGCCTGGTTGCCGGGTCGGGCGTTGCGGCGATCGCCGCGGTGTCGCTCTACATGATGCTGGGGAGCCCCTTTCTCGTCGGCATGGAGCCGGCCCGGGCTCCGGAACTGCCTGAAGAAGCGCAGGCCATCATGGCCGAGCTGGCAAATCTGCGCGCCAATCTCGAGGTAAATCCTGACGACCCGCAAGGCTGGGCCGTGCTTGGCCAGGCCAATATGCAGATCGGGCGCTACAGCGTCGCGGCAGACGCATTCGAGAATGCGATTGATTGGGAGCCGGCTTCGGCCTTCCTCTTTTCCTCGCTGGGACAGGCACGGCTGTTCGAAGCCGGGGGCGACATGACTCCGGCCGCACGGGAAGCGTTCGCACGGGCGCTTGATGTCGATCCGGACGATGTCCGGGCACGCTTCTTCATGGCAGAGGCGCGCTATCAGGACGGTGAGGAATCAGAAGCGCTGGAAGCCTGGCAGGGCATTCTGGACAGCGCCGAACCGAATGCCGCCTATCGCGGCATGGTCGAGGCCCGCATCAGCGCCGCTCGAGCGGCGGCGCAAACGGACAGCGGCACACCCTGAAGCGTGCCGCCCCGTTAACCGCTTCTAGCCTCAGGAGGCCGGAGTTTCGGGATTGCCCATGTCCGGAACGGCGGCGTCATTGCGAGCCCAGGTGACGAAGACATCAAGCTGACGCTCGGCCTCTTCGTAAACATGGTCCGGAATCTGCGTGCGCTCCGCGACGGCACTGCCGACACTCGGCAGGAAGTTCGCGACAACAAGCGCAGCGGTGACTGCGCTCCCCAGAATTATTGCTCTCGTTCTCATCAACAGCTCCCCAGCGATGAATCGAATAGCTAGTATCCTTACGAAAGCGTAAGAAATGGCGCCCGTCCATCCCGAGAAACGATAAACATCCCAGTTTTTCTTGGCTTATCGACCTTTCTTGCTCCTTGAGGTTGCTTGTCCGCGGTGGGCGGCACAGTTAACGTCCCAGCCTTGGGCGAGGTGAGACCGGTTGGCTTGTTTGGGGAGTCGGCTGGTGTTTGAACCGCATGGATCAGCCGATCACTCAGGATCGTGCAGCGCATGATGCGCATGCGCAGAGGACCCTCCTGAAACTGGTGAAAACCAGTTCGGAAGGAGAGGGAGGGCACGAGGCGTGTATCAGCGCATTGCTGGACGTGGTTGCCGCGTATTTCCAACTTCCCCTTGCCATCATTTCACGCATCGATGGGGACCTCTATGAAGTCGAATTCGTGCGCGATGAAAGCGGCGAGGTGGCCGTTGGCCAGACCTTCGAGTTGCCACAAACCTATTGTGAACGGGTGATTTCGCTTGAGCGACCCCTCTATGTTCACCTGGCCGCCAACAGTATCTACGCAGACCATCCCTGCTATCGCGAGCTGGCCCTGGAAACCTATATAGGGGTCCGGCTATTCGTTGACGGGGAAGTCTATGGAACATTGAATTTGACGGCGCAGGACCAAAGGGAACGCGCTTTTTCAAACGCCGAGATAACCGTCTTCGAGACCGCCGGCGCCCTGATCAGCCATCATCTCGCACTGCGCGAAGCGGATTGGCGCCTTTCGCTCGCGGTGACAGGTGCCGCGGTTGGCCTGTGGCTATGGGAAATGCGGACCAACTCGGTGGATTGGTCGCCGCGATTCCTCGATCTCGTCGGGATCACCGATCGGGACTTCAAGCCCTGTTTCGATGATTTCGCGAATCGTCTTCATCCGGAGGATCGAGACCGTGTGATCGGCGCCATCAATGATCATCTGGCTCAGAAAAAGCCCTATGATATTGAATATCGCCTGCGGCATGAGAGCGGCCATTATTTCTGGGTCCGCGCGCGCGGTCAGGCGGAATGGAAGGCCAATGGCCAGGCCATGCGGATGGCGGGTTCCATCGACGACATCACCGAACGCAAGAATGCCGAAACGCGGGCCAGTGACCGCCTGCGCATGATGGAAATGGCGGGCGAGGCGGCAGAGGTCGGCTATATCGACATCGATCCCGTGGCCCGGCGCGGCATGGCGAGCGACGAGGCGTTTTCCATTCTCGGCCTGGACCGGACAACGTTTGAACTTTCTCTGGAAGCCCTGTTCGAGCGGGTTCACCGAGATGATCGCGACGATGCGAATCAATTGGTTCGGCAGGCCCTGAAAAGCGGCAGCCTGACTTCCCGCGTTCTGCGCTTTACCCGTGCCGACGACGGTTCGGTTCGGGTGATCCAGCTTTGGGTTCAGGCGCTCAAGGGAAAGCAATGTGAGAAGTCCCGCTTTTTCGGGGTCATCCAGGATGTCACGCTCCAGCGCGCCAATGAGCAAAGGCTGCGACAACAGACGGCCGAGTTGAGGCGCTCCAATACAGAGCTGGAGCATTTTGCATCAGCCGCTTCGCATGACCTGCAGGAGCCCTTGCGCAAGGTTTCGGCTTTCGGCGAGCTGGTTCTGCGCGATTATGACGACGCGCTGGACGCGCGCGGCAGCAGCATGGTCAACACCATGGTGGATGCAGCCCAGCGCATGCAGCAACTGATCCATGACCTGCTGCAATACTCGCGCTCCTCCCATGTGCCCTTGAAGCTCGAACGGGTCGCGATTGGCGAGTTGATGGGTGAGGTTGTCGAACACCTGGAGTTTGCGATCCGAGACTTTGGCGGTCGTCTGGAGTGGCCCGAGGATGCGCATGTCATGGGTGACCGGGTCCTGCTGCGCCAGCTGTTCGTCAATCTGGTCGGGAATGCCCTGAAATACCGGGCTGAAGACCGGGCGCCTCACATCATCATCGCGATCGACGATTCTGGCGCGGACTGCGACCTCACCATCACTGACAATGGTATCGGTTTCGCGCCTGACCATGCCGAACGCATATTCGAAGTCTTCCGCCGCCTGCACAGCCGCGATGCCTATCCGGGGACCGGCGTCGGGCTGGCCCTGTGCCACCGGATTGTCGAGCGGCATGGCGGAACGATTCGCGGTGAGGGCCGGCCGGGCGAAGGTGCGTGCTTTACCATTTCCTTACCGAAGAAGCCGGTCGACCGCTATTCGCTTATGACTGGCGGTGATGACTGAGGCGAGTCCATACATAAGGTGTTTGACGACCGGAGCGGGGCAGCTGAAACTCGGCGCCAGTTCCGTACCGGTTCTTTTGTTCTTATTGCGAGTGGCCATCCATGACCCTTGAATCCCGCATCCTTGCGCGCTCCGAAGCCATCCTCAAATCCTGGCGGACGCTAAACTGGGCGAGTGCCTTTTCTGCGATCATATACCCGGCCCTGGGCCTGGCCCTGATTACGACCATGATCGTCCTCGGCCTCGCCCTGAGCGGCCTCACCTTGCGCTGGTGGTACGCCCCGCTTTGCCTCGGTGTGACCGCTCTGACCATTTTCCTGTGCAATATGGGAATCGGCCCGCTCCACCGGATCTGGCAGCACCGGGCCGGCGAGATCAAATGGCCGGGTCAGGTCATCATCATGATCAATTGCATCCTCGCGATGCAGGGCACGTTGAAGGATTGGGTGAACTACCATTCCCAGCATCATCGTTTCGCCGACAAGCCGGGCGATCCGCACAATCCGCTCGAGTCCAAGGTCTGGGCCTGGGTCGGCTGGATCCTGTGGCGCGACGAAAAGGATCTGGCCCGCCCGATGCCGATGTGGCTGAAGGAAAATCCGGTTGTTCGTTTTGCCGACAAGTTCCACATCACGCTCTCGCTGGTGATGCATCTGGTGATTCCCGCCATCATCTATGCCGCAGTCGCGTTGAGCGGTGGTTCGCTGATCCTGACGGCCCTGATTCATGCCAGTGTGATCATTGGTCGCGGCCTCCAGTTTCACGCCACGACGCTTGGTGTGAACGTATTCGGGCATATGAAAACGCCGAAATGGTTCGACTATGTGCTTGCCCTGCTGACCGGCGGCGAAGCCTTGCATGATCACCATCACGATTTCCCGCGTTCGGCGCTCCACCTGCCCAAAAAGGGCTTCTGGAACCGGGTCGTTGACTATAACGGCACGGCGCTCCTGGTGATGCGCCGCCTCGGCCTGGCCAAAAATCTCGAGATCGCGCCGCAATTTGCGTGATCTGCGCGGCATCACGACCGCACCCTGCCTTCAAAGCCCCGGTCCTCGGACCGGGGCTTTTTCATGCGCGCATGTATGCCGGAATTTCACTGAAATTGCCGCTTTCGGCCATGGACCTGCCCCCGGTTCGGCGCTAGCGTCTTCGCAAGTGCATCATACCGAATGCTCGATAATGTCGATAAAGGGGAGATCATGTCCGATCTGGAAAGCTTCCGCGAAGAAGTCCGGGACTGGCTGAACGCCAATTGTCCCGAAGAAA
Source organism: Maricaulis maris (assembly GCF_049116555.1). Classification (GTDB taxonomy): domain Bacteria; phylum Pseudomonadota; class Alphaproteobacteria; order Caulobacterales; family Maricaulaceae; genus Maricaulis; species Maricaulis maris_C. Next base: position 33,522 of record NZ_JAGDYT010000003.1, on the reverse strand, counting down.
TGCGCCGGCCGATGGAGAGCGAGGCTGACGCTGTCTGGGGTGGCAAGAAGGGCCAATACTCCGAACCGCAATTACTGTGGCTGGAGCGAATGGCCGCCAAGGGCTGGACCGTTCCGGAATGGCCGACCGAGTATGGCGGCGGCGGTCTTTCCAAGGAGGAAGCCAAGGTCCTGCGCGCCGAGATGCGGACCATCAAGGCGCGCTCCCCGCTGCAATCCTTTGGTATCTGGATGCTTGGGCCGGCGCTGCTGAAATACGGCACCCACGAGCAGAAACTCGAGCATCTGCCCCGGATCGCTCGCGGCGAGATCCGCTGGGCGCAGGGCTATTCCGAACCGAATGCGGGCTCCGACCTCGCGGCGCTGATGACCAAGTGCGAGGACAAGGGCGATCACTATCTGATCAATGGCCAGAAGATCTGGACCTCCTATGCCGATCAGGCCGACTGGATCTTCGCGCTCGTCCGTACGGATTTCGAGGCCAAGAAGCATGAAGGTATTTCCTTCATCCTGGTCGACATGGACCAGCCTGGGGTCACCACCAAGCCAATCAAGCTGATCTCGGGGAAATCGCCATTCTGCGAGACGTTCTTCGACGACGCCAAGGCACACAAGCACAATGTGATCGGCGAGCTCAACAAGGGCTGGAGCGTGGCCAAATACCTGCTCACCCATGAGCGCGAAATGATTGGCGGCATGGGCTCTGGCGCAATGCGGCCGGCCGGTGATGTCGCCGTGCAGATGCTGGGCAAGGATGAGAGCGGTCGCCTCGCGGATCCAATCCTGCGCACCGATGTGGTGCGGATGGAGATCGACGGACTCGCCTTCATGTCGACGATGGAGCGCGTCACGGATGAGGCGAAGGCCGGGCAGGGCATGGGGGCCAATTCCTCGGTGCTCAAATACTATGGCACCGAACTCAACAAGCGCCGCCTCGAACTGATGATGGATTCGGCCGGCCAGGACGGTCTCGAATGGGGCGCGGATGATGATGTCGCGGCCAATTGGCTTCGGACCAAGGGCAATTCGATCGAGGGCGGAACGTCCGAGGTCCAGCTCAACATCATTTCCAAGCGCATTCTCGAATTGCCGTCGGCCTAGGCGCCGCACCACAGGGGAGAGACCATCATGGCCATGGTGCTCAATGAAGAAGCCGGCATGCTCAAGGATGCCGCCCGCGGATTTCTCGCGGACAGTGCGCCGATCGCACAGATACGCAAGTTGCGGGACTCGGAGTCCGCAGACGGGTTTGACCGCAAGACCTGGGCCGCTATGGCTGAGATGGGCTGGACCAGCGTCCTCGTGCCGGAAGACCAGGGCGGGGTGGAGATGGGCCATGTTGCCGCCGGCGTCATTGCCGAGGAGATGGGGCGCACGCTGACGGCGTCGCCCTTCCTGTCGACCGCGATCATGGGCGCGACGGCGCTTACCCGCTTTGGCTCCAACGGGCAAAAGTCGGAATGGCTGCCGCGCATTGCGGCGGGCGAGGCCATCACGGCCGTCGCGGTTGACGAAGGCCGCAAGCACAACCCGTCCAGCGTCACCACAAAGGCGGAACGCTCGGGGAATGGATTCAAACTGTCCGGGCGCAAGAGCTTTGTCGCTGAGGGTCATGTCGCTGACATGATGATTGTCTCGGCGCGGACTGCCGGAAGCGAAGCGGACGCCGAAGGTGTCTCGCTTTTCCTCGTGCCGATCGATGCGGCCGGGTTGACGGTGGAGCGCATCAAGACGGTCGACAGCCGCAATATCGCGACCGTTACCCTCGACGCGGTGGAGGTGACCGCAGACGCGGTACTCGGTGAGGTCGATGGCGGGCTCAAGGCACTTGAAGCTGTACTTGATGCCGGCCGCGCCGGCCTGTCTGCGGAAATGTCGGGCTCGGCCCAGCAATGCCTTGAGAGCACGGTTGGCTATATCAAGGAGCGCAAGCAATTCGGCCAGATCATTGGCACCTTCCAGGCGCTGCAGCATCGGGCAGCGCATCTCTATTCCGAGGTCGAGTTGGGCAAGTCGATTGTGCTCAAGGCGCTCCAGACACTGGATGCCGCGCCTGATCATGCGGCCATGATGGTGTCGGCAGCCAAGGCCAAGCTCGGCCAGGTCGCGCAGCTCGCCGCCCAGGAAGGTGTGCAGATGCACGGCGGAATGGGGATGACGGATGAATTCGATATCGGCTTCTTCATGAAGCGGGTCCGCGTGGCGGAAGCCCTCTACGGCGACGCCAATTACCACGCCGAGAAATTCGCGCGGATGCGGAATTACTGATCAGCGACGCGAACTGGGCGAAGGAGATACGGATGGATTACCAAGGCAAGGTGGTCGCGATCACCGGCGGCGCGCGCGGGATTGGCCTGGCCATGGCGCAGGCTTTCCATGCCCAGGGTGCGAAGATCGCCCTGGCTGATCTGGCCGGCGCGGAAGAGGCCGCGGCGAAGTTTGGCGGTATCGGCATGAAGGTCGATGTCACGCGGGAAGCGGAGATCGGCGCGTTTCTCGACAAGGCCGAGGCCGAGTTGGGCCCGATCGATGTCTATGTGTCCAATGCCGGCATATTGCGGACCGATGAGCCGAGTTGGGATGCGGCCGGTGCCGATGACCAGGCCTGGCACGACAGTTTCGAGGTCAATGTGATGGGTGCGGTTCGCGGCGCCCGCCAGGTTTGGCCACGCATGAAGCTGCGCGGAGGCGGGGTTTTCGTGGTCGTCGCCTCGGCGGCGGGATTGCTGGCCCAGATCGGTGCCTCCTCTTATACTGCGTCCAAGCATGCAGCCGTTTCCTTCGCGGAGAGCATGGCCATCGCTCACGGCGATGAAGGCCTTCAGGTCGTGTGTGTGTGTCCACAGGCCGTGCGGACGGATATGCTTGGCGGCAGCGAGGATGGCGGCATTGCCGGGGCTGATGGGGTCGTCGAGCCGCTTGATGTCGCGGCCGAGACAATCGCGGCGATCGCGGAAAAGCGCTTCCTGGCGCTGCCACATGAAAACGTCCCGGCGTATGAGCGGGCGCGCGCGAATGAGCGTGATCGCTGGCTCGGCGGGATGCGCAAGTTTCGCCGCATGATGGTCGGCGCTCGCGGCCGCCCTGTTTAGACACGCGTCCGGTCGGCCGGAATTCGAAGAACAGTAACAACGATTAAAAGATCAAAGGGGAGAGACATGGATCTCGGTGTTTCAGAGCGGGTCAAACCGCTCATTGAGCAGGTTCGCGCCATGGTGCGTGACGTCGTCATGCCGCTGGAGGCAGAGTATCACGCCGAGATCGGCAAGAGCGGCGACCGGTTTGCCTTCACCGACCGCCAGACCGAGATCCTGGAAAGCCTCAAGGCGGAGGCCCGCAAGCGCGGCCTGTGGAATTTCTGGCTCACCGGGTCGGACCGCGGCTATGGCCTGTCGACGGTCGAATATGCCTTCCTCGCGGAAGAGATGGGCTGGTCACACCTGGCCGCCGAAACGTTCAACTGCTCCGCGCCGGATACCGGCAATATGGAAGTCATCGAGCGCTACGGAAATGCCGAGCAGAAGAAGAAATATCTCGAGCCGCTGCTCGAGGGCAAAATGCGCTCGGCCTATCTGATGACCGAGCCGGACGTCGCATCCTCGGACGCCACCAATATCGCCTTTTCCGCTGTCGAGGACGGCGATGAATGGGTGCTCAATGGCGAGAAATACTGGGCGTCCGGTGCCGGTGATCCCCGCTGCGCCGTCTATGTCCTGATGACCCGGACCGAGGGGGATGACGCCCCGCGTCATGGTCGTCACTCGCAATTCCTCATTCCGTCCGACCTTCCGGGCATCGAAATCCTGCGCCCGATGACCGTCTTCGGTCATGATGACGCGCCTCACGGCCACATGCATATCCGTTTCACCGATGTGCGTGTGCCCAAGGATTGTCTCATCCTCGGCCGCGGTCGCGGCTTCGAGATTTCCCAGGGACGTCTCGGGCCGGGCCGTATCCATCACTGCATGCGGGCGATTGGTCAGGCCGAGCGGGCCCTCGAACTGATGTGCCGTCGCTCTTTGACGCGGACCGCTTTCGGAAAGCCCCTGGCCAAGTTGGGTGCCAATTATGACATCATTGCCGAGCGCCGCATGGCGATCGAGCAGGCCCGGCTTCTTTGTCTGAAAGCGGCGTGGATGATGGATCAGGGCGATCCGCGCGCCGCTGCGCCGTGGATCTCGCAGATCAAGGTTGTCGCGCCGCGCGTGGCGCTGGAAACGGTGGACGAGGCGATGCAGATGCATGGCGGAACCGGCGTCTCCCAGGACACGCCGCTGGCGGCCATGTGGACCGGTCTTCGCACGCTGCGCTTTGCCGATGGTCCCGATGCCGTGCACCGCATGGTCATCGGTCGCAAGGAACTCAAGCCATACGCCAATGAGGTCTGAGCATGGCCGAGCGTAAACCAGCCCCGCCGCGGGCCCTTCTCGAGCAGATCGCCCGCCAGGTCACCGAGGCGGAAGAGGTGCTCAATGTCGCCGAGACGGACGTTTTGGGCGTGCGTCAGAAAGCCTATGTCAACGCGCCAGCCGATCTGCGCTTTCTTTTGCTCAAGGCAATGGAGCATGGCGACAAGACTGCGGTCGTCTTCGAGGACCAGCGCTGGTCCTTCGCCGATCTGGCAGCGCGTTCGGTTGCGGTCGCCAATGCGCTGATTGACCATCATCGGGTCAGGCCGGGCACACGTGTGGCGCTGGCGATGCGCAATTGCCCGGAATGGATGGCGTGCTTCCTCGGCGTCATCGCGGCGGGCGGTGTCATCGTGCCGCTCAATGGCTGGTGGACGAGCGAGGAAATGGCTTTCGGCCTGGAGGATTGCGGCGCCAAGATCGTGATCGCCGGAGCGCGCCAGATCGAGCGTATTCGTCCGCATGCCGGTCGCCTTGGCCTGACGCTCATCTCCGGGCGCGACGAGATCGACGGGGTCGCTGACACCTTTGATCGCATGGTCGCCGCCGGCGCCGGCAAGGCTCCGCCGGAACTGGTCATCGAGACCGATAGCGATTTCGCGATTTTCTACACATCGGGCTCGACTGGGAAACCAAAGGGCGCTGTCCTGACCCATCGCGGGGCGGTGACGACTATCCTGTCCTTTGCCCTTCTGGGTGCAGCGCTCAAACTTGCCAATGGCAATGATGAATTCGTTGATGGCGATCCCGGTGTTCTGGTCTGTCTGCCGCTCTTTCATTGTACCGGATCGCACGCCGTCTTCATGCTGTCGGTCTTCGCCGGACGCAAGATGGCGCTGATGCGTAAATGGGATGCCGGCGATGCGGTCGATCTCATCCAGGCGGAGAAGCTGACCGACATGGTGGGCGTGCCAACGATGTCGCATGAGCTGACCCTGGAGGCCGAGCGTCGGGGCGAGGTCCTGGAGACGCTGCAGTCCATGGGAACGGGAGGCGCCAAGCGCCCCGAGGCGCATGTCGAGAAGATCAATGACGTGTTCCCGCAGGCCTGGTCCTCCTCGGGCTATGGCCTGACTGAAACCAATGCGCTGGGTACGTATAACGGATTGGCCGAGTATCAGGCCAAGCCCGGCTCCTGCGGCGCGCCACTGCCGGCCGTCACCTTCATCAAGACGGTCGATGAAAATGGCGAGGAAACACCGACCGGCGAGCCGGGCGAGGTGTGGATCCGGTCGCCCGGCGTTTTCCGGGGCTATCTCAACCAGCCCGAAGCCACCGCTGACGTGCTGACCGAGGATCGCTGGTTCAAGACCGGGGATGTCGGCATCATTGACGAGGACGGCTTTCTTTTCATCGTCGATCGGATCAAGGACATGCTCCTGCGCGGTGGCGAGAATATCAGCTGTCTGGAAGTGGAGGGCGCTCTGGCCCACCATCCCGATATTCTCGAAGCTGCGGTTATCGGCATTCCTGATGAGCGACTTGGCGAACGCGTCGGTGCGGCGATCTTGCTGCGCGACGGGGCGAGCCTGTCCGATGAAGACCTCAAGGCCTTCCTCAAACCGCATCTGGCGCCATTCAAGATTCCCGAGCAGGTCTGGCGGATGGACCAGGCCTTGCCACGTGGTGGAACCAGCAAGATCGACAAGCCGGGTCTTCGCAAAATGCTTTTGAAAGATGGGGAGACGGGCTGATGCCGATACTGAGCAAGGACGAAATTGCGGCTGCGGTCGGGACCGTGATCGGTGTGTCCGACTGGACCGAGATCAGCCAGGATCAGATCAACACTTTTGCCGATGTCACGGATGATCATCAATTCATCCATATCGATCCCGAGCGTGCCGCCAAGGAAACGCCTTTTGGTGGCACAATCGCACACGGTTTTCTGACCCTGTCCATGCTGTCCTCGATGGCGGCAGGCACGACGGTCGTCATCGACGGCATTGTCATGGGGATCAATTACGGCTTCGAGAAAGTCCGCTTCCTGACACCCGTACGGGCCGGAAAGCGTGTTCGTGGTCGCTTCACGCTGGCCGATGCGGTGGAACGCAATCCGGGCCAGTGGATGCTCAAATATGAGGTGATGGTTGAGATCGAGGGCGAGGACAAGCCGGCGCTGATGGCGCAATGGCTTACCCTCCAGGTCCTCGGCTGACCGGACCGCAAATCAAGCAAGGAATTGAGACGTTATGAGTGAACTTCGTTTCGACGGCCGCGTCGCTATTGTCACCGGATCCGGTCAGGGCCTGGGTCGGACCCATGCGCTGGCGCTGGCATCGCGGGGCGCCAAGCTGGTCATCAATGATCTGGGTGGCTCGCTGGACGGCACCGGGTCGGGTTCGGCCGCGGAAGATGTCGCCGCGGAAATCCGGGACGCTGGCGGGGAGGCGATCTCCCATCGGGCCAATGTCACCAGGGCCGATGAAGTCGCCGACATGGTCAAGCAAGCCATGGACAAATGGGGCCGGGTCGACATCCTGGTCAATAATGCCGGCATTTTGCGCGACAAGTCCTTCGCCAAGATGGAGCTGGATGATTTCCGCGCCGTGGTCGATGTCCACCTGAACGGGTCGGCGGTTTGCACCAAGGCCGTCTGGGACATCATGCGCGAGCAGGAGTATGGCCGCATCGCCATGACCACCTCATCCTCGGGCATGTATGGCAATTTCGGGCAGTCCAATTACGGCGCCGCCAAGTTCGGTCTGGTCGGGCTGATGAACACGCTCCATCTGGAAGGCGCGAAGTATAATATTCGTGTGAACGCCCTCTCGCCGACCGCTGCGACGCGCATGACGGAAGGCCTTCTTCCGCCGGCTGCGCTGGATCTGATGACCCCGGAATCAGTGTCCACGGGTCTTGTCTATCTGGTCAGTGAAGACGGACCGAGCCGCACGATCCTGTGCGCCGGAGCGGGCGGCTATGCCGTCACCAAGATTCACGAGACCGACGGCATTTACCTGCCACCAGAACAGCAGACGCCGGAGAATGTCGCAGCACGTTTTGCGGAAATCGCCGATGAGGCGGGCCAGAAAGAGTTGAAGGCCGGTGGCGAGCAGACGATCAAATTCCTCACCAAGGCAGCGGCCCATGCGGGCGTGAAACTGGGCTGACCCCCACAACAGGAGACGCCAAAATCATGAAAGCGCTTATCTGCAAGGAATTCGGTCCCGAGGACCAGCTCGTCGTCGAGACCATCGAGGCCCCGGCCATCCAGCCGGGTCATGTCCGTATCGATGTGAAGGCTGGAGGGCTGAATTTCCCTGACCTGCTCTGTGTGCGCGGGCAATACCAGTTCAAGCCGCCGCTTCCTTTCGTGCCGGGCACGGAGGGCGCGGGTGTGATCGCCGAGCTGGGCGAGGGCGTCGACACGCTCGCGGTCGGCGACAAGGTTCTGTTCAACACGCCCGTTGGGGCCTTTGCCGAACAGGCAGTGGTTCCGGCTGCAGCGGTGACGCCAATCCCGGATTCCATGCCCTATGACGCGGCGGCCGGTCTGACGATTGTCTATGGCACCTCCTACCATGCGCTCAAGCAGCGCGCCTTGCTCAAGCCGGGTGAGAGCCTGCTTGTGCTGGGTGCCGCCGGCGGTGTCGGATTGGCCACGGTCGAGCTGGGCAAGGCGATGGGTGCCAAAGTGATTGCTGCGGCCTCGAGTGATGAGAAGCTGGCAGTCTGCAAGGAACATGGCGCCGATGAGCTGATCAATTACTCGACCGAGGACCTCAAGGCCCGGATCAAGGAATTGACCGGCGGCAAGGGTGTCGACGTGATCTATGACCCGGTCGGTGGCGACTACGCCGAAACGGCCTTCCGCGGCATCGCGCCTGGCGGCCGTCACCTGGTGATCGGCTTTGCCGCCGGCGACATCCCCAAACTCCCGCTCAATCTGCCGCTTTTGAAAATGGCCAGCGTTGTCGGCGTGTTCTGGGGCGCCTGGGCCGGGTCCGTGCCGGGGGGGCACAAACAGAACATGGACGAGCTGTTCGAGATGTTCGAAGCCGGCAAGATCAAGCCGCACGTCGCCGGGACCTACAAGCTCGAGGATTTCCTGGAGGGCTTCAATGCCCTGTCCGGTCGCAAGGCGATCGGCAAGGTCATCCTTGTGCCCTGACTGGGTTAAATGCCTGAACCGGGATGCAAGAAGGGCGCGACCAGCTGGTCGCGCCCTTTTCATGCTCGACCGCGCTTCGCGGGATCAGGCAACGACGTCGCCCAAGACAACTTCCTTGGGGTCACCCCCATACTGGTTTTCGCCCGGCGGGCCGGGCAACAGCATCATGACGAAAAGGATCAGTCCACCGATAGAGGGGATGGGGCCCAGCAGGTAGAGCCAGCCTGTCTTGTCACTGTCGTGCAGGCGCCGCACCGTGACAGCGATGGCCGGGAGCAATGCTCCGATTGCCCCGACAGCGATCAGGATCGCCGAAACCGTGGCCCCGGTATCGCTCGTGTCAGGCGAGGTGGCGACCATCGGAATAATCAGCACAAAGGTGAGCAGGATCCAGGCGAGCCAACACTACCCATACTCGGCGCGGCGGGCGCGTCCGTTGAAGTTGCATAGAATTCGAAAAGGCTTCTGACAGCGTCAATCATATTCATCGGGGGCCGCCGGTACGCGGATGTCGGGTGTTTCTGGTCGTCTGGCGTGGCCGGATCAGGCGAAGATTTCGGCCGGCTGGACCAACTGCAATTCCTTCAGCTGGCCAGCCAGGCGCAGGAGGAAGAAGGCGGACAAGCCTACAATGACGGCCAGGGCGCTGCCGTAGAGCTGATAGCTGACATAGGCGTCCACCGAGCCGGGGCTGAGCATGAAGTCGATCTGGCTCGCCGGGAAAAGGCGATCCCCAAGACCGACCAACGAGCCGACGACCCAGAACCCCCACCACAGAGGAATGAGCGGGGTTGTCGGGCCTTCTCCGCCGGGATGGAGCGCGTGCCAGACCTCCACCATGCCATTGACCGGCTTGTAGAGGCTGGCGATCGGCACAATGTGCCAGAGCCAATAGCCGTGCGGGCTCATCTTGACCTGGTCAGGATAGCGCAGGCGCGCATTGTAAATCGATCGCGCCATGAAACAGGCATAGGCGATCGCGCAGCCGAAATAGCTGACGAGGAAGGCGATGCTGGTGCCGACCTGACCATAATCGACGATATGGGCCTGGGTGAGGAGAAAGGCGTCCGGCGCGTCGGTTGCAAACAGCGCCGGAACCACGACAGCAGCATGAAGGTTGGACGCGATCATTGCTCCGCTCGTGATCAGGAATGCGACGAACAGGATACGGAACCATGTCCAGCGGGCGGCGATCGGTCTGGCGACTTTGGCGTCAGTCTCAACCGTCCCGGAAGCCGTTTCCGGCCCTCCAGAAAATTCATCAACCACAACGACTCCCCCACGACGCAACTGAAGGTAGATTATACAAATCGCGGCGCACCCAACCAGTCGAAAAGGCGCGGGGCGGGCATTCCTTTCCACAGGTTCTACGCTTGACCACGCGAGCCGTCGGCTCATCATCTAGCCCAGCTAGTACCCAATCCCGGGGGAGGGACATATGAAACTCGTTACCGCAGTCGCCCTGTCGGCATTGATTGCCGCTCCAGCCCTGGCCCAGGAGCATGCGCCGCCGGCGGAAGTCCTCGCCGTCCATGACTATGTCGCCGCAGTGTCAGCCGATCGGATCGAGGCAGACATCCGCACGCTGGCCGAATTCGGCACGCGCCACACCCTGTCCGAAACGGAGAGTGACACGCGCGGAATCGGCGCGGCCCGGCGCTGGATCTTTGACGAGTTCGAGCGAATCTCTGCGGACTGTGGTGGCTGCCTGGAGGTGATGTATATCTCGGACACGATTTCCGGGGCCAGGCGTATTCCCGAGCCGACGGAGGTCGTGTCCGTGATCGCCATCCAGCGAGGGCGTATCGATCCCGATCGCTATGTTGTGGTGTCCGGCGATATCGACAGCCGGGTCACCGATCCGCTCGACGGCACATCGGACAGTCCGGGGGCCAATGACAATGCGTCCGGCATGGCCGGCGCCATCGAGGCCGCGCGCGTGCTCAGCCAGCACGAGTTTGACGGTTCCATCATCTATGCCGGCCTGTCCGGTGAGGAGCAGGGCCTGTTCGGCGGTCAGATCGTGGCCGCCCACGCCATCGAGAATGGTTGGCGGATCAAGGGCGTGCTCAATAACGACATGATCGGCAATATCGCCGGCATCAATGGCGTCATCAACAACACCACGGCGCGTGTTTTCTCCGAAGGCACGCGGGCCGTTGAAACGCCGGATGAAGCCACGGACCGCCGATTCCGGGGTGGAGAAGTCGACAGTGCGTCGCGCAATCTGGCCCGTTTCGTTGACCGCACGGCTGACCAGTACATCCCCAATCTCGATGTGATGATGGTCTATCGGCTCGACCGTTTCGCCCGTGGCGGTCATCACCGCCCCTTCAATGCCGTCGGTTATCCCGCTGTCCGGATCATGGAGACCAATGAGCATTATGATCGCCAGCATCAGGATCTGCGTGCCGAAGACGGCCGTCCTTACGGTGACACGATTGACGGCGTCGATTTCGACCATGCTGCGCGTCTGACCGCGCTCAACGTAGCAGTTCTGGCCCAGATGGCCGGGGCTCCGCCATTCCCCTCCGAAGTCAGTATTGAGGGCGCGGTTCAGCCATCGACAACGCTCAGCTGGAACATGGCCGAGGGCGTGGGCGCGGAGAACCTGTCCGGTTATCGCATTTATTGGCGCCTGACCGACCAGCCGCAATGGCAGTGGAGCCGCTTCGTCGGTCGGACCGACAGCTACACGCTGGAGAATGTCGTGATCGACAATTATTTCTTCGGCGTCTCGGCGGTTGCGCTGGACGGGTCCGAAACGCCGGTGGTCTTCCCGGGGGCTGCGGGCTCATTCGGCAATTAGATTGGGCCATTCGTCCCAGCAGCGGCGCGCACCGGTGGTATGCGTCGCTGCGCGGGGCCACACTCCCACGCATCTGAACCAACAGGATGCGGATCATGATCAAGACATTGCTGGCCAGTGCAACGCTCGCTTTCGCCTCGGGGGGCGCTTGGGGTTGGGATGATGATTCGGGGTCGCAGGCCGCGAGGATGACGCCGTCACTGGCCGATCGACTCGCCCCCGAGCTTGGTCGGTTTGCTGTCATCAATCGGGTTGTGAGCGGTCCCGGCGAGATGGCCGAGCTTCATTTTACCGTCGACACCCGGCCGGCCCTGGGCGGGCAAGGGGTTCGCACAGTCTGGCGCGACGCGGAGGACGGCGCCTTCTTCGGTGAACTGACCCGCATCCTGGACCCGGAAACCGGGGAAGTTGTGCAACACTGGTTTGCGGCGGCACGCGGCGAGTGGGCGGTCACGCGTCAGGCCGTGCGCTTCCTGGCGGACGGGCATGGGTCAGAGTTTACCGGTGAAGATGGCTTCGGCGCGTTCGACGCGCGCACGCGGACCACCCATAATGCCGACGGGAGTTATGGCTGGACGATCGAGCGGCGCTATCCCGGTACGGAGTGGTTCCTGGTCGATCGCGGCGAAGCCGTGCCCGTGGAGGATTGACGGACGGGGCAGGGCCCGCCCGTCTGCACCCGTCAGCCTAGTCGCGCGTCACAATGGTGTAGGTCACCGTTTCACCGGTGGCGGCATTGACACCGGACCAGCTGGCGCCGACTGCCTCGGCCTCACCGAGCGGCGCGCACCCGCCTTCGCCCGTGCTGCGTTCGAAGCAAAGTTCATTGCCATCAACCCACCAGGTGCCGGAAATTCCGATATTCGTGGTGTAGGTCCCGTCAGCATTGAAATAGGTGGTGTAGCTGCCCTGAGCCGTGGAAACTTCCAGCGCATTGGCGACAAGCGTGTCGACCGGCGAGGCTTGCAGCGCGGTGGCGAGAAGAAGTGAACTGATCAGCATGATGTATTCCCCTGGTCGGTGCGGTTGATTGATTGCGGCAGGATCGCCGTTTCCAGCACTCGGTATGACCATAGGCGGCGAATTCGCCTGTCTCAATACATGTGTCCGAGAATTTCGCGTGAAAGGGGATGCTGGCAGCGCCGTCAGGAACGCAGACGGGCTCGTAGTCGGGCTCGCCGACGGGCGCTGCACCGCGCTGAGGCTCGCACAGCTACAGTCACCGTCAGCGATTGGGTCGCCGTCAGATCCGGAAACGGGGGTCAGGCGTGTGCTGACCGGGTCTGCCCCAAGGGGCTAGCCGGCTTCGCGAATGGAAGGTCCGCGCGGGTCACGCCCGGCGATGTCCCGATGGGTGACTTCCTCGCCGCTCTGATTGGCCACACTCATCGGTGCGAGCTGTTCGCCGGTCCGGGCGTCATAGACTTCCAGCGGAAGCCCGTCATCGCCATACACCCATTTGTCGCCCCATTGCTGCATCGCCATGAGGATGGGGAAAAGCGCCTCGCCGCGCTCGGTCAGGACATATTCCTGACGCTGTCCACGGACACCGACTTCCTCGCGTGCCATGATGCCGTTCTCGACCAGCTTGTTGAGTCGGTCAGTCAGGATGTTTTTGGCAATGCCGGTGCTCTCGTGAAAATCACTGAACCGGCGCGCGCCCTTCATGGCGTCCCGCACGATCAGGAGCGTCCACCAATCGCCCACCTGATTCAAAGTCTGCGCGATCGCGCACGACATTTCATCAAAACGTTTCCGACCCATTCCCGGTCCCCCAAAAACCTGGCCGCTGCCCGTGCGGCGTGCTCATACAAAAAATCCAAACCAATCGCTCCAACCGGCCCCCACGGCCAGATGTTGTGCGATCAATCCTTACGCGCAAGGGTGTGGAACGGTGTCCACGGCGCACGTAAATGTCCGATCACAGGATACAGGCTGAGATGAATTTGGCGACCCCTCATGTTGACATGACAACTGGTTAGCCGGCCTCTGAGGCGGTGTTTCGACTTTTGGTTAATCTGACAAGTTATTGACAGGGCAGGAATTTATGGACGTCGCCGCGATAGACCAATTACAGGTAATAGTTGATGACCAGTCGCGGCTGGGGATTGCTTTCATTCTCTTTGTGATGATGTTCTCGGTCGCCTTGTCGCTGAGGCTGACGGATTTTGTCCTTGTACGCCGTCAGCCTTTGCGGGTGCTTGGTGGCGTCGCGGCCCAATTGATCGGTTTGCCGCTTCTGACCCTGGGGCTGATCCTGCTGATCTCACCGCCGGCGAGCATTGCCCTCGGCATGCTGGTCGTCGCCAGCTGCCCGGGCGGCAATATCTCCAATGTGTTGACGCGCGCGGCCGGTGGAAACACGGCCTATTCGGTGACTTTGACGGCGATATCGAGCGTCTCCGCGGCGGTGATGACGCCGGTCTCGATTCTGCTCTGGTCGAGCTTGTACCCGCCCGTTGATGCGCTTGTTGAGGCGTTGCACGTCGATCCCCTGCCTTTCTTTGCCCAGACCGCAGTCCTTCTGGCGGTGCCCCTGGCGCTCGGCATGGCGCTCAATGCCTGGAAACCTGCCATGGCAGAGCGCATGAGTCGTGTTCTCGGCCCGGTGGGCCTGGCCTGCATAGCGCTTCTGGTCCTGGTCGGTATCGTCCAGAACTGGCCGGTTTTCCTGGCAGCCGGAGCGGTCGTTATCCCGATCGTCATTCTTCACAACAGTGCGGCTTTCGGACTTGGCTGGCTGAGCGGCCGCGCCATGGGGATGGAGGGCGCCCGGCGACGGTCCCTGACCTTCGAGGTCGGGATCCAGAATGCCGGCCTTGGCCTGGTCATCCTGCTCAGCCAGTTCGACGGCGTCGGCGGCGCTGCCGCCATTATCGGGGTCTGGAGTATCTGGCACCTGATCGGTGGCTCGCTGCTCGCGGGCTTGTTCCGCTGGTCCGATTCGCGGAAACTCGGGGCAAACGCCAAAGAGCGTGAAACCTGACGGGAGGCATCGATGTACGATCTCAAGATTACGGGCGGCGAAATCCATGACGGGACGGGCGGTGAAGCGGTTCACGCCGACATCGCCATCAAGGACGGGCGGATCGCCGCGATTGGCACAGATCTCGGTCCGGCCGAGCGCACGCTGGAGGCCGGCGGCAAGCTGGTCACGCCGGGTTTCATCGACATTCACACCCATTATGACGGCCAGGCCAGCTGGGACGGTCAGCTTCGGCCTTCGATCGATCATGGCGTCACCACTGCCGTGATGGGCAATTGCGGGGTCGGCTTTGCGCCGGTGCGCGAGGCCGATCACGACAAGCTGATCAAGTTGATGGAAGGCGTCGAGGACATTCCCGGTACGGCCCTGCATGAGGGGCTGACCTGGGACTGGGAGAGCTTCCCGGATTATCTTGATGCACTGGCGAAGATCCCGCGGACCATCGATATCGCGGCCATGGTCCCGCATGACCCGCTGCGCGTTTACGTGATGGGTGATCGGGCTGTTCATTCCGAGCCGGCCAATGATGCCGATATCGCCGAGATGCGCCGCCTGACCCGCGAGGCGCTCGAGGCCGGCGCGGTCGGTTTCGCGACCGGGCGTTCGGATGTCCACAAGACCGCCGATGGCGAATGGACGCCGTCTTCGGAGTCCACGCGTGAGGAATTGACCGGAATCGCCCAGGCCTTTGACGGCCTTGATTTCGGGGTCGTGCAGGCCGTGTCGGACTTCAATCTGGAACGGGGTGAACAGGATTTCGACGATGAGTGGAGCATCATTGCCGACTATGCAAAGGCGTCCGGCCGGCCATTCTCCTTCTCGCTCATGCAGCGCGATTTCGCGCCGGACCAGTGGCTCAAGCTGATTGCCCGAACCGAGAAGCTGAAGGATGAGGGCGTTGATGCGCGCATGCAGGTCGCCCCGCGCGCGATTGGTGTCTTCCTTGGCTTCAATTGCACCTTCCATCCCTTCATGGGCTATCCCAGCTACAAGACGATCGCGGACCTGCCACTGGCCGATCGCGTCGCGCGGATGATGGCACCGGACTTCAAGGCGCAGATCCTGTCAGAGACGACAGACAAGCTGTCTGGGCCCGGCTCGTCAGTTCCGCCACTGGCCGACATGCTGATGGAGCATATCGAGTTCGTGGCCGAGAAATTCTTCCAGCTCGGCAATCCGCCGGATTACGAACAATCAGGCGAGAATTCCCTTGCGGCGCGGGCCCGGGAGAAAGGCGTCTCCCTGATGGAGATGATCTATGACACCTTGCTGGAGCGCGACGGCCATGAGCTGATCTATTTGCCGCTCTATAACTATACCGAGCTCAATTACGACAATGTGCTCAAGATGATGGAACATCCTCAGGCGCTTTATGGCCTGTCCGATGGCGGGGCGCATGTGGGCACGGTCTGCGATGCCTCGATGCCGACCTATCTGCTCACCCACTGGACCCGCGACCGCAAACGTGGCCGCAAGCTGGACCTGCCCCGCGTGGTTCGCATGCTGACCGGCGCCCAGGCCGACTATATGGGCATGAATGATCGCGGATATTTGCGTGAGGGGCTGAAGGCCGACCTCAACATCATCGATCTCGACCGCCTGCAGATGGAGCCGCCCCACAT
Organism: Maricaulis maris; assembly: GCF_049116555.1. Taxonomy (GTDB): domain Bacteria; phylum Pseudomonadota; class Alphaproteobacteria; order Caulobacterales; family Maricaulaceae; genus Maricaulis; species Maricaulis maris_C. The sequence goes on along the minus strand of NZ_JAGDYT010000003.1, from coordinate 17,586 downwards.
GGAGCGCGATCTGCCCGCCGGCGGTCAGCGCCTGCTGCAGGGCGCCACGGGCTACACGGCGACTATTGTGGCCGGCGAGGTGGTGATGGAAGAGGGCAGGCTCACCGGCGCCATGCCGGGCACGGTTTACCGCGCGGGCCAGCAGGCGCTGGCGGCGGAGTAGAAAGTCGGGGCATGGACCGCGGGTCCATGCCCTGATCCCACGACTTATGTCAGCGCGATCCTTAGCGTTTGCGTGCTTTGCGGGCGGCGTAGCGCTGGTCGCGTTCGGCTTTCTTGGCGGCGGCTTCTGCGACGAGCGCGTCGGCGGCGGCTTTTTCGGCGACGAGGGCGGCGGCTTCGGCTTCAGCCTGTTCGGCGAGCTTGCGGGCCTCGGCTTCGGCCTTCACGCGTTCGCGTTCAATACGACGCGCTTCGCGAGCCTTTGCGGCGGCCACGCGCTCTGCGCGCTTGGCGGCGCGCTGCGGATCGTCGAGGGCTGGCTTGGCCTTGAATTTTTCCAGAAGCTTTTTCTTGGCTTCAGCTGCGTTCTTATTTCGGTCGGCGAAGCTCGGATTTGCGTAGTTTTTCAAACTATTGTCTTCCTTGAGACTGTGAAGCGCCAGCCCGGCGGGCTGCCTGCAATGACGCTCGGGGCCCTTACTGCCTGCGCGAACCCGCACACACAACCCCGCACGGTCTCATATTCGATAGGCTTGCGCTCTTTCGGTTCAGGACCGGACCCGGTGAAGGCCTGTCCTCGGGAGGACATATTGGCAGTCCGAGCCGTCCTGCGGGGCATGCGGGATGGGCGTGATCGCGGGTGCGACAATGCTAGCGCACATAGCTCGCACCATTGATATCAATGCAGCTGCCGGTGGCGCTGCGGCAGGCGCCGGAGGCGAGGAAGGCGCACATGGCCGCGATCTCGTCTGGCTGGGCGAGGTCGCCGATCGGGATTTCTGCCTTCGCACGGGCGCGATCTGCTTCATGCTGCGGCCCCATGCGCGTATCGATCCAGCCGGGAGCCAGGGCATAGGCATAGACATGGTCACCGCCCCATTGCCGGGCGATGGTCTTGGTCAGTGAGAGCAGGGCCCCCTTGGACGCACCATAGGCCATGTGTTCGCGGTCTTCCCCACGATAACCGGCCCGGCTTGCAATATTGACGATCGAACCGCCACCGGACGCCACCATTTCCGGGATTGCAGCCCGGCAGATATCGGCCACCGCCATCAGATTGACCTGCAGCGTGGTCGCCCAATTGCGCTCCCAGTCGGCATCCGACGAGTCGAGCGGGCTGGCCCAGTGGATGCCGGCATTGTTGATGATGATGTCCAGACGACCGGACGCCATGTGCAGGGCGGCGTCATAGAGATCACGCCCAGCCCCGGGTTGTGACAGGTCGGCCTGGATTGCGCCGAGCGCCGCCGGGCCGATGGCTTGGACGGCCTGGTCTGCGTCCGCCATGTTCTGATTTCCGTGCAACACGACTTCAGCACCCTGGGCGGCAAACATGTGCGCGGCGGCGAGGCCGACGCCATGGCTGGAGCCGGTGATCAGGGCACGCTTGCCCGCGAGTTGTCCGGTCATGAAACCCCTATTTCATCTGCTTCTTGGCTACGCTCTCGTACATCTTGCCATAGGGCGGAGCAAGCAGCCGCGACGGGTGCCATTTACCGGTGCGGAAGACGGAGCGTTCATGGCTGAATGTCATGAAGCCAGCCTCGCCATGATAGGCGCCCTGTCCGGATGCACCGATCCCGCCAAAGGGCAAGTCGGGGACCGAAAGATGGAGCAGGTTGATATTCACGCCGACGCCGCCCGACTGTGTATTGTCGAGCACCCGGTCAGCCTGGGTCTTGTCGGTCGAATAGACATAGAGCGCCAGCGGGTGGTCGTGATCCGCGACATATTCGGTCGCCGCGTCCAGCTCCGTATAGCCGTTGATCGGCAGGATGGGCCCGAAGATTTCCTCGGTCATCAGACGACAATCAGCCGGAGGATTGAGCACCACGGTCGGCGGGATCTTGCGCGCGGCCTTGGCGGCGTCCGCATCATGCTCGGGCTGGAGGATTTCTGCGCCCCCGGCCCGGGCCTCTTCGATCATGTCATTGAGGCGCGCATAGTGGCGGTCCGAGACGATGGCCGTGTAGGAATCGTCGGTGGCCGCATCCTCGAACTGGTGGGCTGCGACCTTGATGATCGCTTCGCCGAGCGCGCTTTCCGTGCCTTTCGGTGTCAGCACGTAATCCGGTGCGACACAGGTCTGGCCGGCATTGAAAAGCTTGCCCCAGCCGATCGACTTGGCCGCTGAATCCGTCGGATAGCCTGGCGTCACGATAGCCGGCGATTTGCCGCCCAGTTCCAGCGTGACCGGCACCAGGTTTTCCGCCGCTGCCATCGCAACCAGCCGGCCGACCTGGGTCGAGCCGGTGTAGAAGAGATGGTCGAACGTCATTTTGGTGAAAGCCTCTCCAACCGCCGGACCGCCGGTAATGACGGTGACGTGATCTTCCTCGAAGGCTTCGGCGAGCAATGTCTTCATCAGCTCAGCCATGGCCGGCGTGTATTCCGACGGCTTGATCATGGCCCGACAGCCGGCTGCCAGGGCTGCAATCAGGGGCGCCATCGCAAGTTGGAAGGGGTAGTTCCACGGCGACACAATGCCGACCACGCCCTTGGGCTCACGCCGGATCATGGCCGAGCCCGGCATCAGGGTCATCGGCACGCCGACCCTGCGCGGCTTGGACCATTTGCCCAGATGTTTCTTGGCATGCCGGGCGTCCTGGATGACGAAGGCGATCTCGGCGATCACGCTTTCCTGCTTGGCCCGATTGCCGAAATCACGGCTGATCGCTTCGGCGATGGCATCCGCATGTTTGCGACAAAGATCGGCAACCCGGTCCAGATCCGCCTTTCGCTTGTCGAGCGGACGGTGGCGCTCGGCCCGGAAGGCCGCCTTCTGGGCGGTCAGGAGGGCTTTCATGCGTTCGATCTGTTTGGCTTCAGCTTCACTCATCAGAGCCTCCTCAGGAATTGTCTTCAGCAATCATGGCGGCCGCTCGGGTCGCGACCATGATGGTTGGGGCATTGGTGTTGCCACCGACAAGGCGCGGCATGACCGACGCGTCGACCACGCGCAGCCCGTTGATCCCCTTGACCCGGCAACGACTGTCGGTGACAGCCAGATCGCCGGAACCCATCGCACAGGTCGACGTCGGGTGATAGAGCGTCTCCGCCCGTGCCCGGACATCATCGCGCAGTTGCGACATGGTGGTGATATCCGCTCCGGGATAGCGTTCTTCCTTGCGATCATGGTCGAAAGCCGGGGCGTTGAGAATATCACGGACCTTGGCCAGGCCATCGGTGAGCACGTCGAGATCAAACTCCTCGGCCAGATAGTTCGGCTGGATCGCCGGATGCGCGCTGGGATCGGTGCTTTTCAGCGTGATCTCGCCGCGGCTCTTGGGATAGAGCTGGCAGACATGAAGCGTGATGCCGTGTCCGCGTGTCTTCTCCATCCCGTGCGGGTTGGAGATGGCGGGAATGAAGACCAGCTGCAGATCGGGCAGGTCTTCGGCAAAGGCGGACTTGATGAAAGCGCCCCCCTGGACCGGATTGACGGTGAACGGACCGTCACCGCGCAGGGCCCAGCGGCTGACCATATACATATGATGCGGCAGGGAGCGGACGGAATTGCCGATCGACGTCGCCGAATTGGTCCAGACCTGGGCCGTCACATCGAGATGATCCTGCAGGTTCTTGCCTACACCGGGAAGGTCATGCTCGACACTGACGCCGGCCGCACGAAGCTCGTCAGCCGGGCCAATGCCGGACAGGAGCAGGGTCTGGGGTGAGTTGATCGCACCGCCGGACAGGATGACTTCCTTGTTGGCGTTGAGGGTGCGAACCTCGCCTTCAATCTCGACTTCGACGCCGGTCGCTCGCCCGCCATCGATGACCACACGGCGCACCAGTGCACCGGTCTGAACCGAACAATTCTCGCGCTCCAGTGCCGGGCGGAGAAAGGCATCCGCGGCGGAACAGCGTTTGTGCCCGCGCTGGGTGACCTGGTAGGGGCCAAAACCTTCCTGTTGCGGTCCGTTGAAGTCGTCATTGCGCTTGTATTGCAGCTGATCCGCGGCTTTCAGGAAGTCCTGGGTCAGCGGGTTGAGCGGTTCGATGTCCTGAACCCAGAGCGGGCCCCCGCTTCCGTGCAGCTCGCTTTCGCCGCGGGTCTGGTGCTGGACCTCCTTGAAGGCGGGCAGGGCCGTCTCCCAGCCCCAGCCCTCGGCGCCATATTCGCGCTCCCACTCGTCGTAATTCTCCGGCGCACCGCGCATGTAATGCATGGCGTTGATGGAGGAGGAGCCGCCCAGCGTTTTGCCACGGGGCCAGTGCAGAACCCGGTCATTCAGGTGTTCTTGCGGTTCGGTCCAATAGCCCCAGTTGAACTGCTCACCGGTGACCGCGTACTGCAGCAGCATCGGCGTGCGGATGATCGGAGAATTGTCACTGCCGCCGGCCTCCAGGACGAGAACCGAAACAGACGGGTCCCGCGACAGGCGTTCGGCAACCGTGCAGCCGGCCGAGCCTGCGCCACAGATGATGTAATCGAAATCAGCCCTGCTCATCTTCAGCCTCCATATCGACATCAGTGTTGGCTGTGATCGGATCGCCGTAATGGGCGGCGAGGGCGCGCATGGCGATGATGGATTCCTCGGTCCGGCCACCCCATTCCGTGTCGGCCGCGGTGCGCGCGATCACGATGTTGCGGCGCTCATCGACCCAGACATATTGACCGTAAACGCCCGCCATGAAGTATTCGCCGTCATGATTGTCCGGCACCCAGAAATGCAGGCCATAGCCGCGATGGGCATAGACTGAATCCGGTCCGGCCTCCTGGAATGGCGCATTGGGTCGGGTGGCTTGATTGACCCAGCCTTCAGGGAGCAGACGCTCACCACCCCAGACGCCATCCTGAAGGTAGAACTGACCGAAACGGGCATAGTCCTCCAATGTGGCATTGAGGCAGCAATAGCCGATCGCCATCCCGTTCTCGCCGGGAATATTCTGGTTCCAGTACGCATCCCCGGTCATGCCAAGCGGCGTCCAGATGCGCTCCTCGACGATGCTGGCGAGCGTGTCGTTATAGACGCCGCGCACGACGGCAGAGAGAACCTGCGTGTTGGCGCTGACATAATGAAGGTCTTCACCGGCCGTGCGATCGCGCTCGATCTCGCCGACCAGCCGATCGATGTTCTGACCGTATATATTGGCACCGAGGAAAAGCCGGCGAATGTCTGAATTCGGAGCGTTGTAATCTTCCTCGAAATCCATGCCCGCCGACATCATGAGAAGGTGACGCAGCGTGGTGTCGCCGTAATCGCTGCCGCCATATTGCGGCGCGAACATTTCAGCGCTCTGGTCGAGATTGGCGATCCGGCCATCCTGCATTGCCATGGCGATCAGGGTCGCGACGAAACTCTTGCCAACGGACCAGGAGGTGTGACGCGTGGCGGCATCGGCACCGAGACGGTAGGTTTCATGCACGACCTCGCCATTGTGCAATACCATCAGGCCGGTCGTGTCGCTGTCGGCCATCCAGTCTTCGACCGTGCGATCAGCGTCGCCGAAGCGGTAACCAACGGAAACCTGCTGAAGGTTTCTCCCCAGATAGGTGGCCGATTCGGATGGATTGATCGCGCGATAGGGGAAAACCTCCCCCATGTTCGAAAATGTTTCCACGAGGTGGTCTGGCTGCGTCGCCGCCTGGATTTCCGCCGGTGAATAGTCCGACCAGGGGCGGTAGAACCAGCCGGCGGCCGACAATGCGAGTAGCGCCAAAATGGCGACTAAGCCAATGATAAATTTCTTCATTTCTCTCCCCATGACAGCGATTTGAACGCTGTTCACTAAACAAGGTATCAGAGTTGGGACAGGAGAAAAGGGTGAGATTTCCGCTCGAAATTCAAATCACTGGGTGAGGTATCCGTGCATCAGGCCGGGCATGATTTTTGCTGTCTCGGGATAAACCGGCTGACAGAGGTGTCGAGCGGTGTTCATATATTGGGCAGATGCGCGGAATGGTTGGCTAATAAAACCGCGCCACAGGGGAGAAATTCCAATGAAAATGTTTTCCAAAGCTGTCGCGATGGGCACGACAGCAATTCTGACCGGGCTTTTTGCGGGTAGCGCAATGGCACAGGTCGACGTGATTACCGTGACGTCCCAGAAGCGCGAGCAGACGCTTCAGGACACACCGGTTTCCGTTGCTGTCGTCACCGGCGCACAAATCGAGCAGTCGCAAATCCGCGACGCCGCGGACCTCCAGACGCTGGTGCCTTCACTGCGCGTTGCCGAGTTCGCGACCTCGACCAATACCGAATTCAATTTGCGCGGCATCGGTACTTCGAGCTTCAACCCGGGCCTCGAGCCGTCCGTCGGTGTCTTCATCGATGGCGTCTATCGCCCGCGTTCGGGTTCCGCGATCAACGACCTGATGTCGGTTGAGCGCGTCGAGGTCATTCGTGGCCCGCAGTCCACCATCTTCGGCCGCAACACGCCGGCCGGTGTTGTCAGCGTCATCACGCAGGCACCGGACTTTGATTTCAATTACGCCGGTGAAGTGACGGTCGGAAATTACGGCATGCGCCAGGCGCGCGGCACGGTGACCGGGCCGATCAGCGACAATATGGCCTTCCGTCTCGACGGCAATGTGCACCAGAATGACGGCTATATCGACGTCGTGGACGGCCGTGAGGCCAATAATCGCGACCGGATGAGCTTCCGGGGTCAGCTGCTCTTCAATCCGAGCGACAACACCGAAGTGCGCATCATCGCCGACTGGGGCGACATCAACGAAAATTGCTGTGCGGCTCCGTTCGCCTTCTATGATCCGATCGACCTCGGGGCCCTTGTTGGTCTTGGCGGCACTGCTGTGCCGGCCGACCCGAATGGCGGCGACCGGATTGCGATCGATGGCGGTCTCAACACCGAGCTGGTCACGCAAGGCATCTCGGCCCAGGTCGAGCATGATTTCGACGGCTTCACCTTCACCTCGATCACCGCATTCCGGAATTATGACGAGGACCAGCTGTTCGACGCTGACTTCTCTGACCTTGACCTGGTCAGCCTGCGCAGCATCCAGAACCAGTATGACAGCTTCACGCAGGAATTCCGCCTGACCTCGACCGGCGACAATATGGTCGACTGGATGGTCGGTGGTTTTTACTACAATAACGAGCTGAACTACGACAATGCGACGCCTTATGGCGCCGACGCCCGCACCTTCTTCGATGCGGCTTCGGCCGGGACAGTGGCTGATCTCGTCGCGTCCTTCGGCTTGCCGGCAGGTACAGGCGGCGTCTCGCTGCTGGAAATCTTCCTCGATATGAACCAGGCCGCCGGCGTGGGTGCTTTCGTGCCGCTCGCTTCGGGTAATGGCGCCCTGCCGACGACTCCGGCTGAAGGTTTCATCTCGACCCAGCATGGTCTGATCTCGGAGAGCTATCAGTACAACACCAATGCCTGGTCGGCCTTCGGTCAATTTGACTGGCACGTCACCGACCAGTTCACGGTGACACTGGGTGGTCGCTATTCCGACGAAGACAAGGACATGACGACGGCGATCAACCAGCCGGATCCGATGTCGGCCTTCTCTTTCGTGGACCTGGCCCAAGACCTGCGCCTCGTCACGCCGGGGACCTGTGATCCGGTTCTGTTTGGAGTGGTCGGTGGCGATGCCTGTGCTTACCTGGTGCCGTCCATCCTCTTTGGTCAGGCCCAGGCCGAGGCCCTCGGTGGGGATCCGACCCTGCTGAACACGCTTCTGGCGCTCGGCATCTCGCCAACCACGCCATTGACCGATGCTCAGGCCGCCAATCCGGCCCTGAACCCGCTGCTTGGCTTCACGGCCTTCCAGAACTTCCCGCCGGTCAATGCGGGCAATTTCCCGACCTCGCGGAACGACACCAATTTCTCGGGCAATATCATCCTGTCCTATGACGTGTCGGATACGTTCAACGTCTATGCGAGCTATGCCACGGGCTTCAAGCCGGGCGGTTTCAACGTCTCGACCAATGCTGCCTTCACCGGCGTGTTCGAGTTCGAGGAAGAAACGGCTGAGAGCTTTGAAATCGGTGCCAAGGGCTCGTTTGACGATGGTCGCTTTGTCTACGCCATGGCGTATTTCAACCAGGAAGTGACCGACTTCCAGACCAACAACTTCGTCGGCAATGGCTTCGCACTTGAGAATGCCGGGTCCATCGAGGTCTCCGGTCTCGAATTCGAAGGTCAGTGGGCGCCGTCCGACAACCTTCTGATCACCGGTGGTTTCACCTATCTGTTCGACAGCAAGTATGGCGAGTATCTCTATGCGCCTTGCCCGGACAGCTTCGATGCGACCGATCCGAACTTCGCGTTGTGTGTCCCGGGTGCCGAGCGCACCAATGGCGCTGGCGTGACGGCCTTGTTCAACGACCTGTCCGGTCGTGATCGCGGCAACTCGGAATTCCTCGGCGCAATGACCGCGACCTATACCCATCCGGTCGGCGAGGGCATGGAAATGTCCTGGCGCGGTGAAATGAACCACGTCTCCGAGTTCGGTCACACGACCAGTCAGGACCCGCGTCCTTTCGCCAACCAGGACGGTTTCCAGCTCTATAATGCCTCCATTACCCTCGGTGCCGATGACGGTGCCTGGGCACTGCAGGTCTGGGGCCGGAACATCTTTGACGAGAACTACACCAAGGGTGGCTTCCCGTCGGTTGGTTATCTGGGCACCAGCTACAACGCCTATCCGGGTGATCCGCAGACCTACGGCATCACCCTGCGTGTTCGCGGCTAGTGAACAGCGTTCAAATAAGCGTATGATGGCGGGCGGGACCTTTTGGGTCCCGCCCGTTTTCGTGTGACACGGAGTCTGTCATGGGAATTGCCCTGCTTCTGCTCGGGTCCATCCTCGGCGTCAGCGCCATGGTCTTTGTCAATGCGAGCCTTGGAATCAGTCCGAAGGCACGCCTCGCCGATATCGACGAGGCGGCGGCAAGGCTTGATGCGGACCGCGTTGGCTTCGAGGCGGCGGATGCGGTTCTGGCAAAGGACGGGCAGGGCGCCCTGGTCGTCTCGCGCGCCGGCGATTGCCTCGGTCTTCTTGTTGCGCGAGGCAGTGACTTCGTGATCCGCTATCTGACGCCGGGCATGATCCGCGAGGTCAGCGCGGAAGGGGAGACCGGCCTGCGCGTGCGTCTGAATGATTTCGTCTTCGCCCCAGCCCATCTTGAATTTGAAACAGCCGAGACCGCCAGCGCCTGGAAAGACAGGCTGTCCGCGCTGGCCGGACCGGAGAGGACCTGAGCATGGACGTGCCGGCTTTTGTCGAAACCTGGAACCCCATCACCCTGGCGATTCCCTTTTTCACCATCTCCGTCTTCGCCGAGATGATTCATGCGCGCCTGACCGGGAAGACCCGGTTCGAGACGCGCGACACCGCTGCCAGTCTGATCATGGGGTTGGGCAATAATGTCTCCAGCATCATTTTCGGCCTGCTGCTGGGAGGCTGGTCGGTCTTCGTCTATGAGCACCGGCTGATGGATATTTCCTTCGCCTGGTGGGTCTGGGTTGTTGCGATCTTCCTTGATGATTTCCTGTATTACTGGTCGCATCGTTTCGCCCATACCGTGCGCTGGTTCTGGGCCGATCATGTGGTCCATCACTCGTCCCAGCACTACAATCTGACCACGGCCCTGCGACAGCCCTGGATCAGCCCCTTCACGCTGAAATTCCTGTGGCTGGGTTCGGCCATGGTCTTTCTCGGCTTCCACCCCGCCCTGGTCGCCTTCGTCGGCGCGCTCAACCTGATCTACCAGTTCTGGATCCACACCGAGGCGATCAAGAAGTGCCCGGCCTGGTTTGAAGCGGTCTTCAACACCCCGTCCCACCATCGGGTCCACCACGCCACCAACCCGCTCTATCTCGATCGCAATTACGCCGGCATCTTCATCATCTGGGACAAGATGTTCGGGACCTTCCAGGCGGAGCTGGAGTCGGAGCCCTGCCGCTATGGCATCGTGAAGAATCTCGGCACCTACAACCCCATCAAGGTCTGCTTCCACGAATGGCTGGCGATCGTGCGGGACATGGCCGGTGCCAAATCAATCCGGCACGCCGCCCTTTACCTGCTCGCCCCGCCCGGATGGTCGCCGGACGGTTCCCGCGAAACCTCGACCCAGATCCTCGCCCGCTGGAAGGCGCGCCAGGCGGAAGAGGCCGAAACGGCAGAAGCCGCCGAGTAGGGCCTGCTTCATTTTCTCAAAACCGGTTGCCGATTCCCCCTTGCCAAAAACAGGAATATGACTCACGTTTGTGTTGTGAACGTTGTTCACCAAAGCGCTGTGTGCGATAAACGCACCCGCACGAGACACGTTTGGTCGCTCCTGGGGAGGAAACGCGCCATGGCATCGCTTCGCGATCTCTATCCAATGCCGGATATCGACAGGCACTGGTCGATTCCGGAACAGTTCAACGCCACTTTTGACTTCGAGTATGATGAAGGTCGCTCGACCCTCATGCACCTGTATCAAAAGGGCAAGGACATGCAGTGGGATGCGGTCAACCGCATTGACTGGACCCTCGAGCTCGACCCCGAAAATCCGATGCAGCTGCCTGACGAGGGCATCGCGCTCCACGGCTCCCCGATGTGGGAGAAGATGACGAAGAAGGAACGGATCGAGTTCCGTCGTCACGCCCAGGCCTGGAATATCTCGCAATTCATGCAGGGCGAGCAGGCCGCGCTGATCTGTGCCGCCAAGATCGTCGAATCGGTGCCGGATCTGGACGCGAAATTCTACGCCGCGACCCAGGTGATGGACGAGGCCCGCCATGTCGAGGCCTACAAGAAGCTGATGCAGAAATTCGGCGTCGCCTATCCGATGACCGAACCGCTGCGCCAGCTGGTCGATCAGGCCCTGCGCGACAGCCGCTGGGACTTCACCTATCTGGCCATGCAGGTTGTCATTGAGGGCCTGGCCCTGGCCGCCTTTGGCACGATCCGCGATATCGCCCAGAACCCGCTTGCCAAGATGGTCAATGCCTATGTGATGGAAGACGAGGCGCGCCATGTCGCCTTTGGTCGCCTGTCCCTGCGCGATTACTATCCGCACCTCACCGATGCCGAGCGCGCCGAACGTGAGGAATTCCTCGTCGAGGCCTGCTACCACATGCGTGATCGCTTCCAGGCACGGGAAGTCTATGAAGTCATGGGCTTGCCGGTTGAGGAATGTGTGGCCTGGGCCGAGCAGTCAGAAATGAACAAGCTTTTCCGCACATTGCTGTTCCAGCGCATCGTTCCGGTGGTCAAGGATATCGGCCTGTGGGGTCCGAAGATTCAGGCCGCTTACGCCGATATGGGCGTCTTGCACTATGCCGATCAGGATCTCGACGCCCTCGCCAAGCAGGACGAGGAAATCGCCAAGGAGCTCGACACCATCAAGCACCAGGACGTGCGAACCGCCTATGTGCATGCCGTCGGTGGGCTGGCCGAGTAGGCCGGCTGCCTCACACCACTGTATCCCGGACTGGGGCTCCGCATCATGCGGGGCCCTTTTCTTTTGGGGGGGCTGGGTCAGACTCCATCGATATCCATGGCGCCATGGACGACCGCGAGGACATCCATTCCGTTGGGACTGATGCGATAGAAAACGATATGCGCGTTGTGGCGGTATGAACGCGAATTGTCGGCGATGTCGTTGCGTGCGCGTCCGGAAGGCGGGTGTTCGGCAAGCCATCTGATGCGATCGTCCAGGCTGCGCAAATAACTCTGACACTGCGCATGGCCCCAATTCTTTGTGGTGTAGCGAGCGATGGCCTTGATATCAGCAACAGCGCGCGGCGTAAGCCGCACCCGGAGTGTCATGCCTCTCGCCCGGCCTCGGCGATGATCGTCTCGATGTCGTAATCATCTACGAAGGATTCCTGGTCCGCCTCGCCAAGCCCTTCACGGACATGGCGTTGCAGGGCGGCAAGTCGCGCGCCGCGGCCCTCCAGCTCCCGCAGGGCTGCCCGCACGACTTCGCTGGCCGTTCCATAGCGGCCACTCGCCACCTCTTCGCGGATATAGGATTCCCAATGGGGACCGAGGGACAGGCTGGTCGATGCCATGTTTGCGCTCCGAGATATTCAAAATGAATATAGGAGCGGTGAGGCAGCTTGGCCAGCGGCAAGGGGGCCATGGCGGAGCGCGCGCAGCGCTTCCGATCAGAACGTTTCGATGGCCGCGAATTCAATCCTGCCCGAACGCATAAGGCGACGCCCGCAGCTGGTGCGGGTCCATGGTGAGTTTGCGGTTGAGGGGTGGGAAGGCGCGCTGGGCGCAGTCCTCGCGGTCGCACAGGCGGCAGGCGAGGCCGATCGCGGCGGGGATGGTGTCGCTCATCCCGTCGGCATGAGCGACCTTGCCGGCATTGTCCCAGTCACAACCCAGCGCGATGGCATGCAGGGTCGGTGGTTGGCCCGTGGGGCCTTGCGTTGACTGGCCGCGGGCGAGCGACAGCATGCGGGTGCCGTCGGGCAGTTCGAAGGCCTGGGCCAGAATGCGCTCGGGCAGGCGCAGGGCGTCGTAGAGATTCCATTTCGGGCAGCCACCGCCGGCCCGGGCAAAGGGCATGATGCCGCCGCCAAAGCGTTTGGAGACATTGCCCGCCGCATCGACCCGGATCATGAAAAAGGGCAGGCCACGCGCGCCCGGCCGCTGCAGCGTGGTCAGGCGATGGCAGGCCTGTTCATAGCTGACCTCGAAACGCCGTTGCAGCACGCCCAGGTGATAGCGACTGCCTTCGGCGACCGTGTGGAAAGCGGCGTAGGGCATCTGCACGGCGCCGGCGAAGTAATTGGCCAGGCCGATGCGCAGGAGGCGCCGCCCCTCGGCTGAGGGCAGGGAAATCCGGTCGCACAGGCGATCCAGCAGCTCGGCCTGCTCCAACGAGGCCAGGACCACGGCGATGTGGAAGCCCCGCGATGCGGGCGCGATGGTTTCGGACAACAGCAGACGCCGACCGTGGAAATCCAGTCGGCGGCGCGCGCCGGCCATGACGTCCTCATCAAGCACCCGCACGGTGAAACCATGCTGGTCCTGCAGATAAGTGGCCAGGGCCTTGTCACGATTGCGGCTGCGCAGGCCGGCGCGTTCACACAAGGTTTCGGCGGCCTCTTCCAGTTCCGGGAAATGATTGTGATGGGCGTCAATGGCGTTGCGGACTGATTCCAGAATGGCGCCGGGGCCACCGGTCGTCGCGCCGGGGCCGGACATGCGGGTGGCAAGATCGGCAGTGGCGGTTGCCATTTCCCGATAGGACTGGAACAGGCGGGTGAGAGCCTCGGCGGCGCGCGGCTGACTGTCGGCCAGCTCATTGAGCTCCATCCGGTCGAGCTCGAGGCCGGAAAGTACCGGGTCGGCTGCCGCCTCAGTGAGGTCGGCGATCAATTGCCGGTCGCTCTCATTGGCAAAGCTGCGCACATCGACATCAAAGGCATCGGCGAGGGCGAGGAGGACGCGGGCCGTCACCGGGCGTTGATTGCGCTCAAGCAGGTTGAGATAGCTGGCTGACAGGCCTAGGGCTTCCGCCGCCTCGGCCTGGGTCATGCCGCGCTCGCGTCGCAGGCGGCGCAGGCGCGCGCCGGCAAAGATCTTTTCGAAGGCCTGGTTGTCACTCATGCTTGTACCAAAATTTACAAAGTTACAGTCGCACAATGTATGTAACTTACACGCAAACCTCTTTATAGGAAAAGCGATATCGACACCCACCGTTCCGTTTGACAGTTTTGGGGCAATCCTGATCACCCAGAACCGGCCGAGCCGGAACGGAGATAAAAATGACGACTTTTGCGGAACTGGTCCCCAATACGGCCGATGATCGTTTCAACGGGATCGAGCGCCCTTACTCGCCCGAAGATGTGCAAAAGCTGCGGGGCTCCGTCACCATCAGCCAGACCCTGGCCGAACGCGGTGCCAACAAGCTGTGGGAATTGCTCAAGACCGAGCCCTACATCAATGCGCTGGGCGCACTCTCGGGCAACCAGGCCATGCAGATGGTTCGCGCCGGTCTGAAAGCGATCTACCTGTCCGGTTGGCAGGTTGCTGCGGACGCCAACACCGCCGGCACGATGTATCCGGACCAGTCGCTCTACCCGGCCAATTCGGCGCCGGAACTGGCCAAGAAGATCAATCGTGCGCTGCAGCGCGCCGATCAGATCGAGGTCTCCGAGACTGGCGAATCCAGCCGTGACTGGTTCGCTCCGATCGTGGCCGATGCGGAAGCCGGTTTTGGTGGCACGCTGAATTGCTTTGAGATCATGAAGGCCTTCATCGAGGCCGGCGCCGCCGGCGTCCACTTCGAAGACCAGGTCGCAGCCGAGAAGAAGTGTGGCCATCTGGGCGGCAAGGTCCTGATCCCCACCAGCCAGCATGAGCGCAATCTCGCCGCGGCCCGTCTCGCCGCCGACGTGATGGGTGTTTCCACCATCACCGTGGCCCGGACGGATGCGGAATCGGCCAATCTGATCAATTCCGACATCGACGAGCGCGACCATGAATTCATCGACTTCGACGCGGGCCGCACGCCGGAAGGCTTCTTCCGCCTGAAAGAAGGCGTTGGCGTTGATCATTGCATCAAGCGCGGCCTGGCCTATGCCAAGATTGCCGACCTCCTGTGGTGGGAAACCTCCAAGCCGAACCTGGACGAGGCACGCCGCTTCGCCGAGGCGATCCAGAAGGAGTTCCCGGGCAAGATGATGGCCTATAACTGCTCGCCATCCTTCAATTGGGAAGCCAATCTGGACAAGGCCACGATCGAGACCTACCAGCAGGAACTCGGCGCCATGGGCTACAAGTTCCAGTTCGTGACCCTCGCCGGTTTCCACCAGCTCAACCACGGCATGTTCGAACTGGCGCGCGGCTACAAATCCCGCGGCATGGGCGCTTATTCCGAGCTGCAGCAAGCCGAATTTGCCTCCGAGGTCGATGGCTACACCGCGACGCGCCACCAGCGCGAAGTCGGCACCGGCTATTTCGACAAGGTCTCGCTGGCGATCTCCGGCGGCAAGGCGTCGACGACCGCCATGGGCGAGTCCACCGAGTCGGCCCAGTTCGCAGCCGAGTAGCGCCTTACTCACTGCCTTTGCCGGGGTGCGGTCCCTCCGAACGCACCCCGGTCTTGTCTCCAGCAACAGGAGAATGACATGACCCTCATTGCCCCCTCCGGCGTCGAAGTCCTCGGCCATCTCGAGCCCGGCTATCGCGATATTCTCAGCCATGAAGCCCTCGGCTTCCTGGCCGGCCTGCACCGCCGTTTCGAAAAGCGCCGCCAGTCCCTGCTGCGCTACCGCAAGGAACGCCAGGCCGAGCTCGACCAGGGCGCCTTGCTGATGTTCCCGCACGAGACCGTCGATATCCGCTCGGGTGAGTGGAAAGTGCGCCCGGCTCCGGCCGACCTGCAAGATCGTCGCGTCGAGATCACCGGTCCGGTGGATCGCAAAATGGTCGTCAATGCGCTCAATTCCGGCGCCAAGTGTTTCATGGCCGATTTCGAGGACGCCACGGCGCCGCTCTGGTCAAACCTGGTCGAAGGGCAGATCAATTTGCGCGATGCCAATTTGCGCGAGATTGATTTCACCGACCCGAAGAATAACAAGCGCTACCAGGTCAAGGATGATGCGGCAGTCCTGATCGTGCGGCCGCGTGGCTGGCATCTTGATGAGCGCCACGTCCAGGTGAATGGTCAAGCCATTTCCGGCTCTCTGTTCGATTTCGGCCTTTATGTCTTCCACAATCACGCGGCCCTGAAGGAACGCGGCACGGCGCCGTATTTCTACCTGCCGAAGCTGGAAAGCCGTCTGGAAGCGCGCTTGTGGAGCCTTGTGCTCCAGCATGCCGAGGACGAGCTGGGCCTGGAGCGCGGTACGCTGCGCGCGACCGTGTTGATCGAGACCCTGCCAGCCGCTTTCGAGCTGGACGAGATCCTGTACGAGTTGAAAGACCATATCGTCGGCCTCAATTGTGGCCGTTGGGACTATATCTTCAGCTATATCAAACGTCTGAAGTCACGACCCGACCATGTCCTGCCGGATCGCTCCGCGGTGACGATGAGCGTGCCCTTCATGGCGGCCTATTCCCGGCGCGTGGTGGCGGTCTGTCACCGCCGTGGCGCCCACGCGATGGGCGGCATGTCGGCCTTCATCCCGGTCAAGAATGACCCGGACGCCAATGCCGCCGCGACGGAGAAGGTCCGTGAGGACAAGTTGCGCGAAGTGAAGAATGGCCATGACGGCACCTGGGTCGCCCACCCGGACCTGGTGCCGGTGGCGATGGAGGTCTTCGACGCGCATATGAAGGGGCCCAACCAGCTTGCGCGACCGGCCGACCCTCATGACCGTCCGGTGACCACCCAGCAATTGCTCGAGGCCCCGGAAGGCGTGATCACCGATGCCGGTGTGGACGACAATATCGATGTCGCCATCCGCTATATCGCCGCCTGGCTCGGGGGTCGCGGTGCGGTGCCGATCCGCAATCTGATGGAGGATGCGGCGACCGCCGAGATCGCCCGGGCCCAGCTCTGGCAGTGGCGAACCTATGACCGGTCCACAGTTGAAGGCACGGCGCTCACCGGTCCGATGCTGGAAAACAAGATCGAGGACATTTGCGCCGCGATCCAGGACGAGGTGCCGGACCAGACCGAGCTGTGCGATCGTATCCGTTCGGCTGCGGAAGTCCTTACCGAGTTGGTCCTGTCGACGGAGTTCGCCGAATTCCTGACCCTGCCGGCCTATGACCGCCTGACGGCCGAACTCAGGGCACCGATGAAACTGATGGAATTCGAGGACTAGGCATTCGATGAGCTGATGACGGTTGGTCGTCTCAGGCGCGGGGTTCGGGCGAGGTCGAAAAGACCGGCCCGGACCCCGCATTTCATTCAGCCCGTAGCAACCGGGGAACCGGGCATCCGATAGCCGCACAGGTCGGCCAGCTTCCAGCCGGTCGCGGTCTGTTCGAAACGGCAGGTCATGTAGTCGCCGCGATAGGTGCCCCAGGGCAGGGGCGCGTCGAGGAGCGGAGTTTCCACGGGCGGGGCGACCCGGTCATGAGCGCGCTGCGGATAGACCAGGATCTGGCGCGCGGCCTCCGTCGCAACGAAACCCGGATCATCGAAGATGCACAGCGGCGGCTGGCTGAGCATGCCGGTTACCGTGCCGCGCGTATTGCCGTCGGCGCCCCAGACATGACTGCGCACCATCGGGTCACGCGAGATAAAGGCGTTTTGCAGGGCGCCCGGCGCCATCGCGTCTGCGACGGCGGTCTCGCTATGGCTGATAATCGCCGAGAAGGCTGCCATCTCGTAGCTCATCGGCGCGCGGCACATGGGTATCGTCTCGGTCGCACAGGCTGACAGACCCAGCATGGCGGTGGTGGAGGCAAGCGCTAAAACACGTTTCATCGATTCTTCCGGTTTGCGATCAGGTCGTCGACGACGCCCGGGTCAGCCAGTGTAGACGTGTCACCGAGATTGCCAAACTCGTTCTCGGCAATCTTGCGCAGGATGCGGCGCATGATCT
>NZ_JAGDYT010000002.1:0-1070 GCF_049116555.1 Maricaulis maris | reverse complement strand
GACTTCGCAGAGCCCTGTGTTTTTAGTAAACAGTCGCCACCCCCTGGTCTGTGCCCCTCCACACTGGTTGCCCAATGCAGAGGCTCCCTTCTCGCGAACTTACGGGAGCAATTTGCCGAGTTCCTTCAGCATAGTTCTCTCAAGCGCCTTGGTATGCTCTACCAGTCCACCTGTGTCGGTTTGGGGTACGGTCTAATGTGGGAGCTATTTCCAGGGACCTCTTCGCCGCCAGTTCAATCCGATAAGGACTGACGACACACGAGATCCGTCACTACCCACTGGTGCAGGAATATTAACCTGCTTCCCATCGACTACGCATTTCTGCCTCGCCTTAGGGGCCGACTAACCCTGCGCTGATTAGCATTGCGCAGGAAACCTTGGACTTTCGGCGAGAGGGTCTCTCACCCTCTTTGTCGCTACTCATGTCAGCATTCTCACTTCTGATACCTCCAAGTGCCCTCGCGGGTCACCCTTCACAGGCTTACAGAACGCTCCGCTACCACGCACATAAATGTGCATCCGCAGCTTCGGTGTATGGCTTTAGCCCCGGTACATTTTCGGCGCAAGAGCGCTTGACCAGTGAGCTGTTACGCTTTCTTTAAATGATGGCTGCTTCTAAGCCAACATCCTGGTTGTCTATGCACTCTCACATCCTTTCCCACTTAGCCATAACTTAGGGACCTTAGCTGGCGGTCAGGGCTGTTTCCCTTTCCACTACGGACCTTAGCACCCGTAGTGTGTCTGCCAGATATTACTCATCGGTATTCGGAGTTTGGTTAGGTTTGGTAAGTCGGTGAGACCCCCTAGCCCATCCAGTGCTCTACCCCCATGGGTATTCACGAGACGCTCTACCTAAATAGATTTCGCGGAGAACCAGCTATCTCCGGGTTTGATTGGCCTTTCACCCCTAGCCACACGTCATCCCCGCATTTTTCAACATACGTGGGTTCGGTCCTCCAGTGCGTGTTACCGCACCTTCAACCTGCACATGGCTAGATCACCCGGCTTCGGGTCTCATCCCTCGAACTCAGTCGCCCTATTAAGACTCGCTTTCGCTACGCCTACACCTA
>NZ_JAGDYT010000001.1:756432-991053 GCF_049116555.1 Maricaulis maris | reverse complement strand
TGAAGTCAATCGCGTTTTTCAGGGTCGTGCAGTTGATCTTCAGTGGCTTGAAAACCGGCGAAAATTTCACTGCCCGGAGCGCCGTATTGGACGCGCCGACCTGACTTAGAAAAACGACAAGACCTCGCATAATAAGCAAACGACGCTGGACCGCAAGTGAAAACCGCTGCGGCAGCGCCGGTGTGAGCGGGGTTCTACAGGACGCCACGCAGGACGCAACCCCCCTCTTCCGAGATTTCTGCACAGCAAGGCAGGACCTGTCCGGAATACCTAGTCACACAAGGGTCATACCGTGTGCAGATCGCTGTTTGGCAGGTGGCAGCCCCGGGCTAAGGAGCGGATATGGGCCTGCAGCGCCTCGGCCTCGGCTTCTCTATCCGCGAGTCTGGCTTTGACCAGATCCCTGATGGAGGTGAGGCCGCGAAGCGCATTGCCGTCCATGATCGGGATATGGCGAACCCGCCGCTCGGTCATCAGCACCATGAGATCAGCGAGGCCGGCATCCGCGCAGGCGGCGACAAAAGGGGTGGTCAGCGCATGGGCCGCTGGTCGGTGCAGGCACGCCGCGCCATTCAGGGCCATTGCCCGCACGATGCCGCACTCGGACAGGACCGCGATCGGTCGCCCCTGCCCATCCTCAACCAGGAGGGCGCCAATGCCATGAGCGTCAAGCAGGCGCGAGGCCTCTTTCAGGGTCGCCATGTCTCGGATCGTGATCACGTCACGACCCTTGGCATTCAATATGGCCTCGACACGCATGACCACCCGCCGAACCGCCTGCAATTGCACGTGCCACAATCCCGGGGAAAGCCCCAGCCGAGGGCGCGGGCTGCCATCGATAGGGCCGTCCCCGACGGGGCCCGACCGGTCCCGGCTGGATGTGAATGAGGCTTTCGTGGACACGCTTCCGCCCCTCCGCCACTCTGCTGGCCACGCCCGGCCGGGCCGTCGGACCGGGTTTGCGGAGGATCGCCGATGCAATACCGCCAGCGCCTGGGCCGAGATATCGACCGCTGGATCCGTGCCGGATGGATTGATGCCGCCCATCGCGACAGCATATTGGCCGATATCGGGCCCGGCCCGTCACACCCCTCGACCCTGGGCATCATGACGATTCTCGGCGCCGCCCTGCTTGGCTTGTCGGCGCTGACCTTTGTCGGCGCCAATTGGGATGCGATTCCCCGTCTCGCGCGCTTCGTCCTGCTGCTGGCCGGCCTCTGGGTGAGCCTGCTTGGCGGCGCCCAGGCTTTCCGGAGCGGACACCCCACGCTGGGCCATGCCCTGAGCCTGCTGGGCGTGGTCCTGTTCGGGGCTGCGATCATGCTGACGGCGCAAACCTTCAACATGACCTCCTTTCGCAATACCGCGGTCCTGATCTGGGCCGGCGCCGGCGGCCTCACCGCCTGGCTGACCAGATCGCGACCGGTCCTGATCCTCGCCACCGGGCTGGGTGCGCTCTGGGCCGGACTGGAAGCGGCCAACCCCTATGTCACCGGTTCGATCTGGGGCTATTGGCCCGTCGCGACCGCCGGTGCGTTGATGGCAATCCGGCTGCGCTCGAACGTGTCCATGCATCTGACCACGATCGCCGTGGCCCTCTGGATCGTGCACGCACTTTACTTGTGGGCGCGGGCCCACCCGATGAGCGACCCTGCTGTGCAGGCGATCGCCATCCTGACCTTTGGGGCACTGGCTCTGACAGCCTCCTTCCTCCGTGACCGCGCCATTCCGGGCAGTGGCGTCGTGGCCGGCTGGATGACGGGGATCACCCTGATCGCTGCCTTCCTGATCCAATTCCCGCTGGATGGCGGACGCCTCGGCAGCGAGGCGCCGGCCATTGCGGCCTATCTCGCCCTCGCTCTTCCCGCCCTGGCCGTCATCCTTGCCCTGACCGGCTGGCGCATCATGCGTGGGCAGCTGACCCGGTGGGAAGGTGGCATTCTGATCGCTGCCGGACTGTCGATCGCGGCCCTGCCAATGATCCTCGCCGACCTGTCCCCGGCCCCCATCCTTTTGCGCATGGCCATCGGCGCCCTCCTCTATGCCGCCTTTACCGCCCTCATCCTGATCGGTGACCGGCATGGGCGCGGTCTGTTGCGGGTCTACGGTGTCACCGGATTCGTTCTGCAAACCCTTTATGTCTACGCCGAGACCTTCGAAGGCCTGCTCGACACCGCCCTTTTCTTCTTCGTGGGCGGTTTGGTCCTGTTCGGAGCAAGCTTCGTGATCTGGCAGATTCGCAAACACCGACCGGTGCAGCCGGACAATGAGGAGGTGGCGTCATGAGTGTGCACGCCCCCACCCCGAAAAACCCGATCCGCCGGCTCGGCCTGGTCGCGGCTTTGATGTCCGGCTTCCTGATTTTCATGCTGGCCAGCCATGCCAACGCCCGCAGCCATGGGACGGAACTGGTCATGACGGTGGAAGGCTATGATCCGCGCGACATCTTCCTCGGCCATTACGCCCAGATCCGCACACCGCTGAGCATGCTGGATCCTGAAACGCTCGCCGGCGATGACGAGTTCGAGCGGGATCAGCCTGTCTTCGTGACTCTCCAAATCGGGGAGGACGGGCTGGCCCGGCCGGTCGCCATCCACAGCGCCCACCCCGGGACAGGTCTGGTGGCCGAAGGGCGGGTCGACTTTGAGAGCGGCTTCCTGCACGTCCGTTTCAATATCGAGCGCTATTATGCCGACCGCACGGACGCCCTCGCCCTGCAGGACATGTTGCGCGGCGGCGGCCCGGATGAGGACCGCGTGCGGGTCATCCTGTCGCTGACCCGGTCCGGACGGCTGATGATCAAGGGGTTCGAAATCGATGGTGAGCGTCAGATCGACCGGATCTGGTAATCAGGCACGATCCTCGGCAAAGACAGCGATCACCAGCGGGGTCAGCACGATCCCGCCAAGCGTGCCACCGATATGGCCCAGCCAGGCAATCGGGATCGGCATCAGGTCGCCAACCAGACCGATCACAATATTGATCGCAATCCAGGGCAAGGCCAGGCGGGCCATCCCGCGCCAGCCACCTCGCACCCAGCCGGCAGCCGCGATAAGGCCGGAGACGGCGGTCGATGCCCCGCCCATCGTCGTCGGGGGGCCTTGATGGAAGATCGCCTCCAACACCGCGCCGGTCACCGCGCAGGTGAAGAAGAGAAGCAGAAAGCCCGCTGAGCCGCGCAATCCATAGCCCAGGCGCTCGCCAACCGCTCGCCCCGTGGCCACCAGAATGGCCAAATTCATGGCGATGTGGAACAGGCCGAAATGGATGTAAACGTGAAGGAAGAAAGGCGCGACCGGCCCCAGCGGCTGACGCGGAAGAACGGCGCCCGACTCGGCGGCAAAGAAAACCCCCGCATTGAAGACCCAGCGCTGGAAGCCAGGCCAGACCTGGCCAAGCAGGGACACGCTGACAATGCTGAGCGCAATCAGCAAGACCGCCGGCGGCATGGCGTTGAAGACCGGTGGTCGCGGCGGTGGCGTGCGTGACCACGGACCGTCAAACTCGTCCCGCTCCGGCACACTCATCGTCTCAACTCCCGTTTCCGACTGGCCCATTCAGGCATTGCCCGATCAAGGGCGACACGATTCCCCCTGCAGGGGAACGTACTTAGGACGGCACACTTTCTGGCACGCGCGTTGCAACTCCACACCCAGAAATCGCGTCTAAGAGGACATGAGACAATGAAAACGCGCAGCTTCCCCACCGTGATCGGTGCCGCTTTTGCCCTCGCCGCCCTCTCGGCAGCGGCCCAGGCTCAGCAGGTTCAGACGACGGCCGGCTGGGAGCAGCCCTATGGCGGTACATCGGCCCAGGCGAGCCAGCCCTGGTCGGGCGCCACCACCAGCGCCGGAGCGGCAGCCCGCTCGAGCGCCGGCAATCGCGTGATCATTGACGGAATCATCCAGACCGGTGTCGGGGTTTCCACCCAGACCGGCCTGTTTGGCGGCGGCGTCGGCGCAAACGCCTCCGCAATTGGCAATCAGCTCAATGTCAATGTGAGCGGCCAGTGGAACACGGTCATCGTGAATTCCAACCAAATCAATAATGGCGACATCAACGCCAGCGCACAGGCCCAAGGCAATGTGAGTACGGACAATGACCAAGACTAAGCTTTTGATGGCGACACTCGCCAGCGCCCTGGCGCTGACCGGGTGTGCGACCACGGCGCGCACCGGGGGTGCGGACGGTAATTATGCGACCCCGATCGGTGGCGCACCGGTGACCGCCAATCCGACCCCCTATTCGGAAGCGCTGGTCTGCCTCGCCAATTATGCCCGACAGAATGACCTGCAGTCGCCGCGCATCGCCGTGGGGCGCCTGGCCGACTATACCGGCCGCGCTTCGCTGGAAGGGGGCGCCGCGGTGACCCAGGGCGCCTCGCTGATGGCAATCTCGGCCTTTGCCAAGGCCGGCGTCCGCCTGGTCGAGCGATTTGACACCTCGGTGTCGGAACTGGAATTGCGCTATGCCAACAATTCGCTGATCGGCGATAATGGCACCCAGCGTCAGATCCGTGCCGCCTCGCTGCCGGGCTCCGACTATCACCTGGTCGGCGGCATAACCGAGCTCAACTATAATATCCGCTCCTCGGGCATTGATGTCCTGGGTGGCGACCGGATCGACAGCGATCCGACCGGCGTCTTCAACCGCCGCATGTGGGTGATGAATATCGGCCTCGATCTGCGCCTCAACGAGACGCGCACGATGGAAACGGTCGACGTCATCTCCTACCAGAAGCAGATCGTCGGCCGCGAGATCTCAGCCGGCGTCTTTGCCTTCTGGGATGATGCGGTGATCGATATCTCCGGCGGTGGCCGCTCACTCGAGCCGGTCCAGCTGGCCGTGCGTTCGGTGATCGAACGCGCCGTCCTTGAAATCTCGGCGCAAATGTATGGCGTCGACCCGGCCGCAGCCTGCACCTATTCCGATCCGATCGGTGGCAGGACGGGCGGCCATTCCAACATCACTGGCGGCGTCAGCGCCACCCACACCTACGGTCAACGGGAGACCTCCAATGTCCAAGCGCGCAGCAATGTTGATCGCGGGCATGAGCGCCGCGACGATCACGTGCGCACCTATCTTCGCGGACGATACGACTGAGATCCTCAACGGCCAGGTCAATCTGGACGCCGCGATCACGGTCGTGACGACCGGTGAGACGGACCAGGCCGATGCCGTGTCCCAGTCTGCCATCGGTGCCGCGAACGCACTGACCGTCGACGTTGTGGAGCGCCATGACATCCAGTCCGACCAGACCTTCTCCGGTTCGGTTGACGCCCGCGCGGAAACGCGTGCCATGATTGTCGACGGTGCTGCCGTGACCACCGCGTCGGCGATGGGCAATTCGGCCAGCGTGATCAATGATGATGGCATGGATGCCGCGATCGGCCAGACCGCGCTCGACGGCTCGACCGTCAATGCGACCGCGCGGCTGGAAGTTGGCAGCTATGCGATCTCCTCAGTCACCTCGGCGACAGCCTCGGCCAATGCCTTCCAGGGCACCACCTATGGCAGCGACACAAATCTGGCCTTGCGCCAGGATTCAGGCGCCGATGTCACAGCGGACAGCTATGTCCTCGCGCCGGATGCCGGGCTGGGCTATGCCGCCACCGTCCTCGGTGCTGCCAACGGCAATTCGGCCCAGCTGGAAGGCTATCACAATAGCCCGTCCCAGATCGTCGATGTCGACCAGGACAATCGCGGCGCGGTCACGGCCCGCGCCCGCACCGATGCCGGCGGCACGGCGATCAGCCAGACGGTTGTCTCCTCGGCCAATGGCAATTCGGTCTGGATGCAGAATGAGTATGGCTATGCCCATATCCAGGGCGAGCAGGACAATGACGGGGCCGTGACGGCGGAGTCGGAAATCCTGGTCGGCAATTTCGACGCCGACGTGCTGAGCGTGTCCGCCGAGGGTGTCGGCAATTCCGCCATCATTTCGAATATCGGCGCCGATGCCTTCATGGGCCTCGACCAGACCAATAATGCTGCTGTGATCGCCCGCTCCAATCTGGACGGCGATGCTGGCGGCTCGGCCCTGGTCTCCGCGACCGCCTTCGGCAATGCCGCCACGACCTATGTCTGTTCGGAATGCCCGGTCACAGCCTGGGGCAACACCAATCAGACCAATAATGCCGCGGTCAGCTCGATCGTCACCGGCCGCATGAATACGGGCGGCGTCCTGTCCGGCACGGCCACAGCGATCGGCAATTCCGCCACCTATCAAACAGTGAACCCGCTGTCGGGCAACTGAAGAAATCCCATAGCCTTGGGAAAACCTGGCCCCGGTCGCGTGTTGTGCGATCGGGGCTTTTTTCTGTGCGGCAGGGCCTCTCCCCCACCGTGACCTGAGGCAGAGCGACGCGGGCGCTTTCGTCACATCTCGGCGCGGCGCTCACGGGGGTAGCCTGAAGGGAACACGGAGGAAACCGATATGAATCACAAACATCGCAAGACCCTACATGCCCTCTTCGCCCATCCAGAGCCGGCCAATCTGGCCGCTGCCGATCTGGAAGGCCTGCTGAAAGACCTCGGCGCCGAGCTGCACGAACGCAGCGGTGCCAAATTCTCGGTCACGCTGAACGGGCATACCGCCAACTTCCATCATGCCCATCACAGCCTGCCGAAGGACGAAGTCCGCGCCATGCGGAAATATCTCGAAACGGCCGGAATTGATCCGGAGCGTGATTTTCCGCTTTGACGATTGGGGGCGAAGCGAGCGGGTTGAGGCGGGCAAATGAAAGGGCGTCGCACGAAGCTTAACGGCGTCACCCCGTCGGTTTCGAGACCGGATCGGCAACGCCCCTGACCACATCTCCATGTTCGAGGTGCCCGATCTGCCCATCCACGCAAGACACACAGCCAGACCGGCATCGGCCGGGCCCCCGCACGCCTCCTATCACCAGGTGGCAACACCGCGGCGCCGTCGGTGCTTGCCGAGGGACAAAAAAATGCCCCGACCTGGATCAGGTCGGGGCAGTCAGTGGATGATGTTGTCTTCGAATGCGGATCAGCGATACCCGCCGACACCGCCATCCAGCATGAGGGTCATGGAGACCGTGCGGCTGCTCTCGCGCTCGACCTCGCGGCGGACGCGCTCGGTATAGCGCTCTTCGCGGCGCATGAAGACGAGCTTCACACCGGGGCCGTGCACACGCAGGAGCGAACGCTCATTGCAATTGCGGCGCGGAATCTGGGTTTCGCAGCGCAGATTGCCGCCTGCAGTATGACGCAGGGCCTCGCCCTTGCGGCACATGATGGTTGGGGCCTCGTCCCAGTTGTAGACACCGTCAATGACCCAGCCGATCGTTGTCTGCATGGCGGTACCGGCGACACAGCGGAACAGCTCGCCATCATAGGTCGCGCCAACCCGGTCCTCGGCATCGACACGCGAAGCCGGATGCGGCGTGCCATTGTCATCAACGCAAACGGCCCGCACGACTCGCCATTCCTCGACCCAACGCGTCCGCTCTTCCTCGTAATACTCGTACTCGTACTCTTCCTCGACACCGACCACATTGAGACCGGTGATCGCGGTCGCAGCCGGAGCCGTGGTCATCGGCGTGTAGGAGCCGCCACCGATATAGGTAACCGACCCCGCGCCGGCACCGGCGTTCGCGCCCGCATTGGCATTGGCCGATGCGTTGACATTGACATTGGTGTTCACATTGACCCGGGTCGAGACATTCACGCCGACATTGATATTGCCGCCATGGATATTGATGTTCGGGACATTGACCGTATGACCGCCACCATGCGTGCAGCAGGAGGGCGGCGGAGGCGGCGGCGTGCAGCAGCCATCACCCGGTCCACCGCCAGCTCCGGCCGAAGCCGGGGCAGCAAACAGGGCGAACGCAGCGCTCGCTGGGATCAAAAAGGCGTGCCGGGCTGAAACGCGCATGGTCGTGCTCCTTACGTATTGCCCCCGTCCTTGCAAAGGCAGGGCCAATTCGACGTCCCGTGCCGGAACGCCGGTTTCGCCTCGCTGAAGAAGCCGCAATCCGCCCACTCCCGCCTCAGGCGTATGGCCCCGTTCTTGAAGCGGGACAGGCCTTGGCGATGACCGGTGTGTCACGCCGCGAAGCGATGAGAAGAGTGGAGACGTTCATGCGCCACGCGCAATCAAAGGCCCTGCATGCCTATTGGCAGACCCGACGCCAGGGCGGCGCAGCCCCGCATCGTGCCGATATCGAACCGCAGGACATTGCGGGCCTGCTCGGCTATGTCTTCATCTTGTGGCGTGCCGATCCGCAACACCATATTTTCCGACTCGCCGGCACGCATCTGTGCGACCTCTATCAGCGCGAATTCCGAGAGCAGAACTTCCTGTCCCTGTGGCGCGGCCATGACCGCACCCATGTCCAGGCAGTACTGGAAGCGTCGATTACAGGCTGCGCACCGGCTTCGGTTATCGCCCGCGCCAACTCGCTCGACATGCATCAATTGCCGGTCGAGATCTCATTCCTGCCATTGCGCGGCCCCTCCGGCACGATCGACCGCACGCTGGGCCTGTTCCAGCCGCTCGATACGACGGACGCCTTCAAGGGCCGTCCCGTCGTGCGGACATCACTGCGGGAGATCCACCCGCCCGCCATGCCCGGGCATATCTTCCCGGGTCTCGCCGTGGATGATCGCTCAGGTGTAAAAAAGGTCGCAAACGATCAGTGATCGCAAAACCTTTTTAACGCCTTTGACCTAAGAGTGTGGGCTCGCAGGAGCTCATCGCCATGCATGACGAACCCGGCCGGCTTGACCGACGCAAAATCAAGATCGCTGCCCGTGGCGCCCAGGAGCGCCGCCGACACGCGCGCGTCCCCCTGCAATTGCATGGCCGCCTCTGGTCTGAAGCCGGCGGCGAGCATGCCTGTCGCCTGATCGACATCTCACCCGGCGGGGCCCGTATTGTGTCCCGCATGCGGATGCTTGACGGCACGCGTGTGGTTTTGATGGTCACATCGATCGGCCGTATTGAAGGTCAGATCGTGCGCCAGGCCGGTGACGAAATCTCGATCCGCTTCAACGCACCGCTGCGCAAGCGCGACAAGCTGGCCGACGCGATCACCTGGCGCTTCAACAAGGACCGCCTCGGTCTGGACGAGGACCGCACGGCCCCGCGCAAGCCGGGACGTGGCCGGGCCAAGATCCTGCTGTCCGATGGTGTGGTCATCCAGGCCAATGTCGTCGATGTCTCGGTGACCGGTGCGGCCTTTGAATGCCTCGAGCGACCGCGGGTTGGCGAAGCCCTGCGTGTCGGGGAGATGTCAGGACGTGTGGCTCGCATTCTGGACAACGGGTTCGCGGTCGTGTTCGATCCGCCTGAGGCCAACGCGAGCGGCCATGAAGCAGCCTGAACGAGTCCCCGATCGATAATTTGTCCGCCTTTCCGGGGAATTCCGCCAATGCGGCCCGATTCTTGCCGTATCCTCGTGTTAGGCGCTACGAAGCAAAGTGCAAAAGAGATCTGAAATGCCTCGCGATGACGGAATCGCAATGTCCTGGTTTGTAAAAGTCGAGGGTCGTGTTTACGGCCCCTATACCCCTCAACAAATGCGCGCCTTCGTCGGTGAAGGGCGGATTGCCGCGCATTCTCAGGTCTGTCCGGAGCGCGATGGCCTGTGGCAGCAAGCCACGGACATCGATGATTTCCGCGAATGGCTTGGGGAATCAAAGACATCACCCGAACCCGAAAAGCGGGTCACACCGGGTGCACGGCCGGCCAATTTCGTGGTGATCGCGGAGATCCAGTCCGAGAATGGCACCGAATTCCGCAATGCGCTGAAAGCCTATGGCGATCTGGAAGCCATCACCGGCAATACCTGGTTGCTGCGCGGCCCGACCACATCGGCAGTCTTGCGCAATGAGCTCAGTCACATTCTGGCACGCGAGGACAAGCTGCTGGTCATCGATGCCTCCCATGACCGCGCCGCCTGGTTCAATCTGGGTCGCGAAGCCGACCAGAATATCCGCGAATTGTGGAGCCGCGCCCACTAGGTCGCCCCGCCGACAGCTTGCACGCTGACTGACCGCCCATTTTCCTGCCGGAAGATGGGCGGTGTCGTGCCGGGGCTCAATTGCCGGAGCCGCAGGCGACAGCCGGTTCAGTCGATCCGGCGCAGACCTGCCTTGTGCTTCTTCCAATTGGCAACGTAGTGATCGGCTGACCAGCGCAGCACTTCCGCCGTATCCTCGCCGAGTGTCTTGAGCACCCGCCCGGGTGACCCGACAACGAGCGAATTGTCGGGAATTTCCTTGCCCTCTGTGATCAGCGCATGAGCGCCGATAATGCAATTCTTCCCGATTTTCGCGCCATTGAGAATCGTCGAGCCAATCCCGATCAGGCAGCCATCGCCGACCGTACAGCCATGCAACATGGCCTGGTGTCCGATGGTCACCCCCTTGCCGACGGTCAGGGGAACTCCCTCATCCGTGTGCAAAACGGCTCCGTCCTGGACATTGGAATTCTCACCGATCGTGATCGGGTCATTATCGCCGCGAATGATGGCGCCGTACCAGACACTGGCTCCGGCTTCGAGAATGACGCGGCCCATGACTTCGGCACTCTCGGCCACCCAATACTCGTCTGCGCCAGGCAGGGTTGGCGTCGAATCGCCCAATGCATAGATCGCCATCAGCGTCTCCCAAATTTATTTGCGTGAAATCTTCGCGACAGGCTCGTTCAGAACTTCTTCACCGGGTTAGACTGACACTGTAACGGCGATTCGAGACCTGCCCATCCGGTCCTGCATCGCATCGGCAACTCCAAGGGAGGCCCCGGGTAGACGGTATGAGCAGTCTGCGACCAAGCCCGCCAGGATCATCCGGTTCATCCGGATCCCTGCCCTTCGAGTCCTTCGAATCGTTTTCGTTGCAAAGTGTCTTCGCCCCTCGCCTTCCGGCCGAGGGGTTTTTCATGTGTGGAGGTTCCAGCCATGGGTAAGCGTAACGTCAAGCGTCGCCAGCGTGCCGAATTCAATACGGCACACTACCAATCCGAAGAGACAAAAGTCCGGGCCCTCTTTCCCGGCACCAACTGGTCACCGGACACCCGGGAGCCAATGCGTGATCAACGCTTCATCAAGAATGTGAAACCACGCTCTGACGGGCAGGCGAAGCTGATGAAGGCGGTCGATGATCACAATCTGGTGCTGGCCCTGGGGCCCGCCGGAACCGGCAAGACCTTCCTCGCCGTCGCCAAGGGTGTCGAAGCCCTGGAGGCTGGATCGGTCAGCCGTATTGTCCTTTCCCGCCCCGCGGTCGAGGCCGGGGAGTCGATCGGTTTCCTGCCCGGCGCCATGGAAGAGAAGCTGGCGCCCTATCTGCGTCCGCTCTACGACGCCCTTGCCGACCGTCTCAGCCCCAAAAAACTCAAAGCCATGATGGCCGAAGGCCTGATCGAGATCGCGCCGATCGGTTATATGCGCGGCCGCACGCTCAACAACGCCTTCGTCGTGGTCGACGAGGCCCAGAACTGCACCTACGGTCAGCTCAAAATGCTGCTGACGCGACTGGGCTGGAACTCGACCATGGTTGTCACGGGCGACCCGGCCCAATCCGACCTCCTGCCGGAAATGTCCGGTCTCGGTCAGATTGCCGACAAGATGGAGGATCTCGATGATATCGCGGTCTGCCGTCTCGCGGCCGAAGATATCGTCCGCCACCCTCTCGTCGCGACCATGCTGACGGTGCTCTGAGCCCAACGGGCCGAATATAGAAAAGCGCAACAATCCACATGAAAAGAGGCGCGGAGCTGGCTGGCTCCGCGCCTTTTGTCTGCGATCGGCTCAATGGATCGTCACGGGCCGTTTGCGATAGCGGACGAGAATACGCAGGGTCAGCGGGTGGCGCGTATCCGGATCCAGACCGAGGCGGATGATCTCGGCCCGCGCACGCTGACGAAGTCGCCGCGCCCGCAGATACTGCACCGCAACGAAACACCCGATTGCCAGGTAGGCGACATATTCCGCGATCCCGTACCAGTCCGGCAGGAAGAGCCAGACGCCCAGGGCGGCAATCGCCGCGAGGATGATGTCCAGCGGCCAGTTCTCCGACGGGTCGAAAAAGGCCAGGACCGGAATGATGCGCGGATCGATATCGCCCTCCGGATCGACAAGCTCGAGCAGACGCTCAAACTCGGCCGACTGGGTAGCCCAGACCCGATTGAGATGGGTCATCTCGGTATAGGGTTCGGCGCCATGGGGCAGCTCGCGATTGAGATAGAGGCAGGCCCGCATCAGCCACTCGCCGTCCTGAAGGCGACCGCCCCCGGCATATCCACTCATCGGTCTGCTCCGCCGGCTTCGAGTGTTTCGGTCAGCCATTGCGCCGCCTGGTCCGGAGTCTGTCGGTCCAGGTCGACTTGGCGGTTGGCCTCGCGCATCAGGTCATCATCGATCGCGCCCACCAGTTCGGCCAGGATTGCCACGAGCGCCGGATTGGCGGCCGCGTCCGGTGACAGCAGAATGACCGCATCATAAGGCGGCAGCACCGCCGCGGGATCATCCAGCACAATCAGGTCAAAGGCCGCGATCCGACCGTCGGTCGTATAGGCCGAGATCATGTCTACCTGGCCGTCCCGGACCGCCCCATACATGAAGGCAGCATCCATCGCGCGGGTCTGCATGGCACCCAGCCCGTAAAGATCGCGGGTCATCACCCATTCCGGCCGCGAGAAGACTTCCGCGTCGCCGCCAACGGTCATCTGCGCGGCGAGCGGCCCGAGATCGGCCAGGCTTGTGACCCCCAGCGCCGCGGCTTGCTCGCGCGACATGGCAAAGCCATAGGCGTTTTCGAAGCCAAGTCCGCCGAGCGCGAGAATGCCATGCTCGGCCCATAGCCAGCCGGTCATTTCCGCGAGCATGGCGTGCCGGTGAATCGGCTCGGGACGATTCATGACCGTTGCCCAGATCGTGCCGGAATAGTCGATATAGACATCGATTTCTCCGGTACGCAGCGCATCGAAGGCGATGGTCGAGCCCAGATTGTCGCGCCGGTCAATGCGAGCCCCCGCCGCCTCCATCCGGCTCTCCAGCAAGGCGCCGAGAATGTATTGCTCGGTGAAGGCCTTGGCACCGACCACGATGGTTTCGTCGGCCAGGTCCGCAACGCCGCCCGCGATGACCGCGCTGTTCCGGCCGGCCGGCTCGAAAGCGATATAGCGCGGTGCAACCGAAGCCGTGATCAAGATGGCCAGCGACACACCGACGCCCGCGGCGAGACCGCGCCGGCGCGCCCGGGCCGCAACTTCGAGCAGACGGATCATCTGGTCGAGAATGATCGCCAGGCCGGCCGCGAAGAGACAGCCGAACAGAACCGACAGCCAGTTCCGCGTCTGCAGGCCAGCGAAGATGTAATTGCCGAGGCTGGAGGCGCCGACCGGGGTCGCGAGCGTCGCGGCGCCGACCACCCAGACCACAGCAGTCCGCAAGCCTGCAACAATGACTGGCAAGGCCAGGGGGAGCTCGACCTGCCAGAGGCGCTCGCCCGGCGTCATGCCGATCCCGCGCGCCGCCTCGCGAACCACCGGGTCAACACCCTGCAATCCGACAATCGTGTTCCGCAATATGGGCAGGATGGAATAGAGCATCAGGGCAAGAAAGGCCGGCGCATAACCGATGGTTCCGCCCAGCAAGGGAACCATCAGGGCCAGCAAGGCCAGGCCGGGAATGGTCTGGACAATACTGGCCGCATTCAGCACGAGGCCGGCCAGTCGCGGCCGACCGGCCGCATGAATGCCAAGCGGCAGGCTGATCGCGAGGCCAACGAGGATGGCACTCATCGACAACAGGACATGACCTGACAGCAGGTGCGGGAGTTCCGCAAAGCGTTCGACAAGATTGGCGTTCATCCCGCCAACTCCGCAATCGCGCGCATTTGCCGACGCGGGGTATCGAGCAGGCCGGCCACATAGTCATCGGCCGGATCGCTCATCAGCGCTTTCGGACTGCCCGTCTGAACGATTTGTCCGGCACGCATCACAGCCACGTCCTGCGCCATGATAAGCGCCTCGGCCATATCGTGGGTGACCATGACGGCGGCAAAGCCGAGCTCCGCCTGAAGCGCCTTGAAGTCCTGCTGCAGGGCGTCGCGGGTAATCGGATCGAGGGCGCTGAATGGTTCGTCCATCAGGACCAGTTCGGGGCTCCCGGCCAGGGCGCGGGCAAAGCCGACCCGCTGGCGCTGACCGCCGGAGAGTTCAGCCGGCATGCGATCTCCGTATTCAGCCGGGTCGAGCCGGACCAGTTCGAGCATTTCACGCACACGCAATTCGACCCGGGCCGGGTCCTGGCCGGCGAGACGCGGGATCAGCCCGACATTCCGGCGCACGCTCATGTGCGGGAAGAGCCCGTCTCCCTGCATGACCCAGCCAATGCGGCGCCGTAGCGCAACACCGTCCAGAGCGAGAATATCCTCGCCCCCGAATAAAATCGAACCGCCTGAAGGCTCCTCCAGGCGGTTGATCAATTTCAACAATGTGGTCTTGCCGCAGCCCGAGGCACCGGCGAGGACGAGCAGCCGGCCGGCCTCGAGTTCAAGCGATACGCCTCGTACAGCCTCGACACCGCCATGATAGGTCTTGCGGACCGCGCGGATATCGAGAACGAGAGACGTATCTGAGCTCACTGCTCTTCCAGGTCGATGTCCAGGATGGTGATCTCGAAGGAGTAGGACGTCTCGCCCTCATCGATAATCTTGGAGACGACACCGAGGCACTCATCCCCAATATGGATTTCGGCGCACTCGTCCGGACGGTTGCGGCACTGCACGACCATCTCCGGGTTGAGCTTGGTCTGCAGGAAAAGCTGAAGCTTCGCCGCTTCCAGCATGGTCATGTTCTTGTTCACGGGATCATTCTCCGGTCGGGGATTCGAAGTTGGCGCCTACTAACCCCATGACGGGGGTGCGCGTCCAGTATCATGCTGCCCACGCGCCTGCACTCAAAAGGCGCGTCGCCGCATCAGCCGGACCCCTGCGGCAAGCTCTGGTCCATGCTCTTGGCAGGCTCATCGCAGCAGCTGCCGACAATCTTGGCCGGAACACCTGCCACGGTGCAGCCCGGTGGGACAGC
Organism: Maricaulis maris; assembly: GCF_049116555.1. GTDB lineage: Bacteria > Pseudomonadota > Alphaproteobacteria > Caulobacterales > Maricaulaceae > Maricaulis > Maricaulis maris_C. The sequence goes on along the minus strand of NZ_JAGDYT010000001.1, from coordinate 975,986 downwards.
CTCCAGGACAACAGAGCCAGCCGCGATGCGGGCGCCGTCACCGACGACGATATTGCCAAGGACGCGCGCGCCAGCGCCGATCAGGACGCCCTTGCCGATTTTCGGATGGCGATCCTCATGGGCAGCACCGGTTCCGCCCAGCGTGACTTCATGCAGGATCGAACAATCATCGCCGATCACGGCGGTTTCCCCGATCACGACCGAGGTCGCATGATCGATCATCACGCCGCGTCCGATCCGGGCCGCCGGATGGATGTCGAGGCCGAACCGTTCACCGACGCGGCTCTGCAGATGGAAGGCCAGGGTCTGGCGCCCTTCCTTCCACAGCCAGTGGGCGACGCGATGCGCCTGCAGGGCATGATAGCCCTTGAAATAGAGGAAGGGCTGCAAAAGGCTCAGGCAGGCCGGGTCACGCTCATCAATGGCGATCATGTCGGCAGCAGCTTGCTGGACGATGTCCGGATCGCCAGCCAGGGCCTCTTCGGCGACATCCCGTGCCAGCATCGCATCAAGCTGGGCATCGGCCAGCTTGGCGGCAATGCGATAGCCCAGCGCGTCCGCGAATTTGGCATGACGCAGGATCGCTGCGTTCAGGAAGCTGGCGAGGATAGGCTCCTCTGCCGCCGCCGAGGCCGCTTCAACACGCAACCGCGCCCAGATGGAATCCACACCCTTTCGGGCCTCGATGGGGGTCTCAACTTGGCTGAGTGGCATCACGATCTCCTCGCACCCTTGTCCAGCATGGCAACGGCCAGGTCCCTGTCCAGCGCGCCTTCCCGAGCCATGTAGTATGCCCGCAGCAGCATCGCTACCGTCAAGGCATCACTTATCTTGCCCGAACTCACCTCATCGAGGGCATCAAGAAAGTGTATGTCCCGCGTGACCAGTTCTTCCGTCCCGTCCGGCTCGGCCTCACCCGCGGTCAGTCCGGTCGCGATATATCCGATTGCCGCTTCATCCGTGACCGAGTTGGACAAGTCCATCCGCAGGATTTCCTGCCAGCTCCGGGCTGTATAGCCGGTCTCCTCGCGCAGCTCGCGGGCCGCGCCCTCCTGCGGGTCGGTCCCGATTGGCCCACCGCCCTCCGGGATTTCCCAACTATAGCGATCCTGCGGAAACCGGTGCTGACCGACCAGGATCAGGCGGCCATCGTCAAACAGGGGCAGGATGGCGAGCGCAAGATTGGCGAAGCCGACAACACCATAGACGCCCGGCTCGCCATCGGGCTGCGTGACCGCATGCTCGGTCAGGCTGATCCAGGGATTACGATAAATTTCGCGACTGTCTCGTACCAGCCAGGGCCCGCGTGAACGCGTCATGGTGCACCGTCATCACTGTCCAACTCCTCACAAGGGCTAGGCGTGTTCGGGCAGACCGGGCAAGTCCGCCGCGTTCCCGGCCGCCCGCTCCTGATCGCGATGGATCGCCGCCAACAGTCGCTGCTTCTTGAGCGAAAGGCGCGTCATCAGCGTGAAAGCCGCCGGTGCGAACACCAGGGCCAGGAGCGCGGATCCGGCCACACCCCCCACCATTGCCGCGGCAAAGGGCAGCCAGAAACTGTCGCCGGACAGGATCAGCGGAATGAAGCCGCCTATGGTGGTCAGCGTCGTGGAAACGATATGCCGGGTCGCGTCCATCACGGTTGCCTGGACGGCGCCGGCCTCAAGCGCAATCGCGGCCGGATTGGCGCGAAGGGCCGACAGCACAACAATGGCACCATTGATCGACAAACCCATCAATCCCATCGCGCCGACGATCGCATTGAATCCCAGCGGCGTGCCGAATGCCCAGACCCCGAACATGGCGAGACCGACCGAGAGAAAGGCGACAACGAAGATCAGGCCGGCGAAACGGAAGGAATTGAAGGCGAGCACGACGGAGCCAATCATCAGGACCAGAAGTGGCAGCGCCGTCCCGAACAGTCCCGCCATCGCACTGCCGCGCTCGGCGGCCTCACCCGCCACCTGCAATTCATACCCCGGAGGCAGGACGATATCGGCCTCATCGAGGGCCGAGAAGAAGTGTTCAAGTGCCGGGGCGGGCAAGGTGTAGGGATCGAGATAGCCATAGATCGTGTTCACCCGGCGCCCGTCTTCATGGGGGATGCGCGCGACTTGCGGGGCCAGAACGACATCGCCGAGCGCCGCCATCGGGGAGGACAGGATATCGCTCCCTTGCGTGGCGAGCGGAGAGGCGGAAACGGCTGACAGGCTGGAGCGCCGCGAGTCACGGGCAATGACCCGAACCGGCAATTCCTGGACACCTTCCAGCACGCTTCCGCCCACAACGCCGTCCAATTCGCCTCGCAACCGGTTGGCGAGGTCATCAAGACGAATTCCGGCGAGTTCTGCGGCCGCCTCATCGGCCATGATGCGCGCCACCGGCTCACCCATTTCCAGCAGGGCCAGCGTATGGGTAACAGTGGGAGTCTGCGCCAAAACAGAGCGTATCTCATTGCCCAGCCGGTTGAGCTCGGAGAGCTCCGGCCCCACGAGAACCAGCTCGATCGGCGCAGGGATGGGTGGCCCCTGCTCAAATGGCAGGGTCAAAAGCCGCGCGTCGGGAAACTCCGACATCACACGCCGTTGCAGGTCCGGCAGGATGCGCGCCGTCGCTTCGGGCGAGACTGTGTGGACGAAGCCGGCAGCATAGCTCGACACACCGGACTGGTTGCCGACCACGTTGTAATAAGTGCGCGGGGCACTCTCGCCGATCACCCAGGAGACCCGCTCGACGCCCTCATAGGTTTCGATCAAGGCGCTCGCCCGTTCGGTCTGGCGACGGGTTTCCGCGATCGAGGTCGAGGACGGCAATTCGAGCGACAGCTGGAACATGTCCCGATCAGTCGGCGGGAAGAATTGCATCGGCAGGGTCGACGCTGCCAGGAAACCGGCAATCGGCAGAAGGACACCGCCGACCAGTCCGGTCCAGGGGCGATGTGTCACCGCATCGAGAACACCCCTGTAGAGACCGGCCAGCGGGCCTGCACCGATCCCGTGCCGCCAGAAACGGCGGGGACCACCGGCAATGGCCGGATCATCAAACCAGGCGGCGAAGGCCCCGACCACGGTCATGGCAAGGAGGAAGGAGGAGACCACCGCGAAGATCACGGAAATCCCGATCATGGAAATGAACTCGCCAGCCGCGCCCGGCATCAGGGCGATCGGCGCGAAGGCGAAAACCGTCGTCAGTGTCGACGCAAGCAGTGGCGCGAAAAGATGGCGGATGGCCTTGTCGAGGGCCTCCAGGGGCTGAGATCCCCGGGCCCGCATCAGCCGGTATTCGTCGACCACGACAATCGCGTTATCGATCAGGAGTCCGAGCGCAACGACCAGTCCGGTGACCGACATCTGGTGCAGCGGCTCGTCATAGATACGCGTCAGCAAAAGGACTGCCAGCACGGTGAGCGGCAAGGCCGAACCGACGATCAGGGCGGCGCGCCAGCCCATCATCAAGAACAGAACGGCGAAGACGATCAGCGCCGAATAGCCGAGATCCCGCGCCAGCCCGCTCAGGCGGGTGTCGACATAGTCGGCCTGGCGAAAAATCGTTTCGACCTGCACACCCGGCACCGAAGCGGCAAAATCAGCGACAACGGCATCGGCAGACGCCGACCATGTGTCCACCCGCAGCTCCGGCTGAAGATAGGCCGCAACAAAGACGGAGCGCCGTCCATGGGTCGTCGCGATCGCCTCGGCCGGGGTGCGCGCCCCTTTTTCGACCTCGGCGACATCGCCGACGCGAATGAACTCACCATCCGGCCCCTCACCCAGCGCGATCGCGCGGATGCGATCCAGCCCGTCGAATTCGCCGGCAATCTCGACATTGAGATCTGTTCCACCGGCGCGCAATTCGCCGGCGGGCGATTTGGCGTCGGCACTGGCAGTGAGGCGCGCGAGGTCAGCCATGGTCAGGCCGACAGCGGCGAGCGTATCCGGATCGGCAAGGATTCGGATCTCCTCCTCGACCTCACCGAAAATGGCCGTCTCCTCGGTCCCGCTCATATTGCGCAATTGCGATTCCAGATCGGTCGCCAGGCGAGACAGGATGGCGAGGTTCTCTTCGCCGCTCTCACCCCAATTCAGCGAGACAATCATGGTCGCGGCGCCGAGATATTGGCGGCGAACATCCGGGGCGATCACGCCCGGCGGCAGACTGGGCCGGACGCTCTCGACCTGTTCGCGGATCTGCGTCCAGGCCTGATTGACCTGGGTCGCATTGAGATCTTCCCGGATCTGCAGCTGGATGACCGAAATGCCGGAGCGCGAATTCGAACTGGTCGTATTGATCTCCGCCAATTCATGAATGGCGTTCTCGAGCGGCTCGGTGACCAGCGCCTCGACACGTTCAGCCGATGCCCCGGGGAAGGCCGTCACAACCAGCCCGAAACGCTCGGTCAGCGACGGGTCTTCCTGGCGGCCGAGCGAGAGCAAGGCGCCGAAACCGGCTGCGATCAGCAGGATGACAGCGAGCGCGGTCAGTCGCGAATAACGATAGAAGAGCGTGCTCATTGCGCCCGGCTTTCCTGTACGGCAGGCAGCACCCGCTGGCCGGGTGTGATGCGTTGCAGGCCGGAGGCCAGCAGGAGCTCGCCATCATCGACGGCTCCGCGCACAAAGACGCGCTCGGCCTCGATCCGCACCGTTTCAACAACGCGCGGCTGGAGTGTGTAGGCATCGTCTTCCGGTGTGAGGACATAGATTGACCACAAGCCGCGGCGGCCTTCAGCCAGCGCCGCGGTGGGAACCCAGAATCCTTCGGCAATAATGGGCGTTTCGACCGCCAGGCGGACGATCTGGCCAGCGGCGACCGCCTGGCCGGCTTCCAGGTCAAAGACCGCTGTGACCGTGCGGGTCTGGCGATCCACGACGCTGGACGAGGCGCGGAAACGGGCGGCGACCGGCGCGATCTGGCTGTCGACCTGAAAGGCGACAATATCATCGCGCGCATAACCGGCCGCGACCGACTGGGGCAGGCCGACCCGGACTTCCAGGGAATCGAGTTCGACCAGCTCAAGCAAGGGCTGGCCGGGCGAGGCGATCGCCCCTTCATCGGCCCGCCGTGCGGTCACCACACCATCAAAAGGCGCCGTGATGACCGAGAGGTCGAGCTGGACACGCAGCGCGTCAGCCGCCGCAGCGGCAGCGTTCTGTCGGGCGAGCGCCGCCCGGGTCGAGGTTCGCACCTCATCAAAACGTTGCTGGGAGATATGACCGCGCTCGAGCAGCTGAGATTGGCGGCTTTCTGTTTCGCTGGCCAGCGCAGTCTGGGCAGCCGCCTCGGCTGTCTGGGCGTCCGCGGCGGCGATCTGGGCTTCCACGGCACGCACATCGAGACGGGCCAGAAGGTCACCGGCCTGCACCCGGTCGCCGACATCCACATTGATGCGATCAATACGCCCCGCGCGCTCGAAGCCCAGTGCACTTTCACGGCGAGCGGTGATCAGACCCGGGAAGAATTCGGCAATCCTGGCGTCAGGGTCATAGTCCGCGCGCAGGACGGAAACGCTCATTGGCGCCGGCGCGGCCGCAGTGAAATTGGCCTCAGCCCTCAGCGCCGTGACGCCGAAGACCATCAGGGCGACCAGGATAGCGGCCAGTCCAACTGCGCTGCCAGCGCCCATGCGCCGCTTGTATAATGACATGAGAACACCCTCGTCCTGTCGCGTGACGAGGATATAGTACAGTAAATACCGTTTGAGAAGTGAACGGCGTTTACAAATTTATGCATACAAATTATGCGTTTTTGATCAGGCCTCGCATGATCATGTCCATCTGCAGGTCAATCACAGCATCCAGGGACACATGTTCCGACCCCGGCATGCCGTTGGGAAAGTCGTCCAGACACACAATCAACATGGTCAGACCATGCAGGCTGGCCCACACCGCTTTCGAGGCCACTTTCGGATCGACGCTCCGGAAAGCGCCCTCCGCCTGCCCGGCAGCAATCATTTGCACCAGTTTTTCCTCGGCCTCGAATGCGACTTCCTTTTCATCATGAAGATGCGGCTTGGCCGTCACCGACGTCGAGAACGCCATCATGTAGTGATTGGGCTCTTCCATGCCGGTCTCGATATAGGCACGCATGCAGCGCGCGCAAAGGATGGCGGTCTCGCCGCCCTCATCCATCGCCGCGTGGATCCGGGCGAGCAGCCGCTCGAAGAACATCTCGCGGATGGATGTGAACAAGTCGTCCTTGGAGGCGAAATACTTGTAAATGGCCGCGGGCGAGTAATCGATGGCCTCGGCGAGGCGGCGCATGGAAATACCTTCTTCGCCCTCCGAGGTGAATATCGCCTCGGCCGCATCAATTATGGCTTCGCGCACCTTGCGGCGACGGCGATCGGCCGGTGTGTCATCTTCGACGGCGATTTCAGCGTTCATACTTGTTACGTTTCCCCAACAACTCGATATGAGTGCAGTCCCCGAACACAGGTATACCGACCACGGACCATTCAGGTCAAAGATAGTCTAGCAGTCAGCAGGTTGCCCTTCATAATGAATGATACCCCACTTCCGTCATTTCCAGCACCCGGCGAACGCCTGGCACCGAGCCATGCAAGTGCAGAGACGATCGCACTTCTGACCCGGCGTCGTTCCGCGACCGCCATTACCATGGCTGAGCCCGGCCCCTCGCCGGCGCAACTGGACCAGCTTCTCGGTATCGCTGCCCGCGTCCCGGATCATGGCAAGCTGGCCCCCTGGCGCTTCATCGTGTTTGAAGGCTCGGCGCGCGCTGATTTCGGCCAGGTCCTCGGCAAGGTCTTCGCGGCCGCCAATCCCGACGCAAGCGAGTCCCAGGTCAAATTCGAAGCCAATCGGCTGACGCGGGCCCCACTCGTTGTGGCCGTGATCTCCAACGTGCTCGAAAAGCACAAGGTTCCGGAATGGGAACAAATCCTGTCATCCGGCGCTGTCTGCCAGAACATGCTGATTGCGGCCTCGGCCCTGGGGTTCGGCGCGCAGTGGCTGACCGAGTGGTATGCCTTTGACCCTCAGGTAAAAGACACGCTGAACCTGCGCTCGGGCGAACGGATCGCGGGCTTCATCTATATCGGGACCGTCTCGGACGAACCGGTTGAACGCGCCCGACCACCGGCGCGGATCGATTTCTGGGGCCGCTGAAGCGTCTTCTGGGCCGCAAAAATCCGTGTCTCTCCAGAGACATTCTGGCATATCCAATGACACTTGGCCCTGAAGCCTCTGGTTTGAAATTGGCAACCCGGTCCACTCATTCCGACTCGAAAACAGACCCGCCTTTCCAGAAACTATAATCATCGTCCAATTTCAAAGATTTGGACAACCGACTGACCAGTCTCACCATTGGATTGCGACACCGTCAGATCGCCGGGGATTCACCGCGTCGCTATCCCTAATACTCTCCTAAGATCGCGGGATTTCATAAAACTGTCACGACACCGCCTGCACGCGTAAGCCGCACTCAATTCATATCGGCTGGAAACCCAGAGTGGCCATCCAAAACGCACTCTGCAGGAGAACATGACATGCGAGGACTGAAATCACTCCCCATTCTTGCCCGGGTCGGGATCTTGGGGGGGCTCGTCGCCTTTACGCTGATCTCCCTCGCGGCAACGCTCTGGTATAGTGATAATGCGACGACGCAGGCATTGGAACATCAGAACAACTATACGGATATCGAACGCCTCTCTCTCGAGATGGAAGTCGGCGCGTTGCAAATGCGCCGCCGCGAGAAAGACTTCCTGCTCCGCAGCGAGGCTCGCTATCTCGATCTCTATCAAACCGATGCCGATCTCGTGGCTGACCGCCTCTCAAGGCTGCGCCGGCTGAATACGCCCGCCGCGATCGATGACGCCCTCGGTCGCCTTGAAGCCAATCTTCCGCAACACCGCCAGGTCTTTGCGGACGTGGTGGCCGCGCAAACGGCTCTTGGCCTGACGCATGAAGAAGGACTGCAGGGGGCGTTGCGTTCATCCGTACGCGATGTCGAGAGCCGCCTGGCCGATTTCAATGACGCAGAGCTGACCGTCATCATGCTGATGATGCGCCGGCATGAGAAGGACTTCATGCTGCGTGGTACGCCGCGTTACATCGACTCCTTTGGAGCCCGCCAGACCGAGTTTGCCGAACGCCTCGCCCAACGCGACTACCCGGCCGAAGACCTCGCTGCCATTCGCACCCTGATGGCGGCCTATGACCGGGACTTCCGTGCCTGGGCCGAAGGTCAGCTCGCGATGAATGAGACGGTCGGGCAGCTGTCCGCCATTTTCGCCAACATGTCTCCTGATTTCGACGAAATCCTCCAGATTGCGCAACAGGAAGGCCGCGCCGCAATTGTGGCGCTTGAGGCCGAGCGCAACCGGATCCGCATGGTCACCTTGGCGTTGATCATCACCATAGCCGCCATCGCCGGCGTGCTGTGTTGGTGGGTCGGCCGCTCTATCGCCGCTCCCATCAAGGCGCTCACCAACACCATGGGTGAACTCGCGAATGGCAAGACGGATGGCAGCGTCCCGGCGCAGTCCCAGGGAGGCGAGATCGGCCGGATGGCCAGCGCAATTCTCGTCTTCCAGAGAAACCAGATCGAGATTGCTCGCATGCAGGCTGAACAGGCCGTGGCCGAGGAGCGCGCGGCCGAAGAGAAACGCCGCATCCTTACCGAAATGGCAGACGAGTTCGATGCCAGTGTCGGAACCATTGCCGAAGACGTGTCGTCGGCGTCCGCGGCCATGATCCAGGTCGCTGGTCGTCTGCGTGACGCGGCCCAGCAATCGGACCAACGCTCCTCAATTGTTGCCAGTGCCGCCGACGAAACCTCGGCCAATACCCAGGCCGTCGCTTCGGCAGCTGAAGAGCTGACAAGTTCCATCCAGGAGATCAATCGCCAGGTCACCGAGTCCCGCACGCTCACGAATGACGCCGTCGAGGAAGCTGCCGTAACCCGGACCACCGTGTCAGGCCTCGGCGAGGCGGTGGTGAAGATTGGTGATGTTATCACCTTGATTCAGTCCATTGCCGAGCAGACCAATCTTCTGGCGCTCAATGCCACGATCGAGGCGTCCCGCGCCGGCGATGCCGGCAAGGGCTTCGCAGTTGTCGCGTCGGAAGTGAAGGCGCTGGCCGATCAGACCGCCAAGGCGACACTGGAGATCGCTGACCAGATCGAGTCGATCCAGAAGAGCGGCGACCACGCGATCACAGCGATCGGCTCCATGGCCACCACAATCGACCGTGTTTCGCAGAGCACGACCGCGATTGCGTCAGCGATCGAGCAACAGGACGCAGCCGCCCGGGAGATCGCCGGCAGTGTGTCCCAGGCGGCGACAGGTACCGCACAGGTCACCGAGAGCATCTCGGCCCTGACGACGCATGTGCGCGACACCGATGCCGGTGCCGGCGAAGTGCTGACAGCCGCCCAGGGCGTCTCCTCGGACGCCGAACGTCTCAAGGACGCGCTCGCCGGATTCCTCAATCAGATCCGCGCCGCGTAACCGGGCCCAGAAAGGACAAGAACAATGAAGAACCTCACTCTTATCAGCGTCTCCGCCCTGGCCTGCATCGCATCAAGCCAAGCCGATGCCCAGGACGGCGGCTTCAGCGCCTCCCCGGCTCCGCGCTGGGACAGCGCTGATGGCGAGACCTCCTTCAAGCTGCGCGGTCGCCTCTATTATGATCGCGCCGACGTCGACTGGACGAGTCCCAACAGCGCGGCCCCGACTGACCGTGACGAATACCGCACGGCCCGTCTCGGCTTTGAAATCGAGCACGGCCCGGTCAAATTCGTCGCTGAATATGATTTCTCCGGAGATGACGCCAAGCCGAACGACGTTCTGTTCGCCATCGATCTGCCGGAAGGCGGTCTGCGCATCGGCCATTTCAAGACGATGAATTCCCTCGAAGAGCAGACCTCGTCGCGTTACGGCACCTTCATGGAACGTGGCATCTCGACCGATTTGTTCGGCGTCGATCGCCGCATCGGTGTCGCCTACAATTGGGCCGGCGACGGTTTCACGGCCAGTGTCGGCGTATTCGGCGGCAAGATGGACGACAATTTCGCCTTCCGCGAATCCGATGAATCCAGCGCCGTGGCCGCCCGGGTGACATGGTCAACCGTGATCGACGAGACGCGCTGGCATGTCGGCGGTTCCTGGCGCCGCCTTGACCATGACGGTGGCGCGCGCGTTCGGGTCTATCCGCAGGCCCATCTCGCCAACCGCTTCACGGCAGCCGACTATCGCACCGGCGCTGCCCTTGGCACGGCCGACAGCTCCGATTACTTCGGTCTGGAACTGGCCGCGATCCGCGGCCCCTTCCACCTTCACAGTGAAGTCGCCCGCATGTCGCTGGACGGGCCGACCGGCGACCCGAGCTTTACCTCCGGCATGGTCCAGGCCGGCTGGATCCTGAGCGGAGAAACCCGCCCCTACAAGGAATCCGGAGGCACCTTCAACCGCCTTCGTCCGGACAACCCGGTCACAGAAGGCGGCTGGGGCGCAGTCGAAGTTGCGGTCAGACACGACATCAGTGATCTGGGCGACGCCAATCTGGGACGCATCCGGTCTACAACGCTTGGCGCCAATTGGTACCTGCACGACAATCTGCGTGTCATGACCAATTATGTGACGGCTCGCATGAATGCGACCGGCTTCACCGAGAGCAGTGACACGATCCAGTTCCGCCTTCAGGCCGACTTCTGAACCATTCCAGAGACCCCCTGCAAAAAGGGCGCTGCCAAATGGCAGCGCCCTTTTTGTTTGCCGGCAAACCCGGTCAGTCAGCCTCGACCACGATAACCCGGCACGTCCTGGTCAGGGATCCATACGCCCTTGGGCGGCTCACCGGTGGCGAAGAAAACATCAATGGGGATGCCCCCACGCGGATACCAATAGCCGCCAATTCTCAGCCAGACCGGATCCAGGACCTCGACCAGTTTCTGGCCGATCCCGGTGGTACAGGCTTCATGGAAGGCACCATGATTGCGGAAACTGCCCAGATAGAGCTTGAGAGACTTGCTCTCCACAATCCAGTCACGTGGCACATAATCGATCACCAAGTGCGCGAAATCCGGCGCCCCGGTCACCGGGCAGAGCGAGGTGAATTCCGGGCAAACGAATCGCGTCATGTAGGGCGCATCACACGGATTGGCGACACGCTCGAGCTCGGCGGTTTCGGGATTATCGGGCAGCGGGGTCGACGCCCCCAGCTGGCCCAGATTGTCATAGCGATCATCAGTCATGGCGCCGACTTAGTCCCGGCCCGCGCGACAGGCAAGCCTATCCTGCGACAAGCACCTCATCCGGCACCGGCATCGCGGTGCGCGAGAAGACGCGGCGAATACTGAAGCTGGAGACCAGACGGGTCACGCCCGGCAGGCTGGACAGGACTTCACGATGCACGCGCTCATAATCATTGGCATCGCGGACCAGAACGCGAACCAGATAATCGGCATCCCCGCTCATCAGATAGCATTCCATGACTTCGGGCACATGCTCGACGGCCTCCTCGAACCCGACCAGCGTATCGCGCTTTTGATTGTCCAGTGTGACCTGGACATAGACGGTGATGCCACGTCCCAACGCCTGCTCGGAGAGGATCGCCACATAGCGGTCGATAATCCCGGCGCCCTCCAGCGCCTTGACCCGCCGGTGGCAGGCGGACGCCGACAAGCCGACACGCTCGGCGAGCTCGGCATTGGTCAGGCGGCCATGCTCCTGAAGTTCATTGAGGATGGAGATATCAACACTATCAAGGCGCAAGGCACACCCTCCCGGACATCGCGGCAAAATCCGCAGATCATTCTGGATTGTCGCGAAGGCTTGGTATATACGTCGCCCTCAACGTCGATTGTTGCACGATAATTCACAACAATCACTCCGCCTTGTCAAATTTAATCACGCAGACGGCTTCTGACGCAAAAAGTATCGAAGAAGCGCCGCACTGCCCAACCCGTGAGGGATGATCATGCGTATCGGGGTTCCCAAGGAAATCAAAGTTCGCGAATACCGGGTCGGTCTGACGCCAAACAGCGTCGCTGAATTTGTGCGCCATGGCCACGAGGTGTTCGTCGAATCCGCCGCCGGTGAAGGCATTGATTTCACCAATGAGGATTACGTGGCAGCCGGCGCGACCATTCTGGCCGACGCCACTGCGGTCTTCGAAGCAGCCGAAATGATCGTCAAGGTCAAGGAACCCCAGCCGTCGGAAACGGCGATGCTGAAGCCGCACCATACGCTTTATACCTATCTCCACCTGGCCGCCGATCCGGTACAGGCCGAGGGTCTGCGCAAGTCGGGTTGTGTCTCGATCGCCTATGAAACGGTCACCGACCGTGATGGCCGCCTGCCCCTGCTCACGCCGATGAGCCAGGTCGCCGGACGGATGTCGGTCTCGGTCGCAGCGCATTGCCTGATGAAGTCCCAGGGCGGTCGCGGCACCATGCTGGGCGGCGTCCCCGGTGTGCTCCCGGCCAAGGTCGTGATCATCGGCGGCGGCGTTGCCGGCACCCATGCTGCCGAGATGGCCATCGGTGCGCGCGCCGACGTCACTGTCTTCGATCGCTCCAATCGCCGTCTCGCCGAGCTCGACGAGCAATTCGCCGGCGCCGTGAAGACGGCCTACTCAACCCAGGCGGCCCTCGAGCAGGCCGTGCGCGAAGCCGATGTCGTCATCGGCGCTGTGCTGATCCCGGGTGCTGCGGCCCCGAAACTTGTGACCCGGGAGATGCTCAAGGAGATGAAGGACGGCGCCGTGCTCGTCGACATCGCCATCGACCAGGGCGGCTGCTTCGAGACCTCCAAGGCCACAACGCATGATGACCCGACCTATATCATTGATGGCGTTGTCCATTATTGCGTCGCCAACATGCCGGGCGCCTATGCCCGTACGTCCACATTCGCCCTGAACAACGCGACCCTGCCGCTCGGACTGGAGATCGCGAACAAGGGTACGAAGAAGGCCATCAATGAGAACCCGCATCTGCGCGAGGGCCTGACCACGGCCGAGGGCGAAGTCTGCCACCAGCTGGTCGCCGACGATCTCGCCCTGCCCTGCGTCAAGCCGGGCTGGCTGAACGCCTGACCTCAAACGCCGCAAAACACGCGTCATCGGGGCGGGCACTGCCAGGTGTCCGCCCCTTTGCTTTTGCACATTGGGCCGTTACAGCGTGCAAGTGTCACAAGAATCACCGAGCCTGTGACAATCATCGCGGTTGGGGAGACCGCTGGACGAGGGGATAAAGACGTGACCCAGCGCTATGACCTGGTCATCTTTGATTTCGACGGAACCCTGGCTGACAGCCTGACCTGGTTTCGCGGCGCGCTCGGCGAAGTCGTCGACAAGCACGGCCTCAACCCGATCTGCGAAGAGAAAGCGGAAACCCTGCGCGGGCTGACGCCCAAGGCGATCATGGACGAGCTTGCCATCCCGGCGTGGAAAATCCCCTTCATCGCCGCCGATGTGCGCGCTCGCGCGGCAGAGAATGTCGACCAGATCCACCTGTTTGACGGTATTCGCGACATGATCGGGGCGCTGTCGGATCAGGGCGTGTCCCTGGCAGTTGTGTCATCGAATGGCGAAACCGCGGTGAAGGCCGTGCTGGGCGAAACCCTCACTGCCCGTTTTGATCAATTTGCCTGCGGCGCGGCCCTCTTCGGCAAGGCATCAATCTTCCGCAAGGTGATCAAGCGCGCCGGCACAACGCCCGAACGCACACTCTGCGTCGGCGACGAAGTTCGCGATATTGATGCGGCCCGAGAGGCCGGGTGCGCGGCGGGCGCGGTGTATTGGGGATTCGCGACGCCCGACATTCTGGACGCCCAGTCACCGGATCACGGCTACGGGGCGCCGTCCGACATTCTCACGAGTCTGGATGAATCCGCCCGCGCCTCCCAGCGCGCCTGACCGCGCGGCCCCGCCCGCTGGGCAGGGCCGATCGGCCAATCCTATCCGCAGACACGCGCCTTCGCCGCGTCATACTCGGCCTTGAGCTGATCGATATAATCGGCTGCCGGGCGCACCTGCTTGACCGAGCCGATGCCCTGGCCAGACCCCCAGATATCCTTCCAGGCCTTGGCCTTGGAACCACCGCCCGAACCGAAATTCATCGCCGAGGGATCACTTTCGGGAAGCGCGTCCGGGTCGAGGCCGGCATCGATGATGGACTTCTTGAGATAATTGCCGTGCACGCCGGTGAAGAGGTTTGTGTAGACAATGTCCTCTGCGTTGCTGTCGACGATCCCCTGCTTGTAGGCCTCTTCGGCACGTGCTTCCGCGGTCGCGATGAAGGCCGAGCCGATATAGGCATAGTCCGCGCCCATCGCCTGCGCCGCGAGCACCCCGCCACCGGTCGAGATGGCGCCGGAACACAGGATCGGGCCATCAAACCACGACCGCGTCTCGGCGATGAAGCCGAAGGGCGACAGGGCGCCGGCATGTCCGCCAGCTCCGGACGAGACACAGATCAGACCGGTCGCGCCCTTTTCGATCGCCTTGTGGGCGAAGCGCTGATTGATGACATCGTGCAGCGTGATCCCGCCCCAGCTCTGAACGGCCTGGTTGACTTCGGCCTGGGCCCCCAGCGAGGTGATCACGACCGGGACCTTGTACTTCTCGCACAGCTCCAGATCTTCCTGGAGGCGGTTATTGGAGCGGTGGACGATCTGGTTGACGGCAAAAGGCGCCGCCGGATTGTCCGGATTGGCGCGGTTGTAACTCTCCAATTCCGAGGTGATCTGGTCCAGCCACTCGTCGAGCTGGCTGACCGGGCGCGCATTCAGCGACGGAAAGGAGCCAACAATGCCGGCCTTGCACTGAGCCAGGACGAGGTCCGGATTGGAAATGATGAAAAGCGGCGCGCCAATAACAGGCAGGCGCAGCTTGCCCTTGAGAATGTCGGGTTCGGCCATGGGATTCCCCTCTAATATATCGACCAGGCTCGCGATCGCTTCTGCTGGCGATCCGCGATTGAACAGGGTTCGCGTCGAACGTTAGAGAGAGCGGTATGGGATGTCGAGCGCGCGGTGAAGCGCGTTACTCATCATGACTGGCAGCGGCCTGCACGCCCTCGCCTGCGCCGGAAAGTATCAGGGCGAAGAGCAGTCCGATCAGCGCGTCGCCGGTCAGCATCCACCCCAGCGTCCACCCGCCGACAAAAAGGCCTGCATCAATAAGAATTCGTCGTGTCATGGGGGCCAGAAAACCCCACGAACCGGGCCAAGATAAGGCCGTTTGGTGGCAAGCTCAGAGGGACGGTGCGACCTTGCGTCCCACCTGTGCCCGTCAGCCGGGCTCTCCGTCTGGCGGCGCATCAACATGCGCCCACATGTAGTAGGCCAGCCAGGAGCGATAGGGTTTGAACAGACCGGCAGTGCGTACGGTCTTGCGTCGCTTCGAGGTCAGTCGCTCGAGCGTCTTGCGGGCTGCCACATCACCATCCGGCCAGACATCGCCCTCGCCGAAATAGAAGATATTCATCATGTCCGCCGTCCACTGCCCGACCCCCCAGATTTCGGTCAGCCGTGCCGTGCGCTGATCGATCGGCAGGCTTTTGAGAAGACCGGTATCCAGACCGACCGTCCGGTGCGTCTCGGCAATTGTGATAATCGTCCGCGTCTTGGCCCCGGACAGTCCGCAAGCGCGGAGGGTGTCGGCATTGCCTGCACAGAAATGATCGAGCAGATCGACATCGCCGGAACTGTCCTCGACCCGGGCCCAGATACTCTGGGCCGCCTTGACCGATATCTGCTGACCGGCAATGGCGCGGCAGAGATAGGCCGGAAAGGGCAAGTCATCGCGCCGCGGCAACTCCATCGGGCCAAGCTTCCGGATTGCGGCGTGCAAGGCCGGAAAGAGCGGCTCGGACGCGGCGAGAAGGTGGTCATGAACAGCGCGATGCGACATGCGCTCAAACTAGCCACCCCAGCGCCTCGTGCCCAGCCGGGATATTTTGCCTCATGGTGCGATGGCCGAGCCGGTGCTACCGGCAGGCCATGATGTCCGATCTGCGACATATGCGCGGCCTGCTCGCTCCGTGGCTGTTTGCCTTGGCGATGATTGCTGTCCTCCAGCAGTCCGCCATTCCGCGCGGCTACATGCTCGATCGCGGGAATGACGGCCAGCTCGCCGTGGTCCTGTGTACGGCCCAGGGTTCGATCACACGCTGGCTTGATCTTGAAAGCGGCGATCTGACCGAAACGCCCGGTGCCGACGCATCCGGCAATACGGCCCAGCATTGCGCCTTTGGCGCCGCTGTCGCCCTGGCAGCCCTGCCGCAAACGACCAGCCTTCCGCCGCGGATCACGCGACCGGATAGCGCTGCCGGTCCGTATCTGGCTCAAAAAGCGCCCGCCAGGGCCCATGCCCTCCCCCCGGTGCGCGGACCGCCTGCAACGCTCTGAGTCTGCCTCACCCTGATTGAATCAATGGCCCACCCGGAGTGTACCGGCGTGCGCCCTGGAGCGT
The DNA here is from genome assembly GCF_049116555.1 of Maricaulis maris. Taxonomy (GTDB): domain Bacteria; phylum Pseudomonadota; class Alphaproteobacteria; order Caulobacterales; family Maricaulaceae; genus Maricaulis; species Maricaulis maris_C. The sequence continues at coordinate 959,550 of NZ_JAGDYT010000001.1, read as the reverse complement.
TTCCATGTCCCCTATCTGCTTGCAGCACAGCTGCGCCTTGATCGCGCTGTCGGCCAGTCTTTCATGTCTGGCGCCGACCGCCCTCGCCCAATCCTCACAGCCCCCCCTTATTGACGTCATCACAGTCAGCTCGCCACAGCTCGACAACCCGGCACGGGATCAACTCGACCCGGCAGCGCAGCCCATTGTCGCCAGTCCGGACACAACGCAGATCATCGCGCGCCTGCCCGGCGCAGCGGCGGTCAGCAATGGCGCCTTGTCTGGCCAGTTGCAGTATCGAGGCCTGTTCGGGACCCGGCTTGCGATTCGCATCAATGACCAGGCCATTGCCTCGGGTGGTCCGAACCTGATGGACCCGCCGCTCCACTATGCGCCGTCAGTCCTGGTCGACCGCATAGAGATCGCCCGCGGCGTCAGCCCGGTCAGCAACGGGCCCGGCCTGGGCGGCGGTTTCGATGTCACCCTCAAATCCGGCAGATTTGCCGACACCCCGCAGTTCAGTCTCAGCCATGACCTTTCATTGGCAGCCCATTCGGTGGATGACAGCACGGCGGTCGGCGGGCTGGTCGGGCTGGCCAATGACACGATCCGCCTGCACGTTCTCGGCTCTCTGGAAACCGGCGGTGATCGCGACACGCCCCTGGGACGAATCGGCGGCAGCGCGCATGAGCGCGGCGTTTACGGGCTTGTTGCCGGCTGGCAGGCCGGCCCGCACGAGCTGACCGTCGAAGGGCGCCGCAATGAAACCGGGCCGACCGGCAACCCGCCCTTCGCCATGGATATCCGCTTTATCGACACCGACACGGGACGGATTGCCTATACCGGCACGTTCGATGCGGCGCGGCTCGACCTGTCGGCAGGCTGGAGCGATGTCGGCCATGCCATGAATAATTTCAGCCTTCGACCGGCCCCGGCCTCGCCGATGCGGTGGCGGGAGACCTTCGCCTATGCCGAGAGTCACACGCTTGCCGCCAGCCTCACCATCCCGGCAATGGGAGGCGAATTACGCGCCGGCATTGACCGGGTCGACACGGATCATGATGTCACGATCACCAACCCGATGAACCCGAATTTCTTTCTCCGCAACCTGCCCGACATTGCCATCAGCCGCACCGGCGGCTTCGTGGAATGGACGGGCGAAATGATCGGGAGGTGGCAAGGAGAGTTGGGCCTGCGCGTCGATCACCACGAGGCCCGCTCAGGCCTCGCCTCGACCGGCAGTGCCGTTCCCGCCATGCCCGGCATGCTCGCGATGGCCGCCAATAATGCTGACCGCGACTGGCAGGCCAGCACGTTGGACGCCGTTGCCCGCCTCTGGCGCCCGCTGACAGACACCGCCCGCCTGCGCCTGACCCTCGCCCGCAAAACCCGGGCGCCGGGCTATCTGGAGCGCTTTGCCTGGCTGCCCACTGCGGCCAGTGGCGGCCTGGCGGACGGCAATACCTATGTGGGCGACACCGGGCTTGTGCCCGAGACGGCCTGGATTGCCGAGGCCGGGCTGGACTGGGCCAATGACCACGCCTACGCAAGGCCCACCATCTTCATCCGGCGCATTGAAGACTATATCCAGGGCGTGCCGTTCGACTCTACGCCCGGCGTGGCCGATACAGCGGTTGAGATGGTCGCGGGCATGAATGGTGACACCACCCCGCTGCGCTTCGCCAATGTCGAGGCAGAGCTGTACGGGCTGGACGCCGATTTCGGGTATCAGATCGATTCCCACTGGCGCCTCGACGGCACGATCAGCTGGGTCCGCGGCAAGCGTCGCGATATCGATGACAACCTCTACCGCATCGCCCCACCCCATGTGCGCCTGGGTGCCAGCTATGACGCTGAGAGCTGGACGGTCACACTGGAAAGCCTGGCGACCGCGCGCCAGGACAATGTCTCTCTCGCCAATAACGAGACGGAAACACCCGGACAGGTCCTGCTGAACCTCTATGGTCGCTGGGACATGCGCCCCGGGGTCGCGCTGGCTGTCGGTGTCGAGAACCTGCTCGACCAGGCCTGGCGGGACCATCTCGCCGGGGTCAACCGAAATTCAGGCTCGCAAATCGGCCTGGGCGAACGCCTTCCGGGCAATGGGCGTTCGATCGGGCTTCGCCTGACGGTCCGGGGCTAGCCTGGATCAGGGCCACGCTGACAAAGCTCGGCGTGGCCCCTCCGGAGCGGAGGCTGACCCGCTTGCCGATCCAGCCCCTGAAAAGGCGGCTAAGCCGCGCAAAGATGATGATTGCGGGCGGCGGGGAGCGGCATGGCGCCCGGGCGGGCGCCTGGCGACTCATGGCCGACAGGGATCTCAAGCGGCCCGGGCAATGCCAAGGATTGATCACGACACAGAATGGCTGAATGCTCGCAAGCGGAGACCAAGGGGATACTGCACACCATGAAACTCTTTCGACTGATGAGCCAGATCCATCTCTGGCTGGGCGCGGCCTTTGGCGTGCAGGTCATGCTGTGGCTGATCTCCGGCCTCATCATGGTGATCATTCCGATTGAAGAAATACGCGGCGAGCATTTGCGGCATGACCCGGCCGAGACAGCACTCGACTGGACGAATGAGGCCGTGCCCCTGGCGACCATCATCGCCGCGCAGGATGGCGCGGTGACCTCTGCCCGCACTGGCTGGCTGGCCGGGTCACCGGTCTGGCGGCTTGAAACCACTGACGGCCCGCTCATGATCGACGCCCGCACTGGCGACGCCCTGTCCCCGATTGGCGAAGCGCTGGCCCGCGAGATTGCGGCGACCCGCCAGAACGGGCTGGGCGAAATCACCGCAACGGACTGGCTGACAGACCCACCACGCGAAGCCGGCCTGTCCATTCCTGCCTGGCGCATCGAATTCGCCGCGGGGGAGACGACGCCGCCGACGACCTTCTACATCAACAGCCAGACCGGCGAGCTGCGCGCCGTGCGCACCTCGGCCTGGCGCGTTTACGACTTCTTCTGGGGCGTGCACATCATGGACTGGTCGAGCCGGGAGAATTTTAATTCCTGGTGGATAAAGGTCACCTCGATTATCGCCATACTGTTCGGTGTCGCCGGGGTTTATCTCACCGTTCACCGCCTGTGGATGATGGCAAGGCGTCGCCGCCCGAAATGAGAAAACAGACGCGGCCGGCCGGCACACGGCGCCGCGAAGGCCGCTCCGCCGGGGGCTTGCCCTTCGCGAGCGGCGATAAGATCAAAAGCCAAGAGATGACAATTGGTGCGGGCGGCCGGACTTGAACCGGCACGGCCTTGCGGCCGGCAGATTTTAAGTCTGCTGCGTCTACCGATTCCGCCACGCCCGCGGGGAAGACACGGCGATCCTACACGGCTTCGCCGGACTGGCCAGTGGCGGCATCAGGCCTCGCGCAGCCACTCACCCGCGGCATTGATCACGCCGCCCGCTTCCAGAATGGCCCGCATTGGCGCAAGCGCGTCTGCGTGACGCTTCCAGCGCCCGATGGAGCTGGAATAGAGCGGCTGGCGGACCTGTACCGAACTGGCGGTCGCGACACTGCCCGACTGGGTATGGAAGTCGAGGCAGGCCGGGTCCCAGTCGAGGCCACAATGGGCGACCAGCCGCCCGGCCTCGCCCTCCAGATCGGCAATGACATCCTCGTAGGCGACCTCGGTATAGCGATCGGCTGGCAGGGTCGCGGCCCAATGGGCACGCAGCCTGTCAAAGCCGAGATAATAGCGCGCGCAGTCCGCGAGATCGTAGGCATAATTATAGTAGGAGAAGCTGGTCGCGAACAGCTGGCGGTAATTGCTCAGGCAGGCATCGATCGGATGGCGGCGCAGGCAGATGATCCGCGCCTTCGGCAGCGCACGATGGATGTGTCCGGCCCAGACGATGTTGAGCGGCATCTTGTCAACAAAGCGCGGCGCGTCACCGGCCAGGTCGGCAACACTGTCGAGATAGGCCTCGCCCCATCGGGCCCCATCAATGCGGTCGGCGGCACTCAAGGTGGCGGCATCCATGACATAGGGGCCAGGCGTCGCGGCAAGGCGTTTGCCGATCAGGGCGAAACTGGATAACTCCCCGACCGAACGCACCTGCGAATGGGCGCCAAGGATGCGGTCGACCAAAGTCGTTCCGGTACGCGGCAGGCCGACGACGAAGACCGGCCGGTCACTTTCGGCGACCGCGCCTGCGGCACGGTCGGCGTCCGCCCCGTTGGCGGCGGCATCGAAAAGCGCGACATCGGACTTCGGATCATAGCCACGCGCCTCGCGGATACCCGCCTTGGCCCGGCCAAGCCAGTCCAGCGCCTCGGTGTCGCGGCCAAGATCCTCCAGGGTCTTGGCAATCGCATGCCCGAGATGGAGTTGGCTTTCCTCGTCATCGGTGGACCGGGCCTCGAAGGCCGTCATCAGCGCGTCCAGCCGGTTATCCGCCTCACTCTGCCGACGCAGGCCGACAATCGCCGACAGGGCCTTCACATGGTCCGGCGCCAATTCCAGCGTCCGGGAATAGGCCGCTTCAGCGCCATCGAAATCACCGGCAAACTGGCGCGAGGCCGCCAGATTGTAATGGTACTCCGCCCGCCCCGGGTCCTGCGCGACGGCGGCCCCGAACAGGTGAATGGCCGCCTCGTGATCGCCAAGCCGGGTAAAGACAACGCCAATCGTGTCGAAGGTCAGCGCGTCGCGTGGACCCAGCCGGCTGGCGCGGCGGGCCGCATCCGCTGCGGCCTCGCGCCGGTTGAGCGCGAGCAGTGACTTGGCCCGGTGGGCATGCAGGCGCGGATCATCCGGCGCCAGCGCCACGCCGCGGTCGAAAATCTCGACCGCCTTGGCGTGATTGTCATGGTCCGCCGTGAGCAGGGCAAGGAGGAAAAAGGCTTCGGGATGCGGGCCGGAGGTCTGCAGGACCTCGAGGCATAAGGCATGCGCTTCGCGGTATTGCCGGGCACCCAGCGCAGCGGCGGCGGCCTTCAAACGCGATTCGACAGTCACCGGTCCGCCACTCCTCGACACGTTGCATTCCGCCGAGGCAAAACCGTTTCATGCTGCACCCGCGAGACTCCTTCGCACATGCAGCGTGTCGTCCGCGCAACAGGTCCTCGAAGAAAACGGATTTGTGACATCAATTTAACTAACCGCAATTGCTTTCGCCGGGACCTAGAGACCATGATTAGCACACATTTTCATTCGGAGATTTCAGTCATGGCCGCAATACCCAAGGCATCGCTTCGCGCACGCCTCGCCTGTTCCATCAGTGCGCTTGCCCTGCCACTCGCCGGCCTTGCCGGTGCCGGCACCGCACTCGCCCAGGACAATCCCTCGTCTTCGCAGGACGTGATTGTCGTGACCGCGACCCGTCGTTCCGAGACCGTTCAGGACGTTCCGCTCAACATTGCCGCCATCGGTGGCGACCAGATCGAAGAACAGGGTTTCGAGGATCTTGCCGACGCCCTCGCCTACGTCCCGGGCATCAATATTGTTGATCGAGGCGGCCGTCAGGGCAATCCGATCATCGTGCGCGGCCTGAATGCCGACCCGATCAATTCCGGCGACGGCAATAATGATGGCGGCGGAACCGTGGCCACCTATCTTGGCGAAATCCCGCTCTTCATCGACCTCAAGATGAATGACCTGGAACGCGTCGAGGTCCTGCTTGGACCGCAAGGCACATTGTATGGCGCCGGCACGCTGGGTGGCGCCATCCGCTACCTGCCGAACCGTCCGGACTTCGACAGCAATATGCTGCAGATCCGCTCCTCCTTCTACCAGTACTCCGAAGCGAACTCCCCGTCGGCCGATATCGGCTTCACCTTCAACCACTCGGTGTCCGACACCTTCGCGGTTCGCGGCTCGCTCGACGTGCTCCAGGATTCCGGTTTCACCGACTATCCCTATCGCGTGCGCCAGCCGGGCGTTTCGAACCCGGTTCCGGATTTCAATGATCCGGCCGATGTCGCAGCCAATCTCGCTCCGGTCAGCGATGCCGATGGCGAAGAAGCCGTTTCCGGCCGCATCGCGGCCCGCTGGGCGCCGACCGACTGGCTCGACGCCACTGCAACCTACTACTTCCAGAACCAGGACATTGAAGGTCGCCAGATCTCCTCTCGTCGGTCGCCCATTCCGGCCGGCGGTTATGAATCCGCCCTTCGTGTTCTGGAGCCGATCGAGCGCAATAACGAGCTCCTCGCCCTGGAAGTCACCGCTGATCTCGGCTTTGCCGAGCTGACGTCGGCGACCGGTTTCGGCAGCTATGACGCAGAAGGCCAGCGCGACCAGACGGACCTGCTGATCTCGCTGGAATATTCCTATGAGAGCTTCCCGAACTTCACCGCCTTCACTCACGAACTGACCGAGAACGAGTTCTTCAATCAGGAAGTCCGCCTGGTCTCGACCTATGAGAGCCAGTTCAACTGGATTGTCGGCTTCTATTACAACAAGGCCGAATTCGTCGGCTCCTCCGAGGAGTACACGCCGAACTATGCCGAGTATGTGAACGACAATTTCGGCTTCGGCCTGACCGAGAACCCGACCGATCTGGAGTATTTCTCGACCAGCAATACCGAGCTGACCGAGAGCGCAATTTTCGGCGAGCTTGGCTGGGACGTCACCGATCGTCTCTCGATCACGGTTGGCGGTCGCTATTACGAGTATGAGCTGGAATCGGTCTCGACCGTGGACTTCCCGCTCTTCGAAGCACCGACCTACACCCCGCTGACGATCGACGAGATCCGCGATCTCGCCTTCGATCCGTCCCTGGCCCAGTCGGATGACGGTTTCCTCTACAAGTTCAACATCGCCTATGATGTGAGCGATGAGATCCTGGCCTATTTCACGGTTTCTGAAGGCTATCGGATCGGCGCCTCCAACGGCCTCGGCCCGTGCCCGGCCTTTGACCCGAATGCGACCCAGGGCGCCTGCGCCCTCGCACCGGGCCAGCAATATGGTCCCAATGCCGGCGATATCGCCCAGTTCGACGAACGTCAGTTCGGCCCCGACCAGACGACCAATTACGAGCTCGGCGCCAAGACGACCTGGGCCGGCGGCGCGGTGACGCTGAACGGCGCCATCTTCCTGGTCGAGTGGACGGACCCGCAAGTGTCCTCTGCCACGGTCAACGCCAATATCCCGATCACGGTCAATGCCGAAGGCGCGGAGTCGAAAGGCTTCGAGCTGCAGGGCAGCTGGCAGGTCGCCCATAATTTCGAGCTGCGCGGGACCTATTCCTTCACGCAGTCCGAGCTGACAGCCGACGTGCCCTTCCTGGTCCGCACCATCACCACGCCGGGCTTTGGTTCGGCCTTTGAAGATGGCCAGGCTGGCGATCGCCTGCCGGGCTCTCCGGAAACCCAGGCCTCGGTCTTCGGTCGCTACACGACCGATCTCGCGAGCGGTGCCCAGCTCAACTACAATCTCGGCATTTCCTATACGGGCGACATTCTCACCCGTACCGGCGGCCGGGGCAGCAGTGCGACGCTGGACAGCTATTATGTCGCCAACGGCTCGATCAATTATGACGCCGGCAATTGGGGCGCCACGCTCTTCGTCAACAATATCGGCAATGAGTATATCGAAACCGGTATCCGGAGCACGGCGCTGTCGAACCAGACGATCAACGGCCAGCCGGTGCGCAGCCACTACGCCAATGTCGCCCCGCCGCGGACGATCGGTGTGCGCTTCTACTACCAGTTCGGCGAATAATCCCGACCCGGTAGAAAGCCTGAAACAAGAAGAGCCGCGCCCATCGGGCGCGGCTCTTTTCGTTGGCCGTCTCGAAACCGGCGATCAGGGCTTGTCGCCCCCCTCATTGTCGATCCCGGCAGCCTGGTTCACCAGGTCGAGGAATTCCGCGCGATAGCCGAAAATGTCCTCGCCAAGCGCATTGCCAGCGGTCTCGGCGATCTCGGTCCAGCCATAATCATCGCCAAGATAGGCATCCCCGCGCAGACGCTGGGCGAAGCCGGCAACCGCGATCGAGAAACGCGCTTCCTGCGGGGCATCGCCAAAGGCACTGACTGCATCGGCATCGGTCACCGGACGTTCGATCAGGCGACTATCATCCTCGCCAGGTCGCTTGTAGCGCAGGCGCAGATAGCCGAATTCGCCATTCAGATCCGGTTCGACCGCCGCCGCGCCGCCATAACGGAGCGGCTCCATCAGCACACCTTCGGAACCCGGCGCCGCGATCTCGTAGATGGCGGTCACTGAATGACCGGACCCGACTTCACCGGCATCGACCTCGTCATTATTGAAATCGGCCCGGTCAAGCAGACGCGTTTCATAGCCGATCAGGCGATACTCGGCGACGCGCGCCGGATTGAACTCGATCTGGATCTTGACGTCATTGGCGATCGTGAAGAGCGAAGAGAAGCTTTCCTCGACCAGCATGCGCCGGGCTTCCTGGCGACTGTCTATGTAGCCGGCCGTCCCATTCCCCGCCTGGGCAATGGTCTGCATCATCTGATCGTTGTAATTGCCGCGACCGAAACCCATCACCGACAGGTAGATGCCGGTGTCACGCTTGCGGGCGACAAAGTCTTCCAACGTCTCGTCGCGCGTGACGCCGACATTGAAGTCACCATCGGTCAGCAACATGACCCGATTGACCGCGTCCGGGTCGAAATTCTGTTCGGCGAGATCATAGGCCAGCGCCAGGCCGGCTCCGCCGGCCGTCGACCCGCCTGCGCTCAGACGATCCAGCGCGCGGTGGATCTCGCGGGCATCGCGTGCCTCGGTCGGTTCCAGCACGGCACCGGCAGCACCGGCATAGACAACCAGGGCGACCGTATCGTCCGGATGGAGCTCATCGACCAGCATGTGCATGGCCTGAACGGCCAGGGGCAGCTTGTCGGGATCATTCATCGATCCGGAGACATCGATCAGGAAGACCAGATTGGCCCGCGGGCGCTCTTCCGGGATGATCTCATAGCCCTGGATGCCGATATGCAGGAGCTGCGTGCCGGCATTCCACGGTGTCGGGGTGACCGTCACATGGGTCGCGAAAGGCTCTTCCGATCCGGGCGGCAGGGCGTAGTCATAGTCGAAATAATTGACCATCTCCTCGATCCGCACCGCATCGGTCGGCGGCAGCTGGCCATATTCCAGCGAGTTGCGGACCAGCGAATAGCTCGCCGTGTCGACATCGATGGAGAAGGTGGAAACGGGCTCTTCGGCGGTGGAGACAACCGGATTGGGATCGATGTCTTCATAGCGCTCGCGGTCTTCAGGCTGTCGCAACTGAGCGTCAATGACCGAGAGCGGGCGGGCATGGCTCGCGAAATCGCTTCGCAAGCGCGCACCGGTGACCGTCACCATCTCGGCCATCGCTGGCGACGGGGGCGGCGCCGGCGGAGGCGGCGGCGGGGCCGGCGGGGGTGACATGGACGGCGGCGGCGGGCCCGGCGGCGCGACCGTCGCTGTGCAGCCCGCAATCATGGCCAGCCCGGCCACGCTGATCAAAAGAACGCGTTTCATGGAATCCCCTTCTGGTCCCAAAATCCCTCACCCGCCAGACTGGGAGCGGTCCGCGACCCTCACAAGTCGAAATCGGGGCGATATCGGGGCAGGCTGATTTCCCGCCCCCAGCACCAACATCGCCACGGCGTCACCGCCTGGCGTTTTGCTTGGAGAGGGTGTGCGGGATACCGGCCGGAGCCGATAAAGCGCTGATTTTAATAACGGTAGCCACGACAAGCATCCCGCACGCGGAGTTTTCCCGGGTTGCCTTCCAGCCCCCGAATCGAAGCCGACGGGATCAGGGCGGTCAATCGTTGCGCCCAAGCCTTTGTGGGGATTTTGGTCCCATCGGCGGCCGCACCGGGTCTGATGGTGGTCAGCCCCACCAAACCGGATGCGCTCCGCTATCCCCAGACCCCCGGATAACCGGTCCGAGCCTCAAGATGGCCTGGGAACGGGAGTGATTATGCGATGGCATGGAAGGGGGGAGGGCAAGTTCGTCTCTATCCCCACCCCAAAGCACCGTCATCCCGGCGCAGGCCGGGACCCGGCCTGCGACCCGAAGCCGTTGCCAAGCATGGTGAAACCCGGCCTGCGAGACTGGGTCCTGACCTTCGTCAGGATGACGGTTGGTGGTGGGTCTATGCGGCGGATAACCCGCCTCTCCCCAACCGGGGAGAGGTCCCGGAGCGCGTGAGCGCGCAGGGGGTGAGGGGCGCGCCGCGGCGCGGCGCAAGAGAAACTCCCAATGGCGCTGACACGCCGCCCCTCATCGGCCCTGCGGGCCACTTCTCCCCGGTCGGGGAGAAGAAGCGATGGCGCGGCAGGCTCTTCTCCAGGCAAGGCGAATACTTGGCTGGGCTGACTTCAATCCACCGGATCAATCCGTGGCGTGATCCCCACGGCTTCGACCATGGCGGCGATGCGCGCGATCACCGTGTCGAGCCGCGCCGTATCGGTGGCGCGGGCGACCAGATGGGTGCCGCGTTTGATTTCGCCGGCTTTGACTTCGAGGAAATACGGGTAGGAGCCGATCGAGACGTCGGGAAATTCTTTCGCCAGCACACCGAGCGCTTCGGCGACATCGCCCTCGCGCAGATTGTCGCCCTTGACCGAGCGCGAGATCGTCACTGCCCCGCCCTCAAGCCGGTGGTCGACATCATTGAGCATGCCGGCGACGATCGAGGGCACGCCGGCCAGGGTAAAGACATTGCCGGTCTGGAAGCCGGGCGCGCCGGTGACCGGATTGACGATCAGGCTCGCCCCGTCGGGGATGCGCGCCATGCGCTTGCGGCTTTCGGTGACCGGGGTCTGGGTCCGGGCATACCAGTCCTCGATAATCGCCAGCGCATCGTCGCGGACATCAATGCCGACTCCGAAAGCCTTGGCGACCGCATCGGCGGTGATGTCGTCATGGGTTGGCCCGATGCCGCCCGTGGTGAAGACATAATCACAGGCGGCGCGCAGCGCATTGAGCGCGTCGACGATAATGTCGGTCTCGTCCGGCACGACCCGGCATTCCACCACATTGATCCCCAGCGGGGCCAGAAAACGGGCAATCTGGTTGAGATTCCTGTCCTGGGTCCGGCCGGACAGGACTTCATCGCCGATCAGGAGGACTGCCGCCGTCACCCGCGCGTTCGTTGCCATGAGAATCATCCTTAAGTCGTGCCTGCAAACGGGTATAGGTGGCACCAGAAGGAAGTCCAAGCCATGCAGTTTCCGACCGAACTCATCCCTGGCCGACTGGTGAAGCGCTACAAGCGCTTCTTCGCCGATGTCGAACTGGCGGACGGCGCGCTCGTGACCGCGCATTGCGCCAATACCGGAGCGATGACGGGCATCAAGGACCCGGGACTGCCAGTCTGGTTGTCGCGCTCGGACAATCCCAAGCGCAAACTGAAATTCACCTGGGAGCTGGTCGAGGCCGAGGGCACGCTGATCGGCGCCCTGCCCAATCTCGCCAATGCCCTCGCCGAGGAGGCGGTCAGGGCCGGCGTGATCGCGGAGCTGGCAGGCTATGACAGCCTGCGCCGCGAGGTGAAATATGGTGAGAATTCCCGCATCGACCTCCTGCTGGAGAGCGAGGGGCGACCGCCTTGCTGGGTCGAGGTCAAGAATGTCCACTGGCAGCGCGGCCCCGGCATTGCCGAATTCCCCGACGGTGTGACCGCACGCGGCGCCAAGCATCTCGTTGAGCTGGCGGGCCAGGTCGCTTCTGGCGAGCGGGCGGTGCAGCTTTTCATCGTCCAGCGCAGTGATTGCGAGATTTTGCGCCCGGCGGAAGACATCGACCCGGTCTATGCCCGCACCCTGCGTGAGAGCGCCGCGGCCGGCGTCGAGGTCCTGGCCTATGCCTGTGAGGTAACCGCAAAATCGGTGACCATTACCCGACCCATGCGCGTGGAGCTGTGACGATGAGCGATGACTGGAATGGCTGGGATCTGCCGGACGCCTATGTCCACCGCATCACGGTGAGCGAGCGCGATATCGACAGTTTCGGGCACGCCAATAATGCCCGCTATCTGGAATGGGCCGACGAAGCCGCCTGGACGCACTGGTTCTCCAAGGGAGAGGATTATTCGATGGAGGCCTGCGCGGCGGAGGATCGCGGCATCGCTATCATCCGTACCGAAGCGGACTATCTCGGCCATGTTCATGTAGGCGACGAAATCGACTGCGCGGTCTGGATCACCCGGTCCGACCAGCGCCTGCGCGCCGAGCGCCGCTATCAATTCCGACGGGTCAGCGATGGCGTCACTGTATTTCGCGCCCTGACCAAAGTGGTCTGCTTCCAACTCTCCACGGGACGCCCGGCGCGCATGACGCCAATCTTTTCAAATCACTACTCCGTTCTGCCCTCTGTGGCGGCGGCGCTTGTGACTGAAAATTAACGAACCATCGACGTTGTACGACACTTCTGCCCCCCTATAGTCCGGCCCAACACCAACACCTCTTTGGGGGAGGCTTTTACATGAAGTATCTCATTCCGGCCCTGGCCGGTCTGGCACTCGCCGCCTGCACGGCCGCCAACGACACCGACAGCGCTGCAGTTGACACCGCTGAAGCCGGCTTCATGCCGGATGTCAGCGAGGTCAATATCGAAGCCCATATCCGCTTCCTCGCCTCGGATTACCTGAACGGGCGCGATCCGGGCACGCCGGGTTACGAGATCGCCGCCAATTATGTGGCCTCGCAAATGCGCCTGCTCGGCCTTGAGCCGGCTGGCGATAATGGCGGTTATTTCGCTCAGGTCCCGCTGCACGAAGTGCGCCCGGATGCCGCGTACAACCAGCTGACGCTGGATGGCGAAGTGTTCGAGCACGGGACCGGCGCCTATATCTCCTCCAATCCCAGTGTTCTGGAAGCGGAAATCACCGGCGAGCTGGTCTTTGTCGGCCACGGTGTGTCGGCGGCCAATCGCGGCCATGACGACTATGCCGACCTCGATGTCGACGGCAAGATTGTCGTCGTCCTCGGCGGCGTTCCCGAAAATGTCTTTGAAGGCCTCTCGGAAGAGCGCGCTCACCACAATTCCGGCACCACCAAGCGCAATGTCGCCGCCGCCCACGGCGCGATCGGCATGATCTCGGTGACCAGCTGGACGCCGGAGCAGCTGACCGGCTTCACCAATGGTTTCGGCAGCCGCCCGGCAGTTCGCCTGACTTCGGCAACCGGTCCATCCGGCTATGACAGTGTCACCGCCTCGGCCAATGTCAGCGCCGAGCTCGGCGCCCGCCTTTTCGAGGATGCCGAGATGAGCCTGGAAGATGTCCGGGCCGCGATGAGCGCTGAAGAGCCGAGCTATCCGCGCTTTGAACTGCCGCACACGGTGACGCTGCGCCAGCGCACCCTGTCCGAGCCCTTCGACTCCCCGAATGTGGTCGGCATGATCCGCGGCACTGATCCCGCTGTGGCTGATGAATACCTGGTTCTCACCGCTCACCTCGATCATATCGGCTCGGTTACCGAGAACATGCGCGCCGGCGGCTCGTGCAATACGACCGATGACAGCGACGAGATCTGCAATGGTGCGGTCGACAACGCCTCGGGCATTTCGATCATGCTGGAAACGGCTCGCACTTTCCTCGCCCAAGGCGCGCCGCGCCGCTCGGTACTCTTCGTCGCCCTGACGGCCGAGGAAAAGGGTCTGCTGGGTTCCGAGCATTTCGCCCGCAATCCAACCGTCCCGGCCGAGCAGATGGTGGCCAATGTCAATCTCGACATGCCGGTCATCGTCTATGATTTCGCCGATGTGATCGCCTTCGGGTCCAACCACTCCAATCTCGGCCCGATCGCCACGCGTGCGGCTGCCCGGATGGACATTGCCGTGTCCGAGGATCCGCTGCCGGAGCAGTCGCTCTTCGTGCGTTCGGACCACTACAACTTCGTGCGGGAAGGCGTGCCGTCGCTCTTCCTGATGACCGGCTTCTCCTCGCCGGATCCGCGCTGGGATGAGGGCGAAGGCTTCATGGGCTTCCTCACCACGCATTATCACCGTCAGACCGATCAGCTGGATGGCGAGCTGGAAGTCCTGTTCGAACAGGGCGCCAAATTTGCCAATATCAACTATCTGATCGCCCGCGAGATCGCCGATAGCGACGTGCGGCCGGCCTGGAATGATGACAGCTTCTTCGGCAACCTCTTCGGTGGCGATGCCGAATAGGCCTTGTCGGACGGGCTTCGCGCCCGGCTGAGAAATGCAGGCGCGCGCCGTTCCAAACGGCGCGCGCTCTGTTTATAAGCAGGGGCAAAGGGAGCGATAACTTGACCACTGCCTACGAGACCGTGACGGAAAACGACACGTCCAGCCCGCGCGATGGCCGCATCAAACTGCATGGCCCGGAAGCCTTCGCCGGCATGCGCAAGGCCGGCCGCTTGGCCGCGGAGATTCTCGACATGCTGGTCGAGCATGCCCGCCCCGGCAATACGACGGCCTATCTGGACAAGCTGGCACGTGAGTTCGCCTTCGATAATGGCTCGGTTCCGGCGACGCTCTTCTATCGCGGTTATCGTCACTCCCTGTGCACCTCGATCAATCACGTCGTCTGCCACGGCATTCCCGGCCCCAAGCCGCTGAAGAATGGCGATATCGTCAATATCGACGTGACCGTCGTGGTCGATGGCTGGCATGGCGATACCAGCCGCATGTACACGATCGGTGAGCCACGCCGGAAGGCCGAGCTTCTCGTCGACACGACCTATGAAGCCATGATGGCCGGCATCCATGCCATCAAGCCGGGCGTCACCCTGGGCACGATCGGCGCCATCATCCAGGAATATGCTGAAGAACGTCGCTGCTCCATCGTCCGCGATTTTTGCGGTCATGGCCTGGGCCAGAACTTCCATGACAGCCCGAATGTGCTGCACTTTGGCACGCGCGGCGAAGGCCCGGAGCTGAGGGAAGGCATGTTCTTCACCGTCGAGCCGATGCTCAATCTCGGCCGCCCGGATGTGAAGGTCCTCTCCGATGGCTGGACGGCCGTCACCCGTGACAAGTCGCTGTCGGCCCAGTTCGAGCATTCCGTGGGTGTCACCGCAGACGGCGTGGAGATTTTCACCGCCTCGCCCAAGGGCCTCCACAAGCCCCCCTATTCCCGCCCCTAAGTCATGACCGGCACGGCTTCCCATACGGGTCACCGAGACCGGCTGCGCGAAAAGCTAACCTCAGCGGGTGGATTGGCACTTCACGATTATGAATTGCTGGAACTTTACCTCTTTCGCTCCATTCCGCGCCGCGACACCAAACCGATCGCCAAGGACCTCATCGCCCGCTTCGGGGATCTCGGCGGCGTCGCCGGGGCCGATGTCCGCGACCTGACCGCCATCAAGGGCGTCTCCGAGCGCGTTGCGGCCGACCTCAAACTCATCAAGCCGCTGGCCGAACGCCTGGCCCGCGAACAGGCCATCGGACGTCCGGTCATCACCTCCTGGTCGGCGCTGGTCGCCTATTGCCGCACAGCCATGCAGCACGCCACGACCGAACAGTTCCGCGTGCTCTTCCTCGACCGCAAGAACAAGCTGATCGCCGATGAAGTGCTGGGCGAAGGCACGATCGACCACGCGCCGGTCTATCCGCGCGAAGTGGTCAAGGCCGCCCTCGCCCACGAAGCCTCGGCCATCATCCTGGTGCACAATCACCCCTCCGGCGACGCCACACCCAGCCAGGCCGATATCGAAATGACCCGCACGCTGATGGAGATCTGCAAGCCGTTTGAAATCGCCGTCCATGATCACCTGGTGATCGGGCGGGAGAATACGGCGAGCTTCAAGACGCTGGGTTTGATGTAGGCTACCGGCTGCCCCCCGCCCGTCATCCTGTCTTTCGCTTGAATGACGGATTATGCCTGAGTGAGACAGCGAGCCCCGGCTCGCAGAGATCCATAATTTGCCTGCCAGCCAGCAAGCAAACAATGAATGGAAAGGCACAAAAGACCCTCCCCTTCGCCAGGCTAACCCATTTCCCCCCAACGCAGCCCGGCGAAAGCCGGGCGAAGATCCGGGCGAAGATCCGGGCAAAGATCCGGGGGCAACAGAACCCGACCCCAGCCTTTGCGCCCGTCCTGCATCGATAAGCCCAACGTGGATCCCGGATCGCGCTCTGCGCCTCCGGGAAAAATTGTGCCTCGCGTCAGGGACAAACTCCCGAGACGCCGCCGCTACCCCTCCGGTTCGATCGGCTGCCAGAGCTCGATCTTGGTGCCGTCCGGATCCATCACCCAGGCAAAGCGGCCATAGCTGAAATCCTGGGGCTCGCCCTCAAGCGGGACCTCCTTCTCCTTCAGACGGGCCAGCATCCCCTCCATGTCGTCGATCATCAGATTGATCATGAAGGGCTTGGCGGACGGCTTGAAGTAATCCGTACCATCCTTGAAACCGGAGACGATCGTCCGCGCGCCTTGCGGAAAGGCCTTGCCGCTGTCGGCATGCAGGAAATCCGCCCCGCCATAATCATTGATCTTGAGGCCCAGCTTGTCCTGATACCACGCCATCAGCGCCGCCGGGTCGGGGCTTTGAAAGAAGATACCGCCCACACCGATCACATTTGCCATGCCTGTCTCCCCTGGTCCGGGAGCCAGCCTAGCGTGCAAGTCCGGCCCGGCCCAGCCCCGGGCCACGAAAGCCAGCCACGGCAACAAGCGCTCGTCTGTCCGGGGGCGCCTGCTAGAATAGGCGAATGACTCGTCCAATACGCCTCGTCCTCGCCCTCATCGCCCTGTTGGCCATCCTTGGCGCCGTGATCGCCACCATGCTCCTGCGCT
The DNA here is from genome assembly GCF_049116555.1 of Maricaulis maris. GTDB lineage: Bacteria > Pseudomonadota > Alphaproteobacteria > Caulobacterales > Maricaulaceae > Maricaulis > Maricaulis maris_C. The sequence goes on along the minus strand of NZ_JAGDYT010000001.1, from coordinate 942,880 downwards.
CGCCGACCGCGCCGGACGCGCTGGTCTTCCACAATGGCACCATCCGCACGGTCAGCGCGGCAGGGATCGTGGAGGCGATCTATGTGCAGGACGGACGGATCGCGGCCGTGGGCAGGCTGGACCAGGTTCTGGCGGCCGCACCGCGCGGCGCGCGCCGCATCGACCTGGAAGGCGGAACATTGACGCCGGGCCTGATCGAACCGCACACCCACCCGCTCGCCGCCGCGCTGTTGAACACCGCCATCGACATCTCTGGCCGCACCCATTCTGACCGCGCCGCCATCATGACCGCCATAGCCGAGGGCGTTGAAGCGGGCGGGCCCTCGCCCTGGGCCATCGCCTTTGGCTGGGATGCCGTCATGCTGGACGATCTCACGCCGCCGAGCCTGGCCGAGCTCGACGCCCTCTCACCGGACCGCCCGCTCGTCATCCTGACCCAGATGATGCATGAGGCCTTCGCCAATTCCGCCGCCCTCGAGGCTGCAGGCCTCTCCCCCGCCACACCCGACCCGCATGACGGTTTTTTCGAGCGCGACGCCGACGGCGCGCTGACCGGGCGTGTGGTGGAAGTCACTGCCGTGCGTCAGCTCATGGCCGGTATTCCGCAGGCTTCGGACGCGGCCCTGACCTATCTACTCGACGGCACTTATGATGCGTACGCGGCGGCCGGCTACACCACAATCGGCATCGCGTCCCTGGTCGGACGCGCCGAAGACCCGCTCGGCATTCTCACCGCGGTGAGCCACGCCACGCGTCCCGCGCTGAACACCGTTCTTTACACAAGCCCGAGCCGGTATGGTCGCGCGCAGGGCATGTTCAACGAAACGGATGACCGCCACGCCCTGCGCCGCCTGAATGGCATGAAGCTCTGGCTCGACGGGTCTCCCTTTGCTGGCGGCGCTGCGACCGACGAGCCCTACGCCAATACGCCGCTGACTCAGGATACACTTGGCCTGCCACCGAACTGGCTGGCGCCCCTGGCCAGGCCGTCCGACAGCGTGATCGGCTTTGTCGGCGAGATGCAGGGCTTTGGCTATCAGATGGCGCTTCACGTCCAGGGCGAGCGCGCCATCGATCTGGCGCTCGATGCCATCGACATCGCGCAAACGCGCACACCCGATCCGGACGTCCGGCACCGACTGGAACATCTCGCCCTGATCACGCCCGACCAGATCGCCCGCGCCAATGGTCTCGGCGTCTCATTGGGCTTCTTCCCGGACCATATCGGCAATTATGGTCACCGGCTGGAGGACTTGTTCGGACAGGAACGCGCCGCGCGCTACATGCCGATTGCCGAAGCAGTCCGGCAGGGCGCGGTTGTGACGATCCATGGCGATCACCCGGCCAGCGAGATTGATGCCGTGCGTGTGATGGCCCTGCCCGTCCACCGCCGCACGCTGACCGGCGACACGCTGGGCGAGACAATCGATGCGGAAACCGCCCTTACCCTGATGACCCGCAATGCCGCCCGGCAATTGGGTCTCGCTGACGAGATCGGCTCCATCGAGGTCGGCAAGCGCGCCGATCTGACCTGGTTTGATACCGACCCGGTTGCCGCCATCGACGCCGACGCGCCGGTCGCGGTGCGCGGCACCTGGCTCGCCGGGCAGCCAGTGGATACGCGGGACTGGTCGTTGGACCGGATCGGCCTTGCCATTGCCGCCGCCTGGGGCCAAGTCTTCGGCTAAGTCCTTTTCATTTCGCCACAAACGAGCCTCTCCATGACGCAAGCCCCCGCCAACTACTTCACCCATCTGGAGTGTTCGGAAACCGGCGAGCGCTATGCGGCTGACCAGCCCCACAATCTGTCCGAGGCCGGCAAGCCGCTGCTGGCACGCTATGACCTTGGGACGTTGAAGTCGGAAACCGATCGCGATGCGATCTGGGCGCGCGGCGGCGGGTTCTGGAAATGGCGCGAGCTGCTACCGGTCGCCGACAAGGCTCATGTCTGCGCCCTCGGTGAACTCGACACGCCGTTGATCGATGTTCCCGCCACGGGCAGGGCGTCCGGGGCGACGGGCAAGGTCTGGGTCAAGGATGAGGGCCGCCTGCCGACCGGCTCGTTCAAGGCGCGCGGCCTCGCCCTCGCCGTTGCCATGGCTCATCAATACGGGCTCAAACGCCTCGCCATGCCGACCAATGGCAATGCCGGCGCCGCGCTGTCGGCCTATGCCAGCCGGATGGGGATGGAGAGCTGGTGTTTTGCGCCCGAGGACACGCCGGAAGCCAATCTGCGCGAGATGGCGTTGCAGGGGGCGAAGGTCTTCAAGGTCAATGGCTTCATCCATCATTGCGGCGCCCTCGTCGGCGCCGGAAAAGCGGAGATGGGCTGGTTCGATGTCTCGACCCTGAAGGAGCCCTACCGGATCGAGGGGAAGAAGACGATGGGCCTCGAACTCGCTGCCCAGCTCGGCTGGCGGGTGCCCGATGCCATCTTCTATCCGACCGGCGGCGGCACCGGCCTTATTGGCATGTGGAAGGCCTTCGACGAGATGGAACAACTCGGCTGGATCGGCTCCGAGCGCCCGAAAATGTACGCCGTCCAGGCGGAAGGCTGTGCCCCCATCGTCAAGGCTTACGAGGACGGCGCGAGACACGCCGAGGAATGGCTGGACGCCAAGACCGCCGCCATGGGCATCCGCGTGCCCAAGGCGATTGGTGATTTCCTGATATTGGACGCTGTCCGGCAAAGCGGTGGTGCCGCACTGGCCGTGTCGGAAACCGCGATTGAGACCGCCCGGACCCGCTGCGCCCGTGAAGACGGTCTGTTGCTCTGCCCGGAAGGCGCCGCGACGCTGGCCGCGATGGAGAAAGCCATGGGCGACGGCCTGCTGGCCCGCGACGCCGAATGCGTGTTGTTCAATTGCGGATCCGGGCTGAAATACGCGATGCCGGATGGCGCGGTAGCGCTGGACCGGCATGGGGATGTGGATTGGGACGCGATGTAAGCCAGAGGGACATGTACCTCTGGTACGTGTCCCATTGAAGACTTGGGCGCTCTCCAGACACGGCATATTCTGATTTTCCGGGACACGTCCCAAAGGTACATGTCCCTCCGCCCGCTCCATTCCCTAAGGTGACAATAATGGCTGACCCCAAGCGCGTATCCCGATCTTCGCTCGGCCTGGCAGTCTTGGTGACACTTGGTTCGGTCGGGTGGCAGATTGCCGAACATACCGAAGCGCTTCTCGGCACGCCGGCCAAGCTGGCCCAGGTTGCGGCGGGCACCGGCATTTTCGCTGTTCTGGCGGGCATGGCCCTGTTTCATATCGAGCGGCAGATCACGTCCCCCATGATGACGGACCGTGATGGCAAACGCCGCAATGGATCACCGCTCACCCTGATCATCGGGCTGGGCGTCCTCGCCATCCATGTCATGGCCACCTTTCGGGTCTCAGCCTGGCTGGCGGCGAGCCTGCGGTGAGGGACATATCCCTCGGCGATGCTGGATTGGCATGGGGATTTGGATTGGCGGAGTCCTTAGCGGCGCAGCGATCGCTGCGCGCCCCTCACCTTTGATTCCTCTCCCCGGTCGGGGAGAGGCGGTGCTGCTCTATCCTTCTCCCCGACCGGGGAGAAGGTGGCCCGGAGGGCCGGATGAGGGGCAAGGAAAAACTTCCATCGCATGACGGCAATCACGCTCATTCCGGCGTCATGCGCGGTATCTTCGCGCCATGCGCCACCCGCACCGAGAGCGCGCCCGGGAATTGCGTCGCGAGCAGACACCGGCTGAGGCCCGACTGTGGGCGCGGCTGCGTGGGCGGCACTTGCATGGCGCGAAGTTCAGACGACAAGTGCCGGTCGGTCCCTACATCGCAGACTTCCTGTGCAAGGACCTGTCCATCGTGGTTGAAGCCGATGGCGGCCAGCACGGTGACCAGGAAGCCTATGACGCCCGCCGCACCGCCTGGCTGGAAGCGGCGGGTTTTCAGGTCCTGCGCTTTTGGAACCATGACATCCTGACGGATATGGATGCGGTCATGGAAGTCATTGGCGAGGCTGTGCACTACGCCCAAATGGCGAGGCGGAAGTCCCTCTAGCGCAGCGATGGCTGCGCGCCCCTCACCTTTGATTCCTCTCCCCGGTTGGGGAGAGGCGGTGCTGCTTTCTGCTTCTCCCCGGCTGGGGAGAAGGTGCCCCCGAGGGGCGGATGAGGGGCGATCAAGACATCCCGCCCTCCCCCACACTTGACGTCTCCGCGCTTTCATCGCATCCCCCGCGCTTGCCGATGACACGCCCGGAGCACCTGCCATGATCCCTCGCTATACCCGCCCGCAAATGGCCGCCATCTGGTCGGACCAGAACAAGTACAAGATCTGGTATCTGATCGAGGCACATGCGACGGAAAAGCTGGCCGAGCTGGGTGTGGTGCCGCAATCGGCGGTCGAGGCGGTCTGGAAAGCCAAGGACGTCGAGTTCGACGTGGCGCGGATCGATGAAATCGAGGCAGAGGTGAAGCATGATGTCATCGCCTTCCTCACCCATCTGGCCGAGCATGTCGGCGAAGAGAGCCGCTTCGTCCATCAGGGGCTGACCTCCTCGGACGTGCTGGACACCTGCCTCGCCGTGCAGATGAAACAGTCGGCCGATCTCCTGCTGGAGGGCATGGACCGGGTGCTGGCGGCGCTGAAGACGCGCGCCATGGAACACAAATTCACCGCCTGTATCGGTCGCTCGCACGGCATCCATGCCGAGCCGACCACGATGGGCCTCAAATTCGCGCGCTTCTATGCCGAGTTCGACCGCAATCGGGCCCGCCTGGTTGCCGCCCGTGACGAGATCGCCACCTGTGCGATCTCCGGCGCCATCGGCACGTTTGCCAATATCGATCCGTCGGTGGAAGAACATGTCGCCAAGCAGATGGGCCTCACCGTCGAGCCGGTCTCGACGCAGGTCATCCCGCGCGACCGTCACGCCAATTATTTCGCCGTGCTGGGCCTGATCGCCTCGGCGATCGAGAACATCGCCGTGGAAGTGCGCCATCTCCAGCGCTCGGAAGTGCGCGAGGCACAGGAATACTTCTCCAAGGGTCAAAAGGGCTCGTCGGCCATGCCGCACAAGCGCAATCCCATCCTGACCGAGAACCTGACCGGCCAGGCCCGCCTGGTGCGCTCAGCCGTGGTGCCGGCGATGGAGAATATCGCCCTGTGGCACGAGCGCGACATCTCGCACTCCTCCGTCGAGCGCGGCATCGCGCCAGACGCCAATGTCCATCTCGACTTTGCCCTGCACCGCACCGCCGGCATGATCGAAAAGCTGATCGTGCACGAGGATCGCTGCCTGGAAAACCTGCAGGCCTATGGCGGCATCCACAATTCCCAGCGCGTGCTTCTGGCCCTGACCCAGGCCGGTGCCTCCCGCGAGGACAGTTATCGCCTGGTCCAGCGCAATGGCATGAAGACCTGGGATGAAGGCGGCATGCTGGTCGATCACCTCAAGGCCGATGAGGGCGTCACGGCCCTGATGAGCGACGCCCAGATCGAGGCCTGTTTCGACGAGGCCTATCACATGAAGCATGTCGACACGATTTTCGCGCGGGTGTTTGGGGAGTAGCGGGGCCTGCATCAGGGATGACAAAGCAGTGATCGCGCGCCCTGCCCCATGGCGGTTGTGAACGACACCGCCTACATTCGCCCCCATGGCCAAGACCCACCCTCATATCGACGACCGCATCCGCGCCTTCATCGAGCAGCAGAAAATGTTCTTCGTGGCCTCGGCCCCGTCGGGGGACGGCGGCCATGTAAACCTGTCGCCCAAGGGCTATGACAGTTTCCGCATTCTGGGCCCCAGCGAGGTCGCCTATCTCGATCTGGGTGGCTCAGGCATCGAGACGCTGGCCCATGTGCGCCAGAATGGCCGCATTACCTTCATGTTCTGCGCCTTTGAAGGCGCGCCCAACATATTGCGCCTGTATGGCCGGGCCGAGGCCGTGTCGTTCGACGAGGACGGGTTTGCCGAAAAACTCGCCCTCTTCCCGGACTTTCCCAAGGCTCGCACGGTGTTCACGGCGAAGATCGACCGCATTCAGGACAGTTGCGGCTGGGGCGTGCCCTTCTACGATTTCACCGGCGAACGCGACCAGCTGGTGCGGGTCAACGCCCATCGCTCCGATGAGGACTGGTCGATGCGCCGCTATGACAGCAATGCGGTCTCGATCGACGGGATACCCGGACTGGTCAAGCCGGAGACCTCGCAATGAGCCAGATCGCTTACGCTGACGACAAGGCCGAGATCGAGGCGCTGATCACGCTTTGCTATGAGATCGTCTCTGGTCCGGCCGGACCGCGCGACTGGTCGCGTCAGGCGGAAATCTTTCATCCCGACAGCCGTCAGATGCGCACCGGTCTGGATGATGACGGACGGCCGACGATGCAGGGGTTTTCGCCCGACGAATATGCCCGCAATGCCGGTCCGATCCTCGCCACAATGGATTTTTACGAAGTCGCCCTCGTCAACCGGATCGAAGTCTTCGGCAATATCGCCCAAGCCTGGTCCAGCTATATCGCCCGCCACCACCCGGACGACAGCGAGGCCGAACGGCGCGGTATCAACGCCTTCCTGTTCAATCGCGGCGCGAACGGGAAATGGCAGATTGTCTCGATGATCTGGGACAATGAAAGGGAGGGTCTCGCCCTGCCTGCCGACATGACCGGAGAGACCTGATCCATGCGTATTTCCCTTGTGATTATCGGCCTCATGGCCGTCTTCATGGCGCCGAATTTCTTCCGCGCCAGCTGGGACGGTGCCGCCGAGGCCGAAGTGACCGAACCGGCGGGCGAGCCGCGCCTCGTCGCCGCCCTGTTCCGCTCCTCCTGGTGTTCGGCCTGCCGCGTGATCGAGCCGCGCATCGACGATGTCCGCGAGGAGTATGAGGCCGCCGACATCGACTGGGTCAAATTCGATTTCACACTCGGTCGCCGGGGCGGGCTGCGCGAAATGGCGGAGATGGAGGGTTTACTGCCGATCTACGATGAAGCGGCCGGCTCGACCGGCTTCATGCTGTTGATCGACCGTGACACCAACCAGGTCTTCGAAATGATCACCATGGATTATGGCCGCGACCAGATCCGCGAGGCGCTGGACCGCTGGCTGGTGGTCGTGGAACGGCTGGAAGCCGAAGGCGCCTAGGCAACAAAAAAGCCCCGGCCAGGCCGGGGCTTTTCTCAACCATATTGATCGCGGCCGATCAGCCTTCCGACTGGATCTGCTCACGGGCAGTAATCAGAAGATCGTCCATCTGCTTGCGCAGCAGGTGATCGGACAACTCCACACCCTTGGCGTCGAGATCACCACGCAGCTTGCGGAAGACGTCATCATCGCCCGCTTCCTCGAAGTCGGCGACGATGACCGATTTGGCATAGGCCTCGGCATCCGGACCATCCAGATCCATCAGCTCGGCAGCCCACAGGCCGACCAGCTTGTTGCGGCGGGCGTTGGCCTTGAATTCGATCTCCTGATCGTGGGCGAACTTGTTCTCGAAGCCTTTTTCGCGATCGTCGATGCCCGACATGGGTCTCTCCTTGAAGACGGTCCGATTGGACGGTTGCGTTGCCCCGTTGAGTAGCTTGGCCGCCGCGCCAAATCAATCTCCACGCTGAAGCTCACACAGGCAGGATGCCGCACCGCGACAAGAGATTGCGCGAAGGGGCCCGCAAGGATAATTTCAGCCCTCGATACGCGGTCCGGACTTCGATTCGGACCGCGTCGTGCTTTTCCATGGCCGGGCACCTGCAAGGGCTGCCGGGTCCGCCGCTGGAGCGCTGCCCATGTCCCGCCGCAAGATGATTTATGAAGGCAAGGCCAAGATTCTCTATGAGGGTCCCGAGCCGGGCACGATCGTTCAGTATTTCAAGGACGATGCGACTGCCTTCAACAATGAGAAGAAGGCAACGCTGGAAGGCAAGGGTGTGCTCAATAACCGGATATCCGAGCACATCATGGTCGGTCTCGGCCGGATCGGCATTCCCACCCATTTCCTCAAACGCCTGAACATGCGCGAGCAACTCGTGCGCCAGGTCGAGATCATTCCGCTGGAAGTGGTCTGCCGCAATGTCGCTGCCGGTTCGATCAGCACCCGTCTCGGCGTGCCGGAAGGCGAGCAATTGCCGCGCTCCATCGTCGAATTCTATTACAAGAAAGACGAACTCGGCGATCCGATGATCTCCGAAGAGCACATCACGGCCTTCAACTGGGCGACCCATCAGGAGATCGATGACATGATGGCGATGACCCTGCGGGTCAACGACTTCCTGAGCGGTCTTTTCACCGGCGCCGGCATCCGCCTGATTGATTTCAAGTTGGAATTCGGTCGCCACTACGAGGGCGACATGGTGCGCACGGTACTGGCTGACGAGATCAGCCCCGACAGCTGCCGTCTTTGGGATCTCGAGACCAATGAGAAGATGGACAAGGACCGCTTCCGCCGCGACATGGGCAATGTCACCGAAGCTTATGCAGAAGTCGCCCGCCGTCTCGGCATCATGAAGGAAAGCGGCCAGGGCGCCGCCAATGGCGATGTCGGCAAGGGCGACACGACGAAGTAGGTCTTCCCGTCGGACAGAAGAAAAGGGACGCAGCCGCTGGCGCGTCCCTTTTTTGTATGGACATTGGGCGCCGCGCCAGCGGCGAGACGGAGGGGCCGCCGCAGACGGAATTCCACACGCCTCCTCGCTCACGCTCGGCCCCATCGCCCCGGTGCTGCGCGTCGGCCCGCTTCCCCACGTCGTGGGGAAGAAAACACCCCGTGCATCCCTGCCCTGCTGAATCACCACGTCGCGCGAATTGCGCCGACGCCGACTCCGCTTTATGCAGGGGCGAAATGTCGTGACCAGCACAAGCGAGTCGAGCCCGTGAAAGCGAAAATCCACGTCTATCTGAAACCCGGCGTTCTGGACCCTCAGGGAGCGGCCGTTGCCGGCGCCCTGCACAATATGGGTTATGACGAGGTCGAAGCCGTCCGCCAGGGCAAGCTGATCGAGCTGGACCTGACCGGCGATGACGCCGAGGCGGCCCGCAAACGCGTCGACGAGATGTGCGCCAAACTCCTCTCCAACCCGGTGATCGAGAGCTACTCGATCGAACTGGTTTAGGAGAGGCCGGCATCATGAAATCCGCCGTCATCGTCTTCCCGGGCTCCAATTGTGATCGTGACGCCCACGACGCGATTGAAAAGGTCACGGGCCAAAAACCGGCCATGGTCTGGCACCAGGAGAGCGAACTGCCCGAGGGCACCCAGTTCGTGATGGTGCCGGGCGGGTTTTCCTATGGCGACTATCTGCGCTGTGGCTCGATGGCCTCGCGCTCGTCGATCATGCCGGCCATCGTCGCCCATGCCGCCACCGGCGCGCCTGTGCTGGGCGTGTGCAACGGCTTCCAGATCCTGACCGAAAGCGGGCTTCTGCCCGGCGCGCTCATGCGCAATGCCGGCCTGAAATTCGTCTGCGAGAAAGCGCCACTAACGGTCGAGAACGCCAACACGCAATTCACCTCCCGCTATGAGGCCGGGGCCCAGCTTCTGGTCCCGATCGCCCATCATGACGGCAATTACTTCGCCGACTCCGACACGCTCGACCGTATCGAGGGCGAAGGCCAGGTGGTGTTCCGCTATGGCAAAAACCCCAATGGCTCGGCCCGCGACATCGCCGGCATCACAAACGAGCAGGGCAATGTCATGGGCATGATGCCCCACCCCGAACGCGCCGTGGACGCCGGCCATGGCGGCACGGATGGTCTGGCGCTGTTTGAGAGCCTGCTGGGGAGCGCTTGATGCTTCTGGTGGCGTTCTCGAGTCTTGCGCTTCGCGCCTTGATGTCGCTGTCACCCATCGACTGCGATCCGTGCCTGCTCGTCAACAGCAACTCAGACGACGGTGTCTACTCGGTTACCATGCCGGGACCGGGACACCGGACGACCCCAGAGATCCGCGCGGAAATGCTCGACGCAGCAATGTTTGATATCGATGGCGACGGAATTGAAGAACGGGTGATCATTGATGATCGCGAATCCGCGTTTGGATCTGTCACCGCGGTTTTCTATGACGTCTCAACATCGCAGCCTTACATCGCCTTTCAGTGCCAAGCCGGATCCATCGACACTGTCGAGGCCGATTGCCGTGCTTGGTATGACGGCATTCAAGCAAGTACGGTTGCGGAAGGACTGGATCGCATCCAATCGGCAACCCGGTCAGATGAAACTCTGGATTGGGAGACGCAACATCTCCTCATCCCGAATGTGACAACACAGGCAAGCATGTTGCTGGCCATCCACTCAGTTGATCTCGCCCGAGCTCAACTCGCACTCGCTTCCGGGTCGGAAGACGCGCAAACTGCGCTGGAAACGGCCCTTCTTTTCCGAGAGCAGCGCGCTCTCCGCTTCACTTTTGCGGACTGAACCCATGACCCAATACGCCGAAGGCATCACCGCCGAGATCGTCAAGGAACACGGTATCAATGACGCCGAATATGCCGTCATCCTGGACCGTCTGGGCCGGGCGCCGAACCTTGTGGAGCTGGGGATTTTCTCGGTCATGTGGTCCGAGCACTGTTCCTACAAATCCTCGCGCGCGCATCTGGGCCGTCTGCCGACCTCCGGCGAGAAGGTGATCCAGGGCCCTGGCGAGAATGCCGGCGTGATCGATATCGGCGATGGCCAGGCTTGCATCTTCAAGATGGAAAGCCACAACCACCCCTCCTTCATCGAGCCCTATCAGGGTGCAGCGACCGGGGTCGGCGGCATCCTGCGCGATGTCTTCACCATGGGTGCGCGCCCGGTAGCGCTGATGAATGCGCTGCGCTTTGGGGCGCCCGAACACAAGAAGACCACGCATCTGGTCTCCGGCGTGGTCGCCGGCATTGGCGGCTATGGCAATTGCGTCGGCGTGCCGACCGTGGGCGGCGAGACCAATTTCCACGCCGGCTATAACGGCAATATCCTGGTCAATGCGATGGCCGTGGGCCTCGCGGACGCTGACAACATCTTCTATGCCCGCGGCGCCGAGCCGGGCCAGCCGATCGTTTATGTCGGCTCCAAAACCGGCCGCGACGGCATTCATGGCGCGACCATGGCCTCGGCCGAATTCGATGATGCCTCCGAGGAAAAGCGTCCCACCGTCCAGGTTGGCGACCCCTTCACCGAGAAGAAGCTGATCGAGGCCTGCCTCGAGCTGATGGCGACCGACGCCATCGCCGCCATCCAGGACATGGGCGCGGCCGGGCTGACCTCCTCCTCGGTCGAGATGGCCGACAAGGGCGGGATCGGCATCGCGCTCGACATGGACAAGGTGCCCCAGCGCGAAACCAACATGACGACCTATGAGATGATGCTCTCGGAAAGCCAGGAGCGGATGCTGGTCATCATGAAGCCGGGCCGAGAGGACGTCACCTACGAGATCTTCAAGAAGTGGGAATTGGACGTCGCCGTGATCGGCGAGACCACGGATACCGGTCGCATGGTGCTGACCCACAAGGGCGAGACCGTTTGCGACATCCCGGTCGCCCCGCTGGCCGATGACGCGCCGAAATACGAGCGCCCCTATTTCGCGCCGGAAGTGCGCGCCCAGCTCAATGCCAAGGACGTCGCCCAACCCGATCATATGGGCGAGATCCTGCTGAAGGTCATGTCGAGCCCGGACATGGCGTCCAAGGCGTGGATCTGGAAACAGTATGACCGCCACGTCATGGCCGACACGGCGGCTTCCTCGGAAGATCCGTCGGATGCCGCCATTGTCCGCGTGCACGGGACGAAGAAGGCGCTGGCCATCACCACCGATTGCACGCCGCGCTATTGCTTTGCCAACCCGTTCGAGGGCGGCAAGCAGGCGGTCGCAGAAGCCTGGCGCAATCTGACCGCCACCGGTGCCGATCCGATCGCCATCACCGACTGCCTGAACTTCGGCAATCCCGAGCGGGAAGAAATCATGGGCCAGTTCGTCGGCTGTATCGACGGCATGGCCGAGGCCTGTGCCAAGCTCGACTTCCCGGTCGTGTCCGGCAATGTCAGCCTCTACAATGAGACCAATGGCGTCGCCATTCCGCCGACGCCGGCCATTGGCGGTGTCGGCCTGATCCCGGACATGGACCAGCGCGCCCATTTCGGTGGCATGCGCGAAGGCGATATCCTGCTGGTCGTCGGCGAGACCGAGGGCGCGCTGGGTGCCTCGGTCTATCTCAAAGTCGTCGAGGGCCGAGAAGATGGCGGCGCGCCGCTGGTCGATCTGGATGTCGAAAAAGCCAATGGCGATTTCGTACGGGGCCAGATCCGCGCCGGACGCCTGTCAGCCTGTCACGACCTCTCCGATGGCGGCCTTGCCTGTGCGGCGGCCGACATGGCGCTCGCCTCCGATATGGGAATCAAGCTGGCCCATGAAGGCAATGTGCCCATGCATGGCTATCTCTTTGGCGAAGACCAGGGGCGTTACCTCCTGGCCGCTGCCAAGGAAGACGCGATCGCTATCCTGCAGGACGCCAAGGCCGATGACATCCCGGTCCATGTGGTCGGCCTCGCCGGCGGCAAGGCGGTCACCGTCAATGGTGCCCACCCGCTGGAGCTGGACCGTCTGCGGGCGGCCTGGGAAGGCTGGATGCCGGGCCTGATGGATCAGCTGGCCGAAGCCGCCGAATAGGTCAAGGCGCACGACCAAAAGCCGCTCCGACTTGATTTACTACCTGGAATTGGCGCACTATTTAAGGGTGTTCCGATTTTAGGGGTGAGTCTTGGTAGTATCGAATGCAAGCGATCTCCACAAACCGGATGACGCAGGCAATCCGTGCCCACCCGGCATGGAAGGCCCGATTGCCCTATACTACGATGCACTGAGCCACCTCCATGTCGGCCATCTCCCCTGTGCCATGGCAAGCATACGTCTGGCCGTTGATGGCGGGCTGGACGCCGCTCGTCGCACGCATTTCGAAATCGAGTTCTGCTACGCAGCCGGTGATTGGTCGCGCCTGTCCGGTCTCGTGGCACCCAACACCGATTTCGGTCTACCGGTTGCTGAATGCCCGTGGATCCGGATCGCCATCGCGCGCCTGAAAACGCGTGATGTGGTCGGAGCGCTGCTTGCGATGTCGCACTTCTCGCAGTTACGGCCGGGCGATCCATCCTTCCTGCCGCTTCTGGCGCAGCAATTGACCCTGCCGGAGGATGACCCGACCCTGATCCGCCTCCTGCACGGCGTGGTTCTGTCCCAGCCGGACACGGACAGCTTCCGCGCCGTCTGCGCTCAATTGCGCCAGGCGACCAGGTCCGGCATTGCGTTTGAGCCGTTTGAGACGCTGCTCGCCAGGCAATCGACCGGGGCGACGAAGCTGGCACACGACTGGGCCAGCGCGGTCTACCAGAAGGCCAATCAGCCCCGCGCCGAACGTCCCTCACGCCGCACAATGGAAGAGCTGGCCGAGGCCCTTCAATCGGCTCTTGATGGTGATTTTCGACAAGCCGCACGCGAGGTCGAGGCGATCCCGGTCAGCAGCCTGTCCCGCTTCTCGCGCGCGCGCCGCCGGGAAGTCCTGCGGATGCTGCGAAGTCTCGCCCGGGCGCCGAAACCGAGCCGTGCCACACTGGGTGACGACACGGGTGAAGTCCTGGTCTCCGAGGCCGGCGACTGCCACAAGATCGCTTTGGTCTTCACCGGCCTTGCCGAGCGGGTGAGCGGTGTGCCGATCTCGGTTTTCGACCGTCTTCTGGCGAATGCCGGCTACCGCAGCATCTTCCTGCGCGACAGTAGTCGTCGCGCCTTCACCTGCGGCATCGGCTCGCTGGCCGCAACCGCCCGGGAGACCGTGAAGGCCCTGCGTCCGTTGATCGCCCGCAAACCGGGCGAGGAAGTGCTGGTCATCGGCACATCAGGCGGCGGATATGCCAGTCTACGCTATGGCCTCGCATTGGATGTCGACCGGATTGCCGTCCTGTCTGGCGGAACCCTGTGCCGCCCAGAGGATCTCGCCGCGCTCGGTGATGATCGTGTTCCAATGATCGCCAATCACGCCGTGCGCCTCGCAGGCGCTGATGATTTCACGGCACCCGTCAGCGCGTGCCTGCAGCGCCACGGCCCCTGTCCAAGCATCGACATGCATTATTGCGACAGCATGGCGCTCGATCGGGCGCATGCCCAATTGCTGGCCGGGTTTCCGACCGTCTCCCTGCATCCCACGCATGATGAAACGCGCCACAACATCATCCTCAAAGTGCTGGAAAACGTCATCAGTTTCCGCGCGCGCCCGTGCCCGGCCTGAAGCGACATGTCGAAATTCCCCCCTGTTTCCGTATGTCCGACCCGCCCGGGCCAGACTGGCTCAAAGCCGCCCGGCTCGAGCGCCGCTGGCAGCGCCGAGCCGATCCCGGCCTTCGCTTCGCAGAGGTCAGATCACGCCAAACGGCGTGAATTGTTGCGCCTTCTTAGGCTGGGCAGCCAGTTGCGCAGTTCGGGCTATGACCTCGCCTCCACCTGCAATCTTCGCTGTGAAGGCTGCTTCTACTTTTCCGGTGAGGCATCCAACATCCAACCGGAAACCGGCGGGCTGTCCGACTGGCAGTCCTTTTTCCGCGCCGAAGGCCAGCGCGGCGTCAACTACGCCTTTCTGGCCGGAGCAGAACCCTCGCTCCACCCGGACCGGATTCGCGCCGCGGCAGCCGGCATCCCCTGGGGCATGGTCTTCACCAATGGCACGCGGCGCATTCCCGCCGATATCCCCTACCGAATCCACGTTTCTCTCTGGGGCGATGATGACACGGCTGATCGCGTTCGCGGGGCCAGCGTCAATAACAAGGCGTTCCGCAATTATGAGGGCGATCCCCGCGCGCTTTTCATCTTCACGGTGAATGCGCAGAATATCGAGGAGATCCGCCCGATGGTCCGACGCTGCCGCGACGCCGGGGTCCAGATCAGCTTCAATTATTACAGCCCGACCAGTGATTATCTGGACCGGTTGAATGCGACCGACAAATCTCGGACTGAATATTTCCGCTTTTCGACGGCCGAGGACAATCTCATTCTGGATGAGGACGCCCTCGCCCACAGTCACGACGTGCTGGCCGGCGTGTGTGCGGACTTCCCCGCGACCGTGGTCTACTCGCTCCCCTATGATCGCTGGATCGGCCGGACACCGGCGCCGTATGAGCTCGATGAGAACGGCATCGCGACGGACTGCTCATTCCGGGCGGATGGCTGGCACCGGCACCACCAGATCGACCGGGCGGTCAGCACCCAGAAGTGCGGCAATCCCAATCTCGATTGCAGCCAGTGCCGCACCTACGCGGCCGGCCTGGGCAGCTATGTCCGTCAATTGCGACAGACGGTTGATCAGGCCAATGACCGCAAGATGTGGGCAGAGAGTTTCGCTATCTGGCGGACAATTTTCATGGGACCGCAGACGTCCAAGGCACGGCGCCTCGCTGCCGAATGAGCGATCGTCGGGGCGCTAGCGCCCTGACGCCTCACCGATCATGTCGAGCCTTTGGTCCGAAACACGCGCGAAATCCGCGACCGCTGCGGCTGCATCCTGGAAGAAGTCCAGCGTCATGTTCTCGTAGGTATCCGTCGGCTGGTGGTAATGCGGATGGAAATCGACACCCAGATAGATGAAGGGGATTCCGGCAGCGTGGAAGGCCCCGCTATCGGTGAGATTGGTCCAGTCACCACCGGGCTCTTCGGTCGGCTCGTCATACCCCATTGGCATGGCGACGCTGGCCCGTTCCGCGACATCGTCGACGATCGGCGTGAGGAAGGGATAGTGATAGGTCCCGACGGCCCAAAGGATGCGATCGGTCGACATGGCGACCATATCCATATTCAGATTGAAGGTAATGTCCTCGGCCGGGATTGGCGGGTTCTCGACAAAGGCGCGCGCGCCCTGAAGACCATTTTCCTCGGCATCGACCAGGGCAATGATCACATCATGCTCGGGCGGCTCGGCCAGGAACATTTCGGCGACAGCGAGCACGGAGGCAACGCCGGATGCATTGTCATCGGCACCGTTCCAGATCTGGCCGTCACGCATGCCCACATGGTCATAATGAGCCGTCACCACCATGGTGCGGTCGCTATCGCTGCTGCCGCCAATCCGGGCGAGGATATTGATCCCGTCCATCTTCTCGCCGGTCCGGCGCGATTCGAAGCTGAACGCGTGCTCGTAATCGCCATCGACCGGCTCTGCGCCCATCGCCTCGAGGCGCGCGATGATATAGGCCCGGGCCCGCGCATTGCCGTCGGTTGCGACCGCCCGGCCCTCCATGTCATCGGCTGCAAGCACTTGCAGATCCGTGAGTAACTGGCTCCGGTCCAGCGTCCAGGCTGCCTGCTCGGCGGCGCTCGATTCCATCGCGCCAGGCTGGAGTGCGGCACAGCCCGTCGCGAGAATGGCCAGTGAAATTGCAGTAGTAGCCAGAATGGCGCGCATGGAAGACCCCTCGAAAAAACAAACCGCGCCGAGTGTCGCATGCAGGATCAACCAACCCCACCGAATTTTCCGTAACAATCAGAACCAGCGACTGGGCCGGGCAGCCGGGGCGTCCTCATGGTCCGGCCAGTTCGCTTCGGAGTGCTCCAGATAACCCGGAATATCGCGCTCCCAGCGCTCCTGGATGGAGGGCGAGAAATTCATGTAGAGCACACCATCCACCACCCGATAGGCGAGCGGATCGGATCGCACCTTGCGATCATTGGCCAGCGCGTAGGCGCAATGCCCGTCATAGGCCGGAACATAGCGCTCCGGATCGGCAAGGAAGATCGCGCGATTGGCCTCGGTGGCGAAATACCAGGTGACACCATTATGGTCCGCGGTGATGGTATCGAGACCGTCCAAGGGCCTGTCTGCGGTGTGATAGCTGACGATGTCATACCCACCGACCGGTCGCCTGTCGCGGTCGAGATATTGTTCGCCGGCCTGCGCTGCGCCGGCCGGTAGCAGAAGGGCCAGCATCAGACCGACCAAGCCGAACAGGGGCCGGAAGCGTATTTTGGCAGTGCTCGAGGCGGTCATGGTCTTTTCCCTTGCAGCGGTCACGACTAGCTTGACGCTGATATGGGCTGTCACGAACCATCGGGATAGTGCACGGCCCGACACATGAGGTCACGCTCACGCGCGTGGAGCGTGATCCGCCGTGACACCGCCAGGCCTGAAGTCGCAACAAGGAAATGCCATGCCCATGCCCGCCGACGACATCGTCGCCCTGATCAAGTCCGGTATCCCGGACGCCGAGATCGAGATGACCGATCTGGCCGGTGACAATGATCACTGGAAGGCCGTGGTTACGGCCGAGAGCTTCCGCGGCAAACTGCGCGTGGCCCAGCACCAGATGGTCTATGCCGCCCTGGGCGAGAAAATGGGCGGTGAATTGCACGCCCTCGCCCTGGAAACGCGAACGCCTGACTGATGATCGAGACCGACAGCTTCTCGCGACTGGGCTTCGGGGTAACTGGCCCGCACGCCGGACTGGGCGCCGGACGCGGCGCGACAACGCGCCTGATCCACCAGGCCGTCGACCAGGGTGTCACCTTCTTCGATACCGGTCCCGCCTACGGCAGGGGCGAGGCCGAGCGCCGGCTCGGGGCAGCCCTCAAACGCCTGCCCCGCCGGTCGGCCTTCGTGGCGACGAAGGCCGGCATACATCCGGGCGGCTATCGGGATTTCTCCGCCGGCGCGGTCGAAATGTCGCTCCGGGACTCGCTGAAACGCCTGCAGCGCGACCATGTCGACCTGCTTCTGCTTCACGGGCCAGCCGCTGACGAGATGACGGACAAGCTGCTGCGACGGCTGGATGCCTTTCGCGAGCGCGGCATGATCCGCCATCTCGGTGTTTGCGGCCGCGGCGCCGAGTTGGACCGGGCGATCTCGCTCGGTGTGTTCGACGCCTTGATGGCGCCAGTCAATCAGAGCCTCGAACCGTCCCAGATCGCGCGTCTCGAGCGCGCACGCAGCTCTGGGCTCTCCGTGATCGGGATCGAGACCATGGCTGGCGCCAGGCGCCCCTCCGGACCGCCCGCATCGCGCGGGGATGTGTGGTATCTGGCGCGCCAGATAAAGCGCCGCCTGCGCCGCGATCCGCCTGCCGAGGCCGGACCGCCGGCGAGCGAGGCGCTGCGTTGGGCGCTGGCGCAGCCTTTCTGCGACAGCGCAGTCTGTCTCACCACACGCCCGGCCCACCTTGCAGCCAATGCATCACTGGTTGCCGCTCTTGAAGCGGGCGAGCCGACGCCTTAGCTATCGGCGAGGATCAATCCGAGGAGTTCCGCCATGTCCACGACCGCCCAGGACAGCATCAAGTCGACCATCGACGCCAATGACGTCGTGCTTTTCATGAAGGGCACACCGGTCTTCCCGCAGTGTGGCTTCTCCTCTGTCGTCGCACGCGTTCTCGACCATCTCCAGGTTGATTTCGAAAGCGTCAACGTGCTCGAGGATGACGGTGTCCGCCAAGGCATCAAGGACTTCTCGAACTGGCCGACCATTCCCCAACTCTATGTGAAGGGCGAGTTTGTCGGTGGATGTGACATCATCAAGGAGATGTTCGAGACCGGCGAGCTGCAGGCCTATTTCAAGGAAAAAGGCGTCGGCGGCACCGCCTGATTCCGGCACTCCTCCTGCCGGTGCATTGACCGATTTGAGGCAATCCGGCTCGACAAACTGGCAATTCCAGTCCCGCTCGCCCTGATGCGGGCCATCGCCTTGCCCGCCCCCCGAGCTCCGTGGAACACCCATCCACGAGCAAGGAGTGATGATGGGCCGTCTGATCGCGATATCGAACCGCACCGCCGCCGACCCGAAGGCACGCGCCGGCGGGCTGGCGGTTGCCGTCTGGGAGTCCCTCAAGGAGACCGGGGGAAGCTGGTTTGGCTGGAGCGGAGAGCTGGTCGACGAGCTTCCGCGCGGCACCAGCGTGTTTCGCGATGAGGGCGTCGAGTTTGTCCTCACCGACCTCACCCATGATGAACATGAGGCCTATTATCTCAACTATGCCAACAGGGTGATCTGGCCGGTCTTCCACTACCGACTCGACCTGGCCAGTTTCGACAGCGAAGCCTTCAGCGTCTATTCCGCCGTCAATCAGCGCATCGCCAATCTCGTCGCTGATCGCCTGACCGCGACCGATACGGTCTGGGTGCATGATTATCACTTCCTGCTGATGGGTGACGCCCTGCGTCATGCAGGCTGGGAAGGTCCGACCGGTTTCTTCCTGCACATCCCCTTCCCGCCTCCGGAAATGTTTCGCGCCATTCCCGAGCACCACTGGATCGCACGCGCCCTGTGCGCCTACAGCGTGATCGGCTTCCAGTCCGAGGGCGACCGCTCGAATTTCGTGCGCTATCTGGTCGATGATTGCGGCGGCGAGGTCCTCGCTGACGGCCGCATCGCGGTCTTTGGAACAACCACACGGATCGCCGCCTATCCGATCGGGATCGATCCGGAGGGCTTTATCAAGGCGGCTCATTCCCCGGAAGCCGACCGGGCCGCGGAGCGGATCAGCCGCTTTCTCGGCGGGCGTGAATTCGTCATCGGCGTTGACCGGATGGATTATTCGAAGGGGCTGCCCCAGCGCTTCGAGGCGGTCGGACAGCTATTCGACGATCATCCGGAACTGCACGGCAAGGTCTCGGTGACCCAGATAGCACCGCCCTCGCGCTCCAAGGTCGAGGAGTATCAGGAATTGCGCCTCGAGCTCGACCAGCTCGCCGGACGGATCAATGGCGATCATGGTGATCTCGACTGGATACCATTGCGGTATCTGGCCCGGTCCTACACGCGCGAGGAATTGGCCGGCCTTTTCCGCATTGCCCGGGTCGGACTGGTGACGCCGCTGCGTGACGGCATGAACCTGGTCGCCAAGGAATTCATCATGGCCCAGGACGACGAGGATCCCGGCGTGCTTGTCCTGTCGCAATTTGCCGGCGCTGCCGAGCAGATGAAGGACGCACTCATCGTCAATCCGCACGACCGCAACAAGGTCGCCGACGCCATCCACCAAGCGCTGACCATGTCACTGGAAGAGCGCCAGGAGCGTTGGCGCAAACTGCGCGACATCGTCTGCGAGCAAGATATCAGCTGGTGGCGAAATCGTTTCCTCCAGGACCTTCAGCCCGCCATCCCCGCATGACCGAAACGCCCAGTCCTGCCCTCGCTGCCCTGGCAATGAGCGATGCCGCGCCGCCGCCGCTCGACCCGGCGCGTGAAGCCCTGTTTCTGGATTTCGACGGGACGTTGGCCCCCTTGCAGGATGATCCGGACACGGTCTGGCTGCCGACAGGCGGCGACATGACCCTGCAGACACTCTCGCGGTCGCTGGGCGGCGCTCTGGCGGTCGTCAGCGGCCGCGACATCCGTGATCTCGATCGTCGTATCCCGGGCGCGCTGTGGCGGGCCGGTGGGCATGGCTGTGACATCTGCGCGCCCGGGCGCCATCCATCGGCCTGGCAGCCACCGGCGCCTGACCCCCTGTATCAGGCGGCCTATGCGCTCGCAGTGAAGACACAAGGGGCGAGACTGGAGACCAAGGGCCCGGTCCTCGCCATCCATTACCGCGCCAATCGCGCCGCCGGACCTGCCCTCGGCGAGATACTTGCCGCAATGGTGGCCGACCATCCCGCCTATGTCCTGCAAGCCGGCAAATGTGTCTATGAGCTCAAACCCGCCGGAGCGAGCAAGGCGCGCGCTGTCGAGCGGTTGATGTCCATGCCGGCCTTTGCGGGGCGACGCCCGGTGATGATCGGCGATGACGCCACGGACGAGGATGGCATGAAGGCGGCCATCGATCTTGGCGGTCGCGCGATCAAGATTGGCGCCGGCGACAGCCTCGCCACGGCGCGCCTCGACAATCCTGCCCAAGTCTGGACCTGGCTGGAGGCCCAATTCCCA
The DNA here is from genome assembly GCF_049116555.1 of Maricaulis maris. Classification (GTDB taxonomy): domain Bacteria; phylum Pseudomonadota; class Alphaproteobacteria; order Caulobacterales; family Maricaulaceae; genus Maricaulis; species Maricaulis maris_C. Next base: position 922,034 of record NZ_JAGDYT010000001.1, on the reverse strand, counting down.
TGACATCACTGCAACTCGGCATTATCGGCAATGGCACAATCGCCGGACTGGTCGACCAGGACGGCACGCTGAGCTGGCTTTGCCTGCCACGCCTGGATGGCGAACCGGTCTTCAACCGCCTGGTCGGCGGCGACGGCGCCTTCGCCGTAGCCCTCGCGGGCCAGGTCACGGCGCGACAGCGCTATGTTCGCAATACCGCCGTGATCGAGACCGAGCTGGAAGCGGCGGACGGCTCGGCCATCCTGATCAGTGATTTTGCCCCGCGCTTCATGGACAAGGGGCGCATGTTCAGACCGGCCTCGACCGTGCGGCGGATCACGCCGCTGCGTGGCATGCCGCGGATCGCCATCACGCTGAGCGCGGCTTGTCGGCACGGCGCCGGGGCCATGACGGCCAGGCGCGGGGTCAGCCATGTCAGCTTTCTCGATGATCGTGCCGGCTTCCGCATCACGACAGACGCGCCGCTCTCCTACATCATGGACCAGCGCGAATTTGTGCTCGATCACGAAATCGCCTTCCTCCTGGGACCCGATGAAAGCCTGTCGGACTCGGTCGGAGCGATGGCCAAGGACTGGTTCGAGCGCACGTGTTCCCATTGGCAGGACTGGTCGCGGCGCCTCGCCACCCCGCCGGAATGGCAGGAGGCAGTCATCCGGGCTGCCATCACGCTGAAGCTCTGCGTCTATGAGGAGACGGGCGGCATTGTCGCTGCGCTGACGACCTCGATTCCGGAACATGCCGATAGCGAGCGAAACTGGGATTATCGCTATTGCTGGCTGCGCGATGCCTATTTCACCGTGACCGCCCTCAACCGGCTTTCGGCAGTCGGCACGCTGGAAGGCTATATGGCCTATCTGCGCAACACGGTGGCGCTGACCAAGGGCGGACATATCCAGCCGGTGTTCGGGATCGCGCTGGAAACCGATCTGACAGAGACCATCGCCGACGCCCTGCCCGGCTATCGCGGCATGGGCCCCGTTCGCTTCGGCAACCAGGCCGCCGAACACATTCAGCACGATGTCTACGGCCACGTCATTCTGGGCGCGTCACAGGCCTTCTTCGATGATCGTCTCCAGTCCAAGGCGGGCCAGCTGGAGTTCGAGCATTTCGAGGTTGTCGGAGAACGCGCCTATGCGGTCTACAACACGCCCGACGCCGGGATTTGGGAGTATCGCGGCCGGGCCGATGTCCACACCTCCTCCGCCATCATGTGCTGGGCGGCCTGCGACCGCCTCGCCCGGATCGCCAATGAGCTGGATCTGGCCGACCGTCAGGCGTATTGGGCCGTGCGGGCAGAGGAAATCCGCGAGACCGTGCTGCGCGAAGCCTGGAGCGAAAAGCGGCAGGCCTTCACCGGCGCTTTCGGTGGCGAGGCGCTGGACGCGTCTGTTCTCCTGATGGCCGAGATCGGCTTTATCGCTCCGGAGGATCCGCGCTTCATCGCCACGGTCGAGCGGGTCGATGAGGAATTGCGCGACGGCTATCATGTCTATCGCTACCGGGTTGCCGATGATTTCGGCAAACCGAAGACAGCCTTCACCGCCTGCACCTTCTGGCATATCGACGCATTGGCCCGGATCGGCCGGCTCGAAGACGCGCGGGCCATGTTCGAAGACGTTCTCGCCCATCGCACAGAGCTGGGGATATTGTCGGAAGACATCGACACGGCGAGCGGTGAGCTGTGGGGCAATTTCCCGCAGACCTACTCCATGGTCGGCATCATCAACGCCGCCTCACGCCTGTCGCGCAGCTGGGATGCGGTGGTCTGAACGCGCGGCCTAGCGGCGGCTGGCCAGATAGGTGCGGGCCTCGTTCCAGTCCCAGGGACGCTCGGTATCAACCGGATTGAGCACGATCACCTGGCCACCGATCGGCACACCGAGTTCCTCGAAACCGAAGCCCAGCTGGGTGCCCCAGGGCGCCTCGGTTTCACACAGATCCGCAGCCTCGCGGGTCAGGCGAACCGTGTAGATGTCATCATGATATTGCTGAACATCGACGCGAAAATCAGCGCGTGACGTACAGCCATTCGTGTCGGCATGGACGATGAGGATGTCATCCTCGATGACGCGCCAATAGATGATGTTCTCGAGCGAGGGGTCCGGAGCCGGAGCCTGCCGGTTGGTACCCGGAATACGCATGTCGGAGATATTGATCGTCGGCAGGGCCGGCATTGCCGGCATGGGTGGCAGGCTCGGCAGGAGGCGATTTTGCGCCTCGACCTGCGGATCCCCGCTCGTTGCACATGCCGTCACAGAAACAGCCAGTCCCAAACCAGCCAATACGCCGCACCAACGCCCTGCCATACTTGCCCCCAAGACATCCCCAATACACACCCGAAACCCGCATATTTGCCCCTGCAGGCGTCCAGGCAGTCTCATCCAATCAGGGATCAGGGCCGGATCAACCATGGACTCGTGAGACGCGAATTTCCGAACCGACATGCTGCAGCGCGAGGCAGGCCTGCACGACTGCGCGGCGGTGCTCCCGCCGGGCCATGAAAAAGGCCGCCCCGGATATCCGGAGCGGCCTCTTTACACGATCGAATGTCGTCCTCTTACGAGGAGTAGAATTCGATGACCAGGTTCGGTTCCATCTGCACGGCGTACGGCACTTCAGAGAAGTCCGGCATGCGCACGAAGGTGGCCTTCATCGCCTTGGGATCGAGATCGACATAGTCCGGAACATCGCGCTCCGGGCTTTCCAGGGCTTCCAGGACCAGGGCCATCGAGCGCGAGCGCTCGCGGACTTCGATCACGTCACCCGGCTTGCAGCGGTAGGACGGGATGTTGACCTTGATGCCATTGACCTTGACGTGGCCGTGATTGACGAACTGGCGCGATGCGAAGACCGTCGGCACGAACTTGCAGCGGTAGACGATAGCGTCCAGGCGGCTTTCCAGCAGACCGATCAGCAGTTCGGCGGTGTTACCCTTACGGCGGGAAGCTTCGTCATAGGTACGACGGAACTGCTTCTCGGTGATGTTGCCGTAATAACCCTTCAGCTTCTGCTTCGCCATGAGCTGGAGACCGAAATCGGACATCTTGCTCTTGCGGCGCTGACCGTGCTGACCCGGGCCATAGGAACGCGAGTTGACCGGAGACTTCGGACGGCCCCACAGGTTTTCACCCATGCGGCGGTCAATTTTGTATTTCTGCGAATGACGCTTCGACATGTTCTCTCTATTCGATGCGGCCCGGCGCGCCTTCCCTCAAAGGCGTGCGATCTAAACGGCGGTTCTCGCATCGTCCCGTTGGTGTTGAACGATCCGGGGTCAGGCCCCGGCGAGGGAAGCGCGGGTTTTACCTGTGTGGACAGGGAAGTCAATGGCAGGAGGGCGGCGATCGCGATGGGTGTGCAGCAACGGGCCGAAGCGACGATCACATCGGCCGCGCGCCTGCGCCCGGTTTTTCGGCTGGGCAGGGCGTAAAGACGCCCGCCAAGCCATTGTTCTATCGCTGGGAATCAGCCGTCCGGGAGGTGGCTGACACGAGATCAATGCCCCGTCCCGCGCCAGGCGCCAGAATTGGACCGGAGGGCCTCGTCGGGACTCTCCTACCCCCGAGCCAGCACGCTGCCCAGACGTTCGAAGAAACCGCGATTGCCCCATTCCGAGGTATAGGCGGTCGCCTTGATCTTGGCCTCGCCAACCGACACGCCCCAGAAATCAGCGAGATTGCTGGCATCGGTATAATCCAGCCCGGTATCGACCCAGCTGCACTGTACGGACGCCGCCGTCGAGGCGATGTCCACATCAACGAGATCGGTGATCCCGCCTGCAATCTTCTGCCCGATCACGGTCTTGGCCGAGCCGACATCCGTGCCCCAGACATGCGCCACCTTCAGCGCGTCGCAATAGCCGTAATCGCTATTGAAGAACATTTGCTGATAGGCCTCGTCACCACCGGCCGGATTCTGCGGATGGGACGGATCGAGGACGTGCGCCATCGTGCGCATGAAGCCCTTGTGGCCAAGATCACTGGCGATGACGCCGGCCTTCGCCTTGGCTTCGCCGGGACTGCCGCCCCAATACGTGGCCAGGGCCAGCGCCTGGTCCCAACCCAGACCCAACTCGCCCCAGTCACAGGACACGCGGCCCGCGGTCGAGGCGATGTCGGCATCGACCAGACTGGTCAGCCCGTTGGCAATCTTGCCGCCAATAATTGCCTTAGCGCTGAACGGGTCGGTATTCCACACATGCGCGACCTTGCGCGCATCGCAATAGCCATAATCGCTGGCAAAGAAGAGATCGACCTGGGCAGCCGTGTCCTGGCTGAATGCCATGCCGACAGACGATGCGGCGAGAATGGCGGACATTTCCGCCTCCGGAAGCGCAATCGCCGCGCCCTCCACTTCGGCCTCGGCCGTTGCTCCGAAAAGCGAGACCAGAGCCAGCGCACTCATGACCGACGTGTTCGACATTTCAATTCCCCCGGATTTCAACTGCTTCCAGCCTTAACCGCGTTGCTCTGGCCCGGCAATCAGAATGCGACTCCCGCCTGTCATCCGGACTCCCGCGCACGCCGGATCACTGCCAGATTGCCCCTGCTGGCGCAGCGAAGCAGTGCGGAGACAGACATGACAGGCTCGACGCATCGCCATCCCTGGAAGAAGGGATTCGAGATCGAGTTGATGGCGCCGCGCGGGCTCAGCCGACGCGATCTGGCCGAGCGGATTGCCCACCGTGTGGGCGGCCGCGTCAAGACCGTCTTCTATCCCCAGTCCGAACCGAGTCTCGTCCCGGGCATGCCGGTATTCGAGAATCTGGTCCTGGGTTTCGACATCCTGGACGCAGATGGCCAACGCCTTGCCCTTTGCGTCGATGACCTCACCCTGCGCGACGGGCTCAACCCCCAGGCCGCCCCCCTGCCAGGCTGGATGCGAATTCTCAGCGATGACGCCCGCCTGCTGGCCCTGGTGACCGAGCATTGCGATCCCGGCGCAGACATTGCCGACGTCCTGGCCCCTGTCGCCGCGCTCTTCGGAACGGATATCGAGCACACCGATGGCGGCATCGCGAAAGTGGTAGACCGCGCCGACCGTTCAATCGCGATGGTCGCCCCGCTGCCGGGTGAGCGCGAACGCCCCTGCGAACTCATCACGCCGCCTTACGAGGGTGATCCAGGCACCGCCCTGACTGCCCTGCTGGCCGACGCCAAGGCGCTCGGCTTCACCCTGCCCCGCGAAGCCGCCATCCATGTCCATTTCGACGCGCGCGCCCTGTGCGACGCCGCCATCCTGTCGCGACTGGTGGACGCGCTGCACCGTCACGGCGCCTGTCTGCGCGACCTTGTCGGCACCAACCCGGCCTGCGTCCGTCTGGGACCGATGGCCGATGCGATTGTCGAACGGGTCCGCAGCGAGGCCTTCCGGGGATGCGACTGGGAGCAGGCCCGCGCCATGCTGGCCGAGGCCAAACCGACCAAATACGCCGACTTCAACCTGCTCAACATCGCTCATGCCCTGCCCGACAAGCACACTTTCGAGGCCCGCATCTTCCCCGGCTCGATGGACGCTGCCGACATCCTGCGCAATGCCCGGCTGATGGAGGCGGTGCTGGTCTGGGCTGTCGAGGCGGCAGAACCGGCTGCGACGGATGGCGCGGCATGGCTGGCAACGCTGCCGCTGTCACGCGACGACCGGAATGACTGGGCTGTCGGCGCGGGCCGGTAGCGCCTAATCCTCGCGGACCACACGCGCTTTGCCACGTCCAAGGGCAAGTGCCTTCACAGCGCCGCGGAAGGTCCGCACTTCCTGTGTCGTCCAGCGCCCACGGATGAAGGCATTGCGGAGGTTTTGAACCATCAACGGGGTTTTCGACGGCGGGTGGAAAAATCCGGCTCGGTCAAGCTCCGCCTCGAAGTGCTCGAACATGCGTTCCAGATCCTCACGCGCGGCAACATCGGAGACCGGTTCGAACTCTGCCGGAGCGCCCTCGCCGGCCGTCCACTCATAGGCAATCACGGCGACCGCCTGGGCCAGGTTGAGCGAGGAGAAGGACCGGTCGACCGGCAGGGTGATGATGGCATCGGCCATGTTGACCGCCTCATTGGGCAGGCCGGACTTCTCGCCGCCGAACAACACGCCGACCTTTTCGCCGGACGCGATCGCCGCCTTCATGTCGCTGACCGCCTCACGCGCCGTCATCACCGGCTTCTCCATCCCGCGCGGGCGGGCGGTGGTGGCGTAGAGCCGGGTACGGTCGTGGATCGCATCGCCGAGCCGGTATTCGACTCGGGCATTGCCCAGCACGGGTGAGCCGGCCGACATGGTGACCGCCTTGTCATTGGGCCAGCCATCGCGCGGGTCGACCACGACCAGTTCCGGCAGTCCGAAATTGCCCATGACGCGCGCCGCGGCACCAATATTCTCACCCAGCTGGGGCGTATGGAGTATGAAAGCGGGCGTTGCAGAGATTTGCGTCATGGAACGAGGCCTTCACCTTGGCGCGCACCGATGCTAGAGAGCGCGCAAATTACGTGTCCGCGCTGTCCTAGCGCGACTTCAGTCCGTCCGAAAAGAAAGCAGAGCACCCATGGCGAAGATCAAAGTCGATACCCCGGTCGTCGAACTCGACGGCGATGAGATGACCCGCATCATCTGGCAGCTGATCAAGGACAAGCTGATCCTGCCCTATCTCGACATTGATCTGAAGTATTACGATCTCTCGGTCACCAAGCGTGACGAGACGGACGACCAGATCACCATCGACGCAGCCGAAGCCATCAAGCATTACGGCGTTGGCGTGAAGTGCGCCACCATCACGCCGGACGAAGCGCGTGTCGAAGAGTTTGGCCTGAAGAAAATGTGGCGCTCGCCGAATGGCACCATCCGCAACATCCTCGGCGGCGTTGTCTTCCGTGAGCCGATTGTCATCTCCAACGTGCCGCGCCTCGTGCCGGGCTGGCAGCAGCCGATGGTCATCGGCCGCCACGCCTTTGGCGACCAGTATCGCGCCACCGATTTCCTGGTCGACCGCCCGGGCAAGCTGACCATGACTTTCGAGCCGTCCGATGGCTCCGATCCGGTCACCCGCGAAGTCTTCGACTTCCCGTCCGCCGGTGTCGCCATGGGCATGTATAATCTCGACGACTCGATCCGCGACTTTGCCCGCGCGTCTCTGAATTATGGCCTGCAGCGCGGCTGGCCGGTCTATCTCTCGACCAAGAACACCATCCTCAAGGCCTATGACGGCCGTTTCAAGGATCTGTTCGAGGAAGTCTATCAGGCCGAGTTCAAGGACGCCTTCGCCGAGAAGGGCATCTCCTATGAGCACCGCCTGATCGACGACATGGTCGCTGCCGCGATGAAGTGGTCCGGTGGCTTTGTCTGGGCCTGTAAAAACTATGATGGCGACGTCCAGTCCGACACGGTCGCCCAGGGCTTCGGCTCACTCGGCCTGATGACCTCGGTGCTGATGAGCCCCGATGGCTCGACGGTCGAAGCCGAGGCCGCACACGGCACCGTCACCCGTCACTATCGCCAGCATCAGCGTGGCGAGCAGACCTCGACCAACTCCATCGCCTCGATCTTCGCCTGGACGCAGGGCCTCGCCCACCGCGGCCGCATGGACGGGAGCCAGGACGTGATGGACTTCGCGGCCCTGCTGGAGGACACGATCATCAAGACGGTGGAAGCCGGCTTCATGACCAAGGATCTCGCCCTGCTGGTCGGCGAAAGCCAGGGCTGGCTGTCGACCGAAGGCTTCCTCGACAAGGTCGATGAGCGCTTCAAGGCGGCCATGGCCGCTCGCGGCTGATCGCAAGCGATCACATCAGAACAAGAAAAGGGCGGTTCCGACGGGACCGCCCTTTTTCCTGCGGGGACGGCGAGTTGCCTTCTTTTGGATAGGGCAGAGCGCATTCCCGGCCATAATTGGCGTGCTGGAGACAGTCGCATCCGGGGCTGGGGCTGACGGGTGGAACCTTGAAGCGGCGACGGCGCCGCCCTTGAGCTCAGGATTCGGATATGGCGCGCTGACGGTCGAACGCCGCGATCCCGTCCCATTCACGCCTTGCTGCTGCCGTGTCCCGTTCGCAAGCTCCGAGGGACGGGGGAGACACCATGAGAAAGCGATACATCGCATTGACCATGCTCGGCGTGGCCACCAGCGCCCTCTATCTCAACAACGCGTCCTGGCTGGCCGTGCCACAGCGAGACGCGCCCTATTTCATCGCCCATCGCGGCGTGCACCAGACCTTTGATCCGTCCGGCGCCGGACGGGATGACTGCACCGCGGAGCTGATTGATCCGCCGCGCCACACCTTCATCGAGAACACCCTGCCCTCAATCGAAGCCGCTTTCGCGGCGGGGGCCGCTCGCGTCGAGATTGATATCCACCCCACGACCGATGGCGAGTTTGCCGTCTTCCATGACTGGACGCTCGACTGCCGCACGCAGGGCAGCGGCCCGGTCCGGGCGCAGAGTATGGACATGTTGCGGACGCTGGATGCCGGTTATGGCTACACCGCCGATGGCGGCGAAACCTTTCCCCTTCGGGGTCTCGGGATCGGTGCCATTCCGACCCTGGCCGAGGTTTTTGATGCCTTCCCGGCGCGCGACTTCCTGATCAATATCAAGAGCAATGATCCACATGAGGCCGAAGCGCTGGTGAGCTATATCGAGGCGCGCGCCCTGCCGGTCACGCACATGATCATTTTGTCGGCGCCCCGACCGGATGCCCGACTCGCTGCCCTGCGTCCCGATATCCGGCGCATGAGCCGGGCTGCCATCCGTCGTTGCGCGAGGGATTATCTCGTCTGGGGCTGGTCAGGCCATGTCCCGCAATCCTGTCACGATACGGTGGTCGTCCTGCCCGCCAATTATGCCGGCTTTGCCTGGGGTTGGCCGACCCGGCTGGAAACCCGCATGGCCGCCGTCGGGACAGACGTCTGGGTGATGGGCGATCTGGATCGCACCCGCATGAACTCCACGGGCATCGACACCGTCACGGCGCGTGACGCACTCGACGCGCGCTTTCGCGGCGGTATTTCAACCAATCGGATCGAGCAGGTCGGACCGACTCCGTGGCAGCCCGAAAACTGACCGCGCCCGGTTGAGCCTCGCCGCGCCCGGTCAGATGCATTTCGAAACCACTTGAAACCGCGACTCATCGGCCGATATGGAGTCCCGGGGCGACCGTCACTCAGACATCCCGCCTCTGGCCACTTTCAGGGTGATGGCTGTGGAAATCGACTTCGAGCCGGAAAACGGGCTGTGCATCTACCGGATAACCGGGCGGGTCACGATCGATAGGATGATGGCGCTGTTCGCCCGCGCCAGGGCCCATGAGGCCTGGTCAGACGAGTATGATTTCCTGACCCTCTTGACGCGCACCTCCTTGTCGGAGATGTCGGCATCCGCCATGGCCGACCTGCAGGCCCGCATGGCCAAGGCTGATCCCGTGACAACCGGACCCCGTCGCCGCGCTGCCATCGTCTGCGATGACAAGTTATCGCGCGCCATGCTGGCCTTCTGGGAAAAAACATCGAGCCAGACACTCACGACCCATGAGCGCGTCTTCAAGACAGAGCACGATGCCCGCACATGGCTCGCAGAACCGCGCTAGCGCTTAGCGCTCATTCGCCACATCGCGACGCGTCATCGAGAACCCGCCGGACCAATCCATGCCTGCCTGCTCAACCGGCAGTCTCCAACGCCCCCTGATCCGCCTTCCACACACACTGATCTGGCCGGTGTAATCCAGGCTGTGGTCCGCCCCGCCCGCACCGTCATAGGTTTTGGTGAAGCTGGCATCCCACCCCTCACGGCGGCCGGACAGCGCAGCATGAAGGTGGCTCGCAGACGGGTCCGCAAAGGTGTTGGCCTCTTCCGATGTTCCACTCAGCCGCCCGCCGACATCGCCAAGGCGAACCACAAAGGGCACCGGGGCGGCCGCGTCCGAATAGCTGTAGGTGCCGACCCACTCGCCCGCCAGCGACAACCCCTCCGGCGGTCGCCCATGCCTGAAAATGCGGACAGCGCGCCGTATTCGATCCCGCCAGCCCATGCCTTAGCCGCCGCTCCGCTTCATCGTGACAAAGGTCTCGGCCTCGATCTGCCAGACACCATCCACGCAGCGCCATTTGGCAAAATAGCGGCCGGTATAGCGAATGGCGAAGCCATCAGTAGACCAGGCCCCCTTCCAGCGCCCCGTCTCGGCTGCCAGATGGCTGTCTTCGCAAACTTCAATCCGGGACGGGGTCCGAACATAGCTGACGTCCGGCATCTGGCTGAAAATGGATGCCCAGGCTTCGAGCTGGGCATCGCGTCCCGTGATCAGCTGGGCCTCGTCACCCGGTACCAGGACAGCATCCTCGACCAGATGACCCGCGATCGCCTTGAGCGCCCGGCCCTCCAGCGCCGCATTGAAATCCGCCCGCGCGGCCGCGATGGCCCGCGCCGCGGACTTGTCGCCGACCAGCTGGACGTCTGACTTGGCCGGCTTGCCCATCAGCCTGCAAGCACGTCGCGAATGGCCTGAATGCCGGCTCCGGCCTTCGACCCGTCCGGGCCGCCAGCCTGGGCGAAGTCCGGGCGACCACCGCCCCCCTTGCCGCCGACTGCCGCCGCTCCGGCCTTGACCAGATCAACCGCCCCGAAACGATCCTTGAGATCATCGGTCACGCCAACCGCAAGCGCCGCCTTGCCATCATTGACACCAATGAAGGCCGCCACGCCCGAGCCCATCTGGGCCTTGGCCTCGTCGATCAGACCGCGCAGATCCTTGCCGCCCACGCCCTCGACCACGCGGCCGATAAAGCTGACGCCATTGACGCTTTCCGGCCCGGCCGGCGCGCCCGCAGCGCCGCCGCCCATGGCCAGTTGTTTCTTGGCCTCGGCCAGCTGGCGCTCAAGCTTCTTGCGTTCATCCATCAGGCTGGAGACGCGCGTGACCAGGTCCGCAGGCGGGATTTTCAACGCGTCGGCTGCAGCGCGACCATAGCCCATCTGCTCTTCCATATAGAGGCGTGCCCCCTCGCCCGTCATCGCCTCGATCCGACGAATGCCAGAGGAAACCGCGGTCTCGCCGACGATCTTGAACAGGGCGATATCGCCGGTGCGGGCGACATGCGTGCCGCCGCACAGCTCGACCGAGTAGGGCGTCGCGTGATCGGCCAGCGCCTGCCCCATGGTCAGCACGCGAACCTTGTCACCATATTTCTCGCCGAACAGGGCGAGCGCGCCGGCCTCGATGGCAGCGTCAGGAGTCATTTCACGGGTCGAGACATCATCATTCTGGCGGATCACCGCATTGACCTGAGCCTCGATCAGCGCCAGCTCGGCCGGGCTGACGGCCTTGTTGTGCGAGAAGTCGAAGCGCAGGCGATCGGGACCGACGTGCGAGCCTTTCTGGGTCACATGATCGCCGAGCACTGCGCGCAGCGCCGCATGAGCCAGATGCGTCGCCGAATGATTGGATTTGATCGCGGCCCGGCGCGGCGCGTCGGCGTCCAGGACCGCCGAGTCGCCCAGCGTGATGTCCCCCTTGGTCAGCACTCCGATATGGGCGTGCATGTCGCCACCGCGCTTTTGCGTATCCTCGACCGTGAAAACGGCCCCATCGGTGAAACGGATCTCGCCGCTATCGCCACACTGGCCGCCGCTCTCGCCATAAAAGGGCGTGGTGTCGAAAACCAGTTCGGCGCGCTGACCGGCGCCCAGCGCCTTGGCGTCCTGACCGCCCGAAACGATGGCCAGAAGCCGCCCCTCTCCGCCCGTGCCGGCATAGCCGGTAAAGGTGGTCGGACCAGCCTTGTCGCGCACGGCGAACCAGACCGCGTCAGGTGCGGCGTCGCCGGAGGAAAACTTGCTGGCCCGGGCATCGGCGCGCTGCTTGGCCATGGCCTTGTCGAAGCCGGCCTCGTCCACCGTCATCCCCTTGGCACGCAGCGCGTCCTGGGTGAGATCGAGCGGGAAGCCATACGTGTCATAGAGCTTGAACGCCGTGGCACCGGCCAGGGCATCGCCTTCGGCCATGTCGGCCGTCGCCTCTTCCAGCAGGGAGAGGCCGCGACCCAGGGTGCGCTGGAACCGCTCCTCTTCGATTTTCAGCGTGTCTTCCAACAGAGCCTGGGCCCGATTGAGCTCGGGATAGGCATCGCCCATCTCGGTCTTCAGGGCCTCAACAAGACGCCACATGACCGGCTCGCTTGCCCCCAGGATATGAGCATGACGCATGGCCCGGCGCATGATGCGGCGCAGGACATAGCCGCGCCCCTCATTGGACGGGCTGACCCCGTCGGCCATCAGGAAACAGGTCGAGCGCAAGTGGTCGGCAATCACGCGGTGGCTGCCGAGCGCGTCGCCCTCTGCCTTCACGCCCAGCACGTCCTCACCCGCCGCGATCAGATTGCGGAACAGGTCGGTCTCGTAATTATTGTGCTTGCCCTGCAGGATGGCCGCAATCCGCTCCAGCCCCATGCCTGTGTCGATGGAGGGTTTGGGCAGGTTGACGCGTTCATCCGGTCCACGCTGCTCGAACTGCATGAATACGAGATTCCAGATCTCGATGAAACGGTCCCCATCCTCGTCCGGCGAACCGGGCGGCCCACCAGCAATGGACGGGCCGTGATCAAAGAAGATTTCCGAGCACGGGCCGCACGGACCGGTATCGCCCATGGACCAGAAATTGTCAGAGGTGGAGATGCCGATAATGCGGTCGTCAGACAGGCCGGCAATCTTGCGCCACAGGGCGCGCGCTTCGTCGTCCTCGGAGTAAACCGTGACCAGAAGCTTGTCGGCCGGGAGGTCGAATTCACGTGTTACCAGCTGCCAGGCATGGGCGATGGCCTCTTCCTTGAAGTAGTCGCCGAAGGAGAAATTCCCCAGCATCTCAAAGAAGGTGTGATGGCGCGCGGTATAGCCGACATTGTCCAGGTCATTGTGCTTGCCGCCGGCCCGCACGCATTTCTGCGAACTGGTCGCCCGTGGCCTTGACCGTTTTTCCTGCCCGGTGAAGGCATTCTTGAACGGGACCATGCCGGCATTCACGAATAACAGGGTGGGATCGTCCTGCGGGACCAGCGGGGCCGATTGCACCACCTCATGATCCTGCTGGGCGAAATAGTCGAGGAAAGTCGCACGGATGTCGCGCAGGCTGGCCATGATGTCCGATCCCGTCGGCTGGAGTTTCGCGCGCCATCCCGTCGGGCTGACGCAAACCGGTTTCTATTGACTGACATATAGAAACGGGTGCCCGGCCTAGCCAAGCACCCGTTCATAATCAAGCTGCGATTGCCTTGACGGCGTGACGTGAAGGACGCGTTCGCGCGCCTTCCTGGTCAGCCAGCGATCGCCATGAGGGGCAGCCGCGTCAGGATCAGCCCGCCGCTGCGTCTTCTTCCGGCAGGTCCGGACCGGTCAGCATTTCATCAGCGATCAAGCCCGCATTGGCCCGCACTTTCGCTTCGATCTCTCCGGCGATATCCGGATTGTCGAGCATGAACTGGCGGGCATTCTCGCGCCCCTGACCGATCCGTTCGGAATTATAGGAATACCAGGAACCGGACTTCTCGATCACTTCGCCCTTTACGCCAAGATCGATAAGTTCCCCCATCTTGGAGATACCCTCACCATACAGGATGTCGAACTCGACCTCGCGGAAAGGCGGCGCAACCTTGTTCTTGACCACTTTCACGCGGGTCTGATTGCCAATCACCTCATCCCGGTTCTTGATCGCACCGATGCGGCGGATGTCGAGACGGACCGAGGAATAGAATTTCAGCGCATTCCCGCCGGTCGTGGTCTCGGGCGAGCCGAACATCACGCCGATCTTCATGCGGATCTGATTGATGAAGACGACCAGGCAATTGGACTTCGAAATCGAGCCGGTCAGCTTGCGCAGGGCCTGGCTCATCAGGCGGGCTTGCAGGCCGGGCAGGCTATCGCCCATCTCGCCTTCCAGCTCGGCCCGCGGCGTCAGCGCCGCGACGGAGTCGATGACCAGGACGTCGATCGCGCCAGAGCGAACCAGCGTGTCGGCAATCTCCAGCGCCTGCTCACCCGTATCCGGCTGGGACACCAGCAACTCGCCGACATCGACGCCCAGCTTGCCGGCATAAACCGGGTCCAGCGCGTGCTCGGCATCGACGAAAGCCGCGACGCCGCCCGCCTTCTGGGCTTCAGCAACCGTGTGGAGCGCCAGCGTTGTCTTGCCGGAGCTTTCCGGGCCGTAAATCTCGATGATCCGGCCTTTCGGCAAGCCGCCAATTCCCAGCGCGATATCAAGGCCTAGCGAACCCGTGGAAATCGCTTCGATCTCCATGGCCGGCTTCTGGCCAAGCTTCATGACCGAACCCTTGCCGAAGGCCTTGTCGATCTGGCTCAGCGCCGCCTCGATCGCCTTTTCCTTGTTCATGTTCTTTTCGTTTTTCACGAGTCGAATCGCGCCCTTACTCATAGCCTTCATCCCTTATTTCACGCCCCTCAGGTCCGGGCAACATTGTCTCGGCGTACCAGTTTTGTTCCGGGAACACAAGCGGAACATTTATGGTTAACAAAACGGAACAAAGGTCGATCGCCCATCGAAAGACAGGGTTTGAAATTCGACACTATCGACCCTAGGCTAGCCATATGACGGATATTGTTCGGACAATCAGATCGGGCCTGAAACTCGGCCTGTCAGCCTTCACAAGCCTCATCGCCCTCGCGGCCTGCGGTGGGGCAAACACGGCCACGATACCGTCAGAACCTGACACGCTCTCGCTGATTCGCGAACGCGGCGAGCTGATCATTCTGACCCTGGCCGGGCCAACCAGCTATATCGGGGAATCGGGCGCGCCGAGTGGCTATGAGGTGGACCTGGCCAATGCCTTCGCCAGCGAACTCGGTGTCAGCGCCAGTTTTCGCGTGGAAGCGTCGATTCCCGAATTGCTGGAAGCGCTGGAGGCCGGCGAAGGTCACATCGCCGCCGCCGGCCTCACGCAGACGACTGGCCGGGCGGAGCGCCTCGCCTTCGCGCCGGCCTACAAGGCCGTGACCGAACAACTTGTCTGTCGGCGCGGTGGGCCATCCCCGACACGCCGCGACGGGCTCGCGAACACGGATATCCATGTCCTGGAAGGCTCGAGTTACGAGGAAACATTGATCGCCCTTCAGGCGCAGCATCCCGATATCCGCTGGGACTCCGAGCCCGGAGGATCGGCCATGCCGCTTTTGGAAGCGGTTGATGGGGGCGATATTGCCTGCACCGTCTCGGACAGTCATCTCGTCGATTTTGCACGGCGCCGCCATCCCGAACTCGTCGTGGCCCAGAACCTTACCGGTGAACAATCCCTGGCCTGGGCCTATGACGCCCGGGTCGAAGGGCTTGATTCTGCGCTCGCCGACTGGTTCGCACAGGCTCACTCCAGCGGCTTGCTGGAAGCGCTGGATGAGACATGGTTCGGCCAGTACGGCGATTACGACTATGTCGACATTGCCCGCTTCGTAAGGCGGGTCGATGACCGCCTGCCCCGATATCGACGCTGGTTCGAAGACGCCGCAGAGGACCTGCCGTTTGAATGGGAATTGCTGGCAGCTCAGGCCTATCAGGAATCACATTGGGACCCCGATGCCGTGAGCGCCACCGGCGTGCGCGGACTGATGATGCTGACCCTGTCCACAGCGGAACGGGTCGGCATTGATGACCGCACCGACCCGCGCCAGAGCATTCGCGGCGGCGCGGCCTATCTGGATGACCTCTATGCCCGCGTTCCCGATGGCGTGACCGGTGAGGACCGTCTCTGGTTCGCGCTGGCAGCCTATAATGTCGGCATGGGCCACATGTATGATGCGCGGCGCCTGGCCGAGCGCCTGGGCCGCAACAAGGACAGCTGGGATGACCTCGCCGAGATCCTGCCCCTCCTCTCCGACCCGGAGCATTACGCGACTTTGCGCTATGGCTATGCCCGGGGTCACGAACCGGTGCGCTATGTCGAGAAGATTCGCGAATATCGCGCCATGCTCGCAGCGCAGGACATCTGATCCGGGCCGGATATCGGGGCAGCAAAAAGGCGCGTCCCGCCGGGGCGCGCCTTCTTTCATACCAGCCTTGTCGTTTTCGCCTAGCGGCGACGGCGAGCAACCCGGTCGATCTCCGCCTGCACCTTCTCGTCGACAATCGACGGCAGGTTGGCATCGAGCCAGTCCTTCAGCATCGGACGCAGGAGCGCACGAACGACACCTTCCAGCGTCCGGCCTTCCTCGTCGGAAATGCGGATGGTGTCCGCCAGTGTGTGGAAAGACCCCATGGCAGCTGCCGCGGCCGGCTCGCTCATGATGCCGTCAGCGGTCTCGTCAGCAAGGGCGTCGAAATCAATCTCGGGCTCGGCCTCGGCGACCGGCCCCGGCTCGACCTCTTCCTCGCGATCGACAATCATCAGATCGTCATCCATCGAGAGCGGCTCGGTGCCCTCGTCGATATCATCGACCATCTCGGTCAGTTCGAGAACGTCATCACCGCCGGCATCCGCGGCCGGCTCGTCGAACAGGGCGTCAACATCATCCTGGCTCTGGGGCTCGTCCGCAGCCGGTTCCGGCGCAGCTTCAGCCTCGGCCTCAGCCGGCGCGTCTTCATCGTCTTCGTTGATGATGCGACGGATGGAAGAGAGGATCTCCTCCATTGACGGTTCGTTTTCAGCGGCATCGGCCATGAGCGCCCAAGTCCCTTGTCTACGGTCTGCGTCTGCAGTCGGCGTTGCGGGTTTCCGCGAACGCGGCTTCCCGTATCACGCGAATAAACCGGGCCGGAACTCGCCTGTCCAGCCCGTGACTCTTCAAAAACCCTAGTCCCAGGGCGTTAAGTCAAGGTTAGGGAAACGTGATTCGCGTGAATCGGCTGCGGCGGCATCATAAATATCCACATCCAGCCCCAGTCGTTCCGCCGATGCCAGACCCATCGCCTGCAGCAACCGGTAACCGGCCACGAAGCTGTCGCGCTCGGCGGTCACGAAGGTCAGGCGGGATTCGAGGAGTTCCTGTTCCGCATTGAGCACGTCCAGCGTGGTCCGGATGCCGACAAAGGCTTCCTGCTGCACGCCGTCCAGCGCGATCTCGTTGGCGAGCACGGCCTGACGGCTGGATTCGATCACCGCCAGCGAGGCAACGTAGGAATACCAGGCATTGGTGACCGCTTCAGTGACCTGGCGACGGGCTTCACGCACCTGGAAGCGGGCCTGTTCTTCCTGGGCAACCGCAGCGCGCACGCGCGAACGGTTCAGTCCGCCGGTAAAGATCGGCACCGAGACCTGGCCCATGATCGACGTGCTGTCGCGAACATCACCGGAGAAGCTCGAATCGCGGGCCGAAGAGGCCGATGCGGTCAGCGACACTTCCGGACGAAGGGCGCCGCGCGCGATGCGAATGGCATGCTGGGCAGCTTCTTCGCCATAGCGGGCGGCCAGCAATTGCGGGCTATTGTCGAAGGCGAACTCGGCCGCATCCGCGAGATTGTCGGGCAGAGGCGGCAAGGCGGGTGGCTCGCTGAGCGATGCGGCCGGCTGACCGGTCACACGCTCATAGGCCGCGCGACTGGCGCCGAGCTGGGCCTGCGCGGCCGACAATTGTGTCTGGGCGGCAGACAGGCGGGCCTCGGCCTGGGACACATCCGTCCGTGTGATCTCACCGACTTCGAACCGATCCTGCGCCGCACGCAATTGCTGGGACAGGACTTCGACATTGTTCTGTCGGATCTCGATGACATTATTGTCGCGACGCACGTCCATGAAGGCCGTGACGGCATCGACCAGCACGGTCTGCTCGGTTGCCCGAAGCGTCTCGCGGCCGGCCATCACGACCGCCGTAGCCTGGTCAATCGCCCCATCAATGCGGCCGCCACGATAGATTGGCTGGCTCGCCGACAGGCTGTAATTCTTCGGCGTCGCGTCGGACTCGAAACTGTTCGACGTATTGTTGATCTGGGAAAAACTCTCGCCTTCAGAATGCGAACGCGAAATCGAAGCCGAAGCCGACACGGAAGGCAGACGTCCGGCCTGGGCCTGGATGCGTCCCTCATCGGTCGCGCGCAATCGGGCTCGCTCGGCCTGCAGGGTCGGGTTGGACTCATAGGCCAGCGCCAGAGTCTCTTCGAGCGTCTGGGCCTGACCGGCACCGGCACCAACACCGGCCAGAGCCAGCGCCGATGCGCCGGCTGCCAGTACGAGCGCAAAATTCTTCAATCGCAACATTACGAACCCCTCTTGCGGCGCCGAAGACTCGCCCGCCGCTTTCGTCACATACTAGCGCTTCGCGCGACCTGATCCAGTCCGGTCACGGTTTGGCAGTCCAATTCCTGCCCTCGCGCACACCATGGCCGCATATAGGCACGCCATGATTAAAAGTGAACACTGTTCACCCTGATATTTTGGTAACCTCGCGCAGACGTGTTCGGGCCGGACAGACCACCCCGACGTCCCTGTAACGTTTGAGAGAGATGTTTCCGTTCCGAGAAACGAAAAAAATCAGAGCACGAAGCCGGCTTCGGCCTGGAAACCCAGCAACGGCGCGACATGGGCATCGAAAACCTGACGCTCACCAATGCCAGCTGCCGACTTGGTGAAGACCGTCGCCTTGCCGATCGGGCCCTTGCGGATCACCGCGACCAGTCGGCCGCCCGGAGCGAGCTGGTCGAACCAGGCCTGGGGAACGTCATCAATGGCGCCATTGACGAAGATCACGTTGAACGGGCCCTGCTTCGCGACACCCGCAGCCAGATCGCCCTCGATGACGACCGCATTGTCGGCGCCGGCATCTGCGAGCAGGCCGCTGGCGCGCGCGAGACTGTCCTCATCCGATTCGAGACCGACCACGGTTCCGGCCATCCGCGCGAGAATGGCGGTGGAGTAGCCACGAGCACAGGCGATGTCGAGCACCAGCTCATCCGGCTGGATGTCAGCGGCGTGAACCAGTTTGGCGATGTCGCGCGGCCGCATGAGCGTGCGCACGTCACCTACCTGGACCTGTGCATCCGCATAGGCTGAGGCCCGGCGGGCGCGCGGCACAAAGAGATGACGGGGAATATCGAGAAAGGCCGCAATCAGGCGACGGTCGGTCACATCGGACGGCCGGATCTGGCTGTCCACCATCTGCTTGCGCGCTGTTTCGAATTCGCTCACGAGGCTCTCCTTCGGCCAGGCCCTGTCGGGATGCGTTCGGCCCGATATATCCCGGCATGCCACAACCCGGCAAGCATGCCACTGCGCGCGCGTCGAATTGCCTCGCAGCCACCTCGCTTTCGCCAGCGGGCGGCGCACATCGGCAAAGCGGCTTCAACCCCAATACTCACTGCACTGCCCTGAAGGTGACAAAGCCGGATTGCTCGCGCCGCGCGAGAGCGCTATAGCTCCCGCCTCGCAAGGCTTGGCACCGTGGCGGAGTGGTGACGCAGCGGATTGCAAATCCGTGTACCCCGGTTCGATTCCGGGCGGTGCCTCCAGCCTTCCAGCGAAACACGTCACAGACAGCATCCGCCGAAATGGCTCGGACATCAAAGCTCGGGCATCAAAGCTCGGGCCCCCGTCAAAACGGGATGGGTTTGCCGTCATGGTCGAAAAAGCCACCCGTCTGCACTGCCGTCAGGCCCGCAATCACGCGCAGGATATCCCCCGCCGCCTCGCTTGCCGGGCGGACCTCCAGCCCGGTTTTGGCAAACGGCGCTGACAGCGCGGTATCGACCGTGCCCGGATGCAACGCCACACAGATCGCCTCGCGCCGCGAACGGGCCAGCTCGATCGCTGCGCCCCGCATGAGCTGGTTCAGCGCGGATTTCGACGCTCGATAGGCATGCCAGCCGCCGAGCCGGTTATCCGCGATCGACCCGACCCGAGCCGACAGGGTGGCAAAGACCGTCCGCCCCTTGCGCGGCAGAAGGGGCAGGATGTGCTTCATCAGCAAGGCCGGTCCGATGGCGTTGACAGCGAAGGCCTTGTGCAGGTGCGCCGGGTCGAGATCACGCAGGCTGCGCTCTGGCGAAAAGGCCGAATCATGCAGGAAGCCTGTCGCATCGATGACCAGCCTGATCTCACCGGATTGCTTGAGCAGCCAGTCCGCAGCCTTTGCAAGGCTGTCAGGTTTCTCGAGATCCACGGACGGCGTGGAGCCACGCGACAGGCAGATCACGCGATCATAGGCGTCATGACCGATCAGGGCCGAAGCCAGCGCCCCGCCAACGCCGCCCGTCGCGCCGATCACGACCGCCAATTGGGCCGGCGTCCTGCTCATCGCATTTCCAATCTCTGGTCTGCTTTCGGACTGTCTACGTATCGAATGTGAGACTGGATGAGAGATGCCGTATGACTGACCTTGTGCTCGTTCTGGGCGATCAGCTCAGCCCGGACCTGCCGAGCCTGCGCCAGACCCGGCCGGAAGCGGCCGATATCCTGATGGTCGAGGCGCTCAGCGAGACGGACTATGTCTGGCACCACCGCAAGAAGATGGCGCTTGTCTTCTCCGCCATGCGCCATTTCTCGCGTGCGCTGGAAAAGGCTGGCCGACGGGTCATCCATCACCGGCTGGACCAGGACTTGCCCTGCGCCGATTTCGCGGATGCCATCGAGCGTGCGCTGGCCACCAGACCCTATGACCGCCTGATCATCACCGAACCCGGAGAGTGGCGACTCCGGCGAGAATTCGAGACCTGGCAGGACCGCTTCGGACTGCCGGTGGTGATCCTGGAGGATGACCGCTTCTTGTGCTCACACGCACGATTCAACGCCTGGGCCGAGGGGCGCAAACAACTGCGCATGGAGTATTTCTACCGCGAGATGCGGCGCGAGACGGGTTTGCTGATGGAGGGTGACAAGCCGGCTGGCGGGAGATGGAATTACGATGCCGAGAACCGCAAGCCGGCCGCCGACGACCTCTTCATGCCGCGGCCCCACAGCGTCGAGCCCGATGCCATCACGCGGGAGGTTCTGGACATGGTGGCCACACGCTTTCCAGACGGGTTCGGCGATCTGGAACCCTTCCGCTTTGCCGTTACTGCCGAGGAGGCGGAGGCCGCGCTCGATCATTTCATCGCTGCGGCGCTGGCCGATTTCGGGCCCTATCAGGACGCCATGCTGCGCGGAGAGTCCTTCCTCTGGCACTCGGTTCTCTCGGCCTACATCAATATCGGCCTGCTCGACCCGCTTGCCGTATGCCAGCGCGTTGAAGCGGCCTGGCAGGCGGGCAATGTCCCCCTCAACTCCGCGGAAGGCTTTATCCGCCAGATCATTGGCTGGCGCGAATATGTGCGCGGCATCTACTGGCGCGAAGGTCCGGACTATGTGCATCGCAACGCCCTGGGGGCGAAACGTCCCCTGCCCGATTTCTACTGGAGCGGCGAGACCGACATGGCCTGCCTGTCCGCTGCCATCGGCCAGACACGGCGCGAGGCCTATGCCCACCACATCCAGCGCCTGATGGTGACGGGGACTTTCGCCCTGATTGCCGGGGTCGATCCGCACGCGCTCCATGAATGGTATCTGGCGGTCTATATCGATGCCTTTGAATGGGTCGAGGCACCCAATGTGATCGGCATGTCGCAATTCGCCGATGGCGGTTTGCTGGGGTCGAAGCCCTATGCCGCCAGTGGCGCCTATATCGATCGCATGTCCGATTATTGCGGTGCTTGTCGCTACAGCGTGAAGGACAAGACCGGACCGGACAGCTGTCCGTTCAACTCGCTCTACTGGGATTTCCTCGACCGCAATGACGAGACGCTGCGCGGCAATCCGCGCCTGGGGCCGGTTTATCGCAATTGGGACCGGATGGCCGAGGCGAAGCGTCAGGCCTATCGAGACCGGGCTCGCGACGTCCTCGACGCGCTTTAGCTCAGCGCGCCCGGCGACAGCGGTCGGAACAATATTTCACCTCATCCCAGACCGCTGCCCATTTGCGGCGCCACTCGAAAGGCCGTCCGCAGTTCGCGCAGGTCTTCGCCGGTTTGGTGTGTCTGGAAACATGGCGGGCCATGAACGGGACCTAGCGCCCGGCGCTGGGCCGACCAGTGCTAGCCGTCATTTGCCTCCAGCCCGGTCGCCACGCCGGCCTTGTCCAGCTCCGCGTCAAGCCGCCCGGCCAGGAAGAGCCCGTACATGCGGTAGTCGCCAACCAGCGACCAGAGCGGATAGGTGAAGGTCGCCGGCTTGTTGCGCTCGACGAAGGCATGACTGACCCAGGCAAAGAAATAGCCGGAGACCGGCACCGCCAGGAGCAGCCACCAGGTCTGCGATGCGAGCGCATAGATCAGGACGAAGATGGCCAGCGTCGAACCGACGAAGTGCCAGGCCCGCGTCCAGTGCTTGGCGTGCTCGCGCAGGTAAAATGGCCAGAATGATTCGAACGTGGCGTGTTCGCGCATGGTCAGCTCCGGTGATTCGCCTGCCAGATCAGTATCACGGCGGCTTGCGCGCCCGAAAACGGGCATTTTTCATGGTGAATGAAACCTGCTCGATTATCCACGTATTTCCATGATTCCATTAGGAAACCGGCAAGGACAATAAACCAAATGCCTAATCCTCCCGATCCCGTTAACTCCACCTTAAGGGTTCAGGACCGAATTTAGGGGCGTCTTCCCGTGAAGACACCCCACCATCCACCCAATGCCTTTTCGGGAGCCTCCGCGGCTCCCGATTTTTTTTGCACCCACTTGCTGCTTCTTGCACACAAGGGTGCTTGCGCCCCGTGCAAAAGCTCTGATAAAAGCCGGGCCTCGCTTGAGAGCACATGTTCCTCGGTAGCTCAGTTGGTAGAGCAGGTGACTGTTAATCACCGGGTCGGCGGTTCGAGCCCGTCCCGAGGAGCCATTCTCAAGTCCCACCCCGCCTGGCGGGGTTGAATGACCCGCCTTCCGGCGGGTTTTTTCATGCCCGAATGCGGGAATCAGCCCTGTTCCAGCCGCGCATCCAGGGCCCGCGCCGCCTGGAAGAATCGCGCCCGCAAATCGGCCGCATGGGGATTGTGACCCTCAATGGCCCGAAACAGCGCATCGCTGTCACCGGCCACCAGTTCAGCCGCCTGTGTGAGCAGATCATAACTGCGCGTGGTGTAGGGCGCGGTCGGAAGGTCGAGGTCGGTGATGACCTTCGAGACAAGATGGGTCAGCGCCTGCACGCTGGCCATGGTCCGGTCATGGGTGTCGGCGTCGGACAAATGCACGTCGAGCCGCAAATCATCACGCAGGAAATGGGCGACACAGCTCGGGTCGACGCCGGGTTCGGGACACAGGACGATGGACTGCCCCTCCAGCCCGTCCGCCGCACTCTGCGGTCCGAAGAGCGGGTGGGTGCCGAGAATGCGTGTCCCCTCCGGCAAGGCCTCCCGCATCGCCGCCATCGGCTCCAGCTTCACCGAGGCGACATCCATCACCAGGGCGCCAGGCTGGATATAGGGCGCGATACCGCGACACACGTCTGCCAGCGACTGCACCGGCACAGCCAGGATGACCACCGGTCGCGCAGCGGCTTCGGCGAGCGGAACCAGGGTCACGCCGTCCAGCGCGGTCACTGCCGGGTCATGCGCGAGCAGATCAAGATGCGGAGCGAGATGGCTCGCCGCCAGACGCCCGAAAGCGCCCAGTCCGATCAGACCGACTGCAGGATGGTCCGTCATGCGACGGCCCCGGCCTGACGCAGGCGGACTTCATAATCGCGGATGCGCCGGTCAATGCGCGGCACGCCGCGCCAGACCCGATACATCATGTAGAGCGCCGATCCGCTGACAATCCCGGCCGCAAAGCGATAGATCACGATCAGCCAGGAGATGACGGCATTGTCCGGATTATTGCTGACCGGGGTCAGGCCGAGACGGAAGACTTCAGGAATATCCGCCAGGGCCCCGCGAAAAACCTGGTCGACCAGAAAAACCAGGACCGCGCCCAGCCCGGTTTCATGACCGGACGCGGGGGCCGCCTCGCCGATCAGGATCGGCGCGGCATAGTCCGGCAGCAACCAGTCATGCATCCACACAGCCGAGAAGACGACGCCGCCAGGCAGGATGAGCCCGAAGAGAATGAGCGCTGCCAGCGCCTGCCAGACGCCACCGACAATCTCCGCCCGCCGGGCCCGATATCGATCCAGTCGCGCCTGGATGGTCTTGGCCAGTTTCGGCTCTGGCCCGGAAATGCGTTCATCGGCTTCAAGCTCGACCGCCCGCACGCCCTTCAGGAGATTGAGCTGCAAGCGGGCCAGCCAGAGACTGAGCGCAAACACGGCGAGCAGAGCCACGGCCGCATAGCTTCGCTGCGCCTCGATCGACGTCAGTACACGGCCGACCTGCGATGTCGAAAAGGCCTGCCAGCCCTCCATGATCATGTCCATGAGACGCCCCCGCGCTGCTGTGTGCAGACTAGGCGGCACGGCAATAAAAACAACGCCTATTCGGCGATCTGGGCGGTTTCCAGTGCCTCGCCGACCGCCGAGACGGCCTCGCTCTGGCGACGCCACATATCAGCATAGAGCCCGTCCATCGCCAGCAATTCGTCATGCGTGCCGGTTTCCGCCACACGGCCAGCGTCCAGCACGAAAATCCGGTCGGCACCGGCGATGGTCGAAAGGCGGTGGGCGACGGCGATCGTGGTGCGCCCCCGGGCCGCGTCGCTGAGCGCAGCCTGGACTTCGCCCTCGGTCTGACTGTCCAGCGCCGAAGTGGCCTCGTCGAGGATCAGCACCGCCGGGTCCTTGAGGATGGCGCGGGCCACACCGACGCGCTGTTTCTCGCCGCCAGAGAGTTTCAGCCCGCGCTCGCCGACCAGCGTCTCAAGCCCCTCCGGCAGTCCGGCCACGAAGTCAGACAGGTGGGCCCGCTCCAGCACAGCCGCGATCTCGGCCTCGCTCGCTTCCGGCTTGCCATAAATGATGTTGGCACGGAGCGTATCATTGAACAGCACCACGTCCTGGGGCACCAGGCCCAGCGCATCGCGCAAGCTGGTCTGGGCGATCCCGCGCAGGTCCTGGCCGTCGATCAGTACCCGCCCCTGCTCGGGATCATAAAAGCGGAAGAGCAGGCGCAATATGGTCGATTTGCCGGCGCCGGAGGGGCCGCAAATCCCGACAAAGCCACCAGCGGGAATATCCATGCTCACCCCGCCCAGCGAGCGCGAGCGCCCGTCATGGGTGAAAGCGACATCCTCGAACCGCACCGCCCCGCCGGCCAGCGTCAGCGGGCGTGCATCCGGCGCGTCGTCGACATCGGGCTTCAATGCCAGGGTTTCATAGACGCGTTCCATGTCGACCGCGCCCTGCTTGATCTCGCGATAGGCCCAGCCAAGGATGTTGAGCGGCTGGTAGATATTCATCAGCACCAGCGTCACGGCGGCCACATCACCCGCCATGAGCACGCCGTTATAGGCCTTCCAGCCAGCGGTGAGCGCCATGGCCAGCAGGCCGGCATTCATCACGAAGGCCTGAAGTCCGTTCAGCAGGGCCAGCGAGGACTGCGATTTGGTGGCGGCGCTGGCATAGCGCGTCATCGCCGAATTATAGGCGTCGCTCTCGCGCTCTTCGGCCGCGAAGGCCTTCACCGTCTCGAAATTGATCAAGCCGTCGACCGCGCGCGCCGAGGCCTCATTATCCGCCTCATTCATCTGCCGTCGGATGACCACGCGCCATTCGGTCATCGACCAGGTCAGGCCCATATAGACCGCGATCGTGATCACCGCGATCACGGCGAATTCCCAGCCATAATTGGCACTGAGAACGATGGCCGCGAGCGTCAGCTCGAACAGGGTCGGGGCGATGTTGAAGATCAGGAAGCGCATCAGGAAATCGACGGCGCGGGCGCCGCGCTCGATGATGCGCTGGAGCGCGCCGGTCCGCTTGGTCTGGTGATAGCCGATCGACAGGCGCTGGACATGGGCAAAGGCCCGCACCGCGGTCAGGCGCTGGGCGTCCTGGCTGACCGGGGCAAACATCGCGTCGCGCAGCTGCGGCGCGCCGACCGACAGGAAGCGCGCCACGGCATAGGCGATGAAAGCCAGCGAGAAGGTGGTGAGAAGGCCGGGCCAGAGCGTGCTGCCCTGACGCCCTTCAGCGGCGGCCGTGGCGCCGCCCGTGGCCTCAACGATCAGATTGATGCCGTCTCCGAACAGGATGGGCGCACCCACCGAGAACAGCTTGGCGATAATCGTCAGGACCAGCGCCAGTCCCATGCGGAAGCGCCACTTGGCCATGTCCGGCGAGGCCAGCAGCGCAAACAGGCGCCACATCGTCTTGCCCAGCGAGCCTTCCGGCGCCTGCTTGGCTTCATCCTCGCTGTCGGGCTTTGTCGGTCTCATCGCGACGAGAGATAGGGCGTCGGAGGGGCAAGCGCCAGAGGGCGGCCTGAGCTGCGATCATGCAGATCCACCTCGAATCCAGAAATGCCACGCTATCGCGAGGAACGGCGGGACGACGCAGAAGATCAGCCGGTGCCAGCCAAGCAGACCGCTTCCCACCCTCAACAAAACCAGCAAGACGGTCCCGAGCGCCAAGCCGGTCCAATTCCCGTGCGCACTGATTGGCAGCGCAATCAGACGGTCCAACAGGGCCTCGCCGCGATCTGCATACCAGCCCACCATCATCCCATAAGGATAAAACGCGACCAGCAGCGCCTGCAGGACATGCAGGGCAACCAACACCACAGCCACATCCAGCAGAATGGGAGACCAGCGCTGCCAGGGCGAACTGTCGAGATCGAGGGGCAGGTCCTTTTCAGGATCACCCATCGAGGCTAGCCCCCCTGCCCGTCCTCGCCCGGTGCTTCGAGCACCTGGCCTGGATAGATCAGGTTCGGGTCGCGGATCTGGTCGCGATTGGCTTCGTAGATCACCGTGTACTGGACGCCCTCGCCATAGAGACGACGGGCCAGACGCCAGAGCGAATTGCCCGGCTGCACGACCACCGAATTCGGACCCAGATCAAGGTCTTCAGCCGCCACGCGTTCGAAGGGCAGCACGATGACAGCGCTGACCTGGCCGTCTTCGTCGACCTGGTCGATCTGCAGGTCATAGATGCCCGGCGCCAAAAGAGCGCCAGCCTGCAAGGTCCAGCGACCATCACGGCCAACAGAGGTCTCGCCGACCTGGGCGCCATTGGCGAAGATCCGTACCGTCGTGCCCGCCTCGGCACGACCGGAGAAGATGACGGCACCGGTTTCGTCGTAATCGATGGTCTCCAGCACCAGCGGCCCCATCTCGCCCGTCGAGCAGGACGGGCATTGCCAGACACGGCTGGCTTCGCCCGGACGACCGACCACGACCAGCGGCGTCGGGCCACGCTGTTCGGGGATGGAGACGACCACAACCTGTTCGGAACGCAGTTCGCGTCCGTCCTGGGCCGTCATCAGCAAGGAGAGTTCGACCGCACCGGAGGGCAGCGGATCATTGAGAATGATCACCCACTCGCCGCGCTCATTGATCGGCATGCGATCCGTGCGCGAACTGGCATTGTCGAATTCCAGCGCCGCATCATTGGCGAGCAGCTGGATGGTCGCACCCGGTTCGCCGCGGCCAGCCACAACGGCGGTCCCTGCCGGGGCCACACGCACAATGTCGAAAACCGGGGCAGCCAGCATGGCGTCGCTCGGATCGGGCTGTGTCGTCGTCCCAGCCGGGGACACCGGATTCTCGACGGCAGGCGCGGGCGCGCCATCATCGGTCGGTCCGGGACGATACATGATGAAAGCCAGCGCGGCGGCAATCGCGAGCGCGGCAAGGGCTGCAGCAATGATAAACGACCGCGTTGCGGTCATGGCGGCTCTCCCGTCGTCAATTCGGCTGGACACAAAAATGCGCTCCGGCATACCGGAACTGGATGCAAACCTCGCGCCGTCAGCCTTCGGCGAATAGCATCCCGGTTCGATAAAGCAAATATGAGTGATGTCACGATGGCAAAACTAAGGTCGATTGGTGTCTTCTGCGGATCACGTATGGGTGAACGCAAATCCTATGCAGATGCAGCCGCGGCGGTCGGTCAAGCCATTGCCCGCGCCGAGTGCCGCCTTGTCTATGGCGGCGGCGATGTCGGCCTGATGGGGATTGCCGCCTCGTCCGCCGCTGCCGAGGGCGGAACCGTCTATGGAATCATACCCGGCTTCCTGATCGCCCGCGAAGGTCATCTCGAAGACGTCGAGATCAAGATTGTCGAGACAATGAGCGAGCGCAAGAGCCAGCTCATCGCCGAAAGCGACGCCTATATCATCCTGCCCGGCGGCACCGGAACACTGGAAGAAGTCTTCGATGTCATCTCGCGCCAGCAACTCGAACTTCAGGACAAGCCGATTGTCTTCCTCAACACGGACGGCTTCTGGTCGCCCTTCATCGATCTGATTGCGCACACGGTCCGCGAGGGCTTTACCCCGCAATCCCTGGCCGACCATATCGAGCTGATCGATCGGGCTGATCTGGCGATTGCCCGCATCTGCGCCCAGCTCGACGAGAAAGACGCGGTCAACGCCAAAGAGGCGGACTGATCAGTCCGCCTCTCCGTTCGGGTCGAAGACATCCTCGATGGTCAACGCAAAGGCGCCGGCCAGGGCGAAGGCCAGGGTCAATGACGGATCATGCTTGCCCGTCTCGACCGCATTGATGGCCTGGCGAGAGACGCCGACACGCTCGCCCAGCTCGGCCTGGCTCCAGCGTCTCTCGGCGCGCAGGACACGCAGGCGATTCTTCACCGGTACACCACGTATTTCTGGAAGCACCCGACCAGACCCCACAGGCCGATCATGACCGGGAAGACCCAGATCATCGGGATTGCCGGCAGGTCCAGCGCGCCCTCCAGAAAGCCGTAGGCGAAGGTACCGAAACCTGTCAGCAGGGCCGCGATGATCATCGCCTCGGCAAGGATGCGCTGTTTGAACTCGTCCAGCGAGCGATAGAAAACCATGACCGCCCACAAGGCCCCGAGTCCCGGCAACACCGGCAAGATGGCAATGAGGCCGCGCAGAGCCGGGCCGAATTCGCCAGCGTTCAACAGGAAGACGGATCCAAAAAGCGTCGCCATATAGAGCAGCATCGCGCTGCCGAAGTGGATCATGTAGCGGCGTGCATTTGCGGCCATCATCAGCCGTCCTCCCCTTCAGCGCCAATCACACCGGTCAGGACGGACCGGAAAGCGTCCGGCTGGTCCAGCATGATGAAATGGCGCGACCCATCAATCCGGTGCAGGTCGAGCATGGCCAGACCGGCATACTGATCCCGATACACGGATTCGAGCGCTTCGGGGCTCATCGGTGCGCCCTCGCTCCAGGCGACCATAACGGTAACCGGCGCAGAGACATGGGGCAGCACGGAGCTGTAATCGGTCCCCATCACCTCACCCATGGCTGCGCTGACGACGGACTGGTCGGCTTGCTCCATCCAGGTCATCACCTGCGCCTGCCCGGCCTCGCTGATCGACTGGACGGCCAGACCCTGGCGAGAGATTGCAAGGAATTGTTCGCGCGGTGCCGCCGCCATCTGGCCCGAGACGCCGATCGCATACCCGGCGGCCTGTTCGTGCGTGATGGCTGGATTGAACAGGCGGGCAAAGAAGGGCGCGCTATCAACCACAACGACATCGCCAACGCGGTCCGGCGCTGCTGCCGCAACCTGCAGGGCAATCTGGGCCCCCATGGAGTGGCCCACCAGGACGACATCCTCGGCCTGCCCGGCTTCAAGCCAGGCGACCAGGTCCGCCACCGCGCCGGTCACGACACCGGTTTCGCCGCGATCCACCGTCGAAGCGCCGCCAAAGCCATCAAGGGTCACGACATGCGCATCGACCGAGTCGCCGAGCGCCAAGACCGTCCCGGCCCACACATCACCGGCCGTCGCGAGGCCAGGAATGAAGAGCACATCGCGGCCGCTCTCGGACCCTGCCCGCTCAATTTGCAGCGTATTGAGGGTCTGTCTGGCACGATCCGTGTGCGCGCCGGTCTGGCCGTTGGCCTGCCCCGCCGTTGCGCCGATCACGATCGCGACCGCGATGGCAATCCAGCCGCCGATACTCATCTTGCCGCTTCCAATAGGTTTCATCCTGCGCTCCATCAGCTTTACGTGACTTAGTGTCATACAAACCTGACATTCCCACGCGTGACTGTCAAGACAACCTGACACAAAGGGTAGCAAACCTGTCACTTTGCGCGGAGCGCAATCGTGCAAACCCGAGCAAACTACGGATATTCATATAGTTTGAGGCCAGCCGGCGCCCGGAGTTCACCCGACCATAGGCCGCGTGTCAGCCTGCACACCGCATGCGATCGACGGACAGGTGCAGGCGGCGGCCCTAAGCCGCCTCACCCGCCAGACGCTTCAACACCTTCTCGCGGCCGATCAGCGGCAGAAGAACCGCCATCTCCGGGCCACGCGGGGCACCGGTCAGCATCAGGCGCAGCGGCATGAAGAGCTGCTTGCCCTTGCGACCGGTCGCCTCTTTCAGGGCACCGGTCCAGGCGGACCAGCTGTCACCGTCCAGCTCACCGGCGGGCAAGTGCTCGGCCGCGGCCGCGGCATAGTCCGGCTCTTCGATGACCGGGGTCACCGGGCCATCGATCAGCGCCGCCCAGGCCTTGGCATCGGCGAGCGCTTCCAGATTCGGGCGCACGGCCTCCCAGACCGCCTCGCCCTTGTCGGCCCCAAGGTCAGCCAGCTTCGGCTGGGCCACTGCATACGGCATGGCGTGCAGGAGCTTGGCGTTCACGCGTTTCAACTCTTCATCGTCAAAGCGGGCTGGCGAGCGCGACAGCTTGCCAAGGTCAAAGCCCTCCAGAAGCCCCTCGACGTCCGCGAAGGCATCCACCGGGTCCGAGGTACCGATCTTGGCCAGCAGCGACATGATCGCCATCGGTTCGAGCCCTTCGGTGTCGCGCAGCTCCTGGATGCCCAGAGACCCGAGGCGCTTGGACAATTTGCCACCATCTGCGCCGACCAGCAGCGCCTGGTGACCGAAGTGCGGCGCCTTGCCACCAAGCGCTTCGAAGACTTCGATCTGGGCGCCCGAATTGGTGGTGTGATCCTCGCCGCGAATGATGTGGGTGATGTCAGCTTCGATGTCATCGACCACGCTGGGCAGGGTGTAGAGATAGGAGCCGTCCTCGCGGATCAGGATCGGGTCGGACAGGGAGGAGGTCTCGATCGAAACATGGCCGCGCACCATGTCGTCCCACTGCACCGGATTGCCCGAGAGTTTGAAACGCCAGTGGGGCTTGCGCCCTTCGGCCTTGAAAGCGGCGATCTCGTCAGCGGTCAGCGCGAGGCCGGCGCGGTCATAAACCGGCGGACGACCATTGGCCATTTGCAGGCGGCGCTTGCGGTCAAGCTCGTCCCCGGTCTCGAAGCAGGGGTAGAGAAGTCCCTTGGCCTTCAGCGTCTCGGCCGCGGCCGCATAGCGGTCGAAGCGGTCGGACTGCTTGAAGGTCTCGTCCCAGGAAATGCCCAGCCAGGTCAGGTCGGCGCGAATGCCGTCCTCGAAGGCCTGGGTGGAGCGTTCGACATCGGTATCGTCAATACGCAGCACAAAAGTGCCACCCGCCTTGCGCGCAAACAGGAAGTTGAAGATCGCGGTACGGACATTGCCGACATGAAGCTTGCCGGTCGGGCTGGGCGCAAAACGGACTTTGGTCATCGACGTGGAGCCTCACAGAGATTGAGGCGCAGGGCTTAGCGCTGTCGGGGCATCGGGGCAAGCGGGCGGTGCGGACAGGGGCCGGCACGCTAGTCGAAGACATGCGCATTCAAGGCCTCGTCGGCCGGATCCTCCAAGCGCCCCGGACGACCGGCTACGCGCCAATAGACCCAGGCGCTGGCGGCACCGGCGGCCGCGAAACTGGCTGTCAGAGCCAGTCCCGCCAGCCAAGGAGGACTGCCATCGGCGCCCCAGATGATCGGAAGACCGAACATCTGGACGAGGCCTGCGCCCATGAGCGCGCCGGCGCAAAGGTCCGCGCGCGGCCGTCGCAAGCCAAGGCGCCGTATAAGGCTGGTCAGAACAAGCATCGGCAACGCCGTCAATGCGATGACGAAAACACCCACAAACAAACCATAGATCGGTGACATGGTGATCGCGAGAAGGCCTGCCTCCCTGTTCGCCGATTCAGCCAACAACATGAATGCACCGAAACCCATCGAGATCAGCACGCCGGCCACATAGCTGGCCAGCACCCAGGAACCGAACGCCCGCACAGGCGCCTTCCCCAGAATTTTGTTCGACCTGCCCATTATCATCTCCCTGTCACCTCGCCCGTCATTGTGGAGCTCAATCCGCCCTCAGTCGGGCGACGGGATGGCCCTGGCCGGGCCGGTTGATGGTCAGTTCGTGACCGGGTCTCCCGGCTGCCAGCCAGTAGGCCAGACCACCGACACCGCCGCTCAGCGCCGCGAAGGCCGTGATGGCGACGCCGCGCGGCCCGTCCAGCACCGGCCAGCCGAACAGCTGCGCATAGAGGGCCCCCATCACCGCACCGGCCAACAGGTCCGAGATGCCACGGCGCCATCGGGCGGCGCGTTCAACAAGGACCAGAAGCGGCATGGGAATACTTGTCAGGAACGCAACGAGGAGGGCATAACCCGCCGCGCCGGGCAGCGCTCCTATCAGGGTTCGCACGAAGTCGCCCGGCGCCGTTTGCCCCCCCGCCAGGCTGACCAGCCCAATTGCCCAGTAAGCGGTCAATGCGGCCGCGGCGCACCCGGCGAGCCAGGCGATCACCGGGTGACAGGGCGCGAAGCGGGTCGTGACCCTATCGGTATCCACAACCGGCAGGGCCGGATTGCACTCGCTTCCGGGAAGCCGCGCCAAAACCGTCATGCCCACCTCCATTCCGTTGTTTCTGTTTTGACAGAAATAACGGACCACAAGAATGTGACGGGGTGACGCAGGTGGTAGGCGGCGGGAGCCTCCACCACCAATCCGCAGGGCTTTTCCCGGACACGTATCAGCACGATCCGGGATCGACGTGAGACTCATCGCGTGTCGGCAAGATCTGAGGGGTCTGAGTCTGCGCCCGTGAAAAATGGTTCACGCCGGCGGCAGTATGCGCCGGCGCGCCGCCCCCGTCCGAGCTGATGCCGTCCCTAATTCCGGAAACGATTGGTGATCGGATAACGCCGGTCGCGACCGAAATTCTTGGGGCCGATCTTCACGCCCGGCGGGGCCTGGCGACGCTTGTACTCCGCGCGATAGAGCAGGTTCTCGATGCGCTTCACCTCGGCCTCGTCATGGCCGTCCCCGACGAGATCACGAACCGAGCGCTCCTCCTCGACCAGACCGTAGAGAATGGCGTCGAGCACATCATAGGGCGGAAGGCTGTCCTGGTCTTTTTGATCCTCGGCCAGCTCGGCTGAGGGCGGCTTGGTGATGATCCGCTCGGGAATGACCTGGCCGACCGGGCCGAGACCGACCTGGTGATTGGCCGAATTGCGCCACCAGGCCAGCTCGAAGACTTCCGTCTTGTAGATGTCCTTGAGCGCGTTATAGCCGCCATTCATGTCGCCATAGAGGGTCGCATAGCCAACGGCCATTTCCGACTTGTTGCCAGTTGAGAGAACCATCGGGCCGAACTTGTTGGACAACGCCATCAACACCACACCGCGGGCCCGCGATTGCAGGTTTTCCTCGGTCGTGTCCGGCTTCGTCCCCTTGAAGGGCGTCGACAGGATGGCGTTGAAGGAGGCAATGGTCGGCTCGACATCGATAATGTCATAGCGCACCCCCAGCGCCTGGGCACAGGCCTTGGCGTCCTCGAAGCTTTCGCTCGACGTGTATTTCGACGGCATCATCACCGCCCAGACCTTGTCGGCCCCCAATGCGTCGACGGCGATCGCGGCCGATATGGCGCTGTCGATACCGCCGGACATGCCAAGCACCACGCCCGGGAAACCGTTTTTTTCGATGTAGTCGCGCAGGGCCAGGGTCATGGCTTTCCAGTCAGCCTCAAGGCCGGACTTTACCGAAACCACCTGCCCACCGGCGCCAAACCAGCCCTTGTCGGTTTTCACCCATTCGACCGCGTCGATGCATTCCTCGAAGGCGGGCAGGCGCTGGACCTCGCGTCCCTCGCTGTCACGCGAGAAGGAGGCACCGTCGAAGACAAGCTCGTCCTGCCCCCCCACCTGGTTGACGAAAATCATCGCCCTGGGACTGTCCCACGTGTCGAACCAGCTGGAGAAAGCCTGTTTGCGTTCGCGCTCGATCGTCCGCCGCCACGGCGACCCATTGAGGGTGATGATCATCTCCGCCCCTTGCGCAATCAGCGCCTCGGGGACGGTTCTCAGCCACAAATCCTCGCAGATCGGCAGGCCGAGCTTGATCCCGCGCCATTTGACGATCTCCGGCACCGGACCCGGCACGAAAACACGCTTCTCGTCGAAGACCGCGTAATTGGGCAATTCATGCTTGAAGCGCAGCGCCACGAGCTGCCCCTCATCAAGCAAGGCGACGGCATTGTGCAGACGCTTGTTCTGGCGCCAGGGCAGGCCGATGAGGATGGCGGGCCCGTCGCGAGTGATGGCGGCCAGGTCATCCAGTGCCGCACGGCAGGCTTCCACCGCCGAGGGTTTGAGCACCAGATCCTCGGGCGGATAGCCCATCAGGAACATTTCCGGGAAGACAACCATATCGCCGCCGCGCGTACGCGCCTCGGCATGGGCCGCACGGGCCTTGGCCAGATTGCCCGCGATATCCCCGACGACCGGGTTGAGCTGGGCGGTAACGAGCAGGATACGATCGGTCATGCGCGCGACTTAGACCGCGCCGCGAGCGACCGCAAGTGGCGACGCGCCCGGAACGGGCCCGTCATACCGACCGGGTCAGCTGCCGTAGGTGCGTGCACCATCGACAGCCCGCGCCGCGTCCAGCGCCCGCAAGCCGGCAATTCCCGGCACCACGACGGGCGCGCCATCGAGCACCGAGGCGATGAAGGCATTGACGTTCGCGCCCAGGGAATCCCTGGCGCTGGGGTCGTCGGCAAAGTCGGGATTGAGGTCGTAGGGCGTCGAGTTTTCAAATGTCTTGGCGACGAAGTCGATCTCCAGAACGCCGGTTTCATATTCGACCCGCATCTTGCGGTCCCGCTCATGATGCACGCGACTGGCGATCAGATCAGCGGTACAGCCATTGTCGAAGACCAGATGAGCCTTGGCGACATCTGGATGCCCGTAACGGCCTTCATCGACCAGCCCCTTCACCGTCTTCACCGCGCCCCCGGACAAGGCGATGACAAGGTCGAGATCATGGACCATCAGATCCAGCGTGACCGAGACATCCAGGCACCTATCTGACGGCGGGCCCATCCGGCTGGCCGTGACCTTGATCGGCGTCGCATCGACCGCGAACAGACCCATCGCGTTGAACACGAAACGCTCCTGGTGACCGACCTGCAGCACACAGCCGTATTTCGAGGCCAGCGCGATCAATTCACGCGCCTCCTCGACCGATGAGGCGATCGGCTTTTCCACCAGGACATGCTTGCCCATTGCCAGTGCGGTCGCGGCGGCCTCGAAATGGTGCACAGCCGGGCTGGCCACCGTTATCGCGTCGACCTGGTCGAGGAAGTCGGCAAAATTGTCGAAGCCCCGGGCCCCGTGCTTCTCGGCCAGCGCGCGAGCACGTTCAAGATCCGGCTCGTAGACACCCACCAGCTCGACCCGCTCATGTGCGGCGTATTTCGACGCGTGAAAGCCGCCGAACACGCCGGCACCGACAATGCCGGTCCGCAGGATGCGAGAATTGGATGTCATGAACTCACCTCGTTTTATGGCGCCGTGAATAGCGTCGCCGCCGTCACGATCAAGCACGGCATGCATCACCACTTGTTTCGGGCAATTGCAGGGCAGCCGCTGCAATCGGCTGCCGCTCGACCGCACAATCACGCCTTGCACCCGCACAGACCGGGCCTAGGATGGCGCAGACACGGGGGAATACGTTTGACGGATACGCAAGACAATCAGGGTGAGCAAAAAGGCCGGAACGGCGATACGCCGCTCGATTCCATCTCCATCGCCGCTTTCGATGTCGATGCGCGCATTTTCCGGACAATGCGGGACTATTTTCTCAGCCCGGTCGCTGTCGCCACCGCCGCGATCGAGCACGACTATTCGCGCTACCTGTCCCCGATCCGGGTCTATATCGCGCTTTTCTCCTTCCAGTTTGTTGCAGCGGCAATCTTCGGCACCCCGGCCACCGCCACGATTGAGACCATGACCGATGGAGTCGACATTGATATCGACGCCTGGCTGGCATCCTCGCGCCTGAGCTTCGAGACGCCCCTCACCCTGGAGAGGGTCGAGAGCGAGCTAAAGGCCGTACAATCCCTGACCCTGTGGCCACTGGCTGCGCTGTCGTCCCTGCCCTACCTGCTCGCGCTCAAGCTTTACCGACCGTCGATTCCACTCTGGGGCCATTTGCAGCTCTATCTGGCCGTCAACAATGTCAGCTTCATTGTCATGATCGCGCTGATCCCGCTGCATACACTCGGCGGCTCCGGCATGCTGGCCAGCATGGCGATCGGCGTGGTCATCTTCTTCATCTATGCGGGCATTCTTCTGGCCCATTTCTATGGCCGGTCGGTCACGGCTCTCGTCTTGCGGCTTGGCGGGCTTGTCGCCATGTTCCCGATCACCATGTTGATCACGATAATCGGCACCCTCCTCACGGTTGACTGGGTGCTGGGAAACTCTTTCGGCCTCGACCTCATGACACTTTCGGCGTCAGGGCCGTCTGCCGAACAATCCTCACCATAAGAAAGAAACGGGAGTTGGTTGATGAAATCGCGTGAAATCCATTTGAACGCCTATTTGAAGGGCGCACCGGATCCGAAATATTATGACGTCGTGGAGACGGAGCTCGCCACGCCAGGCCCGGGCGAAGTCCTCGTCCGCAATCTCTTCATTTCGGTTGACCCCTATATGCGCGGCCGCATGAGCGGGATCCGCACCTATATCGCCCCCTTCGAGCTGGGCAAGGTGATGGAAGGTGGCGCTGTCGGTGAGGTTGTCGAGAGCAATTTCGACGGCCTGAAGCCAGGCGACCACGTGTCGTCCATGTTCGGCTGGCGCGAGGGCTATGTCGCCCCCGGTGAGGCACTGACCAAGATCGATACCAGCCAGCTGCCGCCGCAGGCCTTTCTCGGCATCGCCGGCATGCCCGGCCTGACGGCCTATGTCGGCATCAAGCGCATGATCGACCTCCAGCCCGGTGAAACCCTGTGGATGTCCGGCGGCGCCGGTGCGGTCGGGACCTCCGGCATCCAATTCGCCAAGGCGATGGGCGCCAATGTGATCGCCACGGCCGGTGGTCCGGAGAAATGCGCCTTCGTCAAATCGCTCGGCGCCGACCATGTCGTCGACTACAAGGCCACGGATGATCTGACGGCCGCGATCGCCGAAGTCGCTCCCAAGGGGGTGGACGGCTATTTCGAGAATGTCGGCGGCACCCATTTCACCGCAGCCCTGAACTCGTTGCGGTCAAAAGGGCGCATGGCCGCCTGCGGCATGATCCAGCGCTATAATGACACCAGCGCTGCGACCCTGCCCGACAACCTTACCCAGATCGTCGGCAAGTCGCTGACAATTCGCGGCTTCATCGTGTCCGACCATGCCGACATGTTTGGCGACTTCGTGAAGGATCTCGGTGCCTGGATGGCGGCTGGTAAAATCAAGCCGGCCGAGACGGTCATGGACGGTATCGAGAACGCACCGGCGGCTTTCTCGGGCCTCTTCACGGGTCAGAATACCGGCAAGATGCTGGTCAAGATCTGATGACGCAGGGGGCGCAGGACGAGACCCCCGAAAAACGACGCGTCCTCGAGGACGTGCTCGACGAGGTGTTGAGCTTCAACTTTCGAAGCCTGCGCACCTTGCGCGACATCTTCCTGCGCCCCGCCGCTGTTTGCCGTGCCTTCCTGGACGGCGACCGGCACAGCTACACGCCCACCATGCGAGTCTGGTTCGGCGTGCTGACCTGGATGTTTGTCCTGTCCCTGATCTGGGGCGGTTGGGGCGAGATCATCTGGCGCGCCTCCGGCGACGGCGCCGGCTTCGGTGATGCCCTGCGTGAGGGCAGACGAGACATTGATGCGGTCCGTGACGCGATCTCGACCATGGCCGCCCTGCTCTACGTCCCGATTGAAGCTCTCTTGATCTTGCCCGGCGTGTTTGCCCTGACCGCGATGCGCAAGGGTCCGGGCTTTCTCAAGGCCACCCAGTGCTATTTCGTGCCGGTTACGGCCAGCTCTGTGTCGAGCACACTCGTCCTCATGCTCTCAGTCGTCTGGCCCGGCATCCTGCAATGGGGAATGGTGCTCAATATGGGTGTTTTCGTGCTGATCGCCGGACCGGTAATCAGGGTCGGATTCGCCGATGGCTGGCCGGGCACGATCGGCAAGACACTTGCGCTCGCTCTGGTCGTCCTCGCGCTGTCGATGATCGCCCGGGCCACGACTCTCGCGATCAGCATTTTCTGGGCCTTGGCCGAGGTTCCGCCGGTCAGTTGACCGAAATGCCGTCGTCCGCTCCGCCCGGCAATTGGAGCCAGAAACACGCCCCGCCGCCATCGGCCTGGCGGTATCCCAGCACCCCGCCCATCAACTCGGTCAATTCCCGCGCAACCGCCAATCCGAGGCCGGTGCCACCATGGGTCCGGGTCGTGCTGCCATCGGCCTGACTGAACCGCTCGAATACCGTGGCTTCACTGCCGGGTGGCAGACCGGGTCCGTCGTCCTCGACACAGACCGTGACCTGCCCGTCCGAGTCCGAACTGACGCTGACCCTCGGCGCCTGGCCGGCGAACTTGAAGGCATTCTCGACGAGGCTGGCCAATACCTGCACGGTCTTGGAGTAATCGGCGACCACATTCACCGCGCCATCGCCGTTGACGTCCACGGAAATTCCATCGCGAAAATTCGCCGGACCGCCCACATTGATGGCCTCTGCAGCGGCCCGCGCGATGTCGAACCGGCTCACCTCAACCGACAAGGTCCCGTCCTGCAGGGCGGCGGCGTCGAGAATTGCGTTCACGGTGTGCAGCAGGGACCGGCCGGATCGATCAATCGTATCCAGCCACTCCTCGGTCTCCTTCGGCCCCACACCAAGGCGCAGGATCGTCACGCCACCCAGAATGCCGTTCAACGGCGTTCTCAATTCATGGGATGTATTGGCGAGAAACTCGGTCTTTGAACGATTGGCGGTTTCGGCAGTCGCCCGCGCCTGCTCCGCCTGCAAGACCGCTTCGCGCAGCTTCTCATTCGACTCGCGCAAGCGGTCAGCATTGCGCTGCCGCTCGGACAGCTCCATTGCCAGGCCGATATACTCGGCCACGGCGCCGGCGAATGCGACGTCCTCCTCGTGCCAGTGTCGTTGCCCGCCTGTCTTCTCACAACAGACCACTCCGCGCAGGCCACTCAGGTCCCGGATTTGCGCGTCCAGCATCGAATGGATGTCCAGCACATCGAGATACCCGACCGCGAACTCGCAGGTCCTCGGGTCCGTGCGCGCCTCATCCGCGGCGATCACCCGCGCCGTCTTGAAGGCGTCAAAATAGGACGGAAAATCAAGCGCGTTAAGCGCCCCCTCGCCAGACAGCCTGTCTTCGGGTGCTTCATGCAGGCACGCGCAGTTCAAGGCCGACCCATCGTCCCGCAACAGCCATATGCTCGCCCGCTCGACCTGAAGCATGCTGGTCAGGGACTGAACAGCCACCTCCATGAAGGTCGCCAGATCATCACCGGTCTGACGGCCAACCTGCATCAGCCGGTCCAGTTCCGCATTATATCGCCGGAGGCGCTGCTCGGTGGTTTCGGTCTGGCGCATGGAAGGCAGCCGCCCTACTGCTTGTTGAAAAAGGGTGCGCAAATTTCGCTGATTTGCTCCGGATCATACGGACGCTCAATCACACCGGCCAGCGGGAAAACGGATAGCTGTTCCACCAGCCGTTGGTTCATGGCGGCCGTAACCACCAGAATACGTGGCAGGAGATCGGCCCGCAAACGACTGACGTCTTCCACGACCTCGACCCCGCCGACGATCGGCATCATGACGTCCAGTAAAACCAGATCATAGTCGACCTCCGCAATCCGCGCTGCCGCGCCGACGCCACTGGTCAACTCGTCGATCTCGCAAAGGCCCTCAAGCGACCAGCGAAAAATCTCCCGATTGACGGCATCGTCATCGACAATGAGGATTCGGTAGCCCACGCCGATCACTGCTCCGTTTAGACCGTGAGCAGCCTTCCCCATCTTGGGGCAAAACACAACCAGCCAGCCGTCAGCGCCGGGTCAGGCGCCCCAAAGTCCAGCCCGCGGCAATCGCGGCCAAGACAGCGGCCAACGAACCTTCCGCACCTGCGAGATGGGCGAGCAGAAAAACGCCCAAACCTGCTGCAAGTGCGAACGGGAGCATGCGAATCGGGCGATTCGTGTCGTGTGCGTTTCGAGTCGGTTCACCGTGATACATGCTGCGTATGGTACGCAATTCGGGGGCCGAACTGCGAAAAACCGTGTTTTGACGGGGAAAATACAGCGATTTGGCTCGGATTCGCCTGTTGCGCCTTGCAATCTCGAGCGGTTCTTGGCCTTGATGGACCGTCAACGAACACGCGATAGCCGGACGGATACGATGACCGTACTTGCCGGACCGCGAACAACTGGGGGGAACCCTATGAACAAGTCTGATCTCGCCAAGTCTGTCTCTGAAAAGACCGGCCTGTCCCGCGCACAAGCGGGCGAAGCTGTTGATGCCGCCATCGAAGCCATCGTCGGCTCGGTGAAAGGCAATGACAGTGTCCAGATCGCTGGCTTTGGCACCTTCTACGCCAAGCACCGTGAAGCGCGTGAAGTGCGCAACCCGCGCACCGGCGAAACGATGATGTCCAAGGCGCGCA
The DNA here is from genome assembly GCF_049116555.1 of Maricaulis maris. Taxonomy (GTDB): domain Bacteria; phylum Pseudomonadota; class Alphaproteobacteria; order Caulobacterales; family Maricaulaceae; genus Maricaulis; species Maricaulis maris_C. Next base: position 881,247 of record NZ_JAGDYT010000001.1, on the reverse strand, counting down.
CCGCGGCGGCTTTCCGTCCGGCGGCTGCCCTCAAGGACATCTAATCAGTCCAACGGGTTCTGATTACGTCAAACGCCGTCCGGATTACTCCGGACGGCGTTTTTCTTTGCCTGATGGCGGGACTTGAGTGGGCGGCCCGGCTCAGGCCGCGTCGACGGCCGAGTTATTATTCCGCACACGCTTGAGGCTCTCGGCGATACGGAAAGCCATGTCGAGCGCCTGGTCGGCATTGAGACGCGGATCGCAATGGGTGTGATAGCGCGCCGCCAGATCGGCCTCGGTGACGGTCTTGGCGCCGCCGACACATTCGGTGACATCGCGGCCTGTCATCTCGAAATGCACGCCACCCGGATAGGCCCCCTCGGCATAGAGCACATCCATGAAGCCTTCGAGCTCGAGCAGGATGCGATCGAAGTCGCGGGTCTTGTAGCCATTGCCGGTCTTGTGCGTATTGCCGTGCATCGGGTCAGACGACCAGACCACCTTGCGACCGGCCTTGGTAACCGCAGCGGCCAGCGCCGGGAGGTTCTTGCGGACATTGTCCGCGCCCATGCGCACGATCAGCACCAGACGCCCGGCCTCATTGTCCGGATTGAGCGCGTCGATCAGCGGCAGGAGGTCGTCCGGCTGCATGGTCGGTCCGCATTTCACACCGACCGGATTGGAGATGCCGCGGGCATATTCCACATGCGCGCCGTCGAGCTGGCGGGTCCGTTCCCCGGTCCAGATCATGTGTGCCGAGGTGGCGTACCATTGCCCGGTATTCGGATCGCGGCGCGTCAGCGCCTCCTCGAAGGGCAGGTGCAAGGCCTCATGGCTGGTAAAGAAGTCGACTGCCTCGAGGGACGGCGCACTGTCCCGACCAATGCCGCAGGCCTTCATGAAGGCCAGGGCTTCGGAGATGCGGGTCGCTGTCTCGGCATAACGCTCGGCCGCCGGACTGCCGCTCACGAAGTCCTGTGTCCATTGGTGAACATTGTGCAGATCCGCATAACCGCCGGAGGCGAAGGCCCGCAGCAGGTTCAGCGTTGACGCCGACTGATCATAGGAGCGGATCAGGCGCTGCGGGTCCGGCTCGCGCGCCTCGAGCGTGAACTCTGAACCATTGACGCTGTCACCGCGATAGCTCGGCAGGGTCACGCCATCGATGGTCTCGGTGTCCGAGGAGCGCGGCTTGGCAAATTGACCCGCGATCCGGCCGACCTTCACGATCGGCTTGGACGCGGCAAAGGTCATCACCACAGCCATTTGCAGCAGCACGCGAAATGTGTCGCGCACGCCCTCAGTGGAGAACTCCTTGAAGCTCTCCGCGCAGTCACCGCCCTGCAGGAGGAAGGCATTGCCGGAACTCACATCCGCCAATTGCCGGCGCAGGCGCCGCGCTTCACCGGCAAAGACGAGTGCGGGACGAGCGGAAAGCTCGTCGATGACGGCCTCCAGCTTGGCCGTGTCCTTGTAGTTCGGCATCTGGCTGACGGGCTTGGCGCGCCAGGATTGGGGAGACCAGGTCATTTTACTCTGCTGCTTTCAACTCCGGTGGTGTCCACTTTTCTTTCATGGTCACCAACTCTTCCGCACTGGTCGGATGCACGGCACACGCCGCATCATACTGATCCTTGGTCAGGCCCGCCTTCACGGCGATCCCGGCCAGCTGGATCATTTCAGGCGCATCCGGCCCGACAATATGCACACCCAGCACTCGCTCTGTCTCCCCGTCGACGACGAGTTTCATCAACATCCGCGAGGCTTCGGACGTCAGCGACAATTTCATAGGTCGGAACGACGTCTTGTAAATATCAACCTGTGCAAATTTTTTGCGCGCATCAGCCTCCGAGAGACCGACAGAACCAACAGGCGGCTGTGTAAACACAGCTGACGCAATGTCTTCGTGATCATAGGCGGTCGGCTTGCCGTCGAACACCGTCGCTGCAAAGGCCGCCCCCTCACGGATGGCGACCGGGGTCAGATTGACCCGGTTGGTGACATCGCCCACGGCATAGACATTGTCCGCCGTGGTCTTCGAGAAGGCGTCGACCTTGACCGCTCCCCTGGGGTCGAGCGCCACGCCGGCCTTGTCGAGACCAAGCCCGTCGACATGCGGATTTCGGCCGATGGCATACATGACGACATCGGTATCGATATGATGGCCGGTATCGAGATGGACACGCTTGCGGCCATCGTCGAGCGCTTCGATACGCTCGAACACGGAATGCGTGACCACACGCACGCCCGAGCGCACAAGCTCTTCATGAACATGACTGCGTACATCATCATCAAAGCCGCGCAGAACGGTATCACCGCGATAGACCTGACAGACATCTGCCCCCATGCCGGCAAAGATCTGCGCGAACTCACAGGCGATATAGCCACCGCCAGCGATGACGACCTGCTTGGGCAAGTCTTCCAGATGGAAGGCCTCATTCGAGGATATGCCCAGCTCGGCGCCGTCGATCTCCGGCACATAGGGGGTGCCGCCAACCGCGATCAGGATCTTGTCAGCGGTGACCGTCCGGCCCGACTTCACCAGCCGGATCGTGTGCGCATCCTCGAACACGGCCCGGTCCTCGATGATTTCGACGCCGGAATTGTTGAGATTGCGCATGTAGATACCGGATAGCCGATCAATCTCGGCATCCTTGGCATTGATCAGTTTTTCCCAGCTGAACGACGTCTCGCCGACCGACCAGCCATAGCTCTCGGCCAGTTTGAAGGTCTTGGCGAACTCGCTGGCATAGACCAGTAGTTTCTTGGGCACGCAGCCCCGGATCACGCAGGTCCCGCCGACCCGATACTCCTCGGCAACCGCGACACGGGCAGCGCCGTACTGCTTGGCCATACGCGCTGCACGCACGCCGCCGGAACCGGCGCCTATGACGAAGAGATCGTAGTCGTACTGGGTCATTTGTCCTCGCTTTCCTCACCAATGATGATCGCGCGGACACGCGGCGAGGCGCGTTGTTCCACACGGAAACCAACCAGTTCGCCGGCATCGGCGGCACTTTCCTGAAGCCCCGGGAGCGCCTCGGTATAGCGCTGCCCAAGATCGGTCAGATAGAAATCCCGAAGCCCGACAAGGTCCTCGTAAGAGAAGCTCTCGACATAGGCATCGATCATGCCCGCCGCAAACTCATCCCGGGCATTGCGGAATTCTTCCTCGTAAACCCCTGAAATAAGTATGTATTGACGCGCGCTCAGAGACGGATAGACCGCGCGGATATTGCCCTCGATCAACGGCATCATGTCCGCGATGGCGAGCATCGCCAGGTCAACCTCGCCGGTCAGCTCGAGCACTTCAGTTGCCACGGCGACCTCATCGCCCCGCGACTGCGCCGCTCCGCCCCCACTCGCCAGCGCGAACATCGACACAGCGAGAATAGTCGTCTGCAAAATTTTCATGGGATCCCCCTACAATTCCATCACCCGCGCATCACCGTCCTCCCCGACGATGACCACACGGGCCAGATCAATGAACAGGCCATGCTCGACCATGCCCGGAATGGCTTTCAATGCCTGATCCACGAGCCGGGCATCCGGGATCGCTTCGCAGGACGCGTCAAGAATGTAATGACCGCCATCGGTGACCAGCGGCTCCAGCCCGTCGCCCTTGCGGCGCAACTGGACGTCCGGCGCCGCAACGCCGGCCTTGCGCAAGGCGTCGTAGACGTGGCCCGCCGTCAGCGAGAAGCCGAAGCGGTCAACCTCAATCGGCAACGGGAACTTGCCCAGTGTCGAGACCAGCTTCGTCTCGTCGACCATGACGATCATCAGGTCGGAGGCATGGGCAATGATCTTCTCGCGCAACAGGCAGGCCCCGCCGCCCTTGATCAGCTGGAAACGGCCATCGACTTCATCGGCACCGTCAATCGTGATCGCGATGTGATCGACATGATCGACATCAATCAGCGGAACACCGTTTTCGGTCGCGACTTCAGCGGTCCGCTGCGAGGTCGGAACACCACGCACCGAGAGCCCATCCTTCACCTTCTCGCCGAGCAGGCGCAGGAAAATCTCCGCGGTCGAACCCGAGCCGAGCCCCAGCGTCATGCCGTTCTCGACATAGGCGAGCGCGGCGGCGGCGGCCCGTGCCTTCTGGCGTTCGGCACTCATTGGTCAACGCCGCCGAGGAGGACGTATTTGAGTTCGGTGAACTCCTCGACACCCCATTTGCCGCCTTCGCGTCCGATCCCGCTTTCCTTGACTCCGCCGAAGGGCGTCGAGGCGGCACCGACCATCGGCGCATTGACGCCGATCATGCCGTACTCAATGCCTTCGGTCAGGCGATGCACGCGACCGATGTCGTTTGTGTAGATATAGGCGGCCAGGCCAAAGGGCGTGTCATTGGCGAGCCTGATGATGTCGGCTTCGCTCTCCGCCCGATAGACCGAGGCGACCGGTCCGAATATCTCCGAACAGGACACATCCATGGACGGGTCACCGCCATCGATCAGGGTCGGCGCGTAGAAGGAGCCCCCGAGTTCATCGGTCAGAGGCTTGCCGCCAGTTACGATGCGGGCACCGGCTTCGCGCGCCTGCACCACCAGCTTGTCGACACGGCTCACCGCTTCCATGTGAATGAGCGGACCGACATCCGTACCCGCTGCGAAACCGTCACCGGCCTTGAGCCTGGAAATGCGGGCTTCCAGCGCGGCGACCAGTTTGTCGGCGATGGCGGGCTGAGCAATGATGCGATTGGCCGAGACGCAGGTTTGACCGGAAACCCGGAATTTCGAGGCGATCACGCCGTCTGCAGCCGTCTCGATATCAGCGTCATCCATGACGATGAAAGGCGCATTGCCGCCCAATTCGAGGGCGACCCGCTTCACGGTCGAGGCGGCCTGTTTCATCAGCAATTTGCCGACAGCGGTCGAACCGGTGAAGCCGATCATGCGGACATCGTCCGAACTGGTCAGCACGCCGCCAATCGCCGGGGCGTCACCACAGACAACATTGAACACGCCGTCGGGAATGCCGGCCCGCTTGGCCAGCTCTGCGAGCGCCAGGGCGGAGAGCGGGGTTTCCGGCGCCGGCTTGATCACCATGGTACAGCCCGCGGCCAGGGCTGGGGCGCATTTTCGGGTGATCATGGCATTCGGGAAATTCCACGGCGTGATGCAACCGACCACACCGATCGGCTGGCGGATGGTCCAGCCGCGAGACCCCGGGAAGGGTGTCGACAGCGTCTCGCCATGCACGCGCTTGGCTTCCTCGGCCGACCATTCGATGAAGGAGGCGCCATAAACCACTTCACCCTGGGCTTCCTTGTTGACCTTGCCCATTTCCAGCGTGATCAGAACGGCCAGGTCCTGAGCGTTCTCCATGATCAGCTGGTGCCACTTCATCAGGAGTGCGGCGCGTTCAAAGGCCGAGCGTTTCTTCCAGCTCTCGAAGGCGCGGGTCGCTGCGGCCACGGCCTGGCGGGCTCCGGCTTCACCGACATCACCGATCGTCGCGATGACGTCGTTATTGGCCGGGTTGAGGACATCATCTCCGCCCTCGCCCTTGACCCACTGGCCATCGATGAAGCTTTCGGTGCGAAACAGGCTTTTGTCGCTCAGGCGGTCCGTCACACTCATTTCTGGCTGTCCTTTCTGGATTTCCGGGCCTGTTTGGCGGCGTGGAAGCGCGCCGCCCAGCCGGACTTGTGGGATTGCGGGGTCCGCGCCAGGCACAGCGCGTCCGCGGGCACGTCACTGGTGACAATGGTTCCGGTCGCCGTGAAAGCGCCCTCACCGACGCTGACGGGCGCGACCAGACAGGTATTCGACCCGATGAAGGCATTGGCGCCGATCACGGTGCGATGTTTGTCATATCCGTCGTAATTGCAGGTAATGGTCCCGGCCCCGATATTCGCGTTCGCGCCAACCGACGCATCGCCGATATAGGTAAGGTGAGAGACTTTTGCGCCCTCGGCGAGCTGCGATTTCTTGATCTCGACGAAATTCCCGACCCTGGAGCCCGCTCCCAGCTGGGCTCCGGGACGCAGGCGGGCGAAAGGTCCGGCATGGGCGCCGCGGCCCACATGCGCTCCCTCTATATGGGAGTGCGCGTGAATGACCGCATCCTCCTCGATCACCACACCAGGGCCAAAGACGACATTGGGCTCGATGACGACATCGCGGGCGATCTGCGTATCATGTGCGAAGAAGACCGTCTCCGGCGCAACAAGGGTCACCCCGTCCGCCATCATCTGCGTGCGCATGCACGCCTGGAAGGCCGCCTCGGCGGCCGCAAGGTCGGCGCGTGAATTCACCCCAAGCACCTCATCACCATCGGCGATGACGACGGCAGCTCTCAGACCGCGATCACGGGCCAGGCCGACCACATCGGTCAGATAATACTCGCCATTGGCGTTGTCATTGGTGACCTCGTCCAGCAGATCGAAGAGTAGCTCGGCCGGCGCGGCCAAAACGCCGGAATTGACAAGGCCGACGGCACGCTCGGTCTCATTGGCGTCCTTGAACTCGACAATCCGGTCCAGATCACCGGCCTCATTCGTGATCAGGCGCCCATAGGCTGCCGGGTCCGCCGGCTCGAATCCGAGCACCGCCACCGACGCGCCGGCTTCAAGCGCCTCGAAGACACGGCCCACCGTGGCCGCGGTAATCAGGGGCGTGTCGGCATAAAGGACAATGGCGTCGCCGCCGAGATCGGCCAGCGCCTCGCGCGCGGCCTGCACCGCGTGGCCGGTACCCTTGGGCGGGTCCTGCAACGCCGTTCGTGTCCCCAAAGCTTCAGCCGCATCCTTCACCGCCGGTGAATGCGCGCCATAGACGGTGACGACATCACCGGCGCCGCAATCGCCGGCCAGAGCCACAGCCCAGTCCAGCATGGGGCGTCCCCCGACCGGATGAAGCACTTTCACCGTCTTGGACTTCATCCGTTTGCCTTGACCGGCAGCGAGGATGATGGCGGCGCGGGTTCGGGACATGGCGACTTCCTTGTTCCGGGATTCGTCGGTTTCGACCTGTCAGGCGCTATAGCCTATCGCTCCGGCGTGCGTAACCTAGCTTCTCCTGCTTTCAACGCTCAAAGGCCTGAAATCATGCCCGACCTTGAAGATGCCGACCTGTTTGACGGCGCCGCGATCGCCTTTGACCTCGACGGCACGCTGGTCGACACGGCACCAGACCTGCTGCGCGCCCTGAATGCGGTCATCATCCCGCGTGGTCTTGTGGCGGTGGAATTGAGCGCGGTCCGCGCCATGGTCGGGCGCGGGGCGCGCGCCCTGCTCGAACGGGCCCATGACAGCCAGGGCCGCACGCTTGAAGGCGCCGATGCCGCGGTCGCGGAATTCATCGACATCTATGCCGCCGATATTTGCGCCCACAGTCAGGTTTTCGACGGCGTGGAAGCGACGCTGGATTGGCTGCGCACGCGCGGCAGCCGCTTGTCGGTCTGCACCAACAAGCCCTCCGTCCTGTCGGACGCCCTGATGGCTGAAACGGGTCTGGCGGGATATTTCGACCGGATCATCGGACCGGATCGCACAACGGCCAAGAAGCCGGCGCCGGATCATTTGCTGGAATCACTTGGCGGCGGTTATGCGCGCGCCGCCCTGGTCGGGGACAGCGAACCGGATGTCGCCTCGGCAGCCGCGGCGGGCCTGCCCAGTATTGTGATGAGTTATGGCTATAGTGAAAGACCGGCCGACTCCTTGGGAGCCGACCGGGTCATTCATTCATTCAGCGATGTACCGCTGGCGCTCGCCGAGCTGTGGCGAGCGAAGACCTGAGATCAGGCCGTGCGGCGCTCGCGACCGGCGTCATTGGCAGCGCGGGTCGGCATACCGTTGACGAGGTTGGAGCGCACATCCGTGCGGGCGGAGCGCATGGCGGGCATGAAGCCGGCTTCCACGAGATCCACGGAAACATCATAGCCGCGCTCGGCCCAATAGGCTTCAATACGCGCTTTGAGACGACGCGCACCGTCGGGCGTGCACAGATCATTACTCATGAACAAAACCTCCTGCTCGACCGAAGCTGTCCTCGGCCGGGAATTGCGTCCAATCGGGTGATTGACGGGACCGGCCACTGCGGCCGAATTCCAGCTTGGTGGAGGCTGATATAGGGAGCAGGCGCATATGACGAGAGTAGGAAGGTGTGGCAAGTTGTCGCATGCGCCGCAAGTGTCATCTGCACTTCAACTTCCTCGCGTAGTTGACCCGTCCGAAGTGCCTGCTTATACGGTCGCTTTCCGGAAACACCCGGGCGATTAGCTCAGCGGGAGAGCACCTCGTTCACACCGAGGGGGTCACTGGTTCAATCCCAGTATCGCCCACCATTTCCAATCTTCCCCGCCCCACCGGACCGATGAAGACCGCGAACATGCGCGTTGATTCCTCGCGAATCTCCCTGCCCCATTCCGCGCAACCCTGCCTGCGGCGCCATGGCGCAGCAAATTCCTGCACGGACTTCTTGCGAAACATTCTCAGAGATGGGAGAGGTATTGCAAGTCAGTCTTAACAGGTGAGCCATGAAATCGGTGAAACTCCTCGCATTTGCTGCCAGCCTCGCTGTTGCAGCCTGTTCCCAGCCGGCCGATGAGGTCAGCGAGACCGCGCAAGTCGTCAATGTCTACAGCGCCCGCCACTATTCCAGCGACGCCGCGATTTATGCCGCCTTCACCGAAGAGACCGGTATCGAGGTCAATCTCGTCTCGGCCAATGGCGACCAGCTGATCGAGCGCGTGCGCGCCGATGGCGAGCGCAGCCCGGCCGATGTCATCATCACCGTCGACGCCGCCCGCCTGCACCGCGCCGAGGAGGCCGGCCTGTTCGCGCAGACCGATTTCTCCGACCTGACCGGCTCGGTCCCGGCCAATCTGGTCGACCCGGAAGGCTATTGGGTCAGCTTCGCCAAACGCTCCCGCGTGATTGCCTGGTCGAACACGCGCGTCCAGCCCGGCGAAATCACGTCCTATGAGGACCTCGCCGATCCGCAATGGCAGGGCCGTATCTGCGTCCGTGGCAGCGGCAATGCCTATAACCAGTCCCTTCTGGCTTCCCTGGTCGCCCATCTCGGCGAAGAGGGCGCGCAGGCCTGGGCCCAGGCCATCGTCGACAACATGGCGCGCGACCCGCAAGGCGGTGACCGTACCCAGATCAACGGCATTGCTGCCGGCGAGTGCGATGTCGCCATCACCAACCATTATTACTACGCGATGATGGTCAATTCCGACGACCCGGCCGCCCAGGCTGCCGCCGCGCAGGTGACGCTCTTCTTCCCCAATCAGGACACGACCGGCGCCCATGTGAACGTGTCCGGTGCCGGCATCGCCGTGAACGCGCCGAACGCGGACAATGCCCGCGCCCTGATCGCGTATTTCTTCTCCGACACGGCCCAGCGCGCCTTTGCCGAGATGACCAATGAAATCCCGGTCCGCACCGATGTCAGCTGGGAAAACCCGACCCTCGCGGCGATGCTGCCCTTCAACGAAGACAATCTGAATGTCTCCGATCTGGGCGATCACAATGAGACGGCCCAGCGCATCTTTGATCGGGTCGGCTGGCAGTAGGCGTGCGCCTGGCGACTGCCTTCAGGAGCCCGGGCCGGATCCTGCCCGGGCGCGCCACCAGCCTGGCCATCCTCGCCGCGACCCTGTGCGCGGCGCCGATCCTGGCTGTGATGTGGATCGGCCTGTCCGGCGAGACCGGTGATTATCTGCGCCATCTCGCCGGCACACGCCTGCCCACCTATATCGCGACCTCGGCGCTGGTTGGCCTGATCGCCGCCGGCGGTGCCGGGCTGATCGGTACCGGACTCGGCTGGCTGATGGCGCGGACCGACTTCATTGGTCGCCGCACACTGGGCTGGATCCTGATCCTGCCCCTCGCCGTACCGGCCTATGTCGCCGCCTATGCGTGGCTCGATCTCAGCGCCGCCGGCGGGCCGTTGCACGCTGCGAGCGGCGGTCTCTTCCCGACCATTCGCGGCAGCTGGGGAGCGGGGCTGATGTTTGCCCTCGTCCTATATCCCTATGTCTACCTGCTGGCCCGCAACACTTTTTCCAGCCAGTCCGCAGACGCCTATAACGCCGCCCGCACACTTGGGGCTGGTCCGCTGACCGCCTTCTGGCGCACCTCCCTGCCCATGGCACGCCCGGCGATTGCCGCCGGTCTGGCGCTGGTGGTGATGGAAAGCCTGGCCGATTACGGCACGGTCTCGCATCTCGGCGCGCCGACCCTGTCGATCGGCCTGATACGCGCCTGGAGCGGGGCTGGATCGCTGGTCGACGCTGCCCGCCTCTCCCTCGTCCTCGTCTTCATCGCCATGCTGGTCTTCGGCCTGGAACGGGCCCAGCGCCGCCGCGCGCGCAGCATCAATGCCGCTGGCCGTCACAAGCCCTCGCCGCGCATCCATCTGAACGGCGTGCAGACGCTCGGCGCCCTGGGCGCCTGCCTGCTGCCACTGGCCCTCGGCATGCTGATCCCGCTCGGCCGCCTGATCTGGCTGGCTGCCCATACCGAGACCGCGCCCGGCCTCGCCGCGGCCAGCTGGCATTCGCTGACCCTGGCCGCGATCACGGCGCTGATCGCCGCCGCGCTGGGCCTCGCCACCGCCTATGCCCTGCGCAGCCATACGGCCATCGCGACCCTGGCCGCCCGGGCTGCCGGTCTGGGCTATGCCGTCCCCGGCGCTGTCGCCGCCGTTGGCGTGATCGCCATTCTTTCCGGCACCCAATCCCTGCTCGACCCGGCCTGGCGGGCCATCACCGGGGAGGTCTTCCCCATCCTGCTGACCGGCACGGGGGCGGCGCTGGTCTTTGCCTATCTCTCGCGCTTTGCCGCCGCCGCCATCAGTCCGGCCGAAACCGCGCTGACACGTGTCACCCCCTCGCTGGATGGTGCCGCGCGGACGCTGGGCGCGAGCCGCGGCCAGCGCGTCTGGCACATTCACTGGCCACTGATCGTCGCCGGGGTGACCTCGGCCGGGCTCCTCGTTTTTGTCGAAGTGCTCAAGGAATTGCCGGCGACCATGATCCTGCGCCCGTTCAACTATGACACCCTGGCCATCATCGCCCACAACTTCGCCAGCGATGAGCGTCTGGGAGAAGCGGCCCTGCCCTCACTCCTCATTCCGCTGGTCGCCCTGCTTCCCATGATCTTCGTGGCCCGCTACCTATCGAGACAGGATCGATAGCCAGAACGCCCCGGGGGGACGCCGCATGGCGGACACGCGCACAGTGTTGAGCATTCGCGGGGCGGAGCGTCGCTACCGCGCCGATCATGCCGCATTGGCGGGGGCTGATCTCGACCTGCAGGCCGGGCGCATCACCGCCCTGCTCGGCCCGTCGGGCAGCGGCAAGTCGACCCTCCTTCGCGCCATCGCCGGACTGGAACGCCTGGAGGCCGGATCGATCCGCCTCGGCGATACGGTCTGGAATGATGCCACCACCCATATCCCGCCGGAAGCCCGCCGGGTCGGCATGGTCTTCCAGGATTACGCCCTCTTCCCGCACATGACCGCCCTGGCCAATGTCGCCTTCGGGCTCACCGGTCCGGACAAGAATGCCCGCGCCCTGGCGCAGCTCGACGCGGCGGAACTGGGCCACCGGGCCAAGGCCTATCCGCACGAGCTCTCGGGCGGCGAGCAGCAGCGCGTGGCCCTGGCCCGCGCCCTGGCGCCAGAGCCGACAGTCGTGCTGTTGGACGAACCCTTCTCCGGCCTCGACCGGCGCCTGCGCGGCGAGCTTCGTGAACGCACGGTCGACACACTCCGCGCGGCCGGCACGACCGCCCTGATCGTCACCCATGATGCCGAGGAAGCCATGGCCGTCGCCGACGAATTGGCCCTGATGGATGGCGGCCTGATCATCCAGACCGGCGCGCCGGATGATGTCTGGATGAGCCCGGTCAGCGCCACGGCGGCCAAGCTGCTGGGGGATGTCGAGATCATCGAGGCGCGCGTCACGGCCGGCCAGGCCGAGACACCCTTCGGTCCTGTCGATGCGAACGGGTTTGACGATGGCCAGCCGGTCTCGGTGCTGATCCGTCCCCGCGCCCTGAGCCTAAGCCTCGACGCCGATGGCGTTTTCACCGTCACCCGCCGCCGCTCGACTGGCCCACACCTGACCCACCGCTTCCACAGCGGCGCCGGGGAATGGACGGCCCAGACGCCCTCGCCCTCGCCCATTACCGAGGGAGACCGGGTCAGCGTCACTCTTGATCCGACCTATGTGCGGGTTGTCCCGGCTTGACCGCGACGCCCCTGCCCCCGGTTTCGAAGCGATTGCGGTTCCGCCCCGAATTGCGCCCCGCATCTGCGTGAAACTGGTGTAGGCTGCGCCACATGGCGAAGCTCAAGCGAGTCATCGGCCCGATCGAACTGGTATTGTACGGGCTGGGTGTCACCCTCGGCGCCGGCATATATGCGCTGGTCGGCGAGATGGCGGGCGTGGCTGGTGTCTATACGCCGCTGGCCTTCCTGCTCGCCGGCGCCCTCGCCGGGCTCACCGCCCTGTCCTATGCAGAACTGGGGTCGCGCTATCCGGAAAGCGCCGGGGAAGCCGCCTATGTCAGCCGTGCCTTCGACCGCCGCGTACTGACCGCGATCGCCGGATATGGCGTGACCCTGTCCGGGGCGACGTCGGCTGCGGTCGTCTTGCACGGCTTTGCCGGCTATGTCAGCGAGCTGGCCAACATCCCGACCTGGGTTTCAATGATCAGCGCCCTGGCCATGCTGAGCCTGATCGCGATCTGGGGGGTCAAGGAATCGATCTGGGTCGCCGGGGCGGTCACCATCGTCGAGGCGCTCGGTCTTTTGGTGATCATCTTTGTGGCCGCTCCCGGAGCCATCGCCGCCCCGGCGCCGATCATCCCGGACATCGCCATCCCCTGGACCGGGCTGTTCGCGGCCAGCGTGATGGCCTTCTTTGCCTTTATCGGCTTCGAGGACATCGCCAACATGGCCGAGGAGGTCAAACGGCCGCGCCACACCCTGCCCCTCGCCATTCTGGTCACGCTGACGGTCTCGGCCCTGTTCTACTTTGCGGTCGCCTGGGTCGCGGTCCGCACCATGTCGCCAGACATGCTGGCACAGGCCGATGGCCCGCTGGCGGCGCTGTTCGAACAGGCCACGGGGCGGTCCGGCGCGGCGATCGCCTATGTCGCGCTTCTGGCCATGGTCAATGGTGCGCTGGTTCAGATCATCATGGCAGCGCGGGTGCTCTATGGCCTGTCAAAACGCGGGCTCGCGCCACGCGCGTTCGGGACCATCCACCCAAAACGAAACACGCCCTTCATCGCTACCGGTGTGGCGGCCTTGCTGGTCGCGACCCTCGTCCTGTCCGGCGTTCTCGGCCAATTGGCAATCCTCGCTTCGACTGTGACCCTTCTCGTCTTTGCACTGGTAAATGCGGCCTTGCTGGCCTTGCGGATGCGCGGCCAGCCCAGTCGCGACGATGCCTTTCGCGCCCCGATCTGGGCCCCGGCCCTCGGCCTGGTCACCAGCATAGCCGTTGCCTTCGGCGCCACCGTGATCGCCTTCTAGCCGCGCCGCTGCCGCAACCCGTCGCTAGTTGCCGCCCGGCCAGACGATATTCAGGCGCGGCCGCACAGCTTCCGGACGGTCCTCGACCTCAAAGCTGACCGCAACCATCCACGACTTGTAATCGCAGTCCTTGCCGACGAAGGCGGCGACGACTTCCTCGCGATAAATCGTCTCGATCGGCTGGGCGCGACCGGGCCAGATCCGGAACTTGATCCGGACGAATTCGCGCCCGGAAGACAGGCGCGTCCGCCCGACATTGGACGGCCGCGACAGGAAGATGCCGGGAAACTGCTCGTAGAAGCCATGCATCAGCGTGGTCGCCGTCTCTTCCGCGGTATCGCGCTCGGCCGGGTCACCGGTCAGCGTCACATCGACGATGCAGCGGATATAGCCGCGCGGATAATTGATCACATTGGTGATCGTGCGATTGGGAATGAAGACACTGGCCCCCAGCGCGTTCTCCAGCTCCACAAAGCGCATGGAGATCGCCTTGACGATCCCGGTCTGACCGGAAATCTCGACCAGATCGCCGATGTCCAGAAGGTCGGAGAAGATGAAGGTGACACCGTTGACGACGTCCTGGACCACGCCCTGAGAGCCGAAACCGATCGCCAGGCCGATCACCGAGGCGCTGGCCAGATAGGCGGTCAGTGACACGCCCAGCTCGTGCAGGATGAAGCCGACGATCACGAAGTAGATCGTGAAGATCAGAGCGCTGGCGGCCATCGAAGTCACCGAGCGCAGCTTGGCGTGCTTGCGCTCGGTCCGCACCGCGATCACCAGATTAGCCATCACGCGGATCGCCAGTACCAGGCCATGGGCCGCGACCGCCATTCCGGCAAAAGCCAGCAGTCGGCCCCACAAGGGCAGGTCGGAGAGGAGAGCGGTCAGGGCTTCCACGTGATCGATCCTTTGGTGTCAGGGCAAGGCGAGGCGCGAACGTCCGTCCGGCACACGCGCGCCAGCAGGCCGCATCAGCGGAGTCGGGTCAAGCGATGAGTGGCGGTCGCGCCCGGTACAGGAAATCAGGCGGCGGTTTTCTGATCGGAGAATTGGAAATGCTTGCGAAGGTGAAGCGCATCACAGCCCATCTCTCACAAGTGACCCGCATTCGGCCCGGCTAAGACTCGGCGTTCGACCAGGACAGCATGCGCGACCCCGTCCATGAGTGAGTTGACGTCCCCCGGGCAAGCCGGGGGGTGACGGTGACAATGGGTGGGTATCGGAGAGCGCGCCGCGCAGGCCGCGCCTTACACGGCATGCCGGGAGTTCGCCGTATCCGGGTTTTCAGCTCAAGGGTGGAACCGCGAAGCGGCGCGCACGCGCCCTTGACCTGAAAACCCGGATACGGCCCGCTGGCTGGCAAGACATGTAAGGAGTTTTCCGCGCGTTGCGCGCGCCCCCCTTTTTCTCACCCCCGACACACACCCGACCCCGAGCCGGGCGGAGATCAGGGACCTAAATGTGCGACCAGTCAGGTCTCCGCTCTGTGGCCAGCCTACGCCGGCCATCCGGCCAGGATGACAAGCTGAACGTCTCCCCCAAACAGCAAAACGCCCCCACCTTCCGGCAGGGGCGCTTCAGTGTAAGCGTCATACAGTGTGACTTAAGCGGCCTTGCCCAGCTTGGCGGCACGCTTTTCCTCGATGCGCTGACGGGCGATCTCGTCGGCGATGAGGTTGGAGGGGCGCCCTTCGCTCTCGGACTGGTCGAGGATCTCGCCCAGCGTGTTCTCGAGACCGACCAGCTTGCCCTGGACCCATTCCGGATTGAAGTCGCCGGCGATCTCGCCCATCACATTGATGATGCCGCCGGCATTGAGGACATAGTCCGGCGCGTAGACCTTGCCACGCTTGAGAATTTCAGCGCCCATTTCGCGCGTGGCGAGCTGGTTGTTGGCGGCGCCGGCGATGATCTTCGCCTTGATGCGGTCAATCGTGTCCGGATTGATCACCGAGCCTAGTGCACAGGGTGCGAAGACATCGACATCGAGCCCATAAATGTCATCGAGACCGACAATGGTGGCACCATGCTCGGCCTTGAGACGCTCGAGACCGTCCTGGTTGATATCGGTGATGAAAAGCTCGGCACCCGCCTTGGCCAGATGGCCGGCCAGATAGGCACCGACATGGCCGGCCGCGCCCTGGATGGCGACCTTGACGCCGGACATGTCCGACTTGCCCAGACCGCGCTCGACGCAGACTTTCATGCCGCGGAACACGCCCTCGGCGGTCACCGGCGACGGGTCACCGGACGCGTCCTTGCCTTCCGGCAGGCCGACGACATGCTCGGTCGAGGCGCGCACGGCCATCATGTCGTCCGGGCTGACGCCGACATCCTCGGCCGTGATGTACAGGCCATTGAGGCTGGCCACGGCCCGGCCAAAGGCCTCGAACAGGGCGCGACGGTCAAAGGACCCTTCCGGCTTCATGATGACGGACTTGCCGCCGCCGATCGGCAGATCGGCCATGATATTCTTGTAGCTCATCCCCTGGGACAGGCGCAGCACGTCCTGGAGCGCAGCCTCCGAATTGGGATAGGTCCACATGCGGCAGCCACCGCAGGCGGGACCGCTGACCGTGGAGTGGACACCGATGATGGCTTTCAGGCCGGTGACTTCGTCGGTCGCGAAAAGAATTCTCTCGTGATTGTCGAAAGACGGATGCTCGAGAACGCTCATAGGCAGCAAACCCTTTTGTTCAGCTGATACGGCCGCCGCTTGCGGAGCCGCGATTTCGGGCGCCGGAATACCCTTTCAGAGGGCAACACACAAGCGCTCGAAAACACCCCGAAACGTGGTCACGGTAACAATTCTTTTATGCGGCACCGCAACATCGGGAGAATTATTTCCCCAAACCAGGGGTTTTTGCGCAACCAACCACTATTCCGCCATGAGGGATGGGGGAGTGGTAGAAAATCAGGCCCGAATCCGGCCGCGTGACGCACGGTTTCGGTCAGCGTCTTGTGCGCCTGCGAACCCAGCCAGAAGCGCTGGGCATACTGGCCAACCAGCAAGGTCAGTCGAATATTGGGCAGGCTCTCGCGCACGCGTCTCTGCCACAATGGAGCACATTCCCGGCGCGGCGGCAGATCGCCGCCCCTGGCGTCCAGACCCGGGAAGCAAAAGCCCATCGGGACAATGGCGAGCTTGGCCGGGTCGTAGAAATCCGCCGCATCGATCTGCAGCCAGTCGCGCAGCCGGTCCCCGGACGGGTCGGTGAAAGGCTTGCCCGAGGCGTGGACTCGTGTCCCCGGAGCCTGGCCGACCAGAAGAATCCGGGCATCCGGATGGGCCTGAATGACCGGGCGCGGTTCATGCGGCATGGCCTCGGCGCAGACCCGGCAGGCACGGATATCCGCGAGAAGCGCGTGGAGATCAGGCGCGGCCAATCCGCCAGACACCCTTGAAAGTCTCCGGATCCTCGACCGGCTTGCCCTTGCGCAGAATGGTCACCTTGCCAGCCTTGGCGAGGCGAATGGCGGCCTGGCGGACATGACCGAATTTGCGATTGAAGCGCTCGGGATCGACGGCCTTGGCGACATCGGCGGGCGAGATCGAGCGGTTCTCTGGTGCGGCCGCGACCAGCGACAGGATAATATCCTCGATCGGATCAGGGCCGGTCGGGTCGGTTTCAGGCGTGTCGGTCATCGGGATCAAGCCTCAGCTGGTCTTGGGCGGCAAGGAATAGGTCGCGCTGGCCTGGGCAATCAAGTCGTCCGAGCCGCCGGCGGTGATATCACAATCGGTGACTGCCAGTCGCGACCCCAGTTTCAGCAGCCGGCAATGCCCGGTCACCGGCCCGGGAGGCGCCTTGCGCAGGAAGTTGATGTTGAGATTGGTCGTCACCGCCAGCGCCTGCCTGCCGACATGACCGAGAATGACGGCATAGGCGGCAAAGTCGGCCAGGGTGAAAAGGGTCGGACCCGACACGGTTCCGCCCGGTCGCAGATGCGCGGCCTGGGCCTCGGCACTGACAATGGCGCGACCGGGGTCGATCCGTTCGATCCCGAACTTGATCCCGCCCTGATTCCATTGCGGGAAGACCTCGTCGAGATAGGCAGCGACGGCTGCCGCATCCATGGACACGCTCAAACTCATCAATCCCTCCGGCCTGCCGCCTGTTTCGCCGACGAGACAGGGCGGGCCCCGTCTTGTCTCATGCAGGTGAAAGCTTTGCCTCCGCCGCGCCGTGCGGCAAGTTGCAGACACAGCCGCCAACCAGACGGGACACCCCATGCGCCGCGATCACCGCCCCTATTGGATGCACCGTTTCTGGGAGCAGTTCGAGAATGCCTGGGCCGGCCATTTCCTGGCCCCGCACTTCGCCGAGATCGGCCGCGCGCCCAAGATCGTCCTGCCCTGGGCGGTCGAGGTCTTCGGCCCCAATATCACCGCCGGCGACCATCTCCATGTCATCGCCAACACGCATGATCCGGTCCGCCTCACCGTCTGGTCACCGCAGACCCAGGCCGGGCGGATCAGCCTCGGCGATCACGTCTTCCTGGCCCCCGGCACACGTATCCTGGCCGCCGGGCAGATCGAGATCGGCGACGCCGCCCTGATCGCCAACAAGGTCACGATCACTGATTGCGACTGGCACTCCATCCACGACCGGGTCGACCCGCAGCCGGACTTCAAACCGGTCAAGCTGGGCCGCAATGTCTGGATCGGTGATGGCGCCTTTGTCGGCAAGGGTGTGACCATTGGCGACCATTCCGTCGTCGGCGCCCGCTCGGTGGTCACCAAGGACGTCGAGCCCTGGACCATCGTCGCCGGCAATCCGGCAAAGGTCATAAAGCGCATAGATCCCGACGCCCCGATGAAGACCCGCTCCGACCTGTTCGCCGACGTGGAGGGTCTGGACCGGTTCATGGATACGGCCTACCGGCAGTCCCTCGCCGGAAACTCGACGGTGGGCTGGTTGCGCAGCCGGCTCTGGCCGGCGCGGGGGGATTAGGCCCACTCCGAGCTACCCCCTAATCCCGGTCGCCGCCCCCCCATTTTCCCTGGTGGCCGCCCCCCATTTTTCCCGGAGGCGCGCAGCGCCATCCGGGACCAACGGGAGGCTCATCACCGGGCGGATAGTCGTGTCGGTCCCGGCTCTCCGCCCCGCTTTCGCGGGGTTCCGGCCGGGAGAAATGGTGAGGGTGAATTGGGCTATGCGCGCCGTGCGCGTACCCCACCTACCCGAACAACCCCTGCGGCAGCACGCCGATCGCCGCACCCGTCATCAGCGTTGCCAGCGTGCCGGAGATCAGCGCCTTGGGCGCCAGCTGGAGGATGTCTTCGCGCCGTGAGGGCGCAATCGCAACCAGGCCGCCAGTGAGAATGCCGACGCTGGAGAAGTTGGCAAAGCCGCACAGGGCATAGGTCATGATCAGGCTGGTGCGCGGGGTCAGCTCAGCGCCCATCTGGGACAGGCGGTCATAGGCGTAGACCTCGTTGAGCGCGGTCTTGAGGCCCATCAGGGACCCGGCCTGGGTCGCTTCCGACCAGGGAATACCGGCGAGCCAGACAATGGGCGCGAAGAGCCAGCCCAGGATGCGCTCGACTGACAGGCTGGTCCCGAACACGTCCGGGAAAAGACCCAGCACGACGTTCAACAGGGCGACGAGCGCGGTGAAGACCAGCAGCATGAAGATGATGTTGAAATAGAGTCGCATCCCGTCCGACACGCCGGTGGTCAACGCGTCCATGGAGGAGTGGTAGATCTGGGTCGGCACCTTCTCCTTGGCCTCGGCCTCGGGCGTCATCGCCTCGGCGGGCATCATCAAACGCGACAGGAGGACGGCGGCGGGCACCGAGATCAGCGAGGCGGTGAAAATGTGGCCAGCCGCGCCGTCGATCACCCCGGAGAGCTGGGAGACATAAAGCGCCATCACCGAGCCGGCGACGGTGGAGAAGCCGACCGTCATGATCAGGAAGAGGTCGGACCGGCTCATGTCAGGCAGGCGGGGCCGGATGAGGACCGGGCTCTCCGTCATGCCGAGGAAGATATTGGCAGCGGCGCCGAGACTGGCCGAACCGGAGAGGTTCAAGAGGCGCTGGAAGGCCCAGGCAAAAGCCCGGACCAGGACTTCCAGGACGCGCCAGCGCCACAACAGGGCCGACAGGGCCGAGAGGACAATGACCATGGGCAGGGCCTGGAAGGCGAACAGGAAGGTTCCCCCCGCCGCGTCGGGGTTGATCTCGAAGGGCATGGTGCCGCCAGCGAGATAGCCGAAGACGAATTGCGCGCCCTCATTGGTCACTTCCTGCAGCACCGCGACGACACCGGTCAGCGATTGCAGGAAGGCCCGAAACGGCGCGACGGTGTAAAGCAAGGTGGCGATGACCAGCTGCAAGCCAATCGCGCCGCCCAGCAGGATGACCGGAAAGCGTTTGCGCGGCCCTAGCAGCCAGGCGATGCCGGCGAGAAGGAACAGGCCCGCAAAGCTGCGGCCCTGCAGCAAAAGATCGTCCATGGAAGTCCCCGCCGGTGAAAGCGGGACCTTATTCCGCCCACCCCAGCCGCTGCAAGCACTTGCCTCAACGCCTCGCCCGCGAAATGCTGCAGCGCATGACGTCGACGCCCATCAATCCGCCCATCAAGACGCCTTGCGTGCAGGTCTGCTTCGTTGATCCGACAGCGCAATTATGCGTCGGTTGCTTCCGCACGATGGAGGAGTTGGGACGCTGGACGCGCTACAATGATGACGAACGCGCGGCTATCATGGCCGCCCTGCCCGAGCGCGAAACGGCGTACAAGGCGGCCAAGCCCGTCCGGCAGGAATAGAGACCATGCGCGCCATCATCATCCGTATCGCCCTGCCTGCCCTGGCCCTGGGCATCGCCCTGATCGGACTGCGCCTGATCAGCTGGCCGCTCTGGTCCGATGTCGATCCAATGTTGCGGACCGTCTATATCGCGGTGCCCCTCGGCCTGCTCGCCCTGGCCCTTTTGGGGTCCGCGGTGGCGCCGGACGGCGCCCGCCATCGCAATCTCCTGGCCTGGCTCTCAATCAGCGTCGCCGCTGGCGGGGTCGCCATTCTTGATCGCGACTACACCGCCTGGGAACACCAGCGCGTCTGGGGCGTGGCAGTGATGGAAGGCGATACGCGTCCGCTGGCAGGTGGCAATGGCGTGCAAATGGCGGACGGATCGCTGGTGCTGGAACGGCATTTCGACGGCCATTTCTATATCGATAGCGAAATCAATGGCGCGCCGGTCCATTTCCTGATCGACACCGGTGCAACCGGTGTCGCGCTGACCCTGGACGATGCGCGCCGGATTGGCATCCGCACCGAGACGCTGGACTTCAACATCCGCACCTCGACCGCCGCCGGACCGTCGATGGCCGCGCTGGTCACCATACCGGCGCTGATCCTGCCCGGGCGCACTTTCGAGAACCATCAGGCCCTGGTGATGAGCGGCGGCGAGCGGTCCCTGCTCGGCATGTCGGTTCTGGGCGAGTTTGACGCGGTGGAGATGCGCCGCGATCAATTGATCCTGCGACCCTAGATCAGCTGGCCGCGCTGACCAGCCAGGCTTCGCGGACCAGCATGACACCGACCACGACGAGCCCGACCGCGAAGCAGCGCTTGAGCGTCCGTTCCGGCAGGGAATGCGCCAGTCTTGCACCGAGCGGGGCGACGAAGAAGGCCGAGCCGGCCAGCAGGGCAAATCCGGGCAAGTTCACATAACCCAGCGACCACGGAACCGCGTCCTGGCCCCAGCCCGTGACCACAAAACCGATCGCGCCCGGCAGGCCGATCGCGACTCCGAAGCCGGCGGCGGTCGCCACAGCCCGATGGATCGCCTTGCCGCACAGGGTCATCAGGGTAACGCCCAGCACACCGCCGCCGATTCCCATCAGGGCCGACAGAATGCCGATCCCGCCGCCCAGACCCCAGCGAAGCGGTCCGCCGGGCATCTCGTCAGCAAGCCGCCAGTCCGGGCGGCCAAAGAAGAATTGCGCCGACAACAGGATGGCCATGGCGCCGAACAGGCCGGTCAGGAAATTGCCCGGCAGGAGATGGGCGATCACAGAGCCGACCAGCGTGCCGATCACGATCCAGGGTCCCCAGGCCTTGAGCACGGCGAAATCAACGGCGCCGCGCTTGGCATGCGCCGAGACCGAGCGCAGCGAGGTGGCGATGATCACGGCCAGCGATGTTCCGACCGCGACCTGCATGATGCGCGGGTCGTCATAGCCGAGGAATTGAAAGGCGTAGAACATGGCCGGGACCATGACCATGCCGCCGCCAATGCCGAACAGGCCGGCAATCAGCCCGGCAAAGGCGCCCGTGGCGGCCATGGCCAGGACCAGAATCCAGATATCGGTCATTCAGGCAGCCTCGTCTCGCGGTGAAACGGCCGCCTGGGCTTCATCGAGCACGTCGAGACCGGCACCGCTGCGCGGTGCCTTTTCCGACAGGATGCGTCGCCATTGGCGCGCGCCCGGTTCGCCGGCATAGAGACCGAGCATATGACGGGTGATGTCCTGCAGGCGTCCGCCGGCTTCCAGATGCGCGGCGATATAGGGGCGGTAGGCTGCCAGCGCCTGCGACCGCGTTGCCACCGGATCGGCCTCGCCGAAAATCTGTGAGTCGACGCGGGCCAGGATCCAGGGCGTGTGGTAGGCGGCGCGGCCGATCATGGCGCCATCCAGCGCGCCGGTTTCGGCCTTGGCGTGCTCCAGATCAGCCAACCCGCCATTGAGGATGATTTCCAGCGCCGGGCGCTCGGCCTTGAGCCGACGCACCAGATCATAATCGAGCGGCGGCACGGAACGGTTTTCCTTCGGGCTCAGACCTTTCAGCCAGGCCTTGCGGGCGTGCACGGCAAAGCTCGTCACGCCGCGCGCCGCGACCGTGTCGACCAGGGCAAAAAGCGCCTCTTCCGGCTCCTGGTCGTCAACGCCGATCCGGCATTTCACGGTCACCGGGACGGTCACCGCTTCGCGCATCGCCGAGACACAATCGGCGACCAGTTCCGGCTCGCGCATCAAACAGGCCCCGAAACGGCCGGACTGGACCCGGTCGGACGGGCAGCCAACATTGAGGTTGATTTCACAATACCCGAAGGCTTCGGCAGCCCTGGCCGCCGCAGCGAGATCGACCGGCTCGGACCCGCCCAGCTGGATGGCAACCGGATGTTCCGACGCGTTGAAACCGATCAGGCGGTCAGCGTCGCCATGAATTATCGCCTTGTCGACCGCCATCTCCGTGTAAAGGAGCGCGTTGCGCGACAGGACCCGGTGGAAAGCCCGACAATGCCGGTCGGTCCAGTCCATCATCGGCGCCACGGAGAAGCGACGGGAGAAAGGCATGATTGCATTCATGACGGGCGACATAGCGTGTGAGGGCGTCTGCCGCAACGCAGCACGCATGCCCGAACAGTCGATCGCTCAAATCCAACCTGTTCCGTTCACGCGGTTTAAACGCCGCCATGATTGTGTAAGGGCGGCGAGGGAGAAGCACACATGGCCAAGGCAGTCTTTCACAAGCATCAGCGGGTCTTCGTCGGACCGGTTGGCACCTGGGCGCTGGTCGAACAGGTCAAGCCGCATTGGGTGAAGGATGTCGAGGAGCCGATCCGCGTCGCCTATGATTGCGGGCTGGGACGCGACTTCACCGCTGAAGAACTCTCCGCGGAACAGGCCGATCAAGTCGAGGCCGGCCACTGGCGCGTATTGCGCGCGAAGAACAAGTGGCAGTCCATTGAGGACTGTGCCGGACACCCCTTTCCGGGCACCTTCCCTGTGGTTGTCACCGAGGCGATGGATTGGGGCGGCTGGCGCGTGCCGGCCGCAGAGTATGACCGAAACCCGCACCGCATCGAGGCCCAGGCCCGCCTGCTCGCCAACGCGCCGCGCCTGCTTGAGATTGCCGAGCAGCTCGCCGCCCTGGCCGGCGAAGATGGTGAATTGCCGCCCGTCCTCGCCGAGCTTTCGCATCGGGCCGAGAGCGTGCTGAAGGACGTCAACACAAAGCCTGCCAAGCGCGATGGCCGCGCCGAGTCGCGGGCTGCCTGAACTCCCTAGAATTTTAAGGGCGTTCTAACGATTGCCGGGCAAGACTTGGGGTCTGTGCAAACGATTGGACTACCGATGTCGCTGGTCGAACAACGCAACCGCTTTCTCTCCTTCGCCTTTGCCTCGGCGGACATCCTCGTCGAAACAGACCCTGCGGGTTGCGTCACCTATGCCGCGGGTGCGGTTGCGGCACTCGGCGAGCCGGCATTGACCGGAAGCGGCGAAGATCTCGCCAAGCGATTTGACCGCACCTCGCGCCCCGTCTTTCAGGCCATCATGCACAGGCTCAAGCCCGGTCGCCGGCTCGGACCGGTCCGGATTTCCGTCGCCGGTCGCGAATGCCGCCTGTCCGGCTGGATGCTGGGCGATGATGAACGCATTCGCTGGAGCCTGTCCTACGAAGCCATTCATGCCCCGGCCGAGCTCGAGCCGGAAGCCTTTGAACGTGCCGCCGAACAGGCCATCGAGAAAGCCCGGTCTGCCGGGATCGACATGGCCATGTCGGTCCTGCGCGTCGTCACCGAGGATTCGCTGGAACGTCTGATCGGCCCGGCCCGCGCGGCGGCTGTTCAGCAATCCGTCGCCGCATCCTGCGCCCTCGCTGTTGGCGATGACGGGGTCGCCCGCCAGGTCGATGCGGAACGCACAGCGCTCATTCATGCCCGCTCGGCCGAGCTTGACCTTATCAAGACAGAGATCGAAGCGACCCTCGCCGAGGCCGGCCTGGGGACGGCGACCGTCCAGATCGATTCGGTCTGCGACGCCCCGAACATCGAACCGGGCGTGGCGGTTCAGGCCTTCCTCTACGCTGTGAATGAAGCGGCCCAGTGTGACCGGGTTCTGGACATTGTCAGCCTGCAGGAAACCGCCGAACTCATGATGCGCGAGAATGAGCGCCGCATGGCTGAATTGCGGACCACGATCGCCGGACGGGTAATCGAACCCCACGCCCAGCCTGTGGTCGATCTGGCGACCGGCGAAATCCGTCACTATGAGCTTTTGCTGCGTCTGCCCGGCGGGGCTCCGGTCCAGGACAGTGTTGGCTTCGCGGAGAGTACCGGGCTGATCTACGAGATCGATACCGCCATGGTCGATATTGCCGCCAACTTCCTGCGCGATGATTACGACCGGCCATCCCTCGCCGTGAACCTCTCGGGCAAGTCGCTGACAAACATGGCCTGGGGCAAGCGCTTCCTTGCCCAGCTGGCCGATCTGAAAATTGACCGCAAACGGCTCAGCTTCGAACTGACCGAGACCGCGACGGTCACCAATATCAAGGCCGCCAATGCGATCATCCAGAAAATCCGAGAGCGCGGCCACGCCGTCTGCCTGGACGATTTCGGCGCCGGCGCTGCAGGCTTCCACTATCTGCGCGACTTCCCGGCCGATGTGGTCAAGATTGATGGCTCCTACATCAAACGCTTCGAGCAGTCGAAACGTGATGCGACACTGTTGAAAGGCATGATCAATATCTGCCGCAGTGTGGGTGCCGCCACGGTCGCCGAAATGATCGAGACCGAGGCCCAGGCAAAGGCATTGAAAACTTTTGGTGCGACTTACGGTCAGGGTTACTATTTCGGTAAGCCTGTGCCGCTAAGCTCGCTCAAGGATATGAAAAAGAAGGCCTCGCGCGCCGCGTGAGGCGTTGAGGTAGGCAGCCATGGCCGCAGATTTCAGCCGCGTGCGAGTACTGATCGTCGACGATAACGGCTATATGCTGACCATCCTGCGCACCATTCTGCACGGGTTTGGAATCAAGCAGATTTTCGAGTCCAAGGACCCGGCCGATGCGTTCGATCTGGTCCGGTCCGACTCCGTTGATATCATCATCACCGATTATCAGATGGAAATTCTGGACGGTCTCGATTTCGTGCGCCTGGTCCGCACGGCCGATGACAGTCCGAATCCGCTCGTGCCGATCATCATGCTGAGCGCCTATTCGGAGAAATCCAAGGTGATGCTGGCCCGCGATGCCGGGGTCACGGAATTCTGCTGCAAGCCTGTCACGGCGAAGGAAATGTTCTCCAAGATCGCCTCGGTGATCAATGAGCCTCGCCCCTTTATCCGCAACAAGAATTATTTCGGTCCGGACCGGCGTCGCGCCAATCCGGACAGCGGCACTTACAAGGGCCCCGAACGACGCCAGGCGCGCCAGAAAGTCGGCGCCGAAAGCAAAGCGTCTGACGAGGCGGTCCAGGCCGACGAAGCCTGAGCCGCAAGACAATTGAAAACCCGCGTTGTCCGGTCGACACAGACCGCGAACGCACCTTAGTTTGAGACCATGAATCAGATGCGGTTCGATCACCGCCCGTCACAGTCCGCCAAGGGCCGGGACAGGGCGTCGAACTCCCCGTCCCGGGGACAGCATCGTCACGCCCGCGATCCGGACGAAGCGCCCCGCAAGACATCCCGCAGCAGCGGCGCAATGTGGATCATCCTGGCGGTGGTGCTCTTTACGCTCGCCTATGGCGGCATACTGCTGGTCAAGATCCAGCAAGAGCGCGAAATCCTGATCACCGAGGCGGAGCGGTCCCAGGCCAATGCCGCCGGCTATCTTGCCGAGCGCGTCACGGCCCGCATTGCCGAAGCCCGGTATGCGCTGGCCTTTGCCGCTGCGGATCTGCGTGACGCCCCCGCCGGCGAGGTCGAAAGCCTGGCCAATGCACGCCTCTCCGCCATCGCCGAATCCGAACTCGTGGCCGATATTGCCCTCCTCCTGCCGGGCGGGCAGGTCATCGCCGATGGCGAACCAATCGAGAATCTGCGTGATTTCGCCGGGGCGGCATTGGATGCGCCATCCGGCCTCACCGCTCAGGTCACCGGCAATCAGGCCTTCCTGGTTCTCGCCGTCCCGACCCCGTTGAGCGATGGCACGGTCGGCGCTTTCGTGGCCCGGCTGAGCACCGAGACCGCCCTGCCGGACTGGGGCGATGATCGAGTCGTCGCACTCGCCGATGTCGACGGCGGAATGCTGGCAATCCGGCCGCGCATGCCCAGCGCCCGCGCCGGCACCCAACTGGCAGAACGCTTCGGTCTGGAACCCGGCCTTATCGACAGGCTGGCGGCCGGCGGGGGTGGCGCCACGTCGGATGCGCGCTTCGGCGAGGAACGGGTCACCTTCGCGGTTGCGCCGATTTCCGGCACCGAACTGCGGGTCTATGCGCTGGGCGCCATGCGCATCAATCAAAGCGCCTGGTACCGGACGATCTCCTTCTACGGCCTGATGTTCATCGCGCCGATCTTCGTGGCATTGGGCCTGTGCGCACTGGTCTTCATGCAGATGGGCCGCCTGCGCTCGACCCGGCAGATGCTGGAAGACAATGAGCAGCGCTTCCGCGTCGCCATCGAGGGCGCGCGCTGCGGTGTCTGGGACTGGAATCCGGAAGCCGACACCGTCTTCGTCACCGACTCCCTTGCCCGCATTCTCGGGCTCGAAGCCGCGACCGAGTGCTCCGGCCAGCAATTCCTCCAGCTCTTCTCCAAGCCCGACCGCGAGCGCCTGCGCGCGGCCATGCGCGGAGCCCCGGCCGGCGCCGAGGTCGATCATGAAGTGCTCGCCGCGCGCGCGCCGGTATGGCTGCAAATGCGGGGCCGCATCCTGCCCGGCGGCGAAGTCGGCCATACCCGCATTGTCGGCGTCGCCATCGATGTCACCGAACGCAAGGGGGCCCAGGCCCGCGTCGCGGCAGCAGAGAGCCGCCTGCGTGCCGCCCTGGAATCGATGTCCGAGAGCTTCGTTCTCTGGGACAGCCGTCAGCGCCTCATTCTGTGGAACCGCAAATTCAGGGACTTGTTCGACTTTGCCGAAGGCATGTTGAAACCGGGCATGAGCTATGAAGCGGTCGAGCAGGCGGCCGCTCGGGCCATCAAGACCGTGCATGGCGGAACGGACAGCAAGGTCGCCTACGAGATCGAGCTCTCCAATGGTCGCTGGCTGCACTATTCCGACCGCCCGACCGCCGATGGCGGCCTGGTCTCGGTCGGCGCCGATATCACCGATCTCAAGCATCACGAGGCCGCCCTCACCGAGAATGAGAGCCAACTCCGCAAGACGGTCGACGACGTCAAGCGCTCCCAGGCCCGGATCGCCGACCTGGCCCGCAAATATGAAGAAGAGAAGATCCGGGCCGAGGAAGCCAACCGCTCCAAGTCCGAATTCCTCGCCAATATGAGCCATGAGCTGCGCACGCCGCTCAATGCCATCAACGGCTTCTCCGAAATCATGATGCAGGAAATGTTCGGCCCGCTCGGCGATGATCGCTATGTCGGCTACATGAAGGACATCCTGTCTTCGGGCAAACACCTGCTGGAACTGATCAACGACATTCTCGACATGTCCAAGATCGAGGCCGGCAAGATGCAGCTTCAGCCCGAGCCCACCGACGCCAGCGAGCTGGTCGAACAGAGCATTCGCATTGTCCGCGGTCGCGCCGAGGAGAAACGTCTCCAGCTGCGCGCCGATGTTTCGGGCCTGCCGGAAATCGAGGTCGATCCGCGCGCCTTCAAGCAGATCATGATCAACCTGGTCTCCAATGCGGTGAAATTCACGCCGGAAGGTGGTCGGGTTACCGTACGGGGCTTCCTGTCCGGCCTCGGCATTGCTTTCCAGGTGTCCGACACCGGCATCGGTATCGCCAAGGATGACCTGCCCCGCCTGGGCCGCCCCTTCGAGCAGATCGAAAGCCAGCACTCCAAGAGCTTCCAGGGTTCCGGGCTTGGCCTTGCCCTGTCCAAATCCCTGATCGAGCTGCATGGCGGCACGCTGTCGATCGACTCGACACTGGGCGAAGGCACGACGGTCTCCATCGTCCTGCCGATCAGCCAGGACCAGCCGATCCCGCGCGATGCGATCGAAGCCGTGGCCCGCGATGGCGGGGTCGACAAGGCCCTGGCACTGGACGCGGACGATGCGGGCGCGCCCTTCGACGCACACGCCCCGCTGGGCCTGTCAGCCGGGCTTCAGACCGATGACGGTTTTGACGTCGATGATGAATTCATTGATGGCAACAGCCCCTCCCGCTTGGCGGCAGGCGAATAGACGCGTCTAGTCGCGCGTCGGTGGCGGTCCATCGCGCGGACCATGACGACGATGCCCGCCTGGCGGCGGCCCCCGCCTTCCCATCCGCTCACGCCCCGCTTGCAGGGCGGCGGCCCGGGTCTCGACATCAAGTTCCGAAACGACATCGAGCACAATCGCTTCAATCCGCGCCTCGACTTCGCGCTGGCTCTCGCGCAGCTCCGCCATGGCCTGGGCAACGGCCTCGGTATCAAACTCGTCCGCCACCAGAAGCGTGTCCAGCTCCCGGCGGGCCAACCGCCCGTCCCGGGCAAGGTCGCCCATGTCGGCAAAGCTGGCGCGCAGACGGTCGCGGGCTTCCTGTCGACTTGCCTCCGGCAGCGCTTCCACGAAGCCGCGCAGGTCAAAACCACCCCGGCCCGGCGCACCGCCGCGTGCCGGACCGCTGTCCGGCGCCGACCCGCGCATCTGCCAGTCCGGACCGTCAGTCGTGTGATGGACGAGATAGCCGACCAGCGCGCCATTGATCAGAACGGAGCCAATCAGGGCGGCGATCCAGGGCAAGCTTGGCCTCATGCGTCTTCTCCCAGCCAGTCCACCCAGTCATCTTCATAGCCGGTGAAAGCATCGGCATAGAGCGTGTCATCGGCGTTGTAATCACCGGTAAGCGCACCACTGGCAAAGCCGAGACAGACCCCGACGAGCAGCGCGGCCGCCACCGCGGTGGGCGCCATCCAGCGCGAGGCGGACGGCACCGGCAAGCGGGCGATCAGCCGCCGCTCCAGCAGCGCGTTGACCTGAACCGGCTGGGCGAGATCGCCCAGCAACGCATCCAGCGCGCTTTCCGCGGCGATGACCGATCCGGCCTGGTCAGGATGAGCGCGGGCGAAGGCCTCGGCATCCGCGCGTTCATCGGCCGGCCAACGGGCCGGATCGGCGCCGTAAGCCTGTAGAATTTGGTAAAAGCGGTCCTCAGTCATCATTCATCACCGTAACGGGCATCGCCGCCCTCAGCATAGCTGGCTATCAGATCGGGCGCATCGCCCAGAAGCAAGGCCTTGAGCTTTCGCCGACCACGCGCCAGCAGGGATTCAAGTGCATCAACACTGACCGACATGATCTCGGCCGCCTCGATATTGCTCAGCTCCTGGAAATGGACCAGCTCCAGCGCCTGGCGCTGTCGGTCCGGGAGCCGGGCGACGGCCTCGGCGACGCGATGGCCGCTTTCCGCCTGTTCCATGCGCCGGTCCTGTCCGAGACTGGCATCAGCTTGTTCAGGGAGGGCATCAGTCAGAACCTCCCGGCGCTTGCGCAAGCGGTCGTAGCAGAGGTTGAGCGCGATCCGGCAAACCCAGCTGGACACCCGGGCCTGACCGGATTTCCACCGCCCCGCGGCCTTCCAGACCCGCAAAAAGGTCTCCTGCGCTATATCTTCGGCCTCGACCGCATCACCCAATGTGCGTCGGGCGAGGCCGATGATACGCGACAGATTGGCGGCCATGAGTTCGCGGGCCGCATCCCGGTCTCCGGCGCCAATGCGCGCCATCAGCCGGTCTTCCGCCGCCCGCAGATCGACCGAAGCCGATGCCGCGAGGGGCGGCCGCTCACGGACACGGCCGGACATGGGGCCGGCATCCGCCGGTTCGTCTGTCGTCATGCCGTGTCCGTCAAACATGGGCGAAAGCGCTAGTCGCGCCACCAGAGGCGACGATCCTGTCGCCGTTCCGCAGCCTCGTCCAGCTCGGCCGGCTCGATCACGCCATCCTCATTGGCATCGAGCGCGGCAAACAGCCGGTTCTCGCCACCCAGGAATTCAGCGCGCGAAATGCGGCCATCTTCGTCCGCATCAAAATGCCGACCGGGGCCTTCGCCGTCCCGGCCCTCGCCCGACCCACGGCCATGCGAACCGCCTCGGCGACCGCGCCGGCCTTCGCCATCGCCGCCTTCCGCCATCTCGGCTTCATGGATCGCGCGCATGCGCTGACGAACCGGAGACTGGTCGGCCGCGTCGAGATAACCGTCTGCATTGCGGTCCATCCAGGTGAACATTTCGGCCTGGAGAGCCGCCACTTCAGCCTCGGTGATGGAGTTGTCGCCATTGGCGTCCGCCGCCCGCAGCATCATCAGGGCGCGATGGGCCCCACCGCCGGGACCACCGGCACGATCACCGCCATGATGGCGGCCGCCCGGACCCTGAGCCTGGGCTGCGGCTCCGGCCAGCAGCAAACAGGTTGAACCCATCAGTACAATCAATCGGGAAGTTTTCATGACATCGTCCTTGTCGTTCATAGCCTCGCTGGGAATAGAACGACCCGGCAGCGCCATTCCGTCGCGGCCGGCTCACATTTTTCCGATGCGACGCTGGAAAACCTTGCGGACTTCCGCCATGCGCGTGTCGAGCGCGGCTTCCAGCGCCTCGATTTTCTGACAGCCTCCCAACTCGGCCAGCCGCGTGGCAAAGCCGCTGCTGGCATGGGCCGGATCGAATCCCGAACCGTGTGCACAGCGGATCATCTGCAAGACCCCGAGCTCAAGCTGAAGCGTCTCGGCAAGCAGCTTGACCTCGCCCGCCGGCAAAAGGCCCGCCTCGCCCAGCGCCGCGAGCGCGTCTCGGGTCGAGGCGCGCAAGACGTCCTGCTTGTCGGCATGAATGAGCTGCAGGGTCTGGGCAATGAATTCGATATCCTGCAGACCGCCGGGCCGGGCCTTCAGGTCCCAGGCCGACTTCGGAGGCTTGGCCTCGGCCAGCTTGCGCCGCATGGCCAGCGCATCAGCCTTCACGCCGCGGGCATCGCGCGGTCGCTTGAGGGCCCGGTCAAATGATGCCTCGACGGCCCGCGCCAGCGGACCGTCCCCGGCAATGATCCGCGCCCGGGTCAGCGCCATCATCTCCCAGGTCCAGGCTTCATGCGGGTAATAGCTGTCAAACCGCGACAGCGAGACGGCCACGGGACCGGCCTTGCCGGACGGGCGCAACTGCATGTCGACCGTATAAAGCTCGCCCTCCTCGGTCGGCGCCGAGACTGCACTGATCAAGCGTGTGGCAAAGCGGCCGAACCAGGATGGTGCGGTCTCGTCACCCTCATAGATGATCATGATGTCGAGATCGCTGTCCGCCGCCAATTCACGGCCACCCAGCTTGCCCATGCCGAGAATGACGCCTTCACCGGGCATGGCACCATAGCGCCGCTCGGTCTCGTCCTGGGCGGATCGGGCCATCGCCGCCAGGCTGGCATCCGCCATGGCCGAAAAAGCGGCACCCGCGGCCTGGGCCGAGGCTGTGCCCTTGAGGATTTGGGTACCGATACGGAAACGTTCCTCCCGCACCCGGCGGCGCGCTGAATTGAGTTCGGCCTCGTAATCACCGGCGCGTGCCAGGGCCTCGCTCAGCAGGACCTGGAAACTGCCTGGCGCGTCCTGCTCAAGCGGAACCGAGAAACGATCATCCAGCATCGCGTCCAGCAGGGCGGGCCGGCGGGCCAGATCCGCCGCCAGACGCGGGGCCAGCGTGAGGATTCCGATCAGATCGGACGCCAGTCCCGGCTCATTGGACAAAAGCGAGAGCGGCTGCACGCCCATGGGCAGGTTCTCGAAAAAAGCGGCAAAGCGGGTCAGCGCCGCGTCCGGCTCGCCGGTCGCCGCCATGCGATCAACCAGTTGCGGCGCAATGCGGGCAAACAGGATGCGGGCCCGCGTCGAGCGCACGGCCCGCACGCGGCCGGCGGCCCAGCCATTCAGCGTCGCCCAAACCGAGGCCGGATTGGAAAAACCCAGTTTTTCCAGCGTTCTGATTGTATCGGGGGTCGGCTCGACCCCGGTCAGGATGAGCGAACCAGCTTCCGACGCCAGGGCTACATCATGCTCGAACTGGTCAGAGAAATGCCCATGCACGCGCTGCAGGCAGGCCTCGACCTCGGCCTCGAATTCCGCGCAATCCGCAAAGCCGGCCAGCGCGGCGAGATCGGCCCGGGCCTGCGGATCGACCGGCACGGTCTGACTCGGCTCGTCCTGGCGCATCTGCACACGATGCTCCCAGCTGCGCAGGGCCCGATAATCGCGCTTCAGGGCCTCTGCGGCATCAGTCTCGATTGCGCCGACCTCATTGAGGGCATCCAGCGCGGGCAGCGTCGCCGGGGTTCGCACACGCAGGTCACGCCCGCCGAAGACGAGTTGCGGGATCTGGGCGCAGAACTCGATCTCGCGGATTCCGCCACGGCCCAGTTTGAGATCATGTCCGGCAGGCCGGATCTCGGCGCGCCGGCCCACAGTCTGGATCTGCCGGGCCAGCCCGCGAATATCGTCAATCGCCGCATAGTCCAGCGAGCGCCGCCAGATGAAGGGCTGCATATGGCCCAGGAAGTCCTCTGCCGCGGCGCGATCGCCCGCACTGGCGCGGGCCTTGATCCAGGCGGCCCGCTCCCAGGTCTGGCCGAGACTCTCATAATAATGCAGCGCCGCATCGGTTGAGATGATGACCGGCGTCGCACCGGGGTCCGGGCGCAGGCGCAGATCGACCCGGAAGACATAACCGTCCGCCGTCACGTCCTGCAGTGATTTCACCACGGACTGGATCAGGCGCGGCAGGCGTCTGCGCGGCTCCTCGCTCTCGGGAAGCGCCAGCTTTTCCGCGTCATAGACGGCAACCAGATCAATATCGGAGGAATAGTTGAGATCGCCCGTTCCCATCTTGCCAAGGGCAAGAATGAGCACGCCGGGCAAGGGATTGGCCGGATCCCTGACCGGATGCGCCCGCCCCTGTTCGGCAAGGAAACGGACATGGGCGTGCAAAGCGGCCTGCAGCGCCGCATCCGCCAGCTCGGTCATGGCCCGGGTGACGGCGCGTACATCCCAGACGCCGGCCAGGTCGGCCAGCGCGGTGACGAGATGGGCATCGGACTTGGCCTGGCGCAGGGCGGCATCGAGCGCGGAAATGTCCGGCGCCCCGGCCCCCGCAATGCGCAGATTGTCGATGGCCATGGTCACAAGCCTGTCCGGCGTCTCGCTGGCACAGGCCATGAGCGTATCCGGCCGCCGCTGCGCCAGTCGGGCAAGATAGGGCGCAGCCGCGAAAACAGTGTCGAGAAAGCCGGCCGCAGGCGCGATCGCCGTCTGCACGGTGTCAGGCAGGGCTGCCAGCACATGCCCCGCCTTGCCCGGCGCACGGCCTGGCAGCGGGGCCAGGCCAGCTGGCAGGGTCGGAACCGGATCGGGAGCCGTGTGAGTCATGACCGACAGGGTGGCGCGATCCGGGTCACAGGTGAAGACGCTGCACCGCAAAAAACGCGGCGGGCGGCTAGTCTTCGGCCGGCGCCGTCGGGAAGCAGAGCGCGGCGCGCAGACCGGCACCATGGCCGTCCGCAACCACGCCTGGCCCCTCGCCCAGTTCGAAGCGGCCATTATGGACATCCACAATCGCCTGCACCAGGGACAGGCCAAGGCCGGAGCCCGGCTTGGTCCTTGAATTGTCGAGGCGCACGAAGCGCTGGGTGACGCGGGCGCGGTCGGTGTCGGGAATACCCGGGCCGGTATCGGTGACCGAGAACTCGATCATGCCATCGCCGGTCTGACGCAGGCGCAAGGTCACCGCGCCGCCCGAGGGCGTGTATTTCACGGCATTGTCGAGAATGTTGGCGAGCGCCTGCGAGAGCAGACCGCGATCGCCCAGCATGGTCATGCCGGACTGGATTTCGCTGTTGAAGGACAGGCCGTCATCCTCGCAGACCGGCTCATAGAGTTCGGCCAGATCCGCAGCCGTATCAGCCGGATCGAGGCGCTGGATCGAGGCCCGGCTCTCACCGGCTTCAAGGCGCGACAGCGAGAGGATGGCATTGAAGATGCCGAGCAATTCGTCCGTATCCGCGACGGCGCGCTCAAGCGCCTGCTCGCGAGAGGCACGATCCCCCTCCTCGCGCAGGGCTTCATCAAGCCGGTTGCGCATCCGCGTCAGCGGGGTGCGCAAATCATGGGCAATACTGTCGCCGGTATGGCGCATGCGGTGCATGAGCGCCTCGACCCGGTCGAGCATGCTGTTGAAATTCTCGGACAGCTCGTCGAGCTCGTCGCCGGTGAAATTGCGTGGGGCCCGCGGCTGGAGATCCCCCGCCTTCACCCGCCGCGCGACCGTATTGATGCGATCAAGACGACGTACGAACCGCCGACTGACGAAGATCCCAGCAGCCACGCCCAGTGCCAACGCCAGCGCCGAGGCGGCCAGGATGGTATTGAGCATGCGCGAGACCAGACGCGTCTCTTCATCGACGTCCAGACCGACATAGAGCCGGTAGCCGGATGGCAGATCGATGATGCGACCGCGCGCGGTACGATCATCCTTGCCGTCATCCACCTCATCTCCGCTATCGCCGGCAGCCGGCCGACGATAGGTGAACTGGACACGCCCCTCATCATCGGGCTGGACGTCCGGCAGATAGGTCAGATTGCCTGACAGGCTGCGTCCGGAGGGGTGGACCAGCAAGTAGAGATAGTCCGCCCCGCCACCGACCGTGCGTTCGAGGATGTAGCGGTTGACGGTCCGGATGCCGCCCGCCTGGAAGCTCGCATCGAGCTCCGCAACTTCCTCATTGATGGCCGAGTCGGCACGTCGCAACACCATGCCGGCCGAGGCCGCATAGACGAAACCCAGCGTGACGAAACTCGCCAGGGCGAACAGGGCCGCCGACAGAAGGGTCTGCCGGAAGGCCGTTGTGCGAAGAAAGGCGGCCCCGCGCGCCTGCATGCCGGATCAGGCCTGCAGGCGGTAGCCGGCCCCGCGCACCGTGTGCAGGAGCGAACGCGGGAAGGGTTTGTCGATCTTCGAGCGCAGACGCGAGATGTGCACATCAATGACATTGGTCTGAGGGTCAAAATGATAGTCCCAGACCTTCTCGAGCAGCATGGTGCGGGTGACCACCTGGCCGGAGTGCTTCATGAGGAATTCCAGCAGACGGAACTCGCGTGGCTGGAGCAGGATTTCCTCGCCCTCGCGCACCACGGTGCGGGCCAGAAGGTCCATTTCCAGATCGCCGACCACCAGCTTGGTACGAACCGTGTCCGGATCGCGCCGGCGGGCCAGCGCTTCGACGCGGGCCAGGAGTTCGGCAAAGGCGTAGGGCTTGACCAGATAGTCATCGCCGCCCGCCTTGAGGCCTTCGACGCGGTCATCGACCTCGCCGAGGGCCGAGAGAATGAGGACCGGGGTCCGGTCATCATCGGCCCGGAGGGCCTCGACCATGGACAGGCCGTCCATGCGCGGCATCATCCGGTCGACGACAAGCACGTCGTATTCCGCGGCACGCGCCATTTCCAGACCTTCTTCGCCGTCACCGGCATGGTCTGCCACATGGCCGCTTTCACGCAGGCCCTTGCGGATATAGCTGGCCGCCTCGCGGTCGTCTTCAACGATCAGAATGCGCACCCCGATCTCCTCTTTTCTCTAGTCGGCTTCGCCGAGTTGCAGAGCGACATAGCGTTGACCGCCACGTCCCTCGACCAGCAGCAGGATGGCGCTGCGACCGTCTTCGCGGGCTTCGTCCGCGATGGCGCGGAGCGTGTCCGCATCGGCGACCGGATTGCCGCCGGCCTCCAGGATGATGTCTCCGGTGAGGATGCCCTTGCGGGCGGCTTCACTGCCGGACTCGACCTCGTCGACCACAACGCCGTCGACATCAGGGGCAATTCCGCGCACGTCGCGGTCTTCCTCACTGAGCGGCGCCATGGACATGCCGAAGACGGCGGCCCGCGGCGCAACCTGTTCGGCATTGCTCATGATGGCCAATTCCTGCTCACCCGGGCGATCGCCCAAGGTGACGCGGATCGTGCGTTCGCGACCATCGCGCAGGATGAGGAAGCGAACCTCGTCACCCACCGCGATATTGCCGACGCGGCGCGTCAGATCGCGCGAACCGTCGACGGCCTCGCCATTGATTTCCAGCACCACATCCTCACGCTCGAAACCGCCGCGGGCGGCCGGGCCACCCTCGACAATGGAGCTGACAATGGCGCCGGTGGTGTCGTCCAGGCCGAGGGCCCCGGCGATGTCGTCGGTGACATTCTGGATCGAGACACCGAGCCAGCCACGGGCGACCCGGCCGTCATCGAGCAGATCATCAACGATCCGCGCGGCGACGTCAGACGGGATGGCAAACCCGATGCCGACATTGCCGCCTGTGGGTGAGAAGATCTGCGAATTCACGCCGATCACATTGCCGTTGAGATCAAAGGTCGGGCCACCGGAATTGCCGCGATTGATGGGCGCATCGACCTGGATGAAGTCATTATAGGTCGAATTGCCGATCGGGCGGCCGATGGCGGAAATGATGCCGGCCGTTGCCGTCCCGCCCAGACCAAATGGATTGCCGACGGCCACGACCCAGTCGCCGACCCGGTATTGCGGATCTTCCTCGAAGGTGACGAAGGGGAAGTCGACGTCCGCATCGACCTTGAGCAGGGCCAGGTCGGTCTGCGGATCAGTGCCGATGACGCGGGCCGAATACTCCTCGCCATCGGATGTACCAATGGTGATTTCCTCGGCATCGGCAACGACGTGATTATTGGTGACGATATAGCCCTCGGCCGAGATGAAGAATCCCGAACCGAGCGACTGGCGCGGCTGCGGCGCCGGGCGTTCGCCGCCAAACTGGCGCTCCAGCCATTCGCGCATTTGCGGCGGCAGGTTATCCATGTCCGGACCACCCGAGCCACCCAGGCTCAATTCCTGCGGCGCACCACTGACCTGCACGGTGACTACAGACGGGCTGACACTTTCGATGAGGTCAGCAAAGGACATCGGTGCGCCAGCCGGGACAGCTCCCGCAAACCGGGGCTCCTCGGACGACTGGAAAGCATGGGCCTCGCCCATTGAGCTATCCAGAAGACTTCCTGCGGCCAGCGCTGAAAGCACCAGGAGCGAAACACCGCCAAGACGGCGTATGCGATCAACCGAAATCATGAGTATCGACGACCTTTCCATTACGATTAGGAGCACAACATCACGCCGCGGGGCTAAACGTTGCGTGTCTCAAAGATTACAATAACATTACAAACGGTAATTTACCCGTCATCTTCCAGTCGCGTCCGCACCACGACCGGACTGTGCAGCGTGCGATGCACAGGACATTTGTCCGCAATCTCCATCAAACGCTTGCGTTGATCGGCATCGAGATCGCCTTCCAGCCTGATGCTGCGCTCGAAGATATCGACATGCCGTTCCTGCCCGTCGACACAGTCCGCGCAATCATCGGCATGACCCTTCTTGTGCCCCGTACTCACCGTGACCCGGTCAAGCGGCAGGTCCTTGCGGTCGGCATACATGCGCAAGGTCATCGCGGTACAGGCGCCAAGCGCGGCGTTGAGATAGCCATAGGGCGACGGGCCGGCATCGCCGCCGCCCACCGAGGCCGGCTCATCGGCAAGCATCACATGATCACCGTCAACCACGTGGTTTTCGTACCGTCCGCGCCCGGTCTCGCGCACGACGACCGCACCGGCGGCGTCCGCCCGCGGAGCTTGCGGCGCCGGCCCCAGGACATAGCGCGCGGCCCAGCTGGCAATCACATCGGCCGCGTAAAGGGCGTCGCTTTCCGCACGCAGCAAATGATCGGCATCATCCAGGCTGACGAAGCTCTTGGGATGTTTCGCCGCGCCGAAGAGGCGGGAGGCATTCTCGACGCCGACAATCTGGTCAGTCGGGGAATGCAGGATGAGGAGAGGCCGGCGCAGCGCCTCCGCCGCGTCCTCGAGGGCGCGTCCGGCAATGTCATCAAGGAATTGCTTCTTGATGGTGAAAGGGCGCCCGGACAGATCCACTTCGGCCCGGCCTTCGCGCGTGATCTCATCCACCTTGTCGGCGAATTGATGGACCACATGGTCGGCATCGGCGGGGGCACCGATCGTGGCGACGGCCCGGACACTGTCGAGCTGGCCCGCGGCAGCGATGACGGCGGCACCGCCGAGCGAGTGACCGATCAGCAGGTCCGGCGCGCAATGCGCCTCGGCCATGAAGGCGGCCGCCGCCAGCAGGTCCTGGATATTGGAAGAGAAATTCGTGTTGGCGAAATCACCGCCGGACTGCCCAAGCCCGGTGAAGTCGAAACGCAGGACCGCAATGCCGGCATCGGTCAGGCGTCGGGCAATGCGGCTGGCGGCGAGAATATCCTTGGAGCAGGAAAAGCAGTGCGCAAACAGGGCATGAGCCCGCGGGCGCCCATTGGGCAGTTCCAGCCGCGCCGCGAGTGTTTCGCCGAGGGCGCCGGTAAATTCGACACGTGTGGATCGGGCCATGCTCTGTCTCCCTTGCTGCGCCACATTTGGGGTGTTCGGCACGCACGGGCAAGACAGATGGCGATGACGTGATCGTCAGCGGCTCCCGGGCCCGCCTTCCGGCACGGCCTCCTCACCCTCGCCCTGCCACACACCCGCCTCGCGCAAGGCTTCCGCGACCTCCGGTGGCATATAGGTCTCGTCATGCTTGGCCAGGACATTGCTCGCCTCAAGCACACCGTCGACGCCGAACCGGCCCTCAACGACCACGCCTTGGCCTTCCCGGAAAAGGTCCGGCAACAGGCCGGCAAAAACGACATCGACCGTCTCGACCCGATCCGTGATGACAAAGCGGGTGGCCCCGCTTTCGGTTTCGCCGACGGAGTCTTCCAGAACCAGGCCACCGACCCGTATCCGGTTTTCCGTGCCCGGATGCTCGGCCGCGACTTCGCTGGGCGAATAGAAGAAGACCACGGCACTGCGCAAGGCCATCAGGCCCAGCGATACGGCGGCAACCAGGACGGTGGCCGACGCGGCAATGGTAGCGAGGCGGCGATTGCGATGGCGCATCAGCGCGTCTCCGGCGATGAAAGGACGAGAAGAAGATTATTGGCCGGCATGTCGACCCGTTCCGCCAGCGCAAACCCCGCCTCGGCAAAGAGCGTGATCACGCTGTCCAGATCGCGGACGCCCCAGGCCGGGTTGCGCGATTTGAGCGAGACGTCAAAATCCAGATTGGACGGTGCGGTCGCATCGCCCTCCTTGTACGGGCCGTACAACACGACCCGGCCGCCCGGCTCCAGGCGCTCCGTCGCGAGCCGGGCCAGGTTTTCCGCCACGGCCCAGGGGGCAATATGGATCACATTCATGCAGACCAGCACATCAAACGGCGCCAGATCCGAAATGGCCTCACCGGTCAGCAGGTCCAGTGCCAGCGGTGCCGAAATAGCCGCACCGGACTCGCGGGCCCAGCCGGCCTGGCTGGCGCGCGAAACCGGGTCCGGGTCTGACGGCTGCCACCGGATATCAGGACGGGCCTGGCAGACTGCGACAGCGTGCTCGCCTGTCCCGGACCCGATTTCCAACACCCGGGCCCGCGCTGGCAGAACACGGCCAAACACCTCGGCGATCGCGGCGCGATTGCGCGCGGCGCTGGGCGAATAAAGTCGACCGTCTTCGACCTTGCGGTCTTCCATCGCGACAGGCGTGTCCGGTGTCTTGCTCATACGGTCGAGTTAGGCCGGTCGGCGGAACAGTGCAAGTCGTGACACAGCGTTTGGGACGCTATGCCGCGTCTGCTGCCGCGACTCCGCGTCGGCGCAGCAAGCTGGCCGGTTCGACCAGACCAGCGGCGTCCATGAGGCGGGCGGTGATCTCCAGCCCGTCCTGGGCCGTGGTGCGGTTCTGGCCTTCGCTCGAGGCGACCAGGTCGACCAGCATTTCGCCAGCCTCCTGCATCCGCTTCTCGGCGATGTCCGCATACCGTTTCTGGGTCGAGGCGATCGCCGCCGCTGTGGCATGCTCCCGACAGCGACCGAGAAAGTATAAAAGCCCTTCGGCCTTGTCGATCGCCGCCTCCTGCGGGATCTGGGCCGGGATGACCCGGCCGCTTCGACCGCGCCGCGGTTCCGGCAGGCCGGCATCGAGGGCCAGCGGCAC
The DNA here is from genome assembly GCF_049116555.1 of Maricaulis maris. Taxonomy (GTDB): domain Bacteria; phylum Pseudomonadota; class Alphaproteobacteria; order Caulobacterales; family Maricaulaceae; genus Maricaulis; species Maricaulis maris_C. The sequence goes on along the minus strand of NZ_JAGDYT010000001.1, from coordinate 840,814 downwards.
CTTGGCAAGGATCTTCTCGACATTGGTCGAGGCTTCCGCGCGCAGTCCGAACAGCGACCGCCCCCAGCGACCATCCTTGCGAATGCCGAACTCCTGGGTCATGCCCATGGAGAAAGCCACAAAACGGTCGAAGACCAGATAGCTCGCCTTTGCCTCTTCCAGGGTTTGCGGTGGCTGTTTGAGCCGCGCGGCGAAGAAGCCGGTATCGCCGAGCACCGAATCGCCGATCGCGGCGAGCTCGGTCTTCTGGACCATGAGGTCGTCGTCCTGACGACCGATACGCTTGACCACACGGAAAATCTGCCAGGGATGTACCAGCCGCCCCATGGTCAGGAGCAGGACCCAGAGTGCGGCCTCGGAATTGCTGTCGACCATTTCCTCATGGAGCTGCATGACCCGAAGCGAGAGATCATCATCGAAATCCTCGATCTCCTCGGGCAACTCCGCCATCGCCGTGCCAATGGCCTCGCAATTCTGGAGCAGGACGGTGGCGTCAGCCAGCATGGCACGACCATCGGGGCCGAACCGCTTGAGCAGCGCCGTCATGTCCTTGGGAACCCGGTCCGCCTTGTGCACCGCATCTGCCAGCGCATCGCCGGCCCTGCGGCGGAAATCGAGCCAGATCGGATCGCTCTCGGGCTGTTTGCACTTCTTGGCCGTCTCGACCATGTCCTTGGCGATATGCCGGCCCATCCAGCCCCAGATCTTGGACAGGTCCTCGGTCGAGAAGCGGTATCGCGAGGGCGGGACGAGATCGCTGTCTCCGACCATCGGGCGCAGCGGAGACAGGATATACGCCTTGGCCAGGTCACCGGCAGGCTTGCGCATCGAAAGTTCAAGGTCGGCAAAAATGCCATTGAGCATGGCCGAGGCCGGATCGTTTGCTGCCGCAGCCTTGGTGGTCGCCTGCAGGTTGGCGCGCATGCTTTCCGGCATGCTGCGCCATAGCGCTTCAAGCTTCGCTCTCTGGGAAGGCGATAAATTTGCCATAACCTAGGATACACAGTCTTTTGCTGATCCTAGTCTTCAACGACTTTGGTTAATGAGCGTTTAGCGTCCAGTAGCGGGAAGACCAAGGCGCGCAGCCAGACCGCCGAGTTCTGACCTCGACAGGCTGAGTTCTCCACCATAGGCCTTGGCCAGGTCAGAAACGATCGCCAGACCAAGTCCGGAACCGGGTGCTTGCTCGTCCAGTCGCACACCGCGTTGCAGCGCCGCTTCGCACTCATCCGGGCTCAGACCGGGCCCGTCATCTTCGATGGTCACGGCGAGCTCGCGCGGTGCGGTGCGTTCGGCATGGACATGAACCAGCCCGCCCGACCACTTGCACGCATTGTCCATCAGATTGCCGACCATTTCCTCGAGATCCTGACGTTCGCCCTTGAAGTTGAGACCGCCTTCAATCTCGGTGGTGATGCGGATACCGCGCGCCTTGTTGATCTTCTCCAGCGTGCGGGCCAGATCGCCCAGGGTCGGGCCAAGCGCGGTGCGTGCGCCAACGGCTTTCGCGTGCGCGGCGGCGCGGGCCCGGCGCAAATGGTGCTCCACCTGATCCGTCATGACGCTGGTCTGGCGCTCGACCATGTCGGCCAGCGGTCCGTCGGAGGTGCGCGCCTCATTGGTCAGCACCGCAATCGGTGTTTTCAGGGCATGGGCCAGATTGCCGACATGCGTTCGCGAGCGTTCAACCAGTTCGCGCGAATGATCGAGCATGGCATTGAGTTCATCGGCCAGGGGCTGGAGCTCGACGGGAAATTCGCCGTCCACCCTGTCCTGATTGCCCTCACGGACTTCCGCGACGCTGGTCCGCATGCGCAGGACCGGCGCCAGACCGATGCGAACCTGAAAGAAGACACCGGCAGCAATTGCTGTGGCGAAACCGAGAAACATGATGGCCGAGGTGATGGCGAAATTGCGCACATCGCGATCAGCGGCGGCGCGGTCCTCGGCCGCCATCATGATCACCATGTCCGGCCTGGCTGGCAATTGAACGGCCTGGGCGGTCAGCCGCAGCCCCTCCCCGCTTGGCCCCTTGGTGTCAAAGGACATGAGCTGGCCCGGCGCGGCCAGCAGCGAGGCCAGCAAGGCATCGGGCGGGGCGAGGACTTCGTCCCAGAGCGAGCGGGACACAACCAGGGCCTCATGACCGCCGCCCTCCATCTCCGGAGCATCGGCGATCTGCCAGTAGCGACCGGAAAAAACACGATCAAAGGCCGGGTCCGACGGGCGTCGGGCCAGCACAATGCCACCGCCCGGATCGGTTTCCGCTGCCGCGACCAGGGACTCGACCACGCTCGACAGGCGGTCATCCATCGTCCGCAGGACGGAGCGTTGATAGAGGGTTGTCAGGGCCACCGCGCCCAGTAGCAGAAGTGCCAGCGCCCAGGCAGCGGCGCCGGCAAACAGTCTGAAAGCCAGGGAGGCGCGGCGCTTCACGAAACCGGGCGCGCCACCGGAGCAACCAGGCGGTAGCCCAGACCGCGCACGGTCTCGATCCGGTCCGTGCCGATTTTCTTGCGCAAGCGCCCGACAAAGACCTCGATCGTATTGCTGTCGCGGTCGAAATCCTGGTCGTAAATGTGCTCGACCAGCTCGGTCCGCGAGATCACCCGGTCCTGATGGTGGGCGAGATAGGACAGCATGCGGAATTCGTGCGAGGTCACCTTCACGGGCGCACCGTCAATGAAGACGCGGGCGCCGCGTGTATCGATGGACAGGCCACCGCACTCAATCGTCGAGGTCGTGTGCCCGGCCGCGCGGCGCGTCAGGGCGCGCATGCGGGCCAGCAATTCTTCGGTATGGAACGGCTTGGTGAGATAGTCGTCGGCGCCGGCATCAAAGCCCGCGACCTTTTCAGACCAGCGATCGCGCGCGGTCAGAATCAGGACCGGGAAGTCCCGCCCGGCCTGGCGCCAGCGCTCCAGGACAGTCACCCCGTCCATCTTGGGCAGGCCCAGATCGAGCACGACGACATCATAGGGTTCGGTGTCGCCCATGAAATGACCGTCTTCGCCATCCAGGGCCGCGTCCACGGCATAGCCGGCATCTTCCAGGGCCCGGCCAAGCTGGCGGTTCAGGTCCGGATCGTCTTCAACAACAAGCGCGCGCATGCACTCCCCCTATCGTTCAAAGAGTATCTGCCCGGTACGGGCATCGGCAACCACATCGACGCGGCGGCCATCACGGGTGAGAATCTTGATCACATAGCGCGGTGCATTGCCGCCCTCGAGCTCGGCATCGAGCACGTCGGCGCCGGGATAGCGGCGACGCACTTCCGAGATCACACGGAGTGCCGGAACCACATCACCCTGACGCCGCGCATCGCGGGCTTCAGGCGCGGTATAGCGGTCCTGCAGGCTGGCATAGCCGGCAGGCTGGATCGACGACGGGACCGACAGGTCGGGGCCGTCGGCCATTGCGGGGGCCGCGATGACGCTCAGGGCGCCGGCAAGGATGATCAAATGTCTCAACATGACACTCACTCTGACGGGTTCCCCCTGAACCCGTGCTGAACAACTTACTACCAAAACATCACGCTCACGAGCGCAGGCCCTTGCGCGGATCATAGCCTTCCGGCGGCGACCATTTTTCCAGAAAGGCCTTGAGCGCCTCGTCACTGGAGGGCAAGGCGACCATCAAACGGATCAGCTGATCGCCCCGCTTGCCCTTCTGCCCCGCAAATCCCTTGCCACGCAGACGCAGGAGTGTGCCCGAGGACGATCCGGGCGGAACCCGGACATCGACCGGTCCGTCAATGGTCGGCGCGCGCACCTTGGCACCCAGCGCCGCTTCCTTGACGCTGATCGGCAATTCCAGTCGCACATCATCTCCGGCGCGGGAGAAGTATTTGTGCTCGGCGACCTTGATCTCGATCAGCGCATCGCCCGGCTTGCCGCCCATGGCCGACGCCTCACCCTGACCGCGCAGGCGCAGGACCTGGCCGTCACTGGCACCGGATGGGACGGCGACATCCACCGTTCGACCGCCCGGCAGGGCGACGCGATGCTTGCCACCCTGGGCGGCCTGCATGAAGTCGACGGTCACGCTCTGACGGATATCGGTCCCCTTGCGTGATGCCTGCTGCTGGCGCCCACCACCCTGACCCCCCATGTCTGTGAAGAGGTCGGAAAAAATGTCCTCGAATCCACCACGACCGGCATTGCGTGACTGGCGGAAATTGAACGGCCTGCCGCCACCCATGCCCGCACCACCCATGCCGCCCATGCCGCCCATGCCGGGATGAAAACCGGCGCGCGCAGCGGCGTCATACTCGGCCCGCTTTTCCGGGTCGGAGAGGAGTTTGAACGCCTGGGAGACATGCTTGAAACGCTCTTCCGCGGCCGCATTGCCCGGATTGGAATCCGGGTGCAACTCCTTGGCCAGCTTGCGATAGGCCTTGCGGATCTCGTCAGCGGTCGCCGTCTTGGCAACACCAAGCGTCTTGTAGGGATCGTCCATACCCGTCATGCCTTGCCAGACCCGTGTTGGTAATCTCGGTCAGGCATCATGTAAGCGGCTTTGGCGGTGATATCAAAGCACAGCTCACAGGTTGAGTTCAGCGCTGGCCTCGGCCCCCGCACCGATCCGCGCCGATATCTGCGCGACCCGGGCCACCAGATGCCCGGGCAAGGCCCCGAACAGGCCCGTCAATGCGGTATCGCTGAGATTCAGTGCAGCGCTGTCCGGGTTCAGGGCCGGCGCGGCGACGCCATCGCCAACCAGGATCACCTGCCACGCCTCGACTGCTTCGCCCAGCGGGACATCCGGGGCCGACCAGTCATCCCCGCCCGTGCGCGTCTGACGTATCCAGGCAAGCGCCACGCCGGTGGCGGTTCGCCGAAGCCGCAAATGCGCCGGAGGCAGGGGGGCCAGGTCGGCGCGCGGCGGCGGCGTGCCGCGCACGGTCGCCGCATTGTCGAGCGGGTCCAGCCCGGCCTCCACGGCCCGAAATTCCAACTCGACCCCGCGCTCATGGGGGCTGAGCGGCAGGGGCTGGCAGGCGGTGTCGAGGACCACCGCCCGCGACCCCAGCGGAGCCGGCTCGCAATAGCCGGCACCCAGGCCGCGCAACAGACCGGTCAGGCGATAGCGCCCCGGCGCTTGCAACTCCGCATGGCAGAACGCGATCACCTCCCAGGTCCCGGCCTCACGCTCGACCGCAATGCGATTGCCCGCCGCCAGGACCGTCTCCGGTGCGTGACTTTCCAGATGACCGTCATCCAGGGTCACCACCAGCGCATTGGCCTGGTCCCAATACCCGACCGGGCCCGCACCCAACGCCGCGTCCAGCACGCCAAAACGGGCCGGTCGGCCCAGCGACAACCGGCGCTCGCCGGCCAGCCAGACATCCACCGTACCCGGCCAGGGCCGCGACCAGACCGCGACGCGGGGCCCGTCCCGCAACTCCCCCGACTGAAGGGGGAGGTCGAGGAGTTCCAGTGCCGGGCGGATCGACCCCGGGGAGAGGCCCTGTTCGCGGCCTGCCTCACCGGCCGAAAGCGTCGCCGCCCGCCCGGCCGGGCGGGCCAGCTCGGCCGTTCGGACGCTGTCGCCCTCCAGCGCGATGACCTGCCAGTCCCCATCCGCCCGCGTCAGGACATCGCCGATCTCGACCGCGAGGAGCGACGGCGGCATGGTGAGAGACAGGTGGTCAGCCTGACGATGGGACGCCTCCAGCGCATCACCGCACCAGTGTCTGGCCGTCTCGGCGTCGGCGGTGACCGGCACGCTCAGCCAGCGACTCTCCACTGTCCCGAAATGTTCGCGCGCCGCCGCGTGGCCCGCACGGTAATCAGCCTGGTCATCCTGAAACTGCAGACGTACATCGCGCAGCAAATCCATCGGCGCGGGGTAGCGCCGGATCACACTGTCCCGCCCGCGATCGACACAGTCGGACACGCTGATGCCCGCCGGCACCACATCCGCCGAGACAAAGCGCACCGAAAAAGCCCCGTCCAGCACGCCCAGCCCCAGAAGACCGACCAAGGGTGCCAGCGCGTCGCGGGCGGGCATGGGACGGTCCACCAGATAGCCGGCGACGAGATCATGCACGCCGCTGGTATCACAGTCTTCGAGCCCGGCGGCATCGGCCATGTCGTCAATGATCCGGCCAACCGGCACGAGACCCGCCCGGCCATTGAGCCAGTGACCGCGGCGCCAGTTCTCGCCATCCGACCAGACCTCGGACCGGGCGGGAAAGTCCGGCCAGGGTCGGGCATCGAAAGCCCAGACCGCCGTCCAGTCCGGCTCGACCATCGGGCCGCCATAGAGCGGGGAGACCGGATTGGCGGCCGGATCATCCCAATGGGCCAACAGGGCTTCCAGATAGCGGCGCTGGATCAGATCATCGCGTGTCCCGCTGGAGAAATGGGGCGGCCTGCTCTCCGCGCTTTTCGGATCGATGAAAACATTGGGCTGATTGGCGCCCTTGTCGACGGCCGGGCAACCGGTTTCCGTGAGCCAGACCGGTTTTGACATCGGCACCCAGCCGCTTGGTGTCGCGGCACGTACACCGTCCGGCCGGTCATGATGGGGGTTCGACCACCAGCCGATCAGATCCTTGAAGCGCCAGACCCAGGCCTCGTCATGGGTCGTGTCGCTGATCGGGGTTCGCATCTGGGCATCACGGTCGGCCGGGCTGGCATAATACCAGTCATACCCCTCTCCACCGGCGACCTGACTGGCGAGATAGGCCCGATCATGGGGGCGGTCCGCCAGACCGGTATCGAGATGGTCCTCGCCTGCGCGCCAGTCGGCCAGCGGGATGTAGAAATCAATCGCGACGGCGTCGATGTCCGGGTGCGACCACAAGGGGTCGAGATGGAAATGCTTTGCGCCGTCGGCTGGCTGATGGCCGTGATACTCGCTCCAGTCGGCCGCATAGGAGAGTCGGGTGGACGGGCCGAGCAAGCTGCGGGCCTCGGTCGCGAGGTCGCACAGGGCCGCGACCGCCGGATAGCCCTCCTCGCGTCCGGATGTGGACAGCGCCACCATTTCCGATCCGATGAGAAACCCGTCCACGCCACCCGCCGCCCTGGCCAGCGCTGCGCAATGCAGGATGAAACGCCGATAGCGCCATTCGGACGGACCGGCATAGGTGATCGCCGCACCCGACACACTGAAATCACTTGCCTGCGCGCTGCCCATGAAGGCCGAGACCTGCGGCGCGACACTGCCCGCCACCGGTCGGATCCGTCCGCGCCAGGGATAGGCCGGTTGACCGCTCCCGCCATCCGGATCCGCAAGCACATTGCCCGCCGGTATGTCCATCAGGATGAAGGGATAGAGCGTCACCCGGTAGCCGCGCGCCCTGAGTTGACCGATCAGCGCGATCACGCCGGCATCATCCGGTGAGCCGCCATAGACCGGCCGCCCGTCGACACGACCGACAAGCCAGGCTCCGCTGCGGTCAATCCCGGCAACCGACCAGTCGGTCGGACGGGTCCGGGTGCTGTCATCCTCGACCCCGGGCCGCAGCTCGCACACACCGCAACGCAGATCATCGCCGAACCAGGCCAGTACGATCTGGACCGACCGGCATGCGGGCAGATCCCGCTCGAGGTCTTCCAGCGCCGCCATGACATCGGTCAGACCGCGGGCATTATTGCGGTTGAGCGGTGTTTCCGCACCCGGCCCGTCCAGCCGCATGACCGGATCCGGAGAGAGGGCGAACTCGCCACAGCCGGGGATGAGATTGATCCCGCGCACCTGACGCTCCAACCCGCCCTCGCCCACGCCCCGAAACACTTCCACCGAGAGATTGGGGATGCGGTGCCCGAACGCATCCAGCGCCAGGTCCTCAAACACGAGATAGGCGGTCCCGCGAAAGCCGGGCGCGTCGACGCCTTCAATGGCACTGATCAGCGGGTCCGGCATCTGGTCCTCGCGGCCCGTATGCCAGCGCACGGCATGACGGGAGCGGTCGAGCAGGGCGCCATTGGCCCAGATGCGCCCAATCCCGGCAATCTCGCCCTCACACACCCCGACCGCAAAGGAGAGTGAATAGGTATAGCCGGTCTGTTTCGGCCCGCCCTTGCCGCCGCCGGAGGTCTCGGAATGTTCGACAAAGCGCGCCGCCCAGATCACCTGACCGGCAATGCGGGCGCGGCCCCACAGGCGCGGCATGGGCGCGCCATCGACCGAGGTCTGCAGCGGCAACTCGGCCAGGCGCGGCCCTTCACGCGCCGGGCTTAGCGCGTTCATCACCAGACCGGCCGCGGCCTGGCCAAGCGCGGGCAAGGCGGCCCGCGCAACCCCCAGCGCCGCGCGGCCTGCGGTCAGGACGAGCTGGGCCATGCGAACACCTCCTCGGGATCGGGATTTTGACAGGCGGGCAGGTCGGGAAAGGCAAAGGCCGCGACCAGGCGCCGCCGCCACCAGGGCGTCAGAGCGGTCTCACAGACATTGCGGCGCCAATAGGCATGGATGATGCGCTGGTGCTGGGACAGCACCGCGCAATGGCGCGCCGCTCCGCCCGGCTCGGCCGCAAAGAGCAGCACATGGCCGGGCCGCACCGCCGCCCGGTCGACCTCCCGGAAGTGACGCCGCGCGGCCTGCATCAGCGCACCCGCCAGGGGCGTGTCGACGACGTCGCGTTCATAAGGCGGCACCGCTTCCGGCTCGGCGCCATAAAGCGCCCGCCAGATCCCGCGCAGGAGACCGAGGCAATCACAGCCCGCGCCGAGGCAGCTGCCCTGATGGCGATAGGGTGTGCCGATCCAGCGACGCGCTTCGGCGAGCGCTTGCGCCCGGGCCGAGACCGGCTTGCGCGCCCTCATCCGCCCAGCCCCCGCGAGCCGCCATCGCGGACCGGTTCGCTCGCCGGTGAGGCCTGCAGAACATCATTGCCGATCATGTGGGGAAAGCCGCGGAAATTCAGCGTATTGGCAAAACGGTCGCGGCAGGTGGCGAAACTCTGGTCACAGCCCAGACCCAAGTCCGGATGATCACTGGCCACGCCGCAGCGCTCGTCACCCAGGACCGCATCACAACGGCGGGCGAAGACCCGGCCCGTCACCCGTGACAGGCGATGGGACAGGCCCAGCAGCTCCGCCTCGAAGCGGCCATCGGCACGGCGCACCTCGCCCAGCTCGCCCTGGCCGGTCTTGAGGCCCTCGGGTGGATCAGCGGACCAGTCGACCCGCCAGGTTTCAACCCGGGCGCCGGACCAGAGCCCCGTCTCCAGATCCGCGGCCTTCAGGACGGTGTCGTCGAGCGCGCCGACCAGGCCGGCCTGGTCCGGGACCAGCCCGGTTTCGGTCGAACACTCGCCGGCGCCAAAGCCGGTCCCGGCACGGCAGGTCACGCCTTGCCAGGCAAGGTCCCGGTCATGGTCGGTAAAGCCGAAACGGGCGCCATCAGACCGGGTCACGATCCAGCAAGCGCACAGACAGGTCACACCGGTCTCGAGCGCCGCCTGCAGGGTTTCAGGCACGTGTCGCATGCTCACCTCCTGGCACCGGACCGGCGCCGCAAGTCAGGGCTTGAGTTCAATCAGGGGGATGGAATGGGCCGCCGCCGCGCCGGGTTGGTCGAGGGCCAGGTCGAGCCGGTCCTGCTCGAAGCGAACCGGCACATCAAAGGCAAATCCGGCCGTGACACTGACCCCCGGTGAGGGCGGGATATCGAGGGTCACCAGACCGGTCGTCCAGTCGACCGAGACGCCTTCGGTCTCGACCCCGTCCAGCGCGATCCGTAGCGATCCCTCAACCGGTTTGGTGACGGTCCGCACCCAGCTTTCGCCACCGCTCTCATAGCGCTTGACCAGCTGGAAAACCGCATGGCTGCCATCGCCCGTGCCAAGCCGCTGGTCGGTCGGCTCCGGGGCCCGGTCGGGTGAGGTCGAGCGATTGTCGAAGGGGTCACGAAAACGAAAGCCGTGCAGCGGACCGCGCCGGGCCTCGAAAAAGGCGAGCAGGGTGTGGATGTCCGCCAGAGAGCGAATGCCCGGCCCGGCATCATAGCGACGGCGACTATCCGCCCAGGTCGTATTGCGCTGCTCGCGGCCGGACAGGAGCGGCACAATCTCGGTCCGCCGCTGCGGCCCGCCCGTAGCCCCGACCGAGACCGGGAAGGGAAAGCGGGTCTCGTGAAACACGCTCATGACCAGCGCCTCCCCTCATCCACCGCCCGGGCCAGGGCCCGCGCGATTCGTCCGCGCGAGGCCTGCACCGCCATCTCCGGCGAGCCGGGCGGCAGGGTAAGATGAATATTGACGGTCTGACTGCCCGCCCCGCCCGGTACGACCTGACCGGACTGGCTCGGGGTGAAGACTTCCGGTCCGCGCTCGCCGACCAGATAGGCCGCACCCGGCTGGACCGGGCCGCCTTCAGCGCGACCACCGGCGGGCGGCGCCATGCCCCCGATCGAGCCCAGCGCCCGGTCGATCAATCCGGCCAGGGGGCGTTCGATCATTTGCTGTGTCGCCAATCGGGCCAGATCAGCCAGGATGGCATCGGTCATGCGGGAAAAATCCGCTGCACCGGACCGTGCCGCCCGTCCGAGCGCCTGCTCGATCCGGCTGCCGGCGCGCTCGAATGCCGACTCCAGCGCCTCGGCGGCCTGCTGGCCCGCCCCGTCGGCGAGCGTCTCGAGCGGATTGTCTGATGGGGATGATGTCATGACTGAACCTTTGCTGTGCTTGTCTCGGATGGGTCGGGAAAGCGGGCCCGCAGTGCATCCAGTCCGGCACGGTCCAGGGCGGCGTCACCCGCCGCGCCGGTCAGGGCCCGCCATTCAAGGAGAGACAGCGCCCAGACCTCCGCAGGGCGAAGCCCCAGCGCCAGGCCAGCGCGCAAAACAGGCGCCCAGTTCATGGCTCCAGCCCCGCCTCCAGACAGGCCGCAACCGCCTGGGCGACCGTGTCGAGGCGCAAGGGCACCGCTTTCAGCTCGGCCAGCTCGACCGGCGTCCCGCCGCCGCGCGCCAGGGCCGCGACGACGCGCACCAGGCGATCAGCCGTGAGGCTTTCGCCAGCCGGGCAGAGCGTTTCGATCTCGGCCAGCGCCCCCAGGGTGAGGCAAAGCGTCAGCGTGCGTTCGCCCAGGGTGAGCGCGATTTCGCCGCGTTGGGGATTGGGCATGTCTAAAGCGCCGCGAAGACCAGCGCCCCGGCCGAGGCCAGGCTCATCGACCAGGTCGCCTCACCATCATGCCGGCCGCCATAATCCAGGGCCGCGACCTGGAAGGGCCCGGTCAGCGTGCCGAAATCGGGAATGACGAGCTGCCAATCATCGCGCGACTGGTCGAAAAAGGCCTGACGGATACGGGCATCGGCCCCGGCGTCCACGAAGACACCGGAGCCGGAGACACCGCACGTCTTCACGCCACCACCCGCCAACAATTCACGCCACCCTTCCACGCTCTCGGCATGGGTGACATCAACCGGGCGGGCATTGAGCGAGATCGTCTTGAGACGCAGGCCCGCCGCACTCTCATAGGCCGGCGGATCGCCGCCATCACCCATACGGATCAGGATATCGCGGCCGGATTGGACACTCATGGAAGATCTCCTCGGGCAAACCGGCCAACGCCGGCCATCAGGCAAGAAAAAACCGCCCGGCGAGGGGCGGTTTGGTGGGTGTGGGAGGGAATGGGGTGCAGCCTTGAAGGGGGTTAGCCGCGCCAGCGCTCGGCCAGGGTCTGGTATTGCCGGTACAGCGCCGGACGCCCGTCGCGCTGACGCTTCTCCTGGACATAGAGCGAGAAGTCCTGCCAGTCCTCGACATAGCTGGCGCGCCACCACTGCTTGATGATTTCCTCGTCCAGCGCCTTCAGCTCGATACCGATGGCGGTGGCCTCATAATAGTTGAACAGCTTGGTGATGACCTCGGCCGCGTCGATGGCGGCCTGGTGGTGCTTGACGAAATGGTCTTCCACCTGCGCCAAGCCGTAGGGGGCCGGACCGGCTTTCTTGAGGCTGTCGATCACGGCCTTGAACTGTTCGTTCATGACGATGAGGTCGCGGTCGCGGGTTTGCTCGATGATGTGGTCGAAGGACTTGGAGACCTGGTCGCGCTTGCGGGCCTTGTCATGATCTTTGCGATTGCGGTGCCGAGCATCCCAGAAAGCAAGCGCCGCGATCAGGACGGACACACCCAGTACAATGGGCGAGACCGCCGGCAACCATTGCCACCAGGCCGGCTCGGTCATGATCGCGCACGCGGCTTCACACCCCTGCATGCATTTCTCCATAAAGCCACTTCAAGTGGCGCGCCAAGGCGCAAAAAAGCCCGGTCGAACCGGGCCTTCTTGTACAAGCCGCCTAGCGGTTTGTACCCTCGATCCGGTTGGTCCCTTCACGAGATGCGGTCACACCGCGATTTGTGCCTTCGTTACGCATGGCCACCATCCTTGGTTTCAGAGCGATCTCTAGCCGATTTGCCCGGCTTCGTCCACACAGCCCTCCATACACCCGCGGCGCTTACCGGCGGGTAAATCCAGGGCCGGATCGTCAATATAGGCACGAAATGTGCCGCTTCCATGCCGATCACTGCGCCAACACCGCCTTCACCCGCAACAAGCCGCGCTTGAGGCGGCGTTCCGGGGCGATGAAGATGTCGCGATAAGCCGGGGTGATATGGATGAGGCGCCAGGGCGCGGGCAGGTCGATATCCGCGGCGTTGGCGACCGTGTCGGCCAGGGCCGCCAGGACGGCGCGCGGGGCGATGTCGCGTTGCCAGACATCCAGGGTCAGGCGAATCTCGACAAGGCGTGTCGTGTCGACACCCGTCTCGGAAACCGAGGCCGAGCCCCAGCTGGCATGGGGGAAGGCGGCGCGGCGATTGCGCTCCTCGAAGAGGCGCAGCGGGTCGCCCAGCACGTTCGTCAGAGCGGGCGTGGCCGCAAACCGGGTCGCCAGCGCGATCTGCAGCGCCTCCACGACCCCGCTCACAGGGACACCGGTCGGAAAGGCGCGACCAGCTCGGCCACGCCGGGCGGAACCGACGACGCGCCATGGGTCTCGGCGAGATGGACGGTGAGCTGCAGAATGGCTTCGCGCAGCGGCGCCGGCACATCCTCTGGCGCCTCGCCATAGCCGCAACGAAAGCGGATCCCGATCCCCGCCGCCGGCCGGCCCGGCAGGGGCCAGCTCTGACCCGGCCGCAGGACCAGCCGCCCCGGATCGCTCAGCGTGTCGACGAAAAACGCCGCCGGATCGATCTCCGACGGCGTGTCATCCGCACCATAAATCGTGACCGCTTCGAGCGCGATCAACGGCGGTTTCAATACCCTGAACCGCGTCCCGAAAGCCGACAGACGCCCCTCGCCCCACCACACATCGCGCCGCTCCAGCCAGGTCTGGGCGAGCAGCGCCCGCCCGGTATCCCGCTCGACACGCGCCCGGGCGGTTTGTATCCAGTGGTTGATCGCGTCGTCCTGCGACGCATCCGACACCCGAAGGCGGGCCCTGGCCTCGGACAGGCTGACAGGCTCCGCCATGGGCGGAGTGAGGAGTGTGAGGGACATGGGGGAGAACTCCGAAACTGGCCGGACCGGCTTCTGGCGCGATCTGCTGGATCGGACGAAGATGGCACTGATCGGCTTGGCGATATGGATCGGCCTGACCTTGGGCCTGGCCGCGTGGGCGATCTGGGCTCCCGAGGCGATGCCCCAGTTCGCCGTCTACATCCTGATCGGCTCCGTCTTCGGAGCCCCGACCATCGGCGTCACCATCTTCATGGAAACCATCTTTCGACCACGAAAAGACGAAGAGCTTCCAGCCAGGGACGCAAGCGACACGGCCGAAGCGGCGATGCGGGACGCTCTGGCGAACAAGGCAAACAACAGGCGCCCCGGCGCGGACTGATCCATTCAAGCCTTGTCGGCCAGCCGGCCGTATCCGGTTTTCCAGCTCAAGGGTGGAACCGCGCAGCGGCCGCGTTGCGGCCCTTGACCTGGAAAACCGGATACGGCGAGGTCCCGGCAAGGGATGAATGGCGGGGTAAGCGCAGACGCGCGTTACACCGACTACCACAAAACACCGTCATCCCACGGTGGCCGCGAAGCGGGCATCCGGGGGACTTGCGCTTCCTTGTCGACGGGCGAGCTGAGGTCCCCCGGACAAGCCGGGGGATGACGATGAAACTGGGCAAGTTCGGGGAGATCAGCTCACCCCGAACTTCAAGAGCTTGATCGCCTCGAAATCCTGCACCCCGCCGCCGACGCGTTTGGTGGTGTAGAAGAGGACGTGGGGTTTGGCGCTGAAGGGGTCGCGCAGGACTTCCACGCCCTGGCGGTCGACAATGAGATAGCCGCGGCCAAAATCCCCGAAGGCAATGGAGACGCTGTCGGTGCCGATATCGGGCATGTCCTCGGCCTCGGTGACCGGGTAGCCGAGCAGGGTCGAGCTCGCGCCCTCGCCCAGTGCCGGCTGCCAGAGATAATTGCCGTCGGCATCCTTGAAACGGCGCACGGCGGAGACCGTCTGGCGGTTCATCACGAAACGGCCCTTGGCACGATAGGCGGTCCGGGGGGCATAGACGAGATCGATCAGCGCATCGGCGGGGTCGTCGGCATCAAATCCGCCCGCCGTGCCCGTGGCGACATAGCCCAGCTCGCCCCAGGCCTGGTTGCCCTCGGCCACCGCCGTGTAGTCCAGCAGGCCGCGCGGCTTGTTGATGCCGTCGCCGGCGATGAAGGCAGCGCTTTCCTGGGCGGCGAAGACGTCGCGAACTTCTTCCGCCAGCCAGGTCTCGACATCGACCATGGCATCATCGAGCAATTGCTGGGTCGCCGCCGGCATGGCGTAGAGCTCGGCGGCGGGAAATTCGATCAGTTCCAGACCGGGCGCATCGGTCTGCGGACGGGCCGCGCTTTCCGACACCCAGCCGGTCGCCGCGCCGCCGCGCGAGACCGGTTTGCGGAAGACACCGGAGGCCGTCTGGCGGACACTGGCAATGGCCCGGATCGGACTGGCTTCGGCCAGCAGACGGTCAATGCGCGCCTCGGTCTCGACCGGCACGACATGCCCGCCCTCGCCCGGCGTGCCGGCATTGAGCGACTTGCCCTCGCCAATCTCGCCGCGGCGCAGATAGGCGGAGAAGCCGCGCGCCGCGGCGGAGGGTTCACCCCCCGCTGCAAGACCCGGCCGGGCGGCCTCGTGAGCCAGCCGGTCGAGCACGGACTTCTGGACGTCCAGCGCCTGGTCGATACGGGCGACCTTGTCTTCCAGCAAGACGTCAGCGGCGGCCCGGGTCTCGATCTCGGCGAGACGCTGGTCATTGGCCTGCTTGAACTGTTCGAAGGCGGCGAGCAGCTCGCCCATCACGGCCCGGCTCTCGGCGGTGCTGTCCGTCATCTTGGTTTCCTTGTGCATGGGAACTCCTGCTTGGGTGAAGGGATTGGGGATTGGCGGGATCAGGCCGCCACGCGGGACGGCTCAGGAGCCGCAAGACGCAACCGCGCCTGGGGCAGCATCGGGAAAGTCACGATGGACACTTCCCAGAGATCGAGCGCGGTCAGCACCCGCCCGCGCGCCTCGCGAGGCCGCGAAGCACGGGTGCGAAAGCCGATGGAGAGCCCGTCCACCGCACCGCGCCGGACCAGGGTCGCGGCGGCGCGGCCACGCGGGCCGGTGGTCAGGATCTCACCGCGCACATGCAGGCCGCGCGCGTCTTCGCGGATCGCGGTCCACACACCGATCGGCTCGGACGGGTCGTGCTGGAACAGCATCGGGATGGTGCGACGAGTGGCGAGCGAGGCGGCAAAAGCGCCACGCGCCACCACATCGCCGCCCAGGTCAGCCAGCCCGAACAGGCTCGCATGACCCTCGATGGCGAGGGTGTCGGTCATGAGGGGGATGTCCTTGTTGGGGGATGGTGTATCGGCGGGTAAAGATCCGCATTTTTCCCGGAAGCGCGTCAGCGCTATCCGGGACCAACGGGAGACTCAGCACTTCAAGGCGCGTTCGGTTGGTCCCGGGTCTACGCCCGGGAAAAATGAGTGGTGTTCGGAACGGCGGGAGATCACGTGGAATCCGGGCGCTGCCGGCGCGCAATCAGCCATGGATCGCAGAGAGAATTCACTCCTCCATCCGGCGCTCGATCCGCACCAGGCTCTCACGGGCCAGGCGCATTTCCGCTTCCAGGCCGGCCAGGCGTTCGGCGAGCGGGCTCTGGCGGTCGCTGATCTGTTCGAGCTGGTTGAGGCGTTCACCGACCCGGCCGGACCAGATCAGGGCGCCGGAGGTCTGCAGGGCGATGGCGAAGATCAGGCCGAGGGTGACCTGTTTCTGGACCGTCCAATTGTCCATCTCACGCATGCCTGGCCTCCCCGCTCTCCTCGAGCGCGGCGAAGTCCGGCTTGATCTCGAGACCGGGAATGGACCAGGGCCGCAGCCAGACGCTCAGGGCGCGGGCCATTTTCGTCACCAGGGGCCGCACGGTCTGGCGGAGGAAGGCGGCATTGGCCTCGGCGTAATTGGCATAGGTATTGTCGCCCGGCAGACCGAGCAGAAGCGGCGGAACGCCCAGCCCCAGCGCGATCTCGCGCGCGGCTTCGCGGCGGGCTGTGGTGAAATCCATCTCCGCCGGGCTCATCGCCATCGGTGTCCAGTCGAGCCCGCCTTCCAGAAGCAGCGGCCGCCCGGCATTGTTCGGGCCGGTATGGCTGGCTTCCAGCTCGGCCTTCAACCGGTCGAACTGATCCGGCGAAAGCTGGCCATTCTCGCCCTTGAAGACCAGCGCGCCGGACGGGCGTGCCGCATTGTCGAGGAGAGCCCGGGCCCAGTCAGAGCCCGCCGTGTGCAAGTCCAGCGAGCGCCCCACCGCTTCCAGCGGGGACAGCCCGTAATGATCATCGCCGGGATGAAAGAGGCGGATGTGGAAAACCGGGCTGCGACCGGACACGCGGTCGCGCTGGAAACGGCGTTTGCGGCCCGCCGCCGCATATTCCCAACCCTCCGGCCAACCGGTCGGACCGGCCAGCACGCGCATGCGGTCCGGACGCAAGAGGTGGAGCGTGCGCGGCTCGTCGGCCAGGCTGGCAAGCTCGAGATAGGCATTTCCCGCCAGCTGTAGATAACCATAGAGACTTTCCCACAGCTCGGGCCCGGACTGGTCCGGATTGGGCATGTCCAGGAGCCGCGTGATGGCCCCGTCAGTCGCCATCAGCGGCACCGAAGCCGCCGCTTCCGCGGTCAGCCGGACACAGCGATGGACAATGGCATTGCGGGCATAACCCGCCTGCATCATCGCCGGCAGGGCGCGCGGCGACCAGCCGGTCTGCGCGCTGGCAGTCAAGGCAATGAGACGGCTCGACAGGGCGGATTTCTCCTCCCGGCCAAACAAGCGATCAAGCCAGTGGGGCATGGGGGCTCCTTTGGATTTTCGGGTCAGACGAGACGGTCGGTCACAGCCGCCGCAGCCTTGGAGCGCCGGTGCGGCCGAGCAGGAGTTCGCTGATCGCCCAGACCAGGGCATCGACCCGGTCGGGACTGGTCCTGGAGGCCTCGGGTGCGCCGAAGGCACACATCTGGTCTTCCAGGCCGGGGAAGGCCCGGGCATGGCGGACCCGCCCGGCGGCATAGAGCGCGGCCACGGGTTCGGCCCGCGCCCGCTTGCCGCGCGAGGCGTGAACCAGGCGGACAGGCAGACCCGGTGCTGCAGCGTGCAGGACGGCGCGGACCATTTCCCCGCCCTGATTGGCCTCGGCCACCAGGGCGTCAGCGTCATAATCCACGAAGGCCTGCGCCGCCCGTCCGGCCCAGTCGGCCGGCAGGGCCGGGCCGAAGGAGAGATCGGCCAGCACGATGGCAGACCGCGCCGGGCCGTCGCCATGACCGCCGGCGACCACGATCCCGCACTCATCGGACCGGGGACCGCCAGTGGTCGGCGGGTCGAGCGCCACGACGATGCGGTCCAGGTCGGGCATTGGCCCCGCCGCCAGTCGGGTGGCCTCAATCTGGGCCCGTGTCCACAGGGCGCCGTCGGGATCATCGATCAACAGGCCCTCGACTTCCTGGCGGCCCAGCATGGAGCCGCCATAGGCGGCGTTGAGGGCGGCGACGAAGCCCGGAGCGAGATTGGCTTCATTGGCGGCGGTCGGTTGATGGGTCAGACGCACCACGCCGTCCTCGCTCGCCGCCCGGACCAGCGCCTTGAGCGCCGGAATGGGGCGCGGCGTCGTGGTCAACAGGATTTGCGGGACGCCGCCCAGCCGGACGCCCATGCGCAGCGTGTCGAGAACACGTTGCGGATCCGACCAGGCGGCGAACTCATCGCC
Organism: Maricaulis maris; assembly: GCF_049116555.1. Taxonomy (GTDB): domain Bacteria; phylum Pseudomonadota; class Alphaproteobacteria; order Caulobacterales; family Maricaulaceae; genus Maricaulis; species Maricaulis maris_C. Next base: position 822,593 of record NZ_JAGDYT010000001.1, on the reverse strand, counting down.
CCAGGCAAAGTCAAACTGCGGCCCGCGCAGCCCGTCCGCATCTTCGGCAGAAAAGGCATAGGCCTGGCTGCCGGAGGGAAAGACCAGGCGTTTGCGGCTGGCCTCATAGCGCGGCTGTTCGTCCGGACTGCCCAGATGTTTCAGCCCTGACGGGCCTTCAATCATCACCTCGCGCACATCATTGAAGGTTGGCCCCACCAGGGCGATGCGACTGACACTGCGCAGCGCGCGGTGGCGCACCCATTCAGCCCCGGCGCGGGTCTTGCCCGCCCCGCGACCGCCCAGAAAGAGCCAGGTCAGCCACTCACCCGGCGGCGGGAGTTGCGGGCCCGTCGCGCGGTAGCGGAAGTCGGCCCGGATGGCGGCGTCCAGATGCGCCGAGATCGGGAGTGTCTCTATCGCCACCCCGGCTTTCTTCAGCCTGTACCAGGCATCGACGCAGGACAGCCGCATCGCCAGCAAGCTGTCGGGTGGCATCGGACTCGATGTCGGGGACAGAGGCAGGTTCGGCGGTGTCATCGCTGTCAGCCTCCTTGTTCGGGGTGTGTGCAAAGCGGTCGCGCTCCCCATCCAGGCGCGCGACCCGGCACACGGCGGTATAGGCCGTGGCCAGTTTCGACGCCTTGGCGGGATCCCCTCGCAGGAACTCGATGTCGATCTGTCGGCGGCGGCGCTGCGTCGCGGTCTCGTGGAGCGCATCCAGTTCCGCCGCCGACAGGGCTCGCAATTCATTGATGCGCTTGCGCATGTGCGCCTCGCTGAGGTCATGGTCCGCGGCGATCTCGCGGACCTTCATCCCATTCAGGAACATCAGATAGGCGGGGTATATGTCGACCGCGTCGCGGCGGCCTCGTCCGGGTTTTCCAGTCATGCCGAACAATAGGCCGACGCTGTCACCGGTCGGATAAGTGCCAGGAAAAAACCCGCAACCGCTTCGACGGTCACGGGTTCTTCGGGACGGTTGCAGGGATAGCGACGGGTTTATCCCCGCCGTCAGGCCCCGTCGGGCGTGGTCACTGGTTATCTGGATCAAGGACGCGCTGGTGGCACCGCCCTGCCTGACCGGCGTTGTGACCAATTTGGCTCGCATTTGAAACACCCGATTGAGTGGGCGGTTTCGTTGTCGTTAAGCGGATTGTGAAAATGCGGGATATCGAACCAGCAAGCCCCAACTCACACATTTTTCCCGAAAGCGCGGCAGCGCTATCCGGGACCAACGGGAAACTCATCGCCTCCAAGCATGGTCGGTCGGTCCCGGGTCTTCGCCCGGGAAAAATGAAAAACCGCATCAGTCAGACTGACCCGGCCTCAATCCTCCTCCCCCTCACCCGGCCATTCCGTGATCCGCGACTCCCAGTCCACGCTGTCGGGATCGGCGAACTGGGTTTCCGAGGTCACCCGGCCGGCGATGGACATGCCGGCCTTGCGGGTTGATTGCGGATCACCGGTTTTCAGCGGATGCCAGTCATAGAGGTCCCGGCCTTCGGCGATGAGGCGGTAGGCGCAGGTTTGCGGGATCCATTTGAGGGTCGGGACGTTGTCCGGTGTCAGGACCACACAGTCCGGCACATGGGTGTGGCGGTTGGTATAGTGACGGCAGCCGCCCTTGTTGCAGTCATAGAGTTTGCAGGCGACATCCGTGTCCAGATTGAGGCCCGTATCCTCATCCTCGAGCTTGATCAGACAGCATTTGCCGCAATGGTCGCACAGCGACTCCCATTCGGATTTGCTCATCTCGCCGAGAGATTTCATCTTCCAGAAAGGCAATGACATTGAAAACGCCTGAATTTGGCCTCGATTGGCAGGCTTTAGACTGAGCCCGAGAGGGGTGGCTATAGCATGTATCAGGAGCCGTTTCGCGCGGATCACATGATGGAACGCGATCGACGTGAGCAACGGCATCGGGTGATCCTGGGTGGCGTGCTGGGCGGGCTTGTCCTGCTGGGCGCGATCCTGGGCGTGACGGGCTGGAACTGGGCCTTCCATGACCTGCCGGCAGCGCCGACCTCAGCCTCCGAATTATGGTCGACGCGCCGCGAGCCGTCGGTGACCCTGCAGGATCGCGAGGGTCATGTGCTGGCCGTGCGCGGGCCGCTCTATGCTCGAGCGGTCGGTCTCGACACCCTGCCCGAGCATGTGCCGCAAGCCTTCCTGGCGATCGAGGACCAACGCTTCTACGCGCATGACGGGGTCGATCTGCGCGGGGTTCTCCGGGCGCTCTGGGTCAATTTCCGGGCTGGCCGGTCGGTCCAGGGCGGTTCGACCATCACCATGCAATTGGTGAAGAATCTCATTCTCTCGCCGGACCGGCAATTGCGTCGCAAGATCCAGGAAATGCGCCTGGCCCGGCAGCTGGAAGACCATCTCACCAAGACAGAAATCCTCGAGCTTTATCTCAACCGCATCTATCTGGGCGCCCGCGCCTTTGGCGTGGAGGCGGCCGCACAGCGCTATTTCGACAAGCCGGCGACCGAGCTGACCCTGGCCGAGGCGGCCTTGCTGGCGGCCCTGCCCAAGGCGCCGAGCCGGCTCGACCCGACCGTCAATCTTGCCGCCGCCCAGGCCCGTGCCGCCACCGTACTGGACGCCATGCTGGCCGCTGGCTTCATCGACCAGGCGGCGCATGACGCGGCGATCGCCGAACCGGCCAGCCCGGTCGCCGACACCTCCGATCCCGGTGCCACCGCCAATTGGGGCCATGCCTTCGACTATGCCCTGGGCGAGGCGACCGGCCTGGTCGGCGATGACGTGCCGGACCTGGTCATCCGCACCACGCTGGACCCGGGCCTCGCCCGCGCCGCGCATGACCTGATCGACGCAACCCTGGCCGAAGACGGCGCGGCCCAGAATGCCGGCGAAGCGGCGATTGTCCTCCTGGCGCCGGACGGGGCGATCCGGGCCTTTGCCGGTGGGCGCGACTATGCAACCAGCCAGTTCAACCGCGCCATCCAGGCCCAGCGCCAGCCCGGTTCGGCCTTCAAACCCTTCGTTTTCACCGCCGCCCTTGAGGCCGGCTATGACCCGTCTTCTGCCGTGTGGGACGAACCGATCGATCTGGAGGGCTGGACGCCACAGAATTTCTCCGGCGGTTTCCGCGGGCTGGTGACGCTGCAGGAGGCGCTCAAACGCTCGATCAACACAGTCGCGGCCCAGGTCGCCGACCAGATCGGGATTGACCGTGTGGTCGAGGTCGGGCGGCGTTTCGGCATCGCCTCGCCCCTGCCCGAACTGCCCGCCATCGCGCTGGGTGCAGCCGAGGTCAATCTGCTCGAACTGACGTCGGCCTATGCGGTCTTTGCCAATGACGGGGTGCGCCACGAGCCCTATTTCATCACCTCGATCACCAATTCACGGGGCGACGTCCTCTATGAGCATGACCGGGTCGCGGCCCGGCAGGCGACGACGGCTGAAACGGCCCAGGCCATGTCGACCATGTTACAGGATGTGGTGCTGACCGGGACCGGGCGACGGGCCCGGCTCGGCGATCGTCCCGCGGCGGGCAAGACCGGGACCAGCCAGTCTTTCCGCGATGCCTGGTTTGTCGGCTATACGGCCGACTACATTGCGGGCGTCTGGGTCGGCAATGATGATGACACGCCGATGGATGATGTCACCGGCGGCGGTCTGCCGGCCACGATCTGGCAGCGCTACATGACCGAGGTCCATGCCGATCTGCCGGTCCGGGCGCTATCGGCCCCGGCCCCGCGCACCCGCTCGGAGCGGGAAGAAAGACTGGCAGCCTTCTATTCCGACTTGTCGGCATCCTTCTCGACGATACTGGCCGAGGACGCGTCGCCGACCGAACGCTGAACCAGGGCGGTCAGGTCCGAAATCTGGCCCCGCATGGCCGCGATTTCGGCGTGCAGGACATCCCGGTCGGCATCGGCTTCCAGATCGCGAGCCTCTTCCTCATCGAAATGCTTGGCCTGCAGGCTGTCGACGATGATGGCGATGAAGAGATTGAGGACGGCAAAACTGGTCAGGACAATGAAAACGAGGAAGAAAACCCAGGCCCAGGGATGGAATTCCATCACCGGCATGGCGACATCCGTGGCCCAGCCCTCCAGCGTCATCACCTGGAACAGGGCAAAGGCACTCTCCCCCAGCGACCCGAAGCGTTCCGGATTGGTTTCCGAGAAGAATTTCGTCGCCATGACGGCGGAGACGTAGAACATCAGTCCCAGCACGGCCATCACGGCCCCCATGCCCGGAATGGCGCGCAGCAGGGCTTCGACGACCTTGCGCAGGTCCGGCATGACCGAGAACAGGCGGAAGGCCCGGACGATGCGCAGCGCGCGCAGGACCGAGAATCCGCCGGCCGCCGGCAGGATGGAGATGATGATCACCGCGAGGTCGAACCAGTTCCAGCCATTCATGAAGAAGCGGTGCCGGTAGACGATCAGGCGCAGCGCGATCTCGACCACGAAAATGGCGACGATGGTGCGGTCCAGGAGCGGCATCCAGGTGGTAAACCAGACCCCGTCATAGGGGTAGGTCTCCAGACCGAGGGTGATCGCGTTGATCACGATCAGCGCCATGATGAAATTGCGAAATCCCGCACTCTCGACGAAAGTTTTCACCCGCATCCCCTCCAAAGGCCCCGGCAAAGATCCCGACGTCCCTGTCCCGACAGGCACCTCAGGCCTGCTCCTAGCCCCGTCACCCCGGAAATTCAATCATCGGGTGCCAGTTCAAATTTGAAGAAAATCACCGATAGTTCGAATTTTAGCGGACCGCTTATCCACGATTTAAGGCGCTTGATCCAATAAGGTGCCAGACAAGCACGGGACGCAAACATGCGCCTATCAGGCTCGAATACGACACCGACGGCGGCGTCCTTGCCGGCGCCGCCTCCGCAGGGCCGTGAAATCACGATCGCCTATCTGCCGCTATTGCGCGGAACGGCGGTCGCCATCCTCGGCTATTTCCTGTTCGATCTCGTCACGCGCCTGCTGTTTCCGAGCGAGAGTGACCACGTGGTGATGGTATCGGCTGTCTCGGTCGCCGCCCTGCTCGCCATCGGCATCCGGCGATATCTTCGCCAATCCCGCACGGCGGCCGAGCTTGAAGTCGCCGGCAGTCTTTTGTGCCTGAGCCTGTTCGTGAACTCCAACCTGCAGCAATTGCTCTATTTTCAGGTCGAGAACCTCGCCTATACGGTGCTCATGATCCCAATCTTCGCGGCCCTGCTGCCGAGCCGGCGCACGATCATCATCGCGACCGCGATGAATTGCGCCAGCCTTCTGGCGCTGGTCCAGTTCAACATGCCCGGCAGCCTGGTCGATTATCTGTGGATCGCGTGTTCCGGCGTCGCCGCCGCAATCGCGCTGTCACTGGTGATGCGGCGCGCGGTCCTGGACTCCGTTCGGGCCCGGCTCGACGCGGTGCGAGATCGTGAAATCGCCGAGGCCCTGGCCACGGAAACGCGCCATCTCGCCGAATGTGACACGCTGACAAACCTGCCCAATCGCCGCAGTTTCTTCATCGAACTGGAAGCCCGCCTCGACCGCCTGCGCAGCCATGGGGAGCCCTTTGTGCTGGCCCTCGTCGACCTGGACGGGTTCAAGCCGGTCAATGACACGTATGGCCATGCGGCTGGCGACGAAATGCTCAAGACAGTGGCCCAGCGGCTGACCTTGATCGCTGGCGACACGGCGATGCCGGCCCGTCTGGGAGGCGATGAATTCGCCTTGATCGCATCGGCGCCCTGTACGCGCAGCGAAACCGTGCTGCAGCTGGGTCACCGCATCGAAGCCCAGCTGTCCCGGCCTTATGAGCTGGGCGAATACACCTGCAAGGGATCGGGCTCGGTCGGGCTCCTGGTCTGCGATGATCCGGCCCTGTCGACGCATGACATCATGGAGCGCGCCGACCACGCCCTGTATTTCGCCAAGCGGGCCCTGCAAGGCAAGGCGGTTCTCTTCAACGCCGCACTCGAGCACGAGATGATGGCCTCGAGCCAGGTCGACAAGGCGCTGCGTCGCTGCAATTACGAGACAGAATTCACGGTCAAGTTCCAGCCCCAATACGATCTCGTCAAATCCCGGGTCATCGGCTTTGAAGCCCTCGCCCGTTGGGAATCCCCGGAGCTGGGCACGGTGTCGCCGGACGTCTTCATCCAGGCCGCAGAGCGCGCCGGACTGATCCGGCCGCTGACCCAGGTCCTTTTGACCAAGGCCCTGACCGCGATGAAGGACTGGCCGGAAGAGCTGACCCTCTCCTTCAATCTGTCCGCCCACGACCTGATGTCCCCGCAGGCGATGGACAGCGTGCTGGAGACGGTGAAGGCCAGCGGCCTGCCGACCCGGCGGATCGAGTTCGAGATTACCGAAACCGCGATGATGAGCGATTTCAACCAGGCCCGTCGCGCCATCAACCAGATCTCCGAAGCCGGCCACTCGGTGGCCCTGGATGATTTCGGGGTCGGGTATTCGTCCCTGCAATATCTCCAGCAATTGCCAGTCTCCAAGCTGAAGATCGACCGGTCCTTTGTCAGCCAGATGCTGGAGGACAGCTCGTCCTTCAAGATTGTGCGGACCATGCTCTCCCTGTCGCAGACGCTCGATCTGGGCTGCGTGATCGAGGGTGTGGAGACCGAGGCCCAAATGCATATCCTGCGCACACTCGGCGCCCGGCATGTCCAGGGCTATCTGATCGGCGAGCCCATGACCGCCGACGCCGTTCTGCCGCATCTCGAACAGCGAACCGTCCCCGGCCGGGCCCGCCCGGACATCCGCCCGACCGGCCTGCGCAAGGTCGGCACATGAGACGGGTCATCGGCCTTCTGCTCGGCCTGGGTGCAAGCGCCTGCCCGGCATCCGCCCTGGCCGATGACGTGATGGAGGGCCATGCCCGCCGCGGCGCCGTTTATGTCCGTATCCTGATGGAAGACCTGACCCCGACGGCCTGCTCAGCGCTGTGCAATGGCGATGGTCAGTGCCAATCCTGGGTCTGGACACGGGCCGAACTGACGGGAACCGATCCCGCTTGCCATCTGCTTTCCGCTGCGCCGACGCCCTACCGCGCGCCCGGCCGTGTTACCGGCCTGTCCAGCCAGCTCAGCGACCGTATCGAGGCCGCCGCCGAGCGCGCGCCCAGCCCCCGCGAGGAAGTCGCCCTGCGCGCCACAGTGCGCGGGCCGTACTGAGCGATCTCCGGAGAAATCGCTACTCGCGAACAATTTGAAACATCGCTCGTACAGTTTTTTTACCCGGGGCGGGCAGATTGCTGTCTCACCATCGCTTGGAGTGGGTCATGGCTGTCATCAGCAAGCTCAACAATCTGGTCGAACTGGCGCGCGAGAAATCGAGTGATCGCCGGCGATCCCTGTTGCGCGAGGTGACCGATCTCTTCTTCGAGGAAACACCGGAGCGCGACAGCGCCGTCTCCGGACGGTTTGACGAAGTCCTCTCCGCCCTGGCCGAGCAGACCGCCGTGGATGCGCGGGAGGAATTGTCCCACCGCTTTGCCGACACACCGCTGGCGCCGCGCGGCCTGGTCCTGCAACTGGCCCGGGACGCGATCCAGGTCGCCGGCCCGATGTTGTCCCAATCCTCGGTCCTGTCCGAAGACGAGCTGGTGGTCATCGCCGAAGAAGGCGGTCAGGACCACCTCAAGGCCATGTCCAGGCGCGAAGAAGTCTCCGAGCGCCTGTCCGACACGATTGTCCGCCGCGGCGATGACGAGACCGTCGCCACGCTGATCTCGAATGAAGGTGCGCAGATCTCCCGGGAAGCCTTCGAGACTGTCTCCGAACGGGCGGAAAACTCCGCAGTCCTGCAAGGCCCGCTGGTCAAGCGGACCGACACGCCCAACGACATTCTCGCCGACATGATGCTGACCGTGCGCAACCATTTGCGTGACCAGATCATGGAACGCTTCGACAGCGTCGACCCGGCCATTATCGACCAGGCCATGGCGGTCTCGAAAGCCCGCCTGGCAGCCCGTATCCAGGACGACAAGCAGATCGGGGAAGCGCGCAAATTCATCCGTACGATGGCGATGCGCAAGAAACTCGATGGCGGCCTGCTGGCCCGCCTCCTTCGCGAAGGCGAGCATGTAAAATGTCATGTCGGATTTGCCGAGATGACCGGGGTCGACTACACCGCCGCGAAACGCGCGATCGAACAGGACAGCATTGATCCGCTGGCCCTGATCTGCAAATCGGCTGGCTTCGACAAGGCGCTTTTCGTGACCCTTGCGGTTTTGCGGCACCACAGCAGTGAAGACGCCTTCCGCGATGCCCGTGAGCTCGGCAAGCTGTATGAGCGCATCTCCGAAGACGACGCCGCACGCGCCATGCGCTTCTGGCGCATGCGCCGGGACATGGCGGCCTAGGGCCTAGCTGTCCGAGATTGGCCGCGTTCGCGACCTCAGCCCGTCAGCATAATCGACTTCGGAAGACTCGCCGGCGGCCAGGGCATGCCGATCCGTCAGCCCGTAATCATGGGCCTGTGATGGGCGAACGAACGAACTGTCGAGACGCTCGGCATCTCTCACACCCGCCGCACCGCCATGCTCGGAAATCTGAATGTCGTGCACAGCCCTGACGACGGCTGGAGACAAACATTTGGGGGCACTCATTTGGCCAGTTCACGCAAGGCATTGCGATAGGCCACCATGCCTTCCTCTGCCGCTTCGAGCTGTTCCGAGAAGGCAGGGTCATACGGGGTGAGCCGCATCGACCCGTCCGGCGCCTCGGTCACATGAAGCACGTCACCCGCCCTCAGCTTGTACCGATCCAGCAGGGCCCGCGGCAGTACAACGCCTTGCGAATTGCCGATCGCGCGGATTTTCAAGCCTGTCACAGCCTCACCTCATATAGCTACATGTGTTTTGATACAGTCGACCAAGCGCCGGAATGCGCAAAGGCCCGGCCCGGTACGCGCGCTTCCCTGTTCGACACGGTCATGCCAGTCTTTCGGCATGCCCAAGGCCGTCGACCCTGAGATTGCAACCCGCGCCATTGGCGAGCTTGAAACCTGGCTCGCCCGGACAGGCGTTCGGCTGGAGGTTTTGCCGTCCGAGTTTGCGGTGCTGGAGGGCGATGCGGTCGACATTCTCGTCCACAGTGAGACCCTGCCGCCCCTGCGCATCACCGTGTTTGACGAGTACGGCGATCTGGGCACCCACGATGCCCGCCTGGCACTGGTCCTGATCGGGCGCGGCTTTGATGAGCTGGAAGCCGCGGGCAATGCCGCCAGCTGGGCCCGGGCCGAGGGGCTCGATCCGGATGACCTGGCCTGCCAGATCCTGCATCAACAATTGCAGGCCGCCCGATCCGCCTTCCTGACGGCCTGGGGCGCAGTGCCGGATGTCGCCACGGATCTCGACTGGCAGCTCAATGCCGGTGCGGCGCAGGCCTTGCGGCGCGACGCAGGACTTTTGCCGAAGGGGTGAGCCGCCCCCTTCCCCTGTCATCCCTGCCGGATGTCCCGCGCAGGCGGGACGCAGGGCGGAAACCTGTGCAGGGCGGAAACCTATGTGGTCGCCGCCAGCGAGGTCCCGGACTTGCGTCCCGGTCAGCCCTTGCCGGCCTCATTCGCCAGTACAGCCTTCGCGCCATCATCGCCTGGCGGGGTGAAGACCTCGGCGCCGCTTTCCACATAGACACTGGTCGATGGGAAGGCGAATTCGGTGCCGGCATTTTCGACCGTTTCCTTGATGAAGAAGGCGAGATCCTCCTTCAGGCGCAGCCATTCACCCCAATTGGTGGTCCTGGTGAAGCAATACAGCATGAAGTCGATCGAGGACGGGCCGAAACTGTCGACCCGCATGAAGGTCGAGACTTCCGGCGCCTGGGCGTATTCCGGATGCGACTGGACATAGCCGAGCACCTTGTCGCGGATTTCCCGCAGCTGATCCGCCGTCGCATCGTAACGCACGCCAATGATCCAGTAGGTGCGGCGATGGGTCATGCGGGAAAAATTGGTCACCGCATTGTCCGAGAGTTTTGAGTTCGGGACATAGACCGGCCCCTTGTCGAACCGGCGCACCACGGTGGAGCGGAAATTGATCTCCTCGACCGTGCCCTCGACGATCCCGTCCACCTTGACCCAATCGCCGGGCAGAAAACGCTTCTCGGTCAGGATGAGAATGCCGGCGATGAGATTCTTGAACAGGTCCTGGGCGCCCAGGCCGATGGCCACACCGAACAGGCCGAGACCGGCGACGATACCGGCGACGGGGATGTCCCAGACCTGCAGGACGGCGGCGGCGCCGACAATGATGAAAACGATGCGCAGCGCCTTGGTCAGCCAGTCAATCATCACCGGCGTCAACGCATTGCGCAGCCCCTTCAGGGCATGCGCCAGCGGGCCGACAGCATTATGCAGGGCCCAGAAGAGCGCGATCACGACCAGGGACTGGACGAATTGATGGCCGCGAACGGCACCCTCGGCTCCGATCTGCAGGACATTGAGGGCAAAAAAGAGCGAGATGATCACCGGGACCAGCTTCATCGGACCGGCGACTGCGTCGACCACGGCATCGTCGAATGTGGTCTCGGTGCGCAGGGCAAGACGCTTGAGAGCGCCGATCAGCCAGCGCGCGATCATGCCGCGTGCGATAATTCCGACCAGGACAATCAGAAGCGCGAACAGGCCCTGACCGACATTGATGCCAAGAAAAGACGTGTTCCAGACGTCAATTGCGATGGCCCACAAATCCTGAAGCTGGGCCATCAGGCTGTCGCCGGCCTCTGCCGCACTGCTCATGCCGAACGCTCCTTGGCGCGGTGGAAGGTGAGGTCGGGGAATTTCTCTTCCGAATAGGACACTTCCCAGGCCGATTTGGCGAGAAAGACCGGATCCCCATTGATATCCTCGGCCATGGCGGATTTGTGCCGGTCGGCGAAGGCCTCGATCTTGTCACGCGCGCCGGTCACCCAGCGGGCCGTGTCATAGGGGGCCGGTTCGAAATCGACCTCGAGCCCGTATTCCGCGGCGACGCGCTCACGCATCACATCGATCTGCAGCGCACCAACAGCCCCGACGATGAAATCACCACCGAGGGTTGGCCGGAAGAGCTGGGTCACCCCTTCTTCGGCCAGGCTTTCCAGCGCTTTCTTCAGATGCTTGGCCTTCAGCGGATCGGCCAGGCGGGCGCGGCGCAGGATTTCCGGGGCGAAATTGGGAATGCCGGAGAAACGCAGCTTGCCCGTCTCCGACAGGCTGTCCCCCACCCGCAAGGTCCCGTGATTGGGCACACCCATCACATCCCCGGCGAAGGCCTCATCGGCAATCTCCCGGTCCTGGGCAAAAAACAGGATGGGCGAGGACACGGTGAGCTGCTTGCCCGCCTCGGTCTTCAGCTTCATGCCCCGTTTGAACACGCCGGAACACAGGCGCACGAAGGCGACCCGGTCGCGGTGATTGGGGTCCATATTGGCCTGCACCTTGAAAACGAAACCGGCGACTTCCTTGCCGCCCGGCTCGAGCTCGACATTCTGGCCATTCTTGATCGCGGCCATCGCCGCCGGTCCCGGTATGATGTCGGCCAGCCCGTCCAGCAATTCGCGCACGCCGAATCCCCGCAGGGCCGAGCCGAAGAAGACCGGGGTCATGTGACCTTCCAGAAAACTCTGCATCTTGAAGGCCGGGCAGAGCTCGGCAGCAACTTCGGCGCCTTCTTCCAGTTCCGCGACCTCCTCCTCGGAGAGATGCTCGCGGACTTCATTGCCGTCGAGCGCCCAGCGCGGGCTGGCGGCGGTGTCATCGCGATCATCGCCAGGCTTTTGATACCCGACGACATTCTTCGTCTTGAGGTCGAGCACGCCCTTGAAGCGATTGCCCGAACCGGACGGCCATTGCATCGGTACGGTGTCGAGCGCGAGCTTGTCCTGGATGTCTTCCAGCAGGTCGACCGGGTCCAGCGCTTCGCGGTCCATCTTGTTGATGAAGGTGACGATGGGAATGTCGCGCAGGCGGCAGACCTCGACCAGTTTCAGCGTCCGTGGCTCCACGCCCTTGGCCGCATCGAGCACCATGATGGCGCTGTCGGCCGCAGTGAGCGTGCGATAGGTGTCCTCGGAAAAGTCCTCGTGGCCCGGCGTGTCGAGCAGGTTGAAGAGAAGGGCCCGGTGCTCAAAGGTCATCACCGAGGCGGACACGGAAATACCGCGCTCCTGCTCGATCTTCATCCAGTCCGACTGGGTGCGGCGGCTCTCGCCGCGCGCCCGGACCTGACCGGCGAGTCGAATGGCGCCGGCAGACAGCAGAAGTGTCTCGGTCAGCGTGGTTTTACCGGCATCGGGATGGGAGATGATCGCGAAAGAGCGGCGGCGCGCCCATTCCGGAGCTTTCGAAGTCGGGGCCGGAGCGTTCGAAGTCGGGGTCGTCATGATGGGCTCACAGGTGATGCAGGGCGTCCGGTTACCCTGTTACCGCCCCCGCGCGCAAGTCACCTCACGCGGCGAGCCAGACCTGGTCATTGATCTGCCCTGGCGTCAGATAGCCCAGCTGCTGGTCCTTCCACAGCGAGGCCAGCGTGGTGAGCATGACATTGGCATAGCGCAAACCGACTTCGGCCGGCACTTCTGCACCCTCGGGACGAACGGCCAGCAGGGCGTTGGCACCGGGTGCGACGAAGCTGATCAGGGCCACCAGATGGCGGACATGGTCCGGCCTGGTCTGGGCGATATTCGGATCGGCAAAAATCGCTTCACGCACCAGCCCGTTCAGCTGTGCGGCGGTCAAAGTCTCGATCTGCTCGAGCGTGAGCGGGATTTGGCCGGAGCGCAGAACCCCGTTCAGATCACCCAGATCGAAAACGACATCGTTGAACAAAAACAACATGGCGAACCCGAAGGACTGAGAGCAATTTGAACACTGTCCATTCTAACCCGGGCCGGTTAAAGAATATCTACCGGCTCGGTGAGGAAGTGCCGGCCCTGCCGGTCGTCGATCTCGACAATCCAGATATCCGGATCCTGGCCGGCCCGTTTGTGGCAATAGGCATCCAGGCTCGCCTCATCGGTCTCCGAGCGGCGGGTCCAGATGCGTTCACCCTGATCGTCCCGGGACGGCACATAGAGGTGTGCCAGTTGCGGTCCCGATACCACTTTCACGAGTATTGCGCCCGCATCTTCGTCTCCCCGGCGAATCACATAGGCCGAGGCAAAAGCCGATTCAGCCCTGCGTATCAAGGCATCCAGCCAGAATTTCGATTTCAGAGCGCTCATTTCGTTTGCTGGCCGCCCAATTGCTTAATAATCTGTAAATGGGGTGAGGGAGCGTTTCATGTTTGTAAGAGTATTGTCGTCTGCGGTCGCCGCTTTGGCCATCGTCGCGTCCGGCAGTTTTGCCGTCTGGGCACAGGACACGCCGACAGCTGCCGCAGTTGACGCGATTCCGGTCAATACGGAAGAGCGCAGCCTCGCTGACCTCGATGGCGGATCCAACGCCTTCATCCTCTCCACAACGCGCGAACGGGCCGAGATTCATTTCGCCCTGCCGCCGCATGTCAATACAACGCAAGCCTGGCTCCGCCTCGCCGCCCGCCCGGCCAGCGACAGCACCGCCGGACTGATCCATGTCTCGGTCAATGGCGGTGAAGCCATCACCATCCGTCCGCAGGCCCGGGCCATGGAAGCGCGCTTCGCGCTGTTCTCCGATGACTTCCGTGCCGGCGATAACACGCTCGAAATTGCCTACACCACGGATACCCCGGCTGCCGGCTGGATCGTCGATGCCCGGCGCTCGCAAATGCGCCTGACCCTCGAACCGGTCGCCGCGATCGACACGCTGGGCGATCTGGAAGCAGCCCTCGGTGCCCATTACGCCGCCCCGCGCCGCATCGCCCTCCTGACCGATGCCAGCCGCGAACGTGTGACGCTGGAAGCGCTGGTTGCCCAGGGCCTCGCCCTTCGCGCCGGCCAGGTCCCGCTTTTCACCGCCAATGCCGACGAGGCCGACCTTGTCGTGCGCATCGCCGACAATGCGCGCCTGGCTCCCGAGGACCGTGCGGCCCTGCGGTCCGGCGACCAGTCCAATGGCCCCGAGATCGCCTTCCACAATGACGGCGTCCCGCACCTCGTCATCACCGGTCGCAATCTGGACGAGGCCACCGCGGCCGCACGCCTGATGGCCGCCCGCTCCTTTGCCGGTTATCAGCGCAGCTTCCTCGCTGCCGATGCCATGACCGCCACACGTCTGGGCACCCGCCAGATACGCGATGCCCGCACCCTGCACGCCAATGCCGATCTGCGGACCTTTGCCGATAGCGGCCTGCCCTTCTCGGCGGACCAGGGCTCGCGCACCGCGGTCCAGTTCTCGACCCGTTTTGACGCCGATCGTCATGGAGCCCTCTCGGTGCTCGCCCGCGCCGCCCTGATCAGTGGCGAAGCCTGGCTCTATGCCTGGTATGGCGATGCCGACGACACCGCTCCGGCCAATCACAATCTCCTCGTCATCGGCCCGGGTTCGACCGAGATCCCGGCCATCGACCACAATGCCCCGGCCGAGCTTCGTGCCGCCCTGCGCGCGGCCGAACGGTCGCGCGGCCAGCGCGGCCTGATGCGCCTCGCTGCGGCAGCCTATGCCGATGCCGGTGATGTCGAAGCCGGCACGGAAGTCGGGATTGGGGTCGCCTCGCTCTTCCGCGACCAGGCCAATCAGAGCCGCTGGATCGCCACGCTGACCGCGCCGGACATCGCCTCATTCGAGGCCGCCGGACGCTCGCTCGCCCGCTCGGATTTGTGGATGGCCCTTGAAGGTCGCGCCGCGGTCTGGAGTGCGCGCGGTGTCACGGCGCTCGATTATGCGGTGGTCGCACCAACCCTGTCCGAGCGCGCCCGGGAATTTGCCCTCGATCACACGCGCGATGCCGCCTTCCTGCTTTTCGGTGCGGCTTTCCTGCTCTTGCTGCGTGGCTTCTTCGGTCGTCGCAAAAGGGTATCTGCGCAATCCTAGTGTTTGAATTTGCAGAGAATTAACCACCCTTCTTCACGCCGCATCAAACCACGCCTGCTAGACATCTCCCCATGCAAGCGGGATCTGTCATGCGCGCCTTCATCAAAGCCATCACCCTCGGACTGGCCCTCGGCCTGACCGGTGTCGGGGCTTCAGCCCTGGCCGATGATGTCGCCGTCGGCATTTTCGGCGAGCGCCAGCTCGCCCTTGCGGTCGATGATCGCTGCCACCTGTTTACCGCCGGTCAGCGCAATGCGCTGGAGGCGGGTCGCCTCCAGGCCCGCGGCCTGCTCCTGCGCGAAGGCATCAGCCGCCAGTCACTGGAGGACTATACCGCCGACCTGCACCGTCAGGCCGCCGGAATTTCCTGCGCCGACACGGCGGTCGCCGACCTCCAGCATCGCGTGATCAGTGCCTATATCGGCTGGGTCCGAATTCCGGCAATGGACTTCCCCGGCAGCCATTTCACCTGGACGGCGAGCCGGAATGTCATGCCCGACATGGCAGTCTGGTCGATCAGACAGGACCAGGGCGATTTCACGATTGGCGTCAGCACGCGCGATGATCGCCGCCAGCTGAGCTTTGCCCTGGCCGGTCAGCCCGACGCGACCTCGGCCATTCTGGTCCTGCGCGACATGGACCGTCAGCCGACACTTTATGATGCCACGATGGGCGGCGCCTATACCGGTCCGACCAATGCCGCATGGGCGCGCTGGACCCCGCCGCGATTTGCCGAGACCCGTATCTGGGCCCGGGGCCGGGACACGGGCTCGGCTGCTGCCACGCTGGCCGGTACCGAAGGCGGCGCGACCGTGTTCGACTTTCCCATGAGCGCCGCCGACGCCCTCGCCGCCCGCGATCCACGTGAGGCCGCCCGTATCGACTTGATGGACCGCCACGGTCGCATCATTGCCAGCCATTACATCGAGATCGGTGACTTCGCTGCGGCGCTGGCCTTCCTGCTCGGCGGCGACCAACGCGACCTCTCGAGCACCTCCGCGCCCGAGCCGACAGCCCCGTAAATCCCCAGTCAACGCCCGCGCGCCGCATCCGGCACTGGGCATGTTGCACTGCAGCGGGTATGACCGCGCCAAGAAGCCGGACCTGATGTCCGGCACGCGCTCGTCTGGCGTTGGCCATTTGGCTCTGCCACCACCCTTCCCGCCCGCGCAGTGAAAGTACGGCCGACACGATGCTTACGATTTCCAATCTCGACTATCGCATCGGCGAACGGTCCTTGTTCGAGAATGCCTCGGCCCAGATTTCCGGCGGCTGGAAAGTCGGCCTTGTCGGCCGCAATGGCACCGGCAAGTCGACCCTCTTGAAGCTGATCCGCGAAGAGATCGACCAGCCGTCTTCGGATTCGCCGATCCGGCTGCAACGCGGGGCCCGCATGGGCTGGGTCGCCCAGGAGGTTCAGCCCTCCGACATGACCATTCTCGACGTCGTGCTGGCCACCGATGCCGAGCGTCATGCCCTGATGCAGGAATCGGAAACCGCGACCGACCCCGACCGGATCGCCGCAATCTTCGAGCGCCTGGCCGATATTGATGCCTGGTCGGCCGAAGCGCGCGCCGCGGAAGTCCTGATGGGTCTGGGATTTTCCGATGCCGACCTGTCGCGTCCGACACGCGAGTTTTCCGGTGGCTGGCGCATGCGCGCCGCCATTGCCGGTGTCTTGTTTTCAGAGCCCGACCTCCTCCTGCTCGACGAGCCGACCAATTATCTCGACCTCGAGGGCGCGGCCTGGCTGGAAACCTATCTCAAGCGCTATCCCCACACCGTGCTGATCGTCTCGCACGACCGCGAGATGCTGAACCGTTGCGTCACCCACACCCTGGCGCTGGAGCACAAGCAATTGTCGATCTCGCCGGGCGGCTATGACGCCTGGCTGAAACTGCGCGCCGCCAAGACGGCGCTGCTGGAAAGCCAGCGCGCCAAACAGGAAGCCGACCGCGCCCATCTGCAATCCTTCGTCGACCGGTTCGGGGCCAAGGCCTCCAAGGCCAGCCAGGCCCAGTCACGCGTGAAACGGCTGCAGAAGATGCAGGAAATCAGCATCCCCCTGGCCGAGCGGACAACACCGTTTTCCTTCCCCACCTCGACCGACAAGCTCGCCGCCCCGCTGCTGCAATTGCGCGATGCGTCGGTCGGCTATGGCGAAGACGCGAGAATTCTGGACAAGGTTGATCTGCGCCTCGATCCCGATGACCGCATCGCCATTGTCGGCGCCAATGGCCAGGGCAAGACCACACTGGTCAAATCCATCGCCCGGCGACTGCCGCTCATGGCCGGCGAACGGACCGCTGCCCGCTCCCTGCGCATCGGCTATTTCTCCCAGGACCAGATGGATGAGCTCCATCCCGGCGAGACCGTGCTCGACCATGTCCGCGACGCCCTGCCCGAAGGCACGCCCCCGTCGCGCTGCCGGGCGGTATCCGCCGCGATGGGCTTTCCGCATGAGAAGGTCGAGACCAATATCGAGAAACTCTCAGGTGGCGAGAAAGTCCGGCTCCTGCTGGGCCTGATGTCCCTGGACAAACCGCATATCCTGATCCTCGACGAACCGACCTCGCATCTCGATATCGACAGCCGCGAAGCCCTGATCTACGCCCTCAATGACTATAACGGCGCCGTCGTCCTGATCACCCACGACGTCTATCTCGCCGAAGGCACCGCCGACCAGCTCTGGCTGGTCAAGAATGGCCGCGCGAACCGCTATGACGGCGATCTGAATGACTATCGCAAGCTGATCCTGCAGGCGGATAAAAGGTAGGGCGGGGTTGAGGCGGGCCTCGGCTACCAGGTTCGCAGTGCTGACCCCGACCTCACCACTTCACCGCGCGCCCCAAGCGCTGAGGTCCCCCGGATCGCGGCTCCGCCACGACAGGGGGATGACGGTGGGAATGAGGACAGGTCTTGCTGGCAGACGGTGTCCCAACGCGCCTGACGCAGATCCATCCATAAATCACTTGTCAGCCAGCGGGCCGTATCCGGTTCTTCAGGTCAAGGGTGTAACCGCGCAGCGGCCCGTCAGGCCCTTGACCTGAAGAACCGGATACGGCGAACTCCCGGCAAGCGGTATATGGCGGTCTGTGCGCCGCGGGCGCGATCAATGACAGGGACCTGGCAATTCTCGGCGCGGAAGCAATGGAACCACCTTGGATCAAATATCCGGATTATCGACCAAGAACGCACTTTGACACTCATGATCGAGGCGAAGTGCCCAGCTATGTTTCGAAGTTTTTTGTCTGGTATCAGCGTCTTTCGGATGACGAAGCTCGCGAGTACCGATCCCGATACTCGGAACCGTCTGCCTGGTCAGAATCCTATGCCGCCATGGAAAAGATTCGTTCCGAGCGGTAGCCCCCGCATAACCTCACCCCCACATCTGCATGCCCGTCCTGCTGACGCGCGATTGGCCTTTTCGACCTACCTCGTGCTAAAGCCCTGATTATTCCGGCCAGTCGCCCTATCGGCGCCCTTACCGGGACGACGATGGAACCCGGCCGCTGATGGGTGTGGCCGGCACTTGGCACTGGAAACAGCTTTATATGACCTTGAATCCCCGCATTGCGCCGGCGCTTGCCGCTGCGCTTGAGAAAAAGGGCTATTCTGCCCTCACCGAAGTCCAGTCCGCCGTGATCGCGGAAGAGGCCGACGGGCGCGACCTGCTGGTCTCGGCCCAGACCGGCTCGGGCAAGACCGCCGCCTTCGGCATGGCCCTGGCGCCGACCCTGCTGGGCGATGACGACCAGTTCAACCGGCCCGACCTGCCGATGGCCCTGATCGTTGCGCCGACGCGCGAGCTGGCGCTTCAGGTCCAGCGCGAGCTGGCCTGGCTGTATGGCGAGGCGCGCGGTCAGATCGCCTCCTGTGTCGGCGGCATGGATCCGCGAGCCGAGCGCAAGGCGCTGGAGCGTGGCTGCCATATCGTGGTCGGCACGCCGGGCCGTCTGCGCGACCATATCGAACGCGGCGCGCTGGACATGTCACAGCTCAAGGCCGTGGTTCTCGACGAAGCCGACGAGATGCTCGATTTCGGCTTCCGCGAAGACCTTGAATATATTCTCGACGCGGCGCCTGCGAGCCGTCGCACCCTGCTCTTCTCGGCCACCGTGCCCCGCGCCATCGCTGACATTGCCCGCCGTTTCCAGAAGGATGCCCTGCGCATTTCGACGGTCTCCGAGCGCGGCCAGCACGCCGATATCGAATACCGCGCCCTGTCGGTCGCCCCGTCCGATCGCGAGAATGCGATCATCAATGTGCTGCGCTATTACGACGCCGAGCGCGCCATCATCTTCTGCGCCACCCGCGAAGCGGTGAACCGGTTGTCGGCCCGTTTCGGCAATCGCGGTTTTGCAGCGGTCGCCCTGTCCGGCGAGCTGACCCAGAAAGAGCGCACCCACGCCCTGCAGGCCCTGCGCGATGGCCGCGCCCGCGTCTGTGTGGCGACCGATGTCGCCGCCCGCGGTATCGACCTGCCAGGTCTGGAACTGGTCATCCACGCCGACCTGCCGACCAATTCCGACGTCCTTTTGCACCGCTCGGGCCGGACCGGCCGGGCCGGTGCCAAGGGCGTCTGCGCGATCATTGTCCCGCACACCCGCCGCGGCCGCGCCAACCGCCTTCTGCGCGATGCCAAGCTGCAGGCCGAATGGGCCGAAGCGCCGAGCTCGGATGATGTCCGCGCCCGCGACCGCGAACGCCTGATGGCCGACCCGATCCTCACCGAGGCAGTCGATGAGGCGATGAAGGTCGACACCGACGCCCTGCTCGAGAAGTTTACCGCCGAGCAGCTGGCCGCCGCTTTCCTGCGCGCCCGCATGGCGACCCTGCCCTCGGCCGAGGACCTTCTGTCCGGCCCGGCGGCGCAGAATGACCGTCCCGAGCGTAAACCGCGCGAGAATTTCAAGGCCAGTGTCTGGTATCGCCTGTCTGCCGGTCGCAAGGCCAAGGCCGAGCCGCGCTGGCTGCTGCCCCTGATCTGCCGCCTTGGACATGTGACCAAGCGCGAGATCGGCGCCATCCAGATTGGCGAAACCGAAACGCGGTTCGAGATCGATGCCGAGCATGCCGAGCGCTTCACCAAGGCCCTGGCCGAGAATGGTGGCGGCGAGAACAATATCCGTGTCTCACCCGATGACGGGTCCGAGCTGCAACGCGCCGGTCCCAATGACGGCCCGACCGATGCCCGCACCCCGAAAATGCGTCACCGCGATAAAGGCCGCCATCGCGAGACCGATAGCGACGGGTATCCGATCAAGCGCAATCGCGATGACAGCGCGCCGCGCGCCTATGAGGACCGCAAGCCGCACGATCAGCGCGCCAGCGACGAGGCCGGTGGCGACACGCCGCGCTACGAGAAAAAACCGTATGAGAAGAAGCCCTACGGGGACAAGAAACCCTACGGCGACAAGAAACCTTACGGCGACAAGAAGCCCTACGGCGACAAGAAACCCTATGGCAAGAAAGCCGATGGCGACCGCCCCTTCAAGGGCAAGCCGAAACCGCACCAGGACCGCGCCGACACGCCTCTGACGGGCGATGACAAGCCCTGGGAGAAAAAGCCCCGGGCCGACAAGTCTGATTGGAAAAAGGACGACAAGCCGCGCCGTCCGCGTGCTGACAAGCCGTCCTCGTCCAGCGACGACCGTCCCGCTGCCAAGGCGCGCCCCGCCGGCGATCTGACCAATCCCAATGCCCGCCCCGACAAGGGCGAGGACAGCTCCTGGGCCCGCAAGCGCAAGCCGGCAGCCGGTGGTTTCAAGAAGAAGGCCGGCGGCTATGACAAGCCGGCCGGCAAGAAGCCCGGCTTCAAGAAGGATGGCGCCAAGCCCTTCGAAAAAGGCGCGACGCTGAAGCGCAAGCCGAAGGGCTGACGTCGATCTCCTTGTCATCCCTGATGGACGTCCGGCTGGGATGACAAGGGTTTGTGTGGGTGCAGCTTGGGCAATCGGCGCGCTCCGCGCCCATTTTTCCGACCGTCATCCCACGGTCGATGCGCAGCAGCGATCCGGGGGACCTCTGCTTCCCTGTCGACGGAGTGGCTGAGGTCCCCCGGACAAGCCGGGGGATGACGGTTGATTTGTTTGAAATAGCAATGAGTCGCGAGACTCAGCCCCTAGGCCACATCCGCCTTCGCGGTCGTCATGTCCTGGCCGACTTCCTGGGCGCGCTGGATTTGCTGGCGGACATCGAGGCCCGGGTGGGACTCGATCTCGGCCGCGGTCTCGGCGAGGATGGGCAGGGAGATCGTCACCGTCGTGCCCTCGCCCTTGCGGCTGGCGATATTCATCGTGCCGCCATGCAATTCCGACAGGGCGCGGACCAGCGACAGGCCGAGGCCGGTGCCGCGCTTTTCGATGTCACGCGCATTGGCGGCCTGCTGATAGGGCTGACCGAGACGGCTCGTGTCTTCCGGATCAATCCCGACACCGCTATCGCCGACAGCCAACACAAGCTGACCCCCGGTGGCACGGGCCATGACCACGATCGCGCCGCCATCCGGCGTGAACTTGACCGCGTTGGACAGGAGGTTGAGCAGGATCTGACGCAGGGCCTTGCGGTCACCATCGACCAGCAGCGGGCCGTCATGACGCTTGACCTTGAGATTGATGCCGGCCTCTTCGGCCTGCAGTCGCATCATCTTGGCGGACAGGTTGATCACTTCACCGATATCGAAGGTCTCGCGGACCAGCTCGTAGCGGTCCGCCTCGATCTTGGACATGTCGAGCACGTCGCCGATCAACTCCATCAGGTGCTGGCCGCTCTCATGGATCAGGTCGGCGTATTCGGCGTAGCGCGCCGGCAGCGGCCCGAACAGGCGCGCCTTCATGACGTCGGAAAAACCGATGATGGCGTTCAGCGGCGTCCGAAGCTCATGGCTGACCGAGGCCAGGAACTGGCTCTTGGCGCGGGCCTCTTCCTCGGCAGCATCGCGATCATGGCGCGCCTGGGTCAGCGCGGCTTCCAGCGCCGGACCGCTATCCTTGGCCAGGGCGATGACCGAACCACCATGAATGGGGCGCGTGGTGATCAGCACATCCTCGCTGCGACCACGCGCGCCGCGAACCACGAGCTGGCCCTCGACATCACGCATGGCGGCACGGCGCCCCGATGCGGCGAGCTGGACACGGTCTTCCTCATCAAAACCCAGATCCGCGAGCGGCAGACCGGACAGGTCGCGCGGCAGGCCGGGTGAAAGATCGCGCACCCCCTTCGAGGCTGCGAGGATGTGACCGTCGGCATCGCAGGCAACCAGCGGCACGGGCGAGGCATCAAACGCCTTGGCCCGGACACGGCCACGCTCGGCTTCGGCGCGGGCCTTGTCGGCATCGTGAACCGCGCGCAGGGCGCCAAAGGCGAAACCCGTCGACAGGGTGAGGACGCAGCCCAGAACAAAAGGCAGATGCAGCTCGACCGCCATCGGAGCCGGCGCAATGAATCCTGTCAGATGCAGGGCAACGACGACCAGCGCCGCGAGACCGGACTGGGCAGCGGCCTTGATCACCCCGTCGCGCTCACCGCAAGCCGCGGCCATGGCAGGCGCGAGCAGGAAGGCCAGGACGCCAATCCCGGTGACACCGCCACCGGTCAGGGTGACACCGACCGCAAAGCCGGTCCAAACCAGCGCCAGCAAAAAGCGCTCGAAGGCCCGCTCCATGCGCGGGATGAGCAGAAAGGAAATCAGGGCCGGTGCAGCGACCGCCGCGACCAGCAGGGCCTTTTCCAGCGACGTTCCGTCAAGGATTGGCCAGAGTCGCGGCAAGGCAGCCGCCAGCGTGCCAAGCCAGAGAAGGTTGACGAGCGTCCCGCCTTGGCGTGCGAACCAGGCTGTTATGGCAGGCGATTTCGGCTTCATATCGAATCGATACGACTCGCTTTTATTGCTGATCGGAATCTTCGCCTTCGACGTTAACAAATGCTGAATCTTAAACTTTGTCCGTTTACGCATCCCATCCGGTAAGCGTCGTGATAATTCATCCGCCTATCCCCCTTGGACACAGGCCGCAGCCAAGGCAGTATGAGGTGGGTTCAAAGGAGCATTGCGTAATGTTGACGACTCTCCTCGCCACGGGCGCGCTGAGCATGAGCATGAGTCTGGCACTGCAGGATGGGGGGCAGGATCAATCGGCCTCGGCACAACCGTCTGCCGGGCCGGTCCTGCAACTGGACCAGCCTGCCGCTGACCCCACGCTGATCGAGCGCTCGGCCGGCGAATATGCGGCCTATCACGGGGTCATCTCGGACCTCCACTCCGCGCCGATCGGCTCCGGCGCAGATCTCGATGAGGCCATGAACCGGCTCACCGCCTTCTATGGCGAGGAACGCCTGGTCCGCGCCTGGATTGCCTACGCCGCCATCATCGCTGCGCGTCATCCCGACTATATCGACGAGGTCCGCGAGCTGGCCGACTATTACGGCCCGGAAGCGGCCATGACGGGTCTGATCTATGATCCGACCTATGCCACCAGCTTTGCCTCCTCGGAGGACGCCCAGGACTCGGTCGTCGAGGCCCTGGCCCGTGACAATGCCGAAATCCTGGAAGTCTCCCAACGCTATCGCGCCGCCGCCTATGAACTTCAGGGTGAACGCTGGGCCAATCGCAGCCATGGTGACCGTACTGACCGGCTGGCAGAATTGTCGGTCATGGGACGCGACCCGATCAATCTGTCCGACGAGGTCATGATGACGCTCGCCAATGGGCTGGACAACGGTCTGCCCGCCTCGGCCCTGTTCGATCACTACGATGCGCCGCCAACGACTGCGCCCTCCGTCGCGCCACAACTCTCCCTGACCGTCGGCGAAGCGGCACCGGACCCGGATCGCGACCGTATCGGCCGCATCCTCTCGGTCGCGGCGCTGCAGTCGCTGGGCAATAATGATCCGGCCCGCACCGATGAACTGGTCGAGGCCCTGCTCGCCGATCCTGTGGTCGAGCGATGCCTGGCCTGGGTCCGCCTGGACCTCCAGCAATGCGTGGCCGCCGGCCATTTCATGTATGAGGACAGTTTCTGTATCGCAGAACATGCCCTCATGGACGTCAGTCGCTGTCTCGCGAGCAGTGCGAATTGAGTCAAATTTGATCGTTTCAATTGCCCGAATCCGGCAATTTCTTAACGAAACGTGTGCCGATCAGAGACAAGATCGAATTTGCTGACAATTTTACACAAAAACGGCGCGCCGAATTTGCACACCATTTCCAGTAAGGCGCGCATTCGCTAGCTATTGCTGATAATTTTTCCTAGCCTCAATCCTGCATTGAGACCGGTACACCCGGTTTCGGTCACCAATGAGGTCGAACATGATGTTTTTGCTGCGTGCCGCGTTTTGGTTGGCAGTGGTCAGTTTCTTCGTCCCGCAGGATTTTGCGGGCGAAGCTATGGACCTGCCTTTCAATACGGCTGAGACCCGGATCGATGCATCCGGCAAGGTCTCCGAATGGTGCGCCGAAAACGAAGTGATCTGTGAAGCCGGAGAAGAAGCAGCGCGCCTTGGCAGCTTCCTCGGAGAGATGGCCATGACCCGGATCGGTGATGCGATCGAGGACCACCGGGACAATCAGACCGGCTCCCGCTCGGCCAGCCCTGCGCCCGCACCGGCCCGCGCCAAGTCCTGATCAAACGCCGGCAGCCCCTGAACAACTGACCGCAAACCGCATTGGCGGCTTGCCACGCCGCGTCGCGCGCACTACCTCCGCGCTGACATGACGGCACAAGACATCCAAACCGAGATCGACGACCTCGTCGACGAGTTCGACTTCCTGGACGATTGGGAACAGCGCTATCGCTATCTCATCGACATGGGAAAAGCCCTGCCCGACATGCCGGAGACCGAGCGCACCGACGCCAACAAGGTCAAGGGCTGTGTGAGCCAGGTCTGGCTGGTCACCGGCAAGGATGGCGACACCCTCACCTTCCGGGCCGATAGCGACGCCCATATCGTGCGGGGTCTCGCCGCGCTCCTGGTTCGCCTCTATTCCGGCCGTACGGGCAAGGAAATCCTCTCCGTGGACGCCCGCGACGTCTTGGCCCGCATCGGCCTGTCCGAACACCTCTCGCCGCAACGCTCGAACGGCCTGGCCTCGATGATCGGCCGAATACGCGGGGAAGCGGCGGAGATTTAGGGGCCCTGCCCCGTGTCATCCCTGACGCCCGGCCGTCCCTGAGCCGGGCGAAGATCACGGAGCTGGGTGGTCGAGCCTATCGGTCCCCGCTCTGCGGCCGGCGTTCGCAGGCCATCCGGCGGGGGTGACAGGGTTTGGTGAGATCGCCGTCCCCTCAAACCAGCCGATAGATCTCGGCCAGCCGCGTCAGCGCCAAACCCAGCACCGTCCGGCCCGACCTCGCCGCCCAGCCGAAGCGGCGCTCCAGCGCGGCGGCGCTTTCCTCGCGCACCAGGGCGGCGTCAATCACCCTTGCGAAGGCCGGGCCGAGCTTGTCCTGGGCCTCCATGATGCGCTCCTTGGCGGCGATGGCGCTCACGGCTGCGTCCTCGGGGCCCTTGCGATGGCCCTCGCTGCGACGTTGGGCGGTGGGCGACCAGTTGCGGGTGACCGGGCTCATCAGGGTGGAGGCGTGATAGTCGGCGAGGAAGCGTTCGCCGGCCTGGCGCTGATGGGGCAAGAGCCCGTCGAGCCACGGACCGAGCGGGCCCTCGCGGCGATTGGCTTTCGCGGTCCGCACCTGCCCGTCCCGCCCCATGACCGGCCGAGCCTCCATCTCGCGATGGCGGTCGGCGGGATCAGGCTCCTCACCGCGGGTCCCGGCCATCAGCGCCGCCTGCCCGTCGGCAGACAGGACCAGGCCATTCTCGCGCCGCGCCAGCCAGCGGCACTGCATCGCTTCTTCATAGCGGGCGGCGGAGATCCGGGCGGTGGGGCGGCGACGCCGATCCCCGTCGGGCAGCACGACAGCGCGGGCCTCGACATCACCGGGCGGCGCAAGCCGGGCGTCGGGCCTTGCCAGCGCCCGCATCCAGCGCGGCGCACTCATGTCAGACGCTCCAGGCCCGCCAGACGCTGCAGCCCGCTGAGGCGTGGCGCGGTTCGCAACGATGCCTCCAGGGCGTCCATATAATCGTCAAAGGCACTGTCATCGCGGCGGTCCTCGATGCGGTGACAGGCATGGGCGGCGGTCGATCGGTCCCGACCGAAGGCAAGCGCGACCCGGCTCAGCGACAGCTCGAAGGCGACATGGGCGAGATACATCGCCGCCTGACGCGCCAGCGCGGCTTCCCGCGAGCGTCGGGTTGGCGCTTCGAGTTCGCGTTGCGACACACCAAAAGCATAGGCGACGGCGCTCTGGGCCAGACGCGCACGAGCGACATCCTCTTCCAGTTTGCACATGATACGGCTCATCCGTGCACTCCCGTTTTTCCGCGGCGCCCCGATGGCCGCGACCGACGTGATGCTAAGATGGCTACACCCAGGTGGGGATAATATTCCTATTTGTGTTGCAAATAAAGAGGGCGCAACCTTTGCGGGTTGCGCCCTCCAATCCGTCACAAGCCCTTGAGACTTATGGAGAGAGATAGGCGATCAGCAGGACGATGGCCAAGAGTGCACTGGTCCAGATCGCCAGCAATCCACTGGGGATATCCCGGCTCAGGGCACCAATAGGACTGAAAACCTCAAAGAGTTTTCCACCCGTCCGGCTCTTCACACCGCTCACCAGATTGGTGATCGAGGCCCAGAGACGGCCGAACATGGCATGGCCCCAGGTGAGCGTATCGGCCAGGAAGCGGCGATAGATCCAGTCCGTGTCCAGATTCACGCCGCGCTTCTCGTCCGGATACCATTTCATGCGCACCAGGAAGGCAAAGGCGAACATCGCCCCCAGCAAGAGCTGCATCTGCCCGACGATATGGTCGAAGGTATAGGGCTGGTAATACAGCGCCGCCTCCGGGAAGGGCACAAGCTCGTAGAGCACACCATAATTGATCCCGACATAGATACAGATCAGCGCCGCGATCCCCATCGCCATCAGCATGTTGACCGGAGCCTCGCGGACGCGATGGCCACGGTCATGACTGAAGAAGGCGAAATACGGGATCTTGATGCCCGAGTGCTCCAGGACACCAGCCGAGGCGAAGACCAGGACCAGCCACACAACCCAATGGCCTTCCTGGGCCACGGCGGCCAGGGTCAGTGCCTTGGCAACGAAGCCGGAGAAGAGCGGGAAGGCCGAGATCGAGGCTGCCCCGATCAGGCAGAAGATTGTGGTCGCCGGCATCGACTTGAACAGGCCCCCCAATTCCGACGCCTTCACCGTCCCCACACGCAGCAGCACCGCGCCCATGCTCATGAACAAGAGCGCCTTGTAGATGATGTGGACGAAGGCGTGCGCGGCGGCGCCATTGATCGCCAGCTCGGTGCCGACACCGATGCCCACGACCATGAAGCCGAGCTGGTTGTTCAGCGAATAGGACAGGACCTTGCGCAGATCATTCTCGACCACGGCGAAGAAGACCGGGAAGGCCGTCATCACGGCCCCGATCCAGATCAGCTGCTCGGTCCCGGCATAGCCACGCGCCAGCGCATACACCGCCAGCTTGGTGGTGAAAGCCGACAGCACGACCGCGCCGGTAATGGTCGCCTTGGGATAAGCGTCCTGCAGCCAGTTGTGCAGGAAGGGGAAGGCACATTTGATGCCGAAGGCGATGAAGATCAGGAAGCCGCCCAGCGTCTCGATGGACAGGCTCTCGTCAAAGGCCCAGCTGCCGGTCTCGCTGGCCCGGATCACCGCACCGGTGAGCAGGAGCACGCCGGACAGGACATGGATGGCCAGATAGCGCAGGCCGGCCTTGTAGGCAGCCTGGTTGCGCGCGCCCCAGATCAGGAAGACCGAGGAGATCGCCGTCAGCTCCCAGAAGAAGAAGAGCGAAAGCAGGTCGCCGGCAAAGACGGCACCGAGGCCGGCACCGGCATAGATCAGTCCGGACGCATCGGCGATCCGGTCCTTCTCATGCAGGCCGTAGAGCGCGTTGATGAAGGCCGCGATAATGAAGATCAGGCCCCAGATCCGCGACAGGCCGTCAAAGCGGAAGGTTTCCAGCGTGAAGCCACCCAGTTCGATTATCCCGCCGAGATGGTCACCGGACGGGGCGTTGAACCAGAGGAAGACAGCCAGGACCGGCGCAATCAGGGCGAGCCCCTTGCGCACATAATGCATCGGGAACGCCGCTGCCAGGAGGCCGGCAATGATGACCGGCCAGGCCGGGGACACGTCGTAGAGGGCTTCGATCATGACTGACCCTCCTCGTCGGTATTGTCGCCGTCCCAGTAATCCTCCTGCCGGCCCAGAAGGCCGCGGATCACCCACCAGCCGATCATCACGGCGAGCACAAAGGCGCCGAAGCCCCACATCGCATAGAAGCCGTAGAACTCGGCCAGCTCGACATATTCATGGCGGTGATGGACGAAATCGACGGCCACAAGTCCCAGTGTCGCCACCAGGAAGATCCAGATCATCGAGGATTTCAGCCAGGGCGCGTCGAGCCACAGGAAGGGTCGGGCGGCCGGGTGGATGAGTTCATCATGTTTGCCGTTGGGATCGCTCACTGTGTGGCCTCCGCAGCAAGGGTCGACGACATAAAGACCGGTTCGAGATAATCGCGCAGCGGTCCGATGAGGAAGAAGAGCACGATCACGCCCAGCGCCGTGATAACCGGCGGCAGGATGACCATCATGGGCGGTTGCCGCTTCAATTGCGCCTGTTCGGGCGGCGAGAAGAAACCCCGCGCCGAGAGCGGCAGGAGATAGGCAACATTGAGGATGGAGGAGGCGATCAGCGCCACCATCAGCCAGCCCTGCCCGCTGTCCCAGGCCCCCTGGAGCAGGAAGAGTTTCGGCCAGGATCCGCCCAGCGGCGGCAGACCGATGATCGACAGGGCACCGATCGTATAGGCGCCGAACAGCCAGGGCATGTAACGGCCCAGACCATCCATCTGCGAGATCTCGGTCTTGCCGGTCGCGGTATAGATGGCGCCGGCGCTCATGAAGAGCGTGATCTTGCCCCAGGCGTGCATGACGATCTGCAGCGCCCCGCCCAGCATGGCCAGCGGCGAGCCGAGCATCACGCCCAGCGTCACATAGGAAAGCTGGGAGACCGTCGAGAAAGCCAGTCGCGCCTTGAGATTATCCTTGGTCATGGCGACCACGGAGGCCAGCACAATGGAGATACCGGCAATCCAGGCCAGCGCATCGGCAGCCGGAGTGATCGCGATCAGGGCCGGCCCGAAGATATAGGTGCCGACCTTGAGCATGGCGAAGACGCCGGCCTTTACGACGGCCACGGCGTGCAGCAGGGCCGAGACCGGGGTCGGCGCGACCATGGCATTGGGCAGCCAGGGATGAACCGGCATCAGCGCCGCCTTGCCGATCCCGAAGGCGAACAGCACGAGCAGGATGCTGGCGATCGCTGGGGTAACCTCGTTGAGCGCAAGCAGACCGCCGGCGATGAAGTCGGTCGAACCGGCCAGGAAATGCGTGGCGATGACCGCCGGCAGAAGCAGACCGATCGAGGTCCCCAGCAGGATGGAGAGATAGATCGCCCCGCCCCGCTTGGCCTTGGCATCTCCCTTGTGCGTGACCAGCGGATAGGTCGACAGGGTCAGGACCTCGTAGAAGAGGAACATGGTCAGCAGATTGCCGGACAGGGCAACGCCCATGGCACCGGCGATGGCAATGCAGAAACAGACATAGAAACGGGTCTGGTTCTTCTCGTTATTGCCGCGCATATAGCCGATCGAATACAGCGAATTGACGATCCACAGGCCCGAGGCCACGGCGGCAAAGACGGCGCCGAGCGGTTCCAGCTTGAAGACCAGGTGCAGGCCGGGTGCGAGCGTCGCCAGGTTCAGGGTCGGCTCGCTTTGCGCCACCTCCACCAGATAGGCGACATTGAAGGCCAGCAGCACCGCCGCGATCAGGGTCGCGGCTTCACGCAGATTGGGGCGCGAGCCCAGCAGCGCCACAAAGACACCGCCGATCGCCGGAATGGCAAGGGCAAGGGCGAGGGAGAGTTCAGGCGTCCACATCAGATCAGGATCCTCCCATCACGGCCTCGGCCGCGGACCGGGCCAGCCAGACCAACGGGTCGGCGTGGAAGAAGAAATAGATATTGGCCAGCGCCAGGATCGACATCGGTACCAGCACCATCCAGGGCGCGAGACGACGCTGGGTCAGCTCACCATGATGGGTGGGCGGGCTGTCCATCCAGATCGCCGACAGGAGCCGGGCGACATAGGCCAGTGCCAGCAGGGATGACAGCATCAGCGCCGCCACAGCCCACCACCAGCCACGCTCGAGCGCGGCAGTAACGAGATACCATTTCGAGGTAAAGCCGACGGTCAAAGGCACGCCCACGAGGGACAGGCCGGCAATGGTGAAGGCCATCGCCGAAGCCGGCATGGTCTTGCCCATACCGGCAAGATCCTTGATCCGGCGGACGCCGAAATTCAGCGCGAAAGCGCCCAGCGCCATGAAGAGCGCGCCCTTCATCAGGGCGTGGTTCATCAGATGCAGCAGGCCGGCCGACAGGCCCGAGGCCGTCCCCATGCCCAGACCCAGCATCATGTAGCCGACCTGGGCCACCGAGGAGTAGGCCAGCAGACGCCGCGCATCGGTCTGGAAGACCGCCTGCAGGGACGCCACCACCATCGCCACGGTCCCGACCACCGCGAACAGCCAGACGAAGGACATTTCGACGAAGCTGACATCGGGATGGAAGACCGAGAACAGGAAGCGGATCAGCGCGTAAAACGCCACCTTGGTCGCCGTCGACGCGAGGAAGGCGGTGACGAAATTCGGCGCGAAGGCATAGGCATTGGGCAACCAGACATGCAGCGGGAACATCGCCGCCTTCAAGCCGAGACCGACCACGATGAAGGCGAAGGCCGCCTGGCTGACCCGGTTATGCCCGTTCTCCGCCAGGATCTCTGCCATGTCCGCCATGTTGAGCGTGCCGGTCGCCATATAGAGGAAGCCGACGCCGATGACGAAGAAGGTCGCCCCGATCGTACCAAGGATCAGGTAATTATAGCTCGCCGTCAGCGCCCGCCGGTCCTTCCCGGCCCCCATCGCGATGAGGACATAAGTCGAGATTGAGGAAATCTCGAGGAAGACGAAGACGTTGAAGGCGTCGCCGGTAATGGTCACGCCGAGCAGGCCGGTGAAGCAGACCAGGAAGGCGGAATAGAAGAGTGCCTGCTTGTTCTCGGCGATCTCGTCCGCGACGCTCGGCAGGGCGTAGAACACGCACAACAGGCCGACAAATCCGACCAGGAGCAGCAAGGCGACATTGAGCATGTCGACGCGATACTCAATCCCGAGCGGCGGCGCCCAGCCACCCATGTGATAGGAAATCACGCCCTCGACAGCCACTTGACCGAGCAGGTTCAGCGACAACAGGGCCACCGCCGCGGCGGTGATCAGGGCCACGATCCAGGCCACCCGGCCATTCGGCATCAGGGCCGCCACGGCCGCTGTGATCAGCGGTATGACGACAATCAGGGCCGGGGCGTGCATGGCAAGGCCAGCCGGCAGGAAGTCAGCCAGAAACTGCATTATTCGGCGCTCCCGGATTCAAGCGAGTAATCGGCGGCATTCAGGGCGTCATCCTCGATCGTCCCGTAGGACTCGCGGATCCGAACCACGAGGGCCAGGCCCACGGCCAGCGTCGCGACCCCGACCACAATGGCGGTCAGGATGAGGACGTGCGGCAATGGATTGGAGTAAAGCAGCTCGGCGGTCTGATGCGCCGCATCGACTGCCGGTTCGGCATGGTCGGCAGCGGCGTCGGCCGCATGGCCGGCCTCGGCCGCGCCATAACCGTCAGCGTCACCGCCATGGCCGTAACCCTCGTCAACCTTGTAGGTCTCGAGGATGGGCGGCGCGCCGCCAAACACCTTGCCGATGGTGATGTAGAGCAGGAAGACCGAGGTCTGGAAGATCGACAGGCCGACCAGCCGCTTGATCAGATTTCCCGTCGCAATGACCACATAGAGTCCGATCATCATCAGGATGATGATCGGGATGTAGTTGAAGCGTTCTGCGAGGATTTCCAGCATGGCTACCACTCCTCGTCCGGAATATCCGGCACGCGGCCGGCAAAGGCATAGAAGATCGCCAGCATCACCGAAGCGACGGTGGTCAACACCCCGATTTCAATCAGGATAATGCCGTAGTGCTGGCCGGTATGATGACCCTGGTCGGGATGCAGGGCATCGTAATCGAGATAATTGAGCGGCTCGCCGGCCCCGTTCATGAACAGGGTGGCGACCCCGACCCCGGCAAAGATCAGCACGCCAAGTGCCGCGCCGAAGCGGACCACGACCGGCGGGACTGTCCGGCGGGCCGCGTCGATGCCGAAGATCAGCGCGTAGAGGATGACGGCGACCGCGATGATGACGCCGGCCTGAAAGCCGCCGCCCGGGCCATACTCGCCATGGAATTGCACATAGAAGCCGAAGACCACAATCAGCGGAATCAGAAGCTTGGCGACGACTTGGAGAATGAGATGCGGAGACATGATCAATCCTCCTCCTCTTCACGGCGGCGCGCGCTGGTCCCGAAGCCCAGCAGCAACATCACGCCGAGCGCGGCAGAGAAGACCACCACGACCTCACCCAGGGTATCGAAGCCGCGATAGCTGGACAGGACGGCCGTGACCACATTCGGGATCGAGATGTCATGCGGCACCTGTTCGAGATACTCCCGTCCGACATAGGCATTGGCCGGGCTTTCCGGGTCGCCATAGACCGGCATGTCCGGGATGGCGAAAAAGAGCGCCGCACCGGCAGCCGCAACCACCACGAAGGCCGCCCAGTGGCGACCGACCCCGGCCGGCTCGCTCTCGCGTGCGGTGAGCAGCATTGCGCCGAGCATCAGCACGGTCGAGATGCCGGCACCGACAGCGGCTTCGGTGAAGGCCACATCAACCGCGTCGAGCGATACGAACCAGGCTGCGCAGAGCAGGGAATAGACCCCGGTCAGCATCACCACGGCGAACAGATTGCGCAGGCGGACAATCGCGAAACCGACCGCGAGCAACATCGCGATCAGCAGATAGTCCAGATACTGGGTCAGATCGGCGTGGTTCATTTCTGCCCCTCCGACGAGCCGGCATCGGCCGGGTGTTTCGGCTTGAAGTGCGACAGATCCGGCTTCTGCCCGGCCCGGTGCGCCGCATTGGCGATGGCATGGGTCGCGGTCGGACTGGTCAGGAAGAGAAGAAGGCCGACCAGGGCGAGCTTGGCGGCCGTCTGCCAGTCACCGGCCTGGGCCATCAGACCGACAATGATCAGCTCGGCGCCCAGAGTGTCGGTGACACCGGCTGCGTGCATGCGGGTGTAGAAGTCAGGCAGTCGCATCACGCCGATGGCGCCGGCAATCACGAAGACCAGGCCGACGGCCATGGCCCCGATCGAGAAGGCGTCGCGGGCGTGCTGGAAAATCTCGGCCGCACTCATTTCTCATACTCCCCGTCCAGGGCCTTGCGCAGGGACATCTGGGCCAGGGCGATTTCCAGCGAGCGATAGCGGAAGAATTTCAGGATCGCGATGGTCGCGACGAAATTGATCAGGGCATAGAGCAGCGCGATATCGATGGCGTCCTGGCGCCCGACGAGGGCGGCGAAGACAAGCAGGAAGAGCACGGTCTTGGTGCCGAAGGAATTGGCGGCCAGAACGCGGTCATACAGGGTCGGCCCGGCGAACAGGCGGGCCAGCATGATGGCCATCGCCACGGCCATGCCGATGGCAACGAGGAAAGTCAGGAAAGTCATCAGCTGGCTCCCGTCTTCTTGCCGTCGGAGGCGGTGTCGGAGCGTGCGCCCATCTCCGCGAATCCGGCCGGGTCGGTAAAGGAATTGTCCAGCGCGTGAACGAGGAAGCCGTCACCCTCGACATCCACGGTCACCGTGCCCGGTGTCAGCGTGATCGAATTGGCGAAGACGCAAAGGCCCAGCTCGGAGCGGTGCTCGGCAGAGACGCGCACCAGGCGAGGCTCGACTTCGATTTCCGGCTTCATGATCAGACGCAGCACCGCCAGATTGGCCTTGACGATCTCGCCGCCCAGCCAGCCCCAATAAGCAAAGAGCGGAACGGCGGGCCCGACCGGAACGGTCTCGCGATCGACGATCCGCATGCGGTAGGTCAGTGCCACCGTCACGATAATGCTGATAACGCCCAGACCCATGACGATGGGGTAATTCCCCGACAGGGTGAAGGGGCCGGACAAGGTGAGCCAGAGCGCCACCAGAATGGCGGTCAGGCTGATGCCATAGAACATGGAAACTCCCCGCGCGATAACGCTTGTGCCCCGGTAATTAGCTTCTCAGACGAGTCTTGACCAGATAAAGCGGCGGGGAAGATGCAGACGCATTTGCAGTAGGGTTTTTCTTGCCGGGCGTCACAAGGCGGCGTGACCGGTGTCACAGACCCGGCCCGGACCACGCATCACTATGACGCGACGAAAGGCCAAGCTGGCGGAGGCCACATTGGCGAAGCATCCGTGCGTCTACATTCTGGCCAGTCAACGTAACGGCACCCTCTATATCGGGGTGACCGGGAATATCGCCTTGCGCGTCATGATGCATCGCGAAGGCAAAGGCTCTGCCTTCACGCGGAAATACGGGGTCACGAAGCTGGTTTGGTACGAGTTTCATCAGGATTTCGGCTTCGCGATTGAACGCGAGAAGCGACTGAAGGTATGGCGGCGGCAATGGAAATTGGCGCTCATCGAACAGACAAGTCCTGATTGGGACGATCTCTACGAAACCATCCAGATGTGGGCCCCGACGGACTGAAGCCTTTGTCCAACCGTCATCCTGACGATCGAGCAAAGCCGGGACATGTCCCGTTTTTCACGCGTGCCGTCTCACCCCGCGCGCGCGGCGCCACGGCTCCAGCGGTCGATAGGGAGCCGGTGCGCGTGCTTGATGCCGCTGGAAGCTGGCCCGGCTAAACCGGAAAAAGCGATACGTGTCCCCGTCAATTAATGGGCCGGGCGGGTGAGGTAGGCGCCGATCACCAGGTCCTCGCCCTTGATGGGCGAGGTGGATCGTCGCGTCAGCGGCGAGACGGAGTGGGTGAACGGCGGTCGGTGGCTAAACGCTGCGCGTGTCACCCCTTCCGACCCGGCGCGATGCGCCGCGCCACGCCACCTTCCCCATCAAGGGGAAGGCCCCCGCAAAGCTGCCCCTATTTCCCGCCCTTGTCTTCCATCGACAGGTTCCAGTAGCGCAGCACTGTCTGGGCTTTTTCCACCGAGAGGCTGTCATAGACCTTGCGGGCCTGCTCGACCGGCTCGCTGGTCGGCGAGCGACCGAGGCCACGCCAGAAATTCTCGAAACTGGGCCATTTCAGGCCCGTCGCCTTGCACAGGACCGCCACCGGCTCGCCCGCCATGTCGTCGACCATCTGCAGGACCAGCCGACGGTCGACATTGGCGAGGGTCGAGATTTCGGTGATGATTTCCGGCAGTGCGCCGTCCATCGCCATGGCTTCCAGCGTGCCTTCCAGGGAGCCATAGGGGCTCAATTCGGCGGCTTCCCGATTGCGCTGACGGCGATCGATATAGCGCAGGATGCGCGTCACCATCGGGTCAGACCACGCGTCCGCAGCCGCCATCGGGAAAATGTCCTCGGACGCGTCGATCAAAATGGTCCGGTCTACCGCGAAGCGTTCGAGTATCTGGTAGCGGTCGATATGCTCACAGGCCCAGAACAGGCGGAAAGCCTGGGTCGGACGCATTTCCTCGCGGCGGATCAGAAGCTGTGCCAGACCGGTCTCCTCCGCGGCCATCCCGACCAGATGGTCGACCGTCGGCATGGCCAGGACTGAGGTCTTGTTGCGCAGCAGGCGCTCGATCACCGGGAGCTCCCCGCCGGCAGCCAGTGCGGCAGAGACGGTCGCGGAGAGGTTTTCGCGCTTGGCCAGGGTCAGGCGGTGCTGCAGCTTGCCGACCCGCGACACCTCCATCATGTCGAAATCCGACAGCGCCTGGCACTCTTCAAGGATGGGCTCGGCCACCTCGTATTCATCACAGGCGAGTGTGCGCAGCAGCCGGTGCGGCGCATCGGACAGGACTGCGAGTCGTTTTGCACAGCGCTTGCGAAGATCGATATCGCTGGCCCGGATCACATCATAGAGCAGATCACCCACGATCCAGCGCTCACGCGGGGTGATGCGGCTGGACGGCAAGCCGACAATGTCCGCCAGCCGCTTGGCCAGGATGGCACGGGTGCGCGGCGTGACGGGCTCGCTGAGCTCAAAGGGTTCGGCATTCGCCATGTTGGGGCCTGTCAGATCCGGTCTGACCCGCAGGATGAGGCCTTCACGTTAATGAAACGTAGGACGAAAGCCTTGCATGTCAGGCTTTGCCGATGACCGGCAGCTTGTCCTTGTCCATCCAGACCAGCACGGCCGACAGCGCGCCGAACACCACTGCCATGCCGAACAACATGGGCGAGTAGACATAGCCACCGCCATCAGCAAAGGCGACCGGTGCATTGATGCCGAGCCAGGGTGTCAGGTGGAAGACGATCGCGCCACCGATCACACCGAGCGAGAGCAGTGCGCCAAACCCCTCAAACCTTTTCAGGAAGACGCCGACTGCGAGCAGTATGGCCGCCAGTATTTCCAGCACGCCGGTCAGCAGGCGCACCTGCGGCTCGAAGAATTCAATGCCCGACTCAGCGGCGAGATGGCTGAAGATCGGATTGGCGTCGCCGAATTTCTGGATTCCCATGAAAATCATGAAGGCGGCGAGGAGCAGGCCGAGGCCGGGTTTGACGAATTTCATGATCGACGACTCGCTTCTGAAAAGGACTGATTTGCTTAAAGCGAACATGTTGCTAGACAAGGCGCAATACAAATCACGCCGGTTCACGAAACCGATGCCCTCCTGTCCGCAAGAGACCTGGTCACACCTTGCCCGTATTTCGCCCCCTCGCTGGCAATCGCAAGCTCCGCATGCCGCCATTCGGCGCCTATCTGGTACTCGTCGCCGGCTGGTTCTTCGGCTTCGGCCTGCAGACCACCCTCTTTCCCGGCGTCATCACCTTCACGCTGCAGGAAAGCCCGGAGCGGCTGGGCCTGGCCCAGGCGGCACTGACGGCGCCGATGATGCTGCTCCTGCCCTTCGCCGGCGTGCTGGCCGAGCGCAAGGACCGGCGCGGTATCGTCTTCTATTTCTACATCTTCGCCGGTCTCTCGGCGGGCGCGCTGGGCCTGATGCTGATGACCGGCCATCTGACCTATTGGGTCATGGTCGGCTTCGCGCTGCTGATCGGCGTGGCTGGCGGTTTCGTCATGCCGGCGCGCGACAGTGCGATCAATCCGGTAGTCCGCATCTCGGCCCGGACCCGACATGGCGGGATCGAGTTGCAGCGCGCCGTGGTGATGGCCTCGGCGGTCCAGTTCGGCGCCCAGATCGCGGGCATGGCGGTGGGATATTTCGCGGCCTATACCGGGCCCGGCGCCCTCTTTCTGATGCAGGCAGCGGGATTGTGCATTGGCGGCATCTCGGCGGCCTTCCTGCCGCGCCTCGGTTCCAAGCGCGACACATCCACCGCCCATCCGATGGCCGACCTCGCCGATGGCGTGAAGGCGGTCTTCACCTCGCCCGTCCTGATGCCGATGACGCTGATCATGATCGCTCTGGGCATTCTTGTGGTCGGCGGGGCCTTCCTGGTCCTGATCCCGCTGATCATCCGCGAGAGCTATGGCGGCGGATTTCCCGAGATTGCCAGCCTGATGGTCGCCTTCTGGGTCGGCGCGCTGGTCGCCAATGTCGCCCTGGTGAAATTCGGCCATATCGAGAAGCCGGGACGCGCTCTCATCCTGGCCCAGGCCGTCACCGTCCTGGCCACCGGCGCCTTCTATTTCCACCTGCCCTTCTGGTCGCTCTACCTGTTGGTCTTCGGCTGGGGTCTGGGCGCCGGCGTGGCCATCTCGCTGTCGCGCTCCGTCGTCCAGGAACAGGCCCCACCGGACAAGCTGGCCCGGGTCATGTCGGTCTATCAGCTCGGCCTGTTCGGCGGCATGCCGGCGGGCGCGGTTCTGATGGGAATCGTGGTCGGACAGCTGGGACCGAACCTGTCCGCGCTGATTCCGATGGTCGGGCTTGGCCTCGTCCTGGTAGCCATCTGCCTGACAACCCCCATATTGTCTGTGAGACGCGGGTCGGCGCATACGCTCACCGGCCCGGACCGCAAAGCCGAGCCGGAGCGCCAAGATGCCGAAACTGAGTGATGCCGAAATCGAGGCCCTGAAGGCCAAGCTTGACCCGCACACCTATGCCATCGCCTTCGAGGAAGGCACGGAACACGCCTTCACCCACCCCTTCAACGCGGAAAAGCGCGCCGGTACCTATCACTGCAAGGTGTGCGACGTGCCGCTGTTCGCTGCCAGCACCAAGTATGACAGCGGATCCGGCTGGCCCTCCTTCTGGGAGCCGCTCGCCGGTGACACTGTCGAGAGCAAGACCGATTACAAGCTGCGCCTGCCCCGCACCGAGATCCATTGCGCCAATTGCGGGGCCCATCTCGGCCATGTTTTTCCGGACGGCCCGCAGCCGACCGGCCAGCGCTATTGCACCAATGGCGGCGCGCTGGACTTCCATCCCGAGGACGGCGAGAACTAGCCTGCACACATGAGGGAATAAACATGCGTTATTTGCCGCTTGCCAGGCGAATGGGGGTGGGACTTGCCGGTCTCGCACTCGTCGCCTGCAGCCAGGAGACTGACATGACGTCCGACAATCCGGCCGCCACCCCCACCGTCGACACCCACGGCGCACTGATCACGCGGGCCCAGGGCCTGGAAGCGCCGCGCGCCGAGCAGCGTCCGGTCACCATCGAACAGGTCGGCTTCACCCGGATCGACGAATATCAGTGGATCAAGGACGAGAACTGGCAGCAGGTCATGCGCGAGCCGGACGTCCTGGACAGCGATGTCCGCGAGCTGCTGGACGCGGAGAACGCCTATCTCGACGCCGTCATGGCACCGACCGAGGCGCTGCAGGAGCGAATCTTCCAGGAGATCCGTGGTCGCATCAAGGAAGACGACAGCTCGGTGCCCGAGCGCGATGGCGACTATGCCTATTTCACGCGCTATCGCGAGGGCGGCCAGTATCCGGTCTTCTCGCGTCGTGCGGTCGACCCGGAAACCGGCGACCTGGTCGGCGAGGAGGAAATCCTCGTTGATGGCGACGCCGAGGCGGCCGATTTCGACTATCTCGACTTTTCCACCATGGAGCACTCCCCGGACCATCGCTATGTCGCCTTCGGGGTCGATGTGCGCGGTTCCGAGTATTACGAGATCCGGGTCAAGGACGTGGCCTCCGGTGCCATCGTCGCAACCCTGACCGATGAGAGCTCCGGTGATTTCACCTGGGCCAATGACAGCGCTACGCTGTACTGGGTCTGGCGCGACGATAATGGCCGTTCCAAGCGCGTCTATCGCCAGCCCGCCAATGGCGGTGCGTCCGAGCTGATCTATGAAGAGCCCGATGACGGCTATTTCGTCTCGGTCGGCCTGAGCGACAATAATAATCACATCGTCATCAATGCCGGCGGGCATACCTCGAACGAGATCCGCCTTCTCGACGCCAATGACCCGACCGCCGACCCGGTGCTGATCGCGGCCCGCGAGGATGATGTCGAATACTATCTCACCGAGGCCAGCGACCGTTTCTACTTCCGGACAAATCTGGACGGGGCCGTCGACTACAAGATCGTCTCGGCTCCACTCGACAATCCGGGGCGCGAAAACTGGGAGGACTTTGTCCCTCATCGTCCGGGCACGCTGATCAATGGCGTCATCGGCTTTGCCGACTGGCAGGTTCGCGTCGAGCGCGAGAACGCCCTGCCGCGCATTGTCGTGCACGAGTATGCCACTGGCGAAGAGTATAATATCGACTTCGACGAGGAGGCCTATTCACTGGGCGCCTCGGCCGGTTACGAGTTCGCGACCGATGTGCTGCGCTTCTCCTATGAGAGCCCGTCCACGCCGGAAGAAACGTATGACTACAATCTGCGCAGCCAGGACCGCACCCTGCTGAAGCGTCAGGAAGTGCCATCCGGTCACAATCCGGAAGATTATGTCGTTCGCCGCATCATGGCCGAGGCCCATGACGGAGCGCAGATCCCGGTCACCATCCTTCACCACCGCGATACGCCGATTGATGGCAGCGCGCCGCTGATGCTGTATGGCTATGGCTCCTACGGCATCACCATCCCGGCCTCCTTCCGCGTCACCCCGCTCTCGCTGGTGGATCGCGGCATGGTCTATGCTACCGCCCATATCCGTGGCGGCATGGCCAATGGCTATCAGTGGT
Organism: Maricaulis maris; assembly: GCF_049116555.1. Taxonomy (GTDB): domain Bacteria; phylum Pseudomonadota; class Alphaproteobacteria; order Caulobacterales; family Maricaulaceae; genus Maricaulis; species Maricaulis maris_C. The sequence continues at coordinate 782,339 of NZ_JAGDYT010000001.1, read as the reverse complement.
ATCTGGACGGCAAGCTGGAAAACAAGATCAACACCTTCCGTGACTTTGTGTCCTCGGGGGAGGCCCTGGCAGAGCTCGGCTACACCTCGCGCGGCCAGATTGTTGCCTATGGCGGTTCAGCCGGCGGCCTGCTCGTCGGTGCGGCGATCAACCTCCAGCCCGACCTGTTTGCCGGCGCCATTGCGGCGGTTCCCTTCGTCGACGTGATCAACACCATGTCGGACCCGGAACTGCCCCTGACCCCGCCGGAATGGCCGGAATGGGGCAATCCGATCGAGAGCGCGGAAGATTATCAGACGATGATCGAGTACTCGCCCTACGACCAGATCCAGGACATGGCCTATCCCCACGTCCTCGCCACGGGGGGGCTCACCGATCCGCGCGTCACCTATTGGGAGCCGACCAAATACGTCGCACGCCTGCGGGATCGCCGGACCGATGACGGCCTCACCCTGCTGAAGATGAATATGGGGGCCGGCCATGGCGGCGCCTCGGGCCGCTTTGACAGCCTGCGCGAGACCGCCCTCAACTGGGCCTTCGCCCTGATGACGGTCGGCCTGGCTGACAGTGAAGTGGAAGCCATCGCGGCGGAGTAGTCGCTGCGTTTGAGTCGAATACAAAGGCCCGGATCGATTGATCCGGGCCTTTTTCTTGCCGCGCCTACGCGGGGCGTCCATCAGGGATGACAAGGCATGGCGTGAGAGGCGGCACACCTGTGCCGCCTCACTCCTGCACCCTAGCCGTTGAGTTGGTAGTCGAGCCTCGTTGTGGCGCCGCGGAAGAGAATGGGTTCGCCATCCTGGACCTGCGGATTGTAGCGCCAGCGGCTGACCGCATTCAGCGTGGCCTGCTCGAAGGCCCGGCTGTCACAGGCGACCGGGCGGATATTGGTCGTCGTGCCCTGCGGCGTGATATCGAACATCACCGTGCAGCTGCCCGAATTGCCGCGCGAAGCTTCAACGGCCGGGAAAACCGGCTGGATGCGGACAATCGGAACCGGGTTGCGGTTTACCTGTACCAGGCCCTCATTATTGCTCAACTCGGGCGGATCAACCGGCGGCAATCCGTAGGTCACCCCGTCGCCAGGATTGGCAGGCGCACTCCTATCCACCGGCAGACGCTGGACCGGCGGCGGCGGCTCAACTGGCGGGATCGCTGTAATGTCGATCCGCGGGTCCGGGTCGATCGGATCCACCTCGACATTGATCGCATAGGCCGGTCGCTCGGTCGCGACGACCGGTTCAACCGGCCCCACATCAATCATCTCCCGCATCATCAGGAAAAGACCGACGGTGATTGCTGCCGCGACCGGCAGCACGATCGGTGTACGTAAATTCTGGACTATGGCTGTCATTGAACAAGCCTCCCCACGGGCGAGTTCTGCATGGCCTCACAGAGGAATGCCCCGAAATCCGGCCAGGGGCCCGGCACCGTTCACCGGCGCCGGGTTGGCCGGTGCGACCCGCCTCACAACACGAGGACGGGCCGCACAATCAGCCTGGCCCCCGGGCCGGGGCCAAAGCGCGGCGCAATCGCGGTCAAATGGGGCGATTGCGGGGAATTGTACGGGCGCCCGGACGTCATGCGCGTTCAGATCCGTTGTCAGGTCCGCTCGGACTCGGGCAGGCGGTGGCCATGGGTGTCGAACCAGGGCTCGCACATGTCCGGCAGATCGAGCACGCGCTGCCCCTCGCTGTCATACTCATCCTCGGACACGACCACCTGAAGCCGGGCACGCTGAATGGCGAGTTCGCAGCTCTCAATGGTGATGATCCGTTCAAGCTCCGCGCCCTGCCGGATGATCCGCCGTTTCGAGCTGAGGAATTGCAGCCAGCCCTGGGCACCGGCGCGGGAGTATTCCCAGTCCAGGGCTCGCAGGAAGGCCTGTTCAGCCGCATTGAACGCATCCATCTCCACGCGGACATTGCCAAGATAGGTCCAGGTATCCCCGGGTCGCGACAGGCCACCGCGATTGATGGCCTGGACGAAGACGGCCTCGGCTTCGCGGAGATTGCCGGCCTGGAAGAGCGCCTCGCCATAGGTTTCATAGTCAGGTCCGGCTCCCGATGTGGTGGCGACCCGCTCCAGAACGGGCAATGCCCGCTCCCATTCGCGGGCATGACGCCAGAGATTGGCCAGCAATTGCATATTGGCTGTCCCCGCCTCGACCCGGCCGGCATTGATCTCGCGCTCGAGCATGACGGCGCCGCCATAGGGGTAGTCGTAATAGGAATAGTATTGCGCCAGCCGGACCAGCTCCTGGCTCGAATTGAGCATCCCGTTCAGATACATGATTCGATTGACCTCGAACGCGTCGGTCTCGCGACCGACCTGCGCCAACAAGGAGGCATAGCTGGTCCAGTTTGCTTTCTCTGCCGGCCAGCGCGTCACCATCTGCTCCATCAGGCCCAGCTGTTCGGGCGTCCGCTCGAGCTGCTGGTAGAAATAGAGCAGGAGGGAAAACTGCTCGCGTGAGGCGCCACCCTCGGTCTCGGCCATGGTGAAGGCCGAGCGGGCATAGGGCAGGCCACCGGTGTGGTCGTCGAGCCGGCCATGGGCCTGGGCCAGACGCATGGCGAGGTCGACCGTCAACGGAATTCCGCGATCAATGGCGGCTTCGATGAGATTGATACCGGCGCGAAAATCCTCGGCCGCCATCAGCAATTGCCCGGTATTGACCCGCAGCGCATTGGCATCCTCATCGGGCAGGACGGCGAGCGCGATGACCGAGCGCCAATCGCCGATCGCGGCGTCGAGCCGCTCCAGTTCATAGCGGGCTCGTCCGCGCTGGCGCAGCAGGACGGCGCGCTCATAGGGCGTCAATGCACGCTCTTCGATCAAGCGCGTATACCCGGCCTCGACCTCGAGCCAGGCGCCATTTTCTTCCATCTCCAACAATTCCAGCAATCGTTCACCGAGCGCGGGCGAGAGTGTCTGCTCGGCCCGTTCCCGGTCTTGCGCCGCCCGGGCGGGTGCGACGGTGGCCAAGCCGGCAACAAGCGCAATGCTGACCGCCAGCGCGGCAATGGCCACAAAGTGATGACCGGCGCCACGTGCCGGATGCGTAATCCTGTCCATGATCATCTCCCCAAAACATGACGCGAACTCCCCAGCCCGGCATTACCGTCATGTAATGAAAGCTTCGGCGGCCATGGCGGCGGGATTGTGGCGATTTGGGGTTGTCTTTGGGGCAAAGCCGACCGGGGCGGGTGACGCGGTCCCCGCCCTGACGAAAAACGCCCCGGCTGAACCAGCCGGGGCGTTGATCATGTGTCGTTCGAACGCGGCAATCAGCCGGCGTCAGACGCTTCGTCTGCGGCATCAGCCTCGGCAACGGAACTGCGCTCTTCACCGTACTGGTTGTACAGGTCGTCACAGCGATCCGGCACATCGACGATGATGCGACCATTATCATCGACATCACCCAGCAGGATGGCTGTTTCCATCAGGTCACCGACCGAGAAACGGCACTCGTCCTGACGGACGCGCTCGCGGATCTCGATCCGCTCACGGGCAGCCCGCTGACGGTTGGTGATGAAGGTCGCCCAGCCATTCGCCGTGGACCGCGAATACGGATAACGCGCGCCTTCACGGAAGGCAGCGATCGCCGATTCTTCGCGACCGAGCTCGGCCCGCACATTGCCCAGCAGCGTCCACGCATCACCCGGACGATCAAGACCGCCCCGGTTCAGCGCTTCGGTGAAGGCATCTTCGGCATCATCGAGTTCACGACGCTGCCACAGCGCTTCGGCCAGTTTGAGATAATCATCCCCGTCACCGGTCAGCTGAGCCAGCTGACGCAGGACCGGAATGGCCCGCTCCCACTCACGCGCCTGGCGCCACATATTGGCCAGGAGGTTGAGGTTATTGCGGGTCCGCTCGACGACGCCGGCATTGAGCTCGCGCTCAAGCACGACAGCACCGCGATAGGGATACTCATAGTAGGAATAATACTGGGCCAGCGCCACGATCTCACGGCTCTCGGTGAACATGCCGTTGATATACATGATCTTGTTGGCTTCAAACGCATCCTGCTCGCGGCCGGTCTGGGCCAGGAGAGAGGCGTAGGAGCGCCAGTTATTCTTCTCGGTCGGCCAGCGCTGCACCATTTCTTCAATGATACGGAACTGGTCCGGAACGCGCTCGAGCTGCTGGTAGTAGAACAGCATCAGCGAGTAATCACCGCGCACGCGATCGGCACGCGGATGTTCCGCCCAGAAACGCTCCGCCCACGGCAGACCTTCACGATAGCGCTCGGCCTGGGCATAGGCCTGGGCCAGCATCTTTATGACGCGGACATTGAGGACGTCCTCACCGGCCTGGGCCACGGCCTGTTCCAGTGCCGAAATGCCCCGGGCATAATCACCCTCGGCGATATAGAGCTGGCCGATATTGATGCGCAGATCGGTCGTTTCGTTCGGCAGCATGCCGCCGGATGCAATCGCGGCTTCCCAGTCACGGATCGCCGGCATGACCTGGTCGGTCTCATAGTAGGACCGCCCCCGCATTTGCAGCGCAATCGAGCGCTCATACGGGTTGATCGCGGCATTGCCGAGCGCACGGTTCAGCGTGACGATCGAATCAGCGAACAGCTCGGCGGCCTGCTGGGTCTGGGCTTCAAGAACGATCTGACCAATCGCAGCGGAGAAAACCCGCTCCGCCTGGTTCTGCTCGGACTCGGCCTCGTCATTATTATTGCGACGGCGCTGTGCGTCGGCATCCGACATCATTACCCCGGCCATGGACACGGCGAGGGCAAGTGATGCGACGCCGCGCATGAGGCCCTTGGTATCGAAACCGTAAAAACGGGTCATCGATGGCTCCTTCATACCAACCCAACTCCCCGGGTCGGCTTTTCAAAAACTCGCGGGATACGGATCCTGGTGATCCTGGCTGTATCCCGTCCGGCCGGTGTGGCGCGGCGGACCGACGGCCCGCCGCACACGGATCACACGGATCAGTCGTCGCCAAACACGAAGTCGAAGCGCGTTTCCACACCCGTACGCGAGACGGGAATACCGTTCTCGACTTTCGGGTTATAGCGCCAGCGCTCGACGGCCCGGATTGACTCACGCTCGAAGAATGAGCTGTCGCACCGGAAGATGTCGATATTGGTCGGCGTGCCGTCAGGAGTCACGTCGAAGCGAACCCAACAACTCCCTTCGATCCCACGTTCCTGGGCGCGAAGCGGATATTGCGGCTGGATCCGGACCAATGGCTGAGCATCGCGGTCAGAGACCGAAAAGTTCACATTGTTGGAGTCCAGGCGCGGGGCCTCGAAGTCCGGAATCGCACCCATGACGGTGGCGAGACCTTCGGACGGCTGCTCCGCACGCTGCCGCTCGATCTGAGGCGGCGGGGGCGGCGGGTCGACCTGTTGCACGTCATCGATCGTGGTGTCGCGGCGACGGGCTTCCACCTCTGCCACTTCATCATTAATCGAGAACTGACGATCCTCGACACTCTCCTCCTGAATGACCTCGTCAACCGAGATCAGGCGCTGCATCAGCACGAAGAGAAAGACTGTGATGATCGCCGCAACCGGAACGCCGATAACGAGACGAATGAAATTACCCATTTTCTTTCCTCTCGCTACTGCAACGTCGAAATCTTCACTTCAACGTCCATCTCCGACAGGAGCTCCTGGACGTCGAGGATCAGACCGATATTGGCACCTTCATCACCCTGGATCATGGCACGACCCTTGGGATTCTCTTGCAGCAACTGCTCGATGATCCCGCGGAGTTCGTTCATCTCATAGACCCGACGATTGACCCATACCTCGTTCTCGGCCGTCACGGCCACGAGCATGGAGGGGTTCTCGTCATCTTCGGTCACGGCGTCGGGACGGACAGTGTCCACACCCGGCTCCTTGATGAAGACGGAGGTCACGATGAAGAAGATCAGGAGGATGAAGACGACGTCCAGCATGGGCGTCATGTTCAGCTCGACATCTTCCTCATCGGTATTCACGCGGCTTGCACGTCTCGCCATGTCTACCTCCCCGATTCGTCGGTCTGACGCTGGATCGAAACCGGCACGCCATTGGCACCCATTTCATCCCAGATCTGAACGATGATGCCGTGCTCGGCTTCGTCGTAGACCTCAAGAAGAACTGCGGAATTCGGCTCTTCCGCCCGGAAGCGGTTTACGGCTGAAAGCACGCGGTCCACATCGGTCCGGACCTGGTTGACGAAGATCTCATTGTCATCATCAACCTGGATGACGATCGGCGGCGCAGCATCAGGCGGCGTCTCCGAATCGTTATCGGGTGGCGGACGCATGTCGATGCCTTCTTCCGAAAGGAAGGTGGCAGTGACGATGAAGAAGATCAGAAGAATGAACACGATGTCGAGCATCGGCGTCATGTTCACTTCGGCCTGATCGTCCTTGTGTTGCTGGCGACGTCTCATGACACGGCTCCTTCACCGATCTCGAGCTCGTCCGCCAGCTTCGACACGCGACGCTTGGCGAGGAGTTCGATCTGGGTGGCGAAGATGAGACCCGAAAGGGACGCAACCATGCCAGCCATGGTGGGAATCGTAGCCCGCGAGACACCGGCCGACATGGCCTGGGCATCAGACGAACCTGAGATTGCCATGACGTCGAAAACCGAGACCATGCCGGTCACTGTTCCCAACAGTCCGAAGAGCGGCGCGACAGCGACGAGGGTTTTCACCAGCTCGACATTCTGATCGCAACGCGATTTGACCTCCGAGATGAGTTGGTCGCGGATGGCGTGGGCATACCAGCTATTCCGGTCTGCCCGCGCATTCCACTCCCTCTTCGCCGACTTCGCCATGGCGTCATGCGCCATGTAGAAGTAGGCGAAGCGCTCGAGGATAAAGGCCCACATCACAAAAGTTGTTGCCATGATGACAACCAGGACGGGGCCCCCGCGCTCGAGGAACTCCTGAAGGCCGGTTTGTACGGCCTGGAAATCCATAACGCTTCCTCCGGTTAGCCTTGTGCGCGTTCTTCAGCGTGGCGAGCAATCATGCCGGCCGCCTGCTCTTCGAGCACCTGCTGAACGCCGCGCGCGAAGCTTTGCGCGAAGCTGTGGATGAACAGAAGCGGGATGGCCGCAACCAGACCCAGAACCGTGGTCATCAGGGCTTCGGAGATACCACCAGCCATGATGCGCGGGTCACCCGTACCGAACAGGGTGATCTGGGTGAAGGTCTTGATCATACCGGTCACGGTACCCAGAAGACCCAGCAGCGGTGCAATACCGGCAGCCAGCTTCAGGAAGTTGAGACCGAATTCGAGCTTCGGAGTCTCTTGCAGGATGGCTTCATCCAGCTTGAGTTCCATCGTCTCGACGTCTTTGTCCTTGGCCGCTTCGTAAGCCATCATGACACGACCCAGCGGGTTGCCCTTGGAACCGGAAGACTTGCGCTTCTGGCCCGAGACAGCCGCCTGCGTCATCAGCAGGGAAACCATGCGGAAGATACCGAAGATGGCGGAGATGAAGAGCAGGCCAATGATGACCCGGCCAACAGCACCACCTTGTTCGATACGCTCTTCGAGGTCCGGGACGTCCTTGTAGATGTCCAGGAGCGGGCCACGGGACGGGTCAACAACACCCATCACGACTTCGCCCGGATTCGCATTGAACAGCGTCGAGGCGGCACCGACCATATTGCCCGGCGGTTGCACGCTCATATCGGTCAGGCTGTAGGCGCCCGTGTTTTCATTCTCACCCCAGAGGGCGAAACGCTGGTTGTTGTTGTAGTTCGTGAACGCCAGGAACGGGCCGACGCGGGTGATCGGAACCGCGGAACCGTCGCCAATGCCGGTGACCCGGCCATTGAAGGTGACGACCTGCTGCTGCTGGATCATCTCTTCGATGACACGGCGCGGAATGAAATCGAGTTCCGCACGGGTCGGCAGGGTCCGGCTGTTGGACAGGGTTTCCAGCGCGTCAGCGCGGCCCGGGAACTGGGCCGAAATCAGCGACTGGTTGACGATGGCGGCGAACTCGCCAGCGGCCTGGCGGGCAGCACCGAACAGCTCACCGAACGCACCCTGGCGCTGGCGAAGCTCGGCATCGAGCTCGTCGATACGGACCTGGTTGGCTTCGAACTCGGCCGACAGGTTTGTCGCCTGACGCTCGAGCGCAGCCAGTTCGTTGCGGGCCGTGTTGAGCTGGGCCTGCTGCTGGTTGGTCGATTGCTGGAACTCACGCAGGCGAGCGGCATTTTCAGCGCTGGCCTCGCGGGCGTCGGAACGCACGCGATTGAGGAGTTCGTTCAGGGAACCGGCCGGCTCGGTCTGAGCCGCGACACCGGCGGAAAGGGCCACGCCAAGTGAAACGGCAGCGGCGAGCATCTTCATTGTGGTTTTCATAACTTAACTCTCCGTTCCAAGCCGTTACTGGGCGACCGTCGGGCCAGGCAGCGGGGCCAGGAAGACTTCTGGCGTCGTCACTTCCTGAGCGATGCGGATGGCGCGGGTCACATTGGCTTCGTAGCTACCCGGAAGGGCTTCCCAGTCGCTCGATCCGTTGTGGAGGATCGTCATGCTGCTGTCGGGATATTTCCGGATCATGGCAACACGGCCGATCTGCAGCACGGTCACCTGAACCGGAATGCCCTCTTCGAGGACTTCTTCGTCGTAGGAGACAACGCCGCGACCGTAGGAGGCCTCGATGTCGTAAGCATTGAGGATGACGCGATAGCGTTCAGCCGGAGAGATGCTCGGATCGTCGATCAACTCGTAAAGACGTTCGATGCGGGCCAGACGGCCAGCTTCGCCTTCAAGACGGAAGGGCAGGTCGAGCGCCACGAACTCCTCGAGGAGCACAACCATTTCGCGCATCATCGGCGCGAGATCGCGCTCGATGTTGTCAACGCGACCGATCTGCTGCTCGAGCGAGGCAATCTCGTTCTCCTGCGAACGGAGGAAGACCTGCTGCTGCTCGACAAAGAGGCGCTGCGACTCGATCTGCTCGAGCAGCGCGCGAAATTCCAGTTCAATGTCGGTCCGCTGGTCATCCAGCTGCTCGATGCGCGACTGGGTCTGAGCCCCGTTCTGCGTATCACCCCGCGCGACTTCGAGCGTTTGGTTCAGCTGCGCTACGGCGGCCCCCCCAAAGGCGCCCGCCGCCACTGTCGCCATAAGCGACGCGCGAACCAAATTCTTCAAGTTCACCATTTCTCGCCTCACAATGGTCAATGCGGGTTTGTCCCGAAAGACTCCCCGCCCCAAAAAAACTTCGATGCTGAGCCAGCAACAACCTGCTGGCCTGGCCCCCTACCCTTGGTTCAAGCGGCCTAACCAAGCCGCCGATACAGCGACTTAGCGTCCCAAGTCTGCATGAGTGGTTACCGCAACTGCAGTCCACCCGGTCCGCGATGGTTGTCCCATCATCTCGTAGGCGCAGGCGCGCCGCTTGAAAATCGCAGGAACGCTAACACCTGCGTTACACTACGATCAATACATCTTTGTGGCCGGAATGCGGCTCGAACTGTGCACAATAAGGCGAGATTCGCCTCTCAGGATCACCCGTGCACTGCAGTTCGCGTAAGGATAGCATCGGCTGCCGCATAAAGTTGCGTACGCAAACCCGATGGCGGCACAAACTCAGCCATGGCCCTGCGCACTCACAATTCGGTGAAGAGCGCGTCAGAACGCGCCTCGCTTGGCTCCGGCTAGCGAGTCGTTATTCCCGACTTCGCAAATCCACCCCATGACCGCCCGGAATCTCGGCCGTCGCCCAGTCGTGCAGGCAAGGGCGGTCGAGCTTGGCCATGCTTCTCGTCACCCAACACCAGGGGCCGTCGCGCCATCCTCCGTTTGGGCGACACGGTGCGCGCCCGATCATCAGCGCCCCGACCATCGAGCAGAGCACGGCCCGGCGGCCCGGTGTTGCGAGACCCACATCAGACACCAGACGGCCGAACACGCGCCAGGCCGGACATGTCAGCCTCAGCGACGCGAGCAAGCCCTGAAACTATGCGTCCGGGTCAGTGATGATGAAAAAAATGGCTGGGGCGCCAGGATTCGAACCTGGGAATGCCGATACCAAAAACCGGTGCCTTACCACTTGGCGACGCCCCAACCGTGGCCGTCAGTGACGACGGTTCGGCGTAATTACATAACCGCCGGGAGGGATGCAACGGCCCAATGCGGTTGGCTTCAGTACAAATGACAGAATTTGCAGTTCCACGCGCCGATCCCGACGGCTCCGGCCTGATACTGCACGCGACCAACCCACGCTGTCTTTGCCGCGTTGCGCGCCGGAAAAGAGTTGGCTATAAGCCGCGCCTCGGTTCGGAGTATAGCTCAGCCTGGTAGAGCACCGTCTTCGGGAGGCGGGGGTCGCAAGTTCGAATCTTGCTACTCCGACCATTCACTTTCCCGCCTCGTCGACAGCCCTTTGATCGCCCTTCCGGACGACACGCGCCTTGCGCGGGACAGTCTGACTGCGCATCCCTCGACCCGATAGCCGCAAGACCCTACATAATGGGGAAAACAGGACCGCATCTTGCAGGGCCTGCCACTCATCATGAAAGCGCGGGGCGAAAGGGCTCTTATGAAACAGTTCTGGATTACTTTCTTCGGGTCGATTGTCGGCGTGATCGTCGGTTCCGTCCTGACCGTCATTCTTGGCATCTTCCTGATCGGTGGCCTGATCGGCATGGCCGTCGAAGGCGCTCGCACCGAGACCGCCCTGCCACAGACAGCGATGGTGCTGGAGCTGGACCTGCGCAATGGCCGACTGGACAGCCCGTCGCGTTCGCCCTTCGGTTTCGCCGAACCGCTCTCCGTGGTCGATGTCGTGCGCACACTGGAACAGGCCGAGAGCGACACCCGCGTCGCCGGTATTTTCATCCGGGCCAATGAGTTCGGAATGTCGCCGGGCGTGGCCGAGGAATTGCGCGGTGCCATTGCCGAATTCCGCAATGCCGGCAAATTTGTCGTCACCCATGCCCAGGGCTTTGAAGGCACCAGCGTGACCGGTTATTTCGCGGTTTCCGGATCCGATGAGATCTGGTTGCAGGACACGGCGAGTTTCACCCCCGCCGGTCTCGCCTCTGAGGTCATGTTCCTGGGCGGGCTGTTCGAGCGCTTCGGCGCCGTGCCGCAATTCGAGCAGTTCCACGAATTCAAGAACGCCGCCAACACCTATACCCAGAGCGGCTTCACCGAGGCGCACCGCGAGGCGACCCTGTCCTATATGGGCTCGATCTACGACACCGCCGTGGCCCGCATCGCCAGCGACCGCGATGTCAGCGAAGACGCGCTCCGCGGTATTTTCGAAGACGCGCCGCACACGGCAGAGGAGGCCCAGACCTTCGGCCTGATCGACCGTCTCGGCCATGTCATCGAAGCGCGCGAAGCCACCCTCGCCCGGGCCGGCGGCCAGGGCAGCTTCATCAATATTGAGCGCTATGCCGAGCAGGCTGCGCCAGCCTGGAATAATGGCCCGATCATCGCCCTGATCGAAGGCCAGGGCGCCATTGTGACCGGCGATGCCCCTGTCGGCGCTTTTGGCGGCGAGGAACAGATTGGCGGCGACTTCATGTCCGAGAACATTCTCGCTGCCGCCGATGATCCGTCGGTGCGCGCCATTGTCATCCGGGTCGATTCGCCCGGCGGCTCGGCGATTGCCTCCGACCAGGTCTGGCATGCGGTGAACCGGGCCCGTGAGGCCGGCAAACCGGTCATCGTCTCTATGGCCTCCATGGCCGCCTCCGGTGGCTATTATCTCGCCGCACCGGCCGATTATGTGCTGGCCCACGAGACCACGCTGACCGGCTCCATCGGTGTCCTGGGCGGCAAGATCGTGCTGGACGGGACGTTCGACAGGGTCGGCCTGAACGCCGAGACGGTCTCGGTCGGCGGCGAATACGCCACCGCTTTCTCTGCGTCCGAAGAGTGGAGTGAGAGCCAGCGTGCCGCCTATCGCAGCCAGATGGCCGACATCTATGACGACTTCACCCAGCGTGTGGCCGATGGCCGCGACCTGCCACTGGAGCGCGTTCTGGAGATTGCCCGCGGTCGTGTCTGGACGGGCGCCCAGGCGCTGGATCTGGGCCTGGTCGACGAGATTGGCGGCCTGCGCGATGCCGTCGATGCGGCCCGCCAGTTCGCCGGCATCGATCCGGACCAGGCTATCCGCCTGCGCCGCTTCCCGACCCAGCAGACGCCGCTGGAAGCCTTCCAGCAGATGTTTGGTGTCTCGGCCGACACGGCCCAGACTGCGGCCCGGCTCAACGCCCTGATGGAGTTGCCGGAAGTCCGCGCGGCCCTCGAAGCCCGTGCGGCGGCTGATCAGCCTGGCATCCAGATGCGCTCGAATGCGTCCCTGCCAAACTGATCATTGATCCCGGCCAAACAGAGAAGGGCCCGCCAAGGCGGGCCCTTTTTTTGTGTTCTCGGCGCGGGTCCTCAGGACATCATCACAGCCACGATAAAGAGGCCAAGCATGCCGAAACTGAGCAGGATGGAATAGACGATATCCAGTATTGCCACGCGCAGGAGCGAGGTGAAACGACCGTGCGAATAGACGGTTCGGTGCAGGCGATAGAGATACCAGTTCGACCACCCCAGACCGGCAAACACCGCGATCCAGCCGGGGATGATGTTCGCGGCCAGCGAGAGGCCGGTGATCAGGAAAAACAGGAAGGCATGGAAATGCAGCGACACCACGAGGTGGTCGTAGAAGAAATAGCCCTTCTTGTAGAAATGCATGCCGGCCAACAAGAGCGCATAGAGTGGCAGCATGAAGAACATCATGGTCGGCGCCCAGCGTTGCATCTCTGCTGCCAGGGTTGCGCCGCCACTATCGATGATGCGGTCGGTCCGGTCGACCAGGGCCCGCCGGACTTCCAGTGGTAGTTCGTCCAGCCCGTTGGTGTCGACCGTGACGCCATCGCCGACCGCGATGGGCCCGTCTTCCCCGGCCGCGGCCGCCACATCTTCGGGCGGATAATCCTCCGGCAGGAGCGCCTGCCGGAAATTCCGCTTGATCTCGTCCCGATTGGCCTGCTCCTGCATGGCTTGAACTTCGGGCGGGAGATCGGGCGGGAGCTGGGCCTGTTCAACACCGGCCTCCGCCATCCGCGCGATGCTCGCCCGCTGTTCCTCCGGAACACCGGCTGCCGCCAACTGCGCCTCCATGTCGGACAGATCGGCCTCGATGGCCGCCACCTCTTCCGGATCCATGACATCTGGCGTGTCGGAGCCGCCGCCAATCCCGTCCAGCGCAAACACGAACAGGAAGAACAGCACGCTCGCCGTCAGATAGAGACGAAAGGGCATGACATAGCGGGCGCGCACGCCACTGAGATAATTCTGGGTGATCTTGCCGGGCTTGAGCATGAGCGGCGGAATGGTCCGCCACAGACGCCCTTCAAGACCGAACAGGCCATCCAGGATATCGGTCAGCAAATCCCAGATCGGCCGGTGATAGGTGTCCGCGGTCTGTCCGCAGCTGTGGCAGACGGGCCCGGACAGCTTGGTCGAGCAATTGGAACAGACACCGGCCGGCGTCGGCGCCTCGAAGACCGAATAGCGGTCACGCTTCTTGCGCTTGGAGGCGTTGATCGCGTCGCCAAGCTCGCCGGCGGCGCTTCCGGCCACCACCGCATCACTGATTGGATCACTACCGGTCATGAAAAAGCCCTGCCCCCTGGCGTTGTGCGAACACAAGCTAGGTCGGCAGGGCCTCTTCTGACAAGCGCGACAGACCTATTCGGCTGTGGCGCTGCCCGCTTCCAGGTCCGCAAAGCACAAATAGCGCGTACGGTGGATATTGGTCAGATTGTCTTCCCAACCAGTAACCCGCGGGTTCACGAGGTTCTTGTTGACGTAGAAAACGATCGGGATGATCGGCATGTCGTCGATCATCATCTGCTCGGCCTCGGCCATCATCTCGCCGCGCAGTTCGAGGTTGAGCTCGCGATTGGCTTCGGTGACGAGGCTGTCGAATTCCGGATTGTTGTAGCGCGCATAATTCATCGGAACCGAGCGATACTCACCCAGGAAGAGGAAATTGTAGGGATCGTTGTAATCCGCGATCCAGCCACCATCGGCGACCTGGAAATCGGAGGCCCGCAGATTGTCGTAATGGATCTGCGTGTCGTTGACGATCAGCTCCGGCTGGACCCATTCGGCGATCGCCGACCAGTCATTCTGGACAACCGGCGCGATGCGCGGGTTATCGCCGGTGGCGCGATAGGTGTATTCGAAGCGGAAGGGATTGTCCGGACCATAGCCGGCGCCTTCCAGAAGGGCGCGCGCCATCTCGCGACGCTCTTCAACCGGTGTATCGGCCCATTCGGCTTCAACACCGCCCGGATAATTGGCCACACCCGGCGGGATCATCGAATAAGCCGGCTGTTGTCCGGCCCGCAGGATTTCCTCGGCGATGAAATTACGGTCGATCGCCATGCCCAGCGCGTTGCGGACGTCGGCATTATCGAACTGTTCCATCGTCGTGTTCACGGAGAAATAGATCGTGCCCATGAAAGGATTCACGCGGACATAGTCCGGGATTTCACGGCGCAGGAATTCCATCTGCTGGCCCGGGAATTCCATGTTCAGATCGAGTTCGCCATTGCGGACCCGGCGTCCGGCGGCCGAATTGTCGACCGTCGGATAGAAATAGACGTCATCCACACAAACGTTGGAATTGTCGTAGAAATTCGCGTTGCGAACGAGATGGACGTAATTATTGGTGCGCCAGTCTTCCAGCGTATAGGCGCCGTTGGACACCATATTGCCCGGACGCACCCACTCATCACCATAAACCTCGACCACATGCTGCGGCAGCGGGAAAGTGGTGTAGTGGGTCAGAAGGCCCGGCAGATAGGGCGCCGGATTGACCAGCTGGACCTCCAGCGTGCGGTCATCAAGGGCGCGGACACCAATCGAGCTTGGCTCGGCCGCCCCAGTCGACGCTTCCTCAATGCCCGCGATCGGGTAGAGGAGCGAGACATATTGAGCCCCGGTTGTCGGCGTGGCGATACGACGCCAGGCGAAGACAAAATCACCGGCGGTGACCGGCTCGCCATCGGACCAGATTGCTTCACGCAGGGTGAAGGTCCAGGTCAGGCCATCTTCGGAGACTTCCCAGCTTTCCGCCATGCCCGGAATCGGCGCGCCGTCCGGGTCATCGGTGAACAGACCGAGGAACATGTCCCCGATGATATTGTTCTCCCAGGTTCCGGAGGCCTTGTGCGGATCCAGCGAAAGCGGCTCCGCGTTATTGCCGCGATGCAGCACGACCGCATCGCTGTCTGCGGCGTCATTGCCGCCACAACTGGCCAGGGCCAAGGCTGAGGCAGTCACAAGAATAGTGTTGAAAATCTTTGTGCGGATCACGGTTTCGGTCTCCCCTCCGAAGCAACACGACGAGTCAGTTGTCGATGTTCTAGCTGAACATCATCGGCCGGTCGACACTGGCCGACCGGTCGCGCATAGTCGAACAAGCAACGAGATTTACACGAGTGACCATGAACGCACGATTACTGATACTTCTCCCAGCCTGCCTGATCGCCGCCCCTGCCCTCGCGCAGTCGGGCGACTCGCCGCTGGACCCGCTCTTCACCTGCCGTGACATCGCCGATGACAGCGCCCGGCTGGCCTGCCTGGATGCCGCTGTCGATGCGCTGCGCAGTGAAACCGAGAGCGGGGAGATTGTCGCCGTCGACCGGGAGCAGATCGAAGCGGCCGAGGAAGCCACCTACGGGCTCTCGATTCCGCAATTGCGCCTTCCCGGCCTGTCCCTGCCTGGTGGGGGAGAGGATGCCGAGCTGGCCGAGCTGGAGGCCACCGAGGCCTCGCCTCAACGTGTGATCAATCGCGATGATGACGGCCAGATCGAAAGCATTGAAGGCCTCGCCGTGGTCGAGATTTCCGAGAACCGGTCCGGTGAGAAGATTATCCGCCTGGCCAATGGCCAGGTCTGGCGCCAGACCGACAATACCTATGTCCAGCTGTCGCGTTCACGCGCCCACAGCGACTATACGGTGACCATCTCAAACGGGGCCCTGGGCTCCCATTTCATGCGCCTGGACAATGGTGGACGCCGTTTCCGGGCCGAACGTGTCGAGTAATCAATCGAGGGTCTCATGACAGTCTCACGCCATGCGGTGATCGCCGCGCTCCTTCTTACCACGGCCCTGCCGGCCAGCGCCTTCGCCCGACAGGATGACGACGCCGTGGACGGTATCCTCGCCTGCCGTGGCATTACCGAAACAGCCGCCCGCCTCGCCTGTTTCGACTCCGCTGCAGAGCGCCTGGCCGGTGATCGTCAGAGCGGCGAGTTGATGACCGTCACGCGCAGTGATGTCGCCGCAGTGGAGGGGGACAGTTTCGGCTTCTCGATGCCGTCCCTGCCGCGCCTGCGCCTGCCGCGCCTCGCGCTCGCCGCCGCAGACCGCCAGCACGACGCCCTCGAAGGCGCGTCCAACACGGTCGACATGACTGATCAGGCCCCGGCGGCGACAGCTGATGCGACGGCACCGGTTCCGGCAATGAGCCCGGCTCCCGCTTCGGCCCCAGCTCCGGCGCCTGCTCCGGCTTCCGCCCCGACCGCGTCGACGGCCGCCGCGGCGGGGAATGCCGGGACCGCGGAAACCACAGTCGCCATTCTCGAGCGCGACGATGATGGCGATGTTTTCCGGGTCGAGATGGAGATCGAGCGCACCCGTACGGTCGGCTACAACACGACTGTTTTCTACATGACCAATGGTCAGGTCTGGCGCCAGACCGACACGACCCGCGTGCGGATGCCGCGCGGCGAAGGGCACACGGCAGAGATCCGCCGCGCCGCCATGACCAGCTATCTCCTGCGCGTCAACGGCTCAGGCCGCGCCATTCGCGTCGAACGCCAGCGCTAGGGCGAGCACGCCGGACACGATGAAAGGCCGTCGGAGCGATCCGGCGGCCTTTTCTGTTTGTCGGCCCATTCCCTCGCCTGTCATCCCAGCGGCATGCCGGCAAAGGCCGGACGCAGCGCGGGGCCTCCATCAGGGATGACAATGAGGGGCATGCGGACAGACAAAAGGGCCACCGGATCACTCCGACGGCCCCTTGCTATCGCGTGTCCGGCGCGCCTACCGATCCTTCGGATCGATCGCGTCGCGCAGACCGTCACCGATGAAGTTGAGGCAGAAAAGCGTCACCATCATCGTCACGGCGGGCCCGATCAGCGTCCAGGGCGCCGGTTCCATGTCCTGGGCACCGGCCGAAATCAGGCGACCCAGCGAGGTCAGCGGCTCCTGCACACCCAGGCCGAGGAAGGACAGGAAGCTTTCCGCCAGGATGACGACCGGGATCATCAGCGTGACATAGACCACCACCGGGCCGAGCACATTGGGAATGATGTGGCGCTGGATGATCTTGGTCCGCGACACGCCGGCGGCATGGGCGGCTTCGACGAATTCCATGCCTTTCAGGGCGATCGTCTGGCCGCGCACGATGCGGGCCATGGTCAGCCATTCGACCGCGCCGATGGCGACAAAGATCAGGACGATATTGCGCCCGAAGGTGACCATCAAAATGATGACGAAGAAGATGAAGGGCAGCGAATAAAGGATATCAACAAAGCGCATCATGGCCTGATCGACCCTGCCGCCGATGAAACCGGCCGTCGCGCCCCAGGTCACCCCGATTACGAGGGAGACGAAGGTGGCCACGACACCGACCATCAGTGACACGCGCAAACCGACCAGAACACGCGCGACCATGTCGCGGCCCTGCGC
The DNA here is from genome assembly GCF_049116555.1 of Maricaulis maris. Taxonomy (GTDB): domain Bacteria; phylum Pseudomonadota; class Alphaproteobacteria; order Caulobacterales; family Maricaulaceae; genus Maricaulis; species Maricaulis maris_C. The sequence goes on along the minus strand of NZ_JAGDYT010000001.1, from coordinate 764,622 downwards.
GTCCGTGCCCAGGAGATGCCAGTTTTCCAGCGTCGGTGGGATCCAGACGCGGTCGCGATAGATCGTGTCGTAATCATGCACCCAGAGGAGCTGACCGATCGTGGCCAGGAAAACCAGCATACCCAGGATAATCATCGAGGCGACCGCGGCCCGATTGCGCATCAGGCGGGCGCGCGCATCGTCCCAGAGCGACCGGCCCTGGACGGCGGCCTTCTCGAGCAGCTCGGCCTTTTCCTGCGGCGTGGTAAGCATCGTCATGACTCGTACTTCACCTTCGGATTGAGAACGCCGTAGAGAAGGTCGGCCAACAGGTTGAGGACGATGATCAGCGTCGCATAGACGATGACCACGCCCATCACGACGGTGTAGTCGCGCTGCAGGGCGGCATCGACGAAATGCTTGCCGATCCCCGGCAGCTGGAAGACCCGCTCGATTACCAGAGACCCGGAAATCACCGCCGCCGAGGCCGGTCCGAGGTAGGAGACCAGCGGCAGGATGGCCGAGCGCAGGGCGTGGCGGATGATCACCGCCGGCGCCGACAGGCCCTTGGCCCGAGCGGTGCGGATATAGTTGGAGCGGACAACCTCGATCATCGAGGCGCGCATCAGGCGGGCGATGATGGCGATCTGCGGCAGGGCCAGCGTGATCACCGGCAGGATCAGACGATCCGGCGTCATGCCATAGCGCGGATCAAGGCCGCCGGTCGGGACCAGTCCCAGATAGAGACCGAAGACCAGCGCCAGAATCGGACCCATCACAAAGGGCGGGATGGATATCCCGACCATGGCAAAGGTCATCACCGAGAAATCAGTCCCGGAATTCTGTCGCAGGGCCGCGATGGACCCGAGCAATGAGCCCAGGCCGATGGCCAGCAGCATGGAGAAGAGTCCGATGGTCGCAGAGACCGGAAACCCCTCGGCGATGATCTCGGCGACATCCTTGTCGCGCAGTTTCAGCGACGGTCCGAGATCCCCCTGGAAGAGGTTCCCCATATAGTCGAAATACTGAAAGATCAGAGGCTTATCGAGGCCATAGCTGGCCAGGATCACCTGACGCGTCTCTTCCGGCATCGGACGTTCGAGATCGAACGGTCCGCCCGGGGCGACTCGCATCATGAAAAAGGCGACCGTAATGATCACCAAGATGGTCGGGATGGCGACACTGAAGCGCCTGAGTACAAATCCAAGCATGAAGGTTCGGCTCAGTCCAAGGTTCGCGCAGTTTCAATGCGAGGCGGCTGATGTCAATGAAGGCTCTGTTGCTGTAATGCAGCATCCTGAGCAAGCGGCGGTGGCAGGGGGGCCGTCCGCGACCGTGTAGGCTCAGGTGTCGCCGTACTGATAAAAATCTGCGCCATCATCAGTGCGAGCACGAGCCAGCCCAGCCGCAAGATGCGCTTGCCTAGAAATCGACCGGCGTTCACATTCCCCTCCCGTGATCACGGCTTTCGTCCTGGTCACGCAAAAACCGCGCCGTCCGTGACCCGGAGTGAATTGCAAGTGTCCGGCGAATGCCTAGGATGCGCGCAGTTCCGACGTAGAAAGGCCAATCCATGCACAGTGCGCTGTGGTGGCGAGATTTCGAGTTCCAGGACGGTATTGTTACCGTCAAGAAGACGGGTGCCCGTCTTCCTCTCAAACTGGGACTGATTGGCGAAGTCCTGTCCTGGTTTCCGTTTTATTTCGTGGTTGAAGGCTGGCGGATCAAATCTGCGTCCCAGGATGGGCCAAAGATATGGTTTGCGCCCGACCGCCCGCGTCCCTGGTATTTGATCTGGTCGGTGCTGCACGCCGCCGGCGCCCGCATCGCTGCCCATCCCGGCGAGGCCGACGCAGTTTTCGTGTTTGATGACTCGACCACCTGCCGCCCCTGCAATGTCCCCCCCGATGCGCGCGTGATCAATCGTGACTGCCAGAGCATCGAGAAGAGCCATGTCGCCGCCGTCTTCGAGCAGTCCTTCGGGTATTCGCTGGCCGTCGATCCGACCAGCTGGTCCGGCCCAATGGTCGAGAAGTCCGAACTCAATGGCGCCCATGACGGCCGCATCGTTCACGGACCGATCGCGGCTCCGCGCGTCGGCCGTGTCTATCAGCGGGTAATCGACAACACCGCGCCGGGCGGGATGGTGGAAGACTTGCGCTGCCCCACAATGGACGGGCATATCCCGCTGGTCATCCGCAAGCGCCGCAAGATCGACTCCCGGTTCTCAAACTCCAATGACGAGATCGAGTGCGCGGAAACCGACGATGTCTTCTCCGCCGAGGAAAAGGCCCAGCTGGCCGCCTTCACACGGGCCATGGGCCTGGACTGGGGTGGGCTCGATGTGCTCCGCAATCGTGACGACGGGCGCCTCTATGTCGTGGATGTGAACAAAACTGATATGGGTCCACCGGTCGCGATGCAGTTGGATGACAAGATCAAAGTCACCAAGCGGCTGGCCGCAGCTTTCCTGGAATTCCTCGGCCACCCCAAACCGGAACCGTCCAAGCACACACCATGAGTTCTATCCCTTTTGTACGCGATTTCGACTTCGAGTACGGGCGTTGCGATACACTCTCGCCCCTGATCCGGCGCGTTGTCGCGCCCAATCCGGGCCCTTTCACCTTCACGGGCACCGGTGTTTACATCATCGGGCATGGCTCGGTCGCCGTTATTGACCCCGGCCCGGTCGACCCGGACCACATAGCCGCGCTGGACGCTGCCCTCGAGGGCGAGACCGTCAGCCACGTCTTTGTCACCCATCACCATCTCGACCATTCGCCCCTGGCCCATCCGCTGGCCCGGCGCCATGGCGCAAAAGTCTATGGCTTTGGTCCGCAGCAGAGCGCGCCGGTGGGCGGCGAGGTGCGTCTTGAAGCCGGTGACGATGTCGGCTTCCAGCCGGATATCCAGGTCGTCGACGAGCAGACCTTCCACGGGAAGGGCTGGACGCTGGAGGCGCTGCACACGCCCGGCCATACCTCAAACCATGTCTGTTACGCCCTGCACGAGGAAAACACGCTGTTCTCCGGTGACCATGTGATGGCCTGGTCGACGAGCGTGATCAGCCCGCCCGACGGGCACATGGGTGATTATCTGGCCCAGCTTGAGCGAGTCCGGGACCGCGATTTTGCACGTCTCTGGCCGACCCACGGCCCGGCGGTGGAGAGTCCGCGCGACTTCGTCCAGGCCTATATCGACCACCGCCTCGCCCGCGAGGAGCAGATCCTCGCCTGCCTCGCGGACGGCCATACGACGATCCGCAAGATGGTCGAGGTGATGTATGTCGATGTCGACAAACGTCTCCACCCCGCCGCCGCCCATTCGGTACTGGCACACGTGATCCATCTGGTGGAACTGGGCAAGGTCGCCAGCGACACGGCTGACCAGATCGACCTGGCAGCGACATTCAAGCTGGCAGAAGCCGCTTAGGTTCCGCCCTCGGCCTCACCGCTCATCGCGGCCAGGAATTGTTCGACGCGGCGCGCATTGCGGCCGAGATCATGGACGGGCTGCTGCGCAAGCGAGCGAATGTCGATCTGCGCGCGGCCATCATCCAGCGCTCGCACCCGCACCGAGATGTCGTCGCGGAAGCCATACATCAAGCCCTCTGCACCGGCCTCGAACATGCCGGCCGAGTCGGAGGCGGTGCCGATGCGCCAGCCCTGGTCACGGGCATAGACCAGAGCCTCCCGGAACAGGCTGTTGGGGTCCTGCTCGACCACCAGGCTTGTGATGTGAGGAAACTGGTCTGCCTGCAATGCCGCCGTCTCGGGATCATAGTCCAGTGACCGATTGGCACCGCCGCGACGCGCCCTGTAGGCCGGTGTGAAGTGCGGCGGCTCGACCCAGTCTGTCGTGACGTCCAGCAGGAAAGGACGGCTGACGGTCAGGCCGTCATAGACAACCCGGCCCCCATAACCGCCCCCGGCGATTACAAGCGCCAGGATCGGAAGGCTGACAACGCCGAACCAGCGTCGCGCGGTGAAACGATAGGCGACAAGCAGGATGGCCATCAGCATGCCGGACACGGCGCAGGCCAGAACCAGCAGTGGACCGCTCTCCAGCGTCATCCAGCCGAGGCCGAACTCATAGCCCCAGAAGCCCAACTTGGTCCCCAAGGCGGCGACCAGAAACCACAGCGGGGTCGCCACGACCAGAATGGCCAGGATCCAGCCAAGCGTCTGGATCACCAGCCGCAGAATATTCGTCAAAGCGTCCACAACACGGGCCCCCTCAGGCATTGGGGTCAGGGATACAACCGGGTCACGGTCCAAGTCGACCCCAAATCGGGCCGCTCGAAGAACATTCTGTCATGCAGGCGGAAGGGCCGGTCGCGCCAGAATTCCAGGGACAGCGGACGGATCCGGAAGCCCGACCAGTGCGCCGGCCGCGGCACCTCGCCCAACCCGAAACGGGCCGCCTCGCGGGCGACCGACTTTTCCAGGGCAAAGCGACTTTCCAGAGGACGCGACTGTTTCGATGCCCAGGCGCCGATGCGGCTGTCACGGGCCCGCGAGGCGAAATAGGCGTCGGCCTCCTCGGCGCTGACCGGCTCGACCGCTCCCCTCACCCGCACCTGGCGACGCAGGGATTTCCAGTGAAAGCACAGCGCTGCCTGGGGATTGTCGGACAACTGCCCGCCCTTGCCGCTTTCCAGATTGGTGTAGAAGACGAAACCGTCCGGATCGACATCCTTGAGGAGCACCATGCGCACATCCGGCAAGCCGGACGCATCCGCCGTCGCCAGAGCCATGGCGTTGGCATCATTGGGCTCCTTCTTCTTCGCCTCGGTCAGCCAGTCGGCAAACAGGGCAAAGGGCTCATCCCGATCAAAGATCTCCGCCGCATTGGCCTCAGCCGTCTTGGCATAGGCGTCGGCATCGGGTGTGGCGGGAATGAGTTTGTCATCGGACATGGGCGGCGCTCCTGGCAGGCTTTGCCTAGGTACGCCGATGGCCCGGCAGGTCAAGTTGTCCCGGTGCGTCATTCGCCCGCGGATGGGCTGGTCGCTGAAACAAGTGCGCCGCGCGCAGGGCCGTCCATAAATCGCTTGTCAGCCAGCAGGCCGTATCCGGTTCTTCAGCTCAAGGGTGAAACCGCGAAGCGGCCGCGATGCGGCCCTTGACCTGAAGAACCGGATACGGCGGTCTCCCGGCAGGCGGTTTATGGTGGAGTTTGCGCTGGGCGCGGGGTGAGAAGGCACGCGTGAAAAACGGTACGTGTCCCTGTTTACTGCCGATGCGCGCCTCGCTCTGCGGATCGAGGCCTGTCCGCAGTTTAGCCGCTGCTCTTTACGGAATAAATGGTGTGTGTCCCCATTTTTCCGGTTTTCTCGCGCTTGTCATCCCGGGCGGAAACCTGCGAAAGCAGGTTGAAGACCCGGGACCTATAAACGCGAATTCTGCAGACACCGGGCGTATCGGTCCCGGATCTCCGCCCCGCTCGAGCGGGGCCTCCGTCCGGGATGACAAACGCGAGAGAACGGGTTCAGATGTCCGGTCCAGCACCGGAAACGTCGCTTGCCGCGGAATAACCGGGACAGACACAGTTTCCACGGTTTCAGAAATAGCAAGCCAATTCGAAAACGCATCTGTCCGAGGTTCCCGCTTGGCGAAGCCTACCCCCCTCCCCCCGCGTCAACCTTTCAGGAATCTTCTCGTGCTAGATCAACCGCATGACATCGCGTGTTGTGAGTATGGATGCGGCTTTCGCTGTCCTGGGGGTGGCCCCGGTTGATGGTGTTGCGGCGGCGCGTGCGGCCTTTCGTGCCCGCGTCAAACGCCTGCATCCCGACGTCACACCGCCGACGACGGCCACGCTCGCCGAGCTCGCCCGCATCGTCGCGGCGATGGACTATATCCGGGCCCATGCGCCGGTCTGCCTCGAGATCGAGATCAGTGCGGCCCAGGCGGCCCGCGGCCTCACCCGCACCTTGCGCCATGGCGACAAACCGCTGCTGGTACGTATCCCGGCCGGGACCCGTGACGGGACCGACCTCGCCGCAGTCGGCGAAGAGCGTATCAGCGTGACCATCCGCGTGCAGGCGCAGGGTGAGACCGCCGCTCCGGCGCGGCCCGATTTCCCCGATGCGGCAGACCTCGACGCCTTCATGCACGAGTTCTCGCGCCCGTCGGTGACGACCCGTCTGGCGCGCTGGATCCGCGAAGCGCAGTCGGCCGCGTGACCTGACGCGCCGCTGTGTCTAATCTGCCCGCACACAAGGCGGATACACCATGTCACACAACACGTTCGGACATCTCTTCCGGGTCACCACCTGGGGCGAAAGCCATGGGCCTTCCATCGGCGCCGTCGTCGATGGCTGTCCGGCCGGCATTCCGCTGACCGAGGCTGACCTTCAGCCCTTTCTCGACCTGCGCCGTCCCGGCACCTCGCGCCATGTGACACCGCGCCAGGAGCCGGACCAGGTGCGCATATTGTCCGGCACCTTCGACGATGACCGCACCGACGGCCCCGTCACGACCGGGGCACCGATCAGCCTGATGATCGAGAATGTCGACCAGCGCTCGAAGGATTACAGCGCCATTCGCGATAAATGGCGGCCAGGCCATGCCGACTACACCTATGACATGAAATACGGCATCCGCGATTATCGCGGCGGCGGCCGCTCCTCGGCCCGCGAGACCGCGATGCGGGTGGCCGCCGGCGGCATTGCCCGCAAGGTATTGGGCGACGGCATCTCGATCCGCGCTGCCCTGGTTCAGATCGGCAATCGCGCCATCGACCGGGCCCGCTGGGACTGGGACGAGGTGGCCAACAACCCCTTCTTCTGCCCCGACGCGACCACGGCCGCCCTGTGGGAGGCCGACATGGACGCCCTGCGCCGGGCCGGATCCTCGACCGGGGCGATTGTCGAAGTCGTGGTCTCCGGCGTGCCGGTCGGCTGGGGTGCCCCCGTCTATGCCAAGCTCGACAGCGAGCTGGCCGCCGCGATGATGACCATCAATGCGGTCAAGGGCGTCGAGATCGGCGCGGGTTTCGGCTGTGCCGCGATGCGCGGTGAAGACGCCGCCGACGAAATGCGCATGGGCGAGGACGGGCCGGTCTTCGGTTCCAACCACAATGGCGGCGTACTGGGCGGTATTTCGACCGGGCAGGACCTGGTGATCCGGTTCGCGGTCAAACCGACCTCCTCGATCACGGTCGAGCGCAACACGCTGGACCGCAATTTCGAAGAGACCGTTATCGAAACCCGCGGGCGTCACGACCCGTGTGTGGGCATCCGGGCGGTCCCGGTCGGCGAGGCCATGGCGGCGCTGGTCCTGGTCGACCAGAAACTGCGCCATGCCGGTCAGTCCGCCTGGTGATTGTCTTCGTGGCCGCTCGGCCCCGGACCGGCGGGTCACAAAGGTGAACCCCGCGTTCATATTCGGCTCATGCGCGAATCCTTAGGCTGGGCTCCGAATGGCCGGGTCTGCCCGGCGAAACCCCCGGAGGTTACCCGCATGAAGCAGCTCAAGCACAAATGGCTTGGCGCCTCGCTCGCGTCACTCATCCTGGTTCCGGCCCTGTTGAGTGTGGCACCGGCCGACGCCCAGCGGCGCGGCGGCGGCGACAGCTATCGCGGTGGTGACGAAAATGCATCCGGGCGCGGCGGACGGTCCAGTGGTGATCGCGGGGGCGGAAACGATTGGGGTGGAGGCCGCGGTCGCAGCGACAGTGATGGGCGCGGACGTGGCGGTGGCCGCTCGGAGCCGTCTCGCCCCTCAACCGGTAGCAGTCCGGGACGCCCAGCCTCCTCCGGGTTCGGACCGGGCCGGCCTGCGACAGGCAATCCCGGCGGCGGACGTCCCGGTGGCTATCAGCCCGGACGTCCCGTCACGCATACGCCAGCACCTGGTCGTCCCGGTGGCTACAGCCCGGGACGTCCCGGCACGAGCAATCCAGGCCCCGGTCGACCCGGTGGCTACAGTCCGGGACGCCCCGGCACGAGTAATCCAGGCTCCGGTCGACCTGGTGGCTACAGTCCGGGTCGCCCCGGCACGAGTAATCCAGGCCCCGGTCGACCCGGTGGATACAGCCCGGGACGCCCCGGCACGGACAATCCAGGCTCTGGTCGCCCCGGTGGCTACAGCCCGGGACGCCCCGGCACGCATAATCCGGGACCCGGCCGCCCCGGTGGCTACAGCCCGGGACGCCCCGGCACGCATAATCCGGGCCCCGGTCGCCCCGGTGGCTACAGCCCGGGAC
>NZ_JAGDYT010000001.1:0-756377 GCF_049116555.1 Maricaulis maris | reverse complement strand
ACGCCCCGGCACGCATAATCCGGGATCCGGCAGGCCGGGCCTGCACCGTCCCGGTTTCCCGAGCCGCCCCTTCGCCGGCCATAATCCGCGCCGCTGGGACTATGCCCAGCGCCGACACAGTTTCTATCGTGACCAGAACCGACACTCATCGCATCGCCGTTGGGTTCGCCACATGAATCACGGCTGGACCAGCGCGCGCTATTACGGTCGCTGGGGCCCTTCCAGCCGCTGGCGCTATCACACGCGCTATTACGACTACGGCTATTCCAACCGACAATTCGCCTATTATGACGGGATCTGCCGCTATAACAGCAATGGCGACGGCGCCATTGTCGGCGCCCTGCTCGGGGCTCTCGTCGGCGGCGTAGCCGCTAGCGATGACAATGTCGGTGCGGGCATCCTGATCGGTGCCGGATTCGGTGCCGTGCTAGGCGACAGCCTGGGTCGGATGGATAATTGCGACCGGGCGCAATACCACTACGCCATGAATTACGCCTTCGAATACGGCCAGCCTTATTATTGGGGCAATCCGTATTCCGGCGTGCGTGGTTCAATCGTCATCCGCGAGACCTATTACACTGCCAGTGCTGAATGCCGCTGGGGTGATGCTGAGGTCTACATGCCGGACGGGACCTATAGCTATGACCGCGTGCGCATGTGCCGTGACGGTTATGGCGACTGGCAGGTCGCCCGCATCCAGTAACGCGCTCCGGGGACAGACAGTCCTGTGTATGTGGGATTGCGACGGAGAGAGGCCGACCTTCACCGGGTCGGCCTTTTTCTTGCGTAACGTTCATCGAGCCGTTCATCCGCGGCTCATCGACGGCGCGCTAGAACAGGATCAACACCGGCGAAACGCGTCGGACCGACCCTTAATGGAGGTAGAGATGAAATTGCTGACCCCCACGCTTCTGGCCGCTACGGCGCTCGCCGTCACCCTGCCATCCATGGCCCAGGCCCAGACTTACCAGGATTGTGAATCGGCCCGCCAGGACCGTCAGGTCGCCGGCGCGATCATTGGTGGCATCCTTGGCGCCGTGATCGGCAATGAGCTCGCCGATGACAGCAATAACAACCGCCACAGTCGGGACAGCCATTGGGGTCGCGGCCGAGGAAATCACGGCTCGTGGGGTCGTGGCCGTGGCCATCGCTACCAGCACCGTGATCGCGGCAATGCCGAGGAAGTCGGCACTATCGCCGGCGCCGGAGTCGGGGCCGTGATCGGCGCCGGAATTGCCGGTGGCGATGACTGCAATAATCGCGGCCGGGTCAATCACCAGCAGCCCTATTACGGCGACAAGCCGGGGGCGCGCTACTCGGATGCCCGCTACGGCGACCAAGCCTACGGCAATGACGGCTATTACGAGGACAGCTACCAGGCTGGCTACGGCGATAATCGCTACTATGAAGACAACTATTATGATGATGGTTATGCCGACAATCAGGCCTACGCATCATCCGGCACCCTTCTCGGCGGCGCCGACCGTGCGGAGCCGGCGCGCGTCTACAATGCCGGCTCCTACGCCACCAACAGCGCAACCGGCACCTGTCACTGGTCCCAGACGCGTCGCATGGATGCCTATGGCCAGACCGTCACCGACCAGGTCTATATGTGCCAGGGCAATGACGGGATCTGGCGTCCGGCCGACACCTACGGTCAGTAAGGCGCCTGTGCAGCTATTCAGGTTTGAACACGGCGGGTGGCGGCCATAAGGTATTCCTTATTGCCGTCACCGCCCTCTATCGGACTGTCCATGACCGCGCGCACCAAAACGCTTTCCAGCCCTTCGAGGCCAGCCCGAACAGCCGCGACCGCGTCATTGCGCGCCGTCTCGCTTTTCACCAGGCCTCCCTTGCCAATCAAAGCCCTGCCGACCTCGAACTGGGGTTTGATGAGCGCAATCAGATCAGCGGTCGCAGCGCTCAGCGCCAGGGGCCGCTCGATCACCTTGAGCAGCGAGATGAAGCTGGCATCGCAGACCACCAGTGAGGGCGGTTCGGAAAACATCTCTGCCGCCAATGACCTGGCATCGGTCGCCTCCAACGAGGTGACCCGCCGGTCCGCCTGAAGCGAGGGGTGGAGCTGGTCTCGCCCGACATCCACCGCATAGACATGCCGCGCCCCGCGTGACAGCAGGACTTCGGTGAAGCCACCGGTCGAGGATCCCACGTCAAGGCAGACCCGACCCGCCGGATCAATCCCGAACCCGTCCAGCCCCGCCACCAGTTTCAATGCCGATCGTGACACCCAGGGATGGGCTGCTTCAGCGACAATCTCCGCCCCGTCCGCAATCTTCTGTGAGGGCTTGGCAACCGTCACCCCATTGGCGGACACCTTCCCCGCCGCAATCGCCGCCTGCGCCCGTGCGCGGGTGTCGAAATGACCGTGTTCGACGAGGTAGAGGTCGGCGCGCATAAAGAGTTTCCAGCGGGTGGCGTTGGATGGGAGGACAGTTTAGCGGGGGCCGCAAAATGGGCCAGACGGTCGCGCAGGTGGGAGGCCAGGAGCCAAAGCCCGGTCCTGTTATCTCCCGATGCCATCCAACCGTCGTCATCCCACGGCTTGCCCGGGGGACCTCAACGCACCTGCCAGCCGGTTGGCCAGGGTCCCCCGGATGCCCGCTTCGCGGTCCCCGGAGGATGACGGCAGGGGTGTGGATCACTATCTTGGAAACAAGGCGCATGGGCGCACACCCCGCCATACAGCGGTCGCTTCCACCATCGATGAATCACCGGACATCTTGATAGGTCGAGATATCACTCGCCCTGCAACACCTTCCCCGAACAAATTAGCGTCGGTGAAAACCTGACCCGTCCGGATTCCAGGCCAGAGTACAGCGGCCGCCGCCCGCCCCTAACCCGCGATCAGCGCCGCAGCCACACGCTCGGCCGCCGCATCATCCTTGCCCATGGCTTCCAGCGCCTTGGCGGCGATGTGGCGGGCGTTGAGGCCGGCGGTGTCATACATGTCGAAAGGCGCTTCCTGGTCCTGGAAGATATCCGGCAGGGTCATGGTGCGCACGCGGAGGCCGCGGTCGAGGGCGCCCTTGTCGGCCAGCATGTGCAGGACGAAGGCGCCGAAACCACCCCTTGCGCCTTCTTCCACCGTGATCAGGACTTCATGCTCGCGCGCCAGGCGCAGGATGAGGTCCTCATCGAGCGGTTTGGCGAAGCGGGCATCGGCGACCGTGGTCGAGAAGCCCTGGATAGCGAGCGCGTCGGCGGCCTTGAGGCTTTCCTCCAGGCGGGTACCGAGTGAGAGAATGGCGATGCGCGAGCCCTCACGAACGATGCGGCCCTTGCCGATCTCCAGCGCGTCGATCACATCCGGCATGTCGACGCCGGTGCCATTGCCGCGCGGATAGCGGAAAGCGGACGGGGCATCGTCGATCAGCGCGGCCGTCTTGACCATGCGCGAGAGTTCAAGCTCGTCGGCGGCGGCCATCACCACCAGGCCCGGCAGGGCGCCAAGATAGCCGACATCGAAACTGCCGGCATGGGTGGCGCCGTCGGCGCCCACGAGGCCGGCACGGTCGATGGCAAAGCGCACGGGCAGTTTCTGGATCGCCACATCATGGACGACCTGGTCATAGCCACGCTGCAGGAAGGTGGAGTAGATCGCCGCAAAGGGTTTCATGCCGTCGGCGGCGAGACCGGCAGCGAACGTCACCGCATGCTGTTCGGCGATGCCGACATCGAACATGCGATCCGGGAAGCGGTCCCCGAACAGGTCGAGCCCGGTACCGCCCGGCATCGCGGCCGTCACGCCGACCACACGGTCATCGGCCTCCGCCTCACGGATGAGCTGCTGGGCAAAGACCTTGGTATAGGACGGCGCGGCGGCCTTTGATTTCTGTTGCTCGCCGGTGATCACATCGAACTTGGCGACGCCGTGATACTTGTCGTCGGCCGCCTCGGCCGGGGCGTAGCCCTTGCCTTTCTGGGTCACGACATGGATCAGGACCGGGCCGTTGTCGCCGTCGCGCACATTGCGCAGGACGGGGACAAGCTGGTCGAGATCATGACCGTCGATCGGGCCGACATAGCGAAAGCCCATTTCCTCGAACAGCGTGCCGCCCATGGCCATGCCACGCATGTATTCCTCGGCCCGGCGGGCCGCTTCCTCAACGCGCAACGCCTTGGCGACGCCCTTGCCGAGCTTGCGGATGGAGCGATAGCCCTGCGAAGAGACCAGGCGGGCAAAATAATGGCTCATCGCGCCGACCGGCGGAGCGATGGACATGTCATTATCGTTCAGGATGACGATCAGGCGGCCACCGATATGGCCGGCATTATTCATTGCCTCATAAGCCATGCCAGCCGACATCGAGCCGTCACCGATCACCGCGATGACATTGCGATCCTCTGCCTTGAGATCACGACCGACCGCGAAACCAAGGGCGGCCGAGATCGAGGTCGAGGCATGGGCCGCACCGAACGGGTCGTACGCGCTCTCCGACCGTTTGGTGAAGCCGGACAGCCCACCCGGCTGGCGCAGGGTGCGGATGCGGTCGCGGCGCCCGGTCAGGATCTTGTGCGGATAGCATTGGTGGCCGACATCCCAGATCAACGTATCGGTCGGCGTATCAAAGACGTGGTGCAGGGCCGTGGTCAGCTCGACCACGCCAAGCCCGGCTCCCAAATGACCGCCCGTTACCGAGACGGCATCAATCGTTTCCGCGCGCACTTCATCGGCCAGCATCTTGAGCCGGTCGAGCGGCAGATTCTTGAGATCTGCCGGCGCGTTGACGGTGTCGAGGATCGGGGTCTTCAGTGCCATGGGCATCTGGCCTTTCACGAGCGCCGCGCGAGGATGAAATCCACGGCCTCTCTCAAAACATCTGCTCGCGCACCAAAAGGTTCAAGGTGTTCCTTGGCCTGTGCGGCCAAGTGCCGCGAACGGTCGCGCGCGCCTTCCACTCCCAGAATGGTGACGAAGGTGGCTTTTCCTTGACCGGCATCCTTGCCGACCGCCTTGCCCGCTTCGCCCGCATCGCCCGTGGCATCCAGGAGATCATCGGTTATCTGATAGGCCAAGCCGAGATCATGGGCAAACCCTTCAAGCGCCCGGCGCACACTCTCCTCGACATCCTTGAGGATGGTGGCGCTCTCGACCGCGTAGGAAATCAGCGCGCCCGTCTTCATCCGGTGCATGCGGGTGACCACGGAAATGTCAAACTGCTCGGTCTCGGCCCGAATATCGATCATCTGCCCGCCGACCATGCCATAGGGCCCGGAGGCCCGGGACAGGCGTTCGACCAGGCGCGCGCGCACCCCGCCGCGCTGATGGGTGTCCGGGTGGGCGAGAATCTCGAACGCGATCGATTGCAGTCCGTCACCGGCGAGTACGGCGGTGGCCTCATCATAGGCCTTGTGCACGGTGGGACGACCGCGGCGCATGTCATCATCATCCATGCAGGGCAGATCATCATGGATGAGCGAATAGGCGTGAATGCATTCCAGCGCGCACGCGGCGCGCAGAATGCCGCGCTCCTCGGCATGGATGAGATGCCCCGCCTCGATCACCAGAAAGGGACGCAGACGCTTCCCCGGACCGAGCGCGGCATAACGCATGGCAGAATTGAGATGGGCTTCGGGGCCCTCGGCGCGAGGCAGCAGCGCATCGAGCGCGACCGTAACGCGGTCGGCATGCTCATTGAGTCGCTGTTCGAAATTGTCCATCGACCTGCCTGCTCCACTCCGCTTGCGACCGGGTGATGCCGGGCGCCGAGCCTGTTCGTCTAGTGCAATCGTGCGCCATCGGGCACGGACTGGTCCGGCGCCATGAGCACGATCTCTCCTGTGCCATCAGAAACGCCGAGTGTCAGCACTTCCGAGCGCATCGGACCAATCTGGCGCGGCGGAAAATTCACCACCGCCAGGACCTGCCGTCCGACCAGCGCGTCCGGCTCATAATGCGCGGTGATCTGGGCCGAGGAGGTCTTCTCACCCAGCTCGGCCCCGAAATCGATCCACAGACGGATGGCCGGCTTGCGGGCTTGCGGAAAGGGTTCGGCCCGCACGACCGTGCCGATCCGGATATCCAGCTTGAGGAAATCCTCGATGGAGGCCAGTCCGGGCGCGTTGTCCGCCATGCCTAGTCGAGCCCGGCCGGTTCGGTTGCCGGCTGACCGTCTTCGCCGCGGACGATCTTCTCGACCTTCAGCTCGGCAGCCTGCAGCTTGCTGTCGCAATGCGCACGCAGGGCTGCGCCGCGCTCATAGATCTCGATCGAACGTTCGAGCTCGACCTCTCCGGATTCAAGCTGGCGGACGATGCCTTCCAGCTCGGCGAGCGCTTTTTCAAAGCTCAGGGTCGCAATGTCGGCATGCGGCTCGGACGCCATCCTGTCTCTCCGTCATGGCTCGGGGTCGATATTCGCGATCACCATAGAAAGCCCGGTCCGGCGCGGCAATCGCCCGTTCAGTCAGACGACCGTCAGTTGCCGCGATACTCATAGCGACGCCAGGACCAGTAGCTGTCGCCACCATCGCGAACACAGACCCAGCCGGAGGCCTTGAGATGCGGACGCATCATGCGGTTGAACCAGCCATGGGCGCAGCACACGACCGGGCCGTTTCCGGCCGCCTCGATCAGACGTTCGACGGCTCGACCGGCTCGCGCATCGGCCTCGACGCGGCTCTCCCGGCCACGAGACTGGCCCAGCCACCAGGTGCAGCGGGCAAACACGCCCCAGGTCTTCGCCATGAAGCGACCCGGCCAGGGTGGCGGGGGCAGTTCGGCTTCGACGAAATCCTGCTCGATCACCAGGTCACGTCCCGGCGCGACAGCCTGGGCGGTCTCGATGGCCCGGCGAAGGGTGGAGGCGAAGATGGTGCGGGCTTCGACGGCCTGGGCCTTCAGCGGCTCTGGCGCGAGCTGTCCTTCAACCAGCGGTGCCGGCTGATAGATATTGTCCCACCAGTCCTCATAGCCGCGCCAATCCATCATCGCCTCGCGATTCGCGAGGGGCTGGCCGTGTCGGGCAATGGTAATCGAGCCGGGCCGCTTGGGCGTGGCGGGAGTGATATCGGTCATGCAGTGTCACGGTCGCGCGCGGGGCAAAAGGCCTCAAGCCGGTGCGCCCCGACGCAGCCTGGCAGAAAAGGGTTCACGCCTCGGACAGCGCGCCGACATAAGCCGCCGCCGATCGCCCCAGGGCCGGACAGTCGTAGCCACCCTCCAGCACGGAAACAAGCCGGGAATGGGCAAAATCGCGAGCAATCCCAGCCAATTGCCGCGCAGCCCACGCATAGTCATTGCTGCGCAGGCCCCAACCGCCGACCGGATCATCCGCATGGGCGTCGAATCCGGCCGAGACCAGGACCAGTTCCGGACGCACCCGCTGGAGCGCCGGCATGAGCTGGGTTTCGAAGCGGGCCCGCCATTGCGCGCCGGTGGTATCCGTCGGCATCGGCATATTCAGTACATTGCCGCCCAGACCGGTTTCGCTCTCCGCTCCGGTCCCCGGATACAGGGGGGCCTGGTGCAGGGAGGCAAAGAAAACCCGCGGGTCGCGCTCGGCCAGGCATTGCGTGCCATTGCCGTGATGCACATCGATGTCGATGATGGCCACGGACTCAAGGTCATGCACCTCCAGCGCATGCGTGGCGGCGATGGCGATCGTGTTGAAAAGGCAAAACCCCATCGCCCGATCGGGTTCGGCATGATGCCCGGGTGGTCGGGCCAGGACGAAGCCGGCACCGCCCTGCTCCGCCATGACCGCGTCAACGGCTGCAACCGCCGCCCCAGCGGCACCAAGGGCCGCCGCCGCAGAGCGATCACAGACCAGCGTATCGGGATCCAGGGCCACCCACTCGCCGGGATCGGCCTCGGCGCTGGCACTGAGGACCCGGTCGACATGGGCGGCAGAGTGGAAGCGTGCCAGATCAGGCATTCCGGCCGGGCCGGAATTGTCCATCCAGTCGCATCCAGGCAGCGCAATCAGCGCTGCGCGCGCCGCCTCATAGCGACCGGCATGCTCGGGATGCCCGGCGGGAACGGCATGAAGGCGGCTGGCGGGGCTGTCGAAGATCGTGGTTTTCATAGCGCCTACCTTGCGGTGATTGCGATGCGCTTTCCAGTCCCGACCGGGGCCGGCGGACCAACGTACCGAACCGACCTGGCCGGCTCAGAAATTATAGGAAGACCCGCCCTGGATCCAAGCCAGCGCAAAGCCGATGGCGACGCCGGCTATCACCACCACGCTGATCCACCCGCTGCCTGATCGCGTCCGCATCATCCCGCCCTCATTGTCTGGTCTGACAGGAATGAAAATAGTGGTGAATCAGATTCAGCCAACGCCTAAGTTGTGAGTGCTGACAAGAACTTACACAGGGTGTGACGGCAATCACACCCTGTGATTGGAGGTTTGCGTGCCCTGTTTTCCAGACCGGAAGGCCCTGGCAGGCCGGTGAAGCGGCGACGTGCGGCCGCGGTTCACCGACATGACAGGACCGTCGGCTTGCCGGATCAGCGGCGATCTAGGCGGCCGTCTTGGACCGGCCGAACCAGTATTTGGTATTGATCCCTGCGAACAGCAACCAGAACGCGGCAACCCATTCAAACAGACTGCCCGGGATGAAGAACAGCATGACGTGCTCCCGCACGGACGGGAACAGGACGATCACGCCGGCGAGCGTTCCGATCACCAGATAGGTGACCATGCCCCAGACTGCCAGCCATCGCGGGATGAAGCGCGCCCGGAAGAACAGGGCGAAGTAGAGAACGCCACCAACGGCCATCGGGATCAGGAGGAAGTAGATCGTCGACCCGTACACATCGCGCAGGAGCGTCACGAGCGCTGACCGCTCCTCACCGGAAAATCCGGGGCTCAGATCGGGGTTCATGACGGCTGCAAAGGCCGCGTATTTGAAGACGATGAAGGTCGCGCCCATGGCGCCTTCGATCAGCCGGCAGAACGCGCCGACCAGGGCCGTCCCCTGGCTGACCGGCTTGAGGACGGCATACATGGCCGCCGCCGACACGACGACGAAGGTATACATCACCATTTCAGCCAGAAATCCGGTCCGGAACAGGAATTCGTCCCCCGCCGGCGGCGCTTCGCCACTCAGTAACGTACTGAGCCCGGGGATTGGGCCGAAGGTGATGTACACCCCGGCGAGGCTGTAGCAGAGATAGGATAATCCGGCCAACCGAGCCATGCGGCGAACGGAGTGTTCGGAGTGTTGTGATGCAGACATGGCGTGAGCGCCCCCGTCGGTTAAACGTTGATCCAGGCAGGTGGTGAACACCCGCGTCCCGGTTTTGGGGGAAAATCAGCCTGTCTGTCGTCCGAATGGGGCCATTCGGACATCGCGCGGCATCAATGCGCGGCGTTTTCCAGGCCCTTCGAGCGCGCACTGCGCGCCTCTGCGCGATACTGGCTCGGCGGAGCGCCGACATGCTTCTTGAACGCCGCATTGAATGTCGAACGCGAATTGAACCCGACCTCCAGGGCTATCTCCAGCGTGTTGCGTTCGGTCTCGCTCAATAGTCGCTTGGCCTCATCGGCCCGGTGCAGGTTCACAAAGTCGAAGAAATTGATGCCCAGATGCTGGGAAAGCGTCTCGGAAATATGGTTCTTGGTGACCCCGGTAATGTCGGAGAGCGTACGCAGCGACAACGTGCTGTCGGCATAGAGTTGGTCCGTCTGCAGAGCCTGTTTCAGCTTCGCCGCGGTCCGGCTCATGCGCTGGTCCGTCAGGATCGGACGCCGGGCCGCCACCTCAGCCCTGGGCTCTGCCCGGGACGGAAGGTCAGGCTGCCGAACGCCCAGAAAGCCGAAGGCGGCGATCGCCAGAGCTTCCGTGAAGGCCAGCAGAATGTTGAAGACCGGGAAGGATGTACCGGTCAGCCACAAGACCTGCTTTATCGCGAAAAACAGCCAGGCACCGGCAAAAACCAGAAGGATCATGCGCAGCCAGTCCAGCGACCGGCGTTCGATATTGGCAAACTGCTCCATCATGCGCTGCCTGTGCCGCATCTGCAGTCTGAGCGCCGTCACGAGGTAGGCCGCGGTAACGGAAAGAAACAGGACAAGCGACGCGGTGCAGGTAAAAACGGCAATCCGGAAATGGTCCGGATTGCGGGTGGCCGGATCCACCAGTGCGAGCTTCTCTTCCGCACTGAGACTTGCAAAGGGCACGGTGACGAGAATGGCCAGGACCGGGCCGAGCAGCACCATCCAGTCACGCCCGCCAAAGCCCGGTTTCTCGGTCGAGACAAGGGCGCGGGCAAAAAAGTAGACGGATGGGCCCAGCAACATCTTGAAGACGAATTCAGCGCCCACCAGGTGCGGCGCGAGCCGATAGGCATCCGACACGACGAGGAGCTGACCGAGCACATGGGCCAGAAGCGCGAGCAGGGCCATGCAGAAAAACACGGTCCGGTCACGCCGCTGACCCCGATGGGTCACCGCCATCGCAAGCGCGAATCCGATGGATCCGGCCGCGATCGCGTAGGCCATGGTCAGGAAGGTGTCGGTCATCGGAAGGACTTTCCGACAAATCCCGCCATACGGCAATCACCCGGCCTGCCATGCGCGTCGCGCATCGACCGGGAGATTGCCGCCAGGCCGATCAGTGTGCCGCAGGGATCTGCATGATCTTCACGCCGGGAGGCGCGGCGGGTTCTTCCGGCACGAAAAAGTCGGGCAGGAGCTCGATCGACGGGTCGTAGGAATACTTGTCGAGATCGCGCTCACCCTCATCCCACAGGAAGCTGTCATCGATGATGAAAT
This sequence comes from Maricaulis maris, assembly GCF_049116555.1. Lineage (GTDB taxonomy): Bacteria > Pseudomonadota > Alphaproteobacteria > Caulobacterales > Maricaulaceae > Maricaulis > Maricaulis maris_C. Next base: position 745,636 of record NZ_JAGDYT010000001.1, on the reverse strand, counting down.
TCCCGGTGAACTCGGCCGCCGGCTTGTTGAGGACGGCATAGGCGGTGTCCGCCAGGATCTCCGGCTTGCGGCAGCTCTTCATCGCCTCTTCGCCGGCCAGGACGTTGGAGATCGCCGCCGTGGCGACAGCGGTCCGCGGCCAGATCGCATTGGCGCCGATCTTGCCCTTGAATTCCTCGCCCCAGCCCAGGATGCACAGGCTCATCTGATATTTCGCCGAGGTATAGGCGACGTGCGGACCGAACCACATGCCGCGCATGTCGAGCGGCGGGGCCAGGGCGATGATGTGCGGGTTTTCCGCCTTCATCAGATGCGGCAGGCATTTCTGCGTGGTCAGGAAAGTGCCGCGACCATTGACCTGGTGCATCAGGTCATAGCGCTTCATCGGCACATCGGCCGTCGGCCGCGGGTAGATGGCGGAGGCATTGTTGATGACAGCGTCGATACCGCCAAAGCGCTCGACCCCGGCCTCGACCGCGGCTTCAACCTGGGCCTCGTCACGGATGTCACACTTGACGGCCAGCGCCTGGCCGCCCGCCGCCTCGATCGCCGCGGCGGCTGTGTGGATCGTGCCTTCCAGGCGCGGATCCACCGTGTCCGACTTGGCCGCGATGATGATATTGGCCCCGTCGCGGGCACAGCGCTCACCGATCGCGAGACCGATACCGCGAGACGCGCCGGTGATGAATATGGTTTTTCCCTTGAGGCTCATGCGGCTCTCTCCCCGATCTTGTTGTGTCGGGGAGAGACTAGAGCGGTGCTACAGCCCGCGCCAGACCCGGCCGGTCGGGCAATGCAGGCCCTGCTCGCGGCGGCAACGCTCGAGGGTGAAGAGAACCGTCTCGGCCCGGCCGACAACATTTTCCAGCGGCACGAAGCCCGGCCCGCCCGACGCACGGCTGTCACGCGACGCGTCGCGATTGTCACCCATGGCGAAGACAGTGCCCGGACGTACAGTGACCGGCCCGAAATCATCGAGGTCGTAATTATCGCCGCGCTCATAGATCGGGTGCTCACGATCGCCCGGCAGGATTTCCGTGTAATGGCTGACGGTGACCGCCGTGCTGGACCGATCCTCGCGATAGGTGCGCACATCTTCCAGCATGCGAGGCGCGACCTCGCCATTGATATAGAGACGGCCTTCGCGCACTTCGATCACATCGCCTTCAATGCCGACGACCCGCTTGATCAGATTACGCGCTGGCGACTGGTTCTCGTCGCGGAACACGACAACATCCCCGCGCCGCGGCTGCGACCAGGCAAGTCGGCCATTCCAGCTGTCAGGCAGAACATAACCCAGCCCGAGCGGCAGCGAATGGACCGAATAGCCATAGGCCCATTTCGACACCAGAACCCGGTCGCCGACTTCCAGCGAGGGCTGCATGCTCTCGGACGGAATGTGGAAAGCCGCAAAGCCAAAGGTCACCAGACCAAGCCAGACAGCAACAACACCGGCAATGAACCGGCCGGTTTCCAGGATTTCGTCGGCCGCACGGCCAGCAAGACGCTTCATCAAGGGACTCATTTCAGTTTGACAGCCGTTCCATAAGCGAGGATTTCCGCCGCGCCTTCCATGACCGATGAGGTCGTGAGTCGCAGTGTCACGATCGCGTCAGCGCCCAGCTCTTCGGCATGCTTGGCCATGCGGTCGAGAGCCTGCTCGCGGGATTCGGACAGGAGATTGGTATATTCGGGGACTTCGCCGCCGACGAGATTGCGCAGCCCGGCGATGAAATCCCGGCCAAAGAAGCGGGCCCGAACCACATTGCCTCGGGCGACGCCCACAACGCGGTCAATCTCGCGCCCCGGTACCGTGTCGGCCATGGTGACGATCAAACTCATTCCTCTTCCCCCTCCAGGAGTGACGGGGCCGATTGGGCCCGCCAATACATCAATGCCAGTCCGAGCGCCGGACATCCGGTCGCCGCCAGCCACCAATAGCTGGCCGGATAGGGCAAATGCCAGCCCGCCAGCAATCCCGCAGCCAGCAGGCCGAGATAGAACAGCCCGCCGCCAATCAGCAGGGCCGGGATCAGGATATCGAGCATTCTGGCTAACACGAGCTGAACAAGTCCTGACTGTCAGTGTTGATGTCTTCGATACGTCGAAATGTCCCCACAACCAAGAAGCCCGCCTGTCCATGACGGTATTTTAAGCTGTCGGCGTGGCCGCAAGGTCGCAGGGGATCATGTCCCCCGCTGTCCCGCTTGGACGCCCGCTCCGCCTCTGGCATGTTTGGCAGGTAAGGAGATTTGCCAGATGTCAGATACAATTATCGAGCCCGGTTCCAGCCGTTCGGCAGACCGCGACGACAAGTTGTTCGCCGGGCTGAACTATGTGCTCTTCCTGGTCGGCAATATCATCGGCATTTCCAGCCTGCTGGCGGTGATCATCGCCTATGCAAGGCGCGAACAGGCACCACACTGGCTGCAGTCGCACTACACCTTCCAGATCAAATCCTTCTGGACCGCCGTGGTCGGCATTGTCGCGTGTACGCTGATGATCATGACCGTCATCCTCGCCCCCTTCGGCCTGTTCGGGCTGCTCTTGGTCTGGGTGTGGATGCTCATCCGCGGCGTGGTCGGCCTGGTTCGCCTCCTCGACGGACGTGGCCACCCCAATGCCGACGCGATGTGGGTCTGAGCCAGCGCCCTGATCGCCGCGGCGATTTCATCTGTCGGGCGACGCCTCCGCTCACTGAGCGACACAAGCCAACCGGCGTCCTCCCCCCGGACGGGGGGCGGAAAAGCGCCCCGCTAAAGCCCGAAACCGACCTCGTCGATCATGTCGGCGCCCATGGTGATGTCGTCGACGCGTGACGGCGCCAGGCTCAGGACGGCCTCGGCAAAGAAATTGGCCAGGGCGATGCGCTGGGCGGCGAAAGCCGGATCGCCGACATTCTCCTTCTGGCGGCGACGCGCAGAAACGGCACCGACGCACAACAGCCATCCGCCAACCGTCTCACCAGCCAGGGTCAGGAAGGGCGTGGCACCAGCCAGACGGTCCTTCATGTCGGCCTCGGCCAGCCAATCCGCTGCCTCCTGCAGGGCTTCCAGACTGTCACGCAGACGCTCACCGAGCGGCGGCAGGTCCGGGTGGGAGGAGGTCAGGCAGCTCTCGATGGTCTGGTCGATATCGGCATAGAGCTCATCGAAGGCCGCGCCATCCGCCATGGACAGCTTGCGGCCGACCAGGTCGATGGCCTGGATCGCGTTCGTGCCTTCATAAATCGGTGTGATGCGGGCATCGCGCAAATGCTGGGCGGCGCCGGTTTCCTCGATATAGCCCATTCCGCCATGGACCTGGATATTGGCCGAGGCGACCTCAACCCCGATATCGGTCGACCAGGCCTTGGCGATCGGGGTCAGCAATTCCTCGCGGCGCTTGGCGGCGGCCTTTTCTTCGGCGTCGTCGGAATAATGCGCGAGATCGGCGGATACCGCGCAGGAAATGCAAATGGCGCGCGAGGCGGCGATCTTGGCCTTCATCAGGGACAGGGTCCGCTTGATATCGGGATGATGAATGATCGCGTGCGGGGCCGGGCCCTCCGCGTCGAATGCCTTGCCCTGCTTGCGGTCCGCCGCATAGGCGAGCGCCTGCTGATAGGCACGCTCGGCAATGCCGACGCCCTGAACGCCAACATTGAGACGGGCCGAATTCATCATCGTGAACATGCAGCGCATGCCGGCATTTTCGCCACCGATCAGCCAGCCGGTCGCGCCGGCATATTCCATGGTGCAGGTCGGCGAGCCATGAATGCCTAGCTTGTGCTCCAGACCGATCGCCTTGAGCGAATTGGTCGCGCCGTCTGGCAGGACTTTCGGCACGATGAAGAGCGAGATGCCCTTGGTGCCGGACGGCGAATCCGGCGTGCGCGCCAGAACGAGGTGAATGATATTGTCGGCGCAATCATGATCACCCCAGGTGATGTAGATTTTCTGGCCGGAAATTGCCCAGCTGCCATCCGGGTTGGGCTCGGCCTTTGTGCGCAGCGCGCCGACATCGGAACCGGCAGAGGGTTCGGTGAGATTCATCGTGCCTGACCATTCGCCGGTGATCAGCTTGGGCAGATACATCGCCTTCTGCTCATCCGTGCCATGCGCGATCAGCGCCTCGATGGCGCCATAGGTCAGCATCGGACCGAGACCGAATGCGAGATTGGCACCCTGGATCATCTCCAGCACGGCGACGCCGAGCGCACGGGGCAGGCCCATACCCCCATGATCGGCCTCGAATTGCAGGCCTTGCCAGCCACCCTCGACAAATTGGGCATAGGCTTCCTTGAAGCCGGTCGGCGTGGTCACCATGTCATTGGCCAGCTTGCAATGCTCGGCATCACCCACCTTGTTGAGCGGCGCCAGCACGCCTTCGGCGAGCTTGGCGGCTTCCTCCAGGATGGCGCCGGTGAGATCAGAGGAGAAATCGGGAAAGGCTCCGGTTGCCTTCAGCCCTTCCACGGCCGCCACTTCTTCGAGCGTGAAACGCATTTCATCGACGGGCGCGCGATAGGACATGGACGGTCTCCTCATGGATTGCCTGAACGGCATTTCTTGTGGGCCGCAACATAGCTCCAACATCGTGTGAAGCGAATCCGGAAACAGTGTTTTGTCCATCCCGGCGCGAGGTGTGGCTTTCACGCGACGGCGGTTCGCCTCATATAATGGAGGCATGATGACCTTGCTCCGCCTCCTCGCCCTCGCCGGCTGCCTGTCCCTGGGTGCCTGCCTGACGCCGACCACTGACCCGCAGCGCCTGCCCGCAGGCGAGTGGGCGCTCGACACAGCTCATGCGAGCGTGACCTGGCAGGTCCGGCATATGGGGCTGAGCTGGTATACGGGCCGCTTCGACAGTCTGGACGCCCGGCTTGATTTCGACCCGGCCCGACCGGACGCGGCGCAGCTGACTGCCTCAATCGATGCGGCCTCCATCTCCACCGGCGATCCCGCCTTCGACAGCGACCTCGCCACGGGGTGGCTGCATGCCGACCGCAGCCCGCAAATCCTGTTTGAGAGCACCAGCATCCGGCTCACCGGTGAGACCTCGGGCGCGGTGACCGGCAATCTCACACTGAACGGCGTCACCGCGCCGGTCACACTCGACGTCACCTTCCATGGCGGGTTGACCAATCCGCTGGAAGGTCGCCCCGCAATCGGCTTCAGCGCCGACGGAGAGCTCGATCGCGACACGTTCAATGTCGGCAATTTGCCACACAGCATTGTCGGCCCGACTGTGCGTATCCTGATTGAAGCGGAATTCCTGAGAGAGGGAGACTGAGATGTCGGACTCACAGCGTTACACCGGAGTGGCCATCGCCCTGCATTGGGTCCTCGCCGTCCTTCTGGTTGGAATGGTCTTTTACGCGTGGAATATGGAAGAGCTGAAGGAGACGCTTTTCGCCGGCGGTGATGTCACGATCAGCGAGGTGCAGTTCGCCTACAACATGCACAAGACGGTCGGCCTGTTGATCCTGGCCCTGTCCGTGGGGCGCCTCGCCTGGCGCCTGACCCATCCCGCCCCTGCCCTGCCCGAGGGCATGGCGAGCTGGGAAAGACTCGCGGCAACAGCCACGCATTGGGCCTTCTATGCGATCATGATCGGCCTGCCGCTCGGTGGCCTCGTCGCCGCCTCTGCCGCCGAACCGCCCACCCTCCTGTTCAACAATCCCGATCTCGTCCTGCCCAAGCTGCCGGTGCCGCAGACCGAAGGCTTCCAGAGCGTCACCGGCAGCGTGCACGGCGCCGGCGGCTGGGTCATCCTCGGCCTGCTCGGCCTGCATGTTGCCGCGGCTCTTAAGCACCAGTTCATCAACAAGGATGGATTGATCGGCCGCATGATCCCCTTCCTGAAAGGATAAGTCCCGATGTTGCGTACCGCCCTCCTCGCGCTTGCCAGCGCCGCCGCACTCAGCCTGCCGGCCATTGCCCAGGACTGGTCGGTCGATCATGACGCCTCCAGCGTCGGCTTCGAGACGACCGTGTCCGGCGGGGCCGTCAGCGGTGCCTTCGAGACCTGGACCGCGGCGATCACCCTTGATCCCGACCATCTGGATGAAGCGCGGATCGAGGCCAGCGTGACCACGGCCAGCGGTTCGACCGGCAATCGCCAGATGGATGACAGCATGCTGTCCAATTCCGGCCTCAACCCGATCGATTACGAGACGGCGAGCTTTGTCTCCGAAGATATCCGCGCCACGGACACCGGCTATGAAGCCCATGGCATCATGACCATGCGCGGCAGTGAGCAGGAGATGGTGATGCCCTTCACGCTCGAGATTGCCGATGGTCGCGCGGTCGCTGACAGTCGCTTCACCATCGCCCGCGCCGATTTCGGGGTCGGTGGATCGAGCTGGGGTTCCGCGGCGGCCGAAGTCACGCTCGTCATTCATGTCGAAGCCGATGCGGCGGAATAACTTGCCGCCGGCGCTTGCATGACTGCCCCGCCAGGCGCTAGCTCATCGCCATGAGCGCATCCGTCACATCTGCCCCGATCAAGCCGGCCAGCGACCCGGCCGTGATCGAAGAGGCCGCCGCCATCCTCAAGGCTGGTGGCCTGGTGGCCATGCCGACCGAGACCGTCTACGGCCTCGCCGCCAATGCCGGCAATGCGGACGCCGTTGCCCGCCTCTATGCCGCCAAGGGCCGGCCCCGTTTCAATCCGCTGATCGCCCATGTCTCCGGTCCGAACATGGCCTGGCGCCTGGCGGGCTGGCCGGACATGGCGGATCAGCTGGCCGAGAGTTTCTGGCCGGGTCCGCTGACCCTGGTCCTGCCGAAACGCCCGGACGCGCCGATTGCCGACATTGCCAATGCCGGACTCGACTCGATCGCCCTTCGCGCACCGCGCCATGCCGCGGCCCAGGCGCTGATCCGCGCCTTTGACGGGCCCTTGGTCGCTCCCAGCGCCAACCCGTCCGGCGCCATCAGCCCGACCACCGCCGCGCATGTTGCCGAGGGCCTGGGAGACCGGATCGATCTCATTCTCGATGGTGGTGCCTGCCCGGTCGGACTGGAATCAACCGTCGTCGCCTTGTTGGGCGGCACACCGACCCTGCTGCGGCCCGGCGGGCTGGCGCGGCGGCAGATCGAGGCGATCACCGGTCGCCTTGCCGAACCGGGGTCCGACAAGACCCTGCTCGCGCCCGGCATGATGAAGAGCCATTACGCGCCCAATGCCGCCATGCGCCTGAATGCGATCCAGGCGGAAGACGGCGAAGTCCTGCTCGGCTTTGGCGCGATTGCCGGCGACCTCAATCTGTCGCCCGGTGGGGATCTGGCCGAGGCCGCAACCGGCCTGTTCGCGGCCCTGCGGGCGCTGGATGCCAGGGGCGCGGCGCGGATTGCGGTTGCGCCCATCCCCAATGAGGGCTTGGGTGAAGCCATCAATGACCGGCTGCAACGTGCCGCCGCGCCCAAAGACGACCTGATCTGACCCCAAACGCCTGCCCCCAAACGCCTGACCTCGAACGCCTGACCGGACCCCGCCATGACCGTCACCGACATGCCCGCCGATGCCCTGACTGCCACGCCGCTGCCAGCCGACCTTCTCGACCAGCTCAAACAAGTCCTCGGGCCAAAGGGCTGGTCCCGGGACGCGCATGAGCTGGCGCCACATGTCGCCGACTGGCGCGGTCGCTATCAGGGCGCGACCCCGATCCTGCTCAAACCGGCCACGACCGAAGACGTCGCCGCCTGCGTGCGCCTGTGCCACGAGGCGGGCGTGGCCATCACGCCGCAAGGCGGCAATACCTCTCTGTGTGGCGCCGCGACCCCGATGGGCGAAGTCCTGCTGACCCTCAAGCGCATGACGGCCGTCCGCGAGGTCGATGTCGACAATGACTCGATGACGGTCGAAGCCGGCTGCGTACTGGAAAACCTGCAAAACCTGGCTGCCGACCACAGCCGCCTCTTCCCGCTCTCGCTGGGCTCGCAAGGCTCGGCGATGATCGGCGGGCTGATCTCGACCAATGCCGGTGGCGTGCATGTGCTGCGCTATGGCATGACCCGCGAGCTGGTCCTCGGGCTGGAAGCCGTCCTGCCCGACGGCACGATCTGGTCCGGGCTGACCGGCCTGCGCAAGGACAATACCGGCTATGATCTCAAGCAATTGCTGATCGGCGCCGAGGGCACGCTCGGGATCATTACCGCCGCCACACTCAAACTCTTCCCGCGCCCGGCGCGGATGGAAGTCGCCTTTTGCGGCCTCAACAGCGCCGAGGATGCGGTCAAATTCCTCGGCCTCGCCAAGCAGGTCTCCGGCGGCGCTGTAACCGCGTTCGAACTCATGCCCCGCATGGCGCTCGAGATGGTGCTGGACCATGTCCCCGGAACCCGCGACCCGCTGGAGGGTGAGCACGCCTGGTATGTGGTCTGTGAAATGAGTTTCGGTCGCGCCGATGGCGCGCGAGAGACTTTGGAAGACGCCCTGGGTCAGGGCTTCGAGGCCGGTCTCGTCGCCGATGCCGCCATCGCCGAGAATGACAGCCAGATCCATGATTTCTGGCGCCTGCGCGAAACCATCGCCGAAGCGGAACGCGCCCACGGCAAGGCGGTGAAGCACGACGTCTCGATCCCGGTTTCGAAAATGCCGGCCTTCATGGCCAAGGCCACCGAGGCCGTGGAGACGGAATTTCCCGGCGCCCTGGTGATCGTTTTCGGCCATGTCGGCGATGGCAATGTCCATTTCAACGTCGCCGCCCGCGAAGCCGGTGCGGATGACGCCTTCCTCGCCCAGGCCGCCCCGCTCTCACGCCTCGTCTACGATCTGGTCGACAGCTTTGGCGGCTCGATCTCGGCGGAACACGGCATAGGCATTTTGAAGCGTGCCGAACTGGCCAGCCGCAAACCGGTCGATGTCGCGGTCATGCGGGCGATCAAGACCGCGCTCGACCCGAAAGGCATCCTGAATCCGCGGGTCTTGCTGTAGGGCCCGGCATCAGATTCCGGCAGGTTGGGTGCATCTGCAGCAACGGAAACTGGAGCCTAGTGCCGTTTAGCGCGCAGGAAGACGGGCGCCGCGCGCAGGGCTTGCCATAGATCGCTTGTCAGCCAGCAGGCCGTATGCGGCAAGCGGTCTATGGGGTGGTTTGCGCCGGAGGCGCGGAGGGTAAGGGGATTGATTTTGTCTGCCCCGACTGCCCCAACATAGACGCCCCCTATCCCCGCCATAAATCATTTCAGCACGGGAAACCGCAGCCTCAACTGGAAAGCAGGCGCGGCCATCCCTATCCTTGGGGACAAGGAGATTGCCCATGCTGATTCTGCTCTCGCCCGCCAAGAACATGAATTTCGACGCCGTCGGGCGCGACCTGCCGGCGACCACGCCGGACCTGATCGACGAGACGCGGATCCTGTCCAGGACCACGCGCCAGCTGACCACTCCCAAGATCAAGGCGATGATGAAGATCAATGATGATCTCGCCCGCCTCAACCGCGAGCGCTTTCAGGCCTTCGATGCCGACGAGCCCGGCGTGAAGCAGGCCGCCTTTGCCTTCAATGGCGAGGTCTATCGCGGGCTCGAGGCACACACGCTCTCGGCAACCGATCTCGACTGGGCCCAGGATCATCTGCGCATCCTTTCGGGCATGTATGGCGCGCTGAAACCGCTCGACGGCATCCACCCCTATCGCCTGGAAATGGGCCGCAAGCTGCACACCCGGCGCGGCGAGAACCTGTATGACTTCTGGGGCGACAGGATCGCGAAAGAACTCAACAGCCTGCAGGCCGACCGCGCCGAGCCGGTCATCCTGAATCTCGCCTCGAACGAGTATTTCAAGGCCGTGGACAAGAAGGCGATCAAGGGCCGCGTCATCACCGCCACCTTCAAGGAAGAAAAGGACGGCCAGCTGCGCGCCCTGATGGTCTTCGCCAAGAAGGCCCGCGGCATGATGGCCCGCTGGGCGATCGAAAACCGCATCACCGACCCCGCCGACCTGGTGAGGTTCGATCTCGGCGGCTACCGCTTCGAGGCGGACGGTTCGAGCGAGGGTGATATGCTGTTTACGCGGCCGCAGCCGGCAGCGGCGGGGAAAAAGGCGGCTTAGGGGCACGTGGTCAACGCGCCGAAATGCCCGGTTTGCCAGTTCACGCTGGAATTTGAGCCATACGAGCGCGAGCTTCCGTCATTCGAAATCTGTTCGTGCTGCGGCACGCAGTTCGGGTACGATGACGCCGCGGCAACGCATCTGGAATTGCGTGCAAAATGGATTGAATCGGGCAGGTCTTGGTGGTCCTCGGAACCCCCACCGCCGCACTGGGACGCCGAATCTCAGCTTGATCCACCTGATTAGGCCGTCATCCCACGGTGAGCGCGAAGCGATCATCCGGGGGACCTCGACTGGCCGGTGGATCATTCTATCGCGCTATCCCCGTTTCATTCTGCACCTCTCGCGTTGAGGTCCCCCGGACAAGCCGGGGGATGACGGTTGAGTTCGTGATAAACTAATGCAATTAAAAATTGCATGCGAGAGCGGGAAGGCACGATTGCTGTCTACATGATGGCCAGCCGGTATGATGGGCCGATCTATACCGGTGTGACAGCCAATCTCCTGTGGCGAATCCGGCAACACAAGGACGGCACCGCATCCGGTTTCACCCGCAAATACAAGTGCACCAGCCTGGTCTGGTGGGAGCCACACGGCGTGATTGTCGAGGCCATCCGTCGCGAGAAGCGGATCAAGAAATGGCCACGACAATGGAAGATCAATCTGATCGAGGACCGCAATCCGCACTGGTGTGATCTCTGGGACGAACTCTGGGCGGTGCCGCCCAACCCGGACCTAAAACTCTGACCCTCTCACCGTCATCCCACGGTGAGCGCGCAGCGGTCATCCGGGGGACCTCGACTGGCCGGTGGGTCATTCTATCGTGCTATCCCCGTTTCATTTTGCACCTCTCGCATTGAGGTCCGCCGGACAAGCCGGGGGATGACGGTGAATAGAAAGGGGAGCGATCGGAACTCCCCCACACCGTGGGCAAGAAGGCCCCTCCCCCTTGACCTCTTCCGTCCCATCCCGTCTCTTGCGCTCGGCGCAAACTTGAAGGGTCGTTCATGTCTTCCATTCGCACTGATCTCACAGGCCAGGTGGCCATCATTACCGGCTCGACGAGCGGGATTGGCGCGGCGATGGCGGAGGCGTTGGCGGCCAATGGCTGTCACATCATTCTCAACGGGCTGGGTGATGCGACCGAGATCGAGAGCCTGCGAGCCAAGATCGCCAGCGATCACGGGGTCGAGGTGCGCTACCATCCGGCCAACATGCTCAAGCCGGACGAAATCACCGACATGGTCGCCTCGGCCGAGCGCGAATTCGGGCGGCTGGACATCCTCTTGTCCAATGCCGGCATCCAGCATGTCTCCCCGGTCGAGGACTTCCCGGCCGACAAGTGGGACGCCATTATCACCATCAACCTGACCTCGGTCTTCCATGCTGCCAAGGCGGCGATCCCGGTGATGAAGCGTCAGGGCAAGGGTCGGATCGTCAACCTCGCCTCGGCGCACGGCCTGGTCGCCTCGCCCTTCAAATCGGCCTATGTCGCGGCCAAGCATGGCGTGATGGGTTTCACCAAGACATTGGGCCTGGAGCTGGCCGAGGACGGCATCACCTGCAATGCCATCTGCCCGGGTTATGTGAAGACACCGCTGGTGGAAAACCAGATCGCCGACACCGCGAAAGCGCGTGGGATCACCGAGGACGAGGTCGTCCGCGATGTCATGCTGGCCGCCCAGCCGACCAAGAAATTTGTCACCTATGAGCAGCTCGCCGGTGCTTTGCTCTATCTTGTCTCCGATGCCGGGGCCAATATGAATGGATCCTGGATCAGCGTAGACGGCGGATGGACGGCGAAGTGAACGACAACGAAGCCATTCTCAAGATTGATTACAATGAAATACCGGTCACCGACATGGCGGCTGCGAAGGCCTTCTATGCCGGTGCGTTTGGCTGGGATTTCATCGATTTCGGCCCGACCTACGCGGCCTTCGAGAATGCCGGTCTGGATGGCGGGCTGCGTCTCGAGGACGCCGCCTTCCAGACAGGCTGCCTGATCATCCTCAAGGCCAAGGACATCCTGGCCGCCGAAGTGCGGGTCACCGAGGCCGGCGGCACGATCATCAATCGCGAGGACTTCCCCGGCGGTCGGCGCTTCCATTTCACCGACCCCAGCGGCAATGAGCTGGCGATCTGGTCGCCGAATGGCAAATACGATCCGCAAGCCGCCAACGATCCCGACGAATGACACATACTCCCGCCGAAGCGCGCCGCCAGCCGGTGCCGGGTGCCGGCATGGTCGTGTTTCGCGACGATGAGGTGCTGCTGATCCGCCGCGGCAAGCCACCCTATGAAGGCCAGTGGTCCTTGCCCGGCGGCAAGATCGAATATGGCGAGACCGCTGCCGAAGCCGCGTTGCGCGAACTGGCCGAGGAGACCGGCACGACGGCGCGCATCATCGGCCTGATCGATGTCATCGACAGTATCGGCCTGCGCGAGGCCGACGAGCCGGGTGACTGGCATTATCTGCTGGTCGATTTTGCCGGCGTCTGGACCGGCGGCGAACCGGTCGCGGCCGATGATGTCACCGAGGCCGCCTTCTTCCCGTTCGATGATGCCATCGCCCGCACGAAATGGGACCGGACCCGCGATGTGATCGGGCGAGCCCGCGCGATCATCGCCGCCTTGAGCACGCCACAATCCGTGCCATGATGCGCGCCATGCGCGCGCTCCTTTGCCTTCCTGTTCTGATCGCTATCGCCACGACTTCGGCCCTGGCGCAGAAGCCCCGCAATTTTCCGCGCCCGGAGCCGGTCGCCGCAGCCGTGGAAAGCCGGGCCGAAAGCCTTCAGGACACGGAAATCAGCGCGGAAGTCCGCGCGGAGCTGGACCTCGAACGCACCCTGCCCTTCCTCGCCTATACGCTGGGCGAACTCCACTATCTGGCCTTTGCCTGCGAAGGCCCGGATGATCAGGAATGGCGCGAACAAATGGTCGAGCTCCTGGCCATGGAGGCCGCCGACGACCGGCGTTGGCGGGACCGCCTCATCTCCAGTTTCAATGATGGCTATCGCTCGCAGCAACGCTATCGCACCCGCTGCGGCCTCGAAGCCGACGCCGAACGCCGCGCCCTCGCCCATCGCGGCCGGGATCTGTCAGAGATGATGCGCGCCGCCTATTTCGATTGAGCACACGTCGATTATCGGCGGAAGCGGGGCGTTTGCGGCCTGTGTCCCGTTCCCAATGTCATGAACTCGTGTTTAGGATACGGGGTCGCGTGCAAGAGGGGGCATGATGTCGGATCGCCGATCGCAACTGGAATCACTGAGCATTGATCGCGAGGCCGAGAGCGCCCCGAGCGGGATTTCCATTCCCGTGATGATTGTCATTGTGCTCGTCTTCTCGGCCCTTTCGGCTGGCGGGACCTGGTATCTCACGCGCAGTTCCGCCCCGGAAGTGCAGCCTGTCGCCGCCCTGCCGGCGCCTGCCCCAGCCAGCGAAACGCCGGCTGAAAGCCCGGCCCCAGCCTCGGCGCGCCCGGCCCAGCGAACATCAGGCCTCGTCGCGACCGGCTATGTCGTGGCCCGCCGGCAAGCGACGGTTTCAGCCGAAATTACCGGCCGGATTTCCGAGCTTCTGGTTGAGGAAGGCGCCCGCGTCGAACAGGGTCAGGTCCTGGCCCGGCTCGACGATACCCGCGCCCGTATACAGCTCGACCTCTTGATGGCGCAGCGCGAGGCAGCAGCCACACGCCCGCGCGCGCTCCTGGCCCAGCTCAATGAGGCCCAGACGGTGCTGCAGCGAGCAGAAACGCTGGCCGCGCGCGAGATTGGCTCCCAGGCCGCCGTGACGGCTGCGGGCGCGCAGGTCGACAGCCTCACCGCCCAGATCAGTGCCGCTCGCGCGGACTACCAGGCCGTCGCTGCCCAGGTGAGGGCCCAGGAAGACCTGATCGACCGCCATATTGTTCGCGCGCCCTTTTCCGGCATCGTCATCGCCAAAAACGCCCAGGTCGGCGAAATCCTGTCGCCGGCATCCGCCGGTGGCGGTTTCACGCGGACCGGTGTCGCCACACTTGTCGACATGGAGTCCCTGGAAATCGAGGTGGATGTGAATGAAGGCCAGATCGGCCGGGTGACGCCCGGCCAGCGCGTCGAGGCGCGACTGGATGCCTATCCTGACTGGCGCATCCCGGCTCATGTCGAGGCCATTATCCCGACCGCCGACCGGGCGCGCGCCACGATCACGGTTCGCGTTGCCTTTGACGAGCGCGATACACGTATCCTTCCGGACATGGCGTCCCGCGTCATATTCGTTGAGTAGAAGTACTTTAATTTACAAAGCATGAAACTTGGCCCATGCTGACAGGCAGATCCTGACCGACCCGTGACAAGCGCCCGGGCGGTGTTGATGAATGAGGAAGACCCGATGACGTCGCTCTACACGCTCACCGACCTGTCCAAGGGCTATACCCGCGGCAAGGAGTCGATCACGATTTTCGAAGAGCTGACCATGACAATTCCGCAAGGGGATTTCATGGCGATCATGGGCCCGTCAGGGTCCGGAAAGACGACCCTGCTCAACCTGCTCGGCGGCATTGATCGGCCCTCTTCAGGGGCCGTGGACTGCGAAGGCGTACGGGTCGACAAGCTGTCCGAGGGCAAGCTGGCCAAATGGCGCTCGCAGAATGTCGGCTTCATCTTCCAGTTCTACAATCTCATGCCGACGTTGACGGCGGCGCAAAATGTCGAACTGCCGCTACTCCTCACCAGCCTGTCCGGCAAGCAGCGCAAGGAACGCGTCGCCACGGCCCTGGACATTGTCGGCCTCGCCGACCGCAAGGGACACCGGCCGCGCCAGCTCTCCGGCGGTCAGCAGCAGCGCGTGGCGATCGCCCGCGCCATCGTTGCCGACCCGAAAGTCCTGCTGTGCGATGAGCCGACCGGTGATCTCGACCGAAAATCGGCCGATGAAATCCTGGAGACGCTGCAACTCCTCAACAAGGAACTCGGCAAGACCATCGTGATGGTCACCCACGACCCCTCCGCTGCCAAATACGCCCGCCGCGAACTGCACCTCGACAAGGGCCGCTTCGTCGAACAGGCGCAGGAGCCGGCCCAATGAATGATCTCACGCTGATCCGGAAGAATCTCTTCCGCAAAAAGCTGAGGGCGATCCTGCTGACCTTGTCGATCCTGATCGCCTTTTTGATCTTCTCGGTGCTGGGCTCGTTCAACCGCGTGCTCAATGCCGGGGTCGAACTGGCGGCCGCTGATCGCCTCGTCACAATGAACAATACCGGTTTCACCCAAAGCCTGCCCTATGCTTATTGGGGCCGGGTCCAGGGGGTCGAGGGGGTCCGCAATGTCAGCCATATGAGCTGGTTCGGCGGCTATTACCAGGAACCGACCCGGATGGCGCAGACGTTTGCGGTCGACCCGGAGAGCTTCCTATCGGCCTATCCCGAATTCCTGATGCCGGACGAACAACGCGCCGCCTTCCTGAGCCAGCGCGACTGTCTCCTGGTCGGCGAGACCCTGGCCAATCAGTATGAATGGTCGGTCGGCGACCGCATCCCGCTCCTGTCCAACATCTGGCAGAAGACCGATGGCAGCTCATCCTGGGACTTCGACATCTGTGCGATCTACACCGGGTCCGAGCCGGAAATGTCGACCGCCGCCGCCTACATGAATTACGACTATTACAACGAGGCCCTAGCCTTCAACAATGACCGGCTTGGCATGCTGATCGTCAATACGGTCGACCCGGCGATGAATGATCGCGTCGCCAACCAGATCGATGACATGTTCGCCAATTCGTCCGATCAGACCGACACCGCCACCGAGGCTGCCTTCAGCCAGGCCTTCATCAACCAGATCGGCAATATCGGGCTGATCCTGATCTATATCGTCGGCGCCGCCTTCGGCATCATTCTCCTGATTGTCGGGACCAGCCTGGTCCTGGCCATTTCCGAACGCACCAAGGAAATCGCGGTGATGAAGACGCTTGGCTTCCCGGCCCCGCGCATCTTCCGCATGGTGCTCGTCGAGTCCGTCATGCTCAGCCTGGTGGGCGGACTGGCCGGGGTCGGCCTGGCCGCACTGACGCTGAAAGCCCTGGCGCCGGTCCTCGCGGGCGTCATGCCCGGTATCGTCGTCACCCCCGGCATATTCGGCATTGCCCTCGCCATGATGATCGGCTTCGGTCTGATCACCGGGATCGGCCCGGCCATGAATGCCCACCGCGTGCGCATCGTCGATGCGCTCGGCAAGCAATAGGAGGCCGGTCATGCTCAAACAGACAAGCGCCATCACGATGATGAATTTGCGCTCCCTGCCCCAGCGGGCCGGGATGTCACTGGCGACCGTGCTCTCCATCGCCCTCGTGGTCGGCGTGTTGCTCGGCTTCCTGGCAATGGCGAACGGTTTCCAGAGAACGGTCGACGGGACAGGCTCCGAGGATGTCGTGGTGATCCTGCGCGGCGGCTCACAGGCCGAGCTCAACAGCGTCCTCTCCGCCGACCAGTTCCGAGTCATCGAGACGGCACCGGGCATCGCCGTGGACGCTGACGGCAATGCGCTGATCTCGGGCGAACTCTATGTCGTGGTCGACGGGATCAAGAGGGATCTCGGCACCGAGGCCAATCTGCCCATGCGCGGTGTCAGCCTGCAGGCGCCCCGCTTGCGCGGCCAGTTCGAGCTGACCGCCGGGCGCATGTTCGAAACCGGCACCAATGAAATCGTCGCCGGCGAAGCCGTTCTGGACGCATTCGAGGGCTTCGAACTGGGCCAGACAATCCGGCTCGGTTCCAATGAATGGCAGGTCGTCGGCCTGTTCTCGACCGGCGGAACCGTGTTCGAAAGCGAGATCTGGGCCGATATCGGTGTGGTGCAGAACCTCTATCAGCGCGGCAGTTCACTACAGTCGATCCGCGCCCGCCTGACCTCGCCGGACGCCATAACCGGGCTCGAGGAATTTGCCGCCAATGATCCGCGCATCAATGAGCTGGACATCTTCAACGAGAAGGATTTCTACGCCAGCCAGAGCGGGACGCTGACCCAGGTCATCACCCTGATCGGCTGGCCGCTGGCCATCATCATGGCGATCGGTGCCTTCGCCGGTGCCTGGAATGCGATGTATTCCTCGGTCGATGCCCGCATGCGCGAAATCGCCACCCTGCGGGCGATCGGATTTTCGGGCGGTGCCGCTGCCATGGGCACGCTGATCGAGTCGCTGGTCCTGTCGGCCATTGGCGGCCTGATCGGCGCGGTCGGGACATATTTTCTGTTCAATGGCGCTTCGGCCTCAACCCTGGGATCAGGCTTCACCCAGGTGGTCTTTTCCTTCGCCGTGACCGGCGACTCGATCATCGCCGGCATGATCATGGCCGTCATCATCGGCTTCCTCGGCGGCCTGGTACCCGCGATCCGCTCCGCCTCGGTACCGCTGCTGACAGTCCATCGCAGCGACTAGGTTCTTTCCTCCCCGGCCTGCCGGGGAGGCGGACCGCGGAGCGGTGGAGGAGTCGCGGCCGTCTGGCCGCGGGCTGCCCACGACGGGGACTGACCTCACGCCGCCTTCGGCGGCGCCCCTTCGACCCGAAGCTTTGCTTCGGCCCACTTCCCCAACTCACGTTGGGGAAGAAACATTAGCCATACCAGTCATCTTCCGCCGCGCGGAGTTTTTCCTCGTCCTTGTGCGGCGGCAGGATTTCCATCTTCACATGGCGGCGGCGATTGGTGGAGATGACGAAGAAGCGCTTGTCGGGATAATCCAGCTTGGCTTCCAGCATGGCCGAGGTGATCAGGTCGACATTCTTCAAGTCGTCGTCCGACATGCCGAAAGAGTGCGGCAGTTTGCGGCCATACTCTTCCAGACCCTTCTCCACACACTGGCGGATGGCCCGGCGCTTGAGGCCGGCCGTGGTCAGATGTGGACCCAGCTCGTCGCGGATTTCCGGATTGGAGCAGGGGTAGATGGCCAGATAATTGGGCTCCTCGGGCAAATGCCCAGCCTCGACGATGAGTTGCAGCGCGGCCTTGATGGTCTCGCGCGAGTGCTGGCGCGCCGTGACGATGGCCACCGGGCGGCGCTTGAGTACGGCGTATTTGAAGATTTCCCAGGACGGGCCGCGCCAATTGGCGCTGTCGAGTGCGCGCTTGACGTCGCGCAGCAGGTATTCGTCGCCATTGCGGTCCTTGCCGTCGGCGAATTCGCGATAGGCGCGAGCTGGCGGATCGGCCCAGTCTTCCCACAGGCCGGGCACACCGAGATAGGCCTTGATATCCTCATACTCGTGCTGGCGCATCGCCCGCTCCTCACCCGTCATGGTGTTGAGCAGATGGATGCGCGTCGGCAGATGGAGAATATTCTCGTCAATGTCGAAGAAGTAGAAGCTTTGACGGTCCACGGGCTGTCCTTGCTTGGGTATCAGCGGCCGCAGGAGGTCGCCATCTGTGCGCCCGCATACCGAGGCGGGCGGCTGACATCAATAGGCGGCGTAGGATTTCTCTTCGACGATATTGGAACCGAGCAGGAGATTGATCTCCTTCTTCAGCGCCGCACGCTTGTCATTGGTGACATAGACCGCGCGGGCCAGGCGGATGAATTCGGGACCGAAATCGCCGGCGCGCTCGCAATCGCGGATATCATCCTCGATCTCCCAGAGCTCTTCATTGACGCTCTGAAGCGCGCCATCGAGACGGGTCAGCTCGTCACTGGCCGGCACGTCTTTCGCGAGGGTCTCGTTGAGAATGCCCAGCTCGGTGCGGACATTTTTCAGCTTGGCCTCATCCTCGATGCGTTCGGATTTGATACGCAGGATGGTGATCTTGTCGATCAGCTCGCCCGGAGCGATGGCGGTGAGAATGGTCGTGGTCACGTGTGTCTTCCTTCGTAAGGGCCTTCAGGCACAGGCAATCAGTCGTGCGGCAACGCTTCCATGAAGCGCACCGGTTCGCCGAGACCGGATGCAACAAGCTCGCCATCGCGCATCACCGAGCGACCACGGATGATGGTGCCGACCGGCCAGCCGGTGACGGACATGCCGTCAAACGGGGTCCAGCCGGACTTCGACGCCGACCAAGCATCGGTGATGGTCTCGGTCCGCTTCATGTCGACCAGGGTGAAATCGGCATCCCACCCAACGGCCATGCGGCCCTTGCCGGCAATGCCGAAAATGCGCTGGGCGCCGGCCGAGGTCAGGTCGACAAAGCGTTCAATGGTCAGGCGGCCGGCATTCACATGATCCAGCATCACCGGCACCAGCGTCTGCACGCCGGGCATGCCGGACGGGCTTTGCGGATAGGGCTTGGCCTTTTCTTCCAGCAGGTGCGGCGCGTGATCCGAGCCGATCACATCGACAATCCCGCGCTGGATGCCACGCCACAGACCGGCCCGGTGATGGGCATCGCGCAGCGGCGGATTCATCTGGGCCCGACCCTTGATGCGCTCGTAAATCCCGGGACCTTCCAGCGTCAGGTGCTGGGGCGTCGCCTCGACCGAGGCGATGTCGCGATGCGCGGCGAGGAAGTCCATCTCCTCCGCGGTCGAGATGTGCAGGACATGGATGCGCTTGCCGGTCTTGCGGGCGAGGCGGACCAGGCGCTTGGTCGACATGATGGCGGCTTCCGCGTCGCGGACATGCGGATGGCTGGTCCAGTCACCTTCAACGGCCAGGTCGCGGCGGTCAGCGAGGCGATACTCGTCTTCCGAGTGGAAAGCGGCGCGACGCTTGATCGAACGCAGGACCCGTTCCACGCCCTCATCATCGGCGACCAGGAGCGAGCCGGTCGAGGCGCCCATGAAGACTTTCACACCACAACAGCCGAGCATGCGCTCCATTTCGGGCAGGATGTCGGCATTCTCATTGGTCGCGCCGGCATAAAAGGCGTGATCGCAATGCATGCGGTTTTTGGCCCGGGCCAGCTTGTCCGTGAGCATGTCCGGCACGGTGGTCGTGGGATTGGTGTTCGGCATTTCGAACACGGCGGTGACACCGCCCATGACCGCGCAGAGTGAACCCGATTGCAGGTCTTCCTTCCACTCCATCCCCGGCTCGCGGAAATGGACCTGGGTGTCGATCACGCCCGGCAGGACCATCAGGCCGGAACAGTCGACCACCTCGCCGGCTGACGCTTGGGAGAGATCACCGATCGCCGCGGTCTTGCCGTCAATGATCCCGATATCGGCATGACCGCGGCCGTCATGATTGACGATCTCGCCGCCCTTGAGGATGACGTCATAGGTCGTGGTCATGGCTCAGCTTGTCCTCTCGTAAAGCGCTCTGGCGGCATCATACACGGTCTCGACCGTCAGGTCCGCCAGCAGGCTGGTCGACGCCTTGCGGCGGTCATCATGGGCCTTGTCGATTTCCTCGAAGGTCGCCGGGCCGCGCACCGCATCGGTGTGCTCGCCCCAGGGGGCGTAGCAGCGATCATCGGACGGTCCGAACAGACCCAGCGTCGGCGTACCGACCGCCGCTGACATGTGCATCAGCCCGCTGTCATTGCCGACATAGAGGCGGCACCGTTCCAGACAGGCCGCGGTCTCGGGCAGGCCGAGCCCCAGAAGGTCGACGAATTCGGTCTCGGGAAGGGCGTCGAAAATGGGTTGGGCATAGACCTCGTCTCCCGGCCCGCCGAGCATCACAACAGGCGCGCCCGGCATCACCCCGTCCGGTGCAGTGAAGCGCCGGATGAAGTCGGCGAATCTTTCCGCCGGCCAGACCTTGAAGATCCAGGAGGCCGAGGGGCAGATCGCCAGATAGGGACCGTCACCGGGAATGCGGGCCGCGGCTTCGGCGCGCACGGCATCGGAAAAGTGGAGTTTGGGGTCGGGCGCCGGCGCCAGTTTGAGGACGCTGGCGGCCTCTTCGACCTTGGGCACCGGCACAGCGCTCTGCTTGAGGATGCGGCGCTCCCTGGCGCGCAGGAACCAGGCGGTGCCGGAACAGCGCAGGTCAATGACCAGATCCCACTTCACATCGACCGTTTCGCGCCACAAATCCCACCAATGCAGGCCCGCCTTCTTCTTGCGCATCACGATGATGCGCTCAAGACGCGGGGTCTCGGTGAAGAGCGAGGCGGCGAGCGGACCACAGGCAATCGTGAAACGCGCCTCGGGCCGCGTCTCGACGAGATGGTCCAATACCCCGGAATTGATGATCGCGTCACCGATCCGGGTCGATGTGATGAAGAGGACGCGTTCCATGGGCACCGCAGATAGCGCGACGCGAAGGGCTTGGCCAGCGACGGACGCAATGGCTATATCGGTGGCATGAACCAGCCCGCCCCCCTGCCCTTCGCCCTGCCCGACCGCCAGATCATCTCGGTCGGCGGTCCGGATGCCCGCGACCTCCTGCAACGTGTGATCACGGCCGATGTGGTCAGCCTTGAGGATGGACAGTGTCGCCCCGGTGCGCTGCTCACACCGCAAGGCAAGATCCTGGTTGATTTCCTGATCTTCGCAGACGGCGAAACCCTGTGGCTGGACGTGCCGGCGAGCGCGGCCAACGGCCTGCTGAAGCGGCTGACACTGTTCAAGCTGCGCGCCAGGGCCGAGATCGTGCTGAATACCGACATGCGCGCCCTGTGGTCGACCACGCCCTTCCCCGGCAGCGCCGAGGATCCGCGCCTCGCGGGCCGGGTCCATCGCGGCATCGGTGAACAGGGCAGTGAGGACCGCCCTCTGGACCCCATCGAGATCCAGGCCGGCGTGCCCGCCTTCGGTCGCGATTATGGCGAGGCCGATGTCTTCCCGACCGATGTCAATCTGGACGCGTTCGGCGGCGTGGGCTGGAAGAAAGGCTGTTTCATCGGCCAGGAAGTCGTCTCCCGCATGAAACGCCGCGGCACGATCCGCAAGCGTTCCCTGCCCGCCACATTCGTCGCCGAGGCCCCGCCGCCAGGCACCGCCATCATGGCGGGCCCAACGACGGTGGGCGCCATCACGTCGGCGACGGGCCACCACGCCGTCATCCTCGCCCGCCTCGACCGGTTGCGCGCCGCCGAGCACTATTGCGAAGCCGACGGCCAGGAAGCCGCGATCGTGGTTCCCGATGAGTTCTGGGCCGATCTGGAAGCGGCGCCGAAGGTTTAGTCCGTCAGGTCCTTCCCCTTGCTGGGGACGGTGGCCCGCAGGGCCGGAAGGGGTGAAACGCGCCGGCGCTCCGGCACTTACCGCCGATCACCCACTCCGGCTCGCCCATCAAGGGCGAGGACCTCTGCCGCCTGTTCCTGCCACAACGCTGTCAGCAGGGCGAGGCAAAGCGGCTTGGCAGGGTGGGCGGAACAGGGTGCACTGCCGCCATCAAGCAAGGAGCCCCCATGAACCAGCGCTGCGCCTGGGTGAATTCGCCCGATCCGATCTATGCCGAGTATCACGACACTGAATGGGGCGTGCCGGAGTATGACGCCCGCGCCTTGTGGGAAAAGCTGATGCTGGACGGCTTCCAGGCCGGCCTCGCCTGGATCACCATATTGCGCAAACGCGAGACGATGCGCGCGGCCTTCCACGGCTTCGACCCGGACCGCATCGCCGCCTATACCGACGCCGACCGCGAACGCCTTCTGGCCGATCCCGGCATCATCCGCTCGCGCGCCAAGATCGAGGCCGCCATCGGCAATGCAAAGGCCTATATCGCCATGCGCGAGAACGGCGAGGGCTTCGCCGACTATCTCTGGGGTTTCGTCGACGGCAAACCCATCCAGAACGCCTATGCGACGCTGGCGGACGTGCCGACCAAAACGGCCCTGTCAGAGACCATCTCCAAGGACCTGAAGACGCGCGGCTTCAAGTTTGTCGGGCCGACGATCGTCTACGCCTTCATGGAGGCTGTGGGGATGGTCAATGACCATGAGACCGGATGCCCGCGGCATGCCGCTGTGAAAGCGTTGGTGCGCTAGCTACCAGCTCTCGAGCACCTGCTCGGCCGCGCAGTAGAACTGGCAGCTTGTCCGCTCCTCATTGCAAACCTCACCGCCGGCATTGCTGTCATAGCTCCAGGCGGTGTTGTTGTGCAGCGGCAGGCAATCACGGCGATTGATCGGGATGCTCACCGTGGCATGGCGGCCATAACTCGCACCATCATCCAGGCTATAGCGGCAGACCAGGCTGGACGACCGCGTTTCCACGCGGACCCAGTCGAGCACAGCTATGACTGGCGCCAGGTCCGGACTGGCCGGGTCGGTGCTCTCGCGAATGCTGACCGCACGATCATGCGTCAGCATCGGGGCAACAAGCGGCCGGTTCGCGGTCGGCACCGAGGATTGGCCGCGCGGGCCGGTGGCGGGGCGCGCGGTGATACGTCCGGACGGGATCGGCCGTCGCATCGTATCGGAAACGCCGAGTTCATTGCCGCGCACCCGCGCCGCATGACGCCAGCCCGGCGCGTCCGGGAATTCGGTTTCCACAACCCAGACATCGGCCGGGTCCGGGCAATAATAGGGCTGCAGCTGCGCCTGCGCCGAGGCCGACACCAGCCCCGCGAGAAAGCCTCCGACGAGAAAACGTACCAGCATGACCGGGCCTCCGCATGATAATCGCCGGAATGATGCGCCGGAACCGCCGGCAAGGAAAGGACCGCGCAAAACAGGCGCTTGCTCCCACTCCCCCACCCGCTAAACTCACCCCCATGCGCCGGCTGGGGAGCCCGCATTGGAGCGTTGTCATGCGCCTTGTTCTGTTTGTCCTGTCTGCCACACTCCTTTCCAGTTGTGCCTGGCTGGAGAAGGGGCGAGATCCCAATTTGCCGTCCGCGGCGGAGATGGGAGCCGGCGAGTGTCGCCCGGCCGGCCCGCACGACCCTGCCGCACCCGGTGAATGGATTTGCGATGACGGCGATGGCGACGAGGAAATGCGCCCGCGCCACCGCGTTGAAAACCCGGATGATTACCGCCGCGATCCGTTTTAGGGCCAACCTTGCCAGCGCTGACGGCTCAGCCGCCGGCGCCCAGCGCTTTGGCGTGATGGCTCAGTTGGTCCTCGATGAAGCTGGCGATGAACCAGTAGGAATGGTCATAGCCGGGATGGCGGCGGACGGTGACCGGCTGCCCCGCTTCCCGGCAAGCCGCCTCGAACAGCTCGGGCCGTAATTGTGCGTCGAGGAATTGATCGGCCTCGCCCTGGTCGATCAGGATCATCTGGTCGGTCGGCTGTCGCTTCACCAGGTCGCAGGCATCATGCTCGCCCCAGGCCGGGCATTCATCACCGAGATAGGCTTTCAGCGCCTTCTGTCCCCACGGCACTTGTGTCGGCGCGACGATGGGCGCGAAGGCCGAGACCGACGCATAGCGGCCGGGATGCCGGAAATTCAGGGTCAGCGCGCCATGCCCGCCCATCGAATGGCCCATGATGCCCTGGCGCGTCATGTCGGCGGGGAAATGCGCGCCGATCAAGGCCGGCAATTCCTGGACGATATAGGTTTCCATCGAAAAATGCGGCGTCCAGGGCGCTTCGGTCGCGTCGAGATAAAAGCCCGCGCCCTGCCCCAGATCATAGCCCTCATCATTGGCAACATCCTCGCCACGCGGTGAGGTATCCGGCGCCACCACCATCATACCCAGCTCGCCCGCCACACGCTGCAGGCCGGACTTCTCCATCACATTCGACCAGTTGCAGGTCAGACCGGAGAGGAACCAGACTACCGGAACCGGGCCATCCTTGGCTTGCGGCGGCGTGTAAACCGCAAAGCGCATCGGACCGTGGCAGGCGGCGCTGTCATGATCATGGACGGAGAGCGTGCCGCCGAAAGAGGCCCAGCTGGAAACCGTCGTGATGTCAGGCGTCTGGGTCATGATGCGGTAGGATCCTTTTTTGTCGGCGCTGGCGTAGTCATACGCTGCTCCGCCGCCCCGGCAAACACGGCGCCTGCGCTGTTCAAGATTTCGCGAGAATGGCCGGCAATCGGCCTCACCGGCATTGCGTCGGATCACCGCGTCCATTTGGATAGGACCGCACAGGCACCGGTGCCTGATGAGGGGGACAAAATGAGACTGACCGTGACACTGCTCGCTGCATTCGCGCTGGCTGGCGCTGCCGTCTATGCCTATCTCGGCATGAACGAAAACGCCGCGGCACCCGCCGTCGAACACACCGCGCCGGGCCTCCCCGGCTCACCGGACTTCACGCGCACCGGGGCGGCGCCCCTGATCGATTTCTCAGGCGTTCAGGTCCAGCTGGGCGGTGAGCCGACACGGGTTCTGGTCCTGGGGACCGCGCATCTGAACGCACTGCCTGAGGACGCCTTCTCCCCGGATCATCTCGACCTGGTGATTGACCGCCTGACCGACTGGGCACCGCAGATCATTGCCATCGAAGCCGTCGACGGCCGCACCTGCGATACCTTGCGGCGCTATGGCAATCTCTATCCCGGCGTCGCCGACAGCTATTGCTACGATCCCGCCCCGGCCCTGGACTCACTGCAGATGGACCAGCCGGCGGCCGCTCTCGCGGCCCTGACGACCCTGTCCGAGTGGCCGGAACAGCCCGGAGCCAGTGATCGGCGGCAATTGGCGGCGCAGTTCTTCGGCGCCGGCGAGCCCTGGTCGGCCGCCCTGCAATGGTCCCGGCTGGACAGCGCCGACCGGATCGCCGCTGACGGCGTGTCCGAGGCCTTGCGGGACCAGCTCGACCGGATGCTGACCTCACGCAATGAGAACAATCTGCTCGCCCTGCGACTGGCCGGCGCCCTGGGCCTGGAGAGGCTGGCGGCGATGGACGACCATTCGGCCGACATCATCCAGGTTCTGGCCCCGCCGGAGCTGGGCCCGGTCATCCAGTCGGTCTGGCAGGCCGACCACCCCCGGGACGCCGAGATGGCAGAGGCCCGGGACGGCTATATGGGGTCGCCCGAAGCGGTGCTGGACGGCTATCGCTTTTTGAACAGCGCGCCCTACCAGCGCTATGTCATCGAGGGCGATTTCGGACGCGCGGCGGCGACCCCCGAGTCCGACGCCGTGGCCCGCCAATATGTGGCCTGGTGGCAGGTGCGCGGCCTGCGCATGGCCGCCAATGTCGTGGAAGCGAGCGGCAATCGGCCCGGCGCCCGCGTCCTGGTCATCGTCGGCGCCTCGCACAAGGCCTATTTCGACGCCTATCTGGACCAGATGCACGACATTGAACTGGTCGATGTCGAGGCCGTGTTGGCGGATCCGGAGATCAGCGCGGACGCGCCCTGACCGGCGCCAGAATTACGGCGCAGGCTGTGGAGTGATGCTGTCGAGCGGAATGATTTCAAGGCCCAGACGGTCGCGAGCGAGGGTGAGCATGCGCCTGTCGGCAGACAGTATCGGACGATGGTCCCGATCCGCCAGAGCGAGATAGGTGCAGTCATACACCGGGTGACCCAGTTCGCAGGCCATCTCCAAGGCCGATGCGGCCAGACCCGCCTCCTCGGGCTGCGCCACAAGACCGGCCAATTTGACCAGGGCAGTCGAGGCATCTGCGACCGTGGTCTGGTTGTGGCGAACATATTGCCAGAGCGCATTGCCGGTTTCCGCGAAGATGAGGCGCGGCGCGTGCAGCTCGAACATCTTGGCTGCGGCAATCGCCTTTTCATACCCGGGAACCGGCAGGAAGAGTTTCACGGCGACCGAGGCGTCGACTATGACGGGTCTCAATGCCCTTGGTCCCTGTCCCTGCGGATGAGATCGGTCGGATCGAGATCAGACGGTGTCGCCCGCTCGCGCATACCCTTGGCGAACTCGAAGAAACCTTCCCGGTCACGGCGCGACGCGTCCGCGAGCACTTCACGCAGGAATTGCTCCAGCGATTTGCCATCCTTGGCCGCCAACCGCTTCAGACTGGCGACGACTGCGTCGTCAAGATTGCGAATGATGACCTGACCCATGGGCGCCTCCTGATAGCATGATGATATCATGATGGGGCGGAGTGGGGAATACAGGTCCTCGCCCTTGATGGGCGAGGTGGATCGCCCGCCAGGGCGAGACGGAGTGGGTGATGCGCGGTGGCGGCTAGAACGCTGCCGCGTTTCACCCCAGCAGACGCGCCGCTTTGCGCCGGCCCACCTTGCCTACACTAGGTTGTCATCCCGGACGGAGCCCTGACCTGATCAGGGCGCGGATCCGGGACCCATAAGCCCGGTGCTGCCGATATCGGCGCGTAGGGGTCCCGGCTCTACGGCCTGCTTTCACAGGCCATTCGGCCGGGATGACAATAAAAAGCGTTCCTTTATTCCCCGCACCAGAAGTCTAACCCCTGCAGACGCACACCCAGAGAAAAATCCTGTCCGCAGCCGCGCCACCAGGCGCGCAAGGGACCACAAATCACTTGTCAGCCAGCGGGCCGTCTCCGCTTGTTCAGGTCAAGGGCCTGAAGGGCCGCGAAGCGGGTATACCCCTTGACCTGAACAAACGGAGACGGCGAACTCCCGGCAAGCGGATTATGGCGGGGTGTGCGCTGAGAGCTCTGCTATCAGCGGATCAAGGACACCCCCAATCCAGCCGGGAGCTGATTTCGGTGATCAGCCCCTCCGCCTCAGTCCAGTTCAACACAACAGTCGTCAGACATATCCCTGAGTCCCAAACCATGTCTGCGCGCGCCGGTCCATTGATCGCAAAACCGTCCGCTTCAAGTCGCGCCACCAGATCGGCATGCTCCAGACCGATTGGATAGCGCGCCGAAACAATGCTCTCTAAGGTCTCAGTCGACAGGGGCTCGGCATTTGCGAACAAGGCGGGCGTTGCCTCCTTATCCATGGCCGCGAACACCCATACAAAGCGATTGCCCCACATCAGGGCAGCGACGAGCATCAGGAAAAGGCCGATACCAAGGAGCCAGCTGAGCCGCACCCCCCTAATACTCCACCACAGCCCGGATGCTCTCGCCGGCGTGCATCAGGTCGAACCCCTTGTTGATGTCGTCCAGCTTGAGCTTGTGGGTGATCAGGCTGTCGATATCGATGCGGCCTTCCATGTACATGTCGACGATCCTGGGGACGTCGGTGCGGCCGCGTGCGCCGCCGAAGGCGGAGCCGCGCCAGACGCGGCCGGTGACCAGCTGGAAGGGGCGGGTCTGGATTTCGGCGCCGGCCGGCGCCACGCCAATGATGATACTTTCGCCCCAGCCCTTGTGGCAGCATTCCAGCGCGGCCCGCATCACCTCGACATTGCCGATGCACTCGAAGGAATAGTCGGCCCCGCCGCCGGTCAGCTCGACCAGATGGCCGACGAGGTCCTTGTGGTCCTTGGGATTGACGAAATCGGTCATGCCGAACTGGCGGGCGATGGCCTGCTTGGCCGGATTGGTGTCAACGCCGACAATCTGCCTGGCGCCGATCAGCTTGAGGCCCTGGATGACATTGAGACCGATACCGCCGAGACCGAAGACGACGGCGGTGGAATTGGGCTCGACCTTGGCGGTGAACATGACCGCGCCGATACCGGTCGTCACGCCGCAACCGATGTAGCAGATCTTGTCGAAGGGTGCGTCCTGGCGGACCTTGGCGAGGGAGACTTCCGGCAGGACGGTGAAATTCGAGAAGGTCGAACAGCCCATATAGTGCAGGATTTTCTCGCCCTTGTAGGAAAAGCGCGACGTCCCGTCCGGCATGACGCCCTGGCCCTGGGTCGCCCGCACGCGCTGGCACAGATTGGTCTTGGGATTGAGGCAGTATTCGCAGGTCCGGCACTCGGCCGTATAGAGCGGGATGACATGGTCCCCGACCTTGAGATCCGTCACGCCCGGCCCGATCTCGCGCACAATGCCGGCGCCCTCATGACCGAGGATGGCCGGGAAGGCGCCCTCCGGATCAGCGCCGGAGCGGGTGAATTCGTCGGTGTGACAGATGCCGGTCGCCTTGATCTCGACCAGGACTTCACCGGCCTTGGGACCTTCCAGATCAACCTCGACAATTTCCAGCGGTTTTCCGGCCTCGAAGGCGACGGCGGCACGTGTCTTCATGGTTCGCTCTCCCGGCGATGATTGCGGTCTTCAAATCAGTCGGAGTACAGAACTGGCATCGCTGGCCGACAAGGTCAAAGCCTTGCAGGCCCGGCATACGCAGCTGCACAGGTGACGGAGCGCAAGGCAGCCACTAAGTTGCGCGCCCTGTCTGCCCGTTGCGGAGTGAAGTGAATGAGCGCGGTGATCCGGTCGACCGGTCTTTGGACCCCTGAAGAGTCGATTTCCAACGACGAACTCGTGGCCTGCTACAACGCCTATGTTGAGCACTTCAACGCCGAGCATGCCGACGCCATCGAGCGCGGCGCGGTCGAAGCGAAGAACCCCTCCTCCTCCGGCTTCATCGAGAAGGCCTCCGGCATCAAGTCGCGCTATTCGATTGACAAGGCCGGCGTGCTGGATATCACCCGCATGCGACCCCGCGCCGAGCCGCGGCCCAATGAGGCGCTGTCACTGATGGCGGAAGCTGGCGTCGCCGCTGCGAAGGACGCACTCGAGGCAGTCGGACGCGATGCTGCCGATGTCGATGCGGTAATCTGCTCTGCCACCTCGATGCAACGCACCTATCCGTCGATGGCGATCGAGATCCAGGACGCGCTGGGCATTGAGGGCTTCGGCTATGACATGACGGTTGCGTGTTCTTCGGGCACGTTCGGCATCATCAATGCGGTCAACATGATCGAGACCGGCATGGCCAAGTCGGTCCTCGTCGTGACGCCGGAAATCACCACGCCGCAGCTCAATTTCCGTGATCGCGACAGTCATTTCATCTTCGGTGATGTGGCCGTGGCCATGCTGATCGAGCATGAGGACGTCGCCGGTGGCGACGGCTGGAAGATCATCGGTCGCAATCTGATGACCAAATTCTCCAACAATATCCGCTCCAATTTCGGCTTCCTGAATGCGTCGGAAGAGCCGGAGCCGGAGTTCGAGGACCGGTATTTCGTCCAGGAGGGCCGCAAGGTCTTCAAGGAAGTCTGCCCGATGGTCGCCGACATGATCCTCTCCGACATGGAAAATTTCGGACTCGCGCCCGCTGACATGAAGCGCCTCTGGCTGCATCAGGCCAATATCAACATGAATATGATGGTGGCGAAGAAGGTCTATGGCCGTGAGTTCACGGTGGACGAAGCCCCGGTCATTCTCGACGAGTTCGCCAATACCGCCGGCGCCGGCTCCCTGGTCGCCTTCCACCGTCACCATGACGGTTTTGAAGCCGGCGAGAAGGGCCTGATCTGCTCCTTCGGCGCAGGCTATTCGGCCGGAACCGTATTCGTCGAAAAGCTGTAGGCCGGTCGGCGGCGGGTCTATCGCCGGCCCGTATAAGCCACGCCCAATCTGAAGACCGCAAAACTGACGCCGATCACCGAACTGGCGATCAACAGGATGACCATGTCCGGCTGGTAGAGGCTGAGCGTCATGAGCGGGGCACCGAAGAGTCGGGGCATCAGGTCCAGAAACGCCCACGCCATGGCAAGGGTCGAGACAAGCGGAAACCAGAGGCTGAACAGGCCGACCGGTCCTGATTTTGCCCGCAGCCCGGCGCGACGTATCCAGACCATGACGATCCCGGCCAGGAACAGAATGGGCGTTCCCACCAGCATGAGATAGAAACTCTGTGCGCCCAGATGGCCGCCGCCAGTTGCGGGCATATTGCCGAGCGCATAGGCGCTCAGACCCGCGAGAATGTCGCCCGTCACACCGAAGCCCATACCGCTATTGGCATTCACCAGGCCGACCCCGCCCCTCTGCTCCGAGCGCGACAGGACGGCGACGGTCTCGATCCCCGGGACCAGTCCGGTATGGTAGGCCGTATCGGCCCCGGCATCCAGAAACCAGCCGAAACCGTAAAACGGTGAAGCGGCGCTGGCGGGCTGTAACATCATGGCCTTGTGGTCGGCGGTGATCAGGTCGTCCTCGCCATTCATCATCATCGCCAGATACCGGGTCACATCGGCGGCACTGCCCACAATACCCCCGGCAGGCGCCATGGCGCGTGCCATCGGGTCGTCGGAAGCCGCAACCGGCCGGCGTCCACCAAACCACGGCGTATGGCCAATCGCCACGGCCTCGCCAATCCCGCGATCACTGCCACCAACAAAGCTGTCCTCCATCCCCAGCGGGTCCAGGATCCGCGTCTCGACATAATCACCAAACTCGCGACCGCTGACCGTCTCGATCAGCGCCCCGAGAACGAGATAGTTGGCGTTGGAATACTGCCAGTCGACACCCGCCTCCCCGGCCGGCGGTGTCAGGGCCAGCTGCCGGACGCTGTCCGCCAGACTTGCGACGTGTCCGGGCTGATCGGCGTGGGACTGGTTGCCCTGCAGGGTGGAGTATCCGCTGGTATGGCTGAGCAATTGGCGGATCGTGATCGCCGCGCCCGGCTGCCCCTCGAAAGCGTCCAGATAGGCAGATATCGGGCGATCCAGATCGACCTGACCCGCCTCGACCTGCTGCATGATGGCAAGCGCCGTGAAGCTCTTCGAGATGGATCCGAGCGGGAACGGCGTGTCTTCGGTGACGCGCCGGCCACTGCCCGCGACCAACTCACCCCGAACGCCAGAGCGAACCTCACCCGCGTCGATAATCGCCCAGGCCAGACCCGGTGCCGAAGCGGCCGGCATGGCGTCATCGAGGAAGGCCTCAACGTCCGAGGATTGCGCCCCGGCTTGCGAGACGGCTGGGGGTGTCAGACACAAAACCCCCAGGACCGCCAGACCGTAAACCACAAGATAGCGCCACATTCGATGTCCCCCGTCCCGACGTCGCAGAGTATCGCCAGCGCGCGGCGCTTGCACAAGCCGGGCCTGTCAGGCGCCGATGATGATGATGGCCAGGCTGTGCGCGCCCGAGCGCCGCCCAATGTGTCTCGCAGGGCCGACAGGCTGATATTTCGCCCGATGACCGTTTCTGTCATCGCCAGGCGTCACCCTCCCCTTGAACATCAG
This sequence comes from Maricaulis maris, assembly GCF_049116555.1. Lineage (GTDB taxonomy): Bacteria > Pseudomonadota > Alphaproteobacteria > Caulobacterales > Maricaulaceae > Maricaulis > Maricaulis maris_C. The sequence goes on along the minus strand of NZ_JAGDYT010000001.1, from coordinate 713,779 downwards.
GAGGGACATCATGCGCCATACGGAATTATTCGAATTTGCATCCAATGTGCTGGATGCGGTCGTCTGGGTTGGTTTCGTCGTCATCATGGCGGGCTTATAGCCTGCATACACACGCAAATACAGGTCATGCAAATTTGAAACTTCGGCCAAAAAGAAGCCCGGCCCGCCAACCCCTGCGAACAGGAGCGACGGGCCGGGCCAAGTATACGTCACAGGCCGGGGAGGACAGGCCAGGACGAAATGATGTGTCGGCGCCTAGCCGACGGATTCGCCGTGCAGGGTGGTGTCGAGGCCGGAAATCTCGCCTTCCTCGTCCACGCGCAAGCTCATGAGCTTTGATTGCACGAATAATATGACAATTGTCATCACGCCACAGTAAAGCGCTGCAGCCAATGCCCCCCAGGTCTGGGTCCAGACCTGCAGGAGATTGCCTTCGATCGCGCCGCTGGCCCCGCCAATGGCTTCGCTGGCGAAGACACCGGTCAGGATGGCCCCGACAAGTCCGCCTACGCCGTGCAGGCCGAACGCATCGAGCGTGTCATCAATCTTGAGGACTTTCTTCAACGCGGTGACGCCCCAATAAGCGCCAAAAGCCCCGCCGGCGCCAATGATGAAGGCCGACCAGGCCGGCACGAAACCGGCCGCCGGTGTAATGGCGACCAGGCCCGCAATGGCGCCGGAGGCTGCGCCCAGGACGCTGGCCTTGCCGCGCAGGATCCACTCCAGGCCAATCCAGACCAGAACCGCACTCGCCGCGGCCAGCTGGGTGGTCACGAAAGCATGGGCAGCCGCGCCGTCAGCCGCCAGGGCGGAACCGCCATTGAAGCCGAACCAGCCGACCCAGAGGAAACCGGCACCGGTGACGGTGAGGACAAGATTGTCCGGCGCCATGTTGGAGCCAGGATAGCCTTTGCGCGGCCCGAGAAATTTGGCGAGCACCAGGCCGGCAACACCGGCATTGATGTGGACAACGGCGCCGCCCGCGAAATCGAGCACGCCCGCCTCGCCGAGAAAACCACCCCCCCACACCCAGTGACAGATGGGCGCGTAAACCAGGATGAGCCAGGCTGCGCCGAACACCATGAACGCCGAGAAGCGGATCCGCTCGACCGCCGCACCGGCGATGATCGCCACGGTGATAATGGCAAAGGTGAGCTGGAACATCAGGAAAAGGTTTTCCGGCAGGTCACCGGACATCGTGTCCGGCATGATGCCGGACAGGCCCAATCGGCCAAGCCCGCCAACGAAGGCATTGACCGGGCCGCCATCGGAGAAGGCCAGGGAATAGGCAATCAAGGCCCAGAGAACCGTCACGACCGCCGCAGCGCCCAGGCTCTGCATGAGGGTCGAGAGCACATTCTTGCGCCGGACCATGCCGCCATAGAAGAGTGCCAATCCCGGCAGCGTCATCAGCAGGACGAGGGCGGTCGAAGTCAGGATCCAGGCGTTGTTACCACTATCCATGGGGCTCTCCGTGAACGGGCCTTGGTGTTCTTGCGATCGCTGACGAGCTAGGCCGCGGAATCGGCAGGAGTCGATGTTGCGGCGGTGATTTTTCCATATTGGCCACAGCGCGCCTCGAAATTGTGCACGCCTGCCCGCTTTCGAGGCGGGCGCGCATCATCCGTGCAATGACAGCGCGGATTGATCGGCAGCGCTCATCGTTTACGGTGGGTTGATCAGGGACAATCACAGAGTCCGGGACAGTGCAAAACAGCCTCATCCGATCAACGGGATACTGGGTCCCGCCCAACGTCATCACGAATGACGAACTCGTCGCCAGCTATAATGCCTATGCGACTCGCTTCAATTCCCGGCATGCGGACGCCATCGCCGCCGGCGAGGCCGAGGCCGTGCCCTTGTCCTCCAGCGAATTCATCCGCAATGCCTCGGGCATTGAACGCCGGCATGTCTACGAGAAAACAGGCATTCTCGACATCGATTCCATGGTGCCGCGGATTCCGCCGCGCCCGATCGAGGCGGTTTCGGTACAGGCCGAGTTTGCGCTCAAATCCGTGCAGATTGCCCTCGACAAGGCCGGGTATGAGGGCAGCGACATAGACGGCGTGATCGTCGCCTCCTCCGCCCAGCAGCGCAATTTTCCAGCCGTCTCCTGCGAGATTCAGGAGGCCATTGGCGCCAGCGGCTTTGCCTTTGACATGACGATGGCCTGCGCGGCCGCACTTTACGGGCTGAATTTGGCCAATGGCCTGATCCGGTCCGGCCAGGCGAAGCGCATCCTGATCTGCTCGCCAGAACTGATGACCTGTATCAATGTCCATTCCCGCCGCGAGGTCCATTTCATCTTCGGCGATGCCTCGGCCGCGATGATCGTCGAGGCTGATGACGGACGGCCGGGCGGCTGGGATGTGCTTGGAACCCATACCGAGAACAAGTGGTCCTCGGCCCTGCGCTCCGATTACGGCTTTATCAATGTCGCGGAGCAATCGGTCGATCCGGCCTTCGCCCCGCATCTCGACCAGGACGGACACAAGGTCTTCAAGGACGTCGTCGGCTTCGCGCCGAAAGTTGCCCGCCGGATGATGCAGCAGATTGATCTGACGCCGGAAGACGTGCGCCGGACCTGGCTCCACCAGGCCAATATCCGCATGGTCGACATGATTGCGAAGCGCATTCTCGAGCGCGACCGCACCCATGAGAATGCTCCGTCCATCCTGCACGAGTACGGCAATACCTCCTCGTCCTCGGTGGTGATGAATTTCGACATGCATTCCGACGATATGGATGTCGGCGAAACAGGCGTGATGTGCGCCTTTGGAGCCGGCTATGGTGTCGGTGCTGCTGCCGTGAGGAAACGCGCATGAAAACCTGGCTCTCCCTGATCCCGATCGCGGCGCTTGTCGCCTGCAATCCGACCCCGGTCGACGAGACCGACCCGACGGACGCGACACCTGACGCCGGAACGGACGCCGAGACGGACACGGACGCCGAGGAAACGGCGGGCCTGCCGGGCACAGACATTCATCTCTTCGCGCTCGACTGGGCCTCCGGGGCTCCGGTCCTGGGCGCTGCCGCCGGCGGCGTGATGCGCCCGGGCTATGACAACCAGCCCTTTTTCACCGCGGATGGCGGCCTGCTCTACACCGCGGGTGATGACAGCGGCGAGACGGATATCTGGCGGCTCGACCTGGCCAGTGGCGAGACCTCGCCGGTGACACAGACGCCCGGCGAAAGCGAATATTCACCGCGCATCGCGCCCGATGGTCGCCTGAGCTATATCTACCAGCCACCCGGCGGCTATGCCGGCAATGCCTATCTCGCCAATCCGGACAATTCCGACCGCGAACCGGCCGAGGCCCTGGCCCCTGTGGGCTATTACGGATTCTCCGGCGATATGAGCAAGGTCGCGGTCTTCCATCTCGGCGAGCCGATGACGCTGCAGCTCATCGACCGCACCACGACGCCCGAGACTGTCACCCATATCGCCGATAATCCCGGCCGCAGCTTCTTCCGGGCCGCCCGCGGACCGGCCATTTACGTGACCCTGGCAGATGAAGGCGGCGTCCACACCCTGCACGCGCTCAATACGCGCACCGGCGAGCTGCGCGAGATGTTCACCCTGCCCGGCACGAGCCAGGACTTTGCCGTCGCCGTCATGCCGGACGACCGCGTCACCTTCCTGACGGTTGAAGACGGCCAGCTCCTCTGGCGCACACGGGGCCGCTGGGAACCGGTCGCGGCGATTGACTGGCTGAGCGGCGTGACGCGGCTGGCATTGAGCCCGGACCTGTCCACCCTGGCGATTGTGGCGGAGGAATAGTCAGGCGCTCCCCTTCTATCCCCGATGCTCCCGCACAAATCCGCGCGGAGACGAAAAGCCGTGGACGTCACCGAGGGACATGGACCTGCGGTACATGTCCGACTGAATAGCGCGTCCTTAGACGGGACACGTACCAGAGGTACATGTCCCTATACTCTTCGCCAAAAACCCGCGCTGCGCGCAGGGCCGTCCATACATCGCTTGTCAGCCAGCAGGCCGTATCCGCTTCTTCAGCTCAAGGGTGAAACCGCGCAGCGGCGCCTGCGGCGCCCTTGACCTGAAGAAGCGGATACGGCGACGTCTCGGCAAGCGGTTTATGGTGAGGTTTGCGCCGGGGCGCAGGGGCGTAGAGAGGGACTCGCGAGAAACGGCACATGTCGCCGTGTATTCTGGAAGGTCGGCGAAATGATCAAACTTATAAAAAGCACCAGAACCGAGTAGGTCCTGAATGAAGATTGCTATGAGAAATTCAAGATCGAATCGATAATGGATAGAGGCAGAGTTATGATGAACGACCGTGAAGCAGACCCTTTTTCTGTCCTCGCAACGCCTGACGAAACTTGGACGAAGGGTCGTGGGGAGCTGTGGCATGACGCCATTAAGGCCTTTGATCCCACTGCGCCAGAGCCATTGATCAGATTGTTACGCAACCCTTGTTCGGTCACGGCAATGTCTGGTCTATATATTTTTGGTGAGCTGGGGCGCAAGGCATCGGGGGCTTTGGGCGCGGCATTGGCCTGGCATCAGCACCCGTCCGAAGCGGCACGGGCTAACTTGTTACAAGGCGTCAATGACTGTTGGCGCGACCTGACCGCTAGGCAGTTAAGTCAGATACTGCCCTTGTTGACGGACGACAGTTACCTCGTTCGTCAAAAGATGCTCACGGTGTTGGTTTCGGTAGATACAAGCTTGATCGAAAGTGCGATTGGTTTGATCGAGTGTGAAGAGGAGCGGTCGCAGCACCTATCTGGCTTTATGTGCCTTCGAGATCCAAAACTCGACGTGCAATCCGCATTCGAAGAAGCCTTATCAAGCGACAGACTAATGTCTGCGTACTTGATGGCCAACATATTACGCAGAGCGCGTTTCGACGAAGACGCGCCCGTGCCCAAATATGATGGAAGCGCCGATTTCCCAAAGAGTGTCGTAGATAGCGTTAAAGTAATGAAGGATCGCGCACGTCGCAGACGGGTGCGGAGGGGTAAACGGGATAAACGCGAATAGTGCCCCTTTAGCGCGGCCTCGATCGGATTTGAGTTCCAGATTTGTGATCCATTGATCGAAAAAGGGGACGTGCCCCTACCTCCCATCAAAACCCGGCACTGCTCGCCGGCGCGCGGAGGGATAGAGAGAAACTGGCAAGAAACCATACACGTCCCGCTTCATTCCCCGCACACCCCACACAAACCGTCATCCTGACGAAAGTCAGGACCCAGTCTCGCACGCACGATCCAGCCAATCCCGGCAATCACGTCGCGTCGCAGACCGGGTCCCGATTGTCATCGGGATGACGGTGCTTGGGGCGGGGGTAGAAATGAACCGGCGTCCGACTAAACCCCCACAGCCTCGGTCACCTTGTAGGTCAGATCGTCGCCATCGGCTTCGTGAATGGTGAGATAGTCGCCGACGCGCATCGTGTGATCGCCGAGCCGGTAGACCGGCTCGTCCGGTCCCTCATCCTCCTCGTCATAGCGAAAGAACCAGTGACTGCCGCGATGGGAGAGCCAGCCATCCGCCTTGTCGGCGGGATCCGGCGAAAAGCGATCAACCGTGCAGGCAGCCCTGTCGGCACGCCAGAGCTCGAGATCGAGTTTCCCGTCCTTGTCCAGCGGCGCCACGATCACATAACCATGGGCGTCATCACCCTCGGGAAAGCCGGCATCCGGATTGCGGCCGAGCCGCAGGACCACGCGTGTCAGAGACATTTTTTTCTCCCCTATTTTGGTAGGGCTATTTCGCGCCATCAAGCAGCCACCGTCAATGCATGAAGCTGCGGCATCTTCGCCTCTTGCTTGCATGTGAGCACGCTGACAAGTTTGCGGTCGGGGGCTAGGATGCCGAGTATCAAGACAGCGCCAAAATGGGTCTATCTGGTCTTCCTGATCGGCATCGGCACGATCACGGTGCGCGCCCTCCTGGACTCCCGCTTCGGCAATTCGGCCTTGCTCTACATCGCGACGCCGTTTGCGATTTCCTTCTTGATTTTCCAGTTCAGCGACCGGCCAAAAATCACCTCGCCCCTGATCGGATTTCTGTCCCATCTGCGCGACGCGACCATTATCATGCTGGGCAGTTCGGCCTTCCTGTTCGAAGGCTTCATCTGCGTCCTTTTCTTCATGCCGATCTACTACCTCTTCATTACGCTCGGCTATCTGGTCAGTCTGATGTTCAGGAAAGCTGACAAGGCGAAGGGCGAGGGACGGATGCGTGGCTCCGTTCTCAGCCTGATCATCCTGGTCGCGGCGCTTGAGGGCACAGCGCCATCCACCAGCTTCGAACGCCAGAACAGTGTGACGCGAACCGCGATCTTCGAGGCCGATATTGCGACCTTGCAAGCCAATCTTGCCCGACCGGTAGAATTGCCGTCGCAGCGGCAATGGTTCCTGTCGATCTTCCCGCTCCCTGTCGAATCCCAGACCGGCTCGCTGGAGCCTGGCGACATTCACACCCTGCACTTCATCTACAAGCGCTGGTTCTTCACCAATGTGAAAGAGGGCGATTTCCGCCTCCGTATCGACTCGGTAAGCGATGAGGAAGTGCGGACCAGTGTGATCGGCAATTCCAGCTATCTGGCGACCTATCTCGACCTGCAGGGCACGCATATCACCTTCGACGCCCTTCCCGATGGCCGCACGGAAGTCTCGCTGACCATCACTTATCAGCGCTTGCTGGACCCGGCCTGGTATTTCGGACCGCTGCAGCGCCATGCCATCGAGCAGAGCGCGGATTATTTCTTCGCATCCGTCTTCTCCAGAGGCATCCCCTATGAGTGAGCATTCCCTATGGGTGAGCAGGCCCTATGAGTGAACAAGCACGTGCTGATGCGGCTGGCGGCGCCTTCAAGGTCAATTCGCTGACCGGTCTCGACACAGCGGACCCGGTCGCCGGACATGTCGTCTGGGATGCGCCGCGCTCGATCTGGAACACAATCATGTTTGTCGGCGCGATCACCCTCGCACCGCTTTTCTTTTCCTGGTCGGCGCTGGCGATGTTTTTCATCCTGACCGGCTTCACCCTGTGCGCCGGCCACTCGGTCGGCTTTCATCGCCGCCTGATCCACCGCAGTTTTGACTGTCCGACCTGGGTCGAGCGCGTTCTGGTTTATCTCGGCACGCTAGTCGGCATGGGCGGACCGATCTGGACCATCCGTCTGCACGATTTTCGCGACTGGGCCCAACGTCAGCCTGACTGCCACCCCTTCCTGCGTCATGAGCGCGGCTTCCTGATGGACGGACTGCTCTATCTTCACGGAAAACTCGTGCTGGACAGTCCGCCGGGCTTTGATCCGGGACCCGGCATCGGCGACTCGGCCTTCTACCGCTTTCTCGACCGCAGCTGGATGCTGCACCAGATCCCGCTTGCAGCACTGCTTTTCGGACTCGGCGGCTGGCCCTGGCTGGTCTGGGGCATCTTCGTCCGCGTGGCCGCCTGCACCACCATGCATTGGGCCATTTCCTACTTTGCCCATACACGCGGATCGAGCGATTGGGCGCTCGAAGGCGCGGTCATCCAAGCCTATAATGTCCCGGCGCTGGCCATCCCCACCATGGGCGAGAGCTGGCATGCCAATCATCATGCCTTTCCCAGCTCAGCCCGCCACGGCCTCTATCCGGGCCAGATCGATCTGGGATGGCATTTCATCCAACTGCTGGCCTGGCTCGGCCTAGCCAGGAATATCTGCCTGCCGCACGATCTGCCCGCGCGGCCGAACATCCGGCCGCTGACCGCACGTGCCACCGACATTGTCTCGGACGCACAAAAATCGGTCTCCGGCCCGGCGGAATAATCACCATCTGTGAACAAGTGGGCTTGCCGCATTGGTCCCGGCGGCGCTTCTCTGCTATCTCCCCTGCCCGCAAGATGCTGACGAGATGGATGACATGCCCGCTGCCGCCAAGAATACCAAAACCAAGGAAGCCCCCCGCGCCTGGCAGAGAATGATTTCGGGGCGTCGACTGGATCTGCTGGATCCGTCGCCCTTTGATGTCGAGATCGAGGATATCGCCCATGGCCTGGCGCGCGTGGCGCGCTGGAATGGGCAGACCAAGGGCGATCACGCCTTCTCCGTCGCCGAACACTCGGTCGTGGTGCTGGAAATCCTCGACTTTCTCTATCCGGAGCTCGAGCAGAAATGGCGCCTGGCCGCACTCCTCCACGATGCGTCGGAATATGTGATCGGTGACATGATCAGCCCGTTCAAGGCCGCATTGGGCGTCAATTACCGCGCATTCGAGGACCGGCTCGAAGCGGCGATCCAGCTGCGTTTCGGCCTGCCGCCCAAACTGCCCGCCGAGGTCAAGCGCAAGATCAAGCGGGCCGATGTCATCTGCGCCTATTTCGAGGCGACCCAGATCGCCGGTTTCAGCCACGCCGAATCCGTGAAATTCTTCGGACGCCCCCCGGCCGGACTGGAGATCGCGATCAAGCCGCTGCCTGTGAAGACCGCCCAGCAACTCTTCCTCGACGTCTTCGCCGAGGTCCTTGCCGAGTTCGAGGCCGAGTGATGGACACGGCCGGCCAGTCCCTTTCTGTCGGCCTCAACGCGGTCATCCTGGCGGTCGATGGCGACACGCCGCAAGTGCTCATCGTGCCCCAGCCGGGTGGCGGCGAAGCCCTGCCCTTTGGTCCCTTTGACCCCACCGAGCATCGCACACTGGAGATCGGCCTGCGACGCTGGGTGGATGAGCAGGCCCGTTTCCAGCTGGGCTATGTCGAACAGCTCTACACCTTCGGCGATCGCGGCCGCGAGGCCCCGGTCGCGGCGATGACCGGCTCGGAGGACGACCGCATCATCTCGATCGGCTATCTCGCGCTGACCCCCAATGTCTCCGATCCGCCCGAAGGTGGCGGTCAGTGGCGCGCCTGGTATCGCTTCTTTCCGTGGGAAGACTGGCGCGACGGCCGGCCCGACATCATCGACAGCCAGATCCTGCCGCGCCTGTCTGCCTGGGCCGACGAGGCTGGTGGTCCCGGTCGCCGGGCCTCCTGCCATGACCGCATCAAACAGTGTTTCGGCCTCAATCCCGGCGGCTGGCAGGAAGGCCGGGCGCTGGACCGCTATGAGCTGCTCTACGAGGCGGGACTGGTCGAGGAAGCCGCACGCGACGGCCAGACCGAAGCCCGGCTGGTGGCCCCGGGTCTGGGCCAGGCCATGGCGTCGGATCATCGCCGAATCCTGGCGACCGCCATTTCCCGTTTGCGCGGCAAGATCAAATACCGCCCGGTCGTGTTCGAGCTGATGGCCGAGGTCTTCACGCTTTCGGCCCTGCAACAGGTGGTCGAGGCGGTCGTGGGCTACCGCCTGCACAAGCAGAATTTCCGCCGCGCCCTGGACAGGTCCGGCTTCGTTGACGGGACGGGCAAGGTCGAGAGCCGCACCGGTGGTCGTCCGGCCGAACTCTTCCGCTATCGCCGCGAGGCACTGGCCGGCCTGCCCTCGCTGGGCCTGTCGACGCCGCGCCTGAAAGAGGGCTGAAACCGGTGTCGGACGCCACAAGCGCCTCATCACCGCGCCCCTTCGAATACCGGCCCCCGCCCGCCGGGCCGCTGCCCGTCATCCACCGGGACGACCACATCCTGGTGCTCGACAAGCCATCCGGCCTACTGACCGTGCCCGGCAACCGGCCGGAGCGGGCCGACTGTCTGGAAGCGCGGGCGCGGGCCGACTTTCCGACCGCCCGCATCATCCACCGGCTGGACATGGACACGTCCGGCGTGATCGTGCTGGCCCTGACGCCCCACGCCCAGGCCCATATCGGCAAGCAGTTCGAAAAGCGCCAAACGACGAAATCCTACATCGCCAGGGTCTGGGGCGAGATGAGCGAGGATGACGGCGAGATTGATCAGCCCATCATCACCGACTGGCCGAACCGCCCCAAACAGATGATCTGCCATGAGTGCGGCCGCGCCGCGCAGACCCGCTGGCAGGTCCTGGCGCGAACCGGCGGAACAAGTCGTGTCCGGCTCGCTCCGCGAACCGGGCGGAGCCATCAGCTGCGCGTCCATATGGCCCATCTCGGCCACCCGATACTCGGGGACAATCTTTACGCCCATGCCGACGCGCTGGCCGCCAGCTCCCGGCTCTGCCTGCATGCGGAACGCCTCGCTTTTCGTCACCCCGATGGTGGCGCGCCTGTCTCTTTTGAGCGCAAGCCGGACTTTTGACATTCGCCTGCGAGGCGATTCGGATTGAAGGCCGGCAAGCTACACGTTTAACCTGCAACCCGTCGACAGACAGGCTTCCGGCCTGGTCCGGATATGCGCGTTTTGTCTGTGACGGGGGGGCAAAATGGTTGAGCGGTTGAAAGTCCGGGATTTTGTTCAGGCGGGCTTGTTGTGCCTGGCCCTGTGTTTCGCCCTGCTCGCCATCCGTTTTGAAGTTTTCGGCTGGATTGGCTCCGGCGCGACGATCCTGATCATGGTCGGCCTGCTCTGCGCCGGCCAGGCGCGGTTGCGCTGGCGCCTCATCCTGCCTGCCATCCTGCTCGGCAGCCTCGGATACAGCGCTGCGTCGGCCACAATGGTCGCCGCTTTCCTTTGACCCCTTGCGCAATGCTCAGCTTGAGCATATATCTGAATCACGGTTAAGCTCATTTCGAGCATAAGATCGCATTTCCGGTGATGGCCCTCCAGTCATCGCCTCTTTTCAGACCCTAGATATGCTCGTTTTGAGCAAAAGAGAGGGAAAAATGGACCGGATGAATATGGACGGCACGCTCCAGGACTTTGATCAGGATCGGCCCGAACTGGCGTATACGGACGAGGTGAAAGCCGCGACCGACCCTCTTTACGCCAAGGTCAGCCATGTCGTCACGCCGATGGAGTGGCCCGCCAAGGCCCCGCTCATCCACGCCATCAACCAGCTGAAAAAGGAAAAGAACGCGGTCATCCTGGCGCACAACTACATGACCGCCGATATTTTCCACTGCGTCGGCGACCTGATGGGCGACAGCCTCGCCCTGGCCCGCATGGCGGCCGAAAGCGAAGCCGACATCATCGTCCAGGCCGGCGTCCACTTCATGGCTGAGACCGCCAAGGTCCTGGCCCCGGAAAAGACCGTCCTCATCCCAGACACCCGCGCCGGCTGTTCGCTGGCGAGCTCGATCACGGGTGAGGACGTACGGCGCATCAAGGCCGCCTATCCGGGCATCCCGGTCGTCACCTATGTGAACACCTCGGCCGACGTGAAGGCCGAATGCGATATCTGCTGCACCAGCTCGAATGCCGTGCAGGTCGTCGAGAGCCTGAACAGCGACACGGTTATCCTGCTGCCGGACCAGTATCTGGCCAAGAATGTCGCCGCCCAGACCGATGTCAAAATCCTCACCTGGGCCGGTAGCTGCGAGGTGCACGAGCAATTCACGGCCCAGGACATCCAGGACCTGCGCGATGCGCACCCGGGCGTGGTCATCATCACCCATCCGGAAAGCCCGCTGGAAGTCGTCCAGGCCGCGGATTTCGCCGGCTCGACCGCCGCCATGGCCGACTGGGCCAAGGATAGCGGTGCCAGGAAGGCCGTCCTCCTCACCGAATGCTCGATGAGTGACAATGTCGCCGCCGACGTGCCGGAGGTCGAGTTCATCCGCCCGTGCAATCTGTGCCCGCACATGAAGCGGATCACGCTGGAAAACATCTATGACTGCCTGCGCCTGGAACAGCACGAGGTGACCGTCCCCGACGCCGTCATCGAAGGCGCCCGGGCTTCTGTCCAGGCCATGCTCGACCTGCCCAAGCCGGCCAAGCCTGCGAACTTTGACCCGAAGGCGCAGGAGAAGCGCGTGGATCTGGTGGTGATCTAGGGAGGTGGACATGCGGACCCTCGGAATAGTTATCGCCACAGCCGCGACAGTCTTGGGTGCGTCCGCTATCGCACAGGACGAAACCGTATCGATCGTCATGCCCAGCTCGGCGACCTGCCAACCGCCCGACACAGGCCCGGGATCCCGCCCTGACAACGCTTTGCCAGTAAGCCCGCAACAACTGGTCATGGACGCTGAAGATGTCGCGGAATTCGACATCGTATCCGAGTTTGATTGCCGCTGGGTCCGAACGGCCGGGCAGTTTCGCGCCATCGATTACTGGCACTATCGCGGTCAGATAAAACCGTCCGGCCTCGCCGTTTATGACCGCTCAGAGACGGCCATCTGGATCGAGAATTTCGCCGAGCCCACCCCCAGCTTCGGAAACCTCCACCAGCGAGATATCGAGCTCGTCGGTCTCTTCTATGACTTGTGTCTTCGCGCGGAAGCAGGGCGGGCGGCGGCGGAGGCCGACGGGGAGATTCTCATCAATATGGGCGGCCCTTGCCATTACGGGCGCCTGAACGGTTTGATGCTCGATGATGTCCGTGTGGTCGCCGTCAACTCGACACGACCCGAGCGCCTGCGCGGCGAGAGCAATCGGGACAGCTTCGGCGACCTTGTGGATCTTCACGCGATTGCCCCCGACGCTGTAGTGGAAGTGCGAGACACCGCGAACGCAATGCTGTCCAATCTGGCCGCGGGTGAGCGGGCGTATCTGGAACACGCACTCGCCGATCCGGATTTTGTTGCTGACAGGTTGGCCGATAGCAATGACGCCACAAGCATGATGGCCGCATGGGCTGAAACCGCGCTCGCGGCGGCAGACAACAATCCCTCCGAGCTGGCGTATCGGGCGTTCGCCCAGCGCGAACGGGGTTGGTATGCGGATCCCTACTACGACGAACCGCAACCGGTTTACGAGGCCATCGCTTGTTTTTGCACCGCCCAGGACTGTGCCGACGAGTGGCCACTCTTGGAACCAGATACCTGGTTCATCGCTGACACCGTGATGTGCCTTGGCGTCGAGGGACCGGATGACGGGTGGCCGGTCGAATGACCCGCCCCATCCTCATCTGCGGCGCTGGCATTGCCGGGCTCTGGGCGGCCCTGAAGCTCGCCCCGAGCCAGGTGATCCTGCTCACCGGTGCGCCGCTCGGTGAGGGCGCAGCTTCCGGCTGGGCGCAGGGCGGGGTTTCGGCCGCACTGGCCGCTGATGACACGCCAGCCTTGCATGCGCGCGACACGATCGAGGCCGGTGCCGGGCTGGTGGATCGCCGGGCCGCCGAAGCCCTCGCCTCGGGCGCCGCGGCAGAAGTCGCCGACCTGGCCGCACTGGGAGCACCGTTCGAGCGCGACGGGTCCGACTGGTCGCTGTCGCGCGAAGCCGCCCACTCACGACACCGCGTGGCGCGCGTGAAGGGCGATGGCGCGGGGGCCGCGATCATGGCGACCCTGATCGCTGCCGTGCGCGCGGCGGATCACATCGAGATCCGCGACGGTTGGAAAGCCGTGGCCCTTTTGGGCTCGGCCGAGGCCTGCACCGGCGCTGTGGCCGAAGGCTCCGGCGGCGCGCGTGAGCGCATCGAGGCCGACACCACACTGCTCGCCATGGGCGGCGCCGGCGGGCTGTTCGCCCTGACCACCACGCCGGCGATCGCGCAGGGCCAGGCCATGGCCATGGCGGCGCGGCTGGGCGCGGTGATCCGTGATCCCGAATTCGTCCAATTCCACCCGACCGCGCTCAATGCCGGTCTCGACCCGGCGCCCTTGTGCACCGAGGCCCTGCGCGGAGACGGTGCGACGCTGATCGACCAGACCGGCCATCGCTTCATGAAAGCCATCCACGACGATGCCGAACTCGCCCCGCGCGATGTTGTCGCCCGGGCCGTGCATCGGCAGAACGCGTCCGGCAAAGGCGCCTTCCTGGATTGCCGCGAGGCGGTTGGAGCGGCTTTCCCGGATCGTTTCCCCGCAGTCTTTGCGGCCTGCCAGGAAGCCGGGATCGATCCGCGCATTGACCCCATCCCGGTTGCGCCGACCGCGCATTATCACATGGGCGGTGTCGCCACCGATATTGACGGCCGGACCTCCGTGCCCGGTCTTTTTGCCATCGGCGAATGCGCCGCGACCGGCCTGCACGGCGCCAACCGCCTGGCGTCGAATTCGCTGGCTGAAGGCCTGGTGAGTGCGGCGCGGTTTGCGCATGTGCTCGGGTCCTCGCCCTTGATGGGCGAGGGGGACCGCGAAGCGGTGGAGTGGGTGACCGGTGGTCAGAGACAGAACGCTGCGCGTGTCACCCCTTCCGGCCCTTCGGGCCACCTTCCCCATCAAGGGGAAGGACCTGCACCGAGCTTGCCTCTCCTCGCCCTCACGCGTCTGCGGCAGGCGATGTCACGCTATTGCGGCGTCGAGCGCTCGGCGGCGGGGCTGACCGAACTGGCCGGGTTGATCAATGACCTTCGCGCCGAACACGGTGACGCCGATGCCCTGGTGGCGGCGCGCTTCATCGTCACCGGCGCGTTGAACCGGTGTGAGAGCCGGGGTGGTCATTTCCGGACCGATTGTCCACTAACACTCACGGAGGCGCGCCATACCGAGCTTCGCCTCGATGACCTTGCCGCCCCGGAGCCGGCGCCTGCCGCCCTTACCGGACCCGCCGAATAGGACGACCGACATGCCGATCATGCCCCTGCCCCGCCATGTGGTGAATGACGCCGTGGCCCGCGCCATTGCCGAAGACCAGGGCGGTCGCGGTGATGTCACCTCGCTGGCCTGCATCCCGGCCAAGGCCGAGGCGAAATTCTACGTCAATGCGCGCGAGGCCGGTGTGGTCTGCGGTTTCCAACCGGCGCTGGCGGCGATCTGGCAGTGCGATCCGGAAGCGCTGGTCAGCCCGCAGATGGAAGACGGCGACGCCGTGAAACCCGGTGATGTGCTGGTCTCGGTGACCGGTCGGGCGCGTGGACTCCTGTCCGCCGAGCGCATCCTGCTCAACTTCATGGGACGAATGAGCGGGATCGCAACGTTCACGCGGGCCTATGTCAACGCGGTCAGGGGGACCGGCGCGCGGATCGCCCATACCCGCAAGACCACGCCGGGCTTTCGCGCGTTCGAACTGCAGGCCGTACAGGCCGGGGGTGGGGCGCTGCATCGTTTCGGGCTCGATGACGCCATCCTGATCAAGGACAATCATGTCGCCGTGTGCGGCGGCGTCCGCGAAGCGGTCGAAGCTGCACGCACCAGCGCCGGGCACATGACGCGTATCGCCGTGGAGGTGGACCGCCTCGACCAGCTCGACGCGGCGATCGCAGCGGGTGCCGAGAGCGTGCTTCTGGACAATTTCTCACTGGATGACCTGACCGCCGCGGTTGCCGCCGGCAAAGGCAGGGTGACGCTGGAAGCCTCCGGCGGTGTCAATCTGGACACCGTGCGCGGCATTGCCGAAACCGGCGTGGATGTCATTTCCATTGGTGCATTGACCCATTCAGCGCCAAATTTCGACATCGGGCTCGACGAAGCCTAGGTCGTGGCGGCCGCGCCACCTTGAGGGAGAGACAGGCATGTTCAATCACATCATGGTCGGAACGAGCGACATCGAGCGCTCGAAGCGCTTTTACGACGCCGTCCTGGGCGCGATGGGCGCCGGCGAGGCGGTCCGCAATGAGGCCGCCACCGGTCACGTTCGCTATTTCTATCTGCATGACGGCAATGCCTTCTGCATCAGCGAGCCCATCAATGACGAACAGGCCACAGCCTCCAATGGCTCGACGATAGGGTTCAAGTGCAGCTCACCTGAGCAAGTGGTCGAGTTTCACGATGTCGCCGTCGCCAATGGCGGCACATCCATTGAAGACGCCCCCGGTCCGCGCTCCAGCAATATGGGCACGCTGCACCTCTCCTATGTACGCGATCCCGATGGCCACAAGCTGTGCGCGATACACCGTCCGGGATAGCGACCCCCACCCCCGAACCCGGCGGACGCCGCGCTTGCCGGGCAGTGCGGCCTTCCCTAGTCTTACCGGATGGGGATTTACAACACAGTCATCGTCGAAAGCATCGTTCTTCTGGGACTTTGCCTTGTGGCCGCAATCCTGCTGCGCGGACGGGTTCACTGGGGCTGGCTGGGTGGCGCGATCGCGCTCTACGCGGTTCACAAATTCCTGCTGTTTCTTGGGGTGGCCGGGCTGTATCCGGACATCCTTCCCGGTCGCTATAACTGGGAAGGCAAGATCGCGGGAACCGTGCTGGTGCTTGTCGCCGGTCTGATGCTGTTCCGTGGCGACCGCGCCGCCTTCGGTCTGACCCTGGCCCAATCGGGACCGGCGCCGCGGACAGGCTTTGCTGTCGCTGCTTTCACCGCCATCGCGACCGCGCTGTTCATGTGGCTTTACTGGCCTGGGGTGAAGTCGGAGCCGCTGGCCGAGTGGACCTACCAGCTCACCATGCCGAGCCTGGACGAGGAACTCCTGTATCGCGGCGTGCTGTTGTTGATGCTGGAACGCGCGTTTCGTCCGACCGTCAATATCCTCGGCGCGCCGCTTGGTTTTGCCGCCCTCATCGTCACGGCCCAGTTCTACGTCACCCACGCACTGGGGGTCGGGCCGGACTGGTCAATCAGCTTTGTCTGGGGCGAGATCGTTCCACTGATCTATGCCGCGCTGTGGATCCATGTCCGCGTTGCCACAGGCAGCCTGCTCCTGCCGATCCTGCTCCACAGCTGGGCGAATACGGCTGGCTACCTCATCTGACCTCGGATCAGGGCCAGGCCGCGTCTTTCGGGTGGCGACTTCCGCGCGCACGCCCAGCCACTCTGCTTCGGCAACCCGGTCTGCCGTAGTCGGGTGTCAGCCGTCATGGCTACAGCCTGAAAAAACAAATGGTGAGGTTTGCGCCAGGACGACCGCGGAATGGAGCGGATTAGCCGCGTCGATCCCGGGCGTGGTCTTCACTCGCGAGCTGGTCAACCAAAGCCGTCAGCTCACCGCGCCCGAGGCCGGGGGCGTCAAGCTGGCCCGGCCTGGCAAAGCGCGACAGCTCGAAGCAATTGGCGACGCTGTTGAACCAGACCGCCCGATCACCTTGGACGGCCACGACCCAAACAGCGAAATCAAACCCGGTCTCAACCGGCGCGCGCCAGGTTTCCGGTTCGATCATCACGCCCTCCCAGAACCGCCATTGGGCCTCTGAAAGCGCCCCTTCCGCCACGATAAGGAGGCCGCGCAGCTGGGCCGCGGTGACCAGGCTCATGGTTTCAGGATCACCGAGCCGGCCTCGCCCTTGGCCGCGATCTCCGCGTCGCTGAGACCGCAGATCTCATGCGGGAAGACCAGCCAGTCATCGCATTCATGGACAAAATAGTCCGGAGTCAGGTCGGTCGTGTTGCGCAGCGGCTTGTAATAGACCGTCGCAATCCGCGCATCGGCGGGGAAGTTGCGCCGGCACTTGGCGCGCAGGACTTGCAGGACCGCGGCGATCGAGCGGCCGCTGTCATAGACATCATCGACGATCAGAAGACGGTCATCGGCATTGAGCGTATCGACCAGATAGCCCTCGCCATAGACCCGGACATTACGGTCCTGCTCGCCAATCCCGGTATAGGAGGCGGTGCGGATGGCGATGTGGTCAGTCTCGATCCCGCGCCAGGCGAGATATTCCTGCACCGCAATCCCGACCGGCGCCCCGCCGCGCCAGACCCCGACGATATGGGTCGGACGAAAACCACTCTCGAGGATTTGCCGCGCCAGGCGCAGACTGTCTTCGAGGAGGTCATTGGCAGAGATGTAGTGCTTGGCGCTGGTCATGGCCGCAGGATGGCCCGGTTTGCGACCGCAGCTCAAGCATTTGCGACCGGCGCGGCGCAGCCTAGGCTGCCCGCCAGCAGATCGGGGAGTTGATATGCGCCAGGACCATTCCCTGCCAGCCGGGCAGGTTCACACCCTCTACATCGACAGCCAGGTATTGGCGGGCAACCGCCTGGGCGATCCGACGCGGCGCCGGGTCGATGTCTATGTCCCGCATGGCCATGACGGCAGCGACCTGCCGCTCCTCGTCGATCTGGCCGGCTTCACCGGCTCGGGCCTTGGCCATGTGAACTGGAAAAATTTCGGCGAGAATGTCCCCGAGCGCGCCGACCGCCTGATCGCCACCGGCGTCATGAAACCGGCCGTGATCGCCTTTCCCGACTGCTTCACCCGGCTGGGTGGCAATCAGTATGTGAACTCACCGGCCATGGGAATGTGGGCGGATTTCCTGATCAAGGAAATGTTGCCGGGCATCGAGAACAAATTTGGCTGTGGCGGGACCGGCAAACGCGCTGTCTTCGGCAAGT
The DNA here is from genome assembly GCF_049116555.1 of Maricaulis maris. Classification (GTDB taxonomy): domain Bacteria; phylum Pseudomonadota; class Alphaproteobacteria; order Caulobacterales; family Maricaulaceae; genus Maricaulis; species Maricaulis maris_C. Next base: position 695,649 of record NZ_JAGDYT010000001.1, on the reverse strand, counting down.
CCTCTGGCGGTTATGGCGCCATGATGCATGCGCTTGAGCATCCCGATGTCTGGGCCGGCGCGGTGTGCCATTCCGGCGATATGGGCTTTGAACTGGCCTTCGCGACCGACTTTGCCCACACGCTGCGCCGGATCGACCGGCATGGCGGCACGATTGCCAGCTTCATCGAGGCCTTCGAGGCCGCCCCGAAACTGTCCGGGGACGATCTGCATGCGCTGATGACCCTGGCCATGGGCGCGACCTATGATCCCGATCCGGACCCGGATGTGCTGATGGGTATCCGCCTGCCCGTGACCATGGATACCTGCGAACTGATCCCCGAGCGCTGGGCAGAGTGGATGAAGTGGGATCCGCTGGAACTGGTCGACACGCATGGCGAGGGACTGAAAACGCTCAAGGCGCTGATGATCGATTGCGGCGATATCGACCAGTATAATCTGGTCTATGGCGCCCGCCGGATGACGCGAAAGCTCACCGCGATGGGCGTCAATCACCGGTATGAGGAGTTCCCGGACACGCATTCCTCCATCGATTACCGGATGGATGTGTCCCTGCCCTATCTGGCGGCGGCACTCAGCGACTGAGACCGATCAGGCCTGCGCCTTCGGGGGCACGATCTCGGCCTTGCCGCCACCAACCGACCGGCTGACCCCGGTCGCGACCACGGCGATGAGAAGGCGGGCGATGATGGTGAAGAAAAGCAGCACGATCTTGTCGTCGGAGACCGCAAAGCGAACGCCGGCGCGCCAGCGTCCGCCAATCGGCAAATGGGCAAGCTGGTCTTCGACCCAGTCCGCCGCATCAAGCAGGGAGTGCAGGACACCTTCCGCCGCAATCGAGATCACGGCCAGCATGATGATGGCCACCACGAAGGACAGGAAGAGCGTCGCCATCATTGAGGAGACCTGGCTGATCAGCCCCGGCTCCTTGACCTTGTAGCGGTCATTCCCGCCCGTCAGGGCCGTGAATCCGCCACCAATGATCGCCAGGATGATGCGCGCGATGATGGTGAAGATAAGCAGGACGATCTTGTCGTCGCTGGCGAAGAGCCGGACGAAATTATTATAGCGGTCCTCGAGCGGAATCGCAGCGATCATGTCCTCGAGCAGATCGGCGCCATCCTGGACCCAGCTGAGCCAGTCCGCGGCGTAGAACCACAGCAGGGCCAGCATGAAGATGGCCATGACCATCGACAGGAACAGCGTGGCCGAGATCTTGGACAGACGCGCTAACAACATGATCTTCCCCTCGCCATCACCCTGTACCGGCCACCCTCGTAATGGCGACCTGCGGGCCCGATGTTAGCCGGAAACCAGGCCGTCGTCGCCTGCGGTCGCGTGAGGCGCGAAACAGCCGGGGGACGATCGCGCATCACGATCGGCTCCCCGGACTGCCATGATTGAGATTACAGCTGACTATTCAGCGATGATCTGCACGGTCAACGCGCTGCCATCATCCGACCAGCCATTGGTGACCCAGCTTTCGCCCGCGGCGAGCGCTTCATTCCACGGACCGCAATTCTCATTGGCGCCGTTCTCGGTCATGACCTGGATGCAGAGCTGGCTGTCATAGGTCCAGGTCCCGGCAACGCCGCGACTGTCGCTATAGCTGCCATCGGCATTGAACCATGCGTCGAAGGATTGCTCGCCTGCGGTCACGCGAACGGCATGCCCGAATGCATTGCTCATGCCTTCAGCCAGAGCCGGTGACGCCATCAGCGCACAGGCCATGCCGGCCACAAGAAGATGTTTCATATTGATTCCCCGAACTGCGGATCACGCAGACCCGACTTCGCCCCCCGGCAGAAGGGAGGTTAGCAAATTCGCCTGCGCGGGGAAACCGGAAACGGTTCGGGTCAGATGTCGTCCGCGCCAGTGTCGGCCTGGCCTTCGATCGTCGGTACTTCGACAATCTGGACCCAGTACTCGCCGATCGAATTGACGACCCGCATCAGGCGGTCCAGCGAGATCGGCTTGACGATATAGGAGGAGGCTCCCAGCCCGTAGGAGGAGAGGATATCATCCTCATCCTTAGATGTGGTCAGGACGATGATCGGGATATGCCGCAATTCGTCATCGGCCTTGATTTCCTCAAGTGCCTCGCGGCCATCCTTCAGCGGCATGTTGAGATCGAGCAGGATAATCCCCGGAAAAGGGGCTCCCTCGCGATCCGCGTAATTGCCCCGCCGCTTGAGATAGTCCACCAGCTGCTCGCCATTCTCCAGGAAGTCGAGCGGATTGCGCAAACGCACTTCCTCGCAGGCTTCCTTGAACAGCAGCCGATCATCCGGATCGTCATCGACCATCAGGATGGTGAATAGCTGGTTTTCGTCGCTCATGATGACAGCCTCAACCCGGTTAGAGCGTTGATTTGGGATCGTCTTGGAACAAACTCGCCTTTTGGCGCGGCAAGATCAAGGTGAAGACCGCCCCATTTCCGATTTCACCCTGCGCTTTCAGCGTTCCGCCCTGCCGTTCCGCGATTTTTCGAGCTGTTGCGAGACCGATGCCAGTGCCGGGATAGGCGTCGCGCGTATGCAAGCGCTCAAAGGGCTTGAAAATCCGCTCCGCCTTGTCCGGTGCAAACCCGATCCCGTTATCGCCATGGCGAAATTCGACCTGCCCGTCGGGCCGGGCCGCGCCTTCAATCGTGACCCGCAGCGGCGTATCCGTGCGGGCATACTGGATCGAATTGGCCAACAGGATTGCGAAGAGGACACGGAATTGCGCCCGGTCGCAATACACATCCGGCAATTCTCCCAGCGCCACCTCACCGCCTGTTGCGGCGATCCGGTCGGCGCTGGCAGCGACAAGCTGGGATAATTCCTCCGCCGCCGCGAAGGCCTGAGGATCAGTTGAAGCGTCATTCACGCGCGCATGCTGGGCCAGCTCGTCGAGCATGCCCTGCATGCGTTCCGCGGCGTTGGACATGCGCTCGGCATAGCGATCAAGCTGGGCATCGGGGGCCGGTCCGAGCCGACCACGCAGGCGCTCACCAAAGGTGATGATCTTGCGCAGGGGTTCGCGAAGATCGTGACGGGCCGCCACCGCATAGAGCTCGATATCCTCGATCCGGCGCTGCAGGGCGGCCGCCTCGCGACGCTGCCGGGAGATGGCGCGCAGACCGTGAATGGCCAGCCCGGTCAATCCGAATACCGAGACCGCACCAAGTCCGAGCAGCACGGTCTCGCCAAGCGCTGGGCGCGGCATCTCGAGGAAGGGCAGAACCACGATAAGGGCGAGCAAACCTCCGGCCATGCCGATGAAAATCGGGGCGAACCGGTAAAGAGCTTGCTCGCGAGAGGTCATGCTTGTCCCTGCTGACACATGGGGGGCTACATCACGCTGCCCTGCCGTACAGGCAGGAGCAGGGTGAAAACAGCACCGGAGTCCGGTTCGCCCCAGGCGGTAAGCTCGCCGGCATGACGCTCGGCAATCTTGCGGCAGGTCGCCAGGCCAACGCCGGTGCCGTCAAACTCGTCACGCCCGTGCAAGCGTTCGAACATGCCGAAAATGCGCTCGGCATGGCGCGGTTCGAACCCGACCCCGTTATCGGCGACGGCGATACGCGCGATGGCACCATTCTCGCCAACCTCGACACTCCCCTCGATGGAAATCGACGGCTGGATGCCGGGACGGCGAAACTTGAGTGCATTGGCCAAAAGATTGAGGAAGAGCTGGTGCATCTGGCTGGGATCGGCCTCGATCGCCGGCAATTCGCCAACCCGGACCTTCGCCTCCTCGGCATTGATCCGCGGCTCAAGGTCAGAGAGCACGTCCGCCAGGACGGTCGAGAGGTCGACCGGGAGGAAATTGGTCGTCTTGGAATTGACCCGCGAATAGCTGAGCAGGTCATCAATCAGCCGTCGCATGCGCGTCGAAGCGTCAACCATGCGCTCCAGATAATGCCGCCCGGTATCGTCCAGCGCGTCATAGCACTTATTGTTCAGACGCTCACCGAAGGCCTGGATCTTGCGCAAAGGCTCCTGCAGGTCATGCGAGGCCGCATAGGCGAATTCCTGCAGCTCCGAATTCGAGCGCTTGAGTTCCTGTGCATAGCGCCGGAGGGCCAGCTCATCCCGCTTGCGATTGGTGACATCGCGGAAGGTGACAACGGCGCCGACAGACTTGTCGTCCGGATCGATCGGCGAGGACGCCGACTCAATCGGGATGGGCTGGCCGCTCTTGGTCCAAAAGACGTCACCATCCGGCGATTCTGCCGCCACGCCGGCGCAATGGATCGGACACTCCTCACGCGGGAAGACCGAACCGTCACGCCGGGAATGATGCACCACGCTGTGCATGGTCTTGCCGATCAGCTCGTCCTCGCGATAGCCCAGCATGGCGCAGGCGCGCGGATTGATGAATGTCACGACCCCGTCGCCATCAATGCCGTAAATACCTTCGGCGACGGTCATCAGGATCTGCGACAGGCGCTGATTGGCCTCATGCGTGGCGTGGGCCCGGCGCCGGGTGATCGAACGGTGGGCACTGAACAATACGGCGAGCAGGATGAAGGAGAGCGCCATCGCCACGGCAAAGACACGCAGGACAGCGCGCGCCTGATTGGCGCCGGCCATCGCTTCGCCCAGCTCAACCTCGGTGACAAAGCCGATATCGCGGGCCGGGTCCCAATCCCACGCTCCCATCACGAGCACACCACGCATGTCACGATAGCCACGAAGATCGCTGCCCTGGCCTTCGGCGATAACGCCGGACGCAGCCTCGGTCAGAGGCCACTCTGCATAGGGCAGTGAGGGAATACCGCCCAGGGTCACGTCAACGCCGGGATCGCGCACCTCGACATGGAGAATGGAGGGATGCCCCTCGACCAGAAGGTCGGCTTCGATCAATTCCTCGCCATAGCGGGTCTCGGTCAACAAGCGCCCATCGCGATCAATGGCAAAAGTCTCGCCGGACACACCGGTACGCCCGACCCGGAAAGTGGCGGTGTACTCGGACAGCGGATCGATGCGCAGGGCCAGATAGCCCAGCAGCATCTCGCCTTCGCGGACCGCCGCCACGGCATACATCAGGATTTCCTCGTCGACCGCGTCCAGATTCGCGGCGTCTGCCGTATCGATGAGGTCAACGATATGCGGTCGGGTCAGGACGACCCCGGTAGAGTTGAGCCGGTCCTCATTGACGAGGCTGATGATCAATGAGGGTTGGCCGAGATCCTCGTCTCGCATCGACGCCAGTGTCGTGCCATTGGGGGCCAGCAAGGTGAAGCCGCGATAGCCATATTCGGTTAGCCAGGGCCCCAGCGTATCCCGCAGCCAGGCCTGATCCGCGGATTGCGCCAGATCGGCAGGAACAGGCGAAGACATGAGGCCTTCGATAGCGACATGGAGCCGGTCATTCTCGGCCCAGACCCGCGCGTCATTCTCACGCGACTGTGCCCACAGCTCGAAGCGTTGGCGCGTATTGCGCAGAACCGTTTCCAGCGTACGAAGATTGGTTTCCCGGGCGGACGACATCAATCGTCCCTCGCCCGCCATGACGGCCAGGGCGACGATAAAGATACAGCTGACGGCGACCAGGCCGGGCAGAACCTGTCCCACCCAGCCATCCGTGTCGGTCAGACGCTGGACTGCCGATTTCGGCTCGTCGGCGTCAGACGCAGTTCGAAGATAGGTATCGCCGCTTGGCGTCGTGGTCATTCGAATCGGCCCCGATCCATCTCCCCATACAAGGCATCCTAATGAATTTGCCGCACTTGTCCCCACTTGAAGCCACATTCAGGGCAAAAATGGGCCGGGATGGCTCAGCTGGGGTTCACACCGGGCTGCCTAATGTCGTCAGCGTGCGCCCCGCGGTGTACCGGACAGTCTGGCTCGATATCCCTCGCTTCGGGTTGGCCTGCTCCGGTACACCGCACCCTTTCCGGGCGGCCATGCCAACCCGTCACCAGTTATCGGCAACCGGCGCCTGATCACGAAATTCGGCCAGGCGCGCCCGCGTGGCCGGTGTTGTCCCGTCGGGCAGGTTGTCCGGGTCGAACCAGCCGGTCTCGGCGATCTCGCCCGCGGCATTGGACTCGCAGCGCGACCAGTCCCGAACGACACAGACAACGACATGATCCCCGCGGAATGTCCGGTGATTGGCATGGACGCCCTGGACCCTTGCCTCGCCCGCCAGCGCCACGCCGGCCTCGTCACGCAATTCATGCGTCAGAGCGTCGCGGACGCTTTCACCTTTCTCCACTCCGCCCCCCGGCAGATGCCAGCCTCCGACATAGGTATGGCGGACCAGAATCACCCGGCCATCCGCGCGCACGACAATCCCCCTCACCCCCAGCGTGGTGCCGCGTGAAAGCCGCCAGAAGGCGTGCATGAGCGGGCGGATGACGGGTTCGACACGCTGACGCCAGTTCATGCCGCATCCCCCGCTAGCCAGTGCCGCATCGGCGGGCTATGTACGGGTCCAATACACGCCGTTTTGGGGAATTTTCTCATGTACGCTCTGATTGCTCTCGGCCTCGTGGCAGGTCTGTTCGGTTTGCTCAATCTCATCGAATACCGTCGTCTCGACTAGTCCGCGAACCGAACGGTCCGCCCGACAATGGCTGCTCCCGTATATATCGCGCTGATTCTGGCCGGCATCATTATCTTGCTGTTCGGTGGAGATCTGCTTGTGCGCGGTGGTGCCGCGCTGGCCCGCCAATGGCGTTTGCCACCGCTTCTGGTCGGCTTGACCATTATCGCCTTCGGCACGTCCGCGCCCGAACTGGTCGTATCGATCCAGTCGACCCTGTCCGGGGCGCCGGGACTGGCTCTGGGCAATATCGTCGGATCAAATACCGCCAATTTCCTGCTTATTCTGGGTTTGCCGGCGGTGTTTGGCGCGATTGCGACCACCACGCCGGGCGTGCGTCGCAATGCGATCTTCGCCCTGGGAGCGGCCGTGATCCTCATCGCCGTCAGCTGGGATCACGTGATTACGGCCTGGGAGAGCTATTTCCTTTTCGGCCTGATCATCGCCTATATCGCCCTGCTCGCCTATCTGGCGCGCGGCAAGACGGATGATCCAAGCATCACCGAGCTGACCGATCTGGAACACATGGACGGTCTGCCCAAATCCATGCCGACCATTCTGGGCGCCTTGCTGATTGGTCTTGTCGGTCTTCCGATCGGGGCACAGATGATCGTCGCCGGTGGCACGGCCGCCGCGGCGGACCTCGGCGTGGATGACGCGCTCATCGGCCTCACGGCGGTGGCGTTTGGCACGTCGCTGCCAGAGCTGGCGACCGTGGTCATGGCCTCGGTGCGGCGCCAGGCGGAACTCGCAATCGGCAATGTATTGGGCTCGAACATCTTCAATGTCTTCGCGGTCGGCGGCGCGACCGGAATTGCCGCAGCCCTGACCGGCAACGCGCTCCCGGTTCCCGAAGACTTCTTCCGGCTCGACTTCTGGGTCATGCTCGGAGCCAGCGTGGTGATCGCCGGCATCATCCTGCTCAAGCGGCCGATCAGCCGCCTGCTCGGCGCCGCGCTCTTCGCCGGCTATATTGGCTACATCTACGTTCTGGCCCGCGGCGTCCTCAGCTAGTCCGACGGGTCGGCCTGCCGGTCGACAATCAGCGCCTGCAAAAAGCGACGATCCGACCACGCCTCGGTCTGTGTGCGTGGGTCAACCAGCACACCGCGCGTCATCCGTACCACAACCAGATCAAGGTGCGGGATGACATAGAGTCTTTGCCCGCCTGCCCCCGCCGCCATGGCGACGAAGGGGAAATCGGCGTCATGCATGACGATTTGTGGCCCGCCTCTCATCTCGGCTGCCCCGCCAGGCGGATTGATCAGCCACCAGCCGAGCCCGTAATTGGGGTTGGCGGCACTCGGCTCCCACATCGCCGCCAGCACGGCCGGATCACCCAGCTGGACATCCTCGAAATGCCCGCCTTCCAGCACCGCATGGCCGAAACGCGCCCAGTCGAGCGCGGTGATCTGCGTACCCTCCGACATCGTTGGATTACCCTCCACCGAGCGCCAGGCCCCGACGCCAATCCCCAGCGGGCGCAAAAAGCGCCGCAGGAGGTAATCTGCCGGCGTCGGATCCAGCTCTGCAGCCGCGAGCCGTCTCCGCACGAGCTCACCCAGAGCCTCGAAATGCACGGCGCCATAAACAAAACGCTCACCGGCCGGATAGTCCCGGCGAGCCCTAACCGCACGCTGATAGCTGGGCAGGCGCCGATTGCGCGGATTGGTCGCCAGACCGCTCGACTGATTGAGCAATTGGCGGATCGTGATGGCGGAACGCTCCGGGTCATCCTGCCATTCGGTGAGTATGTCCGCGGCGGGCTGGTCGAGCTCGAGCAGGCCGTCCTGGACCGCGAGGGCAATGATGACCGGGGTAAAGCTCTTCGTACCGCTGGCCAGCCACCAGGCTTCATCGGCCTCGACACCCCGGTCATAGCGCTCGCAGACCAGGGACCCTCGATGGACGACGAGGAAGGCCACACCACGGGCACCGGCGTGGAGACGCCCGCCGGCCTCGCAATCAACCTCGTGACGCGGCTGGGCAGGCGCCGATGAGACACCGAGGCCCCAAAGCAGGGCCACGGACAAACAGATTCTGACGATCATCATCAACCGGATACTCCCCGCGCCCGAGGCGATCCAGTTTGCTCATTCCTCGCCCAACGACCAGTCGCGATGGGTCACTTGGCCGTGATCAGCCTAGCCGAAGACGCGGCGCAGAATGTCGGTGGTACGATTGACCGGATCGCGGCGAATGGCCTGTTCCTCTTCGCCGACATAATGGAAGACACCGGACATGGCGCGACGCGACGCGTCGTCGGTCAGCTGGTCGCGCAGGGATTGCCCGCCCGAGCTGCCGCGCATGAGGCGGCCGAGGAAGCCGCCCTGGCTGTTCATCCGTTCCTCGATCGGCTGCAGGGTGCGATAGGCGCCGGACGCCTCCAGCGTGTTCGCCATGCGCGGGCGGATCAGCGCGTAGAGCTGGTCGGATGTGCGACCTTCCAGATAATCCGTGGCCGAGCGATCACCGCCGCGGACAATACCGATGGCGTCATCCAGGGTGATGGAGCGTACAGCATCGACGAAAATGGTCTGAACCGCCGGCATCGCCGCCTCGGCGGAGCGGTTGATCTGGCGTTCGAGATCATCGAGCTGGGACGACAGCCCGACCCGACGCAGCATGGATTGCAGGTCGCGGATTCGGGATGGCAGGGGGATACGCACCTGGGGGTCACCGAAAAACCCGTCCGTGCGCCCAAGCCGGATCGTTGCCAGACGAGCCGCCTGCCCCAGCGCCGCACGAATACCGTCACGGGCCTGGCTCTCGGAGAGCCGGAACTGACCGGCCCGGGCCGGGCTGGTCGTCATCAAAAGCGCGCTGGCCAGTCCCAGCGTGAAGAAACGTCGATCCATGCAGGCCTCCCTTGAAGCCCCGTACTCTGGCACATCCCGGCCGGCCGGAATACGGGGCAGTTCCGGCGGGCATATGGGCGGGCGCATGACGGGGGACCGCGCCGCAATCTATCCCCGGGACTTTCCTGTTTCTTGGCGTTAGTCTCTCGCGCGAAGCGATCAGGGTCGAAGGGGGACCAGACCAATGAATGCACCGAGAACCGACCGCCTGGTCTCGATCGACGCCCTGCGCGGCATCGCCGTGCTGGGCATCTTGATGATGAATGTGCAGGGCTTCGCGATGACGCCCTTTGCCTATGACAATCCAACCCTGCAGATGGATCTGACGGGCGCCAATCTGGATGTCTGGGCCTTCGCCCACACTTTCTTCGCCTTCAAGTTCATCACCATTTTCTCGACACTGTTCGGCGCCGGCATCATCCTGATGGCGGGTGAGAATGATGACACCGGCAAGCATTATCCGCGCATGCTCTGGCTGCTCGCGATCGGCGCTTTCCATGCCTATGTGCTGTGGTGGGGCGATATCCTCGTCACCTATGCCCTTCTGGGCATGCTGGCCGTAAAGGCCCGCCGCATGGTGCCGCTCAAACTGGTGATCTGGGGCCTGGTCCTGATCGCCGTCAGCGCCGTCCTGATGGTCGGCGGCGGCTATCTGGGCACATTGTTTGAAACCCCGCCGGAGCAGATGGCCCAGCAGGAAGAGATGATGGCCGGCCTCCTGTCCGACATGACCGCCGCCTATCAGGCCGGTTGGCTGGACCGCCTGCCCTGGAATGCCGGTTTCGGCCTTGTCGGTCAGATCGCAGGCCTCCTCATGATCGGCGCACGAACGCTGGGCCTGATGTTCATCGGCATGGCGCTGTTCAAAAGCGGCTTCCTGTCAGCCAGCTGGTCAACGGCACGCTATGCCGTTCTGGCCGTGATCGCCCTGGCTGCGGGTTGGTGGCTCAACCACACCTCCACCACCACGATGATCGCCGGTGATTTCGACGTCGCGGCGATGGCAGACGGCAATGCCCTCATCTATGTCGGCAGCCTGGTGATGTCCTTTGGCTATGCGTCGGCCGTGATGCTGCTGTCGAAGATCGGCCTCTTCAGCCTGATCATCAAACTCTTCGCCGCGACCGGGCGCATGGCCTTCACAAACTACCTGACGCAAACCCTGATCATGAGCTTCATCTTTGTGGGCGCGCCGGGCCTCGGCCTGTTCGGGACGGTGGAGCGGGTCGACCAGGCCAAGCTGGTCCTGATTGTCTGGGCGGTCCAGCTCGTCTGGTCCCCGATCTGGCTCCACTTCTTCCGCTTCGGCCCGCTGGAATGGGTCTGGCGCTCGCTGACCTATGGCGGTCTGCAGCCAATCCTGAAGCCCAGGACCGAGACGGCGGGTTAAAGCGCGCGCCGCATTCCTGTCATCCCTGATGAACGCCCGGCGAAAGCCGGGCGCTCGTCAGATTCACGGGGTGCCCTGGCTGGCGGTCCACTTGGGGGCGTCCGCGACATAGGGGCGTTCCGCAGGCAGGAGCGCTTCAGCTTTGGCCAGGTCGCCGGTCTCGACATGAGAGAAAATCGTCTTCGCCAGACTCGTGACATCGGTGATCCGGACAATCCAGTCATCGACATAGCGGCGAACGGCATCGCCATGAACACCAATCTGGATCGATCGATGCGCGAGCGGCTGCAGATGGAGATCGCGCTCGGGGTCCCACTGGATCCGCACCGGTGACGCGGCCTTCAACCGGGCCCAATCTTCCTTGCTCATGGACGGGTCCGGATGACTAGGACAGCTATGCTCCAGCGCCCAGGCAAACCCGTCCCGCGTGATGTCGATGGCGAGGATTCGACTCTGTCCGGCGTCTTTGAAGCCCCAACCGGCGCGATACATCATCCACAGGAAAGAGGGCTTGATCCAGGTCATCCGATCCATCTTGAAAGGGGGAGAGACGAATCGGCCCTCCTCCAGCGCCGTGTCGGCGATAGCGTGACTGTAAGCCTGGTAGACCCGGATCGTATTCTCGTCATGGACGGCGCGAATCTGTTTTTCGGGGATATCAATCATCGGACGACTGGGCAGGCTCTTTGGCGACGGATCAAGACTGGAAGTCAGGCTTTTTATCGCATGATTGGCCGGGAAGCCCCGTGGCGATGGCAAGGTGACAGCCTGCCATCACCGCATTAGCGTCCCCTTGAAAGATGTTGAAAAAGGCTTGGCCAATGAGAGTGTTTGTATTTGCGCTGTGCGCATTCCTGATCCTGCCGCATGCCGCCGAAGCGTTTCAGGACGAGATCGTGGTGACCGGATCGCGGATCGCCCGCCCGGACGCCGCCCGGGCGCGTGAAGTCCAGGCCGTCCCCCATGTCCATGTCGTGCGCCGGGCCGACAATTTCCTCGTCACCGTTGAAATCCTCTCTGACACCCGCGAACGCGATGAGCGCCGCGAAGAAGTGCGTGCCACACTCCAGACCGTGCTGGAGCGCGCCGACAACGTCGCCGGGATCACCGTGTCGATGATGGGTGACGGGCTGGTCGATCTCGACGCAGGCATGATCGGCCAGGTCGATATCCAGGAACATCCGCGCCGCGAGGATGTCTCGACTGTCACGCTATATCTCAAGACGCCGGTAGGGGCGCCCGATGATTTCGATGATGCCGACAACCGCGTCGCCGCCTTCGTCGCGGGCCTGACCGCGACCGGTCGCGCCACGGTGGAAGCGTCATCCTCCTACAGCCTCACCCTGACCGGTGGCGCCGACCAGTATCGCAATGACGTCATCCGCGCGATCGCCACTGATGTCCGCTTCCTGCGCTCGACGTTCGGCAATGAGTACGACATCAACGTCGCAACAAGCTTGCACGAACGCGTCCGCCTGACCCAGTCCGGCCCGCTGGAACTGTCCATCTATCTGCCCTACACGGCGACGATCATGCTGAAGCGGGACGATTGAGGCAGGGTGAGACGGTTGAGGCAGGGTGGGACGCCTGCGTGAGCGCGCGCCTTGGAAGCTGGCCAAGCGCCTTGATCTGCCGCGCTCGCGCGCAGTCTGGACCCTACATCACTTGTCTGCCAGCAGGCCGTGTCCGGTTTTCCAGCTCAAGGGTGAAACCGCGAAGCGGCGCTGCGCGCCCTTGACCTGGAAAACCGGACACGGCGACGTCTCGGCAAGTGATGCATGGGTGGGTTTGCGCGGCTAGGCGCAACATGGTCACCAGGTCCTCGCCCGGACAAGGCGAGGTGGATCGCCGCGCGAACGGTGGGGCGGAGGGGTGACGCCGCAGACAGCATGCCCCCTCGCTGCGCTCGGGGGCCGTCGACCTCAGCTTCGCGTCGCGACGCTGAACCCAATTCCCCACATTGCGGGAAAGAAAGGGCGGAGAGGTCGCCGGCCCTAAACCTTCCGCCGGAACCGCGTCAGACCCACCGCTTCGGCATCGGCATAGGCATCAACCTTGCGGGTGGTGACCTGGGCGGCGGCGACGGTGGCGGGCGCCAGGGCGAGATCGAGGACAACTCCGCACAGGGTTTCCTGGAGGTCGAACTGGCGCTCTTCAAGGGCCTTGATGCCGTGCAGGATATAGTCGTAATCGACCACGGTGGCGATATCGTCCGAGCCGCACCAGGCCTTGTTGACCAGGGTAACGACATCGATCAGCACGCGCTGTTTCACGCCGCGCTCATAGTCGTGAATGCCGATCTCGACATCCATCTTCACGCCCTCGAGCCGATAGACGAAGACATCCTCGCCCGAGGCATTGGCAAGGGCATTCTCGATCACCTGATCCAGTCTCATGAGGCGTCATCCTTCGGCACGCCGGTGGCATACATGACGTCGCGATTGCGGGCGTCGAGATGCTGGCCACCATCAATGGTGATCGTCTCGCCCGTCATGGACGGGGTCGCAAGGATGAAGCGCACCGCGCGGATGATGTCATCAGGCGTCGAGCCACCACGCATCGGGTTCATCGCGTGGGCGCGGGCAAACTCCTCGGCGCCCTGGCCACCCGATGGCAGGGTAATGCCGGGCGCGATCGCATTGACGCGGACGGCCGGTGCAAAGGCCATCGCCATGGTTGTAGTCGCCCCCAGCAGCGCCTGCTTGGACAGGGTGTAGGCGAAGAAATCCGGATTGAGATTGAAGAGTTTCTGGTCGAGCAGATTGATCACACAGCCCGAGGCCCGCTCCGTGTGATGGGCTGACATCGCCTTCGCCAGCAGCACCGGCGCGGCGGCATTGATGCGCCAGTGAGCCTCCAGCGATTGCGGGGTGACGTCTTCCGGCCGGTCCATCTCGAAAATGGAGGCGGAGTTGATCAGAACGTCGACACGTCCCACACCGGCCAGGAAGGCCTCGACCGCGCCGGTATCGGCCAGGTCGAAACCGACCGCTGTCCCCGATCCGCCGACCTCGCGAATTTGTGCGGCCACGGCCTGTGCCTCGGACGCCGAAGCATTGTAATGGACGATCACATGCCAGCCATCCTCGCCGAGGGCGCTGGCGATTTTGGCACCCAGGCGCTTGCCGCCGCCGGTTACGAGCGCAATCCTGTCCGACATGACGTCCCAAACTCCTCAATCCGAAGCGATAGATGACGCGTCGTCCGCGGCAAGGCAATCGCTCGGCGGCGCGAAACTCATCGCCGACTACGTCAAGAACCTGCCACCCAAGCCGGGCGTCTATCGCATGTTCGGCGAAGATGGGGCGGTCCTCTATGTCGGCAAGGCCCGACATTTGAAGAACCGGGTCTCCAATTATGCCAATGGCCGCGGGCACTCCAACCGCATCGCCATGATGATTGCGCTGACCCGCCGGATGGAGTTCGTCGTCACCCAGACCGAGACCGAAGCCCTGCTGCTGGAAGCCAATCTGATCAAGTCGCTCAAACCGCGCTTCAATATCCTGCTGCGCGATGACAAGAGCTTCCCCTATATCCTGATCCGCAAGGATCATGCGGCGCCGCAACTGACCAAGCATCGCGGATCACGCAAGGCGAAAGGCGATTATTTCGGCCCCTTTGCCTCAGTCGGTGCGGTCAACCAGACCCTCAACACGCTGCAGAAGGCCTTCCTCATCCGCACCTGTTCGGACAGCGTCTATGAAGGCCGATCGCGCCCCTGCATGCTCTATCAGATCAAGCGCTGCGCCGGTCCCTGTGTCGATCTGATCGAACCGGCCGCCTATGGCGCCCTGGTCGCAGAAGCGACGGATTTCCTGCGTGGCCGTTCCAACGCCTTGCGCCAGGACTTGCAGGCCCGCATGAGCGAAGCCGCGGAGGCGATGGACTTCGAAAGCGCGGCCAAGCTGCGCGACCGGATTCGCGCCATCGCCGCCGTCACCACGGACCAGGGCATCAATCCGGACGGAGTCGAAGAGGCCGATGTCGTTGCGGTCCATCAGGATGGCGGCAAGTCCTGCGTCCAGGTCTTCTTCTTCAGGGCCGGACAGAATTGGGGCAATCAGTCCTTCTTCCCGCGTCATGACAGCGAGGCCGAACCGGCCGAAGTCCTGGCGGCCTTCGTGGCCCAATTCTATGACGACAAACCGGCGCCCGCATTGATCCTCCTCTCGCACGAGATCGAGGAAGCGCAATTGCTGGGCGAGGCCCTAAGTCTGAAGACCGAGCGCAAGGTCGCCCTGCACACGCCCCAGCGCGGTGAAAAGCGCAAGCTCGTCGAGCGCACGCTGACCAATGCCCGCGAGAGCCTCGCCCGCCGCCTGTCGGAAAGCGCGACCCAGACACAATTGCTCAAGGGCGTTCAGCGCATCTTCGATCTGCCCGACATGCCCCAGCGCATCGAGGTCTATGACAATTCCCATATCCAGGGCACGAATGCGCTTGGCGCCATGATCGTCGCCGGTCCGGAAGGGTTCGAGAAAACCCATTATCGCCGCTTCAACATGAAGGGCGATGATGCCGCCACCAATGACGATTTCGCCATGATGAAGGCGATGCTGAAGCGGCGCTTCTCACGGCTCCTGAAAGAGCGCGACGACGGCGCCCCCGTGCCCGATCTCGTCCTGATCGATGGCGGCAAGGGGCAATTGTCCTCCGTCATGGAAATCGCGGAAGAGCTGGGCATCACGGCGGAGACCGGCATCACCATTGCCGCCATCGCCAAGGGGCCTGAACGCGATGCCGGCCGCGAGGCTTTCTACCTGCCTGGCAAGCCGCCGTTCAAACTGCCGATGAAGGACCCGGTCCTCTACTATCTCCAGCGTCTGCGCGACGAAGCCCACCGCTTCGCCATTGGCGGGCATCGGGCCAAGCGCAAGAAACAGATGACAGAGAACCCGCTGGACGGGATCGACGGCATCGGCCCCTCGCGCAAGAAAGCGCTGCTGGCCCATTTCGGCTCTGCCAAGGCGGTGCGCAATGCGGCGCTGGCGGACCTGGAAGCCGTTGACGGCATCTCCAAAGCCATGGCCAAGAAGGTCCATGACTGGTTCCAGAAATAACGGAGCGACACCTGTGTCCACGCGCCTCTCAAACCTCGCCGCCCTGCTGCGCCTCATCCTGGTGATCACCGGTCCGGTGGCGATCTGGTTTTCCTTTCGCTGGACCGCAACGGCCGAGGGCGTGGCCCAGTTCGACGGCTTTCTCGACAGCGCCCGGGCTCTGGCGGCCTTGGGAGCTGCGGGCTGGATTGGGGCCAGTGTGATCGCTGCCACACGGCTAACCGGCGACACGCTGCTCGCCCGACTGGCGCGGGCCGGCCATGCCAATCTCTTCCTCCTCCTCTACCTCCTCATCATCGGCACACCGGCCCTGCTTGTGGTGCCGATCCTGGCAATCCTGGTCAGCGATGGCGACACACTGCTGCGCCCGCAACCTGCAGACAGCCTCTCCGCTTCAGCCGCCCCCATCGCGCTGATCGGGCAACTCCTCGCCGTGCTGGGCGCCGGCCTGCCCCTGCTGGCGGCGGGGATGGGCTGGATTGGCCAGGATCTGGCCCTGAATGCCTGGATGATCGGGCTGTGGCTGGCGGCGGCCTTCAAGCTCTATCGCTTCCTGCCCGGGCCCCTGCGGGCCGATTGAGGTTTTCCGCCACGCGGCTGGCTTGTATGATCGTCGGATAACACCCGGAGGAGGATGATGTGGGGAATCTGCTCAAATACGTGACGCTGACGCTCCTGGTCGCCTTGGGATGGGTCTTCCTGAGCGCGTTTTTCCTGCCGGACGAGACATGCAGCCCGGGTCCGATGTCTCCCGGTTGTGCCTGGGACAGCTTTATCAACCTGCCGCCGCTCTCCAGCATGATCGGCATTTACGGCGTCGCCATCGTGTTTTTCGCCTTGACGGCGCGGGCGCAGAACCGAAAGGCCTCTCGCGGCAAGGATGGCGTCATCCGCCGCTACCGTCATGCCGAGGAATACCTGATCGAGACCGGCAAGCTCTCCCATGAGGCGCTGATCGAGTATCACCGCGAGTACAAGTGGGAATCCTATGCCGGTATCGCACTCTCGGCCTCGATGGTCGTGGCGACACTGGTCATCCAGGGCGGGATGGACGGACTTCTGGGCGCGCCGGTCGGACCGAATACCAGCCTGACGGGCTCCACGCTGGCGCTGTGGAATGCGGGCGTATTGGCGATCTCGGGCGCAATGATGGCCGCTGCCGAACTCGTCCACACCAATACCCTGTCTCCAATGGTCCCCATCAAGACTCGTTTGAAGGTCGTCGGTCGGACCATTGTGATCGCCGGCATGGGCGTGACGCTCGCGGTCTCCTCGGTCTTCGCCTTTTTTGCCCTCGCCGCGCCGTTGCTCGCCATGCTGGGCACGCTGGTCTTCTTCTTCCTGGGCATGTGGCTGCCTTCAGCGCGCGCCATTCCGCGCAACGAGATGATAGACAGGTTCAAGCTCACCGATGACGAGTGGGACGAGATGGTCAAACGGGTCAATGATGGTTCCAAGCGCAAATGATGCGTCCCTGGCGGACGTCCGGGCCTTCCTGTTCGACCTCGATGGAACCGTCACCCGTGACGGCCGCGTGCCGGCGAGCAGCCTGGCTGCGATGGAACTCCTGCAATCGGCCGGCATTCTCACCCTGGCTGTGACCGGACGCCCGGCCGGCTGGTGCGACCTGATCGCTCGCTGGTGGCCGGTCGATGCCGTGATCGGCGAAAATGGCGCCTTCTGCTTTGCCCGCGAGGCCAGTGGGCGGATCACCCGCGACTGGTTTTGCGACCTCTCCGACACACGTCGCGAACAGCTTGAGGGCCTGGCCCGGACCAGTCTCGCCCTCGCCGACAATCTCGCCCCCGCTGTCGATAATGACTGGCGAGCCTGCGATATCGCGGTGGATTTTGCCGAAGACGTCGCCGGTGCCTCCCTGGCCGATGCCGAGCGGGTCCGGCTCCATTTCGAAAAGGCCGGCGCGACGGCCAAGACCAGCTCCATCCATGTCAATGCCTGGTTCGGCGATCACGACAAGAAGACCACCGCCTGCCGCGTCCTGACCGAGCGCTTCGGCCTGGCTGCCGACACCCTCACCCAACATGTCGCCTATATCGGGGACGCGCCCAATGACGAGCCCATGTTCGCGGCCTTCCCGATCAGTTTCGGCGTCGCCGGCGTGCGCCGTTTCCTGCCCCATATGACCGCCCACCCTGCCGAGATCGCCAAAGGTGATGAAGCCCAGGGCTTCGCCGAGATCGCCGGTCGTCTCCTCGCCGCCAGGAAGGCCGCACCCGCATGCTGACCCTGCCCAACCTTCTGACCGCGTCGCGCATCGGCCTCGTCCCACTGCTCTTCCTGGCCCTGTCGCTGGACGGATCAATGCGCTTTGTGGCGGCGCTGGCCATCGCCGTCCTGGCCGAGATCACCGACCTGCTCGATGGCTGGGTTGCGCGGACTTTCAATCAGCAATCGGAGTTCGGCGAGCAATTCGATCCGCTCGCGGACAGTCTCTACCGGATCGGCGCCTTCACCGCGCTGGCGACCGCCGGCCTGATCCCGGTCTGGGCCATTCTGGTCTTTGCCTGGCGCGATGTGCTGGTCAGCTATGCCCGGCTTATGATGCAGTCGCGGGGCGCCGCCGTCGGCGCGCGCCTGTCAGGCAAGCTCAAAGCCATCGTTCAGGGCATTGCCATCATCGCTCTGCTCGGTGCGCCGCTCATCCCGGCCAGCTGGCTGGCGCCGAACCTGGCTGCAAGCCTCGCAGAGGCCAGCTTCTGGGTCGCAGTGGCGGTCACGGTCTGGTCGTGCGTGGATTACCTGGTGGCCGGCGTGAAGCCAGCCTCGGACCGGGCCTGATACGCGCATGTCACTTCCGTCCCAAGCGCTCGAAATCCTTCATCACCGCTCTCTGAATTCGCCGGCAGCCTTCGAGCGCGGCCTGGCACTGGCGGCGCGTCTGCCGGAAGCCAGGCACGCCCATGAGGCCGATATCTGCTGGATCGCCGAGGGTGACGGTCCGCCCCTGCTCTACACCCGCCATCCAGCCATGATGATCGACCGTCTCGGACGCCGCGCCGTCATGCGCGATTGCGCAGCGGGAAGCATGTGGACCCTGGAGGACGCGCTTGCCGCGGCCCGTGGCCACGCGGTGATCCTGGAACTCAAGATCGGCAAGGGAGACCGGCGCACCGCCCTCGCCGAACTGGTCCGCCAGGCCGCCGCCCATGACGCGCCCGTCCTCATCGACGCCTTCTCGCTGGACCTGCTGACGATCACGCGCGAACTCGCGCCCGAGGCCCGGATGAGCGTGCATACCGGCCTCTACACGCCACAAAGAACCACGATCAGTGCGGTCGGCTGGCCGCCTTTCCAGCGTGTCCAAAGTGCGCTCCTGCCGGTCAATGTCGTCTCACTGCGCCTCTATGGCGCCTGGGCGCGCATGCTGCCGCAGATCGCCGCCGTCCATGCCGCAGGCCTGACCCCGCACATGTCGCGCCTGCTCACGCCGGACGAGCTCGTCCTCGGCGCCCGCGCCCCGCTGGCCGCGATCTATGCCGATCCGGAGCCCTATGAGGCCGGGCTCGAGGCCTTGCGCAGCGCCTGCGCGGAACGGCTTGAATCATCGGATGATTTGCTGGTCCGCGCCGATAAAGCACCTTGAGCGGCTGCCGCCCACGGGTCATGATCGAAACTCGCAATTCGGCAGGACTTCATGGCCCAGACGCCCGGTGATGACCCGCACATCCTTGTGGTCGATGATGACGACCGCATCCGCAACCTGCTCAAGCGCTTCCTGCAGGAACGCGGCTATCGCGTCTCGACTGCCCCGAATGCCAACAAGGCGCTCTCTACCCTGAACTCCCTGGCCTTTGACCTGCTGGTGCTGGACGTGATGATGCCCGGCATGGACGGGTTTGAGCTGACCCAGGCCGTGCGCGAGCGCGGTGAAACACCGATCCTGCTCCTGACCGCGCGCGGCGATGCCGAGGACCGGATCAAGGGGCTCTCTCTCGGGGCAGATGATTATCTGCCCAAGCCTTTCGAGCCGGAAGAACTCGTGCTCCGGATCAATGCCATCCTGCGCAGGGCCAAGCCGGCCCAGGCGGCGATCCAGCATGTCAGCTTTGGCGATTGGCGCTTTGATATCCAGCGCGAAAGCCTGACCCGGTCCGGCGATGCTGTTCGCCTGACCGGCGGTGAAGCGGCGCTTCTGGCCGCGCTGGCAGCCTCGGCCGGGCAGACGGTTTCTCGCCTGACGCTGTCAGAGCGCACGGGCGGCGGCGAGCGCGCCGTCGATGTCCAGGTCACACGCCTGCGGCGCAAGCTGGAGAGCGACCCGAAAGAACCCCTCCATCTCCAGACGGTCCGCGGCGAAGGCTATCGTCTCCTCGCCGACCCGATATTCGAGGACTGATCCGGCGTGTCCCTCTTCAAGCGCTTCATGCCCAAGGGGCTGTTCGGACGGACCCTGCTGATCATCGTCCTGCCTGTGGCGATGATGCAGGTCGCGGTGGCCTGGTCCTTCTTCGAGGAACACTGGGAAACGGTGACCAGCCGCCTGTCCGAAGGCGTCGCCGGCGAGATCGCCATGGCGACCCGGCTTTATGAGGAAGAAGGCGGCGAGACCCCGGCGTTCCAGCGCCATATCGAGACGGCGCTCGGCACAACCCGCCTGTCCATCGACTTCCGGCCCGACGATACCCTGCCGACCTCGCGCCGCTCCTCCTTCTTCCGCACGCTGGACATCACCCTGCGCGAGGCCCTGTCACAGCAACTCGACAACCCGGTCTGGTTCGATACCACCCGCTATCCCAGTTATGTCGACATCCGCGTCGAGGTTGAGGGCGGGGTCCTGCGCTTCATCACGCCGCGCGACCGGGTCTTTGCCACGACCGGGCATATCTTTTTGCTGTGGATCATCGGCGCGACGACGCTTTTGACCGCCGTCTCGGTTGTCTTCATCCGCAATCAGGTCAAGCCGATCCGCCGCCTCGCCGATGCGGCCGAGCAATTCGGCCGCGGCCAGGATGTCGCCCATTTCCGCCCCGCCGGAGCCACCGAAGTGCGCCAGGCCGCCCACGCTTTCCTGGAGATGCGGGCCCGCCTGAAACGCCATCTCGAACAACGCACCGCCCTTCTGGCCGCGGTCAGCCATGACCTGCGCACGCCCTTGACCCGACTCAAGCTGCAACTGGCGCTGATGCCGCAAACTGACGAGACCGCCGATGCGCGGCGCGATCTCGACGAGATGGAAGCCATGCTGGACGAGTATCTCGACTTCGCACGCGGTGAAGGTAGCGAGGAAACCCAGCGCATCGACCTGATCGGACTGACCCGCGAAGTGGTCGAGGATGCCCGCCGCCATGGCGGCGATATCCGCTTTGACACGGAGGGCGAGCTCGATGCCGAACTGCGCCCCGGCGCCATCCGCCGGGCGCTCGCCAATCTGATCGGCAATGCCACCAGCTTTGGTGAAATGGTCGCGGTCGCGGTTGAGCCCAATGGCTCACGGATCGAAATCCGGGTCGAGGATGACGGCCCCGGCATCCCGGAAGACCAGTATGACGAGGCCCTCAAGCCCTTCAACCGCCTCGATGAAAGCCGCAACCAGAACCGCAAGGGCGTCGGCCTCGGCCTCGCCCTGGCCCGCGACGTCGCCCGCGGCCATGGCGGGGATATCAAGTTGGGGAAATCGGAGCTGGGTGGTTTGCTGGCGGTGATCAGCCTGCCGCAATAAGTAGCTTTGGTGTTTTGGCGGTGACTCGGCGCGTAGCCGCTAGATGGAGCGGGTGATGGGAGACCGGGACCCAACGACTTTCACTACGGGACGTGTACGGAGGAAATTTCGAACTTCGGAACAATATCATCATGCACTTTGAGATGGAGGGCGAGGTCGCTAACCCCTTCCTCCTCCGAACATAGGTCAACAATCACCTGCCAGTGGTCTTCGAAGCAGATATAGACCGCGTGCTTCCATACGTCCGCGCGCAAAGCGATCAGGGTGCACCCATAGTCACCAATAGATTCCCTGATATAATCTTGGAGCTTTTCACTCGGCGGTTCGACCCGCACATTCAAATCTTCAAAACTGAAATCATTGCGTACAATCGCGCCCACGATGTCGGCAATCATCGGGCGCCATTTTTTGGGAACGGGTAGCTCCCGGTCAGAATTCTTCTGAACACCTTCGGTCATCATTTCCGGACCACTCCAATGTCGTGCGAACGCCAAGCCTATACCCGTCCACCCGATTGTTAGCACGTATGACCCTATCGGGCACAGAATTGCCCCTACTATAAAATTGGCTTAAATTGCCAGTGACTGGAGATGCTCGAATGGCCACCAAGAACGTCGTCCTGACAGACACGCAAACAGATCTCGTCGATCGCCTCGTAGCGACCGGGCGCTTCCAAAATGCCTCTGAAGCACTGCGCGCTGGTTTGCGGCTGCTGGAAAGAGAAGAAGTCGAACTCAGTGACATTCGCGACCGATTGCAACGGGGCCTCGATCAGTATCGGGCGGGGGAGTTCGCCGCGGGTTCGGGAGAGGATGTCATTCGCCGGGCTTTTGCCGCTGCCCGGGATTGAGAATTGGGCCGCGACTGGCGCCTCACACCATTGGCGGAGCAATCACTTCGCGAAATTGCGCGGTGGACAATCGAGACATTTGGTCAAAACCAAGCTGCTGCATACATGAACGACCTGATCGCTCGCTGCTCGGAGCTCGCCAATGGCCAAGCATTCGAGCAGAATTGCAGCCAGCTCGTGGACTCCGCTATGCCGGAAGACATGTGCTTTTCGCGTTGCGGCCAGCATTTCATCGTCTTCGTTCGCGACAGTGATTTCGTCACAATAATCGAAATTTTGCATGCCCGTTCGAATCTACCCGCCAGGTTAAGCAACCTCGGCGAAAAATGACCGTACAAAGGTCGGCAGAAAAACCTACCGCTTGCCCGGATCCTGACCCATCTGCCGCGAACGGCGCTCAGCAGCACCGACCGCCTGACGCACAAGTTCCGGCAGGCCGCCCCCGGCGCCCATGAGGACATCAACGGCGGCTTGTGTGGTGCCACCGGGTGAGGTCACGGCGCGGCGCAATTCCTGGGGCGTCTTGCCGGACTTGGCCAGCAGGGCGCCGGCACCGATGATGGTTTCGCGGGCCAGCTTGTCGGCGAGGTCGCGCGGCAGGCCTTCGGCAAAGGCGGCACCGGCAAGCGCTTCGGCGAGCAGGAAGACATAGGCGGGGCCCGACCCGGAGACCGCGGTCACGGCCCCGATCATGCGCTCATCCGCCACCCATTCGACGGTGCCCACCCCTTTGAAGAGGCGGGTAACCGGTTTTTCCAGCGCTTCGCCGGCATTATTGGCAATACAGACGGTCATGGCCGCGCCGACCGCGGCCGCCGTATTGGACATGGCGCGGATCAGGGGTCGGTCGCCCAGGGCCGTGGCCATGCGGCTGAGGGTGACACCCGGCATGAGTGATATCACGCCGGTTTCCGGCGAAAGACGACCGGCAAGGGCAGCCGCAGCCGGCTCGAAAGCCTGGGGTTTGAGCGCGAAAATGACCAGTTCCAGACCCGCAGCGGCCTTGGCGGTCAGCTCCGGCAGAACAGTAAGACCGGCATTGGCGACGAGGGTCTGGACCGCATCACCGGGATGCGGATCAATAACCAGCAATTCCGGCCCGGTGACCGGACCGCGCTTGGTGCGCAACAAGCCGGCCGCCAGCGCGCCGCCCATATTGCCACCACCGATCAAAGCAATCCGAAAGCTGTCTGCCATAGTCGGTGTCAGGCCTCACCAGCAGTTTCGAACATGGCGGCCGCAACCGCCTCTTCGACGCCCTTGCCGCCCCAGACGAGGAAGTGGAAGGCAGGATAGAAGCGCTCGCCGGCATCGCGGGCAGCCGTGATCATTGCAGCCGCCTGGGACGGCGACACGGTTTCGCCACTGGGCAGGGACAGAGCGTGACGATAAACGATCGAGCCATCCTCGGCCCAGATATCGAAATGCCCAAGCCACAGCTTCTCATTGAGCCGGGCGACCAGCTCACAGACATCGCGGAAGCGATTGGCCGGGACTTTCAGGTCGAGGCTGCCGCAAATATGCAGGGCTTCCAGCTCCGGCCGCCAGGCGAACCAGATCTGATGGTCGCGCCAGGCCCCGGATGCGGTGAGATGGATCTCACCGGTTTCGTCACGGTCATAGGGGTATTGCTCGGCGATCACCGCCTGCTCGACCGCGTCGAGCGGGTCAGTCACAGTCGGCGAAAATTCGTCTGACAGCAGGTCCATCAAAGTGGCTCCATCGTCTGCGCGGCGACTCACACCGTGCCATGACGGTATGTCTGCGCCGCGTCAGGCGCAATAAAAAGCGCGCTGGGCGCGTGTTCGGAAAGGTCAGGCCTTGCCCGTCGCGGACTTGGTCGTTTTGGCCTTGCTGGTGGCCGGCTTGGCAGTTGTTGCTTTCTTGCGGGCCGCCGGCTTCGGCTTGGCTGCAGCCTCGAGCGCCTCGAGGCGTTTGGTCAGGGCGGAGACCTCCTCCTGGGAGGCATCCAGGGCCGCTTTCACAGCGTCGAATTCCTCGCGCGTGACCAGGTCCATCTCGGCGACCATGCGATCGGCGCGGGCCCGGAAAACCGAGCGCGCCTCTTCGCCCATCGCCTGCGCCGCACCGAAGGCGTCGGTCATGAGATCAGCAAAATCATTCAGAAGCGGGTTGCGCGTTTGCATCAAAGAAAGCCATTAGAGTGTTCGACATCGCCTATATGCGGCTCTGGCCCGAAAAGCGCAACGCGCCGTTCCGTCAAAGCTGCACCTCGCCGAGCCACGAGCCGAGTACACCATGCAATATTGCCCGCCAAGCTTTGACCTGATCGATCCCGTCCTGTTCTCGATCGGACCCGACGGATTCGCCTTCGGCAGCCAGGAGGCCATCTGGTTCGCCCTGCGCTGGTATGCGCTGGCCTATATCGCCGGCCTGATGCTGGGCTGGCGCTATATGGTCGCCCTCGCCCGGCGCCCCGCCATTTGGCATGCACCGGGCAAGAAGAAGCCCAAGGCGCCCTTCTCGGAGCCGCAGGTCGATGATCTCTTGATCTGGGCGACGCTGGGAGTGATTGCCGGCGGACGGCTGGGCTTTGTGCTGTTCTACATGCCGGACATGATCTGGGAGCGGCCGCTGGACATTGTCCTGGGCATTACCGATGGCGGCATGTCCTTCCATGGTGGATTGATCGGCGTCTCGCTGGCGCTGTGGTGGTTTGCCCGCGGCCAGAAGCTGGACCTGCTGCGGATTGGCGATGCCGCCGCTGTGGTCACGCCGCTCGGCCTGCTCTTCGGCCGCCTGGCCAATTTCATCAATGGCGAGCTCTGGGGCCGTCCCACTGACGTGCCTTGGGCCATGCGCTTCGCCAATGACCCGCAATGCGCCCTGCGCCATCCCAGCCAGCTGTATGAAGCGGCGCTGGAAGGCGTGCTTCTCTTTGCCATCATCAATATCGCGACCTGGAAATTCCGCTCGCTGGAGAAGCCGGGCCTGAATGCCGGCCTCTTCCTGCTTTTCTACGGTCTGTTCCGGACCTCGCTGGAGCAGGTGCGCGAGCCGGACCTCTACATGCCGGAAGCGCTGCGCGGCTACATCACCATGGGCATGATCCTCTCCATCCCGATGATCATCGCCGGTGCCTGGCTGATCCATCGCGCCCTCAAGAGCCCGACCCCGTCCAAACCATGATCGCCGACACGCTACGTGACCGCATCCGGTCGGGCGGTCCGCTCTCGATAGCCGCTTTCATGACCGAGGCCCTGTTTGATCCGCGGCACGGCTTCTATGCCACCAAGGACCCGATCGGCGCCGGCGCGGACTTCATCACGGCACCGGAGATCAGCCAGATGTTCGGGGAGCTGCTCGGCCTGGTCGCGGCCCAGACCTGGCTCGACATGGGCCGACCGGACACGCTCAAACTGATCGAGATGGGCCCGGGTCGGGGAACGATGATGGCCGACGCCCTGCGCGCCGCGCGTACCGTGCCGGGTTTCCTGGACGCGACCGAAGTCGTGCTGATCGAGGCCAGCGCCGCCCTCAAGGCCGTCCAGGCGCAGACGCTGGGTCCCTCCGGGGCACAGATCCGCTGGGTCGACCGGCTCGAAGCGGTTGCGCCTGGTCCCTCCATCATCCTCGGCAATGAATTTCTCGACTGTCTGCCTGTACGCCAGGCGCTGCGTCATGAGGGCGTCTGGCATGAGCGCCTCGTCGGGCTCAATCCGGACGATGATGGTGCCTTCGTCTTTGTGCTCGGCCCGCCCCTGGGCGAGGACGAAGCCCTGATTCCGGCCCGCCTGCACGAGGCTGAAGACGGCGCCCTGGTCGAGCTGCGCCCCGGTGACCGCCAGGTCGTCGACCTGTTGGCCGCACGCTTTTCCGAACAGCCCGGCCGTGCCCTCTTCATCGACTATGGACCGGCACAGAGCGAGATGGGTGACACGCTGCAGGCCATTCGCGCTCATAAGAAACAACCGCCACTCGAGGCCCCCGGCACGGCGGACCTGACCGCCCGTGTCGACTTCGAATCCCTTTTGCAGGCAGGCCGGGACGCCGGTCTGAAGGCCTATGGTCCGGAATGCCAGGGAGACTGGCTGCTGGGTCTTGGGCTGGAAGCCCGCGCCGCCGCGCTGAGCCAGTCCCAACCCGGCAAGCGCGCGGAAATCGCCCGACAAATCTGGCGCTTAACCGACAATGAGCAGATGGGCGAGTTGTTCAAACTGGTCTGCCTGGACAGTGCGGATCTGCCACTTCCGCCGGGATTCTCCGCAGGCTGATCATTTCAGCTTCATTCCCCGGCGCGCCTCTGTTAAGCAGCCCGCGGTTTCTAAAGACTCGGGGGTCGAAACGATGAAGCTGATGTCGGGCACTGCCAATCCGGACCTGTCCCGGTCCATCGCCGACTATCTCGACGCGCCCTTGACCGCCACCGAGATCGAACGATTCGCCGATGGCGAGATCTTCGTGCGGATCGACGAGAACGTGCGCGGCGAGGATGTCTTCATCCTGCAATCGACCTCCTACCCGGCCAATGACCACCTGATGGAATTGCTGATCTGCATTGACGCGCTGGTCCGCGCCAGTGCCCGCCGGATCACCGCCGTCATCCCCTATTTCGGCTATGCCCGACAGGACCGGAAGACTGGTGGCCGGACCCCGATCTCGGCCAAGCTGGTCGCCAATCTGATCGCCAAGGCCGGCGCTGATCGCGTGCTGACGGTCGATCTCCATGCCGGCCAGATCCAGGGCTTTTTCGACATCCCGACGGATAATCTCTTCGCCACGAAGGTGATGGAGGATGATATCCGCCGCAATTACCAGACCGATAATCTGCTGATTGTCTCGCCGGATGTCGGCGGTGTCGTGCGGGCCCGCGCCCTCGCGAAGCTGCTCGATGCCGAGATCGCCATCGTCGACAAGCGGCGCCCGAAGGCCGGCGTTGCCGAAGTGATGAATATCATCGGTGACGTCGAAGGCCGGCGCTGCATCCTGTTCGACGACATGTGCGACAGTGGCGGCACGCTGGTGAATGCCGCCGACGCCCTGCTGGAAAAGGGCGCGGTGGAAGTCTCTGCCTATGTCACCCATGGCGTGCTGTCGAATGACGCCCAGGGCCGCGTCGCCAAGTCGAAATTGCGCGAGCTCGTGGTGACCGATTCGATCGTCCCGCCGCCGGGGTCGACCGAAACGCCGAAAGTCCGCCGCCTCTCCGTCGCGCCTTTGCTCGGCGAAGCCATCCGCCGCATTGCGAATGACGAGTCGGTGTCGAAGCTGTTCGACTGACACCGCAACTGATGGCGGGCATGAATTCGCTGCTAGTTCCCGTGCAGCGCTGTTGCGTGGGGCGTTTCTATCGGCTATAGCCCGCCGCTCGAAATAACACTGTAGGCATGACGCCTGGATAGATCGCCGCCCGCACTCAATCTGCTGGAGGCGGCGTTTGCATTTAAGGATCTGGACCGATGAGCTCCAACATCGTTCTCACCGTTGACGTTCGTGAAGGCACCGGCAAGGGCGCGGCTCGCGCTGCCCGTCGGGAAGACCTCGTTCCGGGCATCGTTTATGGCGGCAAGCTTGAGCCGGTTTCGGTGACCCTGCGCGGCAATGAAATCCGCAAGGCCCTGCTGGGCGGTCACTTCCTGTCCAACATGATCGAGATCGATCACAACGGTAAGCGCCAGACGGTCATCGCCCGGGACATCCAGTTCCACCCGGTGTCCGACAAGGCGATGCACATCGACCTGTATCGCGTCGATGAAGACACCAAGATCAAGGTCAATGTGACCGTGAACTTCGTCAATGAAGACGCCTGCCCGGCCCTGAAGCGCGGCGGCGTGCTCAACATCGTCCGTCACGATGTCGAGCTGCTCTGCCCGGCTGGCTCCATTCCGGAATCGGTCGAAGCCGACCTCACCGGCCTGGACATTGGCGACTCGCTGCACATCTCGGCGGTCAACCTGCCGAAGGGCGTCAAGCCGACCATTCTGGACCGCGACTTCACCATCGCGACGCTGCAAGGTTCGCGCGCTGTCCTGACGGATGCCGAAGACGAGACCGATGAAGCACCGGCCGAACCGGAAGCCATCAAGCAGAAAGGCGACGAGGAGTAAGCTCCTTCGCTTTTCAGCACTGGAATTGAGATCAGCGAGGCCACACCATGGCTTCGCTGATTTCGTATCCGGCACCTGTTGCCGGTCCTATGGGGAGACCGCGCGATGATGATCCTGGCCGGCCTCGGCAATTACGAGCCCAAATATCTGCGCAACCGGCACAATGTCGGCTTCATGGCGATGGATATCATCGCCCACGCCTGGAGCGCCGGTCCCTGGCGCAAACGCTTCCAGGGCCTTGCCACCGAGCTCACCATCGGTTCGAACAAGCTCCTCCTGCTCAAGCCGCAAACCTTCTACAACAATGCCGGCAATTCGGTCGGTGCCGCAGCCGCCTTCTACAAGGTGAAGCCGGAGAATATCGTCGTCTTTCATGACGAGCTCGATCTGGCGCCGGGCAAATTCCGCATGAAACTGGGCGGTGGCGCGGCCGGCAATAATGGCATCAAGTCGATCACCAGCCAGCTCGGCCCGGACTTCCGCCGCGGCCGAATCGGCATTGGCCATCCCGGCGACCGGAACCGGGTCACCGGCTATGTCCTGTCCGACTTTGGCAAGGCCGAGGAAGACTGGCTGATCGACCTGCTCGACGCCATCGCCGACAGTCTCGATCTGCTGGCAGCGGGTGACTATGACGCGTTTCAGACACGGGTGACGCACAAGGCGCCAGCGCCTGAGGTGGTGAAGCGGGGTTCGGACGGCGAGGATTGAGGGCTCAATATTTCTCGATGTGGTCGAGGGGCGAAACCACCTCGGTCTCAATATCGAAGGTATAGCGATAACCTCGGAAGTCGGTCACATAGACCCTGTCCCCATCTTCGTGCAGGTCAACCAGGTAAGAGTTGGCACGTGTGATCGGTGGAACCTCGATGGTCCTGATCACGCTGCCTGCGCCATCGACCAACACAAGATTCTGGACAAATCTGGGCGCGCGGCTTGGAACGCGGCGAGCCGAACCGGATTCTACGACCTGCCGCAATGCCAGTCCCCGATCGCTTGAGTACATCAAGGTTTTAAAGTGGACCATTGTGCAGGTTAGCATCGTGCCCCCAGAAGAGACCTTATCGGAACGGCGAGCCCCGGCTCGCAATGAACCATAGATCGCTTGTCGGCCAGCAGGCCGTATCCGGTTCTTGCGGTCAAGNNCTTGACCGCAAGAACCGGATACGGCGCACTCCCGACAAGGGATTTATGGAACGGTGGGCGCCAGAGCGCCACGTCTGAAAATCCTCACTTTGGTCGGCCCCTTCGACCCGACGCGTGCGCGTTGGCCCACCTCCCCGCAAGCGGGGGCAAAAAGACCTGCCACTGACTCCACAGTCGACCTTGCGCGCCATCCTCCCTATAACGCGCGCCAGACCACACGAGGGATATCCATCATGGGATTCAAATGCGGCATTGTCGGGCTTCCGAACGTCGGCAAGTCCACCCTGTTCAACGCCCTGACCCAGACGGCAGCGGCGCAGGCGGCGAATTATCCCTTCTGCACGATCGAGCCGAATGTCGGTGATGTCGCCGTGCCCGAACCGCGCCTGGCCAAGCTGGCCGAGATCGCCGGCTCGAAGGAAGTCCTGCCGGCACGGATGAATTTCGTCGACATTGCCGGCCTGGTCGAAGGCGCGTCCAAGGGCGAAGGCCTGGGCAATCAATTCCTCGCGAATATCCGCGAGACCGACGCCATCGCCTATGTGCTGCGCTGTTTCGATGATGATGACATCACCCATGTGAACAACAAGATCGACCCGCTCGCCGATCTCGAAACCGTCGAGACCGAGCTGATGCTGGCCGATCTGGAGAGCCTGGAGAAACGCAAGGCAGGGCTCGAAAAGCGGGCCAAGTCAGGCGACAAGGAGGCCAAGGCTGGTCTCGGCCTGATCGATGTGGCGCTGGCACAGCTCAATGAGGGTCGCCCCGCGCGCTTTGCCGAGATTGCCAAGGATGACCGCAAGGCCTGGCGCGGCCTGCAGCTCCTGACCACCAAGCCGGTCCTCTTCATCGCCAATGTCGATGAGGAAAGCGCGGGTACGGGCAATGCCTATTCCGAGATCGTTCTCAAGCGGGCCGCCGAGGAAGGCGCCCAGGCTGTGGTCATTTCGGCCAAGATCGAGAGTGAGCTGGCGCTGCTGGAGAATGAGGAGCGCGACGAATACATGGAAGCGATCGGCCTGGAAGAACCCGGCCTCGATCGTCTCATCCATACCGGCTACTCGCTGCTGGGCCTGCAAACCTACTTCACCGCCGGCCCCAAGGAAGCCCGCGCCTGGACGATCCGCGAAGGCTGGACCGCCCCGCAGGCTGCCGGCGTCATCCATGGTGATTTCGAGAAGGGTTTCATCCGCGCCGAGACCATCGCCTATGACGACTATGTCACCTGCGGCGGCGAAGCCCCGGCCAAAGAGGCCGGCAAGATGCGCGCCGAGGGCAAGGACTACATCGTCAAGGACGGCGACGTCCTGCACTTCCGCTTCAACGTCTAGACGCGGTAGGCGACAGTCAGGGTAGCCCCATGTCCTCACCCATCCCTGTCCGCGTGACCGAAGCCCGTCTGGCGGCCCGCAAGGAAGCGGCCGAGATGGGGATCACGCGCGAACAGATCTCGGATCTGGTGGAGAGCTTCTACGGTCATGTTCGCAGCGACGATCTGCTCGGACCGGTCTTCGCCCGGGCGATACCGGGTGATTGGGGGCCGCATCTGGAAACGATGAAGTCCTTCTGGTCGGCGCTTGTCTTTCACGATGGCGGCTATGCCGGCCGACCGATGCCGGCGCATGTGAAGCTGAAGCCGCAGATTTCTCCGGCACATTTCGAGCGCTGGCTGGGCTTGTTCGAACAGACACTGGATGACATCGGTGCCACGCCGGCGGCAAAGGCCGCCTTCCTGGAGCGCGCTCATCGTATCGCCGCCAGCTTCCAGGCCCATCTTTTCTACGACCCATACGCAAACGCCTGAGCTGTCATGCACCCGCAAGACTTGCACTTTACGCGCTGAAGTCGCATTTCACCCAAGCGGTATGGTCCCATGCCGCTCCCCGGGAGCCTGTCATGACCCAGCCCAAAAAGGCCGCCGGCGACGCCTTGCCGATGTCGCTTACGGAACTCGTCGCGCTTCTGGTCGCGATGACGGCCGTGGTCGCGCTGGCGATCGACATGATGCTGCCGGCGCTGGATGACATCGCCGGTGATCTTGGTGTCCTGGCCGAGAATGACCAGCAATTCGTGATTGGCGTCTATCTGATCGGCTTCGGGGCCGCCCAGCTCATCTATGGGCCGCTGTCCGACCGCTTCGGACGCAAGCTGGTCATCCAGGGCGCCCTCGCCTTCTTCATCCTGACCAGCCTGATCTGCACGCTGACCCCGACATTCGAGCTTCTGCTCGTCGCCCGCTTTTTCCAGGGCGCCGCCGCGGCGGCCTGCCGGGTCATCGTCACAGCGATCGCACGGGACCTGACATCGGGTCGCCGCATGGCGGAGGTGATGTCGATGGTAATGACGGCCTTCATGGCCGTTCCCGTCCTCGCGCCCATGCTCGGCCAGGCCATTCTCATGATCGCACCCTGGCGCTGGATTTTCGGCTTCCTGGTCGTGTTCGGGGCCGGCTTGATGGTGTGGCTGCAAGTGCGCCTGCCGGAAACCCTGCACCCGGAATTCCGGGTCGCCTTGCGCGTGAAGCCGCTTCTGGCGGCGTTCAAGGAGACATTCCGGCATCGCCTCATGGTCGGCTATACACTCGCCGGCGCCCCCTTCTTCGGCGGGCTGTACGGTTTTCTGGGCTCGTCACAGCAGATCTTCGTCGGGCATTTCGGCCTCTCCGACACGGCCTTCCCCTTCGCCTTTGCTGCCATTGCCGGCGGGATCGGAGTGTCGAGCTATGTCAATTCCAAGCTGGTGATGCGGCTCGGCCAGCGCCGCCTCTCCCACGGTGCGCTGATCGCCTTCACGCTGATCTCTGCCGTCCACGCTGTCATCCTTGCCAGCGGGGTCGACAATTTCGTGCTCTTCCTGATCCTGCTGTCGGCGGCCATGGCCTTCCTCGGCCTGATCGCAGCCAATTTCTCGGCCCTTGCGCTGGAACCGGTCGGCCATGTCGCAGGCACCGCCTCTGCCGTCTACGGATTCACCACGGGGGTCATCGGCGCCGCGATCGGGGCGTATGTCGGTCAGCTCTATGACGGCACGGCCACCCCGCTCGTGATCAGCCAGGCCCTGATGGCCGCCACCGCCCTGCTCATCGTGATCATCACCGAGCGCGGCAAGCTCTTCCAGGTCGGCGAGTAATCCGCTTGCGGGAACCGGACGGGTTTCCCGGCGCCCGGCGACCAGCAGGGATGACAAGCCCGGACCACCACCCCATCATGCGGCAAACGCCACAAGCATGAGGGGGCTCGGTTGGCCTATTCCACGATCCAGTACGATGTCGACGAGCAGATCGCGACCCTGACGATGAACCGGCCACACCGGCTCAACGCCTTCACCTATGAGATGGGTGACGAGATGATCGCGGCGCTGGATGAGGCCGATGCCGATGACAGGGTCCGCGCTATCATCATCACCGGTAGCAAGCCTGCATTCTGCGCCGGTGCCGACCTCTCCACCGGCACCGAGACCTTCAACATGGTTGCCCAGACCCAGCATGACGGGACATTCGATGCGAGCGATCCGAAATGGCGCGATCGGGGCGGTCTGCTCAATCTGCGTATCTGGAACACGCTGAAGCCGGTCATTGGCGCGATCAATGGCGCCGCGGTGGGCATTGGCGCCACCATGATCCTGCCGATGGATATCCGGCTGGCCTCGATGGACGCCAAATTCGCCTATCCCTTCGCCAAGCGTGGCATTGTCTGGGATGGCTGTGCGAGCTGGTTCCTGCCACGGGTTGTGGGCATCTCGACAGCCATGGACTGGGGCCTGACCGGGCGCACCTTCAGCGCCGCCGAAGCGTTCGAATCCGGTCTGGTCGCGCGCGCCCTTCCGGCGGAAGACCTGATGAGCGAGGCCCGCGACCGGGCGCGGATGATTGCCGAGCGCTGTGCCCCGGTCTCGGTCGCCATGATGCGGCGCATGGCCTGGCGGATGCAGGGCGCGGCCCATCCGATGGAAGCGCACCGGGTCGAGACCCAGGGCATCCTGCATGCCGGCATGGGCGCCGATGCCAAGGAAGGCGTGATGTCCTTCCTGGAAAAACGCGCGCCGGATTTCCCGATGACAGTGTCGGAAGACCTGCCACCCTGGCACCCCTGGTGGGATGACGCCGAGGATGAATACGAGTCCAGCTGACAAGACACGGCGCCAAGTGGTACCCTCCGGAAAAATCCCCGGAGGTTGCAATGTCAGAACACGTCCTCTTGATTCATGGCTGGAGCGCCAGCGACAAGTCCATGGCCGGAGTTGGCGAACTCCTCGCCGCAAAGGGATATGAAACCTCGGACGTCTTCCTCGGCGGCTATCCGTCGATGGATGATGATGTCCGCATAGCGGATTCCGGCCGACGCCTGAACGCCGTCATCGCCGAAATGCAGGGTGATGGGCGACTGCCCGCCCGCTTCCATGTCGTCGTTCACTCGACCGGAGCACTTGTCGCCCGCTGGTGGATGGCGGAATATTTCCCCCGCGGTGGTGCGCCGGTCGCCAATTTCCTGATGCTGGCACCGGCCAATTTCGGCTCGCCACTGGCCACGATCGGGCGCTCGACACTGGGGCGACTGACCAAGGGCTTCACCAATGGATTCCAGACCGGCACGCATTTCCTCAACTCACTGGAGCTGGCCTCGCAATTTCAGGAAGACCTCGCCCTCCGCGACCGGCTGAGCGAGGACGGGCACACAGAAAGCCCCTTCTCCGAAAGCGGCACCCGCCCCTATGTCATCGTCGGCGCTGACCCGATCTTCGGAACCGGTATTCTTGGCGAGAAGGCCTGGGACGGGACGGTGCGGGTCGCGACCGCCAATATCGATCCGCGTGGCGTCACGGTCGATTTCTCCAAAGGCTCCATCCTGAAGCCGGATTTCCGCGCCTGGACCCGGCGCGGACCGGATGAAACACCCTTCGCCGTCATCCCGGATCGCAGCCATCTGAGCATTCTCAAACCGGCGCCCAAGGAAAGCGCATCAAAGGACAAGACCGTCTCGGAACGGCTCGAAAAGCTCATCCTGCAGGCCCTCGACGTGAAGGGAGCGGACGGGTATCGCGCCGTGATCGACGACTGGACGGCGATCTGCCAGGAGACCCGCCAGCTCGCCCAGGATGGCGTTGAGGCTGACGCCTTGCGCGACCGTATTCTCGGTCGCGCCGGGGCCGATGGCAGTCGCTTCCGCGAGTTCTACCAGATTGTGGTCGAAGCCGTGGATGATACCGGCCTGCCAGTCGATGACTTCTCGATCTGGCTGACCGCCCCCAAGAAAACCCGTGAGACCCAGTTCAAGGCTGGCAATAGCGTCACCCGAATCGAGATCGACGCCCAGCTCTCCCTGATCCAGGACCGACATGTGAATTCCTGCCACAAGAACCGGCTCTCCCTGCATGTCGACCGCCGCGAACTGCTGGCCAATTTTCTGCGTGACCGCATCCCGCCGAGCTATGAGGCCTCGCTGGCCGCCGGCATCACGGCCGCCTCGCCGGGCAAGCGCGTCGGCTATTTCGACATGGATGGCAAGGAACACAGCGCGCTGATCCGTCTGCGGGCACTCGACCCGGGCGACGAGACCAGGGGCAAGCGCTTCCTCAAGCGCTACACCACCCATTTCCTCAGGGTCATTCTGCCCCGGGCGACCAGCGATGATGTCTTCACCGCGCGATCGCTGCGCTAGCGGATCGCGATCCGCGGCGGTCTAGAGCTTGGTGAACTCAATCAGTGTTTTCCAGGCGACCCGACCGCTATTGTTGAAGCTGCGGGGATCGCCGAATGGCAGCGTGTCATAGCGCATGCCGGCCGCCTCTGCTGCGGTCTCGAAAAAGCTCGGCCCGGCTTCTGAAATGGGGAAACCACGCCACTTTCCCGTGACAGCGAAATCATCACCCTCTTCCTGGACCCTCGCCGTCACCCAAGCCTTGCCACCGGGTTTGAGCATGCGGCCAATCTGCGAAATACAGTCCAGCGCGACGTCTCGAGGCATGTGTATCATCACCTGATAGCACCAGATCCGGTCCGCGAACCCGAACCGGTTCAGCTCGACCCGGCCGAATGTTTCGCTATGGATCAGGCGGGCCTGTTTGCCCTCCAGGCCAAAGCGTCGCACCAACGCCTTGCCTGCCTCGATCGAGCCCGCATCAATATCAATACCGACATAGCGTCCCTCATCGAGATAGTTGATCAACTGGAGACCCGCCCGCAAGGGACCGCATCCCAGATCGACCAGGGTCATGTCCGGACGGAGGCCGAGGTCTGAAAGCTCCTTGAGCTGGGCGTCGCGGGCCTGGGTCCATTTGCCGACGGGGCCGACACGGGCCTCAAGTTCGGTCTCGACCGCCTCGCTCTCCATCTCAAAAGCAACTGGAATCATCGCCGCCCCCACGCGTCTCCGATCTCTAGCCAGCCCGCACATAAGTGACAAGCCGCCGCTCAAGCATGCACGCGGTCGCGCACCGCTCCACTCAGCGGATATCGCCCGTGAACAGCTCGCCCTCGGCGATCTTCACCGCATCCCCACCCAGCATGAGATCGGTCAGCTTGCCGCCTTCATGCTTGAGGCGCAGGCGGATCAGGCTGGGCCGCCCCATCTCGACGCCCTGATAGATGTCGACGCCATGCTCGCCCTCGCCGAGACCGCCCTGCTCGCTGATCAGGCCGGCAAAGGCCGCCGCGGCACCGCCCGTGGCCGGGTCCTCGACAATGCCAAGATGCGGACCGAACATGCGCGCCCGCCAGTCGGTCGTGTGCTCGGTCAGGGTCGCTTTTGAAACCACCAGGGCGCAGACCGGCTCCGCGCCGCCAAACACCTGCTCGAAGGTCGACAGGTCCAGATTGATCGCGGCCAGTCGAGCAGGATCCCGCACCGGCACGATGGCAAAGGGCACGCCGGCCGACCAGATACCGCCGCGCACCGGCGTGTCCAGCAAATCACCGGGCTGAAGACCCAGCGCCGCAGCAATGCCGTCAAACTCCGGCAATTCGCCAACCTGCTCGGGCAGTTTCGGGGCGAAGAAGCGCGCCGAGCCATGGCGCGGTCCATTGACCCGTCCATCGGCGGTGATATCGCCGACCGTCTCCTCGAGTACAAAGCGCTTGCGCTGGCCCTCTGAGGCCCCGCTGGCGAGCGTCAGGGCGATTGTGGCTCCGATGGTCGGGTGTCCGGCAAACGGCAATTCCTCGCGCGGTGTGAAGATGCGCAGGCCGTAATCGGCATCGCGTCCGCGCGGCTCGGAGATGAAGACCGTCTCGGACAGGTTGAACTCGCCGGCGATGGCCTGCATGGCGACGTCGTCGAGATCATCGGCACCGAAAACAACGGCCAGCGGATTGCCGGCCAGGGCCTGGTCGGTGAAAACGTCGAAAATGGCATAGCGATGGGTGGTCACGGAGCAGACTCCTTACGTCTTGAGTCGGTAGCCGGTCTTGAAAATGCGCCAGACAATAACGAGGCAGAGCGCGAAGAAACCGGCAATCGCGGCCAGCGAGATGCCGATATCGACGTCCGCGACACCATAGAAGCTCCAGCGGAAACCGCTGATCAAATAGACGACCGGATTGAACAGGGTGACGGTCTGCCAGAAGGGCGGCAAGACAGAGATCGAATAGAAACTGCCCCCGAGGAAGGTCAGCGGCGTGACGATCAGCATGGGCACGATATTGAGCTGTTCGAAATTATCCGCCCAGATACCGATAATGAAGCCGAACAGGGAGAAGGTCACCGCGGTCATCACCAGGAAGGCCAGCATGACGAACGGGTGCTGGATCTCCATCGGTACGAAGAAGCTGGCCGTTGTCATCACCAGCGCGCCCAGGATCAGCGATTTGGTTGCAGCCGCGCCGACGAAACCGGTGACAATCTCCAGCGCCGAGATCGGCGCCGACAGCAGCTCATAGACCGTGCCGTTGAACTTGGGAAAATAGATGCCAATGGCGGCATTCGAAACCGACTGCATCAGGATCATCATCATCACCAGGCCCGGCACGATGAAGGCGCCATAGCCAATCCCGTCGATCGACTCCATGCGCGAGCCGATGGCGGCCCCGAAGACGACGAAATAGAGCGAGGTCGAGATCACCGGAGCGAGGATGGACTGCATCAACGTCCGCCCGGTGCGGGCCATTTCAGCCTTGTAGATGGTCAGTGCGCCGCGCCAGTTCATGATGCGCCTCCCACGAGATCAACGAAGATCTCTTCCAGCGAACTTTGTTGTGTCTCCAGATCACGGACCGAAACACCGGCCGCATTGAGATTGCTCAACAGGGTGGTGATCCCGGTCCGGTCGGACTGGGTGTCATAGTCGAAATGCAGGGCATGACCGTCCTCGGCCAGGCTCAGCCCGTCCACGGCGAGCGCCTCCGGCAAGGTCGTCAGCGGTTCGGCGAGCTGCAGGGTGAGCGTCTTGCGGCCCATCTTGGCCATCAGGGTGGCGGTCTCCTCGACCAGCACGATCTCGCCCTGGCGGATCACCCCGACCCGGTCGGCCATTTCCTCGGCCTCCTGGATGTAGTGCGTGGTGAGGATGATCGTCTTGCCGCGCTGGCGCAGCTTCTCGACCACCTGCCACATGCCCTGTCTCAGCTCGACATCGACCCCGGCCGTCGGTTCGTCAAGGAAGAGAATGTCGGGGTCGTGCGACAGCGCCTTGGCAATCATCACCCGGCGCTTCATGCCGCCGGACAGGGCGCGCATCTGCTCATTGCGCTTGTCCCAAAGGGACAGGTCCTTGAGCACCTGTTCGATATAGTCGGGGTCGGCCGGCTTGCCGAAGAGGCCGCGCGAATAGGCGACCGCATCCTTCACCTTGGTGAACATGTCGATCGACATTTCCTGCGGCACCAGTCCAATGCGCCCGCGGGTCAGCCGGAAATCGCCGCCAATGTTGTGACCGAACACCTCGACCTGTCCGCCCGACGCGTTGACCAGGCCGCATATAATGCCGATCAGCGTGGTCTTCCCGGCCCCATTGGGTCCAAGAAGTGCGAAAATCTCGCCCTTCCTGATATCCAGGCTGACAGATTTGAGCGCAGTAAAACCACCGGCATAAGTCTTTGAAATTCCGTCGATCGACAGGACAACCCGCGCCCCGCCGGCCGGCGACGTTTGAAGTGTCATGGAAGCATCCAGCCTTGTATCAAAGTCAGTCGCGCACCCCCGCGCGTTGACCCAAGGTGGCGACTTGTTGGCGGAATTCAACCCGCCAGGGAGTGTTGCATGGATAGCTTGCGCGTTCCGCGCCTGCCGCTACCCCAATGAACGCCCGACCGAGGTCAGGCCCCCTACCCGTCCTCGTCCAGATCATCCTCGGTCAGGGCGCCGTCAACGCGCCAGCCATAGCCATCGCCCTGGGCCAGGGTCTCGGCCAACCGCGGAATGGCACTCACCAGCTTGTCTGCCCCGGACACGACGGCAAGCGGGTTGCCGCCCAGGGCCTGATCGGTGAAGACGTCGAGAGTGGCGTAGCGATGAGTCATGGTCCGTCCTGAACAACGCAGATCAAGGAGCGAGGCAAGCACCCCTAGCAACCGGCACAATTGACATGTGTCCGCCAATACGCTCGATGGCTTCAGGGAGATCCGCTCATGTTATCACGCGTTGCACGTTTCAATCCGGGTCTGGTCCTGTGTCTGGTCATTCTGGGACCGCTCACCTACCTGATCCACCAGTTCGGCCACTGGGCGACCGGTGAAGCTCTCGGCGTGGACATGTGGCTGTCCGTCGCCAAGGCTGGCAGCGTCGACAGCGAATTCGGATCCCGGCTCAATCGCATCCTCGTCGTCATGGCCGGGCCGGTTCTGACGGTCCTGATCGCGTCCATCGCCTGGTGGGTGGCGAAGCGGACCGGCTCCATGATCGCCTATGGCGTTCTCTGTTTCCAATTCATGATGAGACTGGTCGCCGGCAGCATCGCCCTGATTTCAGGCAACCTCAACGACGGGGCAACGTGGGCATCGAGCTCGGCATCGGACCCTATCCGGTGTCGGTTGCCGTTACCGCCATCCTTTTCGCGCTGACCTGGATGGCCGCACGGCGGGTTCTCCCGGGCCGGATCCTGACAATCGCCCTCTGTGCCGCAAGTGGTGCGATCGTTTTGGCGATTGTCCATTCTGACCGGTTCGTTCCCGGTCTGGACCAGGTCCGCCTCTAGCGTCGATCAGTTCTAGCTGTCGCCAATATCCTCGAGGTCTTCCTCGGTCAGGCCGCCATCAACGCGCCAGCCATAGCCATCGCCCTGG
The DNA here is from genome assembly GCF_049116555.1 of Maricaulis maris. Taxonomy (GTDB): domain Bacteria; phylum Pseudomonadota; class Alphaproteobacteria; order Caulobacterales; family Maricaulaceae; genus Maricaulis; species Maricaulis maris_C. The sequence continues at coordinate 655,848 of NZ_JAGDYT010000001.1, read as the reverse complement.
GCCAGGGTTTCGGCCAGCCAGGGCATGGCGGCGACCAGTTTGTCCTCAAGCGTGAAGGGCGGATTGATGATGACGACGCCGGCACCGGCCAGCTTGCCCTCGGCGGAGAGGTCACGAATCCACAGATCGGCGCGCAGGATTTTCTCCGGCTCGAACTCCTTCTCCGAAATCAGCCATTGGGCGAGACCATTGTCGAAACGGTCCGCGGCCCAGAGGTTTTTCAAAGAGCGCCAAAAGATGAAGGTTCCGGTCGGCCACTTGGCCAGGGCGCCCATCACGGCTTCCGCCATATGGGCCAGCTCGTCGCGATCCTCAAAGGGCGGGTCGATCAGGACCAGGCCGCGCTTTTCCTTCGGCGGCACCAGGCTTTTCAGCGCCTTGTAGCCATCGCGGCGTTCGACCTTTACGCGGGCGTCGCGGCGGTAGCGATTGTCCAGCGTCTCGCTGTCAGCTTCGTGCAGCTCGCACAGATGCACGCGATCCTCGTCCCGCGTCAGGCGGGCGGCGATCTCCGGTGAACCGGGATAAGCGGTGACAGCGTCCGGATTCATGTCGCGGACAATATCGAGCCACGGGCCGAGCATGGCCTGGACCGGCTCGGGCAGGTCGGCATCGACGAGACGGCCGATTCCGTCCTTCCACTCCGGCGAGCGCTCGGCTTCCGACGAGGCGAGGTCATAGCCGCCAATTCCCGCATGGGTGTCGATCACCCGATAGGGTTTCGGCTTGGCGTTGAGATGTTCAAGGCACAGGGCGAGCACCGAGTGCTTGAGCACATCGGCGAAGTTTCCGGCATGGAAGGCGTGGCGGTAATTCATGGCGGCGCTATAGCGCGGAGCGGCGCCGGACGCCACCACCTGCAAAACCGCCCTCGCCTCCGGCGCGGGCTTGTCCTAGCTTTCGCGGGGCTCGGAACAGCATTGAGGGACGCCGCACCATGTTCGTGAAACTCTATCGCCGCCTGCAGGACGAGGCCGCCCATGGCGAGCGCCGGGTTATGAAGGCCGGCTGGTTCCTGAAGGACGACAAATCGAGCCTGATCTGGGATGCGCCGAAGCCGGTCAGCTTCGATCATGACAAGCCGGCGACCTCGAAATCCGCCCTGTCCTGCCCCGCCGCGATCGAGTTCGACCGTCGGCATTATGCCATTCCCTGCCCGATCGATGTGCATCTGCGCATGGTGCGCAACGCCCAGGGCCAGCTCCAGCTGACCAATATCGAGGGCCCGCAGGCCTCGACCCGCCCTGCCGGTCTGCAGCAAATCCTGATGATGTCGCCGCAAAATGAGTGGCGGCATCCGGCCCGGCCGATGCTGCAGCTGGTGACACCCTATGTCTTCGTGTCGGACGATCCGCTCTATGTGAACCAGTTCCCGCCCTTCCTGCATTACGAGACCCAGAGCCGACCCGGCGTCATGCTGTGCGGTCGCTTCCCGGCCGACATCTGGCCGCGCCCCCACATGTGGGCCTTCGAATGGCATGATGTGGAGAAGGATCTCATCCTCAAGCGCGGCGAACCGCTCTTCTATGTCCGCTTCGAGGGCGGCGATCCGGCCGCGCCGCTGCGCCTGGTCGAGGCCGAGAAGACCGAGGACTTGATGAGCTTCATGCGCTCGCTCACCGATGTGACGAATTTCGTCAATCAGAGCTTCCAGCTTTTCAAGACCGCCCGCGAACGCCGGCCCGCCACCTTGCTGGTCGAAAAGAAGCGCTAGCCCCGGCGGTTGCAAAGCCGCACACCATGCGGGCTTTGCCTGATCGCACGAGCGCCCTACTCTCCCCGGCAACCAAAACCGGTCCAATCCTCGGGGAGTTTCACCATGTTCCGACTTATCGCCGCGGCCGCAGCCGCGGTCGCCCTCACCCTGCCGGCCTTCGCCCAGGACGACGCGATGGACGAGCCGCGCAGCTGGGAAAGCCGTGGCCAGGTCACCGTCAATGGCGAGCGTATCCGCTATACCGCTACAGCGGGCGAGACCTGGCTGCGGGATGCGGACGGCAATCCGACCGCCTCCATCTTCGCGACCACCTATATCGCTGACGGCATGGATGACCCGCGCACACGCCCGGTCGCCTTTGTCTTCAATGGCGGTCCGGGCTCCGCCAGCCTGTGGCTGCATATGGGCGTTTTCGGCCCGCAGCGCCTGGTCCTGCCCGACGCGGGTGATGACGGGGCGGCCCCCTTCGACACAGTCGAAAACACGGTCTCCATTCTCGACGTGGCCGACCTCGTTTTCGTCGATCCGGTCGGTACCGGCTGGTCGCACACTCTGGGCGAGGGCTCGACCGAGGATTTCTGGGGCGTCAATGAGGATGGCGAGAGCCTGGCGCAATTCATCCGCATCTGGCTGTCCGAACACCAGCGCTGGAATTCACCGAAATACCTGCTGGGCGAGAGCTATGGCACGCTGCGCATCGGCTCACTGCTGAACCAGCTGGAAGGCGGTTATACCGACGTGGCCATCAATGGCGTGGCGCTGATCTCCACCGTGCTCGATTTCCGCTATGACGACACGTCGAACGGCAATGATATCGGCTATGTCGGCCTGATGCCGGGTTATGCCGCGACCGCCTGGTATCACGGCAAGATCGACCGCTCGGCCTGGAATGATGATCTGGAAGCCTTCCTCGCCGCGTCCCGCGAGTTTGCGATCGAGGACTACATGCCGGCGCTGATGCGCGGCGTGACCCTGGACCCGGCTCGCGAAGCCGAAGTGATCAGCCAGCTCTCCGCTTTCACCGGCCTGTCGGAAACCTTCCTCGACCGCGCCAATATGCGGGTCTCGCTGCAGCGCTTCATGCGTGAGCTGCGCCGGGATGAAGGCCTGTCCGTGGGACGCCTGGACAGCCGCTATACCGGTGTCGAGGTCGACGGTATCGGCGACACGCCGGAGACCGATCCCAGCTTCTATGGCATTGATGCCAGCTTCACCGCCTCCATGCTCGACTACTTCGGCCGCACGCTGGGTGTCGAGATGACGGAATACTATTCCACCATCGGTGGCGTGCGCGGCTGGAACTGGGATGCCGGTCGCTCGGGCAATAACAACTACATCAATGTGGCGCCCTGGATCTCTCGCGCCATGCGCCAGAACAGCGATCTCGAAGTGCTGGTCCAGCAGGGTTATTACGACCTGGCAACGCCCTTCTTCGCGGCTGAGCTGATGTTCAACCAGCCCGGCTTCATCCAGGACCGTGTCCACTTCCGCTACTACGAGGCGGGCCACATGATGTACATCCACGAGCCGTCCCTGATCGAGATGACCGATGATGTGCGGGCGCTGATCGCGGACTGATCCTCCGTATCAGGACAGAGACAGGCCCGTTGCCATGCGCCGGGCCTTTTTTGTGGGCGGGGCCCCTCAGCGGGTCCGTCGGGTCAGGTCACAGATCGCTGCCAGCGCAGCGATGATCAGGAAGGTGATGGTGCCCATGTAACCGGCGGTCGTGAAGTCCTCCGGCACGGGCGTGGTGTGGTTGACGTATTCCGCCAGCGCCAACAAGGCCATGAAGACCCAGGGCCAGACCCGGCCGACCAGCCCCTTCGGCTCGGTCACCCGCAGGTAGAGCCCAAACCCGGTCAGCAGCACCCCGAACTCGACCGCGAGGGCGACGGGGTAGTTGTTCCACAATCCGAACCCGACACGCATCCCGCCCGGCCACAGTTCGAGGTCGGGGACATGAACGATCAGGTCGAGGATCCAGTGCGAGAACACGGCCAGCGCGATGGCGAGGCCGCCGAGCCGTTTCTGCTTCGGCGACACCAACGCCCAGACCAGGCCCGCCAGGACCGACCAGCCCAGCGCTCCGGGCAGGGAATGCGTGATCGGCATGTCATAGAGGTCAAGCGGATTGGCGTCGGTGAAACCGGGCACGATGCGGACATGCTCGATGCCATTGGCGACAAAGATGCCCCACAGCACATCGACGAATTGCACGGCGAGGAAGAAGGCCCAGAGCGGCACCGATTTGGCGATGGACTTGCCGGCAAAGGCCGGACCGTAATGACCGACGAACATGATGTATCTCTCCTCGTCCAGCGCGGAACAAACCAGCCGCAATCAACGCCGGGGCGCCCCCCTACTCGCCCTCGAACGCCACCAGGCTCGACACCGGAACGCCCATGGCCTCGATCCGCTCCGCGCCGCCCAGCTCGGGCAGGTCGATGATGAAAGTCGCGCCAACAACGGTTGCGCCGGCCCGCTGGAGGAGTTTGATCGAGGCTTCGGCGGTGCCGCCGGTGGCGATCAGGTCATCGACCAGAAGGACACGATCACCTTCGGCGATCGCGTCGGCGTGTATCTCGATCGTGTCCTGGCCATATTCCAGCTCATAGTCCTCACGCAGGGTGCGCCAGGGCAGCTTGCCCCGCTTGCGGACCGGGATGAAGCCGACGGAAAGCTGGTGCGCCACAGCACCGCCCAGGATAAAGCCGCGCGCCTCGGTCCCGGCCACCTTGTCGATCTTGGCCCCGGCCCAGGGCTGGACCATGCGATCAACGGCCACGCGGAAAGCACGCGCATCGCCGATCAGCGTCGTCACGTCACGGAACTGGATACCCGGCTTGGGATGGTCGGGAATGGTGCGGATGGCGGATTTCAGGTCCATCGGTCTCGCCTCGATATCGGGTCAGAGGGTGTTTTCGTACGGGTTCGGGAAAGTCTCGGCCTGGGCAGCCTGATGCCAGACGCGATAATCGTCATCGGCCAGCAAGGTGTCACAATAGGCCTGCGCTTCGGCGTGCAGCGGAATGTCATAGGCATAGAAGCGCGCGGCCACCGGTGTGAAGAAGGCATCGGCAATGCTCCAGCGGCCGAACAGCCAGGGACCGTCGACGCTTTTGACATCATGCCAGAGGGCCTGAAGCCTGGCGACATCGAGCTGGGTGGCATCGGTCAGCATGATCGCGGAGGGCGTCCGGCACAGATCCATCGGACAGGTTTCGCGCAGGGCCATGAAGCCGGCATGCATCATCGCGACAGCCGCCCGCGCCTGGCCGCGCTGGCCTTCATGCGACGGCCAGACTTCGGGCGTCTGCTCGGCGGCCCATTCGCAGATTGCCAGCGAATCCCAGATGACCGCATTGCGTATATGCAGCGCGGGAACCGTGCCGCCCGGCGAGATCGCTGACAGCGTCTGGCGCGTGCCAGCCTCGTTCAGCGGCACCAGGTTTTCCTCGAAGGCAAGGCCCGCCTTTCTCATCACCAGCCAGGCGCGCAGCGACCAGCTGGAGAAGCGGCGATTGCCGATATGGAGAAGCGGCGCCTTCATCTCAGCGCTCGGCGAGCTCGTCGGCACGGGCCCGGGTCAGGCTGATCTGGCAATCCAGCGTGATCTCCTCGCGCGAGGCCTCGGACAGGAACATGGCCGCCGATCGGCGCGTGCATTCGGCATCACGATAGGCCGTCCAGGCGGATTGTGCCGTATCGAAGGCCGCGCGGGCGCCAAAGCGTCCGCCGGAATCGGCATCAACGGCATCGGCTTCCTCACTGGCGGCCCCGGCCGCGCTGTCGAGCCGGTCCTCGGCCGTCTCCAGCAGATCACGCAGGCAATTGCGACGCGCATTCCAATTGGTCAGATGCGCCGCACACTCCACCGCAGGGCGCGGCGTCGGGAAGGTCAGGTCCTGGACCGCCAGAGCTGCCAGGTAAATTCCGGAAATCACAATCATGTCCCACTCCCCGTTACGGCCCTTTTATGGACGAGGCCTGCGGACGGGGAAAGGGGCAGCGATCAGCGCGCTGTCTCGGTTTCCAGAAAGGCGATGAGCGTATCGAGAAAATGGTCGGACAGACGGCGTGCGACGCCATAGCGGCGACCGTCATCCTGCAGCATCACATACTGGCCGACATGCAGGCCGACCACATGGGGCACGCCCTTGATCATCGTCACCATGGGCGAGCCTGACAGGCCCGGACGCGAGGGACAGGAGTGCACAATAAGGCGCTCATCGGACCAGTCCTCGATCCGCACGACCCGGCAGGCCTGATTGTCCGTGACGCGATTGACCATGGTCAGGCCGCCCGTCATGCCCGGGCCCGACCCGGCGGCCTGCAGCCGGGTGGTATCGGCGGGCAGGCGCCCGGCTGTGCGCAAAATGGCCCAGTCCTCACCGAACTCATTGTCCTCGTGGGGATTCTGGGGCGCGAGGATCATTTCAATGATCTGCCCCGTCTCCTCGTCCTCACCATAGACCCGGCACTGGCGTTCGCCTGCACGACCGGTCACGCCATGGCGCGCCGCCAGCAGGATGTCATGATCACCCCCCGCGCCCGACACATCCAGCAACACAGCCCGGCTGACATAGGAATGGCCGGTGGCCGCATCCGCGCACAACAGGCGAACCACGCCATTGCGACTGTCGGCGAAACTGTCCGGGTCGAGCGGCATGAAGGACAGACGATCGGCAGCATGCCCGGATGCTGGCAGGATGAGTGCGAGGCCGGCAGCGATCAGGAGGGGCAAGCGGATCAACATGGCGCCATCCAAGCACTGCGCCCGGTGCCGGTCCAGTCAAATGCCCGCGAGCCGCGATCAGAGGACCCGGCCGGCGATCACCTTCAGTCGTTCGATCATTGGCCCGGCCCGCGCCGTGGGCGGCGTGATGATGGCGCTGTCGAGACAGGTCTCGATCCCGTCCGGAGACGGTGTGCGCGGTGTCTGCGCCAGTGTGGCGGCGAGCCGCGCGAGCACGCGTCTGGCGGCGACCGTGTTGGATTGCATGACGGCCAGGACGGCGGCGACATCGACGCTCTCACCCTCGTCGCGCCAGCAATCATAATCGGTGACCATGGCGATGGAGGCATAGGGCAGCTCCGCCTCGCGGGCGAGGCGCGCCTCGGGCATATTGGTCATCCCGATCACATCCATTCCCCATTGCCGGTAGAGCTCGCTCTCGGCGCGGGTGGAAAATTGCGGGCCTTCCATCGCCAGATACGTGCCGCCGCGTGTGACCGGCACGGCCTCGGCCTCACCGGCATCCGCAGCCAGACCCGCCAGACGCGAACAGACCGGCTGGGCCAGCGGCACATGGGCGACACAGCCCGTTCCGAAGAAGGAGCGTTCCCGCCCGACTGTGCGATCAACATACTGGTCGACCATGACGAAGTGTCCCGGCGGCAGATCCTCACGCAGGGAGCCACAGGCCGAGATCGACAGAATGTCGGTGCAGCCGGCCATTTTCAGCGCCGCGATATTGGCGCGGAAGGGAATGTCCGAGGGCGGGATGGCATGCCCGGCCCCATGGCGCGGCAGGAAGACCAGTTCGATCCCGTTCAGCGTACCGCGCGTCAGGGGCGCGGAAGGGGCACCCCAGGGCGTCTCGACGGCATCCGTCCGGACATCGCCGAGCCCGTCCAGCGCATAAAGGCCCGAGCCACCGATAATGCCGAGTGTCCAGGTGCTCATCTCATATCCCTTCAGCGCCCGGTGCCAGCGGGACAAGAAAAGGGGCCACGAACATGGTCCGCGGCCCCTTCAAAGCTTGGTGTCGAGCCGGAAGCCTAGTGCTTCACATTGGCCCAGACCTGACGGTAGGCCAGATAGACCAGGATCGCGAAGATCAACAGGTAGAGGAGAACCATCACACCCATCTGCTTGCGCGTCTCCATGTGCGGGTCACCGGCCCAGCTCAGGAAAGTCGTGACATCCTCGGCCATCTGCTCGACCGAGGCTTCCGTACCATCGGCATATTCGATGATGCCTTCGGCCAGCGGTGGGGCCATGGCGATGGCGCCACCCGCGAAATACGGATTGTAATACATGCCCGGCGCCAGATGACTGTCTTCCGGCTCGTCGTAATACCCCGTCAGCAGCGAGTAGATATAGTTCTCACCATGGCTGCGGGCCTTGACGATCAAGGACAGGTCCGGCGGGTAGGCACCGCCATTGGAGGCCCGAGCCATCTGCGCGTTGGCAAACGGCGCGGGGAAGGCGTCGGACGGCAGACCGGCGCGTTCAACCGGATCACCGTCATCATTGACCTCGTCCTGATCCCAGACACGCGTATAGCTGCCCGCGATCTGCATCACGACCGGATTGTCGTTCGGGTTCGGAAAGGCTTCCTCTTCGAACGGACCGCCGCGCTGGGCCAGATTGCGGAAACGCATCAGGTCCATGGAGTGACAGGACGCACAGACTTCCTGATAGATCTGGTAGCCACGCTGAACAGACTGGCGGTCATACGTGCCAAACGGACCGTCATGATGCCAGTGGTGCTCTTTCGGCGGATACTGCTCGCCTTCGGCGCCCAGCGCCGTACCGGCGAAGCCAAGGGCCGCAATGGCGGCGGCGAAAATGCGGGTCATCTTCATGATCGTCGCTCCCCTCAGGCCTTGTCCGTTCCAAGAACCGCGGCTTCGATCGAGGCCGGACGCTCCTTGGGTTTTTCGATAATGCCCATCACCGGCAGGACGATGATGAAGTAGGCGAAGTAGTAGAAGGTCAGGAATTGGCCGAGATAGAGGAATTTGAAGCCCTCAATACCCAGCACAAAATCATCCGGGTTCACAGCGCCACACCAGCCGAGGCCAAGTGCTGCGACCACGAAGAAGATGAAGAACCAGCGCGTCAGCGGACGGTAGCGCATCGAGCGAACCTTGGACGTGTCCAGCCAGGGCAGGACGAACAGGATGCCGATGGCGCCAAACATGGCCAGCACGCCGCCGAGCTTGGCGTCGATCGGACCGATGTCGAAGGTGATGGCACGCAGGATCGCGTAGAAGGGCAGGTAATACCATTCCGGCACGATGTGAGCCGGCGTCACCAGCGGATCGGCCTCGATATAGTTGTCGGCATGGCCAAGCACGGTCGGCAGGAAGAAGACAAAGACCGCGAAGACCATCAGATAGACGATGATCGCGAAGCCGTCCTTCACCGTGTAGTACGGGTGGAAGGGCAGCGTGTCCTTCTTGTTGTCCTTGCCCTTGCGGGTTTCGAGACCAACCGGATTGCCATTGCCCGGCACATGCAGCGCCCAGATGTGCAGACCGACAACGGCAGCAATCACGAAGGGCAGCAGATAGTGCAGCGAGAAGAAACGGTTCAGCGTTGACTGGCCGACCGAGAAACCGCCCCACAGCCATTCCCGCAATGCGTCACCGATGAAGGGCAGCGCGCCGATCAGATTGGTGATCACCATCGCGCCCCAATAGGACATCTGGCCCCAGGGCAGCACATAGCCCATGAAACCGGTGGCCATCATCAGCAGGTAGATCACGACACCGAGGATCCAGAGGACCTCGCGCGGAGCCTTGTAGGAGCCGTAATACAGCCCCCGGAACATGTGCAGGTAAACCGCCACGAAGAAGAAGCTGGCGCCATTCGCGTGCATGGACTGGATCAGCCAGCCAAACGGCACGTCGCGGGTGATCCGCTGGACACTCTCGAAGGCATAATCCTCATGCGCCACATAGTGCATGGCCAGGACAATGCCGGAGACGATCTGGATCATCAGGAAGACGGCGAGAATACCGCCAAACGTCCACCAATAGTTCAAATTCCGCGGCGTCGGGAAGTCGACGAAGCTGTCATAGCCGAGGCGGATGATCGGGAGACGGTCATCGAGCCATTTCTCGATGCCGGTCGACGGATTGTAGGTCGAAGGTCCGCTCATGATACAGCCCACCCGGAGTTAGACGCTTCTTCAGGCGACAGACCGATTTTGACGGTCGTCTCGGTCTCGAAAAAGTAGTCCGGGACCGGGAGGTTTTCCGGTGCCGGTCCGCGGCGGATGCGCGCCGAGGTGTCATAGTGCGAACCATGGCACGGGCAGTACCAGCCGTCGTAATCGCCGGTATTGGCGCCCAGACCGAGCGGCACGCAGCCCAGATGGGTGCAATTGCCCTTCACGATCAGGAATTCCGGACGCAGGACGCGGTTGGCGTCGGTGCCCGGTGTGCCGGTTGGCAGATTGTCATTGCGGGCTTCCTCGTCGGGCAGAGCATCAAGCTCGACCGACTGGGCCTCGGCAATCTCTTCCTCGGTGCGGTGACGGATAAAGACCGGGCCACCGCGCCACATGACGGTGACTTCCGATCCGACCGCTACCACCGAGACATCGACGCGGATGGACCCCAGCGCGAGCGTATCCGCTGCGGGATTCATCTGGTCGATGAACGGCCAAGCCACGAGACCGCCACCGACGGCGGCCGCGCCGCCAGCAGCGATATAGATGAAGTCGCGGCGGGACGGTTCTTGTCCGTCTGCACCGGGCGCGCCGTTCTCTTCCGTCACGAGCCGACCTCTTCTCTTATCAAATACGGGACCGCGGGATGCGGGCCCTGCCCCAGAAAAACCACGTCTCACTTGACGTACCCGCACATGCGGGGTTTGACGCGGTATAAACTACTCCCGGACGCACTGACCAGTAGGTGGCGCAATGCCGCATGCATGCAGTTGGGTCCAGTCTCAGCGCGGCTTAGAATGCGGATCGTATTTTTTCAACCGGATATTCCGCAAAACCTGGGGGCAGCGATGCGTGTCGCAGCCTGTTTCGGAGCGGAACTCGACATAATAGAGCCCTGTGCCTTTCCCCTGACTGACAAGGGGATTCGACGCGCCGCGATGGACTATAAAGCCGCCATTACACCGCATCGCCATGCCTCGTGGAACGCCTATCAGGCAAGTGCAGAAGCCGCATCCGGCCGCCTCGTCCTGTTCACAACCCGGGGCGCGGGAGAGCTGTGGAATTTTTCATTCAGACCGGATGATCGCCTGCTTTTCGGGCGCGAAAGTGCCGGTGTTCCCGATGATGTCCATGACGCGGCGGAATGTCGCGTCCGGATTCCGATTCGCGAGGGCATGCGCTCGCTCAATGTAACCGTCTCGGCGGGAATCGCCCTGGCCGAGGCGTCGCGGCAGTTGGGCTTGGGTGAGTAAACTGGCGCGGGCTGCGGAACGGTAATCTGGTCAGCCCCGCTGAATGTCCGGCGAAGGCCCGACGCAAGGCGGGGACCTGCGTGATGGCAGGAAGCTGGGTCCCTGACTTGCGCCCCGCCTTCGCGCGGCGTCCATCAGGGATGACCGGAAAGATGCCCGCCCACCACACAGCCTCGCTTGCCCTCACCGGCGACTGCGCTAAACATCGCCCCATGACACACGCCCCTGCCTCTGCTGCCACCGACATCCAGCGCGAATCCGCTGAATGCTGGTTTGAAGACCTGCGCGACCAGATCTGCGCTGAATTCGAGACCCTTGAGCGCGAGGCGCCGGATCAGCTCTATCCGCGTGAGGCCGGCACATTCGAGCGCGAAGCCTGGACCCGTGGCGATGGGTCGAAGGATGAGGGCGGCGGGACGATGGCGATCATGCGCGGGCGCCTGTTCGAGAAAGTCGGTGTGCATGTCTCGGCGGTCCAGGGTGAGTTCTCCGAGCAATTCCGCCAGCAGATACCGGGCGCCGCCGAAGACCCGCGCTTCTTCGCCACCGGAATCTCGCTGATCGCCCATATGTGGTCACCCAAGGTTCCGGCGGTGCACATGAATACCCGTTTCATCACCACGACCGAGTGGTGGTTTGGCGGCGGCATGGACCTCACCCCCGTGCTCGACAGCGCCCGGACCCAGGATCATCCCGACGCGATCGATTTTCACGCCGCCTGCCAAGCAGCCTGCGACGCCCATGGCGATGACTTCCATGCCCGTTTCAAGAAATGGTGCGACACGTATTTCTACCTGCCCCATCGCGACGAGCCGCGCGGCATTGGCGGGATTTTCTATGATCGCCACAATACCGGTGACTGGGACGCCGATTTCGCCTTCACCCGCGATGTTGGCCGGGCCTTCCTCGACATCTATCCGAAAATCGTCCGCCGCCGCATGGGCGAAAGCTGGACCGCCGATGACCGCGAGGAACAACTCATCCGCCGCGGCCGCTATGCCGAATTCAACCTGCTGCACGACCGGGGCACCAAGTTCGGCCTGGAAACGGGCGGCAATGTGAAGTCGATCCTGTCCTCGATGCCGCCTGAGGCGAAGTGGCCGTAGAACTTCAGCGCACCCTGCATCCGATGGTGGGCTGACAGGCATCCTGTTGGCAAAGCTGCCTCCGGATTGTCGATGCCTCTCAACCCCGCCCTGCCCGTCCAGCGCTTTCGCGCCGATATTGTCGCGACGGCGTTCTCGCCACATCGCCATGACACCTACACATTCGCGCTCACCACACGCGGGGTGCAGGATTTCGACTATCGCGGGGCGACGCGGCGCTCGCAGCCCGGTGCGGTCGTCGTACTGCACCCGGACGAATTGCATGATGGACGCCCCGGCGATGCGGAGGGGTTCGGCTATGCCGGTCTCAATATACTGCCGGAAATCCTGACCCGGCATCGCCCGGGAGGCGGTTTGCCCTTCCTTGCAGGCGGGGTCAGCCGCGACCCGGCGCTGATCAGCGCCGTACGGGCCATGCTGGATCTGTCGCCCCGGTCCGACGCCCTGCAACAGGAGAGCGCCCTGATGGACCTGGCCCTGGCCCTGGATCGTCTCAGCGATGCGCCGGTCGAGGCAAACCCGGTGACGACCGCGGTGGTCGAGGCCGCTTGCGAACATATCCACCTCCACAGCGCCCGCGGCGTGTCACTGGACGAGCTGGAACAGCTAACCGGGCTGGATCGCTGGCAATTATGCCGAGACTTTCGAACACTGCGTGGGACCAGTCCGGCTCGCTACCTGACCCAAAGGCGTCTGGATCACGTCCGGCAGGCGATTGCGGGCGGCGACCGCCTGGCTGACGCGGCGCAGGATGCGGGCTTTGTCGACCAGGCCCATATGAGCCGCCATTTCAAGGCCGCCTATGGCATCACGCCGGGTCACTACGCCCGCACGATCGTACAAGACCCGGCCCCGTCCCATCGGCATTCTGTCCTTCACTGACCGCCAACCCGGCGGTCGCGTTGAAGGAAATGACCATGTCTCTCGCCCCGCCCCGTCGCAGCCGGATCGGACTGCTCGTCGAACTTGTCCTGGTAGCGGTCGTGCTGATCGGCTCGAAAGCACTGTACGACCTGGTCGACTGGCGTTTTGCCGGGCCGGTCTCGATGGGCTGCACGATCACGACCATTGCCCTGATCAGCTATTTCCGGAAAGAGAGCTGGGCCAATTTCGGCTTCCGCAAGCTGCGTCGATGGTGGTCCGGACCGTTGATCCTGCCCCAGGCCCTGCTGGGCGTGGTGGTCATTCTCGCGGTCGGGGCCGGCACGGCCTATCTCGGTGATTTACTCGGGATCTGGGACACCGACGGGACGCAGGCCGGTGTCGAAGCCCGGTGGGGCAATGTCGAAGGCAATCTGCCGGTTTACCTGCTGTGGCTGGCCATCATCTGGACCAGCGCCGCTTTCGGTGAGGAAATTTTCTTCCGCGGCTATCTGATCGACCGCATCGGCCGTTTTCTGCCCGATGCCCGCTGGGCCAGCTTCATTGCCATCCTGATCCCGGCCATCATCTTCGGCAGCGTACATGCCTACTATCAGGGCTTCCGCGGGTTTGTGGTGACCGGCCTGATCGGCCTCGCCCTCGGCGCGCTCTACCTGGCCAACAAACGCAATCTCTGGCCCAACATCCTCGCCCACGGCGCCGTCGACACGCTGGGGTTCACGGCGATGTATCTCGGCCTGGATGTCTGACAGGCTGACGTCACGGCAGATAAAAGCCCCGGCCGACCGGCCGGGGCTTTTATCTTTGGTATGTGGGGCAGACCGCCTAGTGCTTTTTCAACTTGGCGATCAGCGCGTCCTTGGTCGGCTCGAACCGGTCGGCGATCCAGAGCGCCTTGAGTTCGTCCAGCGCGTCGCCGAGCATCGGACCGGGCTCATAGCCCAGAAGGATGAGATCGCCACCCTTGACCGGGAATTCCGGTTCTTTCCACTCGCGCGCAAATTTGGCGAGCAGCTGCCAGTCACGCGGCGGCGGGGCCACCTCGCCAGCTGCCTGGAGGCGGGCCTGGTCTTCAAAGGCACGGGCACCGAGCTTCATCAGCGCACGTTCCGCGGCCTGGAGGTCGGAAAAAGCCTCCGTCACGTCTTCCCGGGCCGCGGGGTCGACGGCGCCCTGAAGGCGACGGGCTTCTGCGTTCGACATTTTCATCTTGGCTGCCATGGTCCTGATCCTTTCCGGTCCGCCATCGGCGAGCGCCGCAAATCTGAGCATCGAATCGGGCGCTAATCCGTATTCTACATCTTGCGCAATGATACCGCTCAGGACTCTTAAGGATCCGTTCACTCCAAGCATCAAATCCAGTAGGCCAAAATCACGCATCACCCTAAGGGCCGCTCGCGGATCAGGCGCGGACAGGAGTTTCTTGAGCTCGGACCAGACCCGTTCGGCGGATAATTTATGCAGACCCTGCATGTGTTCGCGGACCGCCCCGAGGGCAGGAGCGTCCGGTGTACCGGTGCCGTACCAGGCCTCGAAACGGAACAGGCGCAGGATGCGCAGATAATCTTCGCGGATCCGGTCACCGGCCTCGCCGACAAACACAAAGCGTCGCTCAGGCAGGTCTGCCAGCCCGCCGGTCGGATCATGCACGACACCGTCGGCATCGGCATAAAGCGCATTGAGCCGGAAATCGCGCCGCTGGGCGTCCTCGGCCCAGTCGCGCGTGAAGGCGACCACGGCGCGGCGACCGTCAGTCGCCACATCCCGGCGCAATGTCGTGACTTCCAGCGGCTCGCCTTCAGCGACCACGGTGATCGTTCCGTGGGCCTTGCCGGTGGGGACAGGTTTGAGACCGGCTGCACGGGCAGCGGCAATGACCTGGTCGGGGTCGAGCTGGGTGGCAATGTCGATATCGGCGACGGGGACGCCCAAGAGCGCATTGCGGACGCAGCCACCGACAAAGCGCGACGCGCCCTGGCCAGCCGCATCGAGCGCCGCCATCACCTTGCGCGTCGATTGTGCTGTCATCCAGCCATGCTGTGCCGGATCAAGCCTGGCGGCCGTCATTGCGGCGCGTCATCCTCGCTTGTGGGCTCGGCACCGTCTTCGTCATCCTCGGCCGGCACGAAATGGCCCGGGACGATCCGGCCGTCGATATTCTGCGGCGGGACGTAGCGCTCGCCTTCATGCCCGGCGCGGCTGGCGTCCAGGATCACCAGGGCCAGCATCGTGATGACGGCGAGACCGGCGCCGGCTGCGGCGAGGCGCAAGGTCGGCAACCGCCCCGCCTCCGGTCTTCGCGAGGACAGGCGCTGCCAGATCATGAAGAGCGCAAAGGGCAGCAGGAAAGAGGCAATTTCGATGAGCGTGATACGGATCATGATTCAACCATATAGCCTGTCATGCAGGGATTTCAGCATGCCTGCTGTCGCCCCCCAGATATAACGCCCCTCCCAGGGCATCGCATAGTAGTGACGCACATGGCCCTGCCATTCGCGTGAATGGCGCTGATGATTGGCCGGGTCCATGAGGAAATCGAAGGGCGTCTCAAAGACATCCGCGACCTCGCCCGGATCGGGCCGCACGGTGAAGCCCGGCTTGATGACACCGACAAAGGGCGTGACGTGATAGCCGGTCACGGTGGCATAGCTGTCGAAGCGACCGACAAGCTCGACATGATGCCCGCCGATCCCGACCTCCTCTTCCAGCTCGCGCACCGCCGCCTGGGCAGCGGTTTCCCCGCCGCCATCGATCCGGCCACCGGGGAAACTGATCTGGCCGGCATGGCGCGGCAGGTGGGACGCACGCTCGGTCAGGAGAAGGCGCGGCGGACCATCATGCAGGATGAGCGGCGCGATCACGGCCGCGGCGCGAATCTCCACATCAGCCAGCTCCGGCGGAACCGGCGCATCGCCATTGAGATCGGCATCACCGAAACGCGGCCCTTCAAGCGGCGCATCAATCGGGTCCAGCCGGTCGCGCAGTCGGGCGACCAGCGCCTCGGTCTCACGCATCGCCGTCGCCATCCTCTTCACCCAGCGGGTAGAAGTCGCCCCCGCTCCACACGCCGGTCCGCCCCTCATGCTCAACCGCGCATTCGGCCAGCTCGTAGAAGACCGGACGGGTCATCAGCGCGTCCAGATTGCCACGGACATGTACGAGCGGTGTCGGTTCACCGGTTTCCCGGTCGATCGACACGGAAATCGGATGATCAGGCCCCGCCTCCGTCAGTTCATCCATATTGGTCGTAAAAATCAGTGACTGGTCGCGACCTTCGCCGACCACGTCGACTCGCACCGCCAGGAAGGGCGCGACCTCCACCTCGATGCCGATTTTCTCAACCGGCGTCACGAGATAATGAACGCCGTCGTCATCTTTCCGCAAGATTGTGGCAAACAGACGTATCAGACGTTCCCGGGTGATGCGCACACCTTCATGCCACCAAGACCCGTCCCGCTTGATGACGAGGTCCATCTCCCCGCAATATTCGGGGTGCCAGCGCTCGACCGGCGGCAGGCCGGTTCCGGCCTCACGGGCCGCCTTGAGCAGCGACTGCATTGGATCACGGGTTTGCGAGTTCGAGGGCATGGACACCTTATCTGCGCAACGCCATGCTGCGTCGCGCCAACTGGCCTATATGGGGTCTGTATCGGAAAGGAATGTAGGACGATGACCGAGATGAATGAACCCGGTGCAGAGCTGATCGCTGAAGCCGACGCTGCGACGGAGCGCCTGAAGGCGGTCAAGGAGTCCATCGGTCGCGTGATCTATGGCCTGGAGAACGAGGTCGAGCTTTGCCTCACGGCCATGCTGTCCGGCGGTCATACCCTGCTTGTCGGCGCGCCCGGCCTGGCCAAGACGCGCCTGGTGGAGACGATCGCTGTGGCGACCGGTATCGATACCAAGCGCATCCAGTTCACCCCGGACCTGATGCCCGCTGATATTCTCGGCTCGGAAATCCTGGAAGAGAGCGATGACGGCAAGCGTCATTTCCGCTTCCTGCCCGGCCCGATCTTCTGTCGCCTCCTGATGGCCGACGAAATCAACCGTGCCAGCCCGCGCACCCAGGCCGCCCTGCTTCAGGCCATGCAGGAAGGACATGTCACGGTCGCCGGCGAACGCCATGACCTGCCCAAGCCCTTCCATGTTCTGGCGACCCAGAACCCGATCGAGCAGGAAGGCACCTACCCGCTTCCCGAAGCCCAGCTTGACCGTTTCCTGCTGCGCGTCGACGTGCCCTACCCGTCGCGCGATGCCGAGCGCGCTGTTCTGCTCGCGACGACCGGTGCCGAGGCGGCCGAATCGGTCACCGTTCTGGACGCCGAGGAAATCCTCAAACTCCAGGCCGTGGTTCGTCGCCTGCCGGTTGGCGAGCGGGTATTGGAATCCATTCTTGACCTTTTGCGTCTGGCCCGCCCGGAAGACACGGACGTGCCGGAAGTGCGCGACGGCGTGTCCTGGGGTCCCGGACCGCGTGCCGGTCAGGCCCTGATGCTCGCCTGTCGCGCCCGGGCCCTCCTTCAGGGGCGCCTCGCGCCGTCGACGGAAGATGTCGCGGCGCTGGCCGAGCCGGTGCTGAAACACCGTATGGCCCTGTCCTTCGCGGCCCGCGCTGACGGGCACACGCTGGAAGGCCTGATCAAATCGCTGGCCGACCGGGCCGCCTGATCATGAGCCAGGGTGCCAATCGACAGGACGAGGCAAGGGTCGTCGCGCTGCGCCATGAAGGCGAAGACGCGGCCGCCAGCCTGCCCTCCCTGCTGGCTGAAGCGGATCGCATCGCCGCGACCGTCGCCCAGGGCGTGCATGGTCGTCGCCGGTCCGGCATTGGTGAGACGTTCTGGCAATATCGGCACCACCGTCCCGAAGATGGCCGCCAGGCGATCGACTGGCGCCAGTCCGCGCGCTCGGACCAGCTCTTTGTGCGCCAGAATGAGTGGGAAGCGGCCAATACAATCTGGCTGTGGCGTGATGGGTCGGCGTCGATGCGCTACGCCTCCAGCCGCAATCATTCCGCCAAGATCGACCGCGCAGCCGTCTGCCAGATCGCGGTTGCAGCCCTGCTGACCCAGGGCGGCGAGCGCGTCAGTGTTCTCGGCGAGTCGGCCATTGCCCGCACCGGCGCGCTGGGGCTGGAACGCGCCTCACGCCGGCTGGCACTGGGTCCCGGTGACGCGTCTGCCGTCGAGGCGCCCAATATCTCCCGTTATGGCCGTGTCGTACTGGCCAGTGATTTCCTCGATCCGATCGAGACCTGGGCATCGCGCCTGTCACGTTTTGCCGCCATGGAGGCGCATGGCGTCCTGCTGCGGGTCGTCGATCCGGCGGAGGAGGACTTCCCCTATGCCGGCCGCACCCGTTTCGAACACCCGGGCGGCGGCGAGAGCCTTCTCTTTGGCCGGGCCGAGGAGGCCCGCTCGGCCTATCGCCAGCGCTGGGCAGAACATGGCGAACGCCTCGCCGACCTCGCCCGCCAGTATGGCTGGAGCCTGGTAACACACCGCACCGACCGGCCGGCGACCAGCGCCGTGCTCGCCCTTTTCCGCGCCCTCGCGAGGGATGTCTGACCTGATGTTTGCTCTCGGCCCCCTCTCCTTCGGCGCCCCGCTGGCGCTGGCCGGCCTTGTGACCCTGCCCCTGTTGTGGCTGTTGTTGCGCGCCACGCCGCCGGCCCCCAAACGCGCCATCTTTCCACCCCTGCGCCTGCTGCTCGGTGCGCCGGATGACGCCGAGACCCCGCAACACGCACCCTGGTGGCTGATCCTTTTCCGCCTGTTGATTGCAGCGCTGGTCATCATCGCCCTGGCCCGTCCGGTCTGGACCCCGCCCAGTGTCGAGGAAGAAACCCGCCCGGCCCTGATCGTCATGGATAGCGGCTGGGCCAGCGCGGCAGCCTGGAATGACATGCGCCAGGAAGCCGAACGCCTGATCGATGAAGCCGAGCGCGATGGGCGAGCCGTGACCCTGGTCACAACGGCCGCGACCGGTCAGGCCATCCCGGCCCTGCGCCCGGGCAATGCCGACAGTGCGCGTCGCCAGCTCGAAACCGCCGCCCCCCAACCCTGGCCCGCTGACCGCGGTGCCACCGCCGAGCGCCTCAATGAGGCCCGCTCCAATGATGCCCTGAACGCGCCGATGGCGGTGACCTGGCTGAGCGACGGTGTCGACAGCCGCGATGCTGTGGACCTCTCGCGCGCCCTCGACGCTCTGGGTGACCTCACCGTGATCGAACCCGATGCCGGCCGTGCCCCATTGGGTCTGGCGGCGCCGGAACCGGCTGCGGACGGGCTGACTGTCTCCGTCCTGCGCGCCGGGCGTGATTTCCCGCGCACCGTCGCCGTAACGGCCCTGGGCAGTGACGGACGCGCCATTGCCCGCACCGATCTGCAATTTGCAGCTGGCGAGGGCATGGCCAGCGCCGATATCGGTCTGCCGCTCGATCTGCGCAATCGCATTGCCAGCCTGCGCCTTGATGGCAGCAGCTCCGCCGCCTCGGTCCGCCTGCTCGGC
This sequence comes from Maricaulis maris, assembly GCF_049116555.1. Taxonomy (GTDB): domain Bacteria; phylum Pseudomonadota; class Alphaproteobacteria; order Caulobacterales; family Maricaulaceae; genus Maricaulis; species Maricaulis maris_C. The sequence continues at coordinate 636,473 of NZ_JAGDYT010000001.1, read as the reverse complement.
GATCAATGGCAGCGTCCCCGGGTCGGCCTGATCACGCTGGAAAGCGATGAAGGGCAACCCCTTCTTTCCGACCTGCATTATGTGCGCAGCGCGCTGGGCCCGCATGCCCAATTGATCGATGGCGATCTCGACGCCCTTCTGGCGGAGGATGTCTCGGTCCTCATCATGACTGACAGCGCCCGCTCGGACGATCAGCGCATTGTCGATTTCGTCAATGAAGGCGGGGTCCTGATCCGTTTCGCGGGTCCGCGCCTGGCCGCCCAGGGAGATGACCTTCTGCCCGTCATCCTGCGCGAGGGCGGACGTCTCTTCGGTGGCTCGCTCAACTGGGATGAGCCCCAGCGTATTGCCGGCTTCCCGGACACCTCGCCCTTTGCCGGCCTGCCCGCCGACAATTCCGCCACGATTGACCGCCAGGTCCTGGCCCAGCCCGGCAGTGCCACGCCGGACCGCGTCTGGGCCCGCCTGGTCGACGGCACCCCGCTCGTCACTGCCGAACGTCGCGCCCGCGGCTGGATCGTGCTCTTCCATGTCACGGCCAGCCCGGACTGGTCAGACCTGCCGCTCTCCGGCCTCTTCCCGCGTATGTTGCAGCGTCTGATGGGCTTGTCCCAGGGCGGTTCTGCCTCTGTGCCCGGCAATGGGGCCTGGGTGCTCGATCAGGCGCTTGATGCGGGCGGCCAGCTGGTCTCGGCACCGGTCAGTGCGAGACCGGTTCCCGCTGCCGCCTTCGACACCACAATCGTTTCCCCCGTCGCGCCCCCCGGCCTCTACCGGCTTGGCTCGGCGGCCTCTGCCCTCAATGTGATCGGAGCGGATACCCGCATGGAGCCTCTGCCCCGCGACCTTCCCGGCGCCCGTTTCGCGGGTCTTGATGGCCCTCGCGCCCAGCATTTCGACGCCTGGCTTCTCGCCGCGGCCCTGATCATGCTCGCACTCGACGTGTTGATCGCCCTGGGCCTTGCAGGTCGGCTTCCGGCGCGTTTCGGCGCCGCCACGGCGGCCGCCCTGCTCGCGCTTGGCCTGTTGCCGCTGGCGGTCGCGCCTCCGGTCCAGGCCCAGGACACGCCCCCCGAGCGTGTCGCCCTCAGCGACGAAATGATGCAGGCCGCCCTCACCTTGCGGTTCGGCTATGTGACCACAGGCGACACTGCGATCGACACTCGCAGCGAGGCCGGTCTCGCCGGCCTGTCGCAGGAGATTTTCCGGCGCAGCGCCATGGAGCCGGAACCGCCCCTGGCCGTGAATGTGAATACGGATGAGTTGATCTTTTTCCCGATGCTCTACTGGCCGGTCACCCGTGATGCAGGCCCGTTGAGCCCGGAGGCCTCGCGCCGTGTGGCCGCCTATCTGGCCGCTGGCGGGCTGATCATCTTTGATACCCAGGACGCCGATATCTCCATGCTTCGCGCCGGCGCGCCACATCCCGGCCTGGTCAATGTGCTCGACAGCATTGATGTCCCGGCCCTGTCGCAAATCCCGGCGGACCACGTTTTGACACGCGCTTTCTATCTGCTGCAGGAATTCCCCGGTCGCCATACCGGCTCACCGGTCTGGGTCGAGGCCAATCCCGATGGCGCCTCACGTGATGGCACATCCGGCGTGATTATCGGATCGCATGACTGGGCCACGGCCTGGGCGCGCGGCGATGGCGGCGGCGCGGCCGCACCCATTGAAGGCGGCGAACGCCAGCGCGAAATGGCGATCCGGTTCGGCGTCAATATCGCCATGTATGCGCTGACCGGAAACTACAAGGCGGATCAGGTCCATGTTCCCGATATCCTGGAAAGGCTCGGCCAATGAGCGTGACCCAGAGCCTGCCCCTCGGCGCGACGGTTTCCGCGCTCGATTTCGCCCCGCTCCTGCCCTGGTCGGTGATTGGCGGACTGGCCGGTATCGCGCTGCTGGCCATCGCGATCGGCGGATTGCAGAAAATGTCCGGCTGGATCTGGCGCTCGCTCGGCGTCTTGATGATTGCGCTTGTCCTGGCCAATCCATCGCTCGTGGAAGAAGAACGCGACCCGCTGCCAGATGTCGCCGTGCTGGTCACAGACACCTCTGCCTCGATGACGGTGGGCGGCCGCCGCGAAGCGTCCGGGGAAATGGCCGAGGCCTTGCGCCGTGAAGCCGAGAATGACCCCATGCTCGACCTGATCGAGGTCGAGGCTGGCGAAACCGCCGACGGCACGATGTTGTTTGACGGCGTCAATGCGGCCCTGGCGTCCGCTCCGCCGGACCGGCTCGCCGGTGTGGTCCTGGTCACGGACGGGCAGATCCATGACGCCCCGCTTGATACCGATGCGTTGAATGTCGACGCCCCCATCCACCACGTGATGACCGGCGACCGCTCGGCCGGCGATCGCCGGCTGGTGATCGAGGAAGCCCCGCGCTACGGCATTGTCGGCCAGACCGTATCCTTTGTGATCCGCGTCGAAGATGATGCCATGCAGGGCACAGCCTCCGTGGCCTTCCGCTTTGAGGGCGGCGATCCGCAAATCCACCCGATCCCGATCGGCCGCTCGACCCGGGTTGAAGTTCCGGTGGAACGCCGCGGCCAGAATGTGATCGAGGCCGAAGTCGAGGCCGGCCCGCAGGAACTCTCCCTGATCAATAACCGCGCTGCGGTCTCCGTCTCGGGCGTACGCGATCGTCTGCGTGTGCTTCTGGTCACCGGTGAACCGCATAATGGTGCCCGCGCCTGGCGTGACCTGCTGAAGTCCGACCCCTCGGTCGATCTGGTTCACTTCACGATTCTGCGGCCGCCGGATCGCCGCGATTCGACCCCGGTCGACGAGCTGGCCCTGATCGGCTTCCCGGTCCAGGAGCTCTTCGTCGAGCGTCTGAGCGAATTCGACCTGGTGATCTTCGACCGCTATCGCCGGCGGAATATCATGCCGCCGCTCTATTTCGACTATATCTCGCGCTATGTGGAAAATGGCGGCGCCTTGCTGGTGACTGCCGGTCCGCCCTTTGCCGGTCCGCCCAGTCTTTACCGCACCCCCCTGGCCGCCGTTCTTCCCGTGCGCCCGACAGGTTATATCACCGATGCGCCCTTCACTCCGGAGCCGACCGATACCGGTCTGCGCCATCCGGTCACGGCCGGGCTGGCCGGTGGTGGTGAAAGCCCGCAATGGGGCCGCTGGCTGCGCCATATCCACGGCACGGCCCTGGGCGGTGAAACGCTGCTTGAAACACCCGATGGCGATCCACTCCTGGTGGTCCAGCGCTCGGGCCAGGGGCGCGCCGCCATCGTCATGTCGGATCAGACCTGGCTGTGGTCACGCGGCTTTGAGGGCGGCGGACCCTATGCCGAAATGTTCCGCCGCGTCGCTCACTGGCTGATGCGCGAACCGGAGCTCGACGAGGAGCGGCTGACCGCCTTCGCCACCGATGGCGAATTGCAGGTCGACCGGGTCACGCTGTCCGATACGCCGCCGCCCTTGCAGCTGACCTGGCCCGATGGCCGGCAGGACGTGGTCACCATGACCGAAACCGAGGGCGAGCCGGGTCATTTCGCGGCCCGTGTCCCGGCCAGTGGATCCGGTCTGGTGCGTTTGCGTTCCGGCGATCTGACAACCGTCGCGGCCCTGGGCCCGATCAATCCGATGGAATATGCCGACCTGCGCCCGAATGCGGATCTGCTTGACCCCTTCGTGGACGTCACGGGCGGTGGCCTGTTCGCCATTGGCGATGGTCCCGGTGCCAATCTGCCGGGCCTGCGACGCACGCGCGCGTCCGCCGATCAGGCCGGACGGTCCTGGCTCGGCCTGCAACGCAATGAACGCTATGTCGTGCGCGCCTCGACCCGCATCCCGCTTCTGCCGGGTCTGCTCATGGTGTTGCTGATCGCGGCCATGCTGGGTCTGGGCTGGTGGCGCGAGGGACGCTGAGGCCTGGCACCCCTGCGGGGGTGACGGCCGCATTCACCATGCGGAAACACCTGGTCTGGCATGACAGGGGTGATTGAACCGGAGAGAGCCATGCGCCGCATTCTGACCCTGATCGCCATTCTCGGCCTCGCCCCGACCCTGTCGGGCTGCATCGTTGTTGGTGCCGCGGCCCTGGCGACCGATGTCGCCGTCGGTACGGCCGGCGCTGCGGTTCGCACCACGGCGGCCGTGGGAGGCGCGGCCATCGACGTCATCACGCCGGGTGATGACGATGATGACCATGATCATGACCACGATCACGACTAGATGAAGCTTACAGGCGCGCCATCGCCTGTCTGTGCCTTCTCAATCACCCCCTGATACTGCTACACTGCGCCTTGAGGGACTGCTTGCAGACGTATCAAGGAGGCACGTGATGTTGCGCACAATGACGGCCATTCTGGCACTGGGTGCCCTGTCCAGCCCGTCGCTGGCAGACCAGCCCGTGGCCATTGGCGAAATCGGCTATGGACCGGAACTTATAGAAAGTGCAGAGGATTTCGGCGAGCGCGAACTCGAGCGCCTGTCCGGCTATCTGCGCACGGCGCTGGAGCGCGAGCTCCGCGGCCAGATCGGCGATGGTGGTTATACGCTGAACGCGACCATTCTCGACGCCCAGCCCAACCGCCCGACCATGGCGCAGATGGGCGGGACCCGCGCCCTGCACCACTCCTCCATCTCCGTTGGTGGTGCTGAAGTCGAAGCCGAACTCGTCTCGGCCGATGGCGAAGTCCTCGAAACCTACAGCTATGGCTGGCGCAGCTGGAATATCCAGGACGTCACCGGCTATGCCCAGTGGACCGATGCGCGGCGGACTTTCTCGCGCTTTGCGGACCAGATCTCTGACAGTCTGGATGAGCGGGCCGACACCGGCTCCTGATTACGCCGGATCGCCGGATGAAACGGACGCGCCTTCGCGGGTGCGTCCGTTTTTTATTGTGCTGCAGCAAGGAAATCGCGAGCAGGGCCCTGATGCCGGACACGCAATTGTGATAGGATGATGCGATCGCAGGGGGGACATGAACCCAGGAGAGACCGACATGCGTACTCTCGTTTGTGTACTTGCGTTGTATTGCCTGACCTCGCCAGCCCTGGCCCAGAATGGCGACGCCTTCCAGGCCGACTTCCAGAGCGAGGCCAGCGGATCCATCGAGATTGGCCGGATCGGTTTTTCCGATCTTGTACGGGCCAAGGCTGACAGTCTGGGCGAAGTCGAGCTGGCTCGCCTGGCTCGCTATCTGCACGATGATCTGTCGCGGGCCCTGATCGATGCCGACTGGCATGGCGTGGCCACCCGGGAAACCGTGCTGAGCGTCACCATTACCGATGTCGTGCCAAACCGGCCGACCATGAACCAGATCCAGGTCATGGACACCGCGCACTACTCCGAGCACGCCAATGGTGGCGCGTCACTGGAAGCGGTCTTGCGCGATGCCAATGGTGAATTGATCGCCTCCTTCACCTATGCCTGGTTCAACCCGGACAGCGGTGACGGGGCCGGTTATGGCGTCTGGACAGACACTAGGCTTGCCTTCCACGCCTTCTCGACCGCGCTGGCCGAAAGCCTTGGCGCAGCGCCGATGCCCGGCAGCTGACCGGCTAGCCGATCAAGGCGCGCCGATCCATTTATGGGTCTGCAGGGAGAGCGACCATTTGGGATGGGCCAGGCAGTAATCGAAGGCCGCTTGGGCATTCTCCATCATGTGCGGCCCATCCATGGGCTGCAGGGAGAAGCGCTTGAAGTCCCAGCCTTCAAATGCAGACGGGTCAAGTTCCGGTTGCGGGTAAACAAGTTTGAGCTCATGGCCGGAGGTCTGGACCACAGGCGCCGTGCCTTTCGGGCTGACCGTGATCCAGTCTATGCCTTCGGGAGCCGCGAGGGTCCCATTGGTCTCCACCGCGATCTCGAAGCCGCGCGCATGCAGGGCGTCGATCAAGGGCTTGTCGAGCTGCAGGAGTGGCTCGCCGCCCGTGCACACCACCAATGGTGCGCCGCCACCCGGCCAGAGTTCCGCGACCGCTTCAACAAGGTCTGAAGGCGTCTGAAAGCGCCCGCCGCCGGGCCCGTCCATGCCGATGAAATCAGTGTCGCAGAAATTGCAGACGGCCTTGTGGCGGTCCTGTTCGCGGCCGCTCCACAGATTGCAGCCGGCGAAGCGCAGAAAAACCGCCGGTCGGCCGGCCTGGGCGCCTTCGCCCTGGACGGTCAGAAAGCGTTCCTTCACCGAATAGGTCATGCTGATACACCCGCCTTCCACGCCGCATGGCCACGCGCCCGCAGCTCGCAGGCCGGGCAGTCATCACAGCCATAGCCCCAGTCATGCCGCGCCCCGCGTTCGCCGCGATAACAGGTATGGCTGGCCTCCTCGATCAAGTCGGTCAGGGTCGCACCACCAAGCTCGTCAGCCAGCGCCCAGGTCTGCGCCTTGTCGAGATGCATGAGGGGTGTGGCGATGCTCAGCGCGGTGTCGAGACCAAGGCCGAGGGCAGATTGCATGGCGTCAATCGTCTCGCGCCGACAATCGGGATAGCCGGAATAGTCCGTCTCGCACATCCCGCCCACAAGAACACCATGACCGCGCCGATAGGCCAGCGCCGACGCGACCGTGAGAAAGACCAGGTTTCGGCCCGGGACGAAGGTGCTGGGCAGGCCGTTGGCCTCCATTTCGATGGCGCGGTCGGCGGTCAGCGCGCTCTCGGCTATGGCGCCATAACCGGAGAGATCGATGACAAAGTCCTCGCCGAGGCGCTCGCCCCAGACCGGAAAGTCCTCGTGGACACCGGAGCGAACCTGCTGGCGGGCGTCCATCTCGACATGATGACGCTGGCCATAGTCGAAACCCACCGTCTCAACGCGCTCGAAACGGTTCAGCGCCCAGGCCAGGCAGGTCGCGGAATCCTGGCCGCCGGAAAACAGGACAAGGGCTGATCGACTGGCGATTGCAGGGGTGGAGGTCTGGCTCATGCGGCGCTTATATACCGATGGGGAGAAATTTGGCCATGCACAGCCTACGCCTGATCTACACGACCTGGCCGGATGCCGAGAGCGCAGGTGCCGCAGCCACGGCTGTCGTCACCGAGGGATTATGCGCCTGCGCCAACATCCTGCCCGGCATGACAAGCGTTTATCGCTGGCGGGGCGAGATCGCAAAGGCAAGCGAATGCGTGGCCGTGTTCAAGACGACCCAGAGCGCCGCGAAGGCACTTGTCGTCCGCCTTGCCGAACTCCACCCCTATGACGAGCCTGCCTTGATCGGCCTGCCCGTCGACGCGGACAGCAGCGCCCCGGGTTTTCTTGCCTGGGTGGCTTCGGAGGCCGACGTACAATGACAGCGCCACGGTCGATCGATTTCGAAAATGCGCAGACACGCCCCGCCGATGAGGCCATCACCCGGGGCACGCCTCGTCCCGACTCGCCCGACAGTCGGACGGGCGGCGAGACAGTCACGCAGGAAACCGGCCGGAGCCCATGACAACATCAGCCATACTGGAAATCCTCGCGCGCGGCGGCACAGTCGGCCTGGCCCTGATGATGGCGCTGATCTTCCTGCGCGATGCCGGCCGAGCGGTCGGCGCCCGCCTCGGCCTGCTTTTCGCGCTCGGCGTTGCCGGTTATGCGCTGGTCTCCTCCAACCTGATCTCCGAGGCGCTCGGCCCTGCCACCCTGCTCCTGAACCTGCTCGCCATCCCGACCGGGGTCTTGTTCTGGTGGTTTGCCACCGCCCTGTTCGACGATCATTTCGTCTGGCGGAGCTGGCGCCTCATACCACTCGGCCTGATTGTCCTGGCCGCCACCGGTCATTTCCTGCCCGATGAGGGGTCGCGCCTGTCGGTGATCTCGATCCTGCTCTGGCAGGCGGTGAATATCCTCCTGATGGCTCACGCAGCCGTGCTGGCGATCCGCGACTGGCCGGACGACCTGATCGAGCCGCGTCGCCGCTTTCGAATCGCCCTGGCCGGCCTCGTGGCGATTTTGGGAATCACGATCTCGGTCATGGAAGTGCGCTTTGCCGGGTCTGTTTTCCCGGACTGGGTCTTCCAGGCGCATGGCATGACGCTGTTCGGCCTTGCCGTCCTGTTTACGGGCTGGCTGATCGCGGCCCCGACCGACCTCTTCCCTCCCGACAGCTCTGGCAAGCAGCCCGGACCGGACATGGTCCGGCTGGCGCCGGAGGACAGGCCGCTTGCCGCACGGCTGGAACAGGCCATGACTGACGGGCTCTATCGGGAGCCCGGCCTCACGGTCGGCGCCCTCGCCGGGCATCTGGGTACGCGCGAGCACCGGCTTCGGCGCCTGATCAATCAGGGCCTGGGATTTCGCAATTTCTCGGCCTTCCTGAACAAGCACCGCCTGGCCGAAGCCAAACGCCTGCTGGCGTCACCGGAGCGCGCGCATGACCAGGTCCTGACCCTTGCACTCGATCTGGGTTACGGCTCCATCGCGCCTTTCAACCGGGCTTTCCGGGCAGAGACCGGCACGACGCCGACCCTCTTTCGCCGTGCCGCGCTCGCACGCGCCTGATCAAAACCGGATTTTTCGCATCGATTTCAAGAAAGATTGAGCGCGTTCGCCAACGCCGCGACGGGCGTCCATTCGGCCCTCAATCTGGCCCCTCACACACGCCATGAGGTACCAGATGTTGACCAATCCACCCGCCCTGCCAGACGTTCTGATCGAGGCCTACTCAACCGCGCCGGATCTCTTTCTGAGCGATCTCATGCGCTATGTCCTGGGCGCCGGGATCGTCTATCTCGTTATCCATGTCTGGCTGGCGCGGATCCTGGCACCGCGACGCATCCAGGCGCGCCTGCCGCGGCCGGGGCAGATCCGGCGCGAGATACTGGCCTCGCTGCGATCCGTCACGGTCTTTGCGATCATCGGACCGCTGGTCGTGCTGGAAATGCTCATCGGGGTGTCGCAAGCCTATGCGGACCCCATGGCCCGCGGCCCGGTCTGGTTCATCGTCTCGCTCGTCGGTCTCATCCTGGCCCATGACACCTGGTTTTACTGGACACATCGTCTCATGCACCAGCCGCACTGGTTCCGGCGTTTTCATCGCCTGCATCACCAATCGCGCACGCCGACCCCCTGGACAGCCTATGCCTTCAATGTGGGCGAAGCCGCCCTGCACGCGCTCTTCCTGCCGGTCATCCTGCTCGTCCTGCCCGTGCCACTGCCCGTACTCTTCCTGTGGGGCATCCACCAGATCGTGCGCAATGCGATCGGGCATTGTGGCGTCGAGATATTCCCGGCTCGCCAGGACGGGCGACCGCTCGTCGACTGGATCACGACCGTCACCCATCACGATCTTCACCACGCCCAGCCGGGCACGAATTTCGGTCTCTACTTCACTTGGTGGGATCGCTGGATGGGCACGGAAAATCCGGACTATCACGCCCGCTTCGCGGCAACTGTCCGGCGCCGGTCTGACCCGCTGGCTGACACCTTCCCCGCCGCGCGGTCGACAGGCAAGGCGTGACGGGACGGTGCGGGTCTCTGTGAGGCAAAGCCAACCGCGTCGCGGAGACCCGTCCTCTGGCTCGGGTCAGAGGTCCGGTTCGGAATGGCGCGAGGCGTCCCAGGCGGCTTCGTCAAAGCCGCGGCGGCGCGAAATGATGAGAACCGCGGAGAGTGCGCCGCCGAGCGCGAGACTGACCGCGCTGCCCAGACCGAGGGCGATCCAGCCATGCACGGTCATGACCACTCCGGATAGCTTGACCATGCCAAAGATCACGAAAGCGGCGCACATGGACAGCACAATGACCGCGGCGATGACGGACAGGATATTGGAACGCGACATGGCCGAGGCCTCCGGAAATGGCAAGCTGCCTATATGGGTCGGCGCGCCCGACCTTGCCACCCGTCAAGCGGCCGCAGGCGGATATGTCGCACGCCGCGCATAGGCCTGTTCGGGTGTCGGCTTGCCGTGATCTGGAGGGGGAAATGGTGGCGAGGGAGAGACTTGAACTCTCGACCTCACGATTATGAGTCGTGCGCTCTAACCAGCTGAGCTACCTCGCCACACCTGCCTCTCCGCAAGGGAGAGGCACGCCGTATACGCGCAGCGCCCACGGCTGGCAAGCCGTGGGCGCTGGCGGATTTCAGTTCTCTCGCAGTTAGGCCGCGCGGACCTCTGTGAGGAATTGCTCAACGGCACTCTTGAGCGAGTCCGACTGACGCGACACGGCCAGAGAGGCCTCAAGCACTTCGCCTGCGCTCTCCCCGGTTTCCGAGGTCGCCTGATCGACTTCCTGGATATTGGTGAAGACCTCGCTGGTGCCGTCGGCCGCTTCCTGGGCCGAACGGGTGATCTCGCCCGCCGCCGCACGCTGCTCTTCCATGGCAGCGGCAATCGCCGTGGCAATCTCGCTCATCTCGTGGATCGTGCCGCCAATCGACGACATGGCTTCGACCGCCTTGGCCGTCGCGCCCTGGATGCCCGAGATGTGTTCGGAAATGTTCTGCGTGGCCGCACCGGTCTGGCTGGCCAGTGCCTTGACCTCGGAGGCGACGACCGCAAAGCCCTTGCCGGCTTCACCGGCGCGGGCCGCTTCAATCGTGGCGTTGAGGGCCAGGAGATTGGTCTGCTCGGCGATGTCGTTGATGAGGCTGACGATATTGTCGATCGACTTGGCCGCATCATCGAGGCGCTGAACATCCCCATTGGTCTGCTCGACCTGGTCAACCGCCGAATCGGCGATTTCCGTTGAGCGGGAGATCTGCTGGGAGATCTCGCCAATCGAAGACACCATTTCCTCGGCAGCCGCGGCCACGGTCTGGACGTTCTGGGACGCCCCTTCCGAGGCCTGGGCGACAGCGGCGGATTTGCCTGTGGTCGCGGCGGCGGTCGAGCTCATCGCCCGGGCTGAGGTCTCCATGCGCGTCGCGGCTTCGGCCACCTGGCCAAGTGCGTCGCTGGAAGCCTGCTCGAAAACCTGGATCAGGCTCTCGACTGCAGCCGAGCGCTTTTCCTTCATGCGGCGCTCTTCTTCGGTCTCCGCCTCGAGGCGGGCTCGCTCGATGGCGTTCTGGCGGAAGACATCCACCGAGCGCGCCATGTCGCCGATTTCGTCCTTGCCGGGCGTAAAGCCAAGATTCACATCGCTATTGCCCTCGGCCAATGCACCCATGGTGCGGGCCATGGCGCTGAGGCGCGTGAGCAGCATGTTGTTGACGTAGAACCAGGCAATCGCGGCAGCGACAACCAGGCCAATGGCGGCGATGGCAATCAGCAGGATGCGACCGGTGATCACGGCAGCGTCTGCGGCGGCCGTCGCATCGGACACACGATCCGCAACTTCCGTCTTGAAGTCCTGGACGCTGGCCAGCAGGGTTTCGGCCGAGATGCGGGCTTCCTCAGCCACGACTTCGGCGGCGGCCACGGCGGCCAGCTCGGCCTTGCGCAATTCAAACACGCCGGACCGGCCTTCACCGAAATTGATCAGATTGTCGGCCTGGGTCTGCATGATGTCGGTAACGATCGGGCCGAGAATGGCAAAATTGACGTCGAGCTCGCCGGCGGCTTCATCGAACCGGTCGAAGACGCCATCAACCGCACCCGTGGTTGCCGAGGTATCGACCTCATTGAACTGGATCATGATCTGGTTGGCGGCGATGAGGGCCCGCAACAGGCTTTCAATATCGGCTTCGTCGCTGGAATCGAGGGCGCCCTCGACGCTGGCGGCCAGATCGGCCCGGGCCGTGCGCGCTGCGGCAGTGACATCGCGGCGGCTGTCGCGAATTTGCAGGCGACGCTCGACCACCTCATTCATGCCTTCGACCAACTCGTTCAGATCGGTAACAGCGGCCTGCAGGGCTGCCGTCTCGCTCGTACCGGACAGCGCCTGGAGCTCCGAGAGGCTCTGGCTCAGGGAGTCGCGATAATCCGTGACGCGGTTGTAGTTTTCGAGGCGGGCCTCAACCGTGGTCGATCCTGCAAACTGACCGAGCGCACCGGTCAGACCGACACTGTCCTCGGACAGGCGATCCACCGCCTGGGTTTCAGGTATCGCGCGATTGGTGATCTGCTCGACGGCATGGTTGGCCGAGTTGAAGCCGGTCACACCGACAATCGCAGCAATCAGGGTCATCAAAGACGTCAGCGCGAATGCGGCGAGGAGCCGGACCCGGATACTGGTCGTCTTGTCGAAGAATTTGGCGAACACAGAATTCATTGCAAGGCCCCTAGGGTTAATGCCCCGATTCAAAAAGATACGGCGACGCTAACGCGCCGCCGTAAATGAATTCTTATGATGGTAAACGCTTTTCAGTTCTTTCGCTGATTAGCGTTTGGCCTTGGGGCTTTAGCCGCCCAGGCTGAAGTCGAAACGCTGCTGTACACCTGCGGTTGCCGCTGCAGCCGGGGCATATTCCCAGCCTTCGATGGCGCGCAGGACGGCGCGATCGAACACGCCTTCCGGTTCCGCTTCGACAACCGAGGCCTCGGCAACCGAGCCGTCTTCCGACACGGTATATTCGACCACAGCGTAACCTTCGATGCCGCGACGCTCAGCGCCTCGCGGATATTCCGGAGCTTCCACAGCGGTGCGCTCGCGGTCCTGAGCCAGTGCCGGAGCCGCAGTGAAAGCCAGAGCCGACATCGCGGCTGCCAGAATCATGGTTCCCGTCTTTTTCATGACTTACCCTTCATCCATTTTAAAATGGCGCGTCCGGGATTTTCCCCGTGTTCGAACGCCGTGTTGAATTCATGCGGGTCGTTTGCTGCCCGACGAGATGGAGAATGCACGAGAGCGGTTGCCAAACTTTTAAACCGACGCGGAAAAGGCGGTTTTTGGATTGATTTTTTATTCGAACAAAATCAGGAGCTTAAAGGCTTTCTCGCTCCCAAAAGTCCCGATTGTGCCAAAATGTGACAGGTTTCGATCTGATCTATGCTTAATAAAGCCATAACGGAACCGCACAAATCTTATGCATACAGCCGGTTTATTGAGAAAGGCAGATTGATCCAGAGATGAGCACACCGGAACGCCGCCTGAACCCGACCAATCTTCTGGAGTTTTGCGCCACTGTTCTCAGTGAGGGCGGGGCCAGCAAGGATGACGCAGCCTGTGTTGCCGCCCATCTGGTCGACGCCAACCTAAAGGGCCATGACAGCCATGGCGCCGGCCTCCTGCCCGCCTATGCCCAACACATGAAGCGCGGCCAGGTCAATCTGGAGGCCTCGGAACAGGTGCTGGCCGATACCAGCGTCATCCTGCGCATCGATGCCGATGGCGGCTGGGGGGCTCCGGCTGGTCAGCGCCTGGTCGAGAGGGCCAGCGTCAAGGCGCGCGAGCACGGGCTCGCCGCGGCCACACTGGGACATGTCCATCATCTCGGTCGCCTTGGCGCCTATGCCGAACAGGCGGCCGCTGCCGGCCTGGTCTCGATCCACTTTGTGAATGTGACCGACCATGCGCCCCTGGTCGCCCCCTATCGCGGTACGGATGCGCGCTTCGGGACCAATCCGGTCTGTATCGGCTATCCGGCGACGCCGAACCGACCCGCCTTCCTGCTCGACATGGCCACCAGCCAGATCGCCCTGGGCAAGGTACGCATCGCCGCCAATCGCGGCGTGCCCGTGCCGGGCGGCTCGCTGATCGACAAGCACGGCATGGCGACGACCGACCCCAGCGGCATGGCCGGGTTTGAGCTGGCAGGCGCCCTGACCCCGCTGGGCAAGCACAAGGGGTATGGACTCGCCTTCGCCTGTGAACTCCTGGCCGGCGTACTGGGCGGAGGCGGCACAATCCAGCCGGGCACACCCCGCAGGGGCGGGATCAGCAACGGCCTCTTCTCCATCTTCATCGACCCGGCGGCCTTCGGCGACGCCGACTGGATGCAGGCCGAGACCGACGCCATGGCCCGCTACGCCCTCGCCTCCCCGCCGATGGACTGGGACAGCCCCGTCCTCTATCCCGGCGACCCGGAACGGGCGATCGCCGGCAAGCGCGGCAAGGAAGGCATCCCGATGGATGACATCACGATCGGGCAGTTGAATGCTGTGGCGGAAGCGCTGGGTGTGGCAGAACGGCTTTAGCGCCTACTCCAGCTCTGCCCCCACAAGGCCGAACGCCGCCATCACATCTTCCCCAATCCGCATCGGGCGGCGACTTTCGCGGCCGATCCGGCACCATTCGGTGGTGGCGCGGGCAGAGACGCGTTTGGCGCCGGGCTTGCGGATATCGACATGGCGGTCGAAACGGGGGCCATGCACCTTTCCCAGCCAGGTGCGGATCTCGGCGGTTTCGCCGGGCAGGATCGGATCGCGGTATTCGATCGTGTGTTTCAGGGCGACCCAGACTTCCCCGGCCACTGTGTCGGGCGGGCTGATGAGATGCCAGTGGGTCACCGCCATCTCCTGCACCCAGCGCAGATAGACAACATTGTTGACGTGACCCAGCTCGTCGAAATCATCAGGCTTGGGCGTAATGGTCCGCATCAACGCGGTTTCATAGGAGATACAGCCCATACCCTCGCCGGGGGCGAGCGGTTTGTGGTCGATAATGCCGGTCAAACCGATCTGTCCGTCGTCCATGTCATCTCCTCAAGCCTGATACGGAGTCGTCTCACGCGTGCGCACGCGAGGGAAGTGAATGGGCGGTATTCAATGAAGCCCGCTCGACGCGCGAGACCCGGGGTCTCCGTATCGCGAGCTTACTCGCTCTGCCCTGTCATGTCGTCCGACAGGCTGATACCGGCGGCACACGCCGTTCCGCCGGCCAGAACACAGGCGAAAAAGTCACGAATGCGCTCTTCCATTTCCGGCGGGGTGGTATGTTCCACACCGGGGAGTGCCAGCGAGTTGAAATCACGCATGCCGAAGCCGACATAGAGATCCTGCACAAACGGCACCCGGTCGAGTGTCGATGCGCCCAATGTCTCATTCACCCACTGCGCCTGCTCACAGGAATAGCTGTCCGAGCGGAATGCATCACAGGTGAAGGGGGGCGCCCGCACGGAATCGTTTTCATCGGCGCCGCCCTGGTAGAGAAGGACGGGCGTTTCCCGCAACGCCTCAGCATTCAGCGCTCGCCCAGTGACCATTTCCAGGTCCGCGACACCGACGGGAAAGCTGAGCGCCTGGCCGTCAACTTCGCTGACAGGCAAGATCGGCAATCCGCCCAGTCCACCGGCAGCAACAGCGCGCACCCGCTCGGGATGGAGGGCGGCCATTCGGGTCACAAAATCACCCGCAGCTGAAAACCCCCAGAACAGGGCATCCTCGCTGACATCAAACCCGCTCGCTGCGAGCTTGGCTTGTGCATCATCCAGCATGGCGAGCAATTGCAGGTCCGGGCGCGCATATCGCGGCTCTTGATGCAGCATCGCGGCGCGCGTCATCGCATGGATGTACAGATTGCCCTCAGGGCCATCAACGAGCGGCCGTGGAAACACGGGAGTCAGCATCGGCGTACCGAGATGCCGCCCATAATCGACAAACAGCTGTTCGTTGCGCATAGCCGCCCAATAATCATGCGTCTCGAACGGTGCCCCGAACAGGCCGTCATTATTGGGTTCAACCAACACCGCACCACCGGGCGCCACGACATCCGGG
Source organism: Maricaulis maris (assembly GCF_049116555.1). Classification (GTDB taxonomy): domain Bacteria; phylum Pseudomonadota; class Alphaproteobacteria; order Caulobacterales; family Maricaulaceae; genus Maricaulis; species Maricaulis maris_C. Next base: position 620,986 of record NZ_JAGDYT010000001.1, on the reverse strand, counting down.
ACAAAGAGGTAGTATGGCCAGTGGAAACCGGCTTCGGGATCGGCTTCGATCCGATAGATCGTGCGGGGGGCAAGCTCACCGTGATAGACCTCGGCCGTCGGGGCAGGCCCTACAAGCTGGCTGATATGGTCCGGGGTCCGGGAATTCGGGTTCATGGACACACGCGCGCGCGGATCCACAGCTTCATCCGACTGGGCCTGCAGCCCGCCCGGCGCAACCAGCACAGCCACAACTGCCATCACCAAGCGCATCATCAGTACATCCCCCGGAGCCGCTCGAACACAGCCCCGGATTACAGCAGATCCCAAGCGATGGCGAGGCGCCGCCGTGCCCTGAAAGGGAGGAACGTCGCCGTCTGTTTCCCCCTTTGAGGGGCAGTGGCCAGGCCCGGAGAAAATCCGGGCTTGGCGAGGAAGGCGCTACTTCTTCGGTGCCGAAATATGGATCGGGTGGCCCAGCGCCGTCAGGGCGGCTTCGGCGAAGCCTTCGGTCAGGGTCGGGTGGACGTGGATCGTGCCGGCAATGTCGTCCAGGCGCGCGCCCATCTCGACCGCAAGGGCGAACTCGCCGGACAGTTCGGAGACATGGGTGCCCACGGCGTGGATGCCGAGGATGACATGATCCTCCTTGCGCGCCGTGACGCGGACAAAACCGCCATCCAACCCGGCTTCCATCGAGAGGTAACGCCCGGAGGCGGCCAGCGGGAATTTGCCGGTGATGATCTCTTCGCCCTTGGCCTTGGCCTCGTCCGGGGTCAGGCCGACGCCCACGATTTCCGGCTCGGTGAAGCAGACCGCGGCTATGGAGACCGGGTCATGCTCGCGGCGATGACCGGCGATGATCTCCGCGACCATCTCGCCCTGGGCCGTCGCCTTGTGCGCCAGCAATGGTTCGCCGACGACATCGCCGATGGCGAAGACACCCCGCATGCCGGTGCGGCACTGATTGTCGACCTTGATGAATTTGCCATCCAGATCGAGACCCATATTTTCCAAACCCCAGCCGTCCAGACAGGCCTTGCGACCTACCGCGACCAGGATCTTGTCAGCCTCGATGGTCTTGGCCGCGCCCTTGGCATCCTCATAGGCAAGAACGGCCTTGCCGCCCGTTTCGGTGACACCCTTGGCCTTGCAGGACAGGTTCACATCGACCTTGTGCTTCTTCAGCCACATCGTGATCGGGCGGGTGATCTCCTTGTCATAGAGCGGCAGGATTCCATCCGACGCTTCGATGAAAGTGACCTTGGAGCCCAGCTTGCGATAGGCGATGCCCAACTCGAGACCGATATAGCCGGCACCGACCACAATCAGGTTTTCCGGCAACTCGGTCAGGTTCAGCGCTTCGGTCGAACCAATGACGGTATCGCCGAACGGCAGGAAGGGCAGTTCAACCTCAACCGAGCCGGTGGCGAGGATGACATGCTCGGCCGTGATCTCGACCTTTTCGCCATCTTCCATCGTCACGACACAGGTCTTGGCGTTGGAAAATTCGGCCCAGCCAGCGATGTGCTCGGCTCCAGCGGCCTTGATCAGCTGGCCGACCCCGCCGGTGAGCTTGGAGACGATGCCGTCTTTCCAGCCCACCAGCTTGCCCATGTCGAGCTTGGGCGCTTCGGCCAGCGAGATGCCCAGCACATCACCGTCCGCATGCTTGCCCATTTCCTCGAACTTGGTCGCTGCATGGATCATTGCCTTGGAGGGGATGCAGCCGCGATTGAGGCAGGTGCCGCCCAGACCGTGCTTGTCGACAATAATGGTGTCCAGACCCAGCTGGCCGGCGCGGATGGCGGCCGGATAGCCGCCCGGGCCACCTCCGACAATGAGGACTTGGCAAGACCGTGTCTGCATCACAGGCGCTCCTTGGAAGATCAAAGCACGAAAACGCGTTTTCCGGGGTTGGATTTAGCGGTTCGGGGGATAAAGGGAAAGGGGCTGACTGAGCCTAGGCGGCCCGGGCAAGGCGCCGCCAGAGCAGCGAGCCGATCGGCGCAAGGACCAGGATTGCGGCAAAGCTGCCGAAGACGACCCCGGGCATCCACTCTGATTGGATACCGACCGACTTGTGAAAGAACATCAGCAAGAAGATGCCGGCCGCCCAGACCGCGATGACGGAGACGCTGTCGGACCAGGTCTGTTTGATGACTGACGGCATTTCGGGCACCCCTCTGGAGGCATTTGTGCCTTTGATCCCGCGCCATCGTCAAGCCAGGTGGAGGCCGTTTGGAGGCCGGCGGGACGCCGGTGAAAACTCACAGCCGGGCCTGTTGAATAACTCAGACAATTAAGGCATGACACCTGTAAAGCAAGCTGAGGACACGCCATGATCATCGGGAAACACCTTGTCGCCGGAAACTGGATCGGCAGCGATGCCAGCTTCACCTCAAGCCCGGCTCACGGCCCGTCCCATGCATTCGCCGTCGGCACGCCGGCCCTGGTCGACCAGGCCTGTCAGGCCGCTGAGGATGCCTTCTGGTCCTATGGGTATTCCTCACGCGAGGATCGCGCCAAATTCCTCCACACCATAGCCGACGAGATCGATGCACGCGGCGAGGCGATCACAGAGATCGGCACCCAGGAGACGGGCCTGCCGGACGCGCGCCTCAATGGCGAGCGCGGTCGCACGGTCGGACAGCTTCGCCTCTTCGCCGAGCACATCCTGAAGGGTGAGTATCTGGACACGCACCATGATGCCGCCCTGCCGGACCGCGCGCCCCTGCCGCGCCCGGATATCAAACTCGTCCAGCGCCCGGTCGGCCCGGTCGCCGTCTTCGGCGCTTCCAATTTCCCGCTCGCCTTCTCCACGGCCGGTGGTGACACCGCGGCGGCCCTGGCGGCCGGATGCCCGGTCGTTGTCAGAGGCCATTCCGCCCATCCCGGGACCGGTGATCTCGTCGCCCAGGCCATCGACGCGGCCATCAAGGCCTGCGGCGTGCATCCCGGCGTGTTCAGCCTGATCCAGGGGGGGGATCGCGCGGTCGGGCAGGCCGTGGTCGAGCACCCGCTGATCAAGGCCGTCGGATTTACCGGCTCGCTGGCCGGTGGTCGTGCCCTGTTCGACCTGTGCGCGGCACGCCCAGAACCCATCCCTTTCTTCGGAGAGCTCGGATCGGTCAATCCGATGTTCCTCCTGCCCGGCGCCATGGCATCCCGCGCCGAAACGATCGGCGCAGGCTGGGCCGCCTCGCTGACCATGGGCGCCGGCCAGTTCTGCACCAATCCGGGCATCGCAGTCGTCATCGATGGCCCTGAGGCCGAGACCTTCATCCAGGCCGCCGTCACCGGCCTCGGCGAAGTCGGCCCGCAAACCATGCTCACCGACGGGATTGCCCAGGCCTACCAGAAGGGCCGCGATGTCATCCGCGGCACATCCGGCGTTCGCGAAGTCCTGACCACGACCTGCGATCTGCGCAATGCCACGCCCTATCTTTTCGTCACGACAGGAGCTGACTGGCTGGCGAATGAAGCCCTTGGCGAGGAAGTCTTCGGGCCACTCGGCCTGGTGGTCACCGTCAAGGACGAGGCCGACATGCTGAAAATCGCCCACTCGCTGCAGGGCCAGCTGACCGCCACCCTGCACATGGAAGACGGCGATACGGCGCTCGGGCAGAAACTCATGCCGGTGCTGGAACGCAAGGCCGGTCGCATCCTGACCAATGGCTTCCCCACGGGTGTCGAGGTTTGCGACGCCATGGTCCATGGCGGCCCCTATCCGGCCTCGACCAATTTCGGTGCCACCTCGGTCGGCACGATGTCGATCCGCCGCTTCCTGCGCCCGGTCAGCTATCAGAACATGCCGGACGCGCTGATGCCCGGCGATTGGGCGGGGTAGCTTTCCTCCCGATGCCATCGGGAGGGGCCCCCGAAGCTGTGGAGGGGGTGGCGACTTCGCCACGTTGTGGAGGAAAAGCGGCCCAACCGCCACTTGGCGAATGCTGTCAGTCAACGCCTTGGCTGGCGCTGGGATTACGCCGACCGGAGACCGACATAAACCAGGCGGGGACTAAGACTGGCAACCATCGCCTGGCCCCAATCCCACCAAACCAACCGACCCGACCATCCGCCCACAAAAAAGCGGGACGCCCGATCCGGGTGTCCCGCTCTTGTCGCATCATCCTGTTCGCTCAGCTCACATGAACAGCGTCGCCGGGTTTTCCAGATAGCCCTTTACGGCCTGGATCAGCATGGCGGCCTCATAGCCATCAACGATACGGTGATCGAAACAGCTGGAGAGGTTCATCAGCTTGCGCGGCACGACCAGGCCCTCGGCAGTGTAGCGCGGCAGGGTCTGCATCTTGTTGACGCCGATAATGGCGGTTTCCGGCGCATTGAGGATGGGCGTGGTGACCAGGCCACCGATCGCCCCCAGCGAGGTGATGGTGATGGTCGAACCGGTCAGCTCGTCCTTGGTCGCCTTGCCGTCCTTGGCCGCGCCGGCCAGACGTCTCAGCTCGGCCGCGATCTGCCAGATATCGAGGCTCTCGGCATGCTTGATGACCGGCACCATGAGACCGTTCGGCGTCGCAGCAGCGACCCCGCAATGCACGGCATCATGCTTGGTCAGCAACATCGCCTCGCCATCAAAATGGGCATTGGCCTGGGGCGTGTTTGGCAGTGCCCTGGTCAGCGCCATGACCAGGAAGGGGATGAAGGTCAGCTTGGCCTGGTCATCCGATTTGGTCGCATTGAGATGGGCCCGCAATTCTTCCAGCGCCGTGACGTCGATTTCCTCGACATAGGCAATATCCGGAATGGTGCGCTGGGCGTGGGACATATTGTCGGAGATGCGGCGGCGGAGGCCGATCACCTTCTCCTCGGTGATACCGGTGCGCGGCGCGCGGACCGATGAACTGCCCGAACCCGAGCGGGCCACGAGACGGCCGCCGGACTTGATGAAGTCGTCCAGATCGTCATGCGTGATACGACCGGCCGGGCCGGTGCCCGGCACATTGGCCAGGTCGATGTCGGCTTCCAGGGCCCGCTTGCGCACGGCCGGGCTGGCCAGAGGGCGTTCACCGCCCGTACGGCTGGCGATCGACGGCGCCACGCTGGCGGCGACCGGCTCGGCGGCTTTCGGCGCTGCGGGCTTGGCCGGTTCGGCCGGCTTGGCATCCTCAGCCGGGGCCGCGTCTTCGGCCGGAGCCGCGCCGTCGACAGCGATGAACATGATCTCGGTACCAACGGCGATAACATCGCCCGGCGCGCCGACCAGCTTGGTCACCGTGCCATTGACGGCACAGGGGATCTCAACCGTGGCCTTGTCGGTCATCACGTCCAGGACATGCTGGTCCTCGGTGACCGTATCGCCTTCCTTGACGTGCCATTCGACGATTTCCGCCTCGACGATCCCTTCGCCGACATCGGGCATCTTGTAACGGTATTCGCTCATCGATCAGGCCTCCAGAACGGCGTTCATGGCATTGATGAAACGGTCGGGCCCCGGGAAATAGGCCCATTCATGGGCGTGCGGATAGGGCGTATCCCAACCGGTCACGCGCTGGATCGGTGCCTCGAGTGCATAGAAGCATTCTTCCTGCACCTGGGCGGCCAGCTCGGCCGCAAAGCCCGATGTGCGCGGCGCTTCCTGGGCGACGATACAGCGACCGGTCTTGTTGACTGAACGGGCAATCGTCTCGAGATCATAGGGTACCAGGGTCTTCAGATCGATCACTTCGGCATCGATACCGGCCTTCTCGGCGGCCGCCTGGGCAACCAGAACCAGCGTGCCATAAGTGACGATGGTGATCGCCGAGCCTTCCCGCACGACTTCCGCCTTGCCGATCGGCAGGCTGTAATAGTCTTCCGGCACCTCACCCTTGGGATGTTTGCCCCAGGACGACAGCGCGCCGCCGGAATGGCCTTCGAACGGACCATTATACAGGCGCTTGGGTTCGAAGAAGATCACCGGGTCCGGGCTCTCGATCGCGGCGATCAGCAGGCCCTTGGCGTCATAGGGGTTGGACGGCATGACCACCTGGACACCCGGCACCTGGGTGAAAAAGGCTTCCGGGCTCATCGAGTGGGTCTGCCCCCCCCGGATACCACCGCCACAGGGCGAGCGGACCACGACCGGAGCGGTGAACTGACCGGCCGAGCGGTAACGCAGGCGGGACATTTCCGAGACGATCTGGTCCAGGCCCGGGAAGATATAGTCGGCGAACTGGATCTCGGCGACGGGCTTCAAGCCCTTTGCCGCCATGCCGATCGCCATGCCCATGATGGCCGCTTCATTGATCGGCGCGTCGAAAGAGCGGTCGAGACCGTATTTCGTCTGCAGATTGGCGGTAACCCGGAAGACCCCCCCGAAATAGCCGGCATCCTCGCCAAAGCTGATCACGTCGGGATCGCTTTCCATCATGTTGTCCAGGCCGGAATTGAGGGCCTGGATCATGTTCATCTTGGCCATGATCTAGACTCCCAGGTCCTGGCGCTGGCGACGCAGGCGCCAGTCCGGTTCGGCATAGACATCCTCGAAGATCGACTCGACCGGCGACAGCGGCCCGTCATGCAGCGTGCCGTGGGTCTCGGCTTCCTTGTAGGACGCGATCACCATCTCGTTGAGCTCTTTCTCGAGCGCGGCATGGCGCTCCTCATCCCACTCACCCAGACCGATCAGGTGCTGTTTGAGACGCTCGACCGGATCGCCCAGCGGCCAGATCTCATTCTCGCCCTTGGGGCGATAGCCGGACGGGTCATCCGAGGTGGAATGCGCATCGGCGCGGTAGGTGAAGTGCTCAATCACGGTCGCGCCATGTCCGGCACGGGCACGCTCGGCAGCCCATCGGGTCGCCGCGTAGACGGCGAGGAAGTCATTGCCGTCGATCCGCAAGGACGCCAGGCCATAGCCCATGCCCTTATAGGCAAAGGTTGGCGCGTCCCCGGCGGCGATGCCCTGGAAGGTCGAGATCGCCCACTGGTTATTGACCACATTGACGATGACCGGCGCCCGATAGGTCGAGGCCAGAACGAGGGCGCCATGGAAATCGCCCTCGGCGGTCGAGCCATCGCCGATCCAGGTCGCGGCAATCTCGCCATCACCGCGATACTCGCAGGCCATGGCATAGCCGACAGCCTGCGGCAGCTGGGTCGCGAGATTACCCGAGATCGAGAAGAATTTGCCCTCGGCCCAGGTATAGTGGACCGGCAGCTGGCGCCCCTTGAGATTGTCGCGGGAGTTGGAAATGCAGTGGCACATCATGTCGACAATGTCCCGGCCGCGGGCAAACAGGATGCCCTGCTGGCGATAGGACGGGAAAACCATGTCGGAATTCTGCATCGCCATGGCGCCGGCGACAGAGACCGCCTCTTCGCCCGTCGACTTCATGTAGAAGCTCATCTTGCCCTGACGCTGAAGCTTCAGCATGCGGTCATCAAAAACCCGCGTCAGCACCATGTGACGCAGTCCCTCGCGCAGGACATCCGGGTCCAGCTTGGGATCCCACTCACCCACTGCCTGGTGATTGTGATCAAGCACGCGGACCAGGCCGAGGGCCAGATCGCGTGTCTCCATACCGGCCACATCGGTTGCAGGCCGCTTGGCCTCCCCGGCGGGCGGGATGGCGATATGGGAAAAGTCAGGCGTGTCTCCGGGACGCACATGCGGCGCGGGAACGTGGAAGCGGGGTTCAGTGTGTGCCATGGGCTCTCGCTGAAAACTTCGGCAGGACGTGCCTATATGGGGTTCCCGCGATGATACGGAAACGCGACCGGCGTCTAGCGCGGAAGAGCTGGTCTTGTCCAGCATAGCAATGCGGTGCCATTTCGGGGTTCGCAAGTGCGGAAAGTTGAATTATTTTCTCTCGAAATCATGATTTGAGGAAATAATGACCGTCACCCTGGACACGATTGATGTGCGCATTCTCGAAGCCCTGCAAGTCGATGCGGGTCGATCCGTCGCCGACATTGCCGAAATCGTCGGCCTGACCCCCTCGCCCTGCTGGCGCCGGATTCGCCGTCTGGAGACCGAGGGCATCATCAAACGCCGCTCGATCCAGCTCGACCGACGCATGATCGGCCTCATGTTCACCGCCTATCTGGAAGTGAAGATCCAGCCGGCGCGCAAGGCCAATTACGAGAAATTCGAGAAGGCCATCCAGACCTTCCCGGAAATCACCGAGGCCTGCACCATGACCGGCCCCTATGACTACCTGCTCAAGGTCGTGACCCCCGATATCGACGCCTATAACGAGTTCATGTCGGAGAAGATGATCCCGCTGGACGTGGTCGGCGACTTCCGCACCTCGGTCCAGATCCGCAATGTCAAGGAAGGCCGCGGCCTGCCGCTCGGGCATATCGACGGCTGAGGCCGGCGTCGGACTTTCGCCAGTGCAGCATGCGGGGCGGTCCGTTTTCCGGCATTCGTGTGCGGCAAGGCCTGAGGCATCAAAAAAGGGCGCAGCCATCCGGCCGCGCCCTCTTCATGTCCGCCTGTAGGACAAGGCTTACATCCGCTCGACGGCCACCGCCGTGGCTTCGCCGCCACCGATGCAGAGCGAGGCAACACCCTTGGTCTTGCCGTGCTTTTCCAGCGCGGCGAGCAGGGTGACCATGATGCGGGCCCCGGAAGCACCGATCGGGTGACCCAGGGCACAGGCGCCGCCATTGACGTTGATGATGTCGTGGGAAATGCCCAGCTCCTTCATCGCGATCATCGGCACGACCGCGAAGGCCTCGTTGATTTCCCACAGATCGACATCACCGATCTGCCAGCCGGCGCGCTCGACGACCTTGCGCATGGCGGGAACCGGCGCGGTGGTGAAATAGGCCGGTTCGTGGGCGTGGGCGGCGGTGGCGACGATTTTGGCAATCGGCTTGAGGCCACGGCGCTCGGCTTCCGACAGGCGCATCAGGATCAGGGCCGCAGCGCCATCGGAGATCGCCGAGGCATTGGCCGCCGTCACCGTGCCGTCCTTGGAGAAGGCCGGACGCAGGGAGGGGATTTTCTCAGGCATCGCCTTGCGCGGCAGCTCGTCGGTGTCGACGACGGTCTCGCCCTTGCGGGTCTTGATCGTGACCGGCGTGATCTCGCGCTTGAAATCACCCTCTTCGGTGGCGCGCTGGGCGCGGGCCAGGGTTTCCAGGGCGTAAGCGTCCTGCTGCTCGCGAGTGAACTGGTGTTCCTCCGCAATCATGTCGGCATAGCCACCCATCGGCTTTTTCTCATAGGCGTCCTCGAGGCCATCCTGGGCCATGTGGTCCTTGATGGTGTCGTGGCCGTATTTGAAGCCGCCGCGATGGGTCGGCAGCATGTGCGGGGCATTGGTCATGGATTCCATGCCGCCGGCGATGATGATTTCGGCATCGCCCGCGGCGATCGAGGCGCGACCCATGATGGCCGCCTGCATGCCCGAACCGCACATCTTGTTGAGCGTCGTGGCTTCGACCGATTTGGGCAGGCCAGCCTTGATCGCCGCCTGGCGACCCGGAGCCTGGCCCTGGCCGGCCATGAGCACATTGCCCATCAGGATCTGGTCGATGTCATCACCGGCAATACCGGCTTCTTCCATCGCCGCCTTGACGGCAACCGCGCCGAGTTCATTGGCGGACAGGGGTGCAAGTTCACCGAGCAGGCCACCCATCGGGGTGCGGGCCATGCCGACGATGACGATGGGATCGTCCACAGCACTCATTTGATCTCTCCTCTGGGAATATTCTGTCTTAGTCTGGCGCGCATGATCGAATTATGCGGCACAGCGTCAAGTTTTTTCGCAGATGCGAAACGCGCGGTCCGGACATGGCCGGGATTGGCCACTTGGGGGCAATCCCTTCTAATCCTTGTCGCTTTTGTCGTCGCAACGCTCACAATCAACACAGTTGAACCCCTGTTCACCTTTGCAGTGACGGATGACCCGGTGAGATTGTTAGCGGTAGCAGCAGTCGCATTCATTATTCCGGGCCTGACCGAGGAACTGGTTTTCAGGGTCGTCCTGGGTGGCCGCACGGGCCGGATTCGCGCCGCGCTCGCCATCACCGCCTTCGTGCTCTGGCATCCGATTCAGGTCTGGCTTGGCCTGCCGATGGCGCAAACGCTCTTTCTGGAACCCGGCTTTCTCGCCATCACCGCCGCGCTCGGCCTTGCCTGCACGATGGCTTACCGGTTCAGCGGATCGATCTGGCCCGCCGTGATCCTGCACTGGCTGGTCGTGGTCGGGTGGAAGGGCGTGACCGCGCCGCTCTAGTCGCGGCAGGCCTCTTCCAGGCCCAGCTCACAGGCCTGCACGAACAGCTCCCGCGCCCGGTCGGCATCGCGGCGCATGGTCTGGGCGCCGTCGCGCCCGCGATGATACATCAGGGCCAGCTCGTGGCAGGCCATCGCATCATCCGCGGCGCAGGCCGCTGCGCAATCCTCCTGCTTTCGCATACGTCCCGGGCGATTGCCGTAACAGGCTTCGCGTTGGGCCGGGAGCGGGTCCCGTCCGAGCGAGGCCAGGATATCAGCCTCACGGGCACACCCATCATTGAAACCGCGCTCGCAGGACCGGTTTGCCAGGGCGAGTCCCTCGAGTCGCTCGGCCTCGCTGCCATCCTCCAGCAAGCCGGCCGCCTGCCAGCACGCCATCGACGAGCGGTTCGCACAGCCCGCTCGCGCCACCGGCAAATAGCGGTCGCGATCATAGCGGACATCATCATAGGGATTGGGCTCATTGATCCGCTCGAACAGCCAGCACGCCCCATCCGAGCCGAGGCTGCAGCTGCGCAACATCAAATTGACCCCCTCATCGGTCAGCCAATAGGTCCGGTCTGCCCGCTGCAACAGCCCGTGCGCATAGCTGCAGGCGAATCCTTCGCCCGCCTCGCATCGCTCCAGAAAGGGGGCCGGGTCCGGTGATGCCGGCTGGGCCCGGGCGACAGGGGCCAGCAGGACGCCAAAAATCAGGATCAGGAGAATACGCATCAGGCCTCGCCGGGTTGATGGTCAGGATAGGCGGCGCCTGCCATCACCGGCAAGCGCCAGCATCGCCACGGCGCGAAGGCCTGGCGGTTTGGGCAGTTGAGGGGTGCGAGGTGCCTTGCCGGTGCCTTGCTATGGAAGTTTTGTGGGTGGCGCCGGGGGCACCTCGCACACGGAGATTTACTCGGGCCCCTTGCGGGCCCCGTCTCGAAACCGACAGGGACAAACGGTCGAGCTTTGTGCCGCCGTCCTGCCGATGGCCACGCCGGGTTGGTCTGGCGGTGTTTCCAGGCAACCGGACGAGCTCCGTTCTCCCAACGCCCCCGGATCACCAATCCGGGCCTCGAGCAGCGCGGGACGGGAGGATTATGCGGTGGGTGAGAAGGGGTGGGGATAAGGTTTCTCGATTATCCGCCCCACACACCGTCACCCCGATGACAATCGGGACCCAGATTGCGACGCAAGCCATTGCCAGGACGGGTGAAACCGCGTCTGCGAGGCTGGGTCCTGACTTGCGTCAGGATGACGGTATTGGGGGCGCAGGGCGGGGATAAGTTGCGATTTGAGAGATACGCGCCCGCGGCGCACACTCATCCATAATCCGCTTGCCGGATGCGGCCCGCTGGCTGCCAAGTGGTTTTGGTGAAGGGGTCGCGCTCGCGCGATCTCTCTCAATCAACGCGTAGGCACACTTTGTCATCCCAGCCGGATGACCTGCGAACGCAGGTCGCAGAGCGGGGATGGCGATATAGGCGTTGCAAGCGCGCCTTCACGTGGGGCTCACAGCGAATCATCCGTGAGGGGCCTCAAGGCGCCCTACCCGATCAACCTGACCCCGGTGCTTGAGCCACCACCGCGCCCGCCGCTCGTGCTGGCGATCCAGCCGCCGCCGAGGACACGATCGGCGTCGTCGGATGAGTAGAAGACACACGCCTGGCCCGGCGCGACGCCTTCTTCGCCCTTGGCGAGGATGACGCTGATGCTGTCACCTTCGACCGACAGCGCGGCGGGGACGGGCGGGCGCGTGGAGCGGACCTTGACCTGCACCGGTGCGCCGTCCAGCGGGGCCTCATCGCCCAGCCAGTTGATGTCCTTCAGGGCGATCGTGTCGACTTCCAGCGCTTCGCGCGGGCCGACGACGACCTCGGCCTTGTCGGCATCCAGGCGGACGACATAGAGCGGATCGCCGACAGCGATTTTCAGGCCGCGGCGCTGGCCGACGGTGTAGCGGATCACACCCTCATGTGTGCCCAGCACGCGGCCATCGACATGGACGATCTCGCCCGGCCTAGAGGCGCCGGGGCGGACTTTCTCGACAATGTCGACATAGCGGCCCTGGGGCACGAAGCAGATGTCCTGGCTGTCCGGCTTGTCGGCGACGATGAGACCGAAGGCCTCGGCCAGCTCCCGCGTCTGGTCCTTGTTGAGATGGCCCAGCGGGAAGCGCAGGAAATCGAGCTGGTCATGCGTGGTCGCGAACAGGAAATAGGACTGGTCCTTGCCGGCATCGTGGGCCCGGCGCAGTTCGGCGCCATTGGGCCCGACCGCGCGCTGGATGTAATGCCCCGTCGCCATGCACACCGCGCCCAGCTGTTTGGCGGTGGTCAGCAGATCGGCGAATTTGACGGTCTGGTTGCAGCGCACGCAGGGGATCGGGGTGAAGCCGGCCAGATAAGTGTCGGCAAATTCCTCGATCACCGCTTCGCGGAAACGGCTTTCATAGTCGAGCACATAGTGACGGAAACCGCAGGCCTCGGCGACGCGCTTGGCATCATAGATATCCTGGCCGGCACAGCAGGCGCCCTTCTTGGCCATGGCGGCGCCATGATCATAGAGTTGCAGCGTCACGCCGACGACGTCATAGCCGAGATGGTGCAGCAGGGCCGCGGTCACCGAGCTGTCGACGCCGCCGGACATGGCCACCACGACGCGGTGGTCACCGGGATGGCCTCCCAGCCCCAGCGGATCGCCGGCAAGGCCCAATTGTGCAATGAGATCATCGGCCTGCGCACGGGCGCGGCCGGTTTCTTGGGTCGTCATAGATCGCCTCCAGCGGGGTCAAGGCCCGCAGCAAACGGTTGATGGAGGCGGCTATATAGGCGCTTTAAGGGGAGAGGTTAAGAGCGGATATTCCCGGCATTGCCGACATAGGCACTCATCGCGGCGGGGTTTTTGTTGCGATCCAGCAGGGCGCCACCAAGGCCGAGCCCGAGCAGGCCGAAGATCGGGAGCATGAGGGCGGCGGCCACAAGGCTGGCGCCGACATGGCCGGTGGCCAGCCAGACGCATCCGGCTCCGATCGCGGCACCGATCGTCATGGTGATCAAGGTAACAAGAATGCGTTTGAGCATGCGGCCTCCCGTGAATGTGCCAAGCATGCAAGCCACCGCGAGCCCGATCAATCGGGAATACGCCTGAGACCGTCCCCCGACCTATCTCAGATATTGCAGCAGGGAGACCTGGCTGAGCGAGGAGAAGGTTTTTGCCGAGACATCCAGCGCGGTCTGGGCCTGCTGGAAGCGGGTCGCCGCTTCGGCCATGTCGACATCCTCGAGGTCCGACAGCATCTGCTGCAGGAAGGTCTGGCGGTCGGATTGGGAGTTTCTCATCGTTTCCACATTGGCCTGGGCCGCGCCGTTCTCGCCAATCTTGGTGTAGAGATTGTCCAGCGCCGTGATGACATTCTGGATCTCGCCATTGAGGAAGGTTTCCTGGGGCGCGCTCAGGGGCCGATCGAAGGGCCCATTGGCGCCGGCATTGAAATCGGCGATACGCTTGAAACTGTCGAAAACCTCACCGCCGACATCACTGGCCAGCATGCCGGTGTCGATGGTCAGATTCTGGTCAAGCTGGACCTGGGGACGGCGATCATTGTTGACGAAAGCCTCGCTGGCGGTGCCCATCGGGATCAGGTCATCGATGTCATTGGTCTCGACGGGGGCCGTATCGGTGCGGGTACCGCCAAAGATATAGGTCCCCGCATGCTGCATGTTGAGCGCGTTGGAGACCTTGTTAAAGGCTTCACGCACCTGGTGCATCGTGTAGTCGCCATCCTTGGAAGTGACAGCCAGGCGCAGATCGGTGATCGCCTCGGCCATCTGACCCATGGCAATATCCTGGGTCTCCAGCCGTGCCTCGGTCCGCACGGCCGCCTGCTCGTAGGCTTGCGCGCGCTGCAGGGCGGCGCGGGTGGCGGAAAGCGTCTCGGCCTGGTGGCCGACGCCCTTGAGATCGGTGGCCAGCTTGCCGGTCGTCAGCTGTTTTTGCGCATCAAAGAGCGACTTCTGGGCCTTCATCAGGTCCATCAGAGCATTCTGGTTTGCCGCGAAGGTGGAAACACGGGTCATGACGCATAAACCTCCTAGACGATCCGCATCAGCGTATCGGTCATTTCCTTGGCCGCCTGCAGCATGCGCGCGGCGGCGTTATAGGACTGCTGGTACAGCGTCATCGCTGCCAGTTCCTCGTCCAGACTGACCCCCTCGACATCGGCCCGCTTCTGAGCCGCTGTCGCCTGCAACGTCGCCGCCGAAGCAGCCTCGCTCTCGGCACGGGCTGCGCGGGAACCGATCGTGCCGGCAATGCGGGCGGTGTAGTCGCCCAGGCTGGCCGTCGAAGCGGCCAGAGAGCCGGCGGCATTGAAGCTGCGGGATGTCGACAGCGCGGCCTGCAGGCCGCTGCCGCCGCGATTATCACCGGCTGCCAGAACAAAATCGCCCACCACGGTTGCCGCATCCATGTCCAGCTTGCCCAGGGCAAGGCGGGCCGAGTCTGCGCGGATGGCGGTATCGACCGAGAAGGATTCCGCGCGCGCCGCCTTGGCTTCCAGCCCGACCCCGAAGAGTTTGGAGAAAGGCACGCCGGTGCTGCCGCGTGACGTGTCATCGCCGGTCAGGGAAAGCTCATAACCCTCATAGCCCGCATTGGCGGTGTAGGAGAGCTTGCCATTGCCATCCAGCGAGAAGGTGACATAGCGCCCCATCCCGGTCGTGGTGTCATTGAGGGCGGTGACGATGTCGTCGACGGTTTCACCTGTGACCATCGGAATGGAATAGGTGCTGGCGGTCTTGCCATCGATCGTGTCCATCCGGAAATTCAACGCGGTTCCGGTGGCGAACTGGTGGACGTCCGTTCCCGACAGGCCGGTCTCGAAGAAGCCCGGCGAGTCCGAACGGACGAGATCATTCAGTCCGAAGAAGTGTGACAGGCCGCGCCCGCCGCGATCCGATGGCGTGGTCTCGTCCTGCAGGAAGGCCACGCCATTATTGGCGGCACTGGCGGAGACACTCAGCGTGCCGTCGGTAAAGCTCGCGGAACCGACGCCGGCCAGGGCTGTATTCAGCGCCGTGGCGAGATCACCGACCGTCCCGGCGAAGCCGACGGCGGCGCCGCCGTCAACGGAATAGGTGCCGGCGTCGAAATCGACATCAATGCGGCGCACGAGCACGCCGGAATTGTCCGCCACGGCAAGCGTGGTCGCACCGGTGAAATTATGGGCATCGGCCGCGGTCAGGCCGGTATTGCGACCGGTCAGGCTCTGCGGGGCCGGATAGGAGGCGGCGTCATTGTGGGCCGCGTTCAGCGCATCAGCCGCGCCGGACGCCATCTCGGCCAATTCCTCAGCCACATCCGGCAGCGTCTTGTCGCGCAGATCGATCAGGGCGCGCAGCTCACCGGACGCGATATGGCTGTCCAGTTCCTGCGGGTTCGCGCCATTGGGCGAGTCCGCATAGATCTTGCCGTACTCGACGCCATAGGAGCCGGTGCCGGCAACCTTGTAGGTCAGCGTGGCCGGGTAATTGTCGAGCAGGAGAACGCCGTCCGTCGTACGCAGCACAACGCGGCCATTGCCCTGGAAATCGGCGCGGATATCCATATAGCCGGACATCTCGTCGAGCAGTTCGGAAATCCGGTTTTCGGCGCCGGAGGAGTCGCCGCCACCGGCAGACACGCTCTGGACGTTGGAATTGAGCTCGTAGATTTCCCGAAGGATTTCGTTGGAGCGCTGCAGCGTCGCATTGATCTTGGCGTCGGTCTCCTGGCGCTGGGCCCGGATTTCACCCGACAGGCGCTGGGCTTCCGTGAAGAAGCTGTCCAGATCCGCTGCGGCCGACAGACGGGCGACGGACAGGGTTGGATCGACACTGGCCTGGGAGAGCCCGTTGAAGGCTGAATTCAGGCGCGCAAAGATCGATCCGCTATCGTCCAGATTGCCGAATTGCGACTGCAACCGGTCCAGGGCACCGGCCCGGGCTTCGGTCATGCCGGCTTCCGAGATCGAGCGCAGCGAGGTCAGCTGGAGATGACGATCGACGACACGGACGATGCCATTGACCTGAACGCCCATGGCGACGCCACCCACATTGCGGGCTTCGAAACTGGCGATGGTGCGGGCATAGCCGGCAGTGTTGACATTGGCGACGTTGTTGGACGACGCCCGCAAACCGGCCTGGCTGGCCTGCAGCCCCGAAAGGGCGTTACCGAGAATACCGCTCAACGACATGGCTGGCTCCCTGCGCAGTCGGCAAAAAAGAAGCGGTTGCGGCGATATCTGCCGTCAAAGCGGCAAGCATTGCCCAGCGGGGCGGTCAACCCGAAGGGCGCCTCCACCTGACATTCCATGCCGTAACCATTTGCCTCAATTTGCTTTTTCATGCGCTTTCCGAATTCCTGACCCGACAGCGATGGCCGAGACCTGCCTTAACCATCGCAAGCGGTGGGCCAGACGCCGCGCCGGCTGCGAAATCCGGTCAGGACCTGCGTCCATGCCACCCGGCCCCCACGCCGGGCGCGCGCGCGCGCCCGGGCCCACGCGCGGTCTTAAAGACCCGACCCTGATCGTCGCAGGCCCGGCAGGGCTCCGGGGCGGCAGACGACCAACCCGGCAAATTGCGCCCACCGGCGGGCAGGGCTGACCGGACGATCCTGCCCACCACGAGGTATTACCACGAAATTAACACTATAAATCAGCAGGTTATGCCAATATCAGTCTGGCACACCGTTTGCGATCATCTCGGTGAGACGAGGCGTGACGTGCGCCTTGAGCCAAGCGAAGAGAGTCGATGACTCTGGACCTGACCACGACGAACCTGTTCTCCAACCCCGGTGGATCCGGCGGCGCCATTGCGCAGCCCGCGTCCGGCGAGCGCGGATCTGTGCAGGGCGTCGCATCGGTCGAGCCTGGCGCGTCGCCATTCGCATTGATGGTCAGCGCCAACCAGGCCCAGGCAAATGCCGCACGTGTCGGAGCGCCGACTGCCACCGCGCCGGCACAAACCGCAACATTTTCCAGTGCGCCCGGAGCCAATGCGAACGGAGCCAGTGCGACCGGCGCCCTTGCCGTCGGAAACACTCCGGCAGCACCGGTTCGCGAAGCCGCGCTCACCTCGACCTCGCCGCTGGCCATGGATGCCACAGCGCCGGTCGTACTGCCGGCCACATCCGGGGGCGATGTCGAGCTCGGCGATGACCTGGTCATTCCTGTAACGCCGGTTGCGCCGGTGGCTCCCGTTGGCACCAAGCCAGCCCGCCCGGTTCAGAATTTCATTGATCCGGCCAATTCATCCGGCAATGCCGGTCCTGGCAGCCCGACCGGCGACACCACACTGTCACCGGCAACCCCGGCGACCCTGGCACCTGCGGCGGCCGCGACGCCAACACCGATGGCCGCGACGCCTTCGGACACCGCACAGGTACAGGTCCAGGGACAGGGACTGGCTCAGGCACAAGGACAGGCTCAGGCACAAGGACAGGCTCAGGCATCAGCCCCGGCGCCGCAACAGCCGGTCCAGCCAGCCATGGCCGCCGCGGGTGCGCCTCCGGCCCCCGATGCTGAAGCGGGCACCAAGCCTGTCGCTGCCGGCAAGCCGGTTTCCGAGATCATTCTGCCCAAGCCGGGCCTGACCGCCCCGGCGACAGGCAACCCGACCCACGCCGCGAACACAGCGAGCCCGGCCGCCACGCCGGGCCCGCAAGCGCAGGGACCGGGTCTCTCGGCCCAAATGGCCACCGCCTCGAATGGCCAGGCGACAATCGTCGAGACCCCGCCAGCGCAAACCCCGGGCGTGCAGGCTCCGGCCACGCAGACTCCGGGCACGCAGACTCCGGCCACGCAGACTCCGGCCACGCAGACTTCGGCCACGCAGACTCCGGCCACGCAGACTCCGGCCACGCAGACTCCGGGCAGCCAGGCACAAGGCAGCCTGGCGCCGGCCGCTCCGCCGCCGGGCGTGCAGGCCCAGACCCAGCAAGCCCAGGGCACACAGGTCCAGGCCACGCCAGCCCAAGGCACGTCCGCACAGGCCAGCCCGACCCAGGCCGTCAGCACTCCGACCGCAGCGATCGGGCCGGACGCGACGCTGGCGGCTACCGCCAGCGACACACCTGCCAATCCCAAACCAACCGCGGCCACCGCCACGCCGGTCACGACGGCCGCCAATCTCGCCGCTCCGAAGTCGGCTGAACCGCGCCTCGACGCGAGCAAGCCGGTTGCCGGGAAAGCGGCTCCCGCGGCCGCCGCCCCGGCGTCCAAGTCAGCCGCTGCCAGTACGGCCCGACCGGCAGCTGCCGCAGCGGCTCCGACGGCGCCGGCCACCCAGACGCCCACCCCCACCACGGATGGGACTGTCAGCGAGCCACTGCGCCAGCGCGGCCAGGCCGAGGCCGCCATCCAGACCGCCAGCAGTCTCGCGGCGCGGCCTGGCGGACAGGCCGTCGGCACGCCGGCCGGGCAGGCCGGGAAACCGGCTCAGCCAGGCGCAGGTTCGACCAGCGCCACGCCTTCATCTGCCGGCATGCCGACCGCCGATCCCGCAGCCGCTGCCGCTGCCGCTGCCGCTGCCGCTGCCAACAAGGCTGCGCCCGCCCTGGCTGCGCAGACCGGCGCGCCAATCACACCCCTGCCCGCCGTCATGGTCGAAGGCCAGGTCCAGGCTGCGGCCATGGCCGACGCGGCCCAGGCCGAGGCTGCCCTTCAGGCCGAAACCGATTTCAACCTGTCGCGGGCCGATGGTCGTCTCGCTGCAGACCGGCCCGGCAATCCCTTGCCGCGCTTTACGCCGCACAGCGCCACACAGCTGGCAGGACAGATCACCAAACAGGTCTCGAACGGCAACCGGGTCTTTGACATCCGCCTCGACCCTGCAGAATTGGGCAAGGTCGATGTCCGCATCGAGCTGCGCGCCGACAATCGCGTGCATGCGGTGCTGACGGTCGAGCGGCCGGAAACCCTGAATGAGCTGCAGCGCTCGGCCCGCGACCTCGAGCGCGCCTTGGCGGACGCCGGGCTTGAGCTTGGCGAGGACGGGCTGAGCTTCCAGATGAATGACGGCCAGAACCCGGCTGACGACGAGGGTCGCAGCCAGGGCGAGGCCCTTCCGATCTTCACCCAGACAACCGAAATGGCGCAGCGCGCCGAGGATGAACTCGCATCCCGGCCTCGCACTGCCTACGGCTTCCTGCTGTCCGGACGCTCCGGCGTCGATGTGCAGGTCTAGGAGTAACGCATGGTAGACGCAGTATCCGGTCTCGGCTCCAGCAGCCCCGCCCTCGCGAACTCGCAGACGGGCCTGGCCGACAATTTCGAGATGTTCCTGACCCTGCTTACAGAGCAGATGAAGAATCAGGACCCGTTGAATCCGCTCGACTCGACCCAGTTCGTGAACCAGCTGGTCGACTTCTCGAGCGTCGAGCAGCAGATCGCCCAGAACCAGAATCTGGAAAACCTCCTGCTGCTCCAATCGGCTGCCGCCCAGAGTGCGTCGGTCAGCTATATCGGTCGCGTTGCCACGGCCCTGACGCCGCAAGCCATGCTCACTGAGGGCGAGGCGAGTTGGGAATACACATTGCCGAGCGAGGCCACCACGTCCTCGATCATCATTCGCGATGCCGAGGACCGCATCGTGGCCCGTTCTGACGGCGAGACCACCGCCGGTTCGCACGACTTCACCTGGGACGGACTGGGCGAGGGCGGCAATACATTGGAGGATGGCGTCTACTCGCTGGAAGTCATCGCCCAGAACGCTGACGGCGACAATATCGCCGTGAATATCCAGGCCGCTGCCCGCGTTACGGGTGTCGACCTGTCCGGTTCCGAAGTCGTCGTGGAAATGGGCGGGATCCGCGTCCCGCTTTCCTCGGTGATGTCAATCAAGGACGCAAACGCATAGCCAGGCCGCCGGCCTGATACGGATCGCCAGAAGGGCGAGCCGTCTAACCCGACCAGCAGAAAGCTCCGTTAAAACAACACAAACGCCAGGAGCATGCATAATGAGCATCAATTCAGCGCTTTTGGCCGGCGCATCCGGCCTGATCTCGAACTCGAACGCACTCGCCTCGATTTCGGACAATATCGCCAACGTCAACACGGTGGGCTACAAGCGCGCCTCAGCCGTTTTCACCCCGCTCTATGACAGCGACAGCTCGACCAAGGGCTATTCGGCTGCGGGCGTCAGCTCTGTCGCACGGCTCGCCATCGGCGAGAGCGGCCTGCTGACCGCCGGCTCCTCACCGACCGATCTGGCCATCTCCGGCCGGGGTTTCTTCGTGGTTCGCGATGACGCGTCGTCGAACTCCTCCGACCCGGTCTCCTTCACCCGTGCCGGCCGTTTCACGCCGGACACGACAGGCTATCTGCGCAATGATGCCGGCAAGTATCTGGCCGGCTGGCCGGTCGCAGCCGATGGCACGGTTCCGCAAAACCCGTCCGACCTCAACGCCCTGGAGACGATCAACCTGTCCTCCATCGGTGGTGCTGCGGAAGCCACGACGATCATGGGCATCAATGCCAACCTGCAGCAGAGCCAGGCGATCTCGGCTGACGAAGCGACCTATGATCCGACGGCCTCGGCGACCAATATGGCCTCGGGTACGGTGACGCCGGACTTCCAGCGCTCCATTCCCTTCTATGACAGCGTCGGTGGTGTCCGCACCCTGACCATCTCCATGTTGAAGAGCTCGACCCCGAACCAGTGGCACGCTGAAGTCCACATGGTGCCCGCCGGTGACGTCTCGACGGGTGCCGCCCTGATCGACGGCCAGATGCTGAACGGCACCGTCGCCTTCGACGCCCAGGGCCGCCTCGACAGTGCCAACACGACGCTGCCGACCCAGCTCGACTTCCTGTCCTCCACCAATGTCGCAGCCCTTGGTGCGAATGAATTCCAGTGGGCAACGTCCACCGGTGTGGACTCCCAGTCCGTCACCCTGGACTTCGGCGATCCGGACGCACCGGGTGGCTTCACCCAGTATGACAGCCCGTCCGCCCTGCTCTCGACCAATGTGAATGGCTCCGCCTTCGGTAATTTCTCGAGCGTGGATGTGGATGATGACGGCTTCGTTTTCGCCAAGTTCACCAATGGTATTGTCCGCAAGATCTACCAGATCCCGGTTGCGACCTTCGTCAACCCGGACGGTCTGGAAGCGCAAGCGGGCGGTACGTTCACGGTGACGCCGGAATCCGGTGCCTACACGCTCAACCCGCCGGGCCTGGGATCCTCGGGGTCCATCGCGGCTTCGACCCTGGAAAGCTCGAATGTCGATCTGGCGAATGAGTTCACCAGCCTGATCACCACGCAGCGGGCCTATTCCGCTTCATCGAAAATCATCACCACCGCCGATGAGATGCTCGACGAAGCCATCCGGATGAAGCGCTAACCATCACCCAACCGCTTCTGGACTATGGGCCTCGCCACTCGGCGGGGCCCATTTTTTATGACCGGCGGATGAGCGGGTTTGGAACATTTAGAGCCGGATTTTAGCGACACGGTTAAATGTAAATTTACCCAGTGGTTTAGGGCGATGTTAAAGGGCTGCGTGTAGGTTGATCCTACAAACAAGAAACGGGGATCGGACATGCAGCCGCGCCTTAAAAAAGAAAATTACGTCATTGGACCGGATGGTAGCCCGCTCACGATCGGCGATTTGCCCAACCCGAGCACCCAGCGTTGGGTGGTTCGGCGAAAGGCAGAAGTCGTCGCAGCTGTGCGGGGCGGTCTTCTCTCTCTCGAGGAAGCGTGCGAGCGCTACTCGCTGACCGTGGAAGAATTCCTCGGCTGGCAACGCTCGATCGACCGGCACGGCCTGGCCGGTCTGCGTACAACACGCATCCAGCAATACCGCTAGCAAGCTCCCCTTGCGAGCTCACGCAGGACGGCGGCCGCGCCCCCTCGGCCGCCGTTCGCCTGTGTTTGCGAGACGCTGGATGTTTCGCTGCAGAAAGATTGCGAGCCCTGATTGGTTAATCGGGCTCCGGTCATGACGTATGCAAGCGCATTAAAGTCTCGTTTACCCGACAGGTAGGAAAATTCTGCCCAGTGCTTCGCTGATGAAGCGCACGCAATGAGGCAGGGATTTTCACGTGAACGCGCTTTTCGAACAGTTCAGGGCTTTTGGCGCCGGACGGCTGACTGCGATCTTCGGCCTGGCCGCAGGCGTCGCTGCCGCACTCGTGTATTTCTCCGGAGCCATGGGCGGCGCCAGCCAGTCCCTGCTCTATTCCGGCCTCGACCCGGCTGATGCCGCTGCGACGTCGCAGCTGCTCGATCAGGCGAATATTCCCTTTGATATCCGCGAAGGCGGTACGGCGATCTATGTCGATCGCGCCCAGGTCGATGAGGCACGCGTCCGCGTCGCCTCCAATGGTCCGCTGAGCGGCGCTTCGGTGGGCTATGAGATTTTCGATCGCCAGGACAGTTTCGGCCAGACCAGCTTCGTCCAGAACATCAATGCCAAGCGCGCCATGGAAGGCGAACTGGCCCGCACCATCCAGTCACTGAACTATGTCAGCTCGGCCCGGGTCCATCTCAATCTGCCGGAGCGCCGCCTGTTTGCCCGCGACCAGCAATCCCCGACCGCCGCTGTCACCATCGCCACCAATGGCCGCCTGAACTCCGAGCAGGTTCGCGTCATCCGCAATATCGTCGCCTCCAGCGCCGGCATCGAGCCGACCGGGGTCTCGATCGCCGATGATCGCGGTCGCCAGCTCGCCAGCGGCGGGGACGGGCAGTCGGGCAATTCCATCCTGATGGATGAGCGCCGCGGCGAAATCGAAGCCCAGATGCGCCAGAATATTCTCGACATTGTCGAAGGTGTCGTCGGCGCCGGTGCCGCCCGCGTCCAGGTCACCGCCGAACTGGATCGCCAATCGATCACGCAGAGCTCGGAAACCTATGACCCGAACGGCCAGGTCGTGCGCTCGCGTGAGCGCGGTGAGGACCTGTCCAATGATCAGGACGGCGCCAACGAGAATCGCGTGTCGGCCTCGGAAAACCTGCCGAACGCTGGCGACGCCAACGAAGCAGGCGGTCCCAATAGCCGCTCCAGCCGCGAAAGCACCAGCGAGCGCGTCAATTACGAAATCTCCTCGACGACACGCACCGAAATCATCGAGGCCGGCGCCATCAATCGCCTGTCCGTCGCCGTTGCTGTCGATGGTGTGCTGGAAACCGCCGAGGACGGCACCGTCACCTGGCGCGAACGCCCGCAGGCTGAAATCGACCGCATCGAGGCCCTGGTCCGCTCGGCCATGGGATATGTGAACGAGCCCGGTGCCCGCGAGGACATGCTGACGGTCAGCCAGATCGAATTCGCCCGGACCGACCCGCTGCTGGGAACCGC
The DNA here is from genome assembly GCF_049116555.1 of Maricaulis maris. Taxonomy (GTDB): domain Bacteria; phylum Pseudomonadota; class Alphaproteobacteria; order Caulobacterales; family Maricaulaceae; genus Maricaulis; species Maricaulis maris_C. The sequence goes on along the minus strand of NZ_JAGDYT010000001.1, from coordinate 597,484 downwards.
CGCGACGGGCGGCATGTCCTTCTCCAAGAATGACCTGATGCGGGCCGCCGAAATCGGTGTGATGTTCATCACCGCCCTGCTCATCATCTTCCTGGTCGCCCGGCCGCTGGTCAAAGGGGCAAGCGGCATGGTCATGCCACAAGGCCTCGCCCTGGCCGGCGCCGGCGTGGATGGCGCCGTGAGCGGCGCGCCTGCTCCGGCCGCCCTGCCAACCGCAGCCGGCCGTCCGGCCGCCCTGCCCGCGGCGGGCGGAGGCGCAGGCGTGGCCACCGCCGAGGACTCCATCGACATCGAGAAGATCGATGGTCAGGTGAAAGCATCCTCGCTGAAGAAAGTCGCCAATATCGTTGAATCCCATCCGGAAGAATCGATCTCGATCCTCCGGTCCTGGCTGCATGAGAGTTAAGTCCGACCATGGGTGAAAAACGCGCCATTGAAGACCCGTCACGCCTGACCGGCCCTGAGAAGGCCGCTGTCATGCTCCTCGCCCTTGGCGATGAGGGTGAAGGCATGTGGCAGCATCTGGACGAGGAGGAAATCCGCGAGGTTTCCCAGGCCATGTCCAATCTGGGCACGGTGACCTCAAGCGCCGTGGAACGCCTGATCGTCGACTTCGTCGGTCAGATGTCCTCGACCGGCTCGCTGATGGGGTCCTTCGAAGCCACCCAGCGCCTGCTGACCTCCTTCCTGCCTGGCGAGAAGGTCGATTCCATCATGGAGGAGCTGCGCGGTCCGGCCGGGCGCACCATGTGGGACAAGCTGGGCAATGTGAACGAGGTCGTGCTCGCCAATTATCTCAAGAATGAATACCCGCAGACGGTCGCCGTGGTCCTGTCAAAGGTGAAGCCCGAGCATGCCAGCCGCGTCCTCGGCGCGCTGCCGGAGGATTTCGCCCTGGAAGTCGTCACCCGGATGCTGCGCATGGAACCGGTTCAGCGCGAAATCCTCGATCGTATCGAGGAAACGCTGCGTACCGAGTTCATGTCCAACCTGGCGCGCACCTCCAAGCATGACAGCCACGAGATGATGGCCTCGATCTTCAACAATTTCGATCGTCAGACCGAAAACCGCTTCCTGGCCGCCCTGGAAGAACGCAATCGCGAGAGCGCCGAGAAGATCCGCTCGCTCATGTTCGTCTTCGAGGATCTCTCCAAGCTCGATCCGGGTGGCATCCAGACACTCATGCGCGCCATCGACAAGGAACAGATGTCCCTGGCGATGAAGGGAGCCTCGGACAGTTTGCGCGATCTCTTCTTCTCCAACATGTCCGAACGCGCGGCCAAGATCATGCGCGAGGACATGGGGTCTATGGGTCCGGTCCGCCTCAAGGATGTCGACCAGGCGCAACAATCCATCGTTTCCATGGCCAAGGACCTCGCCGCCAAGGGCGAGATCATGCTGGCCGATGGCGGCGCCGATGATGAACTCATCTACTAGGGAGGTTGAACAATGAATCCGGTCAAATTTGATTTCGATACAGAGTTCGACCATGACGGCCAGATTCTGCGTGAAGGGGAGAGCTATAAGCGCTTCTTCACCCAGGATGATGTCGACGCGGCCCGCATGTGGGGCGTCGAGGAAGGCCGCGAAATGGAAGAGGGTCGCTGCGCGCAGTCGCTGCAGGCCATCGCCTCCCAGATGCAGCTCATCCTGGCCCGCCTTGCCAATGAATCCGACGCCCTGCGCCAGGAAGCAGCCGGACTGGCCATCGCTGCCGCCAGCAAGATCGCCGGTGAGGCCCTCTCTGCCTACCCGATCGACACCATCGAACAGGTCGCGCTGGAAGCCGTGCAGGACTTGCGCTCAGAGCCGCGCCTGTCGGTACGCTGCAATCCGGAACTCGTTGAATCCCTCGCCGAGCGACTCGAGAAGACGGCGCGCGATGCCGGTTTCGACGGGGCCATCATGGTGCGCGGCGATGACGCCCTGCCCAATGCCGATGTGCGCCTGGAATGGGGCGCCGGTGCGGTTCAGCGCAGCGCCGAGGAAATCGAGCACCGACTGAATGACATCGTCGCACGCTGGCTGGCATCGCCGCCAAGTGACGAGGAAACCCACTCTGACGCGCCCGGCGACCCCGCCGCCGGCGTAAGCGCGGCTTAAGGAGGCCTGACATGGCTGACGACAATCTCGACCTTCCCGATCTGGGCGATGACGGCACGCAAGTGCCCGTCGAGGCCCCCCAGCGCGGCGAGCAGATGATGGATGAGGAAGAAAAGAGCGCCGCCGATCTGGCGCCGGTCTTTGACGTTCCCGTCAATATCTCCGCCGTCCTCGGCAAGGCACATATCGATGTGAATTCGCTGTTGAAGCTGACATCCGGCTCGGTTGTCGAACTCGACCGCAAGATCGGCGAAGCCATCGACATCTACGTGAATAACCGGCTCGTCGCGCGCGGCGAAGTCGTGGTGGTCGACGACCGGCTTGGCGTCACCATGACGGAAATCATCAAGGACGGGGACGCAGGCTAAGGCCTCGCGGAAAGGACGGAAAATATCATGCGTATTCTGATAGTTGGCAGTTTGGGCGGGCAACTCCACACCGCCACCAAGATCGCCCTCGACCGTGGCGCGAAAGTCTCGCACGTCGACACGATCGAACAGGCCACCGCCCATCTGCGTGCCGGACGCGGCGCCGACCTTCTCATGGTCGACCTGCATCTGGACGTCCAATCCCTGATCGAGGCCAATGAGGCCGAGCGGATTTCGGTTCCCGTTGTCGCCTGCGGCGTCAATGTCCGTCCCGAAGCCGCGGCGGCCGCCATTCGCGCCGGCGCCAAGGAATTCATCCCGATGCCGCCGGACGCCGATCTGATCGCGGCGGTCCTGGCCGCGATTGCCGATGACGAACGCCCGATGATTGCCCGCGACCCGTCCATGCAGGCCGTCATCCATCTCGCCGATCGCATCGCCGGTTCCGACGCCTCCGTCCTGATTACTGGCGAAAGCGGCTCCGGCAAGGAAGTCATGGCCCGTTATGTTCACACCAAATCGAAGCGCGCCCAGGCGCCCTTCATCTCGGTGAACTGCGCCGCCATCCCCGAAAACCTGTTGGAATCCGAACTCTTCGGTCACGAGAAAGGCGCCTTTACCGGCGCGATCGCCCGCCGCGTGGGCAAGTTCGAAGAGGCCGATGGCGGCACGCTGCTGCTGGATGAGATCTCGGAAATGGACGTGCGTCTGCAAGCCAAGCTGCTGCGCGCCATCCAGGAACGCGAGATCGACCGCGTCGGTGGCACCAAGCCGGTGAAGGTCAATATCCGCATCCTCGCGACATCGAACCGTGACCTGCGCAAGGCTGTCGCCGATGGCAGCTTCCGCGAGGACCTGCTCTTCCGCCTGAATGTGGTGAATCTGGCCCTGCCGCCCCTGCGCGAGCGCCCGGCCGATATCGTCGCCCTGTCCGAGCATTTCGTGAAGAAATACTCGACCGCCAATGCGATCGACGAACGCGCCATTTCCGACGCCGCCAAGACCTCCCTGCTGGCGCGTGAGTGGACCGGCAATGTGCGTGAGCTTGAAAACGCCATGCACCGCGCCGTGCTGCTGGCTTCCGGTCGTGAGATCACACCCGACGCGATTCGCATGCCGGACGGCTCGGCCTTCACAGGCTCGGGCAATCATGTCGTCCGCCAGGCCGCAGATACCGCCCAATCGGTTCAGGCCGACATGATCGGTCGCACGGTGTCGGAAGTTGAGCAGGATTTGATCCTGAACACGCTCGACCATTGCCTGGGCAACCGGACCCACGCCGCCAACATTCTCGGCATCTCCATCCGGACCCTGCGCAACAAGCTGAAACTCTATTCGGACCAGGGCGTCGACATTCCCGCGCCCAACCAACCCGCCCAGGGTGTTTCCGTAGCCTGATTGGACTGATCATTGGCCGATACCGCTGCATCTCCGACCCCCGCTCCCGCTGCGGGTGGGTTTGATCTCCGCGCCTTCCTGAACCGCACGCTGCGCGGTGATGTGGCGCTGGCGGTCGGCATTCTCGCCATTCTGGTGATGCTGATGCTGCCCATGCCCAGCTTCCTGTTGGACATGTCGCTGGCGATCTCGATCTCGATGTCGGTCCTGGTCCTGATGACCGCCCTCTTCATCAAGAAGCCGCTTGAATTCTCGGCCTTCCCGGCCCTCTTGCTGATCACCACCCTGTTGCGTCTGGGTCTGAACATCGCCTCGACGCGGCTGATCCTGTCCAAGGGGCATGAGGGGACGGACGCGGCCGGCGAGGTCATCGAGGCCTTCGGCTCCTTCGTCATGCAGGGCAATGTCGTCATCGGCATCATTGTCTTTGCCATCCTGGTGATCGTGAACTTCGTGGTCATCACCAAGGGTTCCGGCCGGATCGCGGAAGTCGCGGCGCGCTTCACCCTGGACGCCATGCCCGGCAAGCAGATGGCGATCGACGCCGATCTGTCCGCCGGCCTGATCACCGAGGACGAGGCACGCAAGCGTCGCACCGAGCTGGAAGGCGAGAGCAATTTCTTCGGTGCCATGGATGGTGCCTCCAAATTCGTCCGTGGCGATGCCATGGCCGGCCTGATGATCACCGCCATCAATCTGGTCGGCGGCATCATCATCGGTGTCGTCCAGTCCGGCATGCCTTTCGGCGAAGCCGCCTCAGCCTATTCCTCCCTGACCATTGGCGACGGCCTGGTCTCGCAGATCCCCGCCCTGATCATCTCGGTCGGTGCCGGCCTGCTGGTCTCCAAGGCCGGCGTCAACGGTCAGGCCGACAAGGCGTTGTTCGGGCAGCTGACCGCAAACCCGCAAGGCCTCGGCCTGGTTTCGGGCGTTGCCCTGATGGTCGGCCTCCTGCCCGGCATGCCGCTCATCCCCTTCGCCATGATGTCCGCCGGTGCCGGCGCCCTGGCCTGGATGAATCGCGATATCGCCGAACGAACGGCCCAGGCCGAAGCGGAAGCGGTCGCCGAGAAAGAAGCCGAAGTCGCCGAAACCCAGTCTGACCAGGAAGCCCCGATCGAGGACAGTCTTGCCATTGACGAGCTGAAGATCGAGCTGGGTTATGGCCTGCTGCCGCTGATCAATGATGTCGATGGCCGCAAGCTGACCGACCAGATCCGCGCCCTGCGTCGCTCGCTGGCCGAAGAAATGGGCTTCATCACACCGGCCGTGCGGATCATCGACAACATGTCGCTCGGCAATCACGAGTACACGATCCGGATCAAGGAATTGGAAGCCGGTCGCGGCGAGCTGGAATTGCACAAGCTGCTGGTCATGGATCCGGCCGGCCTGCAGATCGACATGCCCGGCAAACACGTCAAGGAACCGACTTTCGGTCTGCCCGCGACCTGGATTGATGAAGGCCTTCGCGAGGAAGCCTCCTTCCGCGGATATACCATCGTCGAGCCGGCCGCCGTCCTGGTCACCCATCTGACCGAGCTGCTGCGCGAGAACATGGCCGACCTGCTGTCCTACGCCGAGGTCGAGAAGCTGATCAGCAAGCTGTCCAAAGAGCACAAGGCCCTCGTTGACGACATTACCCCGAACCAGATCAGCCGGGCCGGCATCCAGCGTGTCCTGCAATCTCTGATCAAGGAACGCATCTCGATCCGTGATCTGCCGACCATTCTGGAAGGCATCGCGGAAGCCAGCGCCACGACCCAGAATCTCGACGCCATAGTCGAGCATGTCCGGACCCGCCTGGCGCGTCAGATCTGCCACACCAACAAGGCGCATGATGGCGTCCTGCCGGTACTGGCGATGGGCCCGCAATGGGAGCAGGCCTTCATGGAAGCGCTGGTCGGTGAAGGCGATCGTCGCCAGCTCGCCCTTGCGCCCTCCAAGCTGCATGATTTCGTGGCTGCCATTCGAAACTCTTTTGAAACCGCATCAGCTCAGGGTCATGTACCAGTGCTGCTGACGAGCCCGCTGATTCGTCCGTATGTGCGTTCTCTGGTTGAGCGTTTTCGCCCGCAGACCGTGGTGATGTCGCAGAATGAAATTCACCCGAGCGCGCGCCTTCAGACGATGGGCCATGTCGGTTAAGCGACCGAATTTGACCTGTGATATGATCCGAGCCCATGCATCTTAAAACCTTTGCTGCCCCGTCCCTGACCCAAGCCATGGCCGAAGTGCGCCGTGAAATGGGGCCCGACGCCGTGATCATTGCCACCAGCGATGGCCCCGACGGCGGCGTGCAAGTGCGTGCCGCCAGCGAGATGGCGCGCATTGCCGAGCCGGCCGAGCAGGTTCGCGACCGCGCCATCCGCCTTGCCGGCGAAGCCGATATCGAGCGTGGCCTGCGCGAGGACAATGAGCTGGACCGGGTGATTCGTGCGCTCGGCTTTCATCGCGCTCCGGGTTCAGCCGCCCAGGCCCTGATCCGCTCCGCCCATGATCTCTCCGATGGCCAGGCCGTGGCCCGCCTCGCCCATGCCATCGAGAGCCGCTACACCTTCCAGCCGCTGCCTGCCGTGCCCGAACATGCCGTCCTGTTCGCCGGGACGCCGGGCGTCGGCAAGACGTCGGCCCTGGCCAAGACGGCCGCCCGGGCGATCACCGCCGGGGCTGTGCCAACCCTCATCTCCTGTGATGGCGAGCGTGCCGGTGCCAATGACCGGCTGCAGGAACTCGCCCGCCGCATGGGCGCCGGTTTCCGCGCCGTGGATGATCCGCGCGAGATGATCGAGGCCGTCGACGAGATCGAGGGCCCGGTGCTGATCGACAGTCCGGCGGTCAATCCGTTCGAGCTCGACGATCTGGACATGACACTGGCCTTCGCCGACAGCGCCAACGCCGAAATCCTGTATGTCTTCGACGCCGGATTGACGCCCGAAGATGCCGAGGACGCCGCCTCGCTCTTTGCCTCGATCGGCGCCAGCCGCTGTATCCCGGTAAAGCTGGATTGCGCCCGCCGGCTTGGCGCCGTGCTCGGCGTCGGTGAAACCGGCCTGTCCTTCGCGCAGATTTCCTCGACCCCCTTCATCGGCGGCGGCCTGGCTCCGGCCACGCCACTGCGCATGGCCCGGGTCCTGATCGAGGACCGAAACACCCCCTTCGAGGAGGAAGACTGATGAAGATCGCGTCCGCACCGCAGGACCGCTCCGCCGGTCGAATCCTCGCGATCGCCTCCGGCAAGGGCGGCGTCGGCAAGACCATGCTGTCCATCGGCATGGCCCGCGCCTTCTCGCAAATGGGTGAACGCTGCCTTTTGATGGATGGCGATCTCGGCATGGCCAATATCGACGTCCAGCTCGGCCTGCAGCCCAATTCCGACATTTCCAGCGTCATCAATGGCCGCGTCAAGATCCAGGAAGCCGTCTGCCCGGCCATGGGCGGTGCCAGCCAGAAAGGCGGCTTCGATGTCATTTCCGGGCGCTCCGGTTCGGGTGCCCTGGCCAATCTGGCCGGTCCCGGCCTGACCAAGCTCGCCACCGGCGTCGCGGCTTTGGCGCTGTCCTATGACCGGGCCATTCTTGACCTCGCCGCCGGTGCCGACCGGGCCACGGTCCGCCTCGCACTGACTGCCGATGATGTCGTGATCGTGCTCAATGACGAACCGACCTCACTGACCGATGCCTATGCCTTCGTGAAGACGCTGCGCCTGCATGATGACGGCGCCTCGCCGCTGGTCGTGATCAATAATGCGCCGGACATGAATGCCGCCAATGAGGCCTTCGGTGCCTTTCGCAAGACCTGCGAGGCCTTTTTGAGCTTCACACCGACACTGGCTGGCATCGTGCGCAAGGATCCGACAGTCCCGGCCGCAATCCGGGCCCAGACCGCGGTCTCCCTGCGCGCGCCACAATGCCAGGCAGCGAAGGACATCCAGGCTCTGGCGGGCTCTTTGGCGCGCGGCAAGCAAGCCGCCTGATCGACCGGCCCGGGAGGCCTGACCATGTATGACAGTTTCGCAGATCGCCTGAGCGCCGGTTTCACGCCCTTCGACTGGTGGCTGATCATCGTCTTGTCGCTGGTCGCCGCCCTGATCATGCGCAAATGGCCGCAATGGCCGGCCGCGGCCTCAATCGCCTTCCTGATCGATGCCTGCGCCCCCTTCTTCTATCGCTGGTCGACCGGCATCCCACCGGATTTCGCCTTCGACTTTGCCTTCTCCCGCCTTGATGAGCGCGGTGGAGTGGTCGTGATCATGCGCCTGGTCATCTACATGATGACCATCGGCGCGATCTTCTGGGCGAAACGGCGTTACGGGCGCTAATCCGCCAACGGGCCAGCCTCCAAAAGGAAAAGGGCGACGCTCGGGCAAGCGCCGCCCTCCCTCACCATCCAGCTGCGAAGCTATTGGACGACGGTGATCTGGCTTTCGAGATAGGTCTCCGCCTCTTCGAAGGCGGCCTCGGCATCGCTGATACCGAACAATACCCGCTGGCCGGCTTCCAGAACCGGGCCGTAGAGCAGCGTCCCCTCGGCATCATCCTCGATATGGAAACGGCGCGTCCCGTCGGTTTCCAGCGCATCAAAGCGGGCCCGGACCAGCGCCCAGTAATCCTGGGTGGCGTTCCAGTAATCGCGCGCGGCCTGGGCATTGGACAGCGCGGTGCGGCGATAGGTGTTCACCCCGACTTCGCGAACCAGCTCATGCGCCTGCCCGTCTTCGTCCAGGGCGAGCTTGGAATTGTCCTGCTCGTGGATCCAGCCCCATTGCGTGACCGTGTGGCGGTTCACAGCGGCGATGGTGTCATAGTCGTCGCGCGTGGTGTCGTCACGACGTGGCAGGGGGCGCCACGAGACGGGCGGCTCCCAGGTCGAGATGCCATCGGCATCATGGTGCCAGGGCGCGACCGCGGCATAGCGCGGGCTGTCATCAACCTGATAGACGGTCTGCGACCAGGCGCCGTTGGCGTCCGCGGCGGCAATTTCCTCGACAGTCCAGTCATCGAAACCCTGGAAGGCCAGCATCGTCTCCGGCTCATAGCGCCAGTCCTGGCGCCAATGCTTGACGATGAAGGGATTGGCCGCGTCGCCGACGATCAGCAAGTGCTGCAACATGATGAAATCGCCGCGGTCCTCCACCACGACCACGACTTCGCGCGCGGGCGTCAGCTTTGGCTCGGCCAGCTCATAACCCGGCGCGATTGGCACGATCTCACGGAAATCGAATGTGACAGCGTATTCGCCCTGCATGGCGAGAATGGCCTGCCTGTCCTGTTCGAACGCAGCCTGGCTGTGCACGGGATGGGAATCCGTCGCAGCCAAGGCCGCGCGATCGGACGGTGCCGTGGTGGCGCAACCGGCCAGCGTCAGTGCGGCGGCGGCAATATAGGCGAGTTTCATAAGCCCCTCTTTGTCTCTGGGATGCGTCGGGTCCCTGGAATGACCCTGAAGAAATTGGCGTGTTGTTGATAAAGATTCTCACTTGCATTTGCATAATGCAAACGGCAGAAAGCAGCAAGTGCAAATCATTCGCAACAACGGGACATCACCATGAAACGCGTTTTCCTCGCCACAACCGCCCTGCTTACCCTCACGACGCCCGGCCTTTCCCAGGACGGCGAGACAGAGACCGGCGAGGATGTGATCATCGTCGAAGTCACGCGAACCCGGCTCGACAGCTTCGTCTATCCGGGCGCCACCGCGACCGTGGACACCGAAACACTGGACCTGACCCGCCCCGCCGATCTCGATGACCTTCTGCGCCAACTGCCCGGTGTTGAGGTATCCGGCGGCCCGCGTCGCACCGGCCAGACCCTTTCGCTGCGCGGTCAAGGCCGGGCCAACACAACCCTCTTGCTCGACGGTGCCCGACAGAATTTCGGTTCGGCCCATGATGGCGTTTTCTTTGTCGACCCGGCCCTGCTGGTTGGCGTCGATGCGGTCCGCGGGCCGGCCTCGGCGCTCTACGGGTCCGGCGCTTCGGGCGGCGTACTCGCCTTCCGGACCGCCAGTGCGGATGACGTGCTGGGCGCCGGCGAGACCTGGGGTTATGGGCTGGGCGCCGGCTACCGCTCTGTGGATGAGGAAAGCCGTGGCTCGGTCAGCCTTTATGGCCGCACCGGCGTCTTCGACGCCCTCGCCTCCGTCTCCACGCGCCAGTCCGGCGATATCACACTGGGGTCCGGCGCGGACCTCCCGGCCGATGATGAAAGCGTCTCAGGCCTCTTCAAGCTCGGCGCGGATCTGGCCGATGGCATTCGCACCGAGCTGAGCTGGCAGACATTTGACGGCACGGCCACCGAACCCAATAACGCCCAGGGCGTGGCAGGAGTCGGGTCGCTCAACGCGCTGGTCGACAAGGACATCACCTCGGACGCCATCACGCTCAATGCCTCGATCACGCCGCCGGCCATCAGCTGGCTCGACCTCGACGTCACGCTCTATCGCAATGAGACCGGCGTCGATGAAACCGAAACCGTGTCCGGCCGCGAGCTTCGCCGCGACCTGGAAACCGCCGGCATCCGCCTCGACCAGCGTTTTGGATTCACCCTCGGCGCCTTCGATGCCGGGCTGACGATGGGCGGCGAATATTATGAGGACAGCCAGGACGGGCATGACAGCGCCGAAACGAATGGCGTCCGCGGTGGCGCGCCCGATGCCGACAGCCAGTTCACCGCCGGCTGGGTTCAACTGGAACTCGACGGGCCGGCACCCTTGGGCCTGCCGGGCCGGGTCATCCTGCTGCCCGGTGTGCGCCAGGACCGTTTCGAGACCTCGACCCCGACCACGACGACCGTCTCCAGTGACGCCACGTCCAGCCGTTTCGCGGCGACCTATGCGCCGATCGAGGATTTCAACATCTTCGTCAGCTGGGGCGAGGCCTTCCGGGCCCCGTCGATCAATGAACTCTATCTGGACGGCACGCATTTCTCCCTGCCGCACATCATCCTTGGCCCGCCCACCTTCATCACGAACGCGTTCATCGCCAATCCGGACCTCCTGCCGGAAGAGACGGAGACACTGGAAATCGGCCTGCGGATGGATCTGTCCGGACGTACCAGTCTCGACCGCCTGGATGTCAGCGCCTCCTGGTACCAGACCGAAGCGGAAAACCTGATCGACCTGTTCGTCGACTTCGCCTTCGATCCGACCTGTTTCGCCCCGCCCTTCTTCGCCCCCTGTTCGGCGGGCACCACGCAGAGCCGGAATGTCGGATCGGCCGAGTTGGAGGGCTATGAAATCCAGTTGGGTCTGAGTGAAGGCGCCTTTTCGCTCGACGCGTCGCTGACCGGGATTGACGGCAAGGACGTCGCCACCGGCGCCCCGCTCGGCTCGCTCGCTCCGACCCGGCTCTTCCTCGATGGTCGGTGGTATTTCGAGGACAGTCGCCTGACCCTGGGCGGACGGGTCGCTGCGGCGACCGAGTATGACGAACCGCTGGACGTGGCCGAACACCGCGCCGGCTATGTCGTCGCCGACGCCTATGCTCGCTGGCAGCCCCTTGCCGACAGCGGTCTGCGTCTCAATGCCGGCATCGAGAACCTGCTGGATCACGATTACGACCGTGTCTTCGCCGGCACCAGCGAACCGGGCCGGTCGGTGCGGTTCGATGTGAGCTGGTCCCAGGCCTTCTAGGCGGCCCACCCCAAAACAAAAGGCCCCGGACCAGCCGGTCCGGGGCCTTTTGTGTCTTTACAGAACGCGCTGGGTCAGTGCGACGCGCGCCCGTGCCGGATCTGGGCGATCTCGTCGAGTTCATCCTGTTCGGCGGCGCGCACCGATTGCTCGATCCGGGCGAGGCGACGCTCTTCCAGAAGCTCGTATTTCTTGAGGTCCGTGAAGGCTTCCGACAGCCGGTCACGCAGGGCATTGGCCTGGACATCGACCTCATCGAGCGACGCGCGGATATTTTCCTTCCGCTTGATCACCGCCTGGGCGTAGGAGCCGTAAGCGACATAGCCTTCCTTGGACTGGGCCGCCGCCGCCTGCTCTTCCGGGACCGACGCCTCCAGGCGCTCAATCTGGCCGATCAGCGCTGCGCGCGAGCGATCAAGCTCGGCCATCTGCTTTTGCAATTCTTCCACTTTGAACCGGGCAAGCCGGATCAGAGGTTCATGTGAGCGTGTCATTGCCGCACTCCTTCACCACCACCCAAAATCTCCGACAGCCTTGCGAAAGTCGACGGAATGTCCGCCGCATCGTCTTTTTGCTGACCGAGAAACGCTTCCAGCGGTTCGTTGAGCTCTATGGCCCGATCCACCGCTGGATTGGATCCCTGGGTGTAGGCACCCAGACGGATCAATTCTTCCATGTCGGCATAGGCCGACAAATGCTTGCGCGCCTCCGCGACCAGGGGTCGCTCGGCAGCGTCATAAACTTCGGGCGCAGTCCGGCTGACCGACTTCAGAACGTCGATCGCCGGGTAGCGCCCCCGCTCGGCAATGGCTCGGCTCATGACCACGTGTCCATCCAGGATGCCGCGAACGGCATCGGCTATGGGTTCGTTATGATCATCACCATCCACCAAAACAGTGAAAAGACCGGTAATGGAGCCGGTTTTTCCGCCATCGGTCCGTTCCGGACCCGGGCCGGCGCGCTCAAGTAGCCGTGGCAATTCAGCAAATACGGATGGCGTATATCCACGCGTGGTCGGCGGTTCGCCGGCGGCAAGGCCGATTTCGCGCTGCGCGAGGGCAAAACGGGTGACACTGTCCATCAGGCAGAGCACGTCGAGCCCCTGATCGCGGAAATACTCGGCGGTGGTCAGGGTAAGGTGAGCGGCCTGGCGCCGGGCCAGGGCCGGGGCATCGGACGTCTCGGTGATCACCACGGAGCGCTTGCGGCCCTCCGGACCCAGAACATCATCGACGAATTCGCGCGCTTCACGGCCCCGCTCACCGATCAGGCCAATGACGATGACATCGGCATCGCAGGCGCGCGCCAGCATCGACATGAGCACCGACTTGCCGACGCCGGACCCGGCAAAAATGCCGAGCCGCTGGCCCCGTCGCATGGGAACAAAGCCGTTGAGGACCCGAACGCCCAGATCCAGACGGTCACCCAGGCGGGCCCGGCCATGGGCGCTGGGCGGATTGCCCTTGAGCGGATACGGGATGCCGCCTTCGGTCAGCGGCGCGCCATTATCAAGCGGTCGTCCGAAACCATCGAGCACCCGGCCCAGCCAGGACCGGCTCGGCCGAACCCGTGCTGCTTCCGGCTGCAGGCGAGCCCGCGCACCGGGGCGCACACCCTCAAGCGGGCCGAAGGGCATCATCAAGGCTGTCTCGCCACGGAAACCGACAACTTCGCATTCCGCGACCCCGTCCCCGGTCTCGATCTGCGCATGCGCGCCCAGCGATAAACCCGCCTTTGGCCCTTCCGCCTCAACCAGCAGTCCGTTCAGCGCGGTGACGCGCCCTTCAAGGACGCGGTCATCCATTCGCCCAACGCGATCGATCAGGGTTTCCATCATACGGGTCAGCCCGCCTTGCAAAGCGTGGCACAAAAGCCACTTCCCGATCAGTTTAGGTGCCGTCAGTTGCCTCGACGTAAACACCCGGCAAATTCTGCAGCCCCTGATCCCGACCGATTCTAGACCTGTCCGGATTCCGATTCCGTTTCAGAGTCAGGACCGGAAGCAAATTGCTTGTGGATAAGTTGAGCCCTGATCTTCACAGCCAAATTGAGCTGATTTGCCCATCAACACAGGCAAAAACGGCCCTCCGCCGTGAATACTTTATACCGCGCATATTTGATCAATCCGCTGCCACCGCCCATGGATCCGGCGAAATGGAGCCCGTTAACCCCTGAATGGTTAACGCGAAATCCGAATCAAGCTTCCCAGCAAGGACATCGCGAGCTGCCGATTCCAAAATCGGGTCAAGTCGCAGTTAACTTTCGTTAAGGGTTTCCGCATAGCGTCCAAATAAGGTTAATCACGAGATGAGGCCGGGCGAGAAGTGATTCGCCCCGCGTAGCAAAAACCGGAGGCGAACCAAATGCGGGTTCTTCTTATTGAGGACGATCGGGCGACGTCCCAGTCGATCGAATTGATGCTGAAGTCAGAAGGCTTCAACATCTACACCACCGACCTCGGCGAAGAGGGCGTGGACCTCGGCAAGCTGTATGATTACGACATCATCCTGCTCGACCTGAACCTGCCCGACATGCCGGGCTTTGATGTGCTCAAGACGCTGCGCGTGGCCAAGGTCGACACCCCGATCCTGATCCTCACCGGCAATGCCGACATCGACAACAAGGTGCGCGGCCTGGGCTGTGGCGCCGACGACTATATGACCAAGCCCTTCCACAAGGACGAAATGGTCGCCCGCATCCATGCCATCGTGCGTCGCTCCAAGGGGCATTCCCAGTCCATCATCAAGACCGGTTCGATCGGCGTGAATCTCGACGCCAAGACGGTTGAGGTTGAAGGCCAGCGCGTCCATCTGACGGGCAAGGAATACCAGATGCTCGAGCTGCTCTCCCTTCGCAAGGGCACGACGCTCACCAAGGAAATGTTCCTCAACCACCTTTATGGCGGCATGGACGAGCCGGAACTGAAGATCATCGACGTCTTCATTTGCAAGCTTCGCAAGAAGCTCGCAGCGGCCACCAATGGCGAACACTATATCGAGACTGTCTGGGGCCGCGGCTATGTGCTTCGCGACCCGGTGGAGGAGAAGGCCTCGGCCTGATTTCCGGTCTCAGCGTGATGAAAAGGCCCGGGCTGCCCGCCCGGGCCTTTTTCTTTGCGCGTCGCCGGCAGCCTCCCCTCAGGGGCGGACCCGGTCGCTGATCACAAATACCGGTCCGACCCGGTGAAGGAGGTCGAGACGCGGGAGTGACGGCACCCAGGCACCCGATACGACCCCGTCCAGATAAAGGGCATTCTCGCTGCCCAGCCCATCGCGGAAAAAGCGCGCCAGCCGACCGAAGGAAACCGGCTCAAGGCTGAGCACAAACAGGGCTGCACCCTCCCCGATCACGCCAACCCCGTTACGTACCCGGCGCGAGGGACCGTCATGCTGGATGGCAGGGTGCAGGGCCCCGTCGATGATGAGCATCGGCCCGGACTGGCTCGCCCACACGGCGTCGTCGGCATGATCCGGCCAGTCGGCACTGGTCACCACGAACGGGTGTCCGCGACCATCGGTATAGAAGACCCCATTGGGCATGAGATAGAAATTGCCCCGATGTCCCGCGCGCGTATTCAGGGCGCGCCCTGTCCTGCCCTCACCCACAAAGAGGCCCAGTGGCCGTCCGGTCTCCTCGAACATGCCGGCATTCATCGCGAAGCGAACGCGGCGCCCCTCAATGTCCGGATCGCGCAACAGCGCGTCGAGGCGACGCGAGCGTTGCGGGTCCAGATCATTGCGCACGAGACGGAGCGCGTGGCGGTCGGCCACGTAGTCGCAGACCAGGAAGCGGGATGTCTCGAAGATTTCTATCTCGCAGGCCGGAGGCTGCGGGACAATTGCCGGCGCGCTGTCGGGCTGCCCCCATGCAAGGCTGAGGGCAAAAGCGGCCAGGATCATACTCATGCGGACACCTTCGACACGCGGGCGGATCGGTTGACGAAATCGCCTCTACTAGGGCGCGCGCTCCGGCTCGGGTCAAGAAAAAGGCCCCGCAGCCGGGCTGCGGGGCCTTGATCAGGCAGAGCGGCGCTGGCCGGTCAGGCTGCGGCCGACTTTGCGGCAGCGGCACGGCCATAAAGACCCCGACGCCCTTCAACCGGCGAGAAATCACTTGAAAGCCCCACCACTGTCTCGGCGGCACCCATGATCAGATAGCCATCCTGGGCGGTCTGGTGGGCGATGCGTCCGAGCACCTTCTTCTTGGTGTCGGCATCAAAATAGATCAGGACATTGCGGCAGAATACCAGATCAAACGTGCCCATCAGGGAGAAGTTCTCGAGCAGGTTCTGCTTCTGGAACGTCACCATGGAACGAATGTTCGGCTTGACGCGCCACTGCTCACCCTGCTGCTCGAAATGTTGGACCAGGCGCTGTACGGCCAGGCCCCGCTGGACCTCGAACTGCGAATAAACGCCGGCCTTGGCCTTTTCGAGCACACGCGGTGCCATGTCGGTGGCGATGATTTCGATCCGCAGGTTTCCGAGCCGGGCACGCTCTTCCTCGAGCAGCATTGCCAGGGAATAGGGTTCCTGACCGGACGAGCAGGCCGCGCACCAGATGCGGATCTGACCATTATTGCCGCGGGCACGGGCCAGGACCGGCAGGACATCCTGCTTGAACAGGTCAAACGGTGTGTTGTCGCGGAAAAAGAAGGTTTCGTGTGTCGCAAGGGCTTCCGTGATCGACCAGAGGAGGCGCCCCCCGGGGTCGCGCCGGGCGGCTGAGATCAGCGCCTCGATCGACGGATACCCTTCGGCCCGGGCCAATGGCGCCAGACGGCTTTCCAGCAGATACCCCTTGTCGGCAGACAAAACGAGACCCGAGCGCTTGAACGCCTCTGCGGCCACGAAAAGGATGTCATCTTGTTTTATCATTATTACAGTCCACCTTTCACGCGCCGGACGATGCCCGGACCTATCTCCGACAAAGACAGGATTTCATCGGCCAGCCCGGCTTCCGCCACGGCTCCCGGCATGCCCCAGACGATACTGGTCGCCTCGTCCTGGGCCAGAATCGTACCGCCGGCATTGCGCAGCATGCGCGCGCCTTCGCGGCCGTCATGGCCCATGCCCGTCAGAATGATACCCAGTGCTGCTCCGCGCGTGACCTCGGCCACCGACTGGAACAGGGGATCGACTGCCGGGCGACAGAAATTGATCGGCGGTGTCTGATCGAGCACCGCATAAAAGCCCGCCGCATCCTTGCGGATGGTCATGTGAAAATCACCGGGCGCGACATAGACACAGCCCGGCTTCAGCCGCTCATTGTCTTCGGCTTCCTTGCACACCAGCTTGCCGGCCTTGGTCAGGTGTTCGGCGAGAATCTTGGTGAACAGCGCCGGCATGTGCTGCGCAATGACAATCGGCGCACGAACATCGGCCGGAATCGCAGCGATCACATCGCGCAAGGCCTGCGGCCCGCCGGTTGAGGAACCGATGGCGATGAGGTCCGGACGGCCGGTATGTCGCGGCGTGCCACGGGTCTGCGGCGGCTGAGCCACCGGCGCATGCATCTTTTTCGCGGGCGCCGAAGCCGGCGGCGGCGCGGAGATCGTGCGGGCGGTCGGTGCAGCCGGTGCGGCAGGAGCACTGGGCGCGATCTGGTTTTGCGTCGGGACCGGCGGAATCGGACGCGGCGCCAGGGCCTTCAGCTTGGTGAGAAGATCGCGGCGAAATTCCTCGGCACCCGCGAGCCGGCCGGCCTGGGGCTTGGAGGCATAATCTGCGGCGCCCATGGAGAGCGCGCGAATGGTCACTTCACCACCACGACGCGTCAGCGTCGAGGCCATGACCACCTTGCAGCCCGGCACCGCCTTCAGCAGCAGAGGGAGGGCTGCCAGACCATCCATTTTCGGCATTTCGACATCAAGCACGATCAGGTCGGGCTTGAGTTCCTCGGCCTTTCGCAGGCCTTGCTCGCCATCGACGGCAGCGCCGACGAGGGTGAGATCCGTGTCCTCTTCCACCCAGCGCGTCATGAGACCGCGGGCGACTGCCGAGTCATCGATCACGAGGACCCGGGCGATGGAATGGGCGGGAGACGCCGTACGGGCGAGTTCCGTCATTGGAAACCCCCTCAGGAAGCGCGCAGCAAACCCGTTTGCTGGAACTTGGACTCGATGATGTCGCCATCAAACGGCTTCATGACATACTCATCGGCACCCGCCCGGAGGGCTTCGGTGATGTGCGCCATGTCGTTTTCGGTCGTGCAAAAGACGACGACCGGCTGATCGCCGCTCTCTTCGCGCCGCAGCGCCTTGACGAAATCCAGCCCGTTCATGACTGGCATGTTCCAGTCCAGGAGGATCGCGTCCGGCATCTGCTTGCGGCAGGCTTCCAGGGCTTCCGACCCGTCACCCGCCTCGACACATTCAAACTGAAGTTCTTCGAGAATTTTGCGCGCGACTTTCCGGATCACCCGGGAATCGTCGACGACCAGACACATTTTCATCCCAACACCCTCCGCTAGGCGGCTTCTGCCCTGGCGCCAGCCGTTCCGATAACGGCCGAGACGTCGAGGACTGCCAGCAATTCCTTATCGAGACGGTGCACACCCTTGACCATCGACCGCCAGGTCGGATCGACATGAGCCGGCACCGGCTCCAGCTCCGCCCTAGGCCGACGAAGCACTTCACCGACACTGTCCACGATAAGTCCAAAAATTTCGCTACCACGCTCGACGCCAAGTGCCATTCCGGCATCATCGGCTTCGCGCGGCGGCAGACCGAGGCGGCGGCGGGCATCAATCGCGGTCACGATACGACCGCGCAGATTGAGCAGGCCGGCCACTTCATTCGGGGCCAGCGGGACCGATGTCACCGATTGCGGCGCGAACACTTCACGGATCGCGTCGACCGGAGCGCCGAAGAGCTGATCACCGATGCGCACCGAGACATATTCATTCATCGACTCGGCGCTGAGCTCCGAGTTGTCATCGTGATTCGTGGTCATGCCACCTTCTCCTCTTGAGACACCGAGTCGAGTGCGGCGATGAGAGCGCCACGATCAGATCTCGGCAGCACGGCCGTCAGGCCCTCGGACTGCGTATCTTCCGGCCAGTCGGTCACAGCGAGCGTCGGCAGGTTCGGCCACAGGCCCTCCTGGCGAATGCGCGACAGCGCCGTCGGATCACCGACCATGGCGTCGAACTGCTCCCCGGCCTCGGCAATGGCGTGCACTTCGTGCATGCCGCCGGTCGGGGTCACGTCATAACCTGCAGCAGCCAGCAGCGGCGCGATCATGCGGCGCGCAAAGGCGTCGGCATCGACCAGCAGGATGCGGCGGCGGCGATTGCTCGTCTTGCGCTGGATATTGCCGGCGCGGGACTGGTCGAGATACCAGGCGATGTCGACCACATCGGTGGCCTTGCCCTTGATGATGGCCGAACCGATGACGCCCTGCTTGTCCGAAGACATCTGCATGTCGACACGCTCTTCAACCACATCGACGATCTCGTCGACAGCCAGACCGATGGAGGTGTGGTTTTCGGCAAAGACCAGGACCGGCTGGCGCTGACCTTCCACCGTGCGGATTTCCGAGCCGATCGGCACGATCGGCATCAGGCGGCCGCGATACTGGACCACAAGGCGCCCATTCGTGCTTTCGATGGTGTCCGGATTGAATTCTTCCAGACGTGTGACCAGGGCGAGCGGAACCGCTTTCGGTTCGGACCCACCGGCGCGCACCAGCAGGAGGCGCTGCGTATTGGTGGCCTCTGCGGCTTTCGCGGCCGAGGCTTCCATCGAGGCTTCTTCGTCCAAGGCTGTTACAATCTCGCCGGCCAGACCATTCGGGTCGAGGATCATGATGACCGAACCATCGCCGAGGATGGTGGCACCGGAATAGGCATGAACGCCGCGCAGGGAATCCGAGAGCGGCTTGACGACGATCTCTTCCGTGTCGAGGACATTGTCGACGACCAGGCCGACATTGCGGCCACCGGCATCGAGAACGACCACGAAACCGGTTTCGTCCTCCTGGCCGTTATAGGCTTCGCCGACACCCAGCACATCGTGCAGGTCGACCAGCGGCATGAGCCGGTCGCGCAGACGCATGACGCGGGCGCCATTGAGGTTTTCAACCGTGTGCTCGGACCCGGCGCCAACACGAACCAGTTCGCGCACGGCGAGCTGGGGAATGGCGAAGCGCTGCTCGTCGCAACCGACGATGAGCGCTGACACGATGGCCAGGGTGAGCGGGATCTTGATCGAGAAATGCGAACCCTTGCCGGCGGTCGAGGTGACATCGATGACACCGCCGATCTGCTCGATATTGGTGCGCACCACATCCATGCCAACGCCACGGCCGGACAGGTTGGTGACTTTCTCGGCGGTCGAGAAACCCGGCGCGAAGATGAAGCGGTGGATCTGCTGCTCCGGCATCCGCTCGAGTTCGTCGTGCGTGGTCAGCCCCTTCTCGAGGGCTTTCTCGCCGATACGGGCCGTGTTGAGGCCCATGCCATCATCGGAGATGGCAATAATGATGTGCCCCCCTTCATGATAGGCGGACAGCTTGATCGTGCCCTTCTCGGCCTTGCCCGCCTTGACGCGGTCAGCCGGCATTTCCAGGCCATGGTCAGCGGAGTTGCGGACCATGTGCGTGAGCGGATCCTTGATGAGCTCGAGGACCTGGCGGTCGAGCTCGGTCTCATTGCCTTCCATCACCAGTTCGATCTTCTTGCCAAGATCGGTGGAGACGTCACGGATGATCCGCGGCAGCTTGCGCCAGGCATCGCCAATCGGCTGCATGCGGGTCTTCATGACACCGTCCTGCAGCTCACCGGTCACGGCGGACAGGCGCTGGAGCGGACCTTTGAGTTCTTCATCTTCCAGACCGCGTATGGTCTGCATCAGCTGGTTCCGCGTCAGAACAAGCTCGGAGACGGTGGTCATCAGCGCCTCGAGCACGTCGACACCGACGCGCACAGTCTGCTGGACCTTCACCCCGCCTTCGCCGGCAACGGCGTCATCGCCGCCCTTGAGCTCCGCCATTGCTGTCGCGAGGGCTTCGGCCTGACTCATGTCCTTGGTGATCAGCTCGGTCGCCGGCGGCGCGACAGCCGGGTCCGGCTCGGCGCTGGCAAAAGCGGCTTCAAGTTCAGCCGCGGACACTTCACCCGGGCGCAGCTCGCGACCCAGGGCCGGGTCGAACTCGCCGACGCCGATATGCTCGACCGGCTCGGCGACCGGTTCCGCGCCGGTCTCGACTTCCGGCTCGGTCCCGTTGAAAGCGGCTTCCAGATCAGCAAGGGAAACTTCACCCGGGCGCAGTTCGCGGCCCAGATCATTATCCCAGTTTTCCGGCTGCTGCGGGACGTTCTCGTCGGCCTGCTCCGGCAGGCGTCCCATCGAGGCGTCTTCGAGACGGCCGATCAGTTCGGAGTCATCACCGGCCGGTTCAACGCCGGTATTCTCGAGGGCTTCAAGCACGACCTTGATCTGGTCGATCGCCTGCAGGACCAGCGTCACCATCGGCGGTGAAACGCTCAGTTCGCCATCACGGAACTTGCCCAGAAGGGTTTCGCCAGCATGCGCCACCGCTTCCAGTCGCGGCAGTCCGAGGAACCCGCAAGTTCCCTTGATGGTGTGCAGGAGACGGAAAATATTATCGAGGATCGCCCGGTCTTCAGGGTTATTCTCGAAGCGCACCAGTTCGGAATCGATGACATCCAGGCTCTCGGCCGTCTCCGTCAAGAATTCGCTGATTAGATCGTCCATGGCAGGCCCCGTGCGGTTCTGATTCAACAGCAACCTGACAGGCCTTGGTTAACGGACTCTTGGCCGCGACGGTCTTCTCGCAGACAAATCGGTCATACGATATGCAACGCTGCCCACACCTGCGTCATCAACCAATCATCCCTTCCGGACCCTTCACCAGCGCGATGAACTCCACCCGGTTTTCATCCGCCTGCGCGCTCACCCTGCCGCCATTCGTGCGAGCAATCAGCCCCGTATAATAGGGCTGGATCGAGCGACCATCATAACCGTTTTCAGGCGCATGGGCTTCCAGGGCGCGGGCTGTGCCCTCTTCCAGGCGCGCGCGCGGGCCTTCCGATATGACACGAAGACGCGCCCCGCCAGCTGCGGTCGTCGCCTCGATGGTGACGGTGCCACCACGCGGCGCGGCATCAACGCCCAGAAGGCACATATTCAAGAGCAGCCGAGCCGCCTGCTTCTCCAGCCCGGTCGGCTCCACCTTCCAGACAATGTCCGGCTTGACCGAAGAGAACATGTTTTCGGTCAGGCGCTGCATTTCGCGACTGTCCAGAATGCCCGGCGCAGACCCGCCCGCCCCGAAAGCGAGGCGGCAGAATTCCAGCTTGGATTGGGCTTGCCGCGAACTTTCGCGCACCAGATCCATGGCGTCATCATGCATGTCACCACTGTCCGGATCATCGAACACGCTGAGCGCAGCGCCCAGCGCGGAGACCGGGCTGACAAGGTCATGACAGAGCCGTGCACAGAGCAGGGCGGCGAGTTGGTCGGCCGGGAGTTCGGCGGTGATATCGTCTTGCATGGCATTTTCCATACATGATTCTTGACCGCCGGGACCGGTTTTCGCACCGAAACTGCGATCGGGACTCCGGAAAGGTCTTGGCAACCGGATCAGTCCAAGACATGATTCGTTCCCGGCTGTGGGGACAGGTTTCGCGGGAATACGGGGCAACCCGGCAAACGGTGCGAGACTTGCTTGATGGACCACACATGCAGTGTCGTGTGAGCAGACCGGAGTTTTGCGCCTGTGGCTGAGTTTGACGTGACCCGTGCCGATACCCGTCGCACGCGAGGCCTCGTGGCCTTCGCCAGTCTCACCTTGTCTGCCGGCCTTCTGGCCGCGCTGATGGTGGGTGGAGAGCCGAGCAGTGACGCTGCCAGCAGCGACGCGATCAGCCTGGCCGTCGCGGCACCGATCGATGCCGGTTCCGAACCTGCCCTGCCCATCGATGTCTCGGAGCAGGACACCCTGCCGGTCGAACCGATTTCGGTCCTGCTCGATCCGAGCGAGCTGGTCCATGTCAATGACGCCGCCTTCACCCAGTGCGCCAATTGCCCGACCCGGATCCAGATTGAACGCACCGTGCCGCGCGGCGGCACCCTGGCGGGCGTGCTGGATGATGCCGACATTGACCGTGTCCAGGCGGCCCGCGCAATTGCGGCCCTCGGCACTGTTTTCGACCTGCGCTATCTGCGCGCCGGCGAGCGGATCAATCTCTATTTCGAAACCGAGACCCCGGCTGATGGCAGCGAGTCCTTCACGCGCTTTGACGGGCTCTCCTTCCGTCCCGATGTCGAGCGCTCGATCACCGTCGCCCGCACCTTTGATGACAGTTTCCGGGCTCGTGAGACCATTGCCGAATTCGACCGTGAGATGGTGCGGGCCTCCGGCTCCATCACCGCCTCGCTCTACGTCGATGCGCTCAATGCGGGTGCCACCGACCGCGTCGTCGTCGAGCTGGCTGGCGTTCTGGCCTATGCGATCGACTTCCAGCGCTCGATCCAGCCCGGTGATGATTTCGACATCCTGTTCGAGCGTTTCGTCGACGAGGAAGGCAATACCGCGCGCACCGGTGACATTCTCTACGCCATGTATGACGGGCGCGGCGACGCCAAGGAATTCTTCCGCTACGAGACCGAGGACGGCATTGTCGGCTATTACAGCACGGAAGGGGCCAGCGCCCAGCGCCTGCTGATGCTGACACCCGTCAATGGCGCCCGCCTTTCCTCATCCTTCTCGACAGCCCGCCGCCACCCGATCCTGGGCTATACGCGCCGCCATAACGGCACCGATTTCGCCGCCCCGCGTGGCACCCCGGTCATGGCCGCCGGCAATGGTATCGTCGAACGGGCCGATCGCTTTGGCAGTTTCGGCAATTATGTCCGGATCCGTCACGCCAATGGCTACGAAACCGCCTATGCCCATTTGAACGGCTTTGCCCGCGGCATTCGCGCCGGCAGTCGCGTCACCCAGGGCCAGGTCATCGCCTATGTCGGCACGACAGGGCGTTCGACCGGTCCGCATCTGCATTATGAAGTCCATCACAATGGTACCCCGCGCAATCCGATGACTCTGGACCTGCCCACAGGGCGTCAGTTGTCAGAGGACGAGATCCCGCTCTTCGAGGCCGAACGCGACCGCATCATCGCCATCCGCGAAGCTGCGCGCCCGGCCGCAGAAGACGAGACACCGGTCGTGGCCGATGCGGGGAATGGGGCGCAGTAACGCCTCCCGGTCGGACCACCATTGACGCGACTGCCCGAAAACCGTACCAGCACGGCAGGCATGGAGATGCCCGCCGCTCGCAGGTTTCGGCCCTGGTGAAATCTCCCCTGGATACGACATTTCCCTCACGTCTTTTCGACATGCGGCGGGATGGCAAGGCGAGCCCCATCACTTGATCCGCATGCCAGGAAAGAAGGGCATGTCATGACCCCAACCCAACCGCTTTCGCGCGACGCGCTGAAAGCCCAGGCCAAACGCTTGCGCAAAGCGCTCGAAGCGGAAGGCAATTTCATCTCCCATGGTGAAGCGCTGGAACTCCTCGCTCACCAGATGGGCCATCGCGACTGGAACACGCTGAGTGCCAAAGCCGGCAATCGGCCGGACACACCGCTGGCCGTCGGCGGACGCGTGTCAGGCCACTATCTCGGCCAGCGCTTTGACGCCGACATCATCGGCCTCCAAAGTGTCTCCAGTGGCAGCGGCGGCTGGCGGGTTTCACTCGATCTCGACGCGGCGGTCGACGTTGTGAAATTCGACGGCTTCTCGAATATGAGGCGCCGTATCAACGGTACGGTCGGCCGCGACGGTCGATCAGTCGCACGGACATCAGACGGCACGCCGCACGTGCAGCTGTCGCTTCGTTAAAACGCGAAATGAATACCGGTTGAAAGCCATCAACCAAACCAGTACGACCCCGCCAACAGGCAAGACTGCGGGCGGGGTCGCATGCTGAACATTCTGGTCCTTTGTACGGGCAATTCGGCCCGCTCGATCCTGGCCGAGGCGCTGCTCAATGCGCGCGGCGACGGTCGCATCAGCGCCTTCTCGGCGGGATCCTGTCCGACCGGCGCTCCCAATCCGCTGGCGCTGG
The DNA here is from genome assembly GCF_049116555.1 of Maricaulis maris. Classification (GTDB taxonomy): domain Bacteria; phylum Pseudomonadota; class Alphaproteobacteria; order Caulobacterales; family Maricaulaceae; genus Maricaulis; species Maricaulis maris_C. Next base: position 572,895 of record NZ_JAGDYT010000001.1, on the reverse strand, counting down.
AGACCCTGGCAACCCACGACCTGCCGACCGAGGGCTATCGCTCGAAGAGCTGGGACGAGTTCGCGGCTCCCGATGCGCCGGAACTGGACGCCGTGATCACCGTTTGCGACAGCGCTGCTGCCGAGGTTTGCCCGGTCTGGCCCGGCGCGCCGGTCCGCGCCCATTGGGGTCTGCCCGATCCGGCCGGCATTGACGATATCGACGCCGCGCGCAAAGCCTTTGTCGACACCTTCCGCGCGCTGGATGCCCGCATCCTCGCCCTGCTCGATGCCCTGCAGGGTAGCGACCGGATTGCGCTACAAGACGCGTTCGACCAGATCAGACATCGGGAATTCTAGCATTATGGCCACGACAGCAGAGCAACCCGCCCCGGGCGGCATCGGCTTTTTCGAGAAATGGCTGTCGGTCTGGGTGGCCATGGGCATGGCCGGCGGAATCGCGCTGGGCGTGATCGTGCCGGACCTGTTCACCTGGCTGGCCGGGTTTGAATACGCCTCGGTCAATCTCGCCATCGCGGTGCTGATCTGGGCCATGGTCTGGCCGATGATGATCCAGATCGACTTTGCCTCGCTGACCCGTGTTGGCGAACGTCCCAAGGGCCTGATCATCACCCTGGTGGTCAACTGGTTGGTCAAGCCTTTCTCGATGGCGCTGCTGGGCGTGCTCTTCTTCGAGCGTGTCTTCGCGCCCTGGCTGCAGCCCGAAGACGCCCAGCAATACCTCGCCGGCGTGATTATCCTGGGCGCCGCACCGTGTACGGCGATGGTTTTCGTCTGGTCGCAACTGACCAGGGGCGACGCCAATTACACCCTGGTGCAGGTCGCCGCGAATGACCTCATCATGGTCGTCGCCTTTGCCCCGATTGTCGCGCTCCTGCTCGGCGTAACCGACATCACCGTGCCGTGGGACACACTCCTGCTCTCGGTGGGCTTGTATGTCGTCATCCCGCTGATCGCCGGCTGGCTGACCCGCACGGCGCTGTCTCGCGGCAAGTCAGCCGAAGCGGCGGGCAAGGCCGTCGGTGATTTCACCGCGCTCATCAAACCGGCCTCGATCATCGGGCTGATCGGCACGGTCATCATCCTGTTCGGCTTTCAGGGCGAGGTCATCCTGACCCAGCCGATCACCATCGCCATTATCGCGACGCCGCTCCTGATCCAGACCTATGGCATTTTCGCCATCGCCTATGGCGCGGCCTGGCTGTGGAGGACCCCGTTCAACATCGCCGCCCCCTGCGCCCTGATCGGCACCTCGAATTTCTTCGAACTGGCCGTCGCCGTCGCCATCAGCCTGTTCGGCCTGAACTCCGGCGCAGCGCTGGCAACCGTGGTCGGCGTGCTGGTGGAAGTCCCGGTGATGCTGTCCCTGGTGGCGTTCGCCAACCGGACCCAGGGATGGTTTGCGGGGCGCTGAGGGGGCCGCACACAGCTCCTTTACATAGCGAATATTTGTTTGCAGGACGCATGGACTCGCCTTCAAATATCGCATGGTCTGAAAAGATGGCACAAATGAGCAAGTTAGTTTTCAATAATCCAAGAAAAAAGCTTTCTCGCGCGGCTCGGCACATACAAACTGCTGAGCAGCTTGCCAAACAATTCGCGGACAAAGCCAAACCGGAGTTAGTTCCGATCTGTGTCTATCCGGTTGAGGGTGAAACAAACAAAGTTCTCTATGAACTTCGGTTTTCTTCTCCGCCACCGGAGGATTTCCCACTTGTGGTCGGAGATACGCTTCATAATTTGCGCTCGGCGCTGGATATACTGATATGTGATATAGCAGAATTACGCGGAAAAAGAAGAGTATTTAGCTTCCCCTTTGCAGCAAATGAAGAACAACTCAACGATTTAATGGATAAAAAAGGAGTATCTAAACTTGGAAACGATGTCGTTGAAAAAATTAAATACCTGGCTCCATACAAAGGTGGAAACAGGGGACTTCGCGCGCTGCATGATTTAAACATTATCGACAAGCACAGAAACCCAATATCGATATTTATGTTCACGCGCGCACGTATTGCTATGCCTCCGCAATTCAATGATTTTGTCGCTTCCCACACCGGCCTAAATTTAAACAACTCGGTGATGCCACTTCGAGAAGGGAGCCGTGCAGTTGCGCGCGAAGGTACCAATCCATGGAGCTTATTCGGATCAATCGATGGACCTCCTGCACCTTTCTTCCCGGAAGCGGTGCCGTTCGAAGGAGAGCCGGTTATCGGGACGTTGAACGGCCTATTACGCATGACGGAAGAGATCGTACAAATTTTCGAGAACGGAATTGAACCAAACTGATTACTCTAGAAATGTACCAGCCCCGTACTGCTCACATGCTCCTGACTGAGTACCGACCACCAACACGTGACGGGCTGCCTTCGCTTCTCGAAAAGCCAAAATTAAACAACTTGCAGCTTTGAATCCCGCTCCTCTTCCAGAATGGGGCGGCCTTCGCGACCGCCCCGACAATCCTGCCTAGTTCACCACTTCCAGCGTCGGTTTTTTCACACCGACGGCAACTCCATTCACCGTCAGCACGCCGGCTTCGGTGGAGACCTGGATGGTGTCGCCATCCTTGATGCCGCCTTCCAGCAGGAGGCGGGCCAGTGGGTCCTGGAGCTCCTTCTGGATGACGCGCTTCAGGGGACGCGCACCATAGGCCGGGTCATAGCCCTTGGCCGCAAGCCAGGCGCGGGCGCCGGCATCGATCTCGATCGTCATGCGGCGGTCTTCCAGCAGGCGCTGGAGATAGCCCAGCTGGATGTCGACAATGGCGCCCATATGCTCTTCCGCCAGCTTGCGGAACAGGATGACCTCGTCGATCCGGTTGAGGAATTCCGGCCGGAAATGGCCGCGCACCACCGTCATGACCGAGTCCCGTGCCTCCTCGACATCGTCGACCAGTTGCAGGTGTTCGGACCCCAGATTGGAGGTCATGATGATAATCGTGTTGCGGAAATCGACGGTACGGCCCTGACCATCGGTCAGCCGGCCATCATCAAGGACCTGCAGCAGCACGTTGAAGACGTCCGGGTGCGCCTTCTCGATCTCGTCGAGCAGGACGACCTGGTAGGGTCGGCGGCGCACGGCTTCGGTCAGGGCACCGCCCTCCTCATAGCCGACATAGCCCGGAGGCGCGCCGATCATGCGGGCGACCGAGTGCTTCTCCATGTATTCCGACATGTCGAGCCGCGAGACAGCCGTCTCGTCATCAAACAGGAATTCGGCCAGCGCCTTGGTCAGCTCGGTCTTGCCGACGCCGGTCGGGCCGAGGAAGAGAAACGAGCCGATCGGACGGGCCGGGTCCTTGAGACCGGCACGGGCCCGGCGCACAGCATCGGACACGGCTTCCAGCGCCGGGTCCTGACCGATCACCCGGCCGCGCAGCGCGTCTTCCATGCGCAAAAGCTTGTCGCGTTCTCCTTCGAGCATCTTGTCGACGGGCACACCGGTCCAGCGCGAGACGATCTGGGCGATCTGCTCGTCATCAACGACTTCCTGCATTGTGGAGCCGGCATCACCGTCACTCTCGGCAGCTGCGAGCTTGCGCTCCAGGTCCGGCAATTGGCCGTATTTGATCTCGGAAGCCCGACCCAGATCACCGCGCCGTTCGGCATCGGCCAGATCGGAACGCGCCCGGTCGAGCGCTTCCTTGATCGTGGTCGCAGAGGCCAGCTTGTCCTTCTCGGCACGCCAGGCAGCAGTCAGCTCGGCCGAACGCGATTCCAGCTCCGCGACCTCTTTCGAGATCGTGGCCAGGCGTTCTTTCGAAGCGTCGTCGCTTTCCTTCTTGAGGGCTTCCGCCTCGATCTTCAGCTGGATGGCGCGGCGATCAATCTCGTCGAGCTCTTCCGGCTTCGAGTCGATCTGCATGCGCAGGCGGGCCGAGGCCTCGTCCATGAGGTCGATCGCCTTGTCGGGCAGGAAGCGGTCAGTGATGTAGCGATTTGAGAGATTGGCAGCCGAGACAATGGCACTGTCGGCAATGCGCACACCGTGATGGACCTCATACTTCTCCTTCAGGCCACGCAGGATGGAGACCGTGTCGGCCACGGTCGGTTCCTCGATCATCACGGGCTGGAAGCGCCGCGCCAGGGCGGCGTCCTTCTCCACATGCTTGCGATACTCGTCCAGCGTGGTGGCGCCGACGCAGTGCAGCTCACCGCGGGCCAGCGCCGGCTTGAGGAGGTTGGAGGCATCCATGGCGCCATCGGTCTTGCCGGCGCCGACCAGGGTGTGCATCTCGTCAATGAAAAGGATGATCTGACCGTTTGCGTTCTCGACTTCGGACAGGACTGCCTTGAGGCGCTCCTCGAACTCACCGCGATATTTCGCACCGGCGATCAGGGAACCCATGTCCAATGCCAGAAGACGCTTTTCCTTCAGGCTTTCGGGAACATCGCCATTGACGATCCGCAGGGCCAGGCCCTCGGCGATGGCCGTCTTGCCAACGCCGGGCTCACCGATGAGGACGGGGTTGTTCTTGGTACGGCGGGACAGGACCTGGATCGCGCGGCGGATTTCCTCGTCGCGGCCGATGACCGGGTCGAGCTTGCCCTCGCGGGCGACTTCGGTGAGGTCGCGAGCGTATTTCTTGAGCGCTTCATAGCCCTCCTCGGCCGACTGGCTGTCGGCGGTCTTGCCCTGGCGCAGATCATTGATCGCGGTGTTGAGGGCCTGCGGCGTAACCCCGGCGGCTTTGAGGATGTCATGCGCCTTGGATCCTGCCGTCAGCGAGATGGATTGCAGGATGCGTTCAGCGGTGACGTATTGGTCGCCGGCCTTCTTGGAGGCGTCTTCGGCAGCGCCGAAGAGCTTCGCGGTCTCGGGCGCGAGATAGAGCTTGGCCTCACCGCCCTCGACCTTGGGCAGGGCGGCCAGGGCCTGGTCGACCCCGTCCTGGACCTGTCGGACGCGGCCGCCGGCGGCCTTGATGAGATTGCCGGCAAGGCCCGCATCGTCATCCATGAGGGCCTTGAGCACGTGGATGGGTGCGAATTGCTGGTGGCTTGATTTCAGCGCCAGGCCTTGAGCGGCCTGTATGATGGACCGCGCGCGGTCTGTATAAGTCTCGAATTCCATGTCGATCCCCCGGATAAGGCGAGATAGGTTGCGTTTCGCCGCCTTGATCAAGCACGGCCAAAACGCGTTTCAGACCGCATGTAGGTGTTGCATATCGACAACACAAGGGGGTGAGGCGCGACATTCTGACCACGGTTTCATCCGTCAGCACCGGAGCGACTCACACCCATGCCGCAGCTTACAGCCATCACGCGATTTCCGATCAAGGGACTGGGTCCGGATTCTCTCGACCGCATAGCGCTGGAGGCCAACAAGACGCTTCACATGGACCGCGCCCACGCGATCGAGAACGGTCCCTCGCCCTTCGAGGATGCTGCGCCCGGCCATGTGAAGAAAAAGCATTTCCTGATGCTGGCCGGTCAGGCCGCGCTGGCGAGGCTGAAATGTCGCTACCGCGAAAAGGACGGGACCTATTCGGTCGCCCTGGACGGGACCAGGCCGATCACGATCCTGCTCGACAATCCCGCCACACACGACCCGCTCTTCGACGCCTTGCGGGCGCTGCTGGGCGAAACCATACGCGGACCATTGCGGCTTGTGCATGCGCCGGATCAGGCCATGACGGATATCCCGCAGCCTCAGATCTCGCTGATCAATGCGGCCTCCGTGCGGGACCTGTCGGACAAAACCGGGCACACACTCGACCCGCTCCGCTTCCGCGGCAACTTGCTGATCGACGGTCTCGCGCCGTGGGAAGAATTCGATCTGATCGGTCACGAAATCCGGATTGGCGGCGTGACCTGTCGGGTCGAGTCCCGCATCCGTCGGTGCGTTGCCACCAGCGTCGATCCGGAGCGCGGGGAGCTGGATATAGATGTGCCCGCAGCGCTGTTCGAACACTACGGGCACATGGATTGCGGTATCTATCTGTCCGTCCTGGAAGACGGCGAAATCGCGCTGGGCGACCCGATCAGCCTGGCTTAAGCCGCCTGGGTTTCGGGTCCGTCACCACCGGTCTTGTCGCTCTCGCCAGCATCGGCAGACGCAGAGGCCGTTTTCAGAGCGGCTTCCGCGGCCCGTGCGGCTTCCATCTCGGCCTTGGTGCGGCGCGGACGGCGGGTCCGGCGGCGTGGCTCTTCGCCCTCGCCATCCTTGTTGCCATCATTGCGGTCGGCGGCCTCGGCCGGCGTGCTCTCGGCTTGCGGCGTCACGACGCCGAGCGGATCCTCGACCTTGTCGCCTTCATTGTCCTGGTCACGTTCCTGGTCCCGATTTCCCGACGGGCGGCCACGGCCACTGCGGCTCCGGCGCTCACGACCTTCGCCCTGGTCGCGGCTGTCGCGGCCATCGCGACTGTCACGATTATCGCGACTGTCTCGATTGTCGCGGCGACCGCGGGACTGGCGCTCCTGGCCCTGATCCTCATCCGACTCGTCATCGGTGTTGTTATCGCCATGCTCGTCCTGATTGGGGTCACGCTTGGGCTGGTTGAGCTGAAGAATGCGCAGATAGTGCTCTGCGTGCTGGTACAGGTTTTCCGCCCGGACACGGTCACCGGCGGAGGACGCGTCCCGGGCCAGTTGCATGTATTTATCGTAGATCTGGGAGGCGTTGCCGTTGATCTTCACTTCGCCGGCGCAATTGCTTTGAAAGCTCCGGTTCGACGGATTGCCGGGCTTACGTCCTCGACCACGTTGACGCTTCATGTCGCGTATTCCTGTTCAACAGCGATGCAAATCAAATCGGGCTTTGCGGTGCATTCGCAGGTGCAAGCCTGTGCGCTGATACTTGGGGATCCAATGATTTGACCGGATAATGGCAGGTGGGTCATCCGGCCGCGCGAGACCCCCGTACTGGCGCGATCCACCTGCCTTGATCGGGACCCTAGACCGCAAGGCCGGTCATTCCAAGCCCTTTTAGCGGTCACCCGGGCGCACGCCGCCCGATCACGACTCGGTCCTGACCGGAGAGGTCCTGTTTCACGCCAATCCCGACCAGACCAGCCGCCGCGGCCAGGGCGCTGACCGACTCGCCCTGATCAAAGCCGATCTCGAGGGCGAACAGACCATCGGGCACCAACAAGCGCGGCAGATCAGCAATGATGACACGATAGGCGTCGAGCCCGTCCGCACCACCATCAAGCGCCAGCGACGGCTCGTGATCGCGGACTTCCGGCTCCAGACCCGCCAGAACATCGGAGACGATATAGGGCGGGTTGGAGACCAGGATATCCGCTGCGCCAGCGCGAAGGCTCTCGCCCCAGCGACTGCGCAGGAAACGGGCGCGGTTCGCAAGGCGGCACGTGCCGGCATTGCCCCGGGCAACGGCCAGGGCCGCGTCTGACAGGTCGACCCCGATTCCGGTCCAGCGCGGCCGTTCCGAAAGCAGCGCCAGGAGAATCGCCCCCGAGCCGGTGCCCAGATCGACCAAACGCGACTCGCTGTCCCCGGCCTCGGCCAGCACCGCTTCCACCAGGGCCTCGGTATCGGCGCGCGGTGTCAGCACATCAGCCGTGACGGCAAGGTCCAGCGTCCAGAAGGGCTGGCTGCCCAGGACTTGCGAGAGCGGGACACGCTGCAACCGGCGCCAGGCCAGCGCGGCGAGCATTTCCGCCTGCTGCCAGGAGAACAGCGCCGGATCAGCGAGGGCCTGGGCCAGGCTGGCCGGTGCCAGGACATGATTGAGCAGGAAGCGGGCCTCGTCAGCGCCTTCCGCGATCCCCGCCTGCTCCAGCCGGCCGGTCAGATCCTTGCGGATATCCGCAAGGGACAGGCCCCGCCAGGCCTCCATCAGCGGCTTGTGGGCCGCCGCATCGAATCCCGACCGGGCGGCCTCGACCAGCGTGTCGAAGGGCCCGCTCACCCGCCAGCCTTACGAATCGTCTTCGAGGGCGGCGAGGCGCGCGGCCTGGTCCTCGGAGATCAGTGCCGTGACCACTTCATCCAGCCCGTCCCCGGCAATAATGTCGTCGAGCTTGTACAAGGTCAGATTGATCCGGTGATCAGAGACACGGCCCTGCGGGTAGTTATAGGTCCGGATCCGCTCGGAGCGATCGCCGGAACCGATCTGACCCTTGCGTTCGGCGGCGCGCTCCGCATTGGCGGCCTCGCGCTGCATGTCATAGAGCTTTGCCTTGAGCAATTCCTGCGCCCGCGCGCGGTTCTGGTGCTGGGATTTTTCCTGGCACACCACCACAAGCCCGGTCGGGATGTGGGTCATGCGCACCGCCGAGTCGGTCTTGTTGACGTGCTGGCCGCCGGCGCCGGACGCGCGCATCGTGTCGACGCGGACCTGGCCCATATCCAGCTCGATATCGATATCTTCCGGCTGCGGCATGATGGCCACCGTGGCCGCCGAGGTGTGGATCCGCCCCTGGCTTTCGGTCGCCGGGACCCGCTGGACCCTGTGCACGCCGCTTTCGAACTTCAATCGCCCGAACACGCCATTGCCCGATATTGCAGCGACGACCTCCTTGAAGCCGCCATGCTCGCCATCGGAGGCGGAAACCAGCTCCCAGGTCCAGCCCTGAAGCTGGGCGTAACGCTGATACATGCCGTAGAGATTGCCGGCAAAGATCGCCGCCTCGTCGCCTCCCGTGCCGGCACGGATTTCGATCATCGCATTGGCGCTGTCATCCTTGTCCTTGGGCAGGAGAAGGAGGCTCATCGCGTGTTCGAGCTCGGGCAGGCTTTCCTTGAGCGCGTAGTATTCCTCACGCGCCATTTCGGCCATTTCGGGATCCCCTCCCTCCATCATCTCGGAGAGGTCCTCCAGTTCGGCGCGAGCCGCCTTCAGCGCGTTGGCCTTCTCGGCCACGGGCTTGAGTTCGGCATGCTCCTTGGAGAGCTTGACGATTTCATCGGGATCGCCGGCGGCGCCCAGGCGGGCTTCCACCTGGTCGAACCGGTCGATCACTTGGGCGAGTCTGGCTTCGGGTGCGTGCATGGCGTTCGGTTAGCACCAAGCGCAGGCGATGAAAATCCTGCGCCGCTGCAGTCGACGGGTCAGGCCATCACAGCCAGCACGTTCCGCACAGCCATGATGACCAGCACGATCGAGCCGAGACAGAAGACCAGGAAACGCATCGGGATGAAATTCCACAGGCACTGGATCAGCGAATGGATCACCCGGATCAGCACATAGGCCCAGGCCAGCATGATGTTGAACTCGTCCGAAACGCCGCCGAGCTGCGAATACAGCACCAGAGCGTAGAAGATGACCGGTTGTTCGTGCAGGTGATTATAGTTGTCGGCGATGCGGCGCACTTCGATGGGCAGCTTGTCCATCACCGACTTGTCTTTCGCCGTAGCCGGATCGATCCCGGCCTTGCGCATCGCCGGAATGCGGGTGGCATACATCCACACCCACATGATCAGCGTCCAGCACACCAGCGCCAGTATTGGCGTCATCATTGATTGGAACATATCTCGGCCCTTCCCTGCAGTTTCCCGGACGGTAGGCCGGTTCGGGGGGGAATGGCGAGATGAAATCAACATGATGGTGGAAATGCCCCGGCCTGCGGGACGTCCTGCATCCGAATGACGCTCGCCCCGCATCAACTGGACTGACGTCCAGATTCACGGGACACACAACCATGGCTGACACACAGACCTCCACTCCGGCGCCCGAGCGCTCACGCTTTCAGCGCAATCATGAGCGCATTTATGGCGCGGCCATCAGCCTGTTCGCGGCCCGCGGACCAGACGCAGTGACCATGGAGGATATCGCCGACGCGGCGGGGATGTCTCGCTCCAGCGTGTTCAATCATTTCCCGTCCAAGACCCTGATCCTCGCGACCTTCTTCACGCGGATGACGGATGAGGTCATCGCCGAAGCCCGGGCAGAGCCGGCGCGCGACTTTCGATCGGCCCTCATCGATCTGGGCCGGATCGCCGGTACCCACGCCATGCAACAAGGCCCGATCGTCGCAGCAATCGCCGGCCTGACCGCACCGAGCCAGCCGCTCGCCCCGACCGAGCAAGCGACCGATGCCGCGATGTTGACCTATATGCTGGCGCTTATTGAGTCCGGACAGGCGCGCGGCGAAGTGCGCGATGACCATCCCGCGAGCGCCCTGGCCAACCTGCTGCTCGCCGTCCTTACGGCAAGCGCCCACGAATGGGTCGCGAACGGACAGGCGACAGACCTCTCCACCCTTCTGGAAAGCCGGTTCTCGCTGATACTCGATGGCTTGATGCAAAAAAACTGACGCGGTCTGCATCCATTCCCGAACCCGGCTGCATCTCCTGATCATGGAATTTGGACTCGAGTCCAATTTGATGAAACGGAGACTGCATGACTCGCATTTCGACTGGCCTTGCCGCCCTGAGCCTGGCGCTCACCGGCGCGACCGCACTGGCGCAACCCGCTCAGCATGACGCGGCTGAATGGACCGCGGATCTCGACGCGCTCGTCGAAGTGCTGGAGGCCAACCACCCCAATCTTTTCCACACCACATCGCAGGCGGTCTGGGAGGCCCAGCTGGATGCTTATCGCGACAGCATCCCCGTGATGTCGGACGCCGAGCGCACGGTCGGCATGGCACGCCTGCTCGGGATGATCGGCGATGGTCATACCTGGATGCCCATGCATGCCCTGCCCTTTGACGGCCTGCCGCCCGGCCCCGGCTTCCGCTCCCTGCCGGTCCGCTTTGAACTCTTCGATGACGGTCTTTTCATCATCGGCGCGACAAACCCGGAACTGGTCGGCCTTCGGGTCGAAGCCTTTGGTGATGTTCCGGTCGCCGAAGCGCTGGCCCGGACCCTGGAAATCCTGCCGCAGGACGCCGTGAACTTCTCACGCGAACTGGCACCGGAATGGATGATGCAGGCGGAATTGCTGACCGCGCTGGGCCTTGCTGCAGATGCCGAGCGCATCGCGCTCACCCTGACGGATGGCGAGGCCAGCCGTGTTGAAACCCTTCAGCCCCTTGGGTCGGACGCCCGCTATGATTGGGTTTTCTCGATGGATGGCGGCCCGCAGGGCAGCGCGGTCTGGCATACAGCTGCCGCCGGCACGCCGGTCTGGCAAGCGCCGATGACAATGCCGGTGCGCCTCGTCACGTCACTCGAAAATGCGGCTTATCTGCAGCTCTTCTCGATCGCAAACGGACCGGAGACCTATGCCGATCTGGCGCGCCAGGCCGTCGCGGTGGCCGAGTCCCTGGATGATCCCGTCCTCATTATCGACCTGCGTCGCTGCCTGGGCGGAGACGGGTCGCTGAACCCGGCCTTTGTTGACGAATTGGTGGCCAGCGAGGCCCTGGCCCAGCCCGGACGCATTCGTGTCCTGACCAGTCGCCAGACCCACTCCGCCGCCATCATGCTTCTGTCCCGCCTGAAGAACCGGACCGGTGCCATCCGCTTCGGCCAGGCCGCCGCCGACCGACCCAATCACTATGGTGAAACCAATATCTGGGTGACGCCGAATACCGGCCTGCCATTGATCCACGCCAGTGAATACTACGCCACCTCGACGCCCGGTGACACGCGACTCCATCACGCGCCGGACATCGTCATTCCTTACCACTTCGACGATTACGCCGCCGGCACGGACCCCGTCCTCGCGGCCGCCCTGTCCTACAATCCGGAGACCTGATCCATGACCAAGACCCTCGCCCTCGCGACAACCGCCCTCGCCCTCCTGACCACGGCCTGCCAGGCCAATGACGAGTTCGTTCATTCTGCCGAGAACGACCATGTCGGGCGCATTCTGTACTACGAGCGAACCAACCAGGATGGCAGCCTGGATGAACGCATCACCGTCTACCGGGCCAGTCCGACCTCGCTCGAAGTCTACAAGGAGGCCGCCCTGTGCGGAAATGCGGCGCTGGTTACCGCAGAGCTGGACCTCGACACCTTCTCGACAACGACGTTCGTCGGCGGCCGCCTGCTGCCGGACGCGGAGGTGATGCCGTTCGCCTTCCTCGACCAGAACGAGACCGGCGACCGCATGGACATGGTCGTGCGCCTGCCCGACACGGAAATCCGCAATGAGTTCGAGATTGCCTCATCGCACTGGCATTTGTTCGATTTCGATCTCGCCAGCCTGACTGCGGTCACGCCCTATCTCTCCAACCCGGACGAGGCCTTCGGCTTCGGCATGGCCCTCCTCTGGGCCGACCCGTCCGCCGAGGACCCCCTGGTCTGGATGGGCGATGTCACCGCCAGCCCGACCGGGCTGGACAATGGCGAGTACAGCTATGCGCTGAGCGGCTCAGCGCTCAATGGTGACCGCTCAACCGGTTCGGATGGAACACTGCGGATCAATGCGGATGACGGTTATATCACCTATGCCGCGTTTCCGGTGCCCAACCATCCCGGCTACACCGATTTCGAACTGAATCTCCTGCGGGTCAGTGATGGCGGTGCAGAAGAATGGGATGCGCTGCTGCGCGCTCACTGGGCCGATTGCGGCGACTGACGCGCCGCCACGATGCCGGACACTGCCGACACCCTGCCCGATCGGGCGGGGTGTCTTGCTGTCAGCCGCAATTTCGCCGCCATGCCTGCCAATTCCCGCCCCTCAACGGGACTAGCCTCTTGCGAGATCAGTCGAGACCGCGTTTTATGGGACAAAATTCGAGCATCCCGGATTCAACGATGGAATTTCACCGCACCAAGCGTCTACCGCCCTATGTTTTCGAAGAAGTCAATCGTCTGAAGGCCCAGTTGCGGGCCGATGGCGCTGACATCATCGATTTCGGCATGGGCAATCCGGACCTGCCAACGCCGCCCCATATCCTGGAAAAGCTTCGTGAGACCACGGAGAAGCCGCGCACCAATGGTTATTCGGCTTCGCGCGGCATTCCCGGCCTGCGCAAGGCCCAGGCGCGTTACTACAAACGGCGCTTCGACGTCGACCTGGATCCCGACAGCGAGGTCATCGTCACGCTGGGCTCCAAGGAAGGCTTTGCCAATCTCGCCCAGGCGATCACCGCGCCCGGCGATGTCATCCTGGCGCCCTCACCCTCCTACCCGATCCATACATTCGGATTTCTCATTGCCGGTGGCACGATACGGCATGTTCACGCGCCGTCACCGGAAGACTATCTGCGCGGACTCGAGCACGCAGCGAGGCATTCGGTCCCGAGTCCGATCGCCGTCGTGGTTTGTTTTCCCTCCAACCCCACGGCACAGACCGCCTCGCTGGAATTTTACAAGGAGGTCGTGAAGTTCGCGACACGGCACGACCTCCTCATCCTCTCCGACCTCGCCTATTCCGAGATCTATTTCGGCGATGAGCCAACCCCGTCCATGCTGCAGGTCGACGGCGCCAAGGAGCGCACGATCGAGTTCACCTCGATGTCCAAGACCTATTCCATGGCCGGGTTCCGGGTTGGATTCGCCGCCGGGTCACAGCGCCTGGTGGGTGCGCTGGCCCGGGTCAAATCCTATCTCGACTACGGCGCCTATACGCCGGTCCAGGTGGCCGCCTGCGCCGCGCTGGATGGGCCGCAGGACTGCGTTGACGAGGCGCGGGCCATCTACAAGCACCGTCGCGATGTTCTGGTGGAAAGTTTCGGCCGGGCCGGCTGGTCGATCCCGTCACCGGAAGCGTCCATGTTTGCCTGGGCCCCGCTGCCACAGGGGTGCGAGGCGATGGGCTCGCTGGAGTTTTCAAAGCAATTGATGGAAGAGGCCGGCGTCGCCGTCGCGCCGGGCATCGGCTTTGGCGAGCATGGCGAGGGCTATGTCCGTCTGGCGCTGGTCGAGAATGAACAACGCATCCGCCAGGCCGCCCGAGGCGTGGCCGAATTCCTGAAGACACGACAACCGGCAATCCGGGCGGTCTGACCGCCCGGACTGCCTGTCGACGCAGGACCGGTTGAGGGAGGGTGCCGATCCTGCGGTATCTATGGGTCCGAGACCTTCACGGCATCAGAAATAATGGTGCACCGCTCCGGTCGAGTGACCCCAGCTGCCACCAGCCTTGGCCCGGCCGCGACGGCGACGCATACGGTTCTGCATGACCTTGCGGACATCCTCGAGTGGCGGCATTTCGGTCGCCTCCGGTGACTTCAGGTCTTCCCGGTGCGCCACAAACTCGGAATAGGCTTCAATTTCCGGCGCCAGGCCGGCTGCCACCAGCTCAATCATGATGGCGTCATCGATATAGCCGATTCCCGGCGTCGAATCGGGGATGAGGTCTTCCGGGTCCGCGAAATAGGCCAGCGCGTTCAGGACGCGTTCGCGATCCTCACCCTCAAGCTTCCAGTCTGCATCATCGAGCATGCCGACGAGCGGACCGAGCTGGGTCAGGCGGGTCTTGACGAATTCCGGCGGATTGGCTGCCAGGGCCTTCTTCATCATGTCCGCCACGCCTGCCGTAATGCGGCCCTCGTCCAGATCAGCACGATCTTCGCGTGCCGAGTCGAGACGGTCCCGGAAGAAGGCGAGATCGGATTCAGACAGTTCGAACTCAACCTTGAGAGTCGGGGTAGGCGGGTTGGTCATGATGGTATGGCACCTTCCTGTGGCCGTTGATTGATGGACACTGTGTCTCACACCGGCTTTTGCGCCAATAGCGGGAACGCAATTCTACCAGTCCCGGGGGACGCCGACCCTGCCCCATCCGCACGCGCCGGCTGCATCCAGCGACGCGTTACCCCGCCTTAACCACGGCACCAGTCTTCGCTGCCTCGCCCACCGGGGAGGTGCTAGGGTGAGGCCATGAATGTCGCTTTCAATACCGCCATCGCCGGCATGATGTCCGCCCAGTCCCAAGCCGGGTCTGCGGCGCGCGAGATGGTCAATAATGCGGCCAAGGGCGAAGACATCATCCAGGCGGCCGTTGCCCTGAAAAAGGCGGAGGCCTCTCATGCCGCCGCCGCGGTAACCGCGCGTATCGCCAGCGACATGACCGAAACACTGCTGGACATCACGGTCTAGCCAGACTTCCGGTCGGTGGGTGGCCGGTGGGCGTCATCCCCCCTGTGGCAGGCTCGCGATGGCCTGACGTCCAAGCCGGGGGGATGACGGACCGGTCCACCGGATCAAACCAGCCCCGCCTCTCGCAATTTGGATCGAACATGCCTAAATCGACGGCATGACTCATTCCGTATCCGTCGACATCGTCTCCGACCTCGTCTGCCCCTGGTGCTGGCTGGGCAAACGCTATTGGGATGAAGCGCGCAAACTGACCTCCGATATCAAGGTCGACACGACCTGGCGGCCCTTCCAGCTGGACCCGACGCTGGCCCGCGAAGGACTCCCCTACAAGGACTACATGCGCGAGAAATTCTCCGGTGCCGACGCCTCCGGCCGCTGGAAGGCGATGCGCGACCATCTCGAACAGGCCGGCCCGACCGTCGGGATTGATTTCCGCTTTGACGATATCGCCATGCGCCCGAACACACTCAATGCCCACCGGCTGATGCGATGGGCGGGCGGCCAGAACAGGACGGACACCATGGCCGAGGCCCTGTTTTCGGCCTTCTTCAAGGCCGGTCGCGATATCGGCGATACCGACACACTGATCGAACTGGCGGCCGATGCCGGGCTCGAACGCGATGTCACCGCCGACCTGCTGGCCTCTGATCGCGACGAGAAGGCGGTCTGGGAAGAAGAACTCTTCTACCGCAAGCTCGGCGTGTCGGGCGTGCCAACCTATATTTTCAACGGTCGTTTCGCCGTGTCCGGCGCCCAGGAACCGGCCGTGCTGGCCGATGCCATCCGCCAGGCCGTCAAGGAACCGGCCGAAACCGAATAAGCCCGCCGCAAGCGGGCAGGTCCAAGAGGGAGATACCATGACCGCACTCGACGCATTCGCGCTTTACACCGGGCTCAACGGCTTGTTGATCATCGCGCTCGCCTTCAATGTGATCCGCCACCGCCAGCGCGCCAAAGTCGGCATCGGGATCGGCAATGACGAGAAGTTGGAACTGGCCTGCCGGGTCCATGGCAATGCGGTGGAATACATTCCCGTCGCCCTGGTGATTATCGGCGGCCTCGCCCTGACCAATGCGCCGGTCCTGCTGATCCACGGACTGGGTATCGGCCTGACCGTGGGTCGCCTCCTGCATGCCTGGGGGCTGTCGCAGAGCTCCGGTTCGTCGATGGGCCGTTTCATCGGAACATTGTTGAGCTGGCTGGTCACGATTATCGGCTCGCTCTTCCTGATCTGGACCGCCATCAGTTGAGCCATTGCCCGGCAGGGCCTCACAGGGCTATAGCCGACACATGACACAGACCTTCCAAGCTCCCGACCCCGCCCGCCTTCAGGACATCGCTGCCGATCTGGTGGCCCGGGCCCTGAAGGCCGGTGCTGACAGCGCCGAAGCCTCCGTCGCCGAGTCGCGCGAAACCGAACTCTCGGTGCGGGACGGCAAACTGGAGGACATCGGCCGCTCGGAGTCACTCGATGCAGGCCTGCGGGTCTTTGTTGGCAAGCGGCAAGCCGGCGTCGCCTTCTCCGATCTGTCGGAGAAGGGACGCGACTTCACCATCGGACGCGCCGTGACCATGGCCAAGGCCGCCCCGGAAGATCCCTATTCCGCCCTCGCCGATCCGGACCGCCTGTGCAAGGACCCGCCCGCGATCGAACAATTCGAGGCCGGCGAGTGGTCTCCTGAGGAGTTGGAAGAAACCGCCCTCGCCATCGAGACCGCCGCGCGCGCGGTCGAGGGCGTGACGATGACCGATGCGGCCTTTGCCTCTTCCGGTCAGGGGGCGGCAGCCTATGCCACCTCCACCGGCTTCAATGCCGGCTGGAAAAAGAGTGTATTTGGTTATGGCGCCAGCGTCATTGCCGGCAAGGACGGCGCCATGGAGCGCGATTACGCCGCCACCTCGGCCCGCCGCCGCGCCGATCTGCGTGACCGGATCGAGATCGGGCGGGAAGCCGGCGAACGGGCAGCCCGCCGGGTTGGCCCCAGCAAATTGCCTTCCGGGGTCATGCCCGTGGTCTTCGACCGTCGGGTCGCGACGACATTCCTTGGTTCGCTGGCCGGCGCCGTGTCCGGGCCGGCCGTTGCCCGAGGGGTTTCCTTCCTGCGCGACAAGCTGGGCGAGCGCATCTTCGCGCCCGGCATCACCGTCATCGACGATCCGCACCGCGCCTGGGGCCACGCCTCGGCGCCGTTCGACGGCGAAGGCACGCACAACAAGCGCAGCGCCATCATCGAGGATGGACGCCTGACCACCTGGTTTCTCAATTCAGCCGCCGCGCGCCAGCTCGACATGACCCCGACCGGTCATGCCCGACGCTCCATGGGCGGCTCACCCGGTGCCGGACCGACCAATTTTCATATGGAAGCGGGCGAAACCAGCCGCGATGACCTGGTCGGCGGTATCAAGGACGGCGTCCTGATCATGGAAATGTTCGGCCCCTCGCTGAACTCCAATACGGGTGACTGGTCGGTCGGCGTGTCAGGATATCGCATCGCGAATGGCGTGATTGATCACCCGGTCAGCGAAATCACCGTCGCCGGCAATCTCATTGACATCTATGCCCGTCTAATTCCGGGCAGTGATCTGGAATTTCGGGGTTCTGTTAACACCCCCAGCGTATTCGTGGACGCGATGTCCATCGGTGGCCTTTAGGCCGCCCGGTCAGGACAGCGCATTTCAAGGAGCCCGGCATGAGTGAAACCAAGATCAACAACCAGCTGCTGCATCTCGTCATTGGTGGCGAGCTGGCCTGCGTTGACCCGACCAATTGTGAGTTCAAGGACCTCGACGAAGTCGATTTCGTCGGCGCGTTCGGCAGCTATGCCGAAGCCCGTGCCGCCTGGAAAGGCGCCGCCCAGCGCACGGTCGACAATGCCCACATGCGCTATTTCATCATCCACGCCCACAAGCTTCTCGATCCTTCGACCGAGAAGAAGAACGGCTAGGCTCTGACACAGCGCGTGAGCGATCCTGACGATACCGCCGGCGCGAAACCGGCCTCGACCGCCACGCTCGGCAAGCGCCTGTGGCGTGACTGGCTGTTGCGTCGCCCCGGTCTCGTCATTCTGGCGCTGATCCTGTCGGCAATCACGGCGGCGGCGGCAGCCTCCTATGCCGGTGTGATCGCCTGGACGTTCGACAAGCTCAACTCCGGTGCGGCTGACTTCTTCCCGCTCGCCCCGCTGGCCGTGATCGGTCTGGCGACGATCCGCGGGGGCAGCCTCTATCTTCAGACCGTGCAGACCAATCGGCTGGCCCTGAATGTCATGCAGGACCTGCAGAACGCCATGTTCGCCAAGCTGGTCCGCGCCGATTTCGCGCGCTTGCAGTCCGAAGGCACCGGCTCTCTGGTGTCGCGTTTCACCAATGACATCACCCTGCTGCGCGAAACGATTGTCCGGCTCACCAATAATCTGATGCGCGATGTGCTGACGGTGATCATCACCATCGGCATCATGCTGAGCCTGGACTGGATGCTGACCCTGCTCATCCTGGTCGTCTATCCGATCGCCGCCTGGCCGGTCATCCGGATCGGTCAGCGCCTGCGCAAGACGTCCTCCCAGGCGCAGAGCCAGATGGGCGAGGTCACCAGTCAGCTCGAGGAAAGCTTCTCCGGCGCCCGCATGATCAAGACCTATGGTCTGGAAGGCTATGAAAGCGAGCGCGCTCGCAAATCCTTCTTCGAGCGGCTGCGCTTCCTGCTGAAAATCACCGAGAACAAGGCCCGCGTCGATCCAATCCTCGAGGTTGTCGGCGGCCTGGCCTTTGCCGGGCTGGTCGCCTTCGCCGGCTGGCGCATGCTCGAGGGCGAGACCTCTTTGGGCAACATCATCGGTGTGTTGACCGGGATCGGCGTCATTTCGCCGGCCATCCGCGCCCTGGGCACGCTCAACGCTGTTGTCCAGGAAGGCTTTGCCGTTCTCGATCGCATTTTCACCATTCTCGATACCGACGAGACCGTCACGGCCGCCCTCGACGCGCCGGCCCTGACCGTGGATCGCGGGGCAGTGGAACTGGACGCGGTCAGCTTCGCTTATCCCGATGGCTCCGTGGCGCTGAGTGACATCACAATGAAGGCGAAGCCGGGGGCCAAGATCGCCCTGGTCGGCCCGTCCGGTTCCGGCAAGTCGACCATCCTCAATCTCCTGCCCCGCCTCTATGACGCCCGCTCCGGCACGATCCGGATCGATGGCAGCGAGACACGTTCGGTCTCCCTGTCATCCCTGCGCCAGGCCATGGCTCTGGTCAGCCAGGATGTGACCCTGTTCGACGATACCGTACGCGCCAATATCGGCTTCGGGGATCTGGAGGCCGACGAGGCCGCGATCATCGCAGCCGCCAAGGCCGCCGACGCCCATGATTTCATCATGGCGCTGCCGGACGGGTATGACAGCCCGGTCGGTCCGCGTGGCAGCAATCTCTCCGGTGGCCAGCGCCAGCGCCTGTCGATCGCGCGGGCGATTCTCAAGGACGCGCCCATCCTGCTGCTCGACGAAGCGACCAGTGCCCTCGACACCGAGTCCGAGCAGCGCGTGCAGACCGCCCTGGAACGCTTGTCCCAAGGCCGGACCAGCCTGGTCATCGCCCATCGACTCTCGACCGTGCGCGATGCTGACTGGATCTATGTCATGGATCAGGGACGCATCGTCGAACAGGGCAAGCACGACGCGCTCGTCGCCCAGGATGGCCTCTATGCCCGCCTGTGCCGGATGCAGTTCGGCGACTAGGCCTCGCGGGCCTGCACGACTTCGCTGCGGCGACCGCTTTCCGGCAGGGTAACGGTGAATTTGGAGCCGGCTCCCGGCGCACTCTCGACCCCGATATCGCCGCCCATCAACTCGGCCAGTTTCTTGGCAATGGCGAGACCGAGCCCGGTTCCGCCATTCTTGCGTTGCATGACGGCCTCACCCTGCGAGAACGGCATGAAGACGCGGTCCATCAATTCGCCATCCATGCCAATGCCGGTATCACCGACTTCGAAGCGAACATCATGCGTCCGGTCCGGTGTCTGGGTCATCAGGCAGCGGACCCGGACCTCGCCACGATCGGTGAACTTGACCGCATTCGACAAGAGATTGGACAGGATCTGGCGTACCCGAGCCGGATCACCAACCACATCGCGCTCGGCCACCGGATCGATTTCCAGATGCAGGTTCAGCCCCTTCTCCAGCGCCTTCATGCGATAGGGGCCGGCGACCGTGCGAACGAGCTCGGCCGGGTTGTAACTGTCCTGTTCGACCTCGAACCGGCCGGACTCGATATTGGCCAGGTCGAGAATGTCATTGAGGATGGCGAGCAGCGCCTGGCCGGACCCTTCGATCAGATTGACCATTTCGCGCTGGGAGGGTTCCAGCTCGGTATTGGCCAGCAAGGCCGACATGCCCAGGACACCATTCATCGGCGTCCGTATCTCGTGCGACATGGTCGCCAGGAAGCGCGACTTGGCGCGGCTGGCCTCGGTCGCCTGCTGGCGCGCTTCGACCAGGTCATGAATATCGGTCATGGCACCGACCATGCGCACGGGATCGCCGTCCGGCGTGCGGACCGCTTCGCCACGCATGCGGAACCAGCGGTGCAGCCCGCCTACCACGCGCAGGCGTATGGTGAGATCGAAGGGACGCCCGGCGCGGAAATGAGCCTTCATCCCGGAGTCAAATCGCGTCCGGTCATCGGCGTGGATGAGGGTGGTGAAGCTGTCCGTCCCCGAGGTGACGTCGCGCGACTGGTAGCCGAGCAATTCGCGTCCCCGGGCGGAGATGTAGATCTGGTTGGTCTCGAGGCAGAAATCGAGGATGCCATCCGATGTTCCCTGCATGGCCAGCTCGGCCCGGTCCCCGGATTCGGCGGCCAGGATTTCGCCGGTCAGGCGGCGGCGATAATGGTGGAAGACCGCGAGCAGCTCGTCGGCAATCTCGATCGGGCGCTTGAACATGGCCACGACAATGCCGACCGACTGGGCCCCATTATAGAGCGGCATGGCCACATAGGCGCGCATGCCCATCTCCTCGAGCATGAAGTCGTGCGGAAACCGACCGGAAACATTGTCCTCGAAGATATCGGCACCGGCGTCCATCACCTCGGCGCACGGTGTGCCCTTGAGCTCGTAACAGTAATTCCCGACCAGCGCGCTGCCGCAGGCAACCTTGAGCGTCCGCATGCGCGAATGCGTGGCGTCGATCCTGGCGATGAAGAGGCGATCGGCGGCGAAGATTTCGGATGTCTGCTTGACGAAACCCTCGAGAAAGGCCGGGCCACACTCTCGCGACAACAGGAAATTGAGGCGGTTCAACCGCTCCTGGGAATAGTCCGTGCGAATGGCCAGATCAGGCATGAGCCCCTCTCCCTGTACGGCTCCCGACCAGGGAAGCTGAACGTGGTTAACGGGCGTTAATGTGACTCAATCCTGTGGAAAGAGTCGTCATATCTGATGATTCCGGTGGTTATAAAAAATGGGCGCCCGCTATTCGCGGCGCAGCAGCTTTTCGGTCAACAAGTTACCCCACCAGCTGGACATGAAGCCGGCTTGAACCGCGTCACGATCATAGACCGTTTCAACCCATTCCCAGAAATCGATCGGATGGGTTTCATTGTAGGCGCGGTAGCTCTCGAAGAAATAATCCAGCACCCCGGTCTTGCCGGCCTTCACGTGCAGATATTTCAGCGACAAATGCTTGATGGCTTCGTCATAGGGCAGTTTGAGATGGGTCAGCGCGAACAGGACAGAGATGATGCCGGCCCGGTCTGCCCCCGACTTGCAATGGATCAGCGCGGGATATTCGATCGACTGGAAAATCTTCACTGCCCGCTGCATGCGATCGACATAAGGCGCCTCGCGTGATCCGAAGGGCATGTCGATCATCTCGAGGCCAAGGCGCTCGCACGCATCTTTCTCCAGATCGTAATAGCAGACGCCCGGCTGGGTCCCGCGAATATTGAGGATTGTCTTGAACCCGTCGGCCGCCAGCGCCTCCAGGCGCTCCGGGGAGGGCTGGTTGGCGCGCCACATGCCACCACCGACTTCATGCATATTGTGGAATTTCTGGCGCAGAATGCCGTGATCCTTCCACAGGAAATCCTGCCAGGCGCGCTCACGGTCCTTCGGGTCATTCAAGTCATAGGGCATGCTGGGCCTTTCATCTGGCTGCGCATTTAGGCCGGTCTCGGCGATGACGCAACCGCTCGCCATGCTTGACCTTTTGCGCCATGGAGGTGAGCTAGGGTCTGTCATGACCAAACGTCTGCTCTCCCGGCCCTGGGCCCAGGAAGTCCTTGCCTTCTTCGTCCTGCTCTATCTGGAGCTGGCGCGGCGCACCGTTCGCTGGGAAGTTCGCAACGCTGATTTCGTCGAGTCTGTCTGGGATGAGCGCAAATCCATCCTCGGCTGTGTCTGGCATGGACGCGTCCTGATGGCGCTGGAGGGCTGGGCCCGCCAGAAGGAGCGCATGGTCGCGCTAGCCTCACGCTCCCGCGAAGGGGAAATCGGGTCCCGACTGGCGCGCTGGTACAAGGTGGGTGTGGTCCGCGGCTCCTCGCGCAATCCCAACAAGCCGGGCGCGGCCAAGGGCGGCGAAGCCGCCTACCGCGCCATGGTCAATCATCTCAATGCCGGCGGCTGCGGTGCCGTGACGCCGGACGGACCGCGCGGCCCCCGCATGCGCGCCGGCTTCGGGGCGGTGCGCATGGCCCGTGACACCGGAGTACCCATCCTGCCCTTCACCTGGTCGACCCGGCGCAAGACAGTGCTGCGCAAGGCCTGGGACCATCATTGCCTGCCGCATCTTTTCACCCGTGGCGTGATCATCTGGGGCGAACCCATCTATGTCAGCAAGCAAGCCGACGCGGCGGAGCTCGAAGCCGCGCGACTCAATCTGGAAACCCAGCTCAATTCGCTGACACGCGAGGCCGATGAAGCGGTCGGCGGCGAGATCATCGAACCCGATTCCAAGCATCGCCCGGGCACCGGCAAAGCCAGCACGAGCGGAGCGAGCGGGGCGTCAGCGTGAACCTGCCGGCCTCAATCAGGGCCTATCGCGCGCTGACCGGGCTCGCCGCGCCCCTCCTGCCTGTCATTCTCGACCGCCGCGCCCGCGCGGGGAAAGAAGATCCGGAGCGGCGCCATGAACGCCTCGGGCGACCACAGATACGACGACCGGAAGGCCGCCTCATCTGGCTGCACGGGGCCAGTGTCGGCGAAAGCCTGGTCCTCGCCACCCTCGTTGACCGCATGGCCGCCGCGGACCCCGAGCTGGAATTCCTGGTCACCACGGGCACCGTCACCTCAGCCAAGCTGATGGCCAAGCGCCTGCCACCGCAGGCCAAGCACCAATACATTCCCGTCGACACGCCGGGCGCGGTCCGTCGCTTCCTCGACCACTGGCAGCCTGATCTTGGTGTTTTCGCCGAGTCCGAGCTCTGGCCGAACCTGTTGGTCGAGGCGCGCCGTCGCGCCATTCCGATGGCCCTCGTCAATGCCCGCATGAATGCGGCCTCCCTTGCGCGCTGGCGCCGCCGCGGCGATGCGGTCCGCAGCCTTCTCGACACCTTCGCCTGGATCGGTGCGGCCGACACCCGCACCCGCGACGGTCTGGAAGACCTGACCGGGCGCGAGATTGTGCTGGCCGGCAATCTCAAGCTGGAGGCGCGTGCGCCGGAGCCGGATGCCGGCGAGCTCAGCGGCCTGAGAAGCGTCATGGCGGGCCGCCCCGTCTGGCTCGCCGCCTCAACCCATGCCGGTGAGGACGAGACCGTGCTGAGTGCGCATGCGCTTGTGCGCAAAACCCAACCCGGCGCGCTATTGATACTTGCGCCTCGTCACCCGGAACGCGCTCCTGCGCTGGCCGATCTGGTCCGCGCGCGCGGCTTTCATCTCGCTTGCCGCTCGAAGGGCGAAGTGCCCGATGGTCAGGACACGGTGTGGCTGGCCGACACGCTCGGCGAAATGCCGCTCTGGTTTGCGCTTGCCCCGGCGGCCTTCATTGCCGGCAGTCTCAGGGCCGGTATTGGCGGCCATAACCCGATCGAGGCCAGCCAGGCCGGCGCCTGCGTGATCACTGGTCCGCATGTCGACAGTTTCGACGATATCTATACCGCCTATCGCGATCATGCCGCGATGCTGGAAGTCGATGACGCGCTGACCCTGTCCGAAGCGGTGGAACAGGTCTGGCAGGGCCGGGCTCCCGGCAAGGCTATGGCAGACCGCGCCATTGCCGCCGCTTCCGGCGGCGCGATGGAGACGACACTCGCGGCGCTCCACAGCCTTTTCGCTCCGGACGCAGCCAGCGAGGCAACGTCATGAAGGAGCCCGCTTTCTGGCGCACTGATGGCGGTCGCGGGTCCGGCGCCCTGGCGCGGGCCCTGCTGGCGCCACTGGGCTGGATTTATGCATGGACCGTGGCCCGTCGCCTGAGGCGGGCAGACCCGTTGCGCATAGCCCCGAAAGTGATTTGCGTCGGCAATCTGACCGTCGGCGGCACCGGCAAGACACCCATCACCCAGAGCCTGATGCAACGCGTGAGCGAAATGGGCCATGTCCCGGCATCCCTGTCCCGCGGCTATGGCGGATCGGAACCGGGTCCGGTGCGCGTCAGACCGGCTGAGCACGGCGCCGAGGCGGTAGGCGACGAACCGCTTCTGCTCGCCCGCAGCGGTGCGGCCTGGATCTCCCGGGACCGGGCCGCCGGTGGCCGAGCCATCGAGGCCGAAGGCGAGGCCGACCTCGTGCTGATGGATGATGGCCATCAAAACCCGGACCTGGCCAAGGATTGCTCCATTCTCGTTGTTGACGGTGTCACCGGCTGGGGACCCGGTAGCCTGTTTCCGGCGGGGCCTTTGCGCGAACCGGTCCGCACGGGTCTCGCGCGGGCCGATGCGGTCATTGTCATGATGCCCGGTCCGGACAGGGAACCGGACTGGAATCGCCTCGGCCTCGCCGATCTTGAAATCCCCCTCTTCCACGCCTGGCTGGAACCGGAAGCCCCGCCGCCACCGGGCAAGCTGATTGCCTTTGCCGGCATTGGCCGCCCGCAGAAATTCTTCGACGCGCTGGTCGCGGCCGGCGGTGATTTGTCGGAAGTCGCCGTCTACGGCGATCATCACGCCTTCAGCACGGCCGACCTTCGTCATCTCGACGCCCTTGCCCTCGCCCATGGGGCCCGGCTCATTACCACCGAGAAGGATTGGGTGCGCCTGCCGAAAGACGCGCGCGACCGCATCACCGCCTGGCCGGTCCGGGCTGCCTTCACCAATCCCGGCGCTCTGGACGGCCTGTTGCGCGACGTCATGGACGCCGCGCCCGAGGCTCGTTAAATCCGTTTCATGATTGAAGCCCAACGCAACGCCTCTGCCATGACCCGGTTCGGCTGGCGCTTTGAAGCCGCCGCCTGGGACGCCTATGCGGGCTGGTACAAGATCAAGGGGATCGACAAGGCGTCGGACGCAGCCGGTGAGCTCCTGCGCAGGCTCGGCCCCCTGATGCCGGTCCACAAGGTCGCCCGCATCAACATGCAACGTTGCTTCCCCGACGCCGCTGCGCCCGAGATCGAACGCCTGCTGGGCGGCATGTGGGAGAATTTCGGGCGCCTGGCCGGCGAGATGCCGCATCTGGGCGTCTTCTCAGGGCCGGAATTCAATGAGCGCGTCGAGTTCATCGGACGCGAGAAGTTCGAGGCGTTGCGCGATGCCGGCAAACCGGCGGTCATCATCTCGATGCACCACTCCAACTGGGAAATCGGCGCCGCCGCGATCAGCCAGACCGGCCTGCCCTGCCACATCACCTATCGGCCCGCCAACAATCCGCTGATCGACCGCCGCATCACCGACATGCGCGTCGGCTACGGGGTCAAGACGCTGACCGCCAAGGGCGGCGACGGGGCCAAGGCGCTGATGCAGGCGCTCAAGGCCGGCGAGGCCGTGGCGCTGATGAACGACCAGAAGATGAATGATGGTGTCGAGGCGCCTTTCTTCGGCCTGCCGTCGATGACCGCGCCCGGCCCGACGCGCCTCGCCATGCGCCATGGCTGTCCGCTATTGCCGCTGTCGATCCGGCGCATGGGCGGCGCCCGCTTCCGCGTCGAGGTCCATGACCCGATCGAGATCTCCACCAATCCGGACAAGACCGCTGCCATCATCGAGACGGTGACGCGGATCAATCAATGGGTGGAAAGCGAAATCCGCCAGGCGCCGGAACAATGGTTCTGGGTCCATCGGCGTTGGGCGAAGTCGGTTTACAAGGGCTCCGAATAGGCGGGGACACACACCATTTGATGCGCTGAAAAACCGCGATATCTGCAATGGTGCCCCTAAACGTCCGCGCCTGGCGCAAACCCCACCATAAACAGCTTGCCGAGAGGTCACCGTATCCGGTTTTCAAGCTCAAGGGTGAAACCGCGAAGCGGCCGCTGCGCGGCCCTTGACCTTGAAAACCGGATACGGCCTGCTGGCTGACAAGCGATGTATGGCTGATTGCGCGCGCGGCGCTATGGTCCGACCGAGGGACGCGAGCCGCCCGCCTAGCGCAGCTCACTCAGATCCAGATCCAGCAGGCTTTGCGGATCGGCGTAGAACTGGTTGCGCAGCTTTACCCGCCAGTCCAGGTGCGAGCCGGTGGCCCGGCCGCCGGCGCCCATGGCGCCAATCAGCTGGCCCTGCTCGACGATATCGCCCTCGGAGACCTCGACACCGGACAGGTGCAGGAAGGCCGAAACCAGCCCGTGACCATGATCGATGAAGATCAGACCACCCTCGTAATACATGTCCGGCTCGGCCAGCGTCACCAGACCGCCAGCCGGTGCATGGACCGGCGTGCCGACCTCATTGGCCCAGTCCAGACCCCAGTGTGGGCTGCCCTCATGGCCATTATTGTAGACCCGTGCCGAGCCATAGACGCCGGTCGTGATGCCCTCGGCGGGCGGAATGAAACCGTCGAGGAAGCCCTGACCGTCCCAGACCGAGTTGAAGGCGTCCTGCTTTTGCGCGTATTCGCGCTGACGCCGCGGCAGGGTGGAGGGGTCCGGCGTGACGGTGGCCTGGGGCACACCGTCGACATGCTGGAGATTGTATTCGCGCTGGGCGATGGTCACAGACTCCTGGAGATCACCGAGGCTGCGCGCCATCGTCAGCGTCATCTCACCGGGCGCCTGTCGCGGGATGGCCAGGACAGCATAGCCGTCAGAATCGGCTTGCGCGGAGATATCGTCCAATGACACCTGCTCGCCGGGCCCGGTCTGGCAAACAAGGAAACTGCCCTCGCGCCACTCGCCGCGGCATCTTTGACTGGGCGGCATCGCGACCATGGCGCGACTGTCGTCATCAGCCTGCTGCTCACGCGCCGCCGGCGCATTCTGGGCGATCAGATCGCCGATCGGATCCGCAGCGCCGTCGACCAGCGCCGTAGTGGACTGCAGGGCGAAAGCGAGCGCGAAACCGATCATCTGCCCGGCTCCGAATTGAGCTCGATCCAGCGCTGCTTGGCGATCTGGACGTTCTTGTAGGCTTCCTGCTCGTCGACATTCCAATAGCGCAGCTGGTCGAGCTGGATCGGGTCTCCGCTCACCGCACAACGCACAAAACTGCCCGCCTTCAGGATGATGAAGTCGCTGTCGCCGAATTCCAGGATGGCTTCGCCCTGGAAGTCCTTGTCGAAACTGAAATCACTCATGCATTTGTCTCTAGCAGGGTTTGCGCGCGAGCGGGAGGCCCGGCCCGCATCAGAAAAGCCGCCCCTGACCTGCCGCCTCCGGCTTGCTGCGGGGCTTGGGTTTCGGCTTGGACTTTTTCGGCAGGGCCGGGGTTTCCGGCGCGCGCTTGGAGGGTTTGCGGTCGCCTTCGATCCGCGCCGCTCGCTCGCCATCGGCGAAAACGAGATCAATTCCGGCCCCCTCCATCAACGCGGCGCCGGACCGCACCAGCTTGCCGGCGCGATCCCGCACCAGGACGAAACCGCGCTTGAGGACGGATTGGTGCGACAGGGATTCGAGGCGGGCGGCCCAATTGTCCAGCTCGCGTTTGCGGTCCCGACGGACCCGCGCCGCCGCCGGTGACAAACGATCGGCGCGTTCTGTCAATTGCTCGCGCTTCTGGCGCAGATCCCGCGTCAGGGCCGCTGGTTTCAGGCCTGCGGCAAGGACCAGCAGACGCCCGCGCTTCTCGGCGGCATGATTGAGCAGGGCCGGGTCAAGCTTGTCAGCGACCATGTCGAAGCGCTGACGCTTGAGCTCCATCAGCGCGGCGGGTCTTGGCAGCGCCCGGGCCGCCGAGCGCAATTCGGTGCGCCGCCGCTCAATGTGACGTGACAGGGCGGAGACGAGACGTCCGCCGAGTTGATCGAGATCGGCCTTCAGTTCCGCACGGACCGGCACCGCCATCTCGGCCGCTCCAGTCGGGGTTGGCGCACGACGGTCCGAGGCATAGTCGATCAGCGTGGTATCGGTCTCGTGGCCAACGGCCGAGATCAGCGGGATTTCGCTCTCCGCCGCGGCGCGCACCACGATTTCCTCGTTGAAACCCCAGAGGTCCTCGATCGAGCCGCCACCGCGGGCGACGATCAGCACATCCGGGCGCGGCACCGGGCCACCGTCTGGCAGAGCATTGAAGCCGCGAATGGCCTCGGCGATCTGCGGGGCTGCGCCCTCGCCCTGCACCAGGACCGGCCACAGGAGGACATGGCGCGGAAAGCGGTCGCGCAGACGATGCAGGATATCGCGAATAACCGCACCGGTCGGCGAGGTCACGACACCGATCGTGGTCGGCAGGAAGGGAATCGCTTTCTTGCGCGCCGGCTCGAACAGACCTTCCGCAGCCAGCTGCTTCTTGCGCTCTTCCAGAAGCGCCATGAGCGCGCCAGCCCCGGCGGGCTCCATGCTCTCGACAATGAGCTGGTATTGCGAGCGCCCCGGATAGGTCGACAGCCGCCCCTCAATGACAACTTCCAGCCCCTCTTCCGGGCGGAAGCGGAAGCGCTGCGCCGTCCCTTTCCAGGCGATCGAGGCAATGACCGCCTTGTCATCCTTCACATCGAAATAGACATGGCCGGACTTGGCGACGACAACCCGCCCCAGCTCGCCGCGGACACGGACATGACCGAAAGCGTCCTCAACCGTTCGCTTGAGCGAACCGGCGAGCTCTGAAACCGTGAATTCGTGGATGTTACCGGCGGGCGTGTTCATGACGACTCTGGTAAATCGGATCGCTCACTGCCGCAACGGGCCGAAGGCGGTCGGATAGACTCGCGATTGTCCGGCGATTGCGCTAGGCAGTGCCCGGGCATGGCCGATTAGACGTATTGAGGTTCACATGAAGGTTCTGGTGATTGGATCGGGCGGACGCGAACACGCCCTTGTCTGGAAGATTGCCCAGAGCCCCGCGGTCACGTCGATCCTGGCCGCGCCGGGCAGTGCCGCGATCAGCGAGCTGGCAACCTGCCACGACATGTCCGTCGCAGATCTGGATGGCATGGTGGAGCTGGCCCGTCGCGAATCCGTCGACCTGGTCGTTGTCGGACCGGAAAATCCGCTCTGCGACGGTCTCGCCGACCGGCTGCGGCAGGCCGGAATCGCCACATTCGGTCCCTCCAAACTGGCCGCGCGGCTGGAAACCTCCAAGGCCTTCGCCAAGGATTTCTACGCGCGCCACCATGTCCCCTCCGCGCGTTATGGTACTTTCTTCGACGCCGCCGAGGCGAAGGCCTTCCTCGACCAGTTCGAGCCGCCCTATGTGCTCAAGGCAGACGGGCTGGCGGCCGGCAAGGGCGTGGTCATCGTTTCCGACCGTGCCGAAGCCGAGGACGAGGTTGATGCCTTCCTCTCCGGCAAGTTCGGCGATGCTTCGCGCACCCTGGTGATCGAGGAATTCATGGCCGGCGAGGAAGTCTCCATTTTCGCGCTGTGCGATGGCGAGGATGTCCTTTATTGCGGCGCGGCCCAGGATCACAAGCGCGTGGGCGAAGGCGATTCCGGACCGAATACGGGCGGCATGGGCGCTTATTCCCCGGCTCCGATCGCCACACCGGCTTTGATCGAGACGGCGATGAAAACGATCATCGAACCCGTTGCGCGCGGTCTCGCCGCTGAAGGCTCACCCTTCCAGGGCGTTCTCTTTGCCGGATTGATGGTGACCGCCGAAGGTCCCAAGGTCGTCGAGTTCAATATCCGTTTCGGCGACCCGGAATGCCAGGTCCTGATGATGCGGATCGAGACTGACATCCTGCCCTATCTGCAAGCCACGGCGACCGGCAAGCTGGCCGACATGCCGGCCCTGAGCTGGACCGCCGAGCCGGCGATCACGGTGGTGATGGCGGCGAACGGCTATCCGGGCAATTACGAAAAGGGCAGCGTCATTGGCGGGGTCGACGCGGCCAACAAGATGGAAGGCGTGGTCGTCTTCGAAGCCGGCACGGCCCGCAATTCAGACGGCGAACGGACGGCCAATGGCGGCCGGGTGCTCAATGTCACGGCCAGCGGTGAAACGCTGCATTACGCCGTCGACCGGGCCTATGCCGCCGTCGACGAGATCGACTGGCCCGAAGGCTTCTGTCGCCGCGATATCGCCTGGCGCGCGCTCAAGACGCATTAGAACAAGCCGCGCGCATCGTTTGACTTCGCGGGCCCGGTCGTCATCTTCTTGCGCAAACACATGTTTGCGGGGAGGCAGACGAGATGCTGAAGACAGCCATGACCGCGATCGCCCTGATCGCCACCACCACACTTGCGCCGAGTGCCCTGGCCCAAAATGGTGATGACGCACTGACCGTCATCCATGCCGGCTGGTTGCTGGCCATACCGGGCGAAGACCCGGCCATGGAGCAGTCCATCCTGGTCCGCGGCGAGCGGATTGAAGCAATCGAGGCCGGTTATGTCTCGCCGGACGGGGCCACCATCATCGACCTTTCCGATGATTACGTGATGCCCGGCTTCATCGACAGCCATGTCCATCTGCAGTCGGAACTCGGACCGGGCCGGCGCTTCAACGCCTTCACCATGTCGGCCTCCGATCTCGCCTTTGACGGCGCGGTCAATGCCCGCACCACGCTGATGGCCGGCTTCACCACCGTGCAGGATGTGGGCGGCAATTTTGAGGCTTCACTCGCCCTGCGCGATGCCATCGCGGCCGGCGATGTGCCGGGCCCGCGCATGCGTGTCGCCGGTTCCGCAGTGACCCCGACCGGCGGTCATGCGGACATCAATGGTTTCTCGCTGGACGTGTTGCACATGTTCGCCAGCGAAACCGCCTGCAATGGCGAGGCACAATGCCGCGAGGCCGTCCGCACGCTGATCCGCGGCGGCGCCGACGTGATCAAGATCACCGCGACCGGTGGTGTCCTGTCCGACACCGCAGCCGGCGTTGAACAGCAATTCTTCGATGACGAGCTCGCGGCCATTGTCGAGGCCGCGCACATGATGGGCCGCCGCGTCACCGCGCATGCCCATGGCGTGACCGGGATCAATTCCTTCCTCGAGGCCGGCGGCGATTCGATCGAGCACGGCACCTATCTTGACCGCGAAAGCATCCGCCTGATGCGCCGCAATGGCGCCTATCTCGTCCCGACGGTGCTTGCTGGCGCCACTGTGGCCGAACTGGCCGAGACGGCTGACTTCATGACCGACAATCAGCGCGCCAAATCGCGCGAGGTGGGTCCGGTCATGCTCGACATGGCACGCCGGGCCCATGAGGGCGGCGTCTCCATCGCTTTTGGTACCGATAGCGGTGTCTCACGCCACGGCCTCAATGCCCGCGAGTTCGAGCTGCTCGTCGAGGCGGGCCTGAGCCCGATGGAAGCCATCGTCACCGCCACCATCAATGCCTCGCGCCATCTGCAGATGGATGGCGATATCGGTACGATCGAGGCCGGAAAGCTGGCTGACATCATCGCCGTCGACGGCAATCCGCTGGAGAATATCTCCGAGCTGCGCGAGATGGGTTTTGTGATGCAGGGCGGCGAGGTTTACCAGGACTGATGAGTGAGATCGACGACAGCTTCTCCGGCACCAAGCCGGTAGTCGACGCGCTGGCCTTTGACGAGGCGGCGCTGGCCGAGTGGATGCGGGCTCATGTCGGGGGGTTCTCCGGACCGTTGACGGTGGAACAGTTCAAGGGCGGACAATCCAACCCGACCTACAAGCTGGTGACGCCTGGCAAGGCCTATGTCCTGCGCCGCAAGCCGCCGGGCAAGCTTCTCCCCTCTGCACATGCGGTGGACCGGGAATTCCGCGTCATGAAGGCGCTGGGCGAGGCAGGCTTCCCGGCTCCGCTCATGCACGGCCTGTGCATGGAGCGGGAGGTCGTCGGGACAGAATTCTACATCATGGATTTCGTCGAGGGCCGGATCTTCTGGGACCCGCTCCTGCCCGATCTCGACACGGCCGAACGCGGTGCCATCTATGATGCGTCCAATGCGACGCTGGCCCAGCTGCACGGGATCGATTTCGAGGCTGCAGGTCTCGGCGATTACGGCAAGCCGGGCAATTATTTTGACCGCCAGATCGGCCGTTGGACCAAGCAATACAGAGCTGCAGAGACCGTGACCGTCCCGGCGATGGACAGGCTGATCGAGTGGTTGCCGACGGCCGCACCGGAACAGGAACGCACCAGCGTCGTGCACGGCGACTACCGTCTCGACAATATGGTCTTCCATCCCACAGAGCCGCGCGTGATCGCCGTGCTCGACTGGGAGCTCTCCACCCTCGGCGACCCGCTGGCCGACTTCACCTATCAACTGATGGGCTGGGTCATGCCGCCGGAAATCCGCAATGGCCTGCTCGGCGTGGACATCGCCTCTCTGGGCATACCCACGATCGAGCAATACACGCAGGCCTATTGCGACCGGACCCATCGCTCGGGCATTCCGGCGCTGGATTTCTATTTCGCCTACAACATTTTCCGCCTGACCTCGATCATCCAGGGGGTCTATGCCCGTTCCCTCCAGGGCAATGCGTCCAACGCCAAGGCGTCGGAAATGGGCGCGGCTGTCGAGCCGATGGCGGAAGCGGCCTGGGGATTTGCGAAACAGGCCGGGGCGTAGGGCAAGCTGCGGGCGATCAGTCGCCCGCAGGAATCGGAACGAGATTTTCCTGAGTGTCTGCGCCAGTCACCCATGCCGGCGCACGACCTGTTGATGAGGGTCTGCAGCCTTCAAAGCCGGCCTGCACCACACGCTCGCCCACCTCGCCCGAGGCGATATAGTCCGGCCATGATCGCCGCTTTCATCCTGCTAGCAACTTTCGTCACCGCCTTCATTTCCGGCGTGTTTGGCATGGCCGGCGGATTGATCCTGATGGGGGCGCTGGCTCTGGTCCTGCCGGTGGCGTCGGCGATGGTTGTGCATGGCGTGATCCAGAGCGTGTCCAATGGCTGGCGGGCCATCCTGCATCTCAAATGGATCGACTGGCGCGTGCTGGGGATTTACCTCGCCGGCTCCGCCGCCGCGGCGGGCCTGCTTGTCTTCGCCAGTTTCGAATTGTCCAAGCCATGGCTCTTCATCATTCTGGGCCTGGTACCGGCGGTGATCTGGCTGCCCAAACACATCCTCCATCTCGACGCCAGCCGCCCGCATCACGCGGTTGTCTGCGGCTTTGTCGTCACCGGGCTCAATGTCGTTGCCGGCGTCTCCGGACCGCTGCTGGATGTCTTCTTCGCCGACACCCGGAGCGACCGGCGCAGCATTGTCGCCACAAAGGCGGCGACCCAGGTCGTCAGTCATGGCGTCAAGATCGCCTATTACATCCTGCCCGCGATCGGTGCAGCCGGCCTGCCCTCGGCGCACTGGTTGCTGGTCGCCGCGCCTCTGGCCATTCTGGGAACGACGGCGGGCGCGCGTTTCCTCGCCTTGATGAGCGATGTCCAGTTCCGCCAGTGGACGAAATGGATCGTCTCCGCCATCGGGGCTATCTATGTCCTGCGCGGCGTTCTCCTGCTGACCGGATCCGGCTCATGATCATCACACCTCACATTCGCGAGAATGCGATTGCCCGCCTCGAACCGCTCACCGAGGCCCACCGCGAGGAACTCCGGCCACTCGCCGACGAGGCCGAGCTCTGGGCGCTGACCTCGCTCCGCGGCGATGGTGAGCACTTTGATCCCTGGTTCGACCTCATGCTCGGCAACACCCTGTCCGGCCAGCAGATCAGCCACCTCGTGCGCCGCCGTGACGATGGCGCAGCGGTGGGACATTCGGCCTGGCTCAGCCTAGTACCGGCCCACAAACGGGTGGAAATCGGCTGGACCTGGTATGGCAGGATGGCGCGCGGCACAGCGATCAATCCTGCTGCCAAGCTTCTGCTTCTGGCCGGCGCCTTTGATGCCGGTGCGGAACGGGTCGAGCTCAAGACCCACCATCTCAATGCGCGCTCCCAAGCCGCGATGACCAAGATGGGCGCGACGCGAGAAGGCACACTTCGCCGTCACCTCCTGTGCTGGACGGGCGAGTGGCGCGACACGGTCTTTTTCTCGGTCCTGAAAACGGAATGGCCCGCCGTGAAAGCCGGCCTGGAAGCGCGTCTCGCCTAGCGGCCGAAACCGGCAAGCGCCGCGCCCGGCCCGACACGGGCCAACGCGGCGGTGGGGAGGAGCTGGATCCGAGAATGCCCATGGCGGCGCTCCGACAGGGCGTTTTCCCATCGTTCAGCCCGCCAATCTCCTCACGCCACAGATTCGTGACAGATTTGCGATATCAGGAATTACCCCGACCCCACGATCATTTCGCGGGCAGCGTCGTGACGAAATCGGCTGTCAGCTTCGCCCAGCCGGCGAGCGCGTCGTCATCCAGATCGGACGGGCCGTCAACCGTCACCCAGCCCTTCATCACGCGACCCGTGAGATCCATTTCACGGGCTCCCGGCATCGCAAGGGCCGCCGCATAGCGATCGGGTCCGACCCGGACATGCAATTGATCATTCGACGTGCCGAAACTCATATTGCCGCCGATCATCAGCGCGACGCCGCCGAACATCCGCCGACGTTCCGGGCGCTGGCCGAGCGCGATCAGCGCCGCCTCCATCCGGTCGACAAGATCAGGGTCAAATGCCATCGCGCGGCTTTCCCTTGGCCTTGCGCCGGGCGCGAAAGAAATCCTTCAGCAGGCCGGCGCCCTCATCAGCCATGATGCCGGACACAATGTCGGGTCGCCAGTGACAGGTCGGCTGATCGAAGAAGCGCGGGCCCGAGATCACGGCTCCGCCCTTGGGATCGCTCGCGCCGAAGACCAGTCGGCCGATCCGGGCATGACTGATCGCGCCGGCGCACATCGCACAGGGTTCCAGCGTGACATAGAGTTCCAGCCCGGTGAGCCGGTAATTGCCCAGCGTCACAGCGGCCTCGCGCAGGGCCAGGATTTCAGCGTGGGCGGTGGGATCATGGCCGGCAATCGGGCGATTATGGGCCTGTGCGATGATTGCATCGGTCGCCGGATCGACGATGACCGCACCGATCGGTGCCTCGCCAGCCTCAGCTGCGGCTTGCGCCAGGCGTAGCGCCGCCGTCATAAAACGTGTATCGCGCGGGTCTGTCATACTGCGCGCGATAGAGCGCCGCTGCGAAAGGGTCAAGCGTGACCGGAACTGCCGACACTTCTGAACGTATTGCCAAATTCCTCGCCCGCGCCGGTGTGGCCTCACGTCGCGAGGTCGAGCGCATGATCGAGGATGGCCGGATCAAGGTCGACGGCAAGACGCTCGACACGCCGGCCTTCAAGGTGACGGGCAGCGAAAACATCGAAGTTGACGGCAAGCGTGTCGAGCCGCCCGCAGCCACCAAGCTCTGGCGCTATCACAAGCCGGACGGTCTGGTGACAACCCATGCCGACCCGGAAGGCCGCGAGACCGTGTTCGACGCGATCCCCAAGGATATCGGCCGGGTCATTTCGATCGGTCGCCTCGACCTGACCTCGGAAGGCCTGCTGCTGCTGACCAATGACGGCGCTCTCGCCCGCGCCCTGGAATTGCCCTCGACCGGCTGGACGCGTCGCTATCGGGCTCGTGCCTTCGGGTCTATCTCCGAGTCGGCGCTGAAGATCCTGCGCGCCGGCGTTACCGTTGAGGGCATCAAATACGGCCCCATGGAAGTCGAGGTCGAACGCGAGACCGGCTCGAATATCTGGCTCGAGGTTGGTATTCGCGAAGGCAAGAATCGCGAGGTCCGCAAGGCGCTCGACGCGGTCGGCCTGCGGGTGAACCGGCTGATCCGCATCGCCTATGGTCCGTTCCAGCTTGGGCAGCTGAGCAAGGGTGAGATCAAAGCCGTGCCCTCACGCGTGCTGCACGACCAGTGTGGTCACCTGATCGATTTGGGCGAGACACCGACCGGCCAGGCCATCGCCAAGCCGCGCCCGGCCAACCGCGCAGCGCGCAAGGGACCGGGTCAGAAGCCGGGCCATCGCGCCATGGGTGGCCCCGGTCAGCCCGGCCTCCCCAAACGCGACGTCGATGACAGCCTGCTCGAGGACAGCCGCAAGGGCCGTCCGCTGGACGCCAAATCGGCACGCGCCCGCCGCGGCAAGGATGGCAAGCCGACCGCCAAACCGGCTCCTGGTCGTGCTGCTCCGCGCGCGACCACATCGCGACCCGATACGCCCCGCACGGGCGGCCCCCGCAAGCCCGGCGGTCCGCGCCCGGGTGGGTCCCGATCGGGTGGGCCACGCAAGCCCGGCGGCCGGAGCTAGCGGCCATGCGTATCGTCGGCGGCAGGTTCCGCAATCGTGCCCTTGTAGCCCCCAAGGGGAAGTCCACCCGTCCGACCTCGGACCGGGCGCGCGAGAACATGTTCAACGTGATCGAACATGCCGACTGGTGCCCGGCGATCGACGGTGCCCGGGTCGCTGACTTCTATGCCGGCTCCGGCGCGCTGGGCCTGGAAGCGATCTCACGCGGGGCGGCTTTCTGCCTCTTCGTCGAGTTTGCGGCCGAAGCGCGCGGCGCCATCCGCGACAATGTCGACACACTGCAGCTCTTCGGCGTCACTCGCATCCACCGCCGCGACGCCACGGCGCTGGGCGAGAAACCCTCCAATCTGGGCGCACCCTTCAACCTGGTCTTCCTCGACCCCCCCTATGGCTTCGGCCTCGGCCCCAAGACTCTGAGCAAACTGCTCGACGGCAATTGGGTGAGTGACGACGCTGTGGCTGTGCTGGAAGTCGGAGCCGAAGAAGAACCGGTCACACCGGGTTGGACGTGTCAGGTGGAGAAGATCTATGGCGCGGCGAAGGTGCTGTTTTTGACGCGGGCCGAGTGATAGCGACGCCGACCGGTCACACTCGCGTGAAACCCGCTGCAGACCTCGGACGGGCTTCCCATATGGGCGGCAGCACAGGAGACTGCCATGAGCGCGACCACGATCGGCCATCCCGCTTTCAAGGACGCCATCCGGAATCCGGCCAATGCCGATCACCTCATGGTCCTGCAGCCGGTCGACCGACCGGTCGAGATCCAGCTTGCCGGGCGCACCATTGCCCGCACGACCCAGGCGATCCGTCTGGTGGAGATTGGCCGCGGCGTCTACCCACCGCGCATCTATCTGCCACTGGCCGATGCCACCGTACCATTGGAGACAGTCGACAAGTCCACCCACTGCCCGCTCAAGGGTGATGCCGTCTATCATGCCGTCGATGGGGTGGAGGTCGGCTGGTCATACAAGTCGCTGGACTTCGCCGCGGCCATCGACGGGTTGATCTCGTTCGACGGCCCGACAATCCGCATGATCGAGGATGAAAGCACCGAGGACTGACCGCCCTGGACCGGTCGGGTGACTACCGCCGCCCGAACAGGCGCTCGATATCGCTCAGCTTGAGCTCCACATAGGTGGGCCGGCCGTGATTGCACTGGCCGGAGTGCGGGGTCGCTTCCATTTCGCGCAGCAGGGCGTTCATCTCCTCGCCATTGAGGCGGCGGCCGGAGCGGACGGAACCGTGGCAGGCCATGGTGCCGACGACGTCTTCCAGCTTTTCCTTCAATGACAGCGCCTGGTCGTATTCGGCGAGGTCGTCGGCGAGGTCGCGGATCAGACCTTGGACGTCGAGCTTCTTGAGCAAGGCCGGCGTTTCGCGCACGGCGATGGCGCCCTGGCCGAAGGCTTCGATGACAAGGCCGAGCTCTTCCAATTCTTCCGTGCGTTCGAGCAGGCGGCGCGCCTCGGCCTCGTCCAGATTGACGATTTCCGGCACCAGAAGACGCTGACGCTGGACACCGGTCTCGGCGATCATCTTCTTCATGCGCTCATAGACGAGACGCTCATGGGCGGCGTGCTGGTCGACGATGACAATGCCGTCCCCGGTCTGGGCGACGACATAGGTTTCGTGCAGCTGCGCCCGGGCGACTCCGAGCGGCCAGTCCGGCGGCGGGCTGGCGGGTTGGGCGGCTTCAAAACCGGCTGGCACATCCTCGCCCATGCCGGCGCCATAGTCTGACGGGTTCGGCTCGACACGCGCCGACATGCCCGGATCGAAGACGCGGTCCTGAATGGGTTCCGATGGCGGTCGTGGCGCGCCCCAGCCGGCCAGACTGGCAGTGTGCGACTGGTAGCCGCCCGGCGGCGCTTGCGGCGGCTGATACCCTTCCGGTCGCACCCGCCCCAGCGCATAGCCGGCAACGGTGGTCGAAGCCCGGTGTCCGGCGGCGGCGAGGGCGTGGCGCAAGGACCCGACGATCAGGCCACGCACCAGGCCCGCATCGCGAAAGCGGACCTCGGCCTTGGCGGGATGGACATTGACGTCGACCAGATCGGTTGGCAGCTCGACATTGAGCGCCACGACCGGATGTCGGTCGCGAGCGAGGAAGTCCTGATAGGCGCCGCGCACGGCCCCACCCAACAGCTTGTCCCGCACCGGGCGGCCATTGACGAAGAGATATTGATGCATGGACGAGCCGCGCGAATAAGTCGGCAGGCTGGCGAAGCCGAAGATCCGCACGCCGTCGCGCTCCTGGTCAACCTCGAGCGCGTTCTCGCCGAAGTCCGAGCCTAGAATGGCCGACATGCGGGCAATGCGGGCCTCGGAGCCCTCGCCGCGCTCGGCCGCAACCGAGAGGCGCTTGCGCCCGTCCAGGGTGAGGAAAAAGCCGACATCGGGGCGCGACATGGCCATACGCTTGACCACATCGGCAATACCGAGATTCTCCGAGCGTTCGGATTTGAGAAATTTCAGCCGCGCGGGGGTGGCATAGAAGAGGTCACGCACCTCGATCCGCGTTCCGCCCCGCCCCAGCGGCGCGGCCGGGGCGATACCCTTGGTCTTGCCGCCTTCGACCAGAATCGCCCAGGCATCGCCGGCACCCTTGGCCTGGGTGGTGATGGAGAGCCGCGCGATCGAGCCGATCGAGGGCAAGGCCTCGCCGCGAAAGCCCATGGTGGAGATATTGAGCAGATCGTCCTGCCCGTCCTCGGCAATCGGGAGTTTGGACGTGGCGTGACGCTCGATGCAGAGTTCGAGCTCTTCCGGGCTCATCCCCTTGCCATCATCCTCGATCAGGAGACGCACCAGCCCGCCACCCTCGGCCGTGATATCGATCCGCTTCGCGCCGGCATCGAGGGCGTTCTCGGCCAATTCCTTGACGACAGAGGCCGGCCGCTCGACGACTTCGCCGGCAGCAATTCGGTTCACCGTCTCCGGTGGCAGGCGTCGGATAATGGGTTGGGTCATGGCCAAAGACATAGGGCCAGCCTCTTGGCTGGCCCCGAGTCGGTCAAGTGTTTCGGTCGGTCAGGTCTGCGTGCCCGCGCAGGGCTCGCGAAATCGGATCAGAGACCGGGAAGCTTGGGCAGGAGACGACGATCGCGCTCGATCTCCACATCGCCACCGCCGGTGACATTGTGGATGTTTTCCTGCGCGGCAGCCTCGGCAGAGGCATCGAGCGGCGTGGCGTCGCCTTGCGGGCGATACTCGCCATCACGCCAGAACAGGACCATGTCGGCAAAGCTGCGATTCTTGCGCACGACGCTCGCCATCTCGCCATCAATGATGGAACGGATGAAGGGGTCGGCGGAACCGCCACCGGCGCGAGCGACAAGCAGGGCTTCCGCATCGGAACCCTCAAAGTCACCCTGGGCACCGAGCAAAGCCGCACGGGCCTGCTGATCAGGATAAATCTCGTCCGGGCGCGGCTCACCGGGACGCGGCGGGCGCAGATTATATTCCGGCGGAACCGTCAGCGGAGCGATGGTCACGGTGCGAAACTCGTCCGGGGTCGAGCGTTCGGCGCCGAGCGCGCGCGAAACATTGCTGCAGCCGGACAGGGCGATGGCCGCAGTGGTCGCGGCGAAAAGAGCAGTACGCAAACGCATCTCTGTGAGACTCCGAATTTCTGTTGGCACGAGTTTAACCCAAATCCGGGTCTTCACTCCAGCCCGCTTTCATTACCGATTGCCTGCACCGGGCTTTCGATCGTTCAGGAAGACATCGAGCACTATCGCGGCGACACCCAGATTGATACCGACATCCGCGATATTGAAGACGTAGGGAAAGTGAATGTCCGAGAAATTGAGAAAATCGACGACAGCTCCGTAGGCCGCCCGGTCGATCGCATTGCCCAGCGCACCACCAATGATGAAACCGAACGCCACGCCCTGGAGGATGCGGCTGGTGCGGATCGGCCCGCGATCAAACAGCCCGGCGATCAGACCCAGCGCCACCAGCACCGAGAAGACAACCAGAAGCCAGCGCCCGAGCGGTCCGTCAGCACCGAGCAGGCCGAAACTGACGCCCTTGTTCCAGACCATGGTCAGATCGAAAACCGGCGAGACCTCGATATGGCCGCAGGTGTTGAGCAGGTTGAGGCGCTCGGCACCTTCGGCGCGCTGATAGTCGAGACAGCCGGGCGGCGAAAAATTCAACCCGGCGAGCACCCACCATTTACTGAGCTGATCCAGCACAAGGACCAGGGCGGCAATGCCAAGACCCAGGCGCGGGACCGGCGACGCGGCGAAGCGCCGCCGGATCTCACTCGCCCAGTCAGGCATTCTGTCCGTCCCACCAGGCCACGGTCGCCGCGTCGCGCGGGCTCAAATCGGGATAACGCTTGTCGGCGCCGATCTCGGTCGAGTATTTCCACGACCGCGCGCACTTGGCGCCTTCGGCCCGCCCCGGGATGACGGCCACATCGGCGACATCATCGAGACGGAAGGCCTCGCCCTCGGCGGCACCATCGACCAGATAGGCCTGGCTGGTGATCCCGATCTCGGCCAGGAAATCATCGACCTCACCGGTTGTTTCGGCTGTCAGTGCGGCGCGATAGGCGGCGTCGGTGACATGGACGCGCGGTGCCGCCTCAAGGCTGGAACCGATCCGCTTTTCGCGGCGCTCAACTTCCAGCGCGCCGTTCACCACACGTCGCAGACGGCGGATCGTGCGCCAGTTCTCGGCCAGCGCCCCATCATGCCAATCGCCCGGCGTGGCCGGGAAAGTGCGCAGATGGACACTGTCATCCTCGGACGGGAAGCGCGACAGCCACGCCTCTTCCATGGTGAAGGGCATGATTGGCGCAAGCCAGGCGGTCAGCCGCATGAAGATCTCGTGCATGACCGTGCGGCAGGCCTGCCGGCGGACATCGTCCGGCCGGTCACAATACAGGCTGTCCTTGCGGATATCGAGATAGAAGGCCGACAGGTCGACGACGCAGAAATTGAACAGCGCCGAATAGACCTTCTTGAAGTCATAGGCGGCATAACCATCGCGAACGACCTGATCGAGCTCATGCAGGCGGTGCAGCATGAAACGCTCGAGCGAGGGCATGCGATCATGGCTGACATGCTCGACCGTCTCGTCATAGGCATGAAGTGCACCGAGCAGGTAGCGCAGCGTATTGCGCATCTTGCGATAGGCATCGACCGAGGTCTGCAGGATCTCCTCGGAAATGCGCAGGTCATCGGTGAAGTCCTGGGCCGAGACCCACAGGCGCATGATCTCGATGCCGTATTTCTTGGCGATTTCGTTCGGCGCCAGCGTATTGCCCAGGGATTTCGACATCTTGCGGCCATCGCCAGCCATGACAAAACCGTGCGTCAGGACCGCATCATACGGCGCGCGACCGCGGGTGCCGGCACTTTCCAGAAGGGAGGACTGGAACCAGCCGCGATGCTGGTCAGACCCTTCCAGATAGAGATCGGCCGGCCATTTCTGGTCCGCCCGCGGCTCCAGCGCGAACGCATGGGTACAGCCACTGTCGAACCAGACATCCAGGATGTCGGTGATCTTTTCATAGGCGTCAGCGTCATAGTCACCGCCGAGGAAATCGGAAGCGGGACGCTCGAACCAGGCATCGGCGCCATCCTCCGCGACAGCGTTGATGATGCGTTCATTGACCTTGGGATCGTTGAGCACGCGCGTTGTGCCGGTCTCCACGAACATGGTCAGCGGCACACCCCAGGCGCGCTGACGCGAGATCAGCCAGTCCGGCCGCTGCTCGACCATGGAGCGGATGCGGTTCTCCGACACTTTCGGCGTGAAGGTCGTCTCGGTGATCCCCTTCAGCGCCTTTTCGCGCAGTGTGCCACCGGACTTCATCGGGCGGTCGATGGCAACGAACCATTGCGGCGTATTGCGGAAGATGACCGGCGCCTTGGAGCGCCAGGAGTGCGGATAGGAATGCTCAAGCCGGCCGCGTGCGAGCAATTTGCCCTGTTCGACCAGACGCTCGATGACGGCCTTGTTGGCCGGACCTTCCTGGCCCTGCTTCTTGCCATCCAGACGGATGATATTGAGACCGGCAAAGACCGGGACGTGCGGGTAGTAGGCACCGTCCTCATCGACCATGTGCGGGACCGGCGCATGCTTGTCATGCCATTCCGGGAATTCCATCCAGGCGGCATAGTCCTCGGCGCCATGGCTGGGTGCGGTGTGCACGAAACCGGTACCGGCCTCATCGGTGACATGGTCGCCGGGCAGAAGCGGGACGGCGTAATTCCAGAAGCGATCCAGCTCCAGGAGCGGATGCGAGCAGACGAAACCGTCCGGATCGATTGTGTCGACCCGTTCCCAATTGCCGATCTTGGCGGCCGCGGCGGTCTCTTCCCAGAGCGCATCGGCCACGATCAGAAGATCGCCCGGCATCGCCCAGGGCTTGAAGTCGCCACCATCGACGCCGGTGACCTTGTAGAGGCCGTAGCTGATCTCGGGTGAGAAGCAGATCGCGCGATTGCCCGGAATGGTCCAGGGCGTGGTCGTCCAGATCACGACATGGGCGCCGATGCAGGATTTCGGGATCGCCGTGCCGTCCTTGCGCACACCGCGCACCGGGAAGCGGACATGGATCGTGGTCGATACCTTGTCCTGATACTCGACCTCGGCCTCGGCCAGGGCGGTCTTTTCGACCGGCGACCACATAACGGGAGCCGAGCCGCAATAGACCAGACCCTGTTCCACGAAAGCGAGGAATTCGCGCACAATCGCGGCCTCGGCCTCGAAGGCCATGGTGGTGTAGGGGTCATCCCACTCACCATTCACGCCCAGGCGCTGGAACTCACCGGACTGGATGCCGACCCATTCGCGCGCATAGTCGCGGCATTCGGCGCGGAATTCCTTGACCGGGATGTCATCCTTATTGCGCCCCTTGGCGCGGAAATTCTGTTCGACTTTCCACTCGATCGGCAGCCCGTGACAATCCCAACCCGGACGGTAGGGCGCGTCAAAGCCGAGCATCTGGTGCGAGCGAACGACGATATCCTTGAGGATCTTGTTCTGGCCGGTGCCGATATGGATGTGGCCATTGGCATAGGGCGGTCCGTCATGGAGCACCCAGCGCTCGCGGCCTTTGCTCTCGGCGCGCAGGCGCTTGTACAGGTCGAGCTTGTTCCAGCGCTCGAGCCATTCCGGCTCGCGCTTTGGCAAACCGGCCCGCATCGGGAATTCGGTGCTCGGCAGGAAAAGTGTATCGCGATAATCGCGGGTCGCGGCTTGGTCGCCGGACTTCGAAGGCGTGTCCGTCATCGGATCGGATCCTTGCGGTCTTTTGTCGTCATGGGTTCAAGGCAGGACATGTCCCGGAACCGCCCACATCACGCGTGGCGGCCCGGGCCGGTAATTCGCCCGGTGGCGAGGGCCGCGACGGGCGCGCCCGAGCGTATGAACAGGGACATACAGACCATGCCTCGCATGTAACAGAGCCCGTCAGGCCGGTCCAGACAGACGGCTCAGCGCCTGGCGTGCCGCAATGGCATCCTCGGCGATCTGGGCCTTGAGTGCATCGAGACCGTCAAACCGCTTTTCCGAGCGCAGATGATTGAAGAATTCGACTTCGAGCGAGCGACCATAAAGATCACCCGACCAGTCGAGCAGATGGATTTCCAGAAGCTCTGTCGCCCCGTCGACGGTCGGGCGTTTGCCGATATTCGCCACACCCGCCATCGTCGGCGCGTCACCATCCATACCCACGCGCACGGCATAGACGCCATAATCGGGACGCACATAATCGCCCAAGGTGAGATTGGCCGTCGGGAAGCCGATGGTCCGGCCACGCTGGTCGCCGCGCTGGACAATCCCCTCCACGGCCCAGGGCGTGCCGAGCAGCGTTTCCGCGGCCTGCATGTCGCCATCATGGATCGCCTTCCGGATGCGCGTGGATGACACCTTGTCGGCGCCATTGCCGTGCAGGTCGGCAAAGGCGGTGGCGATTCCACGCTGAGCGCACAG
This sequence comes from Maricaulis maris, assembly GCF_049116555.1. Lineage (GTDB taxonomy): Bacteria > Pseudomonadota > Alphaproteobacteria > Caulobacterales > Maricaulaceae > Maricaulis > Maricaulis maris_C. Next base: position 528,394 of record NZ_JAGDYT010000001.1, on the reverse strand, counting down.
ACGGGCGAGCTCATCGGTATCGCCGCTGCGGCCCGCGCCAAAGCGGAAATCCTCGCCAGTGACGATGCCGGCAATGCCGAGCCCGTCCGCAAGGACGGTTCCAACGAAATCGGCCGGCGTCATCTTCGCCATATCCATGGAGAATGGCAGGACATGGAGCTGATTCACGCCCAGGCTCTCGAGGATGCGATTGCGACGGGTTTCGCTCATCAGCCGGAAAGCCGGCGCCTCCGGGGCGAAGAAGCGGCGCGGATGCGGATCGAAGAGTGCCGCGCCCAGCGGGGCTTTCCGGGTCTCCGCCAGACTCGCGGCCAGGGCGATGACATGCCGATGCCCCATATGGACGCCGTCAAAATTGCCAAGGGCGATCACCGCGCCGCGGCTGTCGTCCGGCAATCCGTTATGGCCACGCAGAACACGCATCGATGATCAGGCGTCCGCCGAGCGGCGGCGCTTGCGGACCATGACTTCAGCTTCCGCCTGCATGGTCAGCTTGTCGCCGACATAACAGGTGCAATCCATGACGGCCTTGCGCGATTTGAGATCGACCGACTTCACTTCGACCCGCGTCTTCACCTCATCCCCGATCCGGGTCGGATGGAAAAACCGCATATTGAGGCCGAGGAAGATCGCTCCCGGTCCCGGCAGCTGGTTTCCGAGCACGCCAGAAATATAGGACGCCACCAGAGCGCCATGCGCAATTCGGCCGCGAAAAGGCGTCTTGCGAGCGAATTCCTCGTCCATATGGACCGGATTATAGTCGCCAGAGACTTTTGCAAACATTTCCAGATCTTCCTCAGTGACAGTCCTAACTGTCTCTGCGGATTGACCAATTTCCATTTCCTCGAGGGCGATAGCGCGCGCTTCAGACATGGGTGACTCCATCTTTGTACCCGCTTTAACCGATTTTTATCCGCGAATGTCTAGGGTCCTCACTGAAGACAGCGGAACAAGCTGTCCTTGTGTAAACGCGCCGAGTGGATGGAGACTAAGCATGGCTGTCGAAATGACGATGCCGATCCTGGTCGTGGATGACTACAAAACCATGATCCGCATTATTCGCAACCTGCTCAAGCAGATTGGGTTCGAAAATGTGGACGAGGCCGCCGATGGCCAGGAAGCATACGCGAAAATGCAGGAAAACAAGTACGGTCTGGTGATCTCAGACTGGAACATGGAGCCCATGACGGGCTACGAGCTTCTGCAAAAGGTTCGCGCTGACGAAAGCATGAAGGCGACGCCCTTCATCATGGTAACCGCAGAATCCAAGACCGAAAACGTGGTCGCGGCGAAACGGGCCGGTGTGAACAACTACATCGTGAAGCCCTTCAACGCCGGAACTCTCAAATCCAAGATGTCAGCGGTTCTCGGCGACTTCTAGTCGCTCGATCAACCGCCCAGTCCTTGTTTGAGTCTGCAAAGGAAGGAGGGCCCCATGCCCGCCGCCAATGTTGCCGCGCAAGTCCGCACGTCACTCGCTTCACTGAAGACGAGCGATCTGCAGGATGCCCAGATCATGGAAGTCCTGAAGCTGGCCCACCAGCTGACGGATACGATGAAGCTGTTCTTCAGCTCCCTCGACCAGTCGATCTGCCAGGAATTCAACTATATCGCGGATTATATCTCGCGAACCCGTGACGAGATCGCGGCTTTGAGGCCGAATGATATCAAGACCTCGCGCATTCCCTCCGCCGGCCAGGAACTCGAGGCTGTCGTCGGGGATACCGAACGGGCGACCGAGACGATCATGAGCGAGGCGGAGGCCGTGCTCTGTGACGATGAAGCCGACTATGACGCCTATCGCGCCAGCGTCGAAGCCCGGATGATGACCATCATCGAGGCTTGCAGCTTCCAGGATCTCGCCGGCCAACGCGTTTCCAAGGTCGTGACCTCGTTGCGCCACGTGGAAAACCGCGTCTCCCGCTTCGCCGAAGTGATGGGCGTGCGTGATGCGGACCAGGTTGTCGAGGAAAGCGACGAAGAAAAGCGCGCTCGCGAGCTTCTGCTCAACGGCCCCGCAATCGGCGGTCCGGAAACCAGCCAGGATGACATCGATGCGATGTTCTCCGACGCGGAGCCGGCGTCCGATCTCGACCAGGGATCTATCGACTCCCTGTTCGATTGATCTGCCGAACGACTACCAGGTGAGCTGCGCCGCCACATAGCGCGCGGCAACACCGTAATCCTTCAGCGCGACGGCGGCTGTCTCGGCATCGAGACGGCCGCCGTCAAGCGTTCCGCCGAGAATTCCGTCGGCAATGAAGAGGCAGTCGACCCCGGCGCGTATGGCCCCCTCGACATCTGTTTCCGGCCCATCGCCGATAGCCAGAACGCGGCTCAATTCCACCTCGAACCCGTTATCTTCCAGCGCCCGCTTCGCAAGCCGGTAGATCGGACGGTGCGGCTTGCCCGCCACAATGCTGGTGCCCCCCATCTCGCGATAATGGCGGGCGATGGCCCCGGCGCAGAAGACCAGCCGATTGCCCGACTGCACGACAATATCCGGATTGGCGCAGACCAGTTCCAGCCCGCGCTCGAGCGCGCGCCGCAGGACCCCGTCATAATCCTCCGGCTGGCCATTGAAATAGTCATCCGGCCCGGTACAGGAAATGAAATCCGCCTGATCGATATCGGTGAATTCCAGATCGAGACCGGCATAGAGGCTGCTATCCCGCTCCGGCCCGATATTGAAGGCGCGCCCGGGGGTGCGCTTGACCAGCTGGGCATGGATGGCATCACCAGACGTGACCATGGCGTCAGTCGCCGCATCCGGCAGGCCCATATCGGCAAGAAAATGCGCCAGGCTGGAACTGCGCCGCGGCGAATTGGACACCAGACAGACACGGCCGCCGCTTTCGCGGAAACGGATCAGGGCGTCGACGGCATCGGGCAGGAGGTCCGAGCCATCGCGAATGACGCCCCAGACATCACAATACAGGGTGTCATAGCGGTCGCGGAGCGGGCCAAGTGTGGCGAGTTCAGGAAGCATGGCCTGCTTGAAGCAGGCCTGCGCTACCCGGTCAATCGCGGCGGTTGGCGCGGGACCATCTAGGCCGTCATCTGGATGACATTGCTGCCGCTCTCGGGAGTGGTCTCCAGGACATCATCGCGGACCGGGCGCGGCTCGCCGAAAAGATGGCCCTGCCCGTAGGCGACATCCATTTCCAGGACCTCGACCACAGTGGATTCATCCTCGATCTTGTCGACGATGAGCTCAATGCCATGACGACCGAAAAGGCCGGCCAGGTCCTCGGTGGCGATGGCCCCGGCTTCATAGCCTGCGATGGACTCGTAATTGTCGATCGCATCAAGCAGGCGTGCCCCGCCAATCTTGGCGAAACGGACCCCGGCCCGCTCCATCTCGGTCAGGTCGAGCTCGACATGGGCGATCTGGTCAATCGAGAATCGGAAACCGAAATCGGCCATACGCGCCATGTTGCGCGCCGCTATCGCGTCGCGCTCTTCGAAGGCCTGCTGCGATATCTCGAAAATGAGCGAACCTGACAAATCCTTGTTCTGACGGATGAAGTCGAGGAATTCGGGAAAGAAGGTCTCGTCAGACAAGGAGTTGAGCGAGACATTGCAGAAGATCGCGACCTTGCGATCCTGACCCGTCAGGCGGCGCACGATCTGAACGCAACGGAACAGAAGGAGATTATCTACTTCCGCCATCAGGCCCGCTTCTTCAGCGGCGGCCATGAAGGCTGACGGCGCGAGCACGCGGCCGGTCGCATCACGCAGGCGGGTATAGCTCTCATAGAAAGCTGTCCGACGCTGCGGCAAGGTCACGACCGGCTGGAGATAAAGGTCAACGCGATTGGCGGCCAGCGCCTCGCGAACCGTGTCGATATCGGTGTGGGCTGTGCTGGCCTGGGGCACAGCTGCGGATCCGTTGAAATCTTCGGCGCCGGCCGGACCGACCCGACGGACCAGGTCTTCCAGGACCTTCACTTCCTGGACGAGCGCATTGTCACGCTCGACCGATTCCGCGCGCAGCTCGTCCGCGATCTCGTCAATGCGCGACTGGGCCGCCTCGAATTCCTCGGCCAGGGCCAGATTGGCGGCCTTGAGCTCATGGATCTCATCCTCCAGCGCGCGACGCTCATGACTGCGGGTTGCGGCTGAATGCGCCATGCCGGCAACAATGAAAACAATCGCCCCCATCATCCAGGCATTGAGCGTCGGCATCAGGCCGAAAAACTCGAAGCCGATCGCAGCGACCGCCGCAATGGTGATGTAGGTCAGGAGGATCAAAATGTCGGATGCGCGGGGCATGTAGGGCCTTCGAATCAGCGAATCGTCAGATGTGCTTGAAGGTTAAGCTGTGTCGGCTCGGGTTGTCGTTTGGTTAACGAAGGTAAACCGCAAGCGCCCAGATACCAGTCAACCTATTGATTTGTAGGGACATGCATAAATTAAAGCGGCCCGCCAGACTGACGGGCCGCTCTCAATTTCAGTGGAGAACCAGCGCACTCAGGACGCAGCATGCGGCCGGATCAGGATTTCCACACGACGATTCTGCTGGCGCCCGGCGGGCGTATCGTTCGAGGCGATCGGTGAGCGCTCGCCCATGCCGGCGATGTAGAAGCGGTCACGCAACACACCCTGGGCGATGAGATAATTGCCGACCGATACGGCCCGGCGCTCGGACAGCTGTTGATTATAGTCGGCGGCACCAACCGAGTCGGCATGACCGACAACGTCCACATAGGTCGCCGGATAGCGGTTCAGAACCGTGCTGACATCGCCAAGAATGCCATAGAACTGGCCCTGGATGTCCGAGGAATTGGTGGCGAAGGTGACATCACCTGGCATGATCAAGCGAAGATCATTGCCTTCGCGGCGGACACCGACGCCCGTGTCGGACAGGGCTTCGCGCATGGCCGCTTCCTGACGATCCATGTAATTGCCGATGGCACCACCGGCGAGCGCGCCGATACCAGCGCCGATAAGGGCGTTTGTGCGGCCCTCCTCGCTGTCATTTGTATTGGTGAGATAGCCGAGCGCTGCGCCGGCGGCGGCGCCCAGGAGGATGCCGCGCCCCGTATTGTTGGCCCGGGTTTCGCCGGTATAGGGGTCGGTCGTCGTACAGGCCACCATGGCGAGCGCCGTAACGGTGAGAACAGTTGTGCGAAGTGTGATTTGGCGGAGTTTCATCGTGGATCCCTCTCGGTAACGCAACTCGATGCCTATCATATCGAGACATATGGCGGGCATGGCAATGGCTGGAATTATCTTTCCCGACATGAACGCAAGCTGAGCGGAAAAATCCGCCACCAATTGCATCGCGTCTCTCTTGACGGGTCGTGGATGAACTCCTATCTCCGCGGCTGTTAGCAATCGGAAGGGGCGAGTGCCAACTCCCTCCTGATGAGTGCCAGAAACCTTCAGTCCTCTGTTTGGAGATAGACAAAGATGACTTTTCGTCCTCTGCACGACCGCGTGCTGGTGAAGCGCGTCGAAGAAGAGTCCACGACCAAGGGCGGGATCATCATCCCGGATACGGCCAAGGAAAAGCCGCAAGAAGGCGAAGTTGTCGCCATCGGCGGCGGCGCGATCAAGGAAGATGGTTCCGTGCGTCCGCTCGACGTCAAGGCCGGCGATCGCATCCTGTTCGGCAAATGGTCCGGCACCGAAGTCACCGTTGACGGTGTCGAGCTGCTGATCATGAAAGAGTCCGACATTCTCGGCGTGATGGCGTAAGCCGCACACCCGATAGAACACCCCTCACAAGCTAGAAGAACGGATATATTCCAATGGCTGCCAAAGACGTACTTTTCGGCTCCGACGCGCGTGAACGCATGCTGCGCGGCGTCGATATCCTCGCCAACGCTGTCAAGGTCACGCTCGGTCCCAAGGGCCGCAACGTGGTCATCGAGAAATCCTTCGGCGCACCGCGCACCACCAAGGACGGCGTTTCCGTCGCGAAGGAAATCGAACTGACGGACAAGTTCGAGAACATGGGCGCACAAATGCTGCGCGAAGTGGCTTCCAAGACCAATGACGTCGCCGGTGACGGCACCACGACCGCCACGGTCCTGGCCCAGTCGATCGTCCGCGAAGGCATGAAGTCGGTTGCGGCCGGCATGAACCCGATGGACCTCAAGCGCGGCATCGACAAGGCCGTCGCCATCGTCATGGACGACATCAAGGCCAGCTCCACCCCGGTCAAGGACTCCGGTGAAGTTGCCCAGGTCGGCACCATCTCTGCCAATGGCGCCAGCGATATCGGCGAGATGATCGCCAAGGCCATGGACAAGGTCGGCAAAGAGGGTGTCATCACCGTCGAGGAAGCCAAGTCCCTGGAAACCGAACTCGACGTCGTCGAAGGCATGCAGTTCGACCGTGGCTACCTGTCGCCTTACTTCATCACCGACGCTGACAAGATGCAGGTCGAGATGGAAGAGCCCTACATCCTGCTCTTCGAGAAGAAGCTGACCTCGCTGCAGCCGATGCTGCCGATCCTGGAAGCCGTCGTTCAGTCCTCGCGTCCGCTGCTGATCATCGCGGAAGACGTTGAAGGCGAAGCCCTCGCCACCCTCGTGGTCAACAAGCTGCGTGGCGGCCTGAAAATCGCTGCCGTCAAGGCACCGGGCTTCGGCGATCGTCGCAAGGCGATGCTGGAAGACCTCGCCATCCTCACCGGCGGTCAGGTCATCTCCGAAGACCTCGGCATCAAGCTGGAAACCGTCACGCTGGACATGCTCGGCTCGGCCAAGCGCGTCAACATCACCAAGGACGACACCACGATCGTCGACGGTATCGGTGACAAGGCCCAGATCGAAGCCCGCGTCACGCAGATCCGTCGCCAGTCCGAGGAAACCACCTCCGATTACGACCGTGAGAAGCTGCAGGAACGTCTGGCCAAGCTGGCCGGCGGTGTTGCCGTGATCAAGGTTGGCGGCGCCACCGAGATCGAAGTGAAAGAAAAGAAGGACCGCGTCGACGACGCCCTCAATGCCACCCGCGCCGCGGTTGAAGAAGGCATTGTCCCGGGCGGCGGTGTTGCGCTCCTGAAGGCCTCCGCCAAGCTGGCCGGCCTGGAAGGCGAAAACGCTGACCAGACCCAGGGTATCGCCATCGTGGCCCGTGCCCTGCAGTCCCCGATCCGTCAGATCGCCACCAATTCCGGTGTCGAAGGCTCGATCGTGGTCGGCAAGGTCATGGAAAACGCGTCCGCGACCTTCGGCTTCAACGCCCAGACGGAAGTCTATGGCGACATGCTTGAGTTCGGCGTCATCGACCCGGCCAAGGTTGTCCGTACGGCTCTGCAGGACGCGGCTTCCGTCGCCTCCCTGCTGATCACCACGGAAGCAGCCGTGGCCGACACGCCGAAAGAAGAAGGCGCCGGCGGCGGCATGCCTGACATGGGCGGCATGGGCGGAATGGGTGGCATGGGCGGCATGATGTAATCATGCCGGTCACCTGACCGAACAAAGGAATGGGCCGTCCCGATGGGGCGGCCCTTTTCTTTTGGCCATGCCCCCATGAATCCGCCCATCATCAAAAGCGAGCCGTCCGGCAAGCCGGACGGCATGGGCGGAATGGGTGGCATGGGCGGCATGATGTAACAAACATCATAAAGCCGCCCATCATCGAAAGGTGAGCAGACCGGCTAGCCGGTCTGCGGGGGCGGCATGATGTAATCATGCCGGTCACCTGACCGAACAAAGGAATGGGCCGTCCCGATGGGGCGGCCCTTTTCTTTTGGCCATGCCCCCATGAATCCGCCCATCATCGAAAGGTGAGCAGACCGGCAAGCCGGTCTGCGGGGGTGGCATGATGCAATCATCCGCCTGAGCCATGCTCGAACGTTATGATGAAGGCCGCTCCGGAAACGGGGCGGCCTTTTTCATTTCATGAGAGATGGCCCGAACAGCGACCCGTCGCCGTCTAGTCTTCGGCTCGAGCCGCCTGCGACGCGGCCACAAACTCTCCCAATACCGACACCGCATAGGCCGGACCGATACCCGAATTGCTCATCGCGGCCACTGTGAAGGCCGTGTCGTCATCCTGCGCCGTGAGGAAAACCGTCGTACTGCCCATGGAGCCGCCGGTATGCCCATAGCTGATCATGCCGTCAAAGATCGCCGTGGTTCGGGCGACATCCTCTTGGGAATAAATCTGGGCCGTTCCCTGTAGCTGGCGCGGAATCATGTCGATTGCCCAGCCCAGGCCGTAATTGGTGGCCGTGCCATCAGTCGTATGCATCGTTTCGCGCATGGCTTCATAGGCTTCAGGAGACACCAGGGTGCCATCCTCCATCGCCAGACCGAAGCGCAGCAAATCGGTCGGCGTCGAAACAAAACCGCCACTCGCCCATTTGAGTGAATTGTTGACCGGCGGCGCGACGGCCAAAGTCTGATCCTGCTGATCATAGAGATAGTAGGTCACCTGTCCGTCAGGTGTGTCCGCGCGCCCCTCGGCAAATGTGCTGTCCATACCGGCTGGATCAAACACATCCGTTTGCATCAAGTCGAGATAGTCCCGGCCCGTCGCCCCCTCGACCACGGCGCTCAACAGATTCCAGCCATAGCTGGAATAGGAAAATTGGGTGCCCGGCTCGAACTCGAGTGGATCATCCTGAAAGATCACCAGTCCGTCGGAGACGGTGTCGTAGGCGACATTGCTGGCAAACTCATCGCCCGAATAGTGGCGGATCCCCGCAGTGTGGCCCGCCAGTTGGCGTGTCGAAAACTCATGCTCCTTTGGCGGAAAGGCCGGAAAATACATCCGGATGTCCGCGTCCAGATCCAGCTCACCGCGCGCCTCGGCCTGGACCAGAAGCGGCGAGGTCAGCGTCTTGGCGACACTGCCCGCGCGAAACAGCGTATCAATCGTCACCGGCGTTTCCGCCTCGATATCGGCAAAGCCGAACCCGGCCTGCCAAACGATCTGCCCACAAGCACTGACTGCCACGCTGGTTCCGTGATGATCCCCGCCCGCAATCGTCTCCACCAGCGAGAAATACCCGTCAATCCACGCTTCCGAGCGCGCAATCGCATCGCTCAATGCCGCCTCATCCAGTTGGCAGGCATTCAGCTCCGGCTCGACAGCGCACGCCGAACCCAAAAGACCCGCGCTCAAGACGGTTCCGGCAAGAATTTTCCGTGGTGACAGCATGATTTCCCCGCTTGTCTCAAACGTTGAACCTGCCCCGCCCCACCCGACTTGTCGACAATCGAGTTGAGGCTGCCACTTCGCCGTCGCGGCAGTTTTCATGCCCGGGACAATACCCGATCCAATCCTTCACCGGCTGTCGCTTGGGACTTCAAGGCCGGGACATTTACCTTGGGTGCTTGTCCCATCGAAAAACAGCGTACCTGCAGGGCCGTCCCGATGGGACGATCTTTTTCGTTTGCTGTTGCATTCAACCGAGGAAGGACCACCATGGCGCCCTCACACTTTCGGGGGAAGATTGATGACATTGCGCATTGTGTTGGCCATGAGTGGCCTGATCGTCACGGCGGCCTGCCAGCCGGCACCGGACCAAGCCGCGACGGAAGCGGGCACCGACGGCGCCACCTCCACTACCGTCGAGCGCCAGACGCACGATGCGGCCACCTTCCACCAGACCACCAGTTTCGGCATGGCCTCCTCGGCCGGCTTCGCCTGGTCGTCCGACGACAGCCGAGTCCTTATCTCCTCGGACGAGACCGGCGTTTTCAACGCCTATGCGGTCGACCCGGCAACTGGCGGGCGCGAGGCCCTGACCACCTCCGAGACCAATGCCACCTACGCCGTGTCCTGGTTCCCCACCGATGACCGTGCCGTGGTGACCGCCGATAGCGGCGGCAATGAAATCTCCCACATCTTCGTGCGCGAGCTGGATGGTCGGCTCAACGACATCACGCCGGGCGAGGAGGTCCGCGCGCAATTCCTCGGCTGGGCACCCAACGGCAATGACATGTGGCTGATGACCAATGAGCGCGACCAGAGCGCGATGGACATCTACGCCTATGACACGCTGAGCTATGAAAGTGGCTTTGTGTTCCAGAATGACGACGCGCTGCAGATTGGCGATATCAGCCCGGATGGCCGCTGGCTGGCGCTGGTGCGCAACCGGACGTCCGCCGACAGCGACATCCTGTTGCTCGACTTGGCCTCCGGCGAGACCGAGCCCAGCGTGATCACGGCCCATGAGGGCAATATCGCGCATGGCGTCTACACCTTCACCCCGGACAGCTCCCAGCTGGTCTATGCCACGGACGAGCATGGCGAATTCAACCAGGCCTGGACCTATGATCTGGCCGACGGCTCCACTGCGCCTCTGATCGAGGCCGACTGGGACGTCCAGTTCGTGATCTATTCCGACACTGGACGCTATCGTGTCTCCGGCATCAATGCCGATGCCCGCACCGAAGTGACCATTCTGGATGCGCAGAGCGGCGATACGCTGGCCCTGCCCGAGCTTCCCGCTGGCGACATCAATTCGGTCCGCTTTTCGCGCGACGAAAGCCGGATCGCCTTCCTGATCAACTCGGCCACCTCGCCGTCAAATCTTCACGTTGTCGATCTGGCCAGCCAGGACCACGCTCAACTGACCAATGCCCTCAACCCGGCGGTCACGGAAGACGAGATGGTCGACGCGCAAGTGGTCCGCTTCGAGAGCTTCGACGGGCTGGAAATCCCCGGCATCCTCTATCGCCCACACGGGGCAAGCGCCGACAATCCGGTCCCGGCCCTGGTCTGGGTCCATGGCGGCCCGGGCGGTCAGAGCCGGATCGGTTATTCCGCCACCATCCAGCACCTTGTCAATCATGGCTATGCCGTCTACGCCGCCAATAATCGCGGCTCGTCCGGCTACGGGAAGACCTTCTTCCACATGGATGATCGCCGCCATGGCGAGGAAGATCTGCGCGACATCGTCGCCGCCGGTGACTGGCTGCGGACACAAGACTGGGTCAATGCCGACGAGGTCGGCGTGATCGGTGGCTCCTATGGCGGTTACATGACCGCTGCCGCCCTCACCTTCCACCCGGAAGCCTTCGAGGTCGGGATCAATATCTTCGGCGTCACCAACTGGGAGCGGACCCTGGCGTCCATTCCACCCTGGTGGGAGAGCTTCCGCGAAGCGTTGTATGACGAGATGGGCGACCCGGCCACCGATGCGGAGCGTCACCACGCCATCTCACCCCTCTTCCACGCCGAGAACGTGATCCGTCCGATGCTGGTCATCCAGGGTGCCAATGATCCGCGCGTTCTGCAGGTCGAGAGCGACGAGCTGGTCGAAGCCGTGCGCGCCAATGGTGTTCCGGTCGAATATGTCCTCTTCCCCGATGAAGGGCACGGATTCCGTCGCCGCGAGAACCGTATCACGGCGTCAGAAGCCTATCTGGGCTTCCTCGACACCTATCTGCGTGGGGCCGGCGACACCCCTGCCGAATAGGCCCGCAAGCTTGAAAGCCGGGACGGGCCCACGGCCTTCGTCCCGGCTTCACCGCCGGCAAAAAGCCAGAGCGCAACGCCTGTACGAATGACCAAAACCGTCAGGCCGTCTCCGATATCGGGATGGCAGTCGAGAATTTGTGTGTGGTGAACACCACCGATGTCTCGTATCGGCGGATACCGGGGTCGCCCAACAGATGCTGTTCCGCCCATGCCTCGAAATCGCGCAGGCTGGTGGCGTGGACGTGGATGATGAAATCAACTTCGCCGGCGATGGAATAGCATTGCGTCACGCAGTTTTGCGCCAGCATGCGCGTACGAAATCCGATATGGTTCGCCGGCGTGTCATCGGCAAAGACGACGGATACGATCAGGGTCTGGCCCAGGGCATCACGATCGAGAAGCGCGACATCGCCGCAGATCAGGCCAGACGCTCGCAACCGATCCAATCGACGCCGGACGGCGGTTTCAGACAGGTTGATACGCGCCGCGATCTCACGGTTGGGAAGCCGGTTGTCCACCTGCACCAGGGCCAACAAGGCCCGGTCGAACGCGTCAATATCCATGGCCCCAGCCTATGTGGCGAAATTCGCCATTTCAAGTGCGGAATTCGCCGATTAAAACCTGGCAGGTTGGGCTAGCCTGACCGCTTATTGATCAGGAGACCTGCCGTGCGTTGCGTTATTGATGTGATCCGGGCCACCCTTGTCGCGGCCTTTTGCGCCGGATGTTCCAACGCCCAACCGGCCGACCCTCAGGCATCCGACCCTCAGACATCCGACGTGCGGGCGTCGCACGCCGGGCGGATTGTCGAGCGCATCGACACGGCTCTGGCGGAAAACGACATTCCCGGCGCAATCGTGCTGCTGGACATTGCGGGCGAGCGCGTGTCCATCGCCCGCGGTCTGGCCGATCGGGAAACCGGGCTCGCGATGGAGACCACATTCCTGTTGCGCGCCGCGAGCATCGGCAAGCTCCACACCGCCGCGGTGGTCCATCAGCTGATCCTGAACGGAGACCTGTCGCTGGACATGTCCCTCGTCGATCTCGTCGCCCCCCATTTCTTGGAGGGCGTGGCGAACGCAGATCAGGCCACGATCCGCCAGCTCCTCAATCACACAAGCGGCATTCCCGACTATTATGATGACAGCTGGTTTGCCCAGGTGAATGCTGTTGAAGGCAACACGGCAGACCGAGCGCTCGCCCATATCCGCGGCGCACCAGCCGATTTCCCGCCGGGAACCCAACACGCCTATTCCAACACCAACTATCAGTACCTGGCCCTGGCCGCCGAAGCGGTGACCGGCCAGACACTGGACAGCCTCTACCACCAATTCGTGTTCACGCCGCTGGGGTTGGTGGCAACCGGGTACAATATCCAGTTCGATCCGCGCGACCGGATTCACGGCTATGGCAGCGTGCTGGATCCCGAACAGGATGTGTATGAGCTGCTGGAGAACAACGGCCCGGATGGCGGCATCTTCACAACCGCGGACGAACTGGCGGACTTCCTCGCGGCTGTCTTCGCCGAAGATGGTCGCCTGCAGGCCATCGGCGCATCGATGATGTCGGATCTCTATGATCGCGGCGAAGGTCGGTATCGCGCGCTTGGCCCGACCTATGTTGAACACCCGCTGGGTTTCACAGCGGTCACCCATGGCGGCTCGATTGCCGGCTACGGCACGATCGCCATCCGGCTTCTGAGCCAGGATGCGACCATCATTGTCCATGTGAACCGCGACCGCCCCGACATCGCGGGTCAGCTGGCGCGACAGATCTTGCTGGAAGCGCTGACAGGCTCCGCGGACTAAAGCCCGACCCGCGCCTTCAGCACAGCCAGCCGGGCGACCGACTGGTTGATCCGGTGCTCGGTCAGACGCCCTTCGGCGATGGCGGCCTCGACCCAACCGACAATACGCTGCGGCAGTTCGGCGTCGGGCGCGGCCGAGTTGGACAGCATGATCATGTCATTGCCGGCCTCGATCGAGCGCAACACGGCTTCGCGCTGGCTGTAATTCTCGCGGATCGCGCCCATGTCCAGATCATCGGTCATGACGACACCGGTAAAGCCTAGCTCTCGGCGCAGCAAATCATTCAGGACCGGCGCCGAGAAAGTCACCGGTTCGCCACTGGGGTCGAGCTGGCGATTGGTCAGATGCCCGCCCATCATCAAATGCGCACGCCCCTGGTTGATGAGTTCGCGGAACGGTGCCAGCTCGGCCTCGCTCCAGCTGTCGGAGATATCGACGAAACCGTCGTGGCTGTCTCCGCGCGAGCGGCCATGCCCGGGGAAATGCTTGATCGCACACGCAACGCCCTCGGCCTCGAAGGCGTCGATGAAGGCCGAGGCATAGGCGGCGATCGTGTCGCCGTCCGTACCATAGGCGCGGCCATGCCGCCCGATGACCGCATTGTCCGGATCGTGGAGATCGGCAACGGGTGCCAGGTTCATGTTGAAGCCGGCCGCACGGAATTCTCCGGCGCCGAGGCGGTAGAGATCGCCGGCGCCTTGCGGTGTGCGCGCTTCGGCGACCTGCATGGCGCGGGGCAGATGGGTGTAGCCCAGATCCCGTGACAGGCGCTGGACCAGACCGCCCTCCTGGTCAATCGCCATCCAGGCACCCGGACGCGTGGCGAGAAAACGCGCCGCCGAGCCCTCTGCTCCTTCCCGCGACCGCACATTATGGCGCAGGAACAAAACCCCGCCGATCCGATTGGCGGCGAGATGGGCATTGATGATGTCGGCACCTTCGGTCTCATTGTGCGAGCCGATGAAGCCCAGCAGCAACATGTCACCGACCCGGTCAGCCAGCGGTCGATCGAGCTGTTCGCGCAGACTGGCACGCATGCGCGCCTGAGCGGCCGGTCCCGCAGTGGCCATCAACGTGGCGGCGAGTCCTGATTGCAATACGCGACGACGATCCATGATCCGCTATTCCTTGCCTATTCCCCGCCCCGGAGCATGCGGATCGACCCGACCGGTGGCAAGTATGGGCGTCACGTCAGCCCTGACCCGCGTCGGCAGGCCGCGATCGGGACCGTCGCCTCAGGTGACAAATATTTTAGGCCCGAACAGGAACGTCGTAAGGCTGGACCGATCACATTTGCGTCATAACGAAGAGGGATAGCAGCAATGAAAAAATTTCTGATGGCGGGCGTTGCCCTCGCCATGACCGGGGCCGCAGCCTATGCGCTGGATGACGATCATGTCCGCCAGACCCGCATTCATGTGACCAGTGACAGCCAGGCCACCTTTGTCGGCGGTGATGGGCAGATCGTTGAAATCCGTGGCGCCGATGGCGATCGCACCATCCATATCGATCGTGATGGCGAGGAATCGATCATCGAGATTGATGGTCAGCGGATCGAGATCGCGAACGGTGCCGTTCGCGTCGATGGCCAGTTGGTTGATGTCGCGAATGACGGTGTCGTGGTGATCGACGGCATGGACATCCGTGTCATCGAGGGCAATCACGCCCGCATGGGACGCGAAATCCAGCTTCACATGGCCGAGCGTGCCGAGCATCTCGCCGAGATGGAAAACCACGTCGCACGGATGGTCATCGACATGAATGTCGAGGGTATCGAGGAAGGCGTGATGCAGTCGCTCGAGCTGGCCCTGTCCGGCCTCGACGAAAACCGCATCGTCCACTCTGATGATTGGGACGACCTCACACCAGAAGAGCAGGAAGAGGTCCGCGCCGAGTTGCGTGAGGCCCGCGAGGAAATCCGCGAGGCCATGAGTGAAACCCGCCGTGAGCTGCGTGACGCGCATGTCGAGATGGAAGGTGCCCGCCGCATGGCCCGCATCGAGATCGAGCGTGCGACCCGTGACATGGCTCGCGCCGAGCGTGACATGGCCCGCGCCCGGGTTGAGATCCTGCGCGCCGGCGAGGACGCCCGGCACGTTGATGTAGACCGCATGCGTCACATTCTTCGCGACAGCGATACCGGCAGTATCCGGATTGAGGAAGATGATGGCCGTCGCCGTGTCTGGATCGATGGTGAGGAGCAAACCGGCGACGACCTGGTTGACTGGCTGAACCGTCTCGAGACCGACCGCCTGGAAGGGCGTCATGATGGCCGCCATGAAGGCCGTCGCGCGGAGCGCGAAATGCGCGTCGAGCGCCTGCACCACGGCGAAGGACGCCGCATCATCGAACTCGATGGCGGCGAGCGTGTGGTGATTGTCGAAATCGACGAGGACGACGACGAGCGCTAGGTCGATTCGACCCTGACTCGTGAAGGGGCGGGCCCGCACGCGTGGCCCGCCCTTTTTGTGCGGTAAGGACCGGGCCCGGCCTGCACGCAGACAAAAAAAGGGGCTGGCAAGGCCAGCCCCGAGATAACGGTTGGTCGATAAAGGGCGTCTCCTCCCCGAAACGCCAAAGGACAGAGCGGTCAGGCCCAGTCCGATTGCGACGTTGACGTAGCACTCGGGTTGCGTCAACCCCCGTAATCTTAACGCTTGGGGATAAGCCCTACCGCCCGCTCGACTTTTTGCTACTACTTGTTGCGCTGCGCGACCGTGGCTACCGTGGCAATCCAGTTGTCGCGCGCGACAGTCTCCTGGGCCGGCTGCTCCTCGCGCCACTGCTTGTTGTCACTGATGTCGGCCGCAAGGCGAGCGCCCAGCTTGAGGTCCTTGATCGTGACCAGCCCCTCTTCGCGCTCGTTCGAGCCCACGATCACCGCCGCCACCGCACCGCGGCGGTCAGCGTATTTCATCTGCTTGCCCATATTGCCCGAGCCGACGAAGGCCTCGGCCCGAAATCCGGCAGCCCGCAACTCGCCAGCCATGGCGAGATAATCCGCCGAGCGATCCTTCTCGCTGGCGACAACGAGGACCAGCGGCTTTTCCTCCACCGAGCCTGTCAGACCCAGAGCAGACAGGGCTGCAGCAAAGCGGCTGACCCCGAAGGAGAAACCGGTCGCCGGCACAGCCTGTCCGGTAAAACGCGAGACCAGGTCATCATAGCGCCCGCCGCCACCGACCGAGCCGAACTGGATCGGCGAGCCGTCCTCATATTGCGCCTGGGCCAGCAACTCGGCCTCAAAGACGGGGCCGGTGTAATAGCCAAGACCGCGCACGACGGACGGGTCGAAGACCGCACGATCAGCGGCCACACCAATAGCCGACAATACGGCGTCGATCTCGGTCAACGCGGCCAGGCCGGACTTGCCTGTGTCAGACGTTCCGATCAGCGGCTCGAGGCGCGCGATGACGTCACTGCGGCTGCCACCGCCGGCATCGAGGAAGCCAAGCACGGTTTCGATCCCGGCCACGTCCAGCTTGGCACCTTCGGTATAATCACCGGATTCGTCCTTGCGGCCTTCACCCAGCAATTGAGCGACCCCGTCACGCCCGAGGCGGTCGAGCTTGTCGGCAGCGCGCAGCACCCGCATGCGGCGGTCCGGATCGGCCGCGCCGATGCTTTCCAGGACACCATCAAGGATGCGGCGATCATTGACCCGGACAACATAATCACCATCAGCCAGTCCAACCGCGCGCATCACGTCGGCGGCGAGCGCGATCATCTCGGCATCCGCCGAAGGGCTGCCCGCGCCGACGGTATCGGCATCGCACTGCACGAATTGGCGGAAGCGCCCCGGCCCCGGCTTCTCATTGCGCCAGACATCGCCTGCCTGGTAACGGCGATAGGGCTTGTTCAGGTCCTGATAATTCTCGGCGACAAACCGCGCGAGGGGCGCTGTGTGGTCATAGCGCAGGGACAGCCATTGACCGTCATCATCCTCAAGCGAGAACACACCTTCATTGGGGCGCTCTTCGTCGGGCAGGAATTTGCCGAGCGCGTCGGCATATTCGAAGGCCGAGGTCTGCAACGGCTCGAAACCCCAATCATCATAGACATGGCTTGCCGTTTCCACGAGATGGCGCTCGACCCGGAGGACTGACCCGCTGCGGTCTTCAAAGCCGCGCGGTCGGCGAGCCTTGGGTCGGAAGGGTTTCTTGGCGCTCATCACGATCTCCGGTTTATCCGCCGCAGCGCCTGGCGCTGCGGTCTTGATCAGGCGGTGTTTTCCACGAGCGGGCGGGCCCTGTGAACCCGCCTGTGCATGCAGCTAGGGGAGATGCCGGTCGATTCACCGGAAATCAAGGCGTTACTGCGATAATTCGGATCGACCTGACCGGAGAGACCGATGAAATCCGCCCTGATTGCCGCTTCAATCGCGCTAATTCTGGCCCCCGGCACTGCCCAGGCCGGGCCCGGCAGCGAGTTTGCAGCTTTCGCCGAGACCCTTGGACAAACGGCCCAGGCCCGCTCTCGCGATGCCGCCAGCCGACCAGCCGCACCGGCCACACCGCTGGACATCGAGGATCCGTTCTCCTTCGAACTGGAACAATTCGCGCTGGAAGCCATGCTGATGAGCCGCCGCATTGACGCAGCCGGCGGTCCGGTGGACCTGCGCTGTATCTTCCGCGGCATGTCCGCCGATGCCGCGGCCCGGCTCGAAGCCCTCAACGTGGCCGAGACAGCCGCCGAACAAGCGCATATCTATGCGGACCTTGCCGCCCTCATGTCGGATGCGAGCAATATCGCTCCCGCCGTGGACGGCGAGACCGACCTCGACGACGTGGACCTGCCAGCCAGCTGCCCGGCCATGACTGGCGGCCAGGCGTCAAACCCGGGACGCTAGCTGTTGGCGGCCCATTCCAGGGCCTCGACAAGACTCCCGGACGACAGGACGGTCGGCAGGACGCGCGGTTCACCACCTGACGCCGGATAGAGCAGGTAAAGCGGCACGCCCGCCTGGCCATGATCAGCGATCAGATTGGCGATTGTCTCATTGCGATTGGTCCAGTCGGCGCGCAGGCTGGCGACCCCGAAGCGGTCAAACGCATCTTCCACCGATGCCGAGTCCAGCACGGTCAGCTTGTTGATCTGGCAGGTCACGCACCAGGCCGCTGTGACATCCACAAAGACAGGCTGGCCCACGGCCTGGAGCTCGGCGACGCGCTCATGCGACCACGGTTCGACCCGACCCGACAGGGTCTGGGTACTGGTCGTGGTGGGCAGGCGGGCAATGGCCACAACACTGATCACACCGCCAAGCAGCGCTGCGATCGCGATGACCGACCAGATTGTGTGACCCTGGCCATGCGCCCAGATCGCGAAGCTCATCGCCAGCATTGCGGCGCCGAGGAAGACCAGGGCAATCGGACCGGATTGCAGGGTCAAAACCCAGCTCAGCCAGATCACCGAGGCAAACATCGGAAAGGCGAGGAACTGGCGGAACGTGACCATCCAGGCGCCTGGCTTGGGCAGGAAACGGAGCAGGGTCGGCGACATGGAGAAGATGACGAAGGGCGCTGCAAGGCCCAGGCCCATGGCCGCAGCGACCAGCAGCACCACCGGTGCCGGCTGGGTCAGTGCCAGCCCCAGCGCCCCGGCCGCAAGCGGTCCCACGCACGGAGCAGCAACCACGACCGCCAGAACACCGGTAAAGAAGGCACCCTTCCAGCCCGGCTGATCGGCCAGGCCGGCTCCCAGGCCCATCATCCTCGCTCCCACCTCGAAAGCGCCCATCAGATTGAGTCCGATGGCGAACAGCAGGAGCGACAGTATGGCGACGACAACCGGGACCTGAAGCTGAAAACCCCACCCCACCGGCAGGCCGACTTCACGGAGCACGACCAGCGCACCGGCCAGACCGACAAAGCTCAACAGGACGCCGGCAAGGAAGAAGCCGCCCTGACGTCTCACTGCGCCGGTGTCGGCATGAGCCGCCTGGACGAATTTCAGCACCTTGATAGACAGGACCGGGAAGACACAGGGCATCAGATTGAGGATCAAACCGCCACCGAAGGCCAGCAGGACAAGCGTGAACAATCCCGTACTCACGCCATCGGCCGATGTCATGTTGCCCGGGACAGGCGCGAGGCCGTAACCGCCACTGCCCGGCTCGGCCTCGACCACGATGGCCTGCCGCACGTCCGACCCGCTGACCTGCCAGCTGACGACACCGTCCTGACGGTCTTGGCCCGCGCTCGACACCGCGTAGCCAGGTTCCATAACGACAAGGGTTGTCCCCTCACCGGCCTGGACCCGCTGCTCGCCGGCATTGCGGATCACGCCTGTTTCATAGGGGAAGTAGCGCAGTTGTTCGATCGCGTCCGGATTGGCGAACTCACCGCCGGCAAGTTCCAGGATGACGCGGCCGCCCTCGATCGAGAGACTCGCCGTTACAGACGGATCCAGCTTGGGTTCGGCGTCCAGCGCCTCGCGGATGAACCAGTAACCGGCCTCGTTCCGCTGGCCCTCAGGGCCGACATCAAGGGTCAGTGAGAGGCTACGCTCTTCCGGGACACAAATGACTTCGCAGACCAACCAGGTCGCGTCAGCCCGCAAGCTGAGCGTATCGGCGGCATAGTCGGCAGGCAGGGAAACCGGCATTGGCAGGACCAGCTCGCCCTTGTAGCCGTAATCCATGATCACATCAGTCAGGGGCAGCTCGATGGGCGTCGGCCAGACAATCTCGCCGACCGACACGCCATCCGGCATGGTCCAGTCGATTTCCACTGGCAGACCGTTATCGCCAGGATTGCGCCAATAGGTGTGCCAGCCCTCCGGCATGATCTGATGCAGCCCGATATGGAAGCTGTCGCCCGGTGCCACGACCGATTGATCGGCAATCAGTTCGGCCTCGACGATGACGTCCCCGCGCGACCAGCCCGATTGGGCAGAGGCGGCGGCAAGGCTGCTCAGGGCAGCCAGCACGGCCATCAGGATAAAACCGGGAAGTCCATTCAGGACGCGCATCAGAAACCTCGTGAAAATCAGCCGAAACCAGCGTTGGCGAGGAGGATATAGTCGGTTTTCGGCAAAGGTCGAACCACGATCCCGCAACCGTGATCACAAATGCAAACGGCCGCGCCAGAAAGGCGCGGCCGTTCGTCATTCGACTGGGTCAGGCGATCAGGCCTGGGCCGGCGCCGCTGCGTTGGCAGCACTCGACGTGCGGCGCAGGATACGTTCCCAGCGCTGCAGCGAAATGATGTGCGAAACAACAGCACCAAGATCGCCATTGGTCTGCATTTCCTTGAGCTTGTCGGCCGGAAGGGCGTCAAACTTTTCCGAGGAGACACCGAAGTACTCGGCGACGGTGACCGGGTTTTCCGGATCCTGCGGATTGGAAACCTTGACGTCTTTCTTCTCGAGGAGGTCCAGCGCGATCATGCGCTCGACGAAAGCTTCCGTCGTGCGGGCGTCATTCTCGAAGGCGGACACGAAGTCGATCGCCTGCTGGGTGTAATCCGTCGGCTCGCCATTGGCGTCGAAAAACGGACGCTCGGCGTTTTCGGAGACAACGAAATCAGCATCGAGATCGACACAGACCGTGGACGGCTGGTCGTTCGGATTGGCCGCGCTCACGAACGGATAGCGACGGACATAAGCCGGAATGTAGTGCTCGGTGTCGAACTGGCCTTCTTCATTGACGAACAGGTTCGAACCCTGACGCAGGCCCATCACCAGAACCGGCATTTTCTTGTCGCCAAGGAAAATGATCGGATAGCTGCCACAGGCAAAGGCAAACTCGGCGCTGATGGCCGGAACGAAATGCCATTCCTTCAGGAAATTGAACGGCTGTGAAACCGTATTCACCCCGTATGTGGCATGCTTTTGACGGTTGAGCGGCTCTACATTCTTGTAGAGCGGAACAGTTCCGGTAAGGCGCGGCTCGGTGGCGGCAGCGTCGACCATGATAGAAACCCCTTCAGTTCTTTGCGCATTGGATAGCGGATTAGCCCTGCTCCGGCAACGGATCGGCGCAGGCCTGTGCATCCGCGTCCACGCAAGAAAAATGCCGGACCGCGAACCGGTCCGGCATTGTCCTGAAACATCGGCCGAAAAAGATCAGAAACGGCGGCCGAAACCGACGCCGAAAACGACCGGATCGATCTGCACGTCGGCGGCAATCGCGCCATTGATCGTCACGTCTGTGTCGATATCGATGTATTTGACGTCGACATTGAAGAACCAGTCCTCATCGATCGCAAAATCCACGCCCGCCTGGGCGGCCAGGCCAAAGCTGGCATCATAATCGATCGAGGTCAGCGTGGTTCCCGAAGGCAGGTCCTCGTTGAAAAAATGGGTGTAGTTCACGCCGGCGCCGAGATAGGGGCGCACCTGACCGTCCGGATTGAAATGGTATTGCAGCGTCAGCGTCGGCGGGAGCAGGGTGACATCACCCAGATCAACATCGCCGAGCGCAGTCCCGACTGCCATGACATCATGCGGCGTGACGCCGAGAATGAGTTCGACTGCCCACTGATCCCGGACGAAATAGGTGATGTCCAGTTCCGGCACGATCGAGCTGTCGATATCAACATCGCCGCCGATCGTCGCAATGTCGGCCGACTCATTCGGCGCAACATTGATGGCGCGCAGGCGGACCAGCCAGTCACCGCTCTCGGCAGAGGCGGGCGCAGCCGCGGCAAGCGCGGCGAGAGCAGCGGTGCAAAACAGGCGTTTCATGGGGTGATCCTTTCGTCCCTAGAATTTCTAGGGCCTTTCTGGACCGTCCCGCCTGTCAGCGGGAGTGCGCGTTTCGCCGCGCGTCAGCCCGCCGCGCGGCAGGCTGACGCAGGCCAATGCCGGATCAGAAATCGAGGACCAGGGCAGCGCGGAAATTCCGACCTGGCAGCGGCACCTGGTCCTTGAGGAAGGATGTGTGCAGTCGGGCTTCAGCGTCATTCAGGTTCCGGGCTTCGAGAATGACCCGCACGTCACGCGTGGGGATTGGCTCGAAAGACCAGCGTGCATTGACCAGAACATAGGACTGGGACTTGAATTCGAACGGTGCGGTATTGTCCTGAACATCCGCCCACTCGGTCTCGAGATGGAGCTGATGCCCCTCTCGCGAGGCCGTGACACCGGCCGTGAAAGACAGCGGCGGCAGGCGCGGCAGGTCACCGCCGGCATCGAGGCTGGCCTCGACATATTCACCGGTCAGTTCGCCGTCAAAGTCCCAACCACCCCAAGCGCCCAGCGGGCCCTCGAGACGACCCTCAAATCCGGAAAGCACGGCATCTTCCTGACGATAGGCGTACACCGGGAAGCCATCATCCTCTGCCCCGGTCGCGAAGGCGGCAATGAAGCCGTCATAGTCAGCGCGGAAAAGAGAGGCTTCCAGGGACCAGTCCGCAATTCGTGTACGGGCGGTGATCTCCGCGGAAAAGGCGCGCTCGACATCAAGCGTGGTATCGCCGAGTTCATAGGTCCGGCTTGCGACATGCGGACCATCGGCAAAAAGCTCGACATCGGTCGGCGCGCGCTCGCTCGAAGACAGTGTCAGGGCGAGGAAGGTATCACGGACGGGACGCACAAAGACCGAACCCGACAGGCTGGCCGTCTCGAAACTGCGGCTGTCGGTGGCGGTATCGAGGTCGCGGCTTTCGAAACGCAGCCCGCCTTCAACTCCCCAGCTCTCCGCATCCCAGCGCTCGACCAGAAAGACGCCCCAGTCGGCGGTCTCGGACGGCGGGACATAGGCTTCCTCGCCAATCGCCGCGAAGTCACGATTGAAAGCCTGGAGCCCGGCCGCGCCCTCCCAGACACCGCCCCACAAATCGATCGGCGTGTGGCGGGCTTCGACCCGGCCTTCCCAGCCCTCATTTGTGAAACGGGTCCCGACTTCGTCGCCTTCCAGCTCGACATGCTCATAGCTGCCGGTTCCGAAAGAGACTTTCACCCGTTCGATATGCTCGCCCAGATCACGCCATTCGCCGCGCAGATCGAAACGGGTCTGCTCGAGATCGATGCGAACCGCCTCGTCATGGCCGTGTTCTTCATCCTCGTGATCATCCCCATGATCGTCATCGTCGTCGTGGTCGTCATGCCCCTCTTCATCGCCATGAGCATGACCGCCCGGGATGCCATAGAGGGCGTTGGATTGTTTGACCGCGACTCCGATGAAGCCGCTCTCGCCGACCCAGGAAATCCCGGCCGAGGCAGATGTGAAATCCAGTCCGGAATTCTCGACCGTGCCGTAAGGATGCTCGTCTTCTCCATGCTCCTCATCATGATCATCATCGCCGTGGTCTTCTTCGGCCTCTTCAAAGAGACGATAGGTTTCAGACTCGGCATAGCCGGGAATGTCATAGGGCTGGGCCGTGCGCATCAGGCCTTCCAGATTGATGACGAAGTCACCGGCGTTGAAACGGACCCGGCCGGCCGCGGTCTCGCCCTCGTCGACCGAGGTCATGGAGCCGTAGAAACGGCCGTCCAGACCGTCCTCGGCCCGTTCTTCGGGAATGCGGCCGTCGATCACATTGACCACTCCGCCAATAGCGGCGCCGCCATAGGCGATGGCCGCCGGCCCGCGCAGGATTTCGACCCGCTGCGCTTCCAGGGCCTCAGACGCGACCGCATGGTCCGGAGAGTTGGTCGAGGCGTCGATCAGACCGACACCATTCACCAGGACGCGGACACGGTCAGCGCCGAGACCACGAATAACCGGACGGCTGGCGGCCGGACCGAAATAGGTAGTCGACACACCTGGCTCATGAGCGATGGTATCGGCAAGGGAACCGGCCAGATTGTCTTCCAGATGGCGGCGGTCGACGACTTCGACCGCACCGGCGATCTCATCCGCGGCAATGCCCAGCGGCGCGGACGTCACAACAATCACATCCTCGGACCCGGTTTCAGACTGGGCAATCGCGGCGCTGCTCGTCCCGGCTCCGGCGAGCAGGGCGATCATGGCGGTGGAGGTGGTAAGGCGCGCAAGCATGGTTTCCCCGATATGTAATAACAGAACAATTGGAAGCGTGATATTATAACATTCGGATCACTGCAATGCCGAAGCGCTGGGAAATGCCGCAAAGCGTGATTAAATATCTGCAAGATGACAGCTGATTCCCTGACCAAGGCGCTCGCCGCCGCAGAAATTCATTGCGTTGAACGGGGCGAGAAACTCACCCCGGTCCGCAAACGCGTGCTCGAGCTCGTGCTCGAAGCTGACGGGCCGGTGAAAGCCTATGACCTGCTCGAAGCCCTCAAGCCGGGGCCCGGCTCCGCCAAGCCGCCCACCGTCTATCGTGCCCTCGACTTCCTCATGACCGCAGGCCTCGTCCACAAGGTCGAGGCCCTCAATGCCTTTGTCGGCTGCTCCCATGCCCATGATGATGGTGGTGCCGAGCTCTTCATCTGCTCGACCTGCGGCTCGGTCGAGGAACGCCATGGCGCCCCCGAACCCATCAATGCCCCGGCCGGCTTCATGATCCAGCGCTCGGTGGTCGAACATTTCGGACAGTGCGCCAATTGCCGACCCGCTTGAGGGAGTGCCCGCGATGATCGAACTCTGGCGCGGCTGCGTGAATGCCTGGGAATGCGACGAGTTGGGCCATTTCAACGTCCGCTTCTATCTCGCCCGGGCGAGTGAAGCCCTGGCCAATCTGGCCGAAGCCGCCGGCCTGAACCCGATCCAGCGCCCCGATGCTTTGGCGACCCTGATCCCGCAAACCCTGCACATCCGCTTCCTTGCCGAGGCGCACCCGGGTGCGCCGCTCTATATCGAGGGCGGCTTTGTCGACCATGACCGCTCTTCGGCCGACGTGATCCTGGTGATGCGCCATTCCGGCACCGGCAAGCCGGCCGCAAGTTTCGCCATCACGCTCAGCCATGCGGCCCCGGACACGGCCGCAGCTTTCGCCTGGCCGGACCGCTTCGCCAAGGCGGCCAGGGCCCTCAAGACCGACACTCCGGGTTTTGCTGCGCCGCGCGGACTGGCCACGACCCGTGGCACCCGACCGATCTCCTTGAGCGCCGCCGACGCGTTCGGCTTGACCAGGATCGGCCAGGGCCGGTTCGGTCCGTCGGAAATGGATGCCTTTGGCTGGATGCGGACCGAGTTCCTGCTGGGCCGCGTCTCCGACAGCGTGACCAATTTCGCTGCCGCCTTCCCGGAAGAATGGGACATGCATGCCGGTGAACCGTCGGGCAATATCGGCTCGGCCCTGCTGGAGTGCTGCATCCATGTCCACCGCTGGCCTCGCGCCGGCGACGGTTATGCCATCCGCTCCGGCCTCAAATCCGCCGGCAGCAAGGTCCGCAATATCGTGCACTGGGTGCTCGAGCCCGCCACCGGCAAACCCTGGTGGACCATGGAGGGCGTCGCCGCCCCGATGGATCTCGACCAGCGCAAGCTGGCGGTGATTGATCCGGAGACGCAGGCGAAAGTGGAAGCGGCAGTGGTGCCGGGGATTGAGGCTTGAGACGTCGCCTTGCCTCGCTCTGCTGCCTAGCTGTTTTGATGGCCGGCACGCCAGTGCTGGCAGGAAGCGACAACCGAGATCACCAGGAGGGCAACGGCCTGAAAAGCCTTGCCAAGGTCACAGCCGAGCTCGAAAGCCAGCTCTCGCCTTTTCTCGCCGAGATTCCGACGCGCACAGCAGATTGACCCCCACCCGGGCTTCAAGCGACGGCTTCCGGACAGCAGAGCAGGTCCTCGCCCTTGATGGGCGAGGTGGCTTGTCGCGTTAGCGGCAAGCCGGAGTGGGTGACGGGCGGTCGTCGCAGGAACGCTGGCGTTTCACCCGATCCGCCCCCTCCTCCGCCAAGGCTACGGAGGGCCCACCTTCCCCATCAAGGGGAAGGAGCTGGCGTCATGCCCCTGTGCCCCGCAGGCCACACATCTCGCCTCAAACGCGAAACTGTCCCGCCCCTGCCTTGCCCTGCCCGCCCGGTCGGGCTACCCACCGCCTCCCGGATCAATCGGCACAAGTGAGCAGATCCATGCGAACCATCATCTAGGCAAAACAGGTAGCCGGCGCGCTGCCTGACCCTGAATACGCTTCGACCGCAACCCGGTCGCCGCCTTCGGGACTCCGCTGCGTCACTTGCCTGTCTTCCAGATGATGATTGCCATGAGGACGGACCCCGCAGCGCCGCTGCCACCGGGTCCGCTGCTGAGATGTCCGACTTTCAAGACCACGATGAAACACCCCGCGCCCGCAATTTGACCAATCTGCAGGTGCTCGCCTATCTGGGCCGCCAGTGGGGGCGTCGCCCCGTCCTTCTGAGCGGGATGATCACCTTCATGGTTCTGGCCACGATTGCCGAGCTGATGATCCCACTCGCTGCCGGCGGGCTGATCGATGCCCTCGCGGCCGGTCCCGAAGAGGGCGCGCCCTGGCCGGCCTTCGCCATCTATCTGGGTGCGGCGCTGATCTATTACGCCCTGCGCCAGGCGGCCTCGCGCTGCGAAGTGCCCTTCTCCTCGGCCAATATGGCCGATCTGACCACGCATGCCTTCTCGCGCGTCCAGCGCTTCTCGCTGGACTGGCACGCCAACACCTTCGCCGGATCGGTGGTCCGCAAGATCACGCGCGGCATGTGGGCCTATGACAATATCACCGTGCACATCTTCATGGGGATCGCGCCTTCAATCGGTGTGATGCTGGGCATCGCCGCAATGATGGCCCTGCGCTGGCCGCTGGTCGGCGGTGTGGTTTTCTTTGTGATGGCCTGTTTCGTGACCTCGTCCCTGCTCCTGAGCCGCTACTACATCCGGCCGCAGAATATCCGTTCGAACGCGCTCGACAGCGAGATCGGCGGAGCGCTGGCGGATGCCATTGGCGGCGTGGCCACGGTGAAGAGCTTCGGCGCCGAAGGTCGCGAGGATGCCCGTTTTCACGAGCTGGCCTGGCGCTGGCGCGCCGAAACCAAGAAGACCTGGGGCCGGTTCGTGAATTCCTGGCTGGTCAATATCGTCACCGATCTGACCATGCAGGCGGCCCTGGTCGGCCTGCTGGTCTGGCAGTGGTCGCGCGGTGCGGCCTCGGCCGGCGATGTGGTGGCGGCGCTGACCGCCTACATGATTGTGTCCGGCTATATGCGCCGTTTCGGTGAACAGGTGCAGCAGGTCCAACGCGGCATGGACGAGATCCAGGATCTCGCCGTCTTCGACCTGCAGGAAAGCGATGTCGATGATCGCGAGGGTGCGCCCGACTTCCAGCGTCAGCGCGGGGCGATCCGTTTCGACGAGGTCGGCTTCACCTATGCCGGCCAGGCGCGGCCACTCTACAGCGACTTCTCGCTCGATATTGCACCGGGCGAGACGGTGGCCCTGGTCGGTCCGACCGGCTCGGGGAAGTCGACCTTCGTCAAACTGGTCCAGCGCCTTTACGACGTCACCGAGGGCGCGGTGCAGATTGACGGTCAGGATGTGCGCTCGGTGACCCAGGAAAGCCTGCGCCGCAATGTGGCGCTCGTGCCCCAGGACCCGGCCCTTTTCCACCGGTCGATCGCCGACAATATCGCCTATGGAGCGCCCGATGCAACGCAGGCCGATATCATGGCCGCGGCGAAGGCCGCCCATGCCGAGGCCTTCATCGACCGCCTGCCGCAAGGCTTTGACACACTGGTTGGCGAGCGCGGTGTCAAACTGTCCGGCGGCGAGCGTCAACGGGTTGCGATCGCGCGGGCCATCCTCACCGATGCGCCCATTCTCATTCTCGACGAGGCGACATCCAGCCTCGACAATGAGACCGAGCGCGATGTGCAGGCGGCGATGGAAGCGGTGATGGAAGGTCGCACGACCATCCTGATTGCCCACCGCCTGTCGACCATCCGAAACGCCGACCGCATCCTGGTCTTTGATCAGGGCCGGATCGTCGAGCAAGGCACGCATGACGAGTTGGCGGCGAATGATGCGGGTCTCTATGCCCGGCTGGCTGCGCTCGCAGCCGGCTAGGATCACAATCGCGACAGGAACAGGCGGATGCAGCGCGTCCGTCTGTTCCGGCGCGCGTGATCATGCTTGACTGATCCCCGTCAAAACCGAGGAAGTCCTGTCATGCGTCTGGCCGCCCTGTTCGCCGTCCTGAGTCTGATTGTCGCCGGCCCCGCACGGGCGGATGATGAGCACCCGCGTCCCTTCGACGAAAATTTCGAAGCCATGGATGTGGTCGATGCCGCGCTCGCCGAAGCGCTGGCTGCGGACAAGCGCCTCATCCTCGTTCTGGGCGCAAACTGGTGTCACGACAGTCGCGGCCTGGCGCATCATTTCGAGGATGCGGAACTGGCTGCCACGCTTGAAGCCCATTACGTGACCCGCTTCATCGATGTCGGGTGGCGCGACCAGAACCACGATATCATGCGCCGTTTCGGCGTCGCGGCGATCTATGCCACCCCGACCGTCTTCGTGATTGATCCGACCGACGAGACCCTCCTCAATCGGGCTGAACGCAATGTCTGGGGCTCGGCCTATTCCACGCCGATCGAAGAGGCCCGCGCCTGGTTTGTCCGCTGGGCCAATGCCGTACCGGCCACCGGCGGCCTGGTCGAAAGTTCGCTGGTCTACCAATCGATGATGATCGAGATCGATATCTTTGAAGAAGAAGAGGGCCATCGCCTCGCCGCGGCCTATCGGGATGTCGGCGCATGGCGCCTTGCCGATGAGGCGGACCGGCCGGAGAATTATCGCGACCTTGATCGCGAGGTCGAGCAATGGCGCCGCAACCTGCCGCGCGATGTCGCGCAATTGCGTCAGGAAGCCCGGGCGATGATGATTGGCGCGCTGAACGCGCGCGCCGAAGGTGAGGCTTTCACGGTCGAGACCATCGCCGCGCTCGATGCAGAGAATCCCGACCTCGCCCTGCGGTTCCGCCCCCATCAGAGTGAACGCTGGTAGGAGTCGTAACCGCCATGTCCGCGCGCCTGCCCTATTACGAAGTCCACAGCTTTGCCATTCCCGGCCAGCCCCATACCGGCAATCCGGCCGGCGTGGTCCTGATGGAAGCCTTCCTGTCCGACAGCGAGCTGCTGGGCATCGCCAATTCCAACAATCTCTCCGAAACCGCCTTTCTGGTCCCGCAGGCCGAGGATGTCTGGCATCTGCGCTGGTTCACGCCGGCGGTTGAGGTCGATCTGTGCGGCCATGCCACATTTGCGGCTGGCGCCATCGTGCTCGAGGAGGGCCTCGCAAAGGGTCGGACCGCGCGATTTGATACCCGGTCGGGCCGACTGGCCGTGAGCCGGGACAATCAGGGCGATGGCTATGCCATGGACCTGCCCGGCATCGGCTTTGAACCGGCCTGCCGGTCAGACGCGCTGCACGCCGCCCTCGGTCTCGACGCCGCGCCGGAGGCCGTGTTCGACGTTACCCGGATCCACGGCGCGCACTATCAAATGTGGGTCGTCTGTGATGAGGCGGCCGTCCGCCGGGCCGAGCCCGACCACGCCAAGCTTCGCGCCCTTGATACCAATATCATCCTCACCGCGCCGGGTGATCAGAGCGATTTCGTGTCCCGCTTTTTCGCCCCGGCCTCCGGTGTCGACGAGGACCCGGTGACCGGATCGGCGCACTGCACGCTGGCACCCTACTGGTCCGAGCGGCTGGACAAGATGCGGCTCAGCGCCCGCCAGATCGGGCCGCGGCCGGGGGCGCTGCAAGTGGCGCCCAAAGGCGAGCGCGTGACCCTTCTGGGCCACGCGCCACGCTATCTGGACGGGCAGATCACGGTCTAGGACTACCAGCGATTCCGGTCATGGGGATACCGCGATCCCGGCAGGGGGAAACTGTGCCGCCCCGGGAGGAAACGGCGACCGCGGAAATCGCGCGGATAGTGAATCTGGACATCGATCCAGCGTGTTGTACCGCGATAATCGCGGACGAAATAACCACCATTGCCAGCGACATAGACTGTGCCGGGGCTGCGCGGTTGCGCGGCTATGCTCAGATATCGACGGTCGCGCTCATAGCGGTCCGGCTCATAATTCCAGGCATGGGGCGGGCAATCGATGACGCTACGATCACGCCAGTCTTCACGGCGGTCGAAATAACCGGTCATGCGTCGGCTGTCATACCGGTCTTCACGCAGGTCCGGGCAGGCTGCCGCATTGAGATGCCAGGTGCCGGCACTGGCGGCGCCGGTGGCGAACACCGAACCGGCCAAAGCCAGTCCGGCCATTGTCAGGCGGGTCAGGGTGATCGTCATGATGGTCTCCTTCAAAGCGCCGGCGACGGGCCGGTCTGTCAGGCTGACATCCAAACAGAAGCCGGCTGACCCGGGCTTGAAGGCAATGTTCAGCTTCCAGTCATCGACATGAATGTTACATGTCCCGAACACGTCGCTTCGGGGGAAGCGCTTGGTTTCGCCGCACAAACGGCCGATAAGCGGGGGAGCTTCCGGGCAGAGGAGTTGATCATGCGCCATCATTTCTGGATCGCGGCACTGGCCGTGGCATTGGGTTCATCCGCCATCGCCCAGGACGCGTCACCGCCTGCAAATGACACCGTGCCGGAACTGGCCGGCGCGCCGGATGACGACCGCCTTTCCAGCCGGGAAATCCGCAACTGGTTGCGCCAGGCCGGGGTCAAACCGCCCAAGCCCGGTGCCGACACCCGACCGACGTCCCGCTATAGCGGCAATGATAGCTGCCAATGGGCCAATGATGGCGAATGCGATGATCCCGGCATCGGGACCGGCGCCTGCCAGGTCGGGACGGACTACTCCGATTGCTGGCGCCTGGTGGAAGGCGTCGAGGACAATACCTGCCGCTGGGCCAATGATGGCGAATGCGACGAGCCGGGCTTCGGCACCGGGGCCTGCAGCCAGGCGACCGACCTTGCCGATTGCGGCAACATTATCCACCTGCGTTTTCGCAATGACAGCTGTCAAACCGCCTTTGACGGCGTTTGCAACGAACCGGGCATCGGTGATGGCGCGTGCGCCGAGCGCACGGACCGGGCCGATTGCTTCGGCCGGGAACGTCCATTGACCATCAATGACCATTATTTCGGCCGCGATGACCGGGTCTTTCACGACACCACCACCTTCCCGTGGAATGTGGTCGGGCAGGTCGAGTTTGACACCGGCGGCGCGTGCACGGCCACGCTGATCGGACCGGATATCCTCGTCACTGCCTCGCATTGCATTGATGATAATGGCCGCCCGAATTCGCGCGGCACCTTCCACACCGCCTATGGCCGACCGGGCGGCACGCTGTCAGCACGGGTCATCGATCACCTGATCGATCCGGACTGGGATTCCCGGCGCTTCTCGTCCGGCGATGATCTCGATGGCACGGATTGGGCGCTGCTGCGCATCGACCAGCCCCTGGGCGATACGCTGGGCTTTGTCGGTGTGCGAGCCCTGGTCGAGACCGAGGGACGCCGCGGCGCCATGCAGGCAGACCTCTATCAAGGGGGGTATAGCTGGGATACCGGCACCCACCTGTCCGGCAATATCGGCTGCAACATGGTCGAGATCGCCAATGACAACACCATGGCCCACAATTGCGACACCACCCGCGGCGACAGCGGCTCACCCTTCATGGTGCGCGAAGGGGACCAGTATTTCGTGGTCGCAACGGACAGTAATTTCCGCTCCAACCCCAATGGCCCGATGATCTATATCGCCGCCCGTTCGGACCGCTGGATCCCCTATCTGGAAGACTTCGCCTCCGGTCGCCGCAGCTCGACAGCCGCCTCCCGCCCGGCAGGCGGGGTGAAACCGCCGAAATAGGCTAGTCGCCATCAGACCCCAGCAGCGCGACCAGGCCATCGGCCAGCGCGCTGCGCCAACCGGCAATGTCATGACCGCCTGCATAGACCACCAGCTCGGCCTCATAACCCTGCGCGTCGAGCGCTTGGGCCATGGCGCGATTGGTGTCCAGCATCACATGGCCGCGATTGGTCGCCGTCACGACAGTTTCCAACCGGCCGGCGGCAAGGTGGAAGACCGGTGCCGGGACAGGCGCCCGGGACAGCTCGCGGGCCGCCCATTCAGGTGCCTCCCCCTCCGGTGCCCAGTAGAAAGAGCCGGACAAGGCGATCACCCCGCCGATCAACTCAGGCCGCGCCAGCGCTGTCAGGCTGGCTGACAGCCCCCGCCGCGAGGCACCAGCCAGAAGCGTGGTGTCGCGCTGTGGTGCCAGACCGGCCTCGGCGCGCAGGGCAGGCAGGAGGTCGTCGGCGATGAAGACGGCCTGGTCGGCATAGGCACGGGTCGCACTGACCGGATCGAGCTGATCAATCAGGACAAGGTGGGTGGCCGGTATCTCCCCCGCCTCGGCAAGGCGGGCCAGGAGATCACTCACCGGCGCCCGCTGCCCCCACAGGAAGGCATCATAGAGAATCAGAAGCGGCGCATCCGGCGCGGCGTCGGGGGCACGATAGACCGCCACGCTCACCGCCCGGCTCAGCGCCTCGCTCGCGACATGCAGACGGAGCGGCGAAACAGCGGCGTCAAAGGCCAGGGGTCGGTGAATGTCGGCGCGGGGCGCCCGGTCCAGACGCAGCAGCGACTCCCCGTCACGGCCACCCAGGCGCACAGGATTGGCCGGGTCGGACCAGCGTTGTTCCCCCCCGGCATCGCTCACCAGGAAGGAATAGACCGCCTGCACATCACGCGGCACGGACAGGGTCAGTGTCCAGATATCCGCTCCGTCCATACGTCTCATCGG
Source organism: Maricaulis maris (assembly GCF_049116555.1). GTDB lineage: Bacteria > Pseudomonadota > Alphaproteobacteria > Caulobacterales > Maricaulaceae > Maricaulis > Maricaulis maris_C. The sequence goes on along the minus strand of NZ_JAGDYT010000001.1, from coordinate 495,572 downwards.
CAGGGTGAAATCGGCGCGATAATCGGTGACCGGCTGACGTGCCCGATCAACATTGATGACGCTGTCGAGGCGCACCGCCCGCGTGGTCGGGCCTCCCCGCCAGGCGAAGGTTACAAGGGCCCGGTCCGGGTCCTGGGGATCCGGCGCCATGCGTGGCAGTCGCGGATCCGACAGGCTGCGCCAGGCCTCGTCGCGCGCATGCGGACGTTCGCGCAGCATCGCCTCGAGCGCCCGCACGGCTGGCGCGTTCAGGCCATCATCGGCATCCATCGCCTGGCCAAGGGCTGGCACGGCCGCACTCGCAGCCAGAACCATCGCGACCAGGACGTGGCGGAAATGCACACCCATTCTGCCCTGTCCCCTTTCCCCGCACATCAAAGCCAGTCTAGCGTGACAGACCGAATTGGGGGGAGAAGAGATGACACTGATCACACAGGCCTGGCCGAAAGACCGCGTCTCACGCCTGATCCTGACGGCATCCGGCCTGTTTGCACTGATCTATCTCTTTGATGATTTCGGCCTTTCCGCGCCCTTCCCCGCCAATGTCGTGATCAAGGCGGCCGGTGTCGCCCTGCTCGCTGTCTACGCGTTTCGGGCCGGGCATCTCGTCCTGGCGGCGGGCCTTGCACTCGGTGCCCTCGGAGACGTCTTCCTGGCGCTGGACCAGAGCGTCCTGCCCCTCGGCATCGCCGCCTTCGGACTGGGGCATCTGGTCTATATCTGGCTGTTTGCCCGCTGGCGCATGGAAGCCGGACCGCGTGGCGGCATTAGCCGGATCGCCGCGCTGGCCGTCGCCCTCGCCGGGCTGGCCATGATGAACTGGCTGCAGCCCCATTTCGGCGAATTGCAGATCGCCGCCTCGGTCTATAACGGCATCATCCTGGTCATGGCCGTGCTGGCCATTCTTGGCCGCTCGCCCTTGCTTGCCATGATCGGCGCCCTGCTCTTCGTGGTCTCCGACAGCGTGCTGGCCGTCCGCCTCTTTGCCGGCGAGCTCGACTGGGCCGGCCCGGTGGTCTGGGTCTGCTATTATCTCGGCCAGGCGGCAATCACATTGGGATTGGTGAACCGGTCCGACACCTGATCGCTTTGCGCGTTACGGCGAAATAGCCCCGCGGTGTGACAGATCACCCTCATGCCGGCTGCCCAGTCGCCCGGCCCTGCTTAGAAGTCGCGGACGATGGAGACGTTGAGATTGCTGTCGGTGGGCTGGGTGCCCGACTGCGGCTCGAATTCATGCTTGATCCGGTAGGCCAGCTCCATGCCCCAATCGCCGGCAATGGCCGTGGTCAGGGCGAAGCGTTGGTCAGCGCGCGAGGCGGGGCCAGCCAGCATGGTGATTTCAGCGGCAAAATCCGTGGTCTCGGTCAGGGCGAGATTGAGGATCGACCCCAACTCGAAGATCCAGTCGGTCTCGGCGTCGCCATCATCGGGTAATCGATAGCGCATGCCGGGACCCGCCCGCACATTCCAGGCGAGGCGGTCACTGTCGACGGGCTGGTGCAGCGCTCCGGCGGTGGCAAAGGCCGAGTGCTGATAGCCGGACAAGCGGTCCTGTTCATAGGTCGCACCGAGATAATAGCCCCAGGCATCAATCCGGTTGCGCTCGCCGCGCACCTCGACCAGCCAATTGTCCCGGGTGACGACTTCGGCGCTCTCGGTGAAATGATACTCAACCTTGCTGTCCAACCCCCAGCCACGCTCAAGGTCCCGGTCGAGTTCCAGGGCGAAATTATAGTCGGTCTGCTCGGTATTGCCGGTATTGATCGTGACGCCGAAGCGCGAGCGGCCGGCCCATTCTTCCGGCTCGATCCAGGCCATGGCCTCCGCCAGCTTCTTGACCGGCAACCAGCCTTCCGGGCCTGAGGAGGCCTCGGCCGTCCGAGCGTCCACCTCCAGCCGGATCGGCGCGGCGAGTGGGCTTGTCGGCGTCGCCGTCAGCGTGGCGTCGACCGGATCCGCATCAGTCTCGACCCAGTCAGCCAGCAGGGCTTGCCGGTCCGGCGCAAGTTCGGAAACGACTGCGAGGACTTCCGCCTCACCGCCCTCGGCGAGGCCGGCAATCAGCTCAACCGTCTTGCGGAAGTCCGGATCGCTCTGCGTCTGGTCGGCGGCCAGGATCAGGACGCGATAATCATCAGACAAGTCCGCGGCGGCCGGCGAAAGACATCCGCCAGCCACTGCCAGAAACAGGGCAATCAGGTAACGCATGGGCAAGTCCTTTCGTCACGTATCGTCCTACTTTTGACGAGTACGCGCGTCCAGTCATGCCTCAGGCAGGGTTTCTGTATTCTTGACGCTAGTTGAGCAGACCTTGCTCGGCGGCCATGGACTTCATGGCCTTTTGCAGCTTCTCGAACGCGCGCACCTCAATCTGGCGGATGCGCTCGCGGCTGACACCATAATGCCCGGCCAGGTCTTCCAGCGTCTTGGGAGCGTCGGAAAGGCGACGCTCCTGCAGGATGTGCTGTTCGCGCTCATTGAGTTCGCCCATGGCCGCCTGCAGCAATTGCATGCGGGTGTCGAATTCATCGCTCTCGACCAGCTCGTCTTCCTGGCTCTCGGCCGTGTCGTCGGACAGCCAGTCCTGCCACTGCCCCTCGCCTTCCGTGCCACGCAACGGCGCGTTGAGTGAGGCATCAGGCCCGGACAGGCGGCCATTCATCGACATCACCTCATCATTGGTAACGCCCAGCTTGGTGGCGATGGCCTCGACCTGTTCCGGCTTGAGGTCACCCTCGTCGAGGGCCTGCATCTGACTTTTCATCCGGCGCAGATTGAAGAAGAGCTTCTTCTGGGCCGCCGTCGTGCCCATTTTCACCAGCGACCAGGAGCGCAGGATATATTCCTGGATCGAGGCGCGGATCCACCACATGGCATAGGTGGCCAGGCGAAAACCCTTGTCCGGGTCGAATTTCTTGACCGCCTGCATCAGGCCGACATTGCCTTCCGAGATCACTTCAGCGATCGGCAGGCCATAACCGCGATAGCCCATGGCGATCTTGGCGACGAGGCGCAAATGGGAGGTCACCAGCTTTTCAGCCGCGCCACCATCCTCATGCTCACGCCAGCGCTTGCCCAGCATGAATTCCTCGTCCTTTTCCAGCATCGGAAAACGACGGATCTCTGACAGATAGCTCGACAGCCCTTGTTCGGGCGAGAGCGTCATTGAAACTGCATTGGCCATGACACGTATCCTATCCCATCAAGACGCTTGTCGACATGCGCAATCTGCACGTCCCCCACGCCTTGTCCGAGACCTATTTGGGGAGCCTGCCCGCCGAATGTAACCCCCTCACGCCGCTGTGATGCGAATGGCTGTCATTCGTGAATGGGGGAAAGGCTACTCGGGGATGGGCACTCCCGCGCTAAACGCTGTCCCTCGCCTGTCCACGCGCTATCTGGAGTTCGACGCGCTTGAGTTCGCGCAGGATACGGTTGTTCTGCATCTGCAGACCCAGCCCGCCCTTCATGAAGAGGCCGACATTGACGGCAACCAGAATGGCGATACCCCAGCGCATCGTCATGACAGGATCCGTGGTCTGGAACATCTTCCAGGCCGCCCAGATAGCCAGGCCGGCCCCGATGATGTTGACGATGTAGGCGATCCACATCACCCAGGCGAGCTTGCCGCGGAACAGGCCGAATGCCTGCGCAAAATAACCCGGCTCCTCGCCCAGTTCGGCAAGAATGCCGCGATCTTCCTCATCGAGCGCTTCCAGGATGAGCCGGTCGAGGTCTTCGGTCTTGGTGGTCATCGCGATCTCCTTTCACGAATGTTCGGTGTCCGGCATGGCCGGGTTGAGCGCCACGGCGAGCTTGCGCCGGGCATGCATGAGGCGGGTCTTGACGGTGCCCGCCGGTGTTTCGGTGATGACGGCGATCTCGGCGACCGAGAGGCCGTCCTGATGATAGAGCGCCAGGGCAAGGCGTTGCTCGTCCGGCAGATCGGTCATGGCGCGTCGGATGGCGCCTGTGTCGGCGCCGCGTTCGGCCTCGCCTTCGCCGTCCACGGTCGCGCCAGCCAGTTCGGCTCGGAGCCCGTCCGCGGTGCGCCGCGAGGATTGCCGCATCCGGATCTCGGCGGCGCACTTGCGCGCCACGATCCGGTAGGCCCAGGCGGGGAAGGCGGCCGGCTCACGCAGACCGGAGAGGCCTTTCAGGATATCGCACCAGGCCTCCTGAAGAATGTCGCGCGCGGCCTCACCATCACCGATCAGACGCGCCGCGTGACGTGTCAGATCGCCGTGCCAGAGCCGGCACAAACGATCCAGCGCCGACCGGTCGCCACCATGCGCCGCGACAATCAGATAGTCCGACAGGACGCGTTTGCGGTCGCGCTTCATGAGGTCTCCCGGGTAATCGCAGAAAATGCGGCCCTTCAAACTCAAGGTGCGCACGGGTCACAAAAGGGTTCAATCAGTTTGCGCCAAACCCTACGCACCCCATGGGTGTGCTGTCGGTCATAATCACCTGAAATTGCCAAAATGGCGATTTTGCGCGAAAATCCGTCCGATCAGACATGGAGGTTGCACGATGGCGATGTCGAAGATCGGAACCGCACTGGCAGGCCTTGTTATGTTCGCTCTGGCAGGCTGCAATACGCTGACCGCCCCGCCGCCACCCGCGGCTTTAAACGGTGCAAGCTTTTGCCTCTCCGTCGCAGGGCCGATTGATAGCGCGAACCCGACCGCAGGTTATGCATTCGAAATTCGGGCGCGTGACTATTCGGACCAAGGCACGGCGCTGGCCGATGATCTGGATTGCCAGCTCAACGAAATCATGGCCCGACAGGCGCTCTACAACCAGCGCTACAATGCGATTGCCGGCGAGCATAGGGCCATCAATCTCGGCAGTATCGGCTCGGCGCTGCTGGGCGCGGGGTTCGCGACGTTTGATGCGCATCAAGACAATGTCAGTGCGGCGGCACTCTCGCTTGGCGGTTTGACCGTGCTTCGCAATGGGCTCAATCAGGCCGAGTTGATGGACGCCTATGCGGATGGCGCCAGCGCCATGGGCTGCTACGCTGAGCCCGGACAACGAATTTATAGCGGCCTCAGGCTCGGTCATGATTCAGAGCTGCAGGCCTACCATGAGGAGTTGGCGGGACTCGTGGCTCAAGGTCATATCCGTCTGGAAAACCAGCCCGAATCGAATGGCGATTCAGATCAGGACAAGGCCGCCCTGCGTCAGGCCATATCGCTAGCGGGCACCGTGGTCACCGAAATACGCACCAGCCGGGCTGCCCTCAATCAATTCTCTACGGAAATCGGGCGCAGTTGGCGCTCAGCCGATCGTGCAACGCTGGCCCGTCTGCGCAATCAGGCCCCAAATATCGCCTCGCTGGTCGAGGCCGCCCAGGCCCTGACCAATCCCGGCAACGGCAATCAGACCAGTGGGAATGCGGCACAGCCACCTGAACGCTCGTCGGCTGCCGCAGCGAACCGAACGGCGGCGGTCATAACACGAAACCTGACCGCCCAGATCGGAGAAGCACGAGCCTTCATGGAGCGGAACAGGTATCCCGCTGCCCTGGCGGCCCTTGCCCAATGCCAAGCCCTGGCAGCGGGTTGACTGGATTGGGCACTCAATGACCGACGCATTAGCCTCCGGCCTCCAAGGTGCCCACGGGGTCAAATGGAGGAATGGCGCAACTCTGCGGTACCACCTCTACGCGCGACCGTCCGCGCGCGCGGCGAACGCGCTGGACCGTGAAGTCTTCGACCACGCCCTCTCGATGTGGATGGCGGGTGGCTCGGGTCTGGCAATGATGGCGGTGGACGACCCCGCACAGGCAGATATCCGGGTCATGTTCAGCCGATCGCGAGGGCGCTGGTCAATGCTGGGTGCCGAAGCGTTGGACATCACCAATAGCAGGGAACCGACCATGAATTTCGACTCGCATCTCGATTATGGCAGCGGATTGATCGCAGCCCTTCACGAGATCGGACACATGTTCGGTTTTCGACACGAGCACCAGACACCGGACACACCGTTGCGCTGGCATGAGGCCGCCGTGGTCGATCATTTTCGCGCTAAATCGGGATGGTCAGAAGCTTATACGCGTCGCAACGTGGTCCGTCGCCACGACATGAAGCGGAAGAGCCGTCACCCCTGGGATCCGAAATCAATCATGCATTATGGATTCGCGACCGACTTGATCGCGGAACCCGCGGGCTGGAAAAACCGGGCGATTGCCTCCCCGACCGAGTTGTCAGTCGGCGACCGCGCCGAATACCGAGCTTGGTATCCGCCGATCTAAACCGCGCCTAGCCCTTGTTCGGCAAGGTTTTGTGGAATTGCAGATAGCCGCGTTCGACCATGCGCCGCATGGCTTCATAAGCTTCGGAGAGCTCATCATAGGCCGAGCGCAACAATTGCAGACGGGCGACTTCCTCGGCGGTCAGGGGCGAGCGCGAGCGGGCCGCTGACATGGCTGCATCGACCCAGGCCGAACGGGCCTTGGAGGCTGACAGGGCCAGATTCTGGAAATCCTCGATCCCGACATGATGGATCGTCTTGGCGATCACCGCCTGATTGGCAGCAAAAATCGTGTAGTCGATCTGTTCCAGATGACCGCGACGTTTCTTCTGCTCGGCCGGGTCCTCGACCAGGTCCGGCTCGAAATGATCCGAGACCCGGCGATAGCTGGACGTTGATATCTTGCCCATGACGACACCTCCTTATCGGGTATCAGGGCCTTATTGTCTCACGCCAGGCCTTAACGGGTGGTTTCACAGCCATTTTTCGCAACCGGATAGCACCCGCGCACGATCAATCGAAGGCGTAGAGCAGGGACACGTCGAGACGGACATCGGTCGGATCAAACCCGGCCCGTTCCTCGAATTCATGCTCGATCCGCAAGCCGGTCTGCACCGCCCAGTCGCCGAACAGCCGGTTGGTCAGGGTGAAGCGCTGGTCAACCCGTGACCCGCCGCCCACAAATGCCGTGGTCTCGGAGCCGAAGCTGGCAGTCTCGGAAATCGTGTAGTGAAAGCTCGATCCGGCCTCGCCGACCCAGTCGGTCAGGGTCTCACCGGTCAGCCCGGCTTCGCGATAGCGTTGGCCCAGGCCGGCGCGGAGCACCCAATTCGCTTTCGGCGTCTCGACCGCATGCCAGATGCCACCGCCTGTGAGAAAGGCCGACTGGGCGTATATCCCGATCAGGTCCCGCTCGTAGGAGCCGCCAGCATAGTAGCCAATGCCGCTGTCGAGCTCGCGGGTGGTCCGCAATTCGACCAGCCAGTTATCCCGCGTGGTCCGGGTCGCGCTTTCTGACAGAAAATACTCGAACTGGCTGTCGATCCGCCAGCCGTCCTCCAGCTCGCGATCGATCTCGATGGCGAAGGAGAAGTCGGTCAGTTCGGAATTGCCCCGCTCGAGCTGGATGCCGGCACGGATATGGCCGGCCCAGCTGTCGTCAGCGAGTTGGCGGATCGAGCCGGCGAGCCAGCCTCCCGACCCATCCGGCGCTTCGCCAAGCACGACCGGGGCGCCGCCAAGATCGCGGTGCTCCTCATGTTGGACGGTCGACGGCGCTGCCACGGCGGCAGGAGCCGGCGCGGCAACGGGTGCAGGCAACGGCCAGTCCGCGACAGCCCCGGATCGATGCGGCAGCTCGGCATTGATATAGGCGTGAACCGCCGCGCGCCCCCCTTCAACGAGAACGGAGACCATGTCGGCCGTTTCCAGAAAACGCGCATCATCGTCCTGGCGGTCGGCGGCTTCCGCGAGCAAGGCCTGGTACGCTTGCGGCACATCGGCGCTGGCCACACCCGGCACTGCCAGAACCAACAACGCCCCACAAACCGGAATTGCTTTCAGCAAAGTCCACATCACATGACCCCTGGGCCCCAGACATTCGTGGCTAGGCCACACCAAATCGGGCGGGATAATGGATGATCAAGCTTAATAATTCATGGCCTTGCGCCCTGGTGGCTTGCGGCGTCCGCGGCCGGCTCTAGTTCGGTTTCACGTTTTCCAGATGGAATGAATACTGGGTCGCGGCGTCCCCTTCACCGCCACCGGTCATGACCAGGTTGGCAGTTGCCCGCCCCTTCTGGTCAACCGGCTGCGCGGCTGGCAGGGGCGCGGTCGCCCGCTCATAATGGGCGGTTTGTGTCTCGACCTGGCGCGGCGCTCCGGCCAGATCACCCTCGAACTTGTCAGCCTGACCCTGCGATTGATGCCGCACCGTCCGCCGCGAATCCGACCGGAGGTCGAGGACATTCGGCACGGCCGGCAGAAGACCCGAGAGATCGTCCTGTGATTGGGCCACAGCCCCGCCCTGCATGAGGAGTGCGGCGCCGGCTGAAAGAATGAGTGTCCGTATCATGATGTCGTCCTTCCCGTGACCACACGCTCGATTGGCGATGGCGGCTTTTGATTTCAGTCTTTTTTAGTCTGGGATTTGTCGATTGATGGCCTACTCGACCCGGCGGATGTTCCACCGCTGCGAAACGTCACCGCCGGTCCAGCATGTACCCTCGGACCCCCATTCCCCGCCGACGTCCTCGATCGGTTCGCCGATCGGGTAGTCTGGCCACGAGTAGCACTCCGGCGCGCCTTCACCGGCCGCGTCGGGATCGAGCCAGAATATGTCCAGATCCACGCGGATGCGTCCGTTGGAGAACTCCACCCAGGCGCCGGTGAACGGGTCCTCTCCCATCGCATCCGTGATACCGCTGACCGTGACATTGCCGCCGCCGTCAAAGGTGATCGTCGCGGTCTGTCCGGTGTAGCGCACCCAATCGCCGTAAGTGGCGACGCCCGTCGCTTCGAAGACCTGGCCTTCCGGTCCATCACTCTCCAGAGCTGCCGCGCCGCCCGTCAGGGCGAGGGCGAGGGTCATCGTCGTCATCAATCCGGTTCGCACCATGTCATCATTCCCCAATCTATCAGGCGACAAACCTGTCGCCCCCCTTCAAGGGCATGAATAGGTGAAGGAATTTAAGATACCCGCCCGAAGATCGATAAAATTCGAACAAACGGAAATCTCGCCATCCGGCCTCGCCTTGACCCAGAGCCGCGCCTATACCCTCGGTCACATCACTCTGCCCAACGGACCCGTTTCATGACGCCAGCCCCCTCGCGATCACCCGCACGCCCTGTCCTCACGGACGGTGGACTGGAGACCTGGCTGATTTTCGATCGCGGCGTCGAGTTGCCGGACTTCGCCGCCTTTCCGCTGTTGGACACCGCCGACGGTCGGCGATTGCTGACGGAATACTGGGACCTCAACCTGACTGTCGCCACGACGCAGGGCCTCGACTTCATCCTCGGTGCACCGACCTGGCGCGCGAGTGCCGATTGGGGCGTGCGGCTGGGCTATGACGCGGCCTCGCTTGACCGTATCAATCGCGACGCCATCGCCTTCATGCAGGCTCTGCGCGACCGGCATCAAACCGCATCCATCTCCCTGCCGGTATGGGGCTCGGTCGGACCCCGGGGCGACGCCTACAATCCGGACCGACCAACCGGCGCCTCGGAGGCCGAAGCCTATCACCGCCCCCAGATCGAGAGTTTCAAGGCGGCTGGCGCCGACGCATTCACCGCCCAGACCCTGACCCATTCCGACGAAGCCATCGGCATCGCCCGTGCGGCGAGGGCGGCCGGCCTGCCCTGCACACTCAGCTTCACAACCGAGACCGACGGACGGTTGCCGGGTGGCGAAGCCCTTGGCGACGCGATCCAGCGCGTTGACGGTGCCACCGATGCCGCGCCGGACAGCTACATGATCAATTGCGCCCATCCCGATCACTTCCGCCAGGCCCTGGCCTGTGGCGAGCCCTGGTTGCAACGCCTTGGCGGTGTTCGCGCCAACGCCTCACGGCTCAGCCATGCCGAGCTGGACAATGCGACCGAGCTGAAGTCCGGCGACCCGGTCGAGCTCGGCGCGCTCTATCGGCAACTGCGTGAGACCGTGCCCGGCTTGACCGTGCTGGGCGGCTGCTGCGGGACGGATCACCGCCACATCGAGCAAATCTGCAAGGCGTGTGTCTAGGCCGCGCCCAATCGCCGCGTCCCCAAAGCGTCAAAACGCACCAGCGACTCGGCCGGCCACTCGGCCTGCATGTCGTAAAAGACCCTGAATTGTCGCGCCTCGGCCGGGATCTTTGTGAAGGAAAGCGCGCTGCGCGTGAAAATGTGCAAATCAGGCGGACACCGCTCGGGGTCATCCAGGGTCGCGACGCGGATGAAGACCATCACCTCGCGGCGACCATAATCGCTCCAAACCGCGCTGCCGCACTCATCGCAGCGCCAGATGTCATGCGGCTTGCCGCTGCCGGTCTTCTGCTCATGCCGCACAGGTTCACCGGCGATCACCTCAACCTCCGACCGTTCGATCAGCGCATTGATGGCATAGGGCCCACCGGTCTGTTTGCGACAGTCCCGGCAATGACAGGCATGCACGATCATCGGATCCCGGCGCAGGCGATATTGAACCTCGCCGCAAAAGCACGAGCCGGTGTGGTCGGTGTCGTCGGTCATGGTGGTTTCCCCGGTGTTCCAACGCGATTGTGCGGGCCGGCCTGATCGCTGTCCAGCGACGCCGACTTGCCTCGGAGCACTGCACTTGTCACCTTCCTGTCGCCCGCGTGTCGTGGGCGACAGGGCGTCCGGCGACTAGACATCGCCCTGCAATCAGGCCTTCACGGGCCTGGCCGAGACAAGAGAGTTACCCGATGGGATTGAAATCACTGCGCCTCGAAAAGGGCTGGTCACAGGAACAGCTTGCCACGATCAGTGGATTGAGTGACCGCACGATCCAGCGCGCCGAACGCGGTGAAACGCCCAGCCTGGAAACCGTGCGCGCCCTGGCCGCCAGTTTCGATCTCTCTTCGGCGCAATTGCGAGACCTGATCCAGTCCCACGAGGAGACCGCCGACATGGCCGCCAACGACACGACGTCCCTTGAGACCGCTGACACCACAGCGCCGTCAGCCGAGCCACTCATCACGCACGAATGGAAGCGGGTCCTGCTCGCCGCCGCCGTCTATGTGGTGATCATGACCTGGCTCGCGCTGATGCAGACCTTTGCCGGCTGGGACCCGGAACTCCTGCCCTTCATCGCACTCGTCGGCGGCGGCCTCATCGCGACCGCAGCCTTCATGGCGCTGGGCGGCGCCGAGGACGAGAAAAAATCCGGATCAGACAAGGACGGGCGAGACCCAGCCGATTGATTGGCCTGCCGGGACCGTCGTTCAGCGGCTCAATAACCCGCTGGCAGGTGGAAAGACACCTCGCCAACCGGCCTCCAGTCCTGTGCACCGCCATACCCGTCGGACTCGCCGACATTGTACTCGAACGCCTCGCCGATATCGGCATAGGTGGCGTCCGGGTCCGGCTGGCCACTATTGAGGGTAATATTATAGCCCCCGCCGCTGGCCGGAACCCAGGCTCCATCGACGACGTCGACAGCAATCGAGGCCTGATGGACGGTCATCTCGACCTGGTCCGGTGCTGAGAAGGTGAGGTTGAGACTGATCTCGTAGGTCAAATTATACTCGACCTGCCCGGGAACGACGTCCTCGGCCAGTGCTGGAGCGCCCGACAGAAGAACCGCCGCCGCTGCGCCCAATACCGCTTTCATCATGTGCCTGTTCCCGTATCTGGTGTGACTTGCGTAAACCTTGACACTCAAAGCCTAAAATCGCGCATGGACGGACCGGATAATTTTAGCGATCACCCCGACAAGCCCGGCTCCGGTCCGACGCTTCGAGCCAGAGGGGGCAGGCGTGAAGCTCCGCCTCAACGCCTACTGCGTGCGTTCCACAGACAACACGTATTCGCTGGTGATCCAGCACAGCGATTGCGGATCCACGCTGGCGCCCGGCTCAACCTGTGGCCAGCGGTCACAGCTCACTTCGCTCTCGCCTTCCGCAAGGAGTTGCAGGTCAGGAGCCGACGGCATCGGGTCGCCGGGATCGGGGTCTGACCGGTCACCGAAAATTGTTACCGCGCCGGTTGACCCGATCCAGTTACCCGTCCCGCCGGGACTGTCGGCCTGGCCGATACCGCCCTCCGTATAGCTGTCGATTATCCCCCCGCTGAACGAGAAATAGATTGCTCCGCCATAGACAGGAGGAACGTCGCTGAAATGCACCCGGTAGACCTGCCCTTCGGGCCCGACTGTGGCCCCGTCCTCAAAGGCCAGTGCGGCGCCACCGGGTCCGACACTCGCCAGTCCGCAACAAGCCAGCACACACACCACCCAATTAGACTCACGTCCTGTCCGCATTTTCATCTGACGCTCTCCCGTTCTGACCGTCAGCGGTTTGCCTAGCAGACAGGCATGAATGGACCGTAAGCGGTTGCTGAAAGGCGGGACAGGAGCGCGGTCAGTCCCTCCCGCTCCTCGCATCCGGATCCCTATCCAGTCGCATCACCGACATGTTCAACAGTCAGAGGATCGAACATGTCTCAGTCACTTTTCGTACAGGCCGTATTGGCGGCCGGCGGCGCGCTCTCGCTCGCCTCTGCCGCCACAGCCCAGCTACCGACCGAAGGGACGTATACCTTCACCCTGAGCTCGGCCCATTACGGCACCCTGCAAGGTCAACTGAGTTTCGAGGCCTCGGATGGCGGGCTGCGCGCCCGAAATGATCAGTATGCCTTCACCTTCGACGAAACGGGTGCCGGCGCCCTGACCTTTGCCGATGGCCGGCACCATGAAGCACGACTGGTTGTTGGAGCGGATGGTCCGGTCATCGTGACGACCAGTGGCCTGCTGCGCGGCGAGTGGCAGCTGGAGGCGCAGGCCCCGGCTCCGGAGCGCGACTATTCCGCCCTTGTTGACGTGATGGAGCAGATCTCGACCGCTTGGATCTATGACCCGAGACTGATCCAGACGCCGGAATTCACCACGTTCCGGCAGGGTTTCACGGCCTGTATCGACACCGTGTCCGATGATGCCGGCCTCATCTATTGCTTTGACCGGAACTGGGATGGCTCGCTCTTCTCCCACTATGAAATCCTGCGGCCGCTCAACACGATGGAAGGCCTGCTCGACGAAGCCGACGCCGCCGCCGAAGACCGTCCGGTCGCCCGCCACGAAGCTGTGGAACCGGGCATCGCCCTGGTCACCATCGACAGTTTCTTCGGGATCGCGATCGAGGCGCAGATCGATGCCGCGATGAGCGCAGCCATCGACTCCGGTGCCCACAGCCTGATCGTCGACCTGCGTGAGAACGGTGGTGGCACGGCCGCAGCCATCCCGGTTGCCGCGCGTATCCTTGAGGAGCGCCAGGTGCTGGGGACTTTCATTGCCAATGCCTGGTGGCGTGACAACGAGACCCTGCCCGGCAATGAGCTGCTGGAGGTCCGGCCGGTGATGAATGGCCGCTCACAACAGGAAGTCATGGGCGAGTTGATCTCGACCGGCTACACCGCCGCATCGCTCGATCCGGCCGAAACCGTATTCGACGGCGATGTTTACGTGCTGATCAGCGAGCGCACGGCCAGCGCTTCGGAAGCCCTGGTCGGCATGATCAAGATGTCGGGTCGCGCCACCCTGATCGGCGAGACCACGGCCGGGGAAATGCTGTCCAGCAACTTCTTCCCCCTGCCCTCCGACTTCTCCCTGCGCCTGCCAGTCGCCGACTTCTATCTCAGCGACGGGACCCGGATCGACGGAAATGGAGTGACACCTGATATCGCTGTCGCCGCCGAGGACGCACTTGATCGCGCACTGGCCGAAGCCCGGGCGCACTAGGACATTGGCAGGGGCCGCTGAGAGACACGGCCCTTCGGGCTATCCGCTACCGTGTCTGCGGCGGCCACTGCAACCATCTGACATGACGGCTTTCCGGCCCCTCAAACGGGCTGGCCCCGCTATTCGATACGCGTGATGTCCCACGCCAGCGAGCCGCCGTCCGGGCCAAGCCAGCACACGCCGGTCGCTTCCCAGTCCCCGCCGACTGACTCGATGTTGGCGCCAATCGGATAGTCCGGCCAGCTGCGGCAGATGGGGCGTTCGCCCCAGGGGTCCATCCAGAAGATATCAGCGTCGACATAGATTTCCCCATTCGACTCTTCACCCCACTCCGAGGTCCAGGGGTCGCTGCCCATCGCGTCCTGGATACCCGAGACCGTGACCTGTCCGCCGGACTCCAAACGGATCGTCGCGGTATCCCCCACGCGGGCAAAGTCTGTGTTGCGCGTGGCGACGGCCTGGAAGGTCTGACCGGCCGGGCCGTCCTGCGCCACCGCGGCGGGAGCGAGCAGGCCAAGGGCGAGGCTGGTGAGGAAGAGTGTTTTCATGGGTCTGTCCTGAAACGGTTGAGTGTCGGCCTCACGTCTAGCGCCACAAAATTAAAATCCGGTCAGCGCGACGGGCCGCTTTTTGACCATCGCGGGAGAGCGTCCAGCCATCCTCCTCCTGACGCCAGACACTCAGGATACGACCCCGGGTCACGGGGTCATGACCTGGGCAAAAGGCTCGAGGATGAACGCCTCCTCCTCCTCCCGCGTCATGGTGCCGGAGCGCGCCGCCTCGATCTGCTCCAGCCTGTCGATCCAGATATTGCCGCGGCGCACCGGCGGCATGGATTTGAGCAGGACCGTCGCGGTGCGCACGGCCTGTGCCGTCTCGCCGGCGTGAAATTGCCGGTAGAGGCATTGCACCATCAGCTTCAGCGCCGCGTGTTCATAATTGGCGAGGACGGCGTCAAACGTGTCCGCCTCCTCGGTGATGGAATTGCTGTCCCGGGCGTGGGCAGCGCCCGAATAGCGCTTGGCGGTTCGCGGCGTGTTCTGTCGTGTCATGGAGAGATCCCTTGTCTTGAAGCCGCGCTGTCTCACCGTTGAGCGCACAGGGGTGTGCGCTTCGCGCGGGGTTCGCCGAAGAAATGGGAGGCAGGCGGGATGCCGGCGATGCCGGTAACCGGTATGGGTAAGTGCGTGACATCGTGACATCCCGCCTGGCGGAGTTTTCCCGGGCTGTCTCCACCCCGTTTCCAATCCTCACACGTACTCGGGTCGGTCGTTTAGTGCCCTCGGACGCGAAGAGAGGACGCCCTGCCAGCGCTCACGATCGTCACATCGATCGCCCGGACAGGCTCCGCTCGCTCCCGGACATCAGTGACGTGGCCAACGCCTCCCGTCCCGGGAACCGCCAACGATTATGCGGGCGAATAGAGGGGGGGCGGACAAGGTGAGGCGGTTTTTTCGGGTTTTGCTGTGTTGGCAGGGGGTTGGGTGGGCGCACAACGGGGATAAGGGAGGGGTTATAGGGGGCCGCAGGTCCTTCTCCCCAGGGAGAAGGTGCCGCGCAGCGGCGGATGAGGGGGATCAGCGCCCTGGCACCGGGATTTGCCCCTCACCCGGCCTCCGGCCACCCTCTCCCGGGGGAGAGGGAAAGAGGCGCCTTTTTGTGCCAGCTTGCGGGGTGAAGGGCGGGTGCGGCTCAAGACGCGGATGTGGCCAGAAACATCGTCTCACCCTGCCCGTCACACCAGAGCTGGAGTGCAACCGGGTCACCAACCTGCAACGCCATGTCCGGACGAGCGATCATGAAACGCTCGCCAGTGCCTGTTTCGGCCAATTGCTGCTGAACGGTATCGGTATGATACCATTTTGACGCCCGCGGTCGTTGGGCAGACTGGATCACGGTCGCCTCAACAACGCCGCACCGGGTCTTGTCGATCCAGTAAGTCTCCTGCGACCAGATCAGCAGGCTGACCGCAACGACCAGAACCACAATCCCGGCCAGCTTCAGCCAGCGCCACGGCGTCATGCCGCGCATGTGATAGTGCCAGTGATCCCTGAATCCCGGTCGCATGAGTCCCTCCCGAATGCCTTGCTTCAGCAGACAATGGCCCGCCCGGCGGCACCAGTGGGACAAGGCAGCCGGGTTTCCCATGGACGTGCAGGTCCTTCCCCTTGATGGGGAAGGTGGGCCGTCGCAAAGCGACGGGTCGGAAGGGGTGAGACGCGCCAGCGTTCCGGATCCGACCGCCCCCACCCACTCCGTCTCGCCCTGGCGGGCGATCCACCTCGCCCGTCAAGGGCGAGGACCTTGTGCGAGCTGGATCACAGGTGGCGCTTCGTCGGCTGTGCTTTCCTCACCTCATGAGAAGTCCGCTCACCCAACGCGCCCGCGCCCTGCGACAGGACATGACACCGCATGAAGTCCGGCTCTGGGCCTGTTTGCGGGCCTGGCGGAGCGAGGGCATCAAGTTCCGGCGGCAGGTGACGCTGGGTCGCTTCATCGTTGATTTCGCCTGTTTTCGCCCGAAACTCGTCGTGGAACTCGATGGCGGCCAGCACACCACGGACGATCATGCGGCAAGGGATGCCAGGCGCGATGCGTGGCTGCGAAGCAAGGGCTTTGTCATCTTCCGGGCCTGGAACCATGAGGTCGATGACAATATCGACGCCGTCCTCGATGGCATTCGCTCGCTTGTCGATGAAGCGCGCCAGGTCCTTCCCCTTGATGGGGAAGGTGGCCCGAAGGGCCGGAAGGGGTGAGACGCGCCAGCGTTCCGGCACTGACCTCCGATCACCCACTCCGTCTGGCCGCTGACGCGCCCAGCCACCTCGCCCATCAAGGGCGAGGACCTGGAACGCCAACCTTTTCTTCCCCATCCCATGGGGACGTGGCCGACGGCAAAGCCGGCGGACAATGGGGCCGAGCGCAGCGAGGAGAGGCCGGAAGGGGTGCCAACTCCCACAAATACCACCGTCATCCCACGGTCGCGGCAGCGCCGCGATCCGGGGGACCCCATCCACCCGGCCAGACGCCCTGCCTCCAACAGCCCGCCCAAGCAAACATCCCGGATAGCCGGGGTCCCCCGGATGCCCGCTGCGCGGTCACCGTGGGATGACGGTGAAGAGAGGACGTTACAGCTCAAAACGCGCGCCCCGGCGCGGAGGGAGGCATAAAACCCTTGCCAGCAAGGGGCCGTATTGAAGTCCCGCGGTCAAGNNCTTGACCGCGGGACTTCAATACGGCGGGGTCTCGGCATGGGGTTTATGGGGTGGTTTGGGGGGGGGACCCCGTTTTCAAGATTAAAATTGGTGTGTGTCCCCATTAATCCAGGAAATTGGTGTGTGTCCCTGTTTCTTATGCAGGACCCGCTTTACAAGTTGGGTCTCGGCATGCGGTCGGGAATTTGTATGTGTCTCTGTTTTTTTCCAAGGCCTAAGGGGTGCACTATTTTCCCTTCCCACTTTTCGTTGTACTCACTGTCCCGGTTCGAAACTAATAAGGCCGACTACGATGCTTCCGAGTCTTAGCGTGAAAAACTATCCAGAAATGCTGGCCAAACTGAGCTTTTTCTTTTTCCTGAGCACGGCATTCTGTTTTTTCTTGATGAGGTATTACATCCCTCCGATTGCAGGGGCATTTGATACCTTAGCGGCCCAATTTCCGGAGAACCTAAAGCTTTGGGATTTGAGCTTGAGTGATGCGATTCCTCTGGTTATTGCGATGGTTCTTGCCTGGCTTGCACACGGCATTCGCTGGCACGACCGGCTATCCGACTGGTTTCGGATACGACAACGCTTTGATATGTATCAGATCGTGATCCCCACCGCACTGTTAGTTGGAGCCAATGTGGATTCAGCTCGCTACGAGCGGATTATGGCTTCCCGCGACCACCTTATGAGACAGATCTTTTATCAGTTCGCTTCCTCTGGTGATGGTGATGAGCGCATCGTATCGAACCACACCCTACGAGAAGCGCTAACCACTTGGTCATGGTACTGGGTCCTTCTCGAAGCAGTATCGGCGTTCATCCCAACCGCAATCATTCTATGGCTCTACGGAGCGTATCACGCCGCCTTCATGCTGGCGCTGGGATCGATCATCTCGATAATTTTAATGCAATATTACTACGGTGAAACAAGTAGATACGCCAAATCGCAAGTATTTGACATCGTTGATGACAAACAGCGCTCAGATCAAATCCGAGATCGAATTGAGGCGCTCTAGTGCGCTACTTCGTGGACGGCGGAACGGAAGTCCGTACAGAAAATGCCGCGCTTCCGATCAATCAGCTCAGCAGCCCGATTGTCGAGAGATTGCGAGCGCTCCCTCGCGTCGGGCTATGTGCGGATTACGGAACTGGTAAAGGTCGATACGCGCCCTTTCTGGCAGATAATGCAGACGAGCTACACCTCGTCGACTCAACTATCCAGTTAGAGCGAAAACAACGGTTTGGAAAAGACTACCACTCGTTGGAGGAGCGGTACCAAGAGCACAACGCGGTATCTACAATGAACACTAAACAGTTCATAGAGTCGGGCGCTAGTTACGAAAGAGTGGCCTTACTCAACGTCCTGCCTGTAATTCCGATTCAGTCCATCGCGGACGAAGTGCTCAAACGGTGCTGCCGCGCCGTGAAAGTGGGTGGCGAAATCTGTGTGGCGGTGAACTACCGAAACTCTGAGTACACAAAATCGATCAAGAGCGAAGCGGCCAAACCTACTCAGGGCGGCTATCTCATTAACGGATATCGCGGTCACTTTTTTCTTCGACTGTTAACACCACCCTACATCGATGAACGACTCTACGCGCTCAACTTTAGGATTGAAGAGCGTATCCGCATCGAGGGAACGATGCTGTACATCGCACGCAAGTTATGAGTCATCCTCGCTGAGATAAATCTCCGACCCCTTCGCCTTGAACTCCTCAGCCTTCTCGGCCATGCCGGCCTCCACAGCATTCGGCGCCCGCGCCGACCCAAACCGGTCCCGGATCTCCCTTGTAATCTCCATCGAGCAAAACTTGGGCCCGCACATGGAGCAGAAATGCGCCACCTTGTGGGCCTCCTTGGGAAGCGTCTTGTCGTGGAAGTCGCGCGCGGTTTCGGGGTCGAGGGCGAGGTTGAACTGGTCTTCCCAGCGGAATTCGAACCTGGCGCGTGACAGGGCGTCGTCGCGGATCTTGGCGGCGGGGTGGCCCTTGGCGAGGTCGCCGGCATGGGCGGCGATTTTATAGGTGATCACGCCGACCTTGACGTCATCGCGGTCGGGCAGGCCGAGATGTTCCTTCGGCGTGACATAGCAGAGCATGGCACAGCCGAACCAGCCGATCATGGCGGCGCCGATGCCGCTGGTGATGTGGTCATAGCCCGGCGCGATATCGGTGGTGAGCGGTCCCAGCGTGTAGAAGGGCGCCTCGTGGCACTCCTTCAACTGCTTGTCCATATTCTCCTTGATCTTGTGCATGGCGACATGGCCCGGCCCCTCGATCATGACCTGGCAGCCTTTTTCCCAGGCGATTTTCGTGAGTTCCCCCAACGTTTCCAGCTCGGCAAATTGCGCGCGGTCATTGGCGTCGGCGATGGAGCCGGGGCGCAGGCCGTCGCCCAGCGAGAAGCTGACATCATAGGCGCGCATGATATCGCAGATGTCCTCGAAATGGGTGTAGAGGAAGCTCTCCTCATGGTGCGCCAGGCACCATTTGGCCATGATCGAACCGCCGCGCGAGACGATGCCGGTGACGCGGTCGGCGGTGAGCGGCACATAGGCCAGGCGCACGCCGGCATGGATGGTGAAATAATCCACCCCCTGCTCGGCCTGCTCGATCAGCGTGTCGCGGAAGACCTCCCAGGTCAGGTCCTCGGCAATGCCATTGACCTTCTCCAGCGCCTGGTAGATCGGCACGGTGCCGATCGGCACCGGCGAGTTGCGCAGGATCCATTCGCGGGTGTTGTGGATATTCTTGCCGGTCGACAGGTCCATCACCGTGTCGCCGCCCCAGCGGATCGACCAGACCATCTTGTCGACCTCTTCCTCGACCGAGGAGGCCACGGCGCTATTGCCGATATTGGCGTTGATCTTGGTCAGGAAATTGCGGCCGATGATCATCGGCTCGAGTTCCGGGTGGTTGATATTGGCCGGGATGATGGCGCGGCCACGGGCGATCTCGTCGCGGACGAATTCCGGCGTGACGTGTTCCGGGATCGAGGCGCCGAAACTCTCGCCATCGGCGAGACGTTCCGCGGCGCCCTCGACAGCCTGCTTGCGGCCAAGATTCTCGCGCTCGGCGACATAGACCATTTCCGGCGTGATGATGCCGGCGCGGGCAAATTCGTATTGCGTGAGCGGTTGACCCGGGGCGCCCTTCAACGGCCTGTGCGTGGCCGGGAATTCGCGGGCGAGATATTTGCCCGTGGCGCCACCATTATCGAGCGGCGAGAGCGGGCGGCCCTCATACTCGACCAGCTGGCGATCCTTGTACCAGGCGAGGCGATGACGCGGCAGGCCGGTCTCGACGGTGATCGTCGCCGCCGGATCGGAATAGGGACCGGACGTGTCATAGACCCGCACCGGCGGCTCATTGGCGGTCGGGTGCAGGTCGATCTCGCGATGCGGCACTTTCAGCGACGGGTCCGCCTTGGGCGAGGTATAGACGCGCCGCGAGCCCGGCAGAGGCCCGGTGGTGACGGTGGGAGTCTCGAATTCGGATTGGGAGGTGGGCTTGTTCATGGGTGACCCTCAAAGGTAGGTGGACTTGACGAAGTCAAAGACCCCTTCCGGGTCATCGACGTACAGAATGGAGAACATGTGTTCGAGATCGGGATCGTTCGGGCGGAAGCAATCGACACTCTTCTCCCCTGGGGACAGAGGGGTGACCTGGGCCTCGGTGATCTCGTCGCGGGCAATTTCGTCCATCACGCGGCCCTGCTCGTCGAGCAGGCTGATGCGTTGATCGGTGAAGACGAAATTGTGCATGTCGCCCCAGTGGGTGGTCGGCGAGCCCCGAAAGAGCAACCAACCGACAAACGCGAGGAGCAGCAGGATCACGACGAGCGACATGATCTGCTCGGCACGCCAGATACCGGACCACATCTCGGGCCCGCGGCTCGCGAGGCTCAACATGGCCAGCAGGAAAGCTGCAACGGCCCAGCCGATACGATTGACCGGACTGCGCCCCTCGCCCTCGTCCCGAGTGTTGGTCACTACAGCCACATCACGAAGCAGGGCTTCTCCCGATCTGAGTCGCCAGACCAGGCGAGGTTGCATGGGTTTCTTCATCGGGGGCGGCTCCCGATCGCCCGAGACTTCGGCTTGGTGACGCCCTTAAAAGACCCAAACGCAGACTGAGTTGCAAACATCGTCACGGGAAACGTCCTTGGGCTCAGTCGTGGCTGTGGGCTGGGATGGGGCGGGTTTCACCGGCTTCGGTGAAGAAGTCCTCGCCGCTCGCATCGAGCCAGTCGGGTTGGTTGATGGGGATGTGGATGCCGGTCACCGCCTGCGCATTGAGGCGGGCGCGCGTGGTCTCGCCGCCCCACTCGCCCAGCACCCAATAGGGCGGGAAGGCGTGCTGGGTGGTGCGGGCCGCGAAATGGTCGCTGTGGGTGTCGTAGATCGCCGGCTCGGGCGTGGCATCGCCGAGATGCATCACCGTCGCCGCACCATTGAGGGTGACCCGGTGGGCCATGTTCTGGATGCCCGCCCGGCCCGGTCCGCCGGCATGGGGGATGTGCACGGTCTCGACGCGGATCGCGTCGGCGACACCGTCCGCCGCGAGGACGAGGTCCTGCGGGCTGGCGATGAAGGGCAGCGCATGGATGCGCGCCTCGAAGGCCGCATCCCAGCCGGCTGCCGCCTGCATGTCCAGCCGCGCCTGCCACGGTCCGACCAGGATCACGTCCGGGTGGGCGGCGAGATAGGCGTTGACCGCCTCGGCATCGAAATGGTCGCCATGGACATGGCTGACGAAGACCGCGTCCACCCCGTCATAGGGCGGCGTGCCGGCCATGATCGCCGCACGCACCTCCGGCGCCACCAGCGGATAGCCGTAGGAGACGCTGAACAGCGGGTCGAACAGGATGCGCGTCTCGCCCGCACTGACCATGATCGCCTCATTGGCCAGGAAATGCGCGGTGGCGGGGTCATCCTCGGAGGGATGGGCGAGGGCGGCGGGGGCGGCCGAAAGGGTCAACGCACACGTCGACGCACACAGGGCGGTCGCCAGTCGCAGGGCAGAACCAGGAAATTTCATCATCGCCGCCTCATCTCGCTCGCAGGCGGTCAGACGGCAGCGGCCAGAAAGCCAGGGCCCGGCCCACAGGCGAACCTGCGACGCAAAGGCCTGCTCCATCCCGACGCCGGCATGACCCGGATCCGGTCCTAAGGGTGATGTCTCAGCCCCGCCACAACATCAGCGGGACACCCCTTGGAACTGTTGCGCGCAGCGTGGACGGGCCGCGCTGATTTGGCAAGCGGGGACGGACGGCAGGACCGATATCACCCTGCCTGGCCGGCATACCCCAGCCAGACAAAGCCGACGCCGATCGCGGCTACCAGCAACGCCCAGATCCGCATCAGGGCCTTGTTGCCGACCAGGCCTTCATAGGCGCCCAGCAGAGCCGGTGGGGCGAGCATGAGGAAAACGCCCTTGAACAGGCTGATCCAGCCAATGATGGTCACGACCATCGCCTTGCCGCCGCCCAAATTGGCATGGGTCGCAAGGATCACCACACCGAAGGCCAGGGCCATGATCCCGGCCATGAAGCGCAGCAGGAAACTGTCGCGAATCTCGGCCGCCAGACCGGCAACCTTGTCGAGTTGAAGGAAAAGGCCCGTCCCGGCGACGAGGAAGTAGAGACCGATGACACGCAGCCAGAAATCGGTCATGGACGCTGTATCGAACATGGGTACACCCTCCGTTCGTTGTGCAACGTCACCCTGCACGAAAGCGGGCCGCTCGCCAATGTGGCTGATTGCCACAAAGGCCAGCGGCCCGCCGCTCGATCATGTCGCGTTCAGGGTCAGTCGGCCCGCGTGAACGTCCCCGTCCCTGCCCAGTTCATACGCACGACAGCACCGCTCTCATCACGTTCGAACCGGAATTCCTGGACCGCTTCGAAGGGCGAGGCCTGACCGGCAAACAGGTCCGCCACGGCCGGCACCATTGTGCCGCTCATATCCCCCCAGTTGAAGACCAGGGCCGGGCCAACCTGGCGCAGCTCGACATCGAAATAGGGGTCACCATTGGTCCAGCGGCCGGCATAATCGGCCAGTTCCTCGGCTCCGGGCGTCCAGCTCCAGCCGCCCCAGCGGTCCTCGGCCATCACCGCATCGCGCCGCTCCATACGGACGTCCAGATAGCGCTGGATACGCTGCGGATACTGCTCGATGCGGATCTGGCGCATGCGATCCGCGGTCTCGTGCTCGGTCAGGAACTGGAAATACATGTTGATGGTGCGGCTGGTCAGCCAGCCGGTCATGTTGTCGGAGTTGGAGAAGGCCGCAACGCCGACACCGAGATCGGGCGAGAAGGCCATCTGGGTGCGGATACCGGTATAGCCGCCGCCATGGACGTAGAAGTCGTGCCCTTCGAAGTCACAGATATTCCAGCCCAGCGTGTATTGTGAACAGGGCAGTTCAGCTGCATTGCGGCGATCCTCCTGATGGGTCTCGACAAAACCGGTCTGGGCCATGCTCACCATGTCGGCCGTGATGCCCGAACCCTCGGGCCCCTCGCCGCGCAGCTGCAACTGCAGCCACACCGCCATGTCATCGACCGATGTAACCAGCCCGCCGGCCGACTGCATCATGCCGTCGGTCTTGGGCCGGATCTCGTACCAGCCATCATCCTCGCCCAGCCAGTGATGCCCCCAGGACAATTCATCCAGCGAGAAGTCCGAGGTCCGGGCCGATGTGCGATCCATCGCAAGCGGCTCGAAAAGATAGGCATCAAGCCAGTCCTGCCAGGACCGACCCGTCGCGGTCTCCAGGATCGCGCCATAGATGTTGTAGCCCAGATTATCGTATTCAAAGCCGGCTTCCCGGGCCCGGGAATAGTCGGCAAGCAGGCGCGGATAGTCAGCCGGATCGACATAGCCGACATAGGCCTCCAAGCCGGTCACAACATCATTCCCGATCGGCACCTGGTGGGTGATCAGGTCGCGCAGGGTCCAGTCCGCCGCGGTCACTCCGTCCGGCAGTGCCAGGTCCGGCCAGTAATCCGTGATGACACTGTCCAGCGGCAGGATGCCCTCGGCGTCGAGCCGCGCCGCCAGAAGGCCCATATAGGCCTTGGTCTGGGAGGCGATATAGATCGGCGTATCGGTCGTCATCGGATCACCCGACGCCGCCCGGCGTTCGCCCTGTACACGGCGCATCAGCACGTCATCGGCGGTCACCACCACGACGGCATAGCCCGGACCCAGGTCCGGAAACTCATCAAGGAAAACGTCAAGGCTGGCGGCGGCGCCTTCCGGCGTCTCTGCGCCGGCATGGGCGGCAAGGCAGAGCGCGGCGGCACTGACAAGGCTCACGGTTCGAAGCATACAATTTCTCCAGATCAGACCCGATAATCGGGGGATTTCTGGCCGCAACCTAGCTGTGCGATGTGAATGCGTCTTGAACACGTGTAACCCGTCGACGCAGCGCCAACCGCGTCTCTTGGTCAGGCTGCGAGCAGCCCGCGCAAATGATGGGGCGTGAAACCGGTCTGGGCCCGGACAGCCCGGGTGAAGTGCGACTGGTCGGCGAAGCCTGCTGACATCGCAGCATCCGCGAGATCGGAGCCATCCACCATGTCGGCAATGGCCCGGCTGACTCGGGATCGCAAACGATATCGACTCGGCGGCAGGCCAAAGCGGGCGCGAAAACTGCGTGAGAGGTGAACGCGATGAACGCCAGCCTGATCAGCAAGGCTGGCAAGATCGGGCTCGTCCGGATCATCGCGCAATTGCTCACGGACGCGCTCGAGCCAGCGCGGGGATACCGGCCCTTCCACAGCTCGGGCATGCGGGTCGTCCAGAGCCGGGTCCAGAACCGGGGCCAGGGCACAGGCCGTGATGTCGGACACGGTCATGGCCGACCCGGCCCCTGCGGCATTGAGTGCGGTCGACAGTTGGAGGATTTCAATCGGCGTGTCTGATGATGCTTCAGCCCAGCTCCAGTCCCCCGGACCAGGCAGATCGGAACAGGCCGGGCCGTCCGGATCCATGTCCACAGCCAGCACCAACGCCCCGCCGGCACCATAGACATTGGCATGGCGGAAACCGGCCGGTTTTACACCCCGGCTGGTGCGGATGACCTCATGTTCATGACGGCCACCGGTTTCGCGCAACTCCCCGCACAGCAGCCAGGATATCTGGTGACAGCCGTGGGTGTGCGGCGCCATCTGCTCGCCCGGGCGGTACCAGGTCAGCCGCACATCCAGGCCCGCACCGGTGATCAATGTTTTTTGCCGTCGCATTTCGCCTCCAATCGACATCGTTACAATACCGATGCAAGCAGCAAGCTTTTTGGATGATGACGAGGCGGTCAGGTGACAGCGATTAGCGTCAATTCACAGCGATTAGCGTCAATTCAATGCCACCCGGCGCGAATGGCAGGCGTCATACAGGCCCAGAAAGGCGGTCGCGTCCGTATTGCCGCGGCGACTGGCGTCCGTGAGATAGGCGCGCGCGCGATAGGGATCGTCAATCCCCTGCCCGTCCGACAGCATCAAGCCGGCCAGCAAGGCTGCGAGATCGCCACCCCGCTCGTCGGAGATGCGCGTCATCGCCCGCTCGGCCCGCTCCGCCTGACCGGGCCAGCGTGCCGTGGCCAGGGTCAGCTGAGCCAGGGTGCGCGTGTCACCGGCCTGCATCAGGGCACCGCCCCAATAGAAGGCCGCCGCCTGGACCGGCACTTGGCGCTGCACGGCCATGGCATCGAGTTGCTGCTCCATGCCGGCACTCACCCCCCTGAGATAGCTGTCCCGGTGCTGGCCGTAGCGCTGGCAATCCGCTGACTGGGCCTCCGCATCGCCAAGACCAATTACCGCGGCACCGACCGCCCAGCCACAGGCCACCAACCACGCAATACTTGTCCGATTTCGGGCCATTTGCCCCTCCCAGATCCACATCTGGCAGGAAACTGGCAGCCCGCTTTTAACGTCGAACCAATTCTGCGGCCCAATATTTCAACAATTTCAATATATTAACCCTAATACCAGATAGAATCTGCGTAACTCGCCTCTAGCGCGAAACTTGCAAGGATCGGGGCAATTGAAAGGCGCGGCGACAATGAAATTCCTGTTTCATGACGGACACGGTCATCTCGAAGAGAAGTCCAATAATTTTACCGCGATGCGGATATTGTTCGCGCTGATCGTCCTGTATGGCCACGCCCTGATGATTCCGCTCGGCCTGCCCTTTGACGGGGCCTGGGCGATGAGTGTGGACTTCATCGTGCAATGCGCCCTGGACGGATTTTTCATCCTGTCCGGCTACATGATCACCGCGAGCGCCATGAAATCACGCAGTATCGGTCATTATGCCAAGGCCCGCTTCTTCCGGATCTTCCCTGGTCTGATCGCCACGGTTCTCATGCTCTGGCTCGTCGTCGGTCCACTTTTTACCACCTTGCCGGCGACCGAATACTGGGCACAGAGCCAGACCTGGCTCTTCCCGCTCAAGCTGATCGCCCAGATCGACCCGATGGCCGGTCTGCCCGGCGTGTTCGACGCCTCGCCGATGGGCGAGAGCATGAATGGCCCGCTCTGGACGATCCGCTATGAGTTGATGGCCTATGTCGGCGTCGGCGTGCTGATGGCTGTCGGCCTGTATCGCAAGAACGCGCAAGTTCTCCTGTGGACCGCGCTCACCCTCGCCTTCGGCATGCTGGTCGAGACGTTCGGCTATCGCGGTATCGGCGAGGAAACGATCGGGACGCTGGCCCGTTTTGCGCCGGCCTTCATGGTTGGCGCCGCTTTCCATGCCGGCCGCCGCTATCTGCGCCTGACTCCGGTTTTTGCCGGCCTGGCCATCCTTGCCGCCATCGCGACACAACATCTGCCAATCGGCTGGATGATGCTGGATATCGCCCTGGCCGCCAGCTATCTCCTGATCGGCTATGCCCGCATTCCGGGCCGGGCCGGCGAGCAGGTCCGCAATGTCGAGGATGTCTCCTACGGCATCTATATCCTGCACTGGCCGCTCGGCATGATGGCTTTCTCCCTTGTGCCTGGCCTGACCACGACAGAATTGGCCATGCTCATGGTCCCGCTGGCGGTCATGGGTGGCTGGGGATTGCGTGTTCTGGTCGAGAAGCCGGCCATGGTCCTGCGCACACGGCTGAGCCGTCGGCAACCTGCCGCCACGCTGACCCCGCCCGCACAGCCAGGCTGAGACACCCCCCGGACTGGGAATCGCTCCCGAAACGTGCAGAACTCATGATCGCACGTTCGGGGGGACGCATGGACAAGCCGAATACCGGGCGATTGTCGGCGTTCTGGGGCTCGCCGCACTCGACCCGGCACTTGCGAGGAGTGGTGTGGACGCCCTTCCGGCGTTCGCCCTGACCGCCGCTATCCTGCTCGGTCCGGCTCTGATTTCCGGCGGTCTTGCCTGGGGCATTTACCGGCATTCGCGGATTGCAAGCCTTGCCGCGATCATCTGGACGCTCACACTCTGCATCGCACCGATTGCCCGTCTGGTGAGCGGCCTGCCACTGGGCGCACTCCTGCCACTCCTGTTCAACGCGGCCATGCTCACCACACTGGCCTGGGCGACCATGGCCAATTTCGCCTGGCACCGCTTCCAGCGCGGCGACCTGGCCGATCCCGACGTATTTGAGTGAGCGGGCCCGCCCCGGATCAGCTCCGGAAGGGGTCCTGCATCAGGATAACATCCTCGCGCTCCGGCGAGGTCGAGACCAGGGCGATCGGGCATTCGATCAACTCTTCGATGCGGCGGACATATTTGACCGCCTCGGCCGGCAGATCGGCCCAGGAGCGGGCACCGGCGGTTGAGCCTTCCCAGCCCTGCAGCTCTTCATAGACCGGCTTGGCCTTGGCCTGGGCTTCCTTGCCCGCGGGCAGATGGTCGAGGCGCTCGCCATCGACCTCATAGGCGACGCAGACCTTGATCGTCTTGAAGCCGTCAAGCACGTCGAGCTTGGTCAGGGCGACGCCATGCACACCGCCGACCTGCAGGGTCTGGCGGGTGATGACGGCATCGAACCAGCCACAGCGACGCTTGCGACCGGTGACGACACCGAATTCATGCCCGCGCTCGCCCAGCATCTGGCCATCGGCGTCATGCAGCTCGGTCGGGAACGGCCCTTCGCCGACGCGGGTCATATAGGCCTTGGCGATGCCCAGGACATAACCGACATCACGCGGACCGACGCCGGTCCCGGCCGAGGCCTGGCCAGAGACGGTGTTGGACGAGGTGACGAAGGGATAGGTCCCGTGATCGACGTCCAGCAAGGCGCCCTGGGCACCTTCAAACAGGACTTTCTGGTCCGACTTGATGGCGTCTTTCAGGACGCGCCAGACCGGGGCCGCATAGGGCAGGATTTTCGGCGCGATCTCGGTCAGCTCGGCGACCAGGGTCTCGGCGCTGTATTCAGCATGGCCCAGGCCGCGACGCAGGGCATTGTGGTGATGGAGGATGTCCTTGACCCGCGCCTCGAGGGCGGCCGGGTCGGCCAGGTCGATGACGCGGACGGCGCGGCGCCCGACCTTGTCTTCATAGGCCGGGCCGATACCACGACGCGTGGTGCCGATCGGCTCGCCATCATCGCGGTTCTCGCGCAGGGCATCGAGCTCGCGGTGGATGGGCAGGATCAGGGTGGCCGTCTCGGAAATCTTGACCACATCCGGGGTGATCATCACCCCCTGCTCGGCGATGCGATCAACCTCGGCCACAAAGGCCCAGGGATCAACGACCACGCCATTGCCGATGACCGACAATTTGCCGCGAACAACACCGGAGGGGAGCAGGGAGAGCTTGTAGACGTTTTCGCCGACAACGAGCGTATGGCCGGCATTGTGACCGCCCTGGAAACGGGCGACCACATCGGCGCGGTGCGACAGCCAGTCGACCAGCTTGCCCTTGCCCTCATCGCCCCACTGGGCACCCACCACGGTAACATTGGCCATGAAAGCCTCCTCGCCTGCGGGTCCGCACGCGCGCGAGCCCTGTCCGCGGGCCGATTATTTGTCACGAAGCCGTTATTGGGGCCAGAGCCGTTTGCAGGAATACGGTGGATTGAGTAGCCTCGTGCCCAGAAAGTCGCTGGGGAGCACGATCAAAGGGGAAAAATCATGGTTTCAGCAAAATCCGTTCTCATCGCTGCCGGCTTCGGCCTTCTGGGCGTGGGCTCGACCTTCGCCCAAGCCGCCAGCCCGGCGCCCGACGCCTGCGTCGGGGCGCCCTGGGACGCCTTCGATTTCTGGGTCGGGACATGGAATGTCTACGCCCCGGACAATGGCGACACGCCCGGCCCCTATCTCGGCCATAACGTGATCGAGCGTATCAATGGCGGCTGCCTGGTGACCGAACACTGGGTCGGCGCCAGCGGCAATGCCGGCGACAGTCTCAATGTCTATGACCCGCTGGTCGGCGCATGGCGCCAGGTCTGGATGAGCAATGGCTGGTATATCGACTATACCGGCGGGCTTGATGATGACGGCGCCATGGTCCTGACCGGCGAGGCCTACACGATCCCGACCGACACCCGCGCCCCGCTGCGCGGACGCTGGACCCCAAATGCCGACGGTACGGTCACCCAGCGATTCGACCAGGGCGATGCGGAGGGCAATTGGACGACGGTCTTTGTGGGACTCTACGTGCCCGAATCAGCCGATCCGCGCGCGGGTGACGCGGCCGCCGCACGCGGCGACTAGCCTCCGGCCTCCGGTCTCGGACCTCAGGCCCCCGGGAGGGTCCGGCCGATGGCGAGGAAGCGTTCGCGGCGCTGCAGGCGCAGGGCTCTGGAATCCATCTGCTCGAGCTGGCCGAGATGCTTCTCGATGGCATTGCCCACTGCGGTCATCGTCGCCTGGGCATGACGGTGAGCCCCGCCAACCGGCTCGGGAATGACCTGGTCCACAATCTTCATCGAGAGGAGGTCCGGCGCGGTGATTTTCATCGCCACGGCGGCATCCTTGGACCGGGTGGAATCATTCCACAGGATGGAAGCACAGCCTTCCGGCGAGATCACCGAATAGATGGAATGCTCCAGCATCATGACCGTATTGGCACTGGCCAGGGCCACGGCCCCGCCGGAGCCGCCTTCACCGGTAATGGTGGAGATGAGCGGCGTGCCAAGCGTCAGGCAGCGCTCGGTCGAACGGGCGATGGCCTCGGACTGTCCGCGCTCTTCCGCGCCAAGGCCGGGATAGGCACCGGCCGTGTCGACAAAAGTCAGAACCGGCAGGTCAAACTTCTCGGCCAGGTCCATCAGGCGGATCGCCTTGCGATAGCCTTCCGGACGCGCCATGCCGAAATTGTGCTTGATGCGGGTTTCGGTGTCGTGACCCTTCTCATGGCCGATCACGACCACGGAACGACCGCGGAACCGGCCCATGCCGCCGACGATGGCGGCGTCTTCGGAGAAACGGCGATCACCGCACATTTCCTCGAAATCCTCGATCAGCGCCTTGCGATAATCGCGGAAATGCGGGCGCTCGGGATGGCGGGCGACCAGCGTCTTGCGCCACGGATCGAGCTTGGAATAGAGCGAGGCGAGCTGTTCATTCGCCTTATGACGCAGACGCGCCGTCTCTTCCGCCGTATCGGGAGCATCGTCACCCGCGAGGGATTCAAGCTCTTCGATCTTGGCTTCCAGCTCGGCCAGCGGCCGTTCGAAATCGAGATAGGTACGAGTGGGGTCGGACATGTCCTGCCAACGCCTGTGATCACAAAAGTGGAGGGCAACCTAACGACCCCGCCGCGGGGCCACAAGTCTCAAAAGCCGCGCTTACGCATACGTCAAGCCGAACCGCCATCCTCACTGTGTCGCGCCAGGGGGTGAGCCGACTGGACGAGAGATTTCAGCCTTTCATCAAGGACATGGGTGTAAATCTGCGTGGTCGATACATCGGCATGGCCGAGCAGCATCTGTACGCTGCGCAAATCGGCACCTCGCGCCAGAAGATGGGTCGCGAAAGCGTGGCGCAGCACGTGCGGCGAAACCCTGGCCGGATCCAGCCCCGCCGCCAATGTCAGATCGCCGAGTATCTGGGCGAAGCGTTCACGCGTGAGATGCCCCCCCTTCGCGGTCTGCGAGGGAAAGAGAAAGCGCCCGGCCTTGCCGGCCTTGCTCTTGTCTGCCGGCATGTGCGCCTCGCGAACCGTCTTGTAGACGGCCACGGCATCCAGCGCCGCCTGGGTCAGCGGAACCAGTCGTTCACGGCCGCCCTTGCCGGTGATCTGGATACAGCGTTCGGCCCGCACGAAAGCCCCCAGCGGCAGGGAGACCAGCTCGGTCACCCGCAATCCGCCGGCGTAAAGCAATTCCATCAGCGCCCGGGTTCTTGCCCCCGCCGGGCCGGGCAGATCGGCCGCCGCCGCGAAAAGTGCATCAACATCGGCTTCGGAGAGAATCTTGGGCAGCGCCCGCCCCTGCTTCGGCGCGCGCAAAGGCGTGGCCGGATTGTCGGCCCGCACACCGTCGGAAAGCAGGAAACGGTAGAAGCGCTTGATCGCCGACAGGCGCCGGGCCGCAGTGGAGGCCGCGAGCCCGTCGGCGGCAAAGCCGGCCAGAACGGATTCGAGATGCGCGGTGTTCGCCGTCTCCAGCTCCGCCCCCTGGCCGCCCAGGCGGCCGGCGACATCCACCAGGTCGCGACGATAGGCATCGAGCGTATTGACCGACGCGCCGCGCTCGGCCGCCATCATGTCGAGAAAGAGCGCAATCAGGGTCCGGTCCTGCGACCGGCGTTCCGACTGCGCATTGCTCATCGCGCCCTCGCGATCACCCGCTCCAGCACGAGGGCGCGGGCATTGTCGCGCAGGCCAGCCGCGTCCAGCGCCGCTATGGCACGGCTGAAGGTGACCGGGTCGGCGGAGGTTTCCGGCCGGTTGAGGAGGCTGACGGCCAGCAGTGTGGATTCCGCGCGGGCGCCGGCCCTTTGGCTCATTTCCATGACCGCCAGATCCGGCGTCCCGGCCATTTGGCCCAGACCCAGGACCGACAGGCGTGCCGAGCCGGGCAATCGGGCACCGAGTTCGGCCAGTGCCAGACGTTCGCCCAATGCCTCATCGCCCTGGCTTTCCAGCCAGGCCGCCAGAACGGCATCGAAATTCCCGCCGCCCAGCGCATCTCGCGCGATGGCAAGAGAGAGATCAAGCGCAACCATGCGGCGCGGCGACGGCGCTTCCCATTCCATTTCGGGCTCGACCGCGTCGACCGGCGTCCCATCGGCATAGACGAGGCGTCCATCGGCCGTTTCCAGAATCGGCTGGCCGACACGTTCGGCCGCTCCCGGCCGACGCGGCGGGCCGTCGATCAACGCATCACGCCAACGCGCAGCGGCCCGCAAATCGCCGACAATCACAGCGGCCAGGGCGAGGTCATAGCCGTGCTCGAGGGTCGCGGCGGTCACCGGCAGGGTTTGGATCTCCCGACCATGATGACGCGCAACATGGATGAAACGCGATGCCTCACGCTCGTCGGACAACAGATAGCCAAGCGCTTGACCGGCCAGTTCCCGGTCCCGGGCCTGCACCATGAGGTCTTCCAGCGCGTGATGGCGATCCGGCCCGCTCAGGGCCAGCGCGGCCTCGAGGGCGGCCACACCGTCGTCAACCGGCACGGGTTCATAGATCGGGCGGTGCGCCAGCGAGGCCAGCCAGGCCGGCGCATCGTCGGCGACAACCGGCAGGAAAGCCTCCGGATCGACCAGATAGCGCGACATCGCAAAGTCCAGCCCGCTATCCGGTGCTGCGACACCATCCGCGACCGGTGTGCCCAGCGTCATGGCGAACAGGCGGGCGTCAAAATCATCATCTTCGGAGGTCGCGCGCGCCAGTTCAGCGGTCAGCTCCGCCGCAGCGCCCTGCCCGTCAAGCGCCAGGCAGAAAGCGCGCCGGCGCAGCCAGTCCGGCGCGTCCCGGTTCTCGATCAGGGCATTCGCAGTCTGGCAGGCCCGGTCGGTATCGCCGAGGGCAAAGCCCAGTTCGGCATGGCTCACGGCAAGGCTCGGGCGCCGATGAATACTCGGCGTGCGCTCCAGCAGATCGAACGCGTCATGCGGCCCGCCTGCAGCGAGCAACCGGTCCACGCGCAATTCGGCGAGTCTGGCATCACCGCGGCCTGCGGCCGGCGGACGCCCCCCGCTCAACAGGATGAGCCGCGCCGTATCGCCAAGCGCTTCGCTGGCATAGCCATTCCCGTCAGTCCCGGGCAATCGGGTCAGGACCGCTTCCGCCATGTCGCGGTCGGTCCCGGACCACAGCCGGTCACCCAGTCCGCGATCCGTCAGCGAGACCTCGAGCGGGTCCAGCGCATCCAGCTGCTCAACCTCGATCGGATTCTGGGCGACGGCAGTGCCGCCCAGGAGCGCTGCCAGCAGGCTAGCGCGGGAAATCGTCTTCCAGCTCGACACGCACATTCTCCCGGGTCGGTTCAAGGCCGTTGGCAATCAGGACCAGCGTGCCGAATCCGATCGCGACGAGACCGGCGATAACCGCCACACCCACCAGAAAACCACGCATGAAACCGACTCCTTGACCCCGTGAAGACCCACCTTCGCACTGCGGGCCGTACCGCGCACGAGCCTAACCCTGATTGCGGCGATTTCCAGACCGTTTATACCGCTAGCATGTCGCGTGTTCACATACCGCAGAAATCGCTCGTCCTGATCGGACTGATGGGCGTGGGAAAAACCACGGTCGGGCGTCGGCTTGCGCATGCGCTGAAGCTGGACTTCCGCGATGCCGACGAGGAGGTCGAAAGGGCCGCCGGTCGCAGCGTGTCCGAGATATTCGAGGATTTCGGCGAAGCCGCCTTTCGGGACGGCGAACGCAAGGTCATTGCCCGCCTCCTCGAGGAACCGCCCCTGGTCCTGGCCCTGGGCGGCGGCGCTTTCGTCGATCCGGAAACCCGCGAGCGGGTGAAGGCACGGGCGACGTCGATCTGGCTGCAGGCGGATGTGGAAACCCTGGTCAAGCGCGTCTCGCGCCGCGACACCAGGCCGCTTTTGCGCGGGGACGATCCGGAAACCGTGCTGCGCGCCTTGCTCGACAAGCGTCAGGCCGCGTATGCAGAGGCTGACATCCATGTGGATGCCTCCGGCGGTTCCCATAATCTGACGCTGGATTTGATTTTGCGGGCTCTGGATGCCCGGGAGACGTCAGCGTGAGCGAGATCTTGCGGGTCAATGTCGGTCTGGGCGAGCGCGCCTATGACGTGCTGGTCGGATCCGGCGCCCTCGCGGCTGCCGGCGCTGAGTTGAGCGAGCGCTTTCCACGCGGCCGGGCCATTCTGGTCACCGACCGCCATGTCGCCGGCCTGCATCTCGAGCGCGTCAGCGACCAGCTCGCCAGCCTGGGCCTGCGCGTGGACCCGATCATTGTTGAACCCGGCGAAACCTCGAAAAGCTGGGCCGGGCTGGAACGTGTGGTCGACGCGCTTCTGGACCGCAATGTCGAGCGTTCCGAAGCCATCATCGCGCTGGGCGGCGGTGTGATCGGGGATCTGACCGGCTTCGCGGCTGCGGTTGCCAAACGCGGCGTCGACTTCATCCAGATCCCGACCACGCTTCTGGCCCAGGTCGACAGTTCGGTTGGCGGCAAGACCGGTATCAATACGCGTCACGGCAAGAATTTCGCCGGCGCCTTCCATCAGCCGCGCCTTGTAATCGCGGACCGCGACTTGCTCGCCACCCTGCCTGATCGCGAAAGACGCGCCGGCTATGCGGAAATCGTCAAGGCGGCGCTGATCGGCGACGCGCCTCTCTTCGACCGGCTCGAAGCGGCCGGCGATCGTGTGCTCGACGGTGCCGATCTGGACGCTGCTGTCGCAGCCGCCATAGCCTTCAAGGCGCGTATCGTCGCCGAGGATGAGCGCGAAGGCGGGGTCCGTGCCCTGCTCAATCTCGGCCATACATTCGGTCATGCCTTCGAAGCCGACGCCCCCAAGGACGCCATCCGGCATGGCGAGGCCGTCGCTGTGGGGATCGCCCTGGCCTTTGCCTATTCAGCGCATCGCGGCGACTGCCCCGGCACCGACGCCGACCGTGTCGCCGCTCATTTGCGGGCCGTGGGCCTGCCGGCGAGCCCCGCCGAGCTTGCCCACACGGATTGGGATGCCGCATCCCTGGTCGCCCGCATGCGCGACGACAAGAAGAATCGTGATGGCCGCATCACCCTCATTCTCGCCCGCGCCATTGGTGACGCCTGGATTGACCCGGCAGCCGATGAAGCCGACCTTCTTGCCTTTATGGAGACCCAGCTCTCATGAGCCTTGACTGGACGATTATCGGACCGGCCCTGACCATTGTCGGCCTGCTCCTTCTGTCAGCCTTCTTTTCCGGTTCCGAAACGTCGCTGACCGCGACATCCCGGGCCCGCATGCTGCAGCTCGAGCGCGACAAGAACCCGGCCGCGGCACGCGTGAATATCCTGATCTCCGACGGCGAAGGCCTGCTCGGCTCGATCCTGCTCGGCAACAACCTCGTCAACATCCTGGCCTCGATGATTGCCGGACAATTGTTCGAAACCCTGCTGGGCGGCAATAGCGTTGTCTGGGCGACGCTGGTCATGACCATCCTGGTCCTCGTCTTCGCCGAGGTGATGCCCAAGACCTACGCCCTGTCCAACCCGGAACGCTTTGCCCTCGCCGTGTCGCGACCCATCCTGCTGGTGGTTCGCGTCTTCGCGCCGGTGGTCGGGGCAGTGCAATTCGTGGTGCGCAATGTGCTGCGGACCGTCGGGGCCGATGTGGACGGTCCGGTCCTGTCCTCGCATGACGAATTGCGCGGCGCGATCGCGCTGCATCACGAGGAAGGCGGCGTGGTCAAGGATGACCGTGACATGCTCGGCGGCGTGCTCGACCTGAGGGACCTGACCGTCGACGACATCATGGTCCACCGCAAATCCATCCTGATGATTGATGCCGACAAGCCGTCCGAGGCGATCGTCACCGAGGCCCTGCACTCGCCGCATACCCGACTGCCGATCTACAAGGGCGACAACGAGAACATCATCGGCATTCTCCATGTCCGCGACATTGCCCGCGCCCTGCACGAGGCGGACGGCAATGCGTCGGTCATCGACATCGACTCATTGCGCCGCGATCCCTGGTTCGTCCCGGAGACGACCGAAGTCCTCGACCAGCTCAATGCCTTCCGCGAAAAGCGCGAACATTTCGCGCTCGTCGTTGACGAGTATGGCGCCCTGATGGGTCTGGTGACGCTGGAAGACATTCTCGAAGAGATCGTCGGTGCCATCGAGGATGAACATGACGTCGCCGTCGAAGGCATCCAGCCCGACGGCGACTCCGTGTGGATCGTGGATGGCACCCTGCCCATCCGCGACCTCAATCGCGCCCTGGACTGGGAATTGCCCGATGACGAGGCGGTCACCATTGCCGGCCTGATCATCCATGAAGCCCAGACCATCCCGGAACGCGGACAGGTCTTCGGCTTCCATGGTGCCCGGTTTGAAGTCGTCGAACGGCGTCGTAACCAGATCACCAAGCTGCGCGTCTCTGTCAGCCCGGACGATGTGGAAACCGGCGCCTAGGACGGCGGCATGTCCGGGCCGGGTGTGGCGTCCGCATCGACCAGGTCGCGATAGGCATCACAAGTGCCGCGCGGCGTCTCTGTCTCGACCGTGTCCTGCCCGGCGCGGGCTTCGTCGACCAGATCGCCCAGCGCATCGGCGAACACGCTCGACAAATCCATCACATCGGCAAGATTGGTGAAGGCATCGGGGCCATCCAGAATGGTGGTGACGCCGCCACCCGAGGCGAGATGATTGCGGGACGCCCAGCGGATCGCAGCGACCTGGCGACCGTCGCGGTCGAGAATTTCCGCTTCCACGCCCAGGGCGCCGATCCCCAGCGGGACGCGCGGATTGAGCGGGCCCGGCACAGCCGCGCCGAGAAGCCGCGAGACGCCGGTGGTGGCAATATTGTTGCGACGGATGCCACTGACCGCAGCCTGGACCTCACCATCGATGTCGGCATCATGCGCCTCACCGCTATGGCTCATCCCCGACAGCATCGGCCGGACATCGAAACCGGCCCGGGCCAGCCGCTGACAGACATCGCGGGACAAACGCACCCGCACATCATCCAGGCGGGCCGGCGCGAGATCGCCGTCGATATCGGCTTGCGGCGCGATGCTGACCGGCGGGAGGTAGAGGACACCCATTTCGGCGAGCGCAGCACTGTCGGCATACTCCTCGACTGCCAGAAGACGCCGTTCGCCCGGCGCCAGTCGTTCAGTCGAGGACAGCGTGGTGGGCGTTTCGAAACTCGTGCTGCAGGCGGCGGTACCGGCAGCAACAAGTATTGGAAGCGCAAGCGTGCGCGTTTTGCGAAGCATGATGTGGTCCCTTGTTGCCAGAGCGCCGCCTCGCCTGACCCGGGACGCGGTTACTCTGCTTATTCGGTTGAAGCCCGTGCCCGGATCACAAGAGCATGGACGGGACCGGCCAACTCCTCGGCCAGCGCCTCATTGACAAGGCGATGCCGGGCCACCCGGGTCAGCCCGTCAAACCGGCTGGCGGTGATCTCTACGGTGAAATGGCTTTGACCGCCGGGCCTGGCCCCGGCATGACCGGCATGCAGATGGCTGTCATCGATCACCGACAAAGTGCTCGGCGTGAAGGCTTTTTGCAGCTTGCTCTCGATCCGCGCGGCGACGTCGCCCATAAATACACCTCTTTGTTCATCGGCTTCATTGCCGCTTTACAGACGCATGACCATAATTGGGGATCATGTCTGAAGCCTACAATTATAAACCGCGGTTCCGCGACATCCGCATCAAGCCGCCCAAGGACAAGCCGGCGCCGGAAGAGCGTGTCTGCGAGTGGCCGGGCTGCCGCAAGCACGGCGATAGCCGGGCGCCGAAATCCAATGATCGCCTGAATGATTTCTACTGGTTCTGCCAGAGCCACGCGTCTGAATACAACAAGTCGTGGAACTTCTTCGAAGGCATGAGCGAGAACGCGGCCCAGTCCTTCCGCGAAAGCGCGGCCTATGGTCACCGCCCGACCTGGGGCTGGAAGAATACGCATTCCGCGTCGGCAAAGGCTGCGAAAGCCAGCCGTGACTTCGCTGACGGGTTCAATGATCCCTACGGCATGTTCGGCGACCGCAAGGACCCGCACACCGAAGCACCGCGCGAGAAATCACTGGGTCGACTGCAGACCAAAGCCCTCGAGACCATGTCCCTCGATGCCGATGTCGACCCGTCGACCGTTCGCAAGCGCTATGCAGAGCTGGTCAAGCAATTGCACCCGGACGCCAATGGCGGTGACCGTTCCAGCGAGGAACAATTGGGCCGGGTCATCGCCTCCTACCAGATCCTGAAAAATGCCGGCATGGCCTGACCACCGGATGAAAACACGGTCATCAGGCTGACACACAGCCGATAATCAGGCTGTCTATCTTGCGCGGATCAGCAGGCACAAGGGGACTGATACTCATGGACTGTGGAGCAATCGCAGCGGCGATTTTGGCACTGAGCACCCAGACGGGCGAAACTTACGAATGCGCCGACAGCGAGGCCGGGCTGGCAGTGGCGCGCGACAGGGCCAGCGCCGAACATTTTCTGCAGGCGATGGAAACCGGTCAGCAGGCTTTCATCCACCATTTCGACCGGACACCGGCTCCCGCCGCGATCGTGCACGGCAATGCGGCACGCAACAGCCTTACCCCGGCACTTGAAGCTGCGGGCTTTGGGCGCGTTCTGCCCTGGATCGATGTGGCGGAAGAAGCCGAACAGCAACGCCTGCGCATCCGGGCGCAGATCGAAGCCCAGGCACCCGGCCTGCCGGATGCGCAAATCGACGCCATGGTCGCCCGGACCCAGGCCGGGCGCGCCGATGAAATCACCACCATTGAACCCGAGATCGAGCGTGCCGCGATCGCCCATGAACTGGGCCATCTCTGGTATATCGACAATTTCTGGCCGATCGAAAGCCATGGCGCGGCTCACTATGGAGGCCAGGCTCCGGACTGGCTGGACGAGATGGCCGGCGTCGCACTTGAGACCGGCGCCTTGCTGGACGACCGCAGGGCGCAGCTGCGTGACAGCGATGGCCAGACGCCACTCCCGCTCGAGGAATTCCTGCGCATTGAGCATCCGCTGGCAACGCTTGCCGCCGCCATCGCCGAGCGGACGGAAATGATGTCCGGCGGCTCCACCTCGGATGCCGCACCGGAAGGCGGAATGCGGATGATCCGATTGTCCGGTGACGATGCCGAAGCGCTGATGGCCGAAGCGTCGATTGATCCGAGCAGCTACTACATCATGGCCCGCGGCTTCCTCGATTATCTGTCAGATCGCGCAGGCGCGGCGCCGCTCGCAGAAATCTCGACCGCACTGGGCAATGAGACCGATTTCGAGACATGGTTGGCCACCGAGGGCGCCCGCCACGGCCTGCCGACCAGTCTCGACGCGCTCGACGCCGATTGGGAGACATGGCTGGCAAATCGCTGACCCGCGGCCGAGCGCCCCGGAATGGCGGCGCACGGCCACGCATCAGGGCTAACACTTTGTTTGCCTTCCCGACCGATCCTCGGTCCGGGTCAGCAAGCCGGGACATTTCATGTCTGACAGTTCAGGGACAGCCCTGCCAATACGACTCATTGCGATCGGTCTCGCGACGCTGCCCCTGCTCTACATGATGTTGTGGTCCGTCATGATTATCGGCAGCTTTACCGGCCTGTGGCATCCGCGCCTCGGGGATCTGGATGTCGGCAGGGCAATCCTGCGCGCCGCGCCCATCGAAATCATCGGCTTTGGTGCCATGTCCCTGTTCTGGCTTGTCGGCGTCAACCTGCTCGTGCGGAACCATCGGGCCACCGTTTTCGCCCTGAGCGCCGGCAGCCTTGTCCATATCGCGGTCTGGCTGAAAATCACCGATGGCCAGTATTATGCCGGCCAGTTCGGCCTGGTCATCATCCTGCTGGAAATGCTCGCGATCACCCTCGCTCACTACATCACCCGCGGCCGCCGGGTGATCTGAGCGGCATGCAGTGTCTGTCATTGACTTGAAGCCGGTGCGGGCGTGCGATACCTCCGTAATGTCCGACGATCACGCACCGCAGCAAATGACGTGTGCGTCCAGCCATAAAGACCGGTTCGATGAGCGATAGTTTCCCCCTCTCCACGCCTGATGCCAAAGCCAATTGCGAGGCGCTGTTCGGTTTCGATCCGGGCTTTGAGGTGGCGATGTTCTCGACACCCGACGAACACACGCCGATCCTGGATCCGGACTATGTCTTCGATCCGGCCACCACGCGCGCCATCCTGTCGGGCTTCGCCTTCAACCGCCGCGTCATGGTCCAGGGCTATCACGGCACCGGCAAGTCGACCCATATCGAGCAGGTCGCCGCGCGCCTCAACTGGCCGATGGTCCGGGTCAATCTGGACAGCCATGTCAGCCGGATCGACATGGTCGGCAAGGACGCGATCGTGGTGAAGGACGGCAAGCAGATCACCGAATTCCAGGAAGGCATCCTGCCCTGGGCCCTGCAGCGCCCGGTCGCCCTCCTGTTTGACGAATACGATGCCGGCCGTCCGGACGTGATGTTCGTGATCCAGCGCGTGCTGGAAGCCTCGGGCTCGCTGACCCTGCTGGACCAGACCAAGGTGATCCGGCCGCACCCGTCCTTCCGTCTGTTCGCGACCACCAACACGATCGGTCTGGGCGACACGACCGGCCTCTATCATGGCACCCAGCAGATCAATCAGGGCCAGATGGATCGCTGGTCGATTGTCGCCACGCTGAACTATCTGCCACGCGAGACCGAGAATGCCATCGTGCTGTCCAAGATGAAGACGCTGGCTGGAACCGAAGAGGGCCGCAAGCAGGTCGAGGACATGGTCAAGGTCGCCGACCTCACCCGCGAGGCCTTCATCAATGGCGACATTTCCACCGTGATGAGCCCGCGAACCGTGCTGACCTGGGCCGAGAACCACGAGATCTTCGGCGATCTCGGCATGGCCTTCCGCCTCACCTTCCTCAACAAGTGCGACGAACTGGAACGCCCGGTGATCGCGGAAATGTACCAGCGGGTGTTCGGCGTGGATCTGCCGGAAGCCCCGGTGAAGAGCGCGGCCAGCGCGGCTTAGGCGACGAGCGCTTTTTCTCACGCGAAAGTTGACTTAGCATTCCCGAAAAGGGGATGCGAATGAAGCGCTTTTGCCTGGGGGTCGCCCTTCTGATCGGTTTCACAGGCAGCGGCCCAGCGGATGCCTGTCGCGCTTGGCTTGGCAATCCAGCCTACGAACCGACCATGGCAAACTTTGTGGGATCGTATCCGGAAATCTATCTGGCCCGGGCGGTTTCAGCGGTCCGCGCGCCGGCCCCCGAGCAGCCCTATCCCGATCTGGAGCCTCTGTACGATTATCAGTTCGACATCGTCGAAGTGCTGCGAGGCCCTGATCAGGGCCAGATCTTTCAAC
Organism: Maricaulis maris; assembly: GCF_049116555.1. GTDB lineage: Bacteria > Pseudomonadota > Alphaproteobacteria > Caulobacterales > Maricaulaceae > Maricaulis > Maricaulis maris_C. The sequence continues at coordinate 454,240 of NZ_JAGDYT010000001.1, read as the reverse complement.
GCGGATCCACACCGTTCTCAGGTCCGCCAAGCGTCTCCTGCCTCGAACAGGGGCAATCCCTGGATGACCGCGCTTGCAACGTCGAAGTGACCAACTTGACCCGGCGCAATTGGGCTCACCAGCTAGCCGACGGCGGCCACCGGGACTGGTCGAGCTTCCATTCCATGTCGCCCTACGCGCAGGCCGGAATGGGAGCAGCCGAGGCCATTCCTGCTGACGGCGCGGAGGACCTCATCATGATTTCCTGTGGCGGTAAAACGCCCAGCTTCGAGATCGGCGAGACCTTCCTGATCATGCGCGGCAATCCGAACGTCTGGGACGAACGCTTCGGGCTCAACTACCAGCTGATCACGCGCGATGATGACCTCTGGCTGGAGGGCGTTCGCTACCTGGTTGAGAATCCGGACGCAGCCTTCCTCCCGGAGAGGCGCGTTGCCGACATTCTGGCCGAATTCGGCACGCCGGAAGTCGTGACTTTCGGAACCTGCGAGCATGACCCCGACGAGGTGTTTTACGACGAAGTCTACATGGCCGGGTTCAGCCGCATGATGCCGTTCGCGCGTTTCAGCTATCTCGACGACGATACGATCGTGACCTTCCATCAGCGCGATGAATTCGCGAGCGAGGCCCTGACACACTGCCAAAGCGGCGGCGCCTTCGTGCTCTTTTCAGAAGCGCTCGGCTTCGAGCGCGACAATGAATCTTACGCGCTTATCCCGCCCTTCCCGGTTCGCGACGGGGTGGTCGATTTCACCCACCTCCCCTCGCAATGGGCCGTTGAAGGCCCGAACCAGATCCCCTTGCGGGACGTGCTCAGCTGGCCTGCCGTCGTTGCGGTCGAGGCTCCGACGCCTTAACCCACGCTCTCATCCAACTCGGCCGCTATCACTCGCAGCCCATCCTCGCCGCGGGTGACCGTAACGATGAGCGCCGCACCCGGTTGGAACAGCTCGATATCCACCGCCTCATCGATCGCAAACGGCATGACCATGGCGCCCATGCCCAGTTCCGGCATGGCTTCATGGCGCAGGAGCGTGGTGCGGGCCTCCGTATCGACGGTGCGGACATCAGCGGACACGACTGACTGGGCGGCGGTCTCGGCATCGGCCATGGCGTGGCCGCCATGATGGCCGTGATGATCGGCGGCGGAGGCGGCGAGCAGGAGGCTGGTGGCGAGAAGCGTGATCATGGGTGATGTCCTTGATGCGGGTTGGTGGAGGCCGGCGCGTCTGACGTGTCCGTCGTGTCAGGGTCGATCCCGTCGCGGGCCAGCTCGTCGGCGCGGGCTGCACGAGCCTCGCCCTCGGGATTGTCATACCAGCCCGGATCGCCGTCGCCGGTCAGACGGTCGCGGACTTTCAGGATGGTGAACATGCCGCCCATGGTGATGTAGTCGCGCGGACCGGGTGCGCCGACCATGGGCAGGGAGTTGTCCGGCACCGGCATATGGCCCATCTCGATATGCTGCCCCATCTCGCCCATCCCGTCCTGGCCCATCGTCATATAGGTCGGCAGGAGCGCACCGACGGCCCGGTCGATGCGGCGGGCATTGACGCCGGTGAGATTGGGAATGCCATGGCCCATCTGGTTCATGACGTGGTGGGTCATGTGACAATGCATGGCCCAGTCGCCGGGATTGTCGGCCACGAAATCGACCGTCCGGGTCGAGCCGGTCGGCACCAGCACGGTCGTGTCCGGGTGGCGCGCCGAGACGGGGATCACCCCGCCATCGGTCTCGGTGATGGTGAAGGCATAGCCGTGCAGATGGATCGGGTGATGATCCATGGCCGACAGATTGCCGAAGCGGATCCGGACCCGCTCGCCGCGCTCGGCGACCAGGGGCGAAGTGCCGGGATAGCAGCGCGCATTCATGGTCAGGATGTTGAAATCACCCATCGCATTGGGATCGGGACGTTCGGCGCCGGGGTGCAGCACCCATTCCGACAGCATGATGGCGTAATCGCGATCGGGACGCGGTCCCGTCGGCTGGCGCGGATGGACGACGATCATGCCCATCATGCCCAGCGCCATTTGGGTCATCTCGTCATGGTGAGAGTGGTACATGAAAGTGCCGTGCTGGCGGAAGGTCCACTCATAGACGAAAGTCTCGCCGGGATGGATGGCGCGCTGGTTGAGACCGCCCACCCCGTCCATGCCCGACGGCAGGATGACACCATGCCAGTGCACGGTCGTCGGTGCCGGCAGGCGATTGGTGACATAGACCCGCACCCGGTCGCCCTCGACCGCCTCGATGGTCGGGCCGTGGGTGCGGCCATTATAGCCCCAGGTTTTGGCATCCAGACCCGGCGCGAAACTGTGCTCGACCTCTTCGGGGATGAGATGGAAGACCTTCACCCCTTCGACAATCCGGTAGGGCAAGGTCGCCCCGTCCGGTGTGACCACGGGTGTGTAATCGCGGCCCGCCCGTCCCGGGGAATAGGTCCGGTCATGCGGCACTGACGCGCTGTGGGCACGCGGTGGAACCGGCTGGGCGGAGGCCGAGCCTGTGGCGAGCCCCGTCGCAGCGAGGCCGGCGGACCCGGCCAGCAGGGCATCCCGTCTGGAAATCCCCATCAATGGCCTCCCTCGCCCCGGGTCGGGGCTGTATCGCGGACATCACCGACCGCCACCATCGCAGGTGATCCCCCCGCGCGGATCTGGTCGAGCGCAATCCGCGCCCGATGCCAGTCCGCCAGGGCCTCAACATAGGCCTGGCCGGTCCGGCTGCGCATCTGCACCGCGGCCATCAGATCAAAGACGCTGACCTGCATGGCATTATATTGGCGCATCGTCGCATCCATCAGGCGTTCACTGGTCGGCAGGGCCTCGTCCTGAATATGCATGACGCGCCGTTCTGCCAGCCCTGCCACAGCCTGGGCAGACTCCACGGCATTGAGAATCTCATACGCCAGCGCAGCGTGTTGATGGATGGCCTGCTCCGCCCGCAGCTGTGCCGCCGCGCGACGGGCCGAGCCGGCATCAAAGACAGGCAGGGCAAATTCCAGCATCCAGCCGCGGGACCAGTCACCGTCCTCGCGTTCGAAGACGCCGCCCAGCTCGACATGCTCGAGAAGGCTGGCCCAGTTCTCCAGACCGGCCTCGCCGGCGGCGGCCTCGACACTGGAACGCGCGGAGGCGAGTGGAAGGCTGGCGCTCAAGGCTGCCTGCACGTCGAGCCCGTGCAGCGGAGCCTCGCCCGGCTCCAGGCGAACGGGCAGTTGGTCTGCGGAAACGGGGCTCCCGAGTTGGCGGCCCAGGTCGAGCCGAGCCTGGAGGGCGGCATGCTCCGCCTCCAGATAATCCAGCTCGGCTTGCTGGGCGAAAATCCGTTCGCGCTCCAGCTCGACGAGCGGCGCATTGCCTGCCGCGCGAATCTCCTCGGCCACGACCAGGCTGGCCGCCGCGGCATCGCGAATGCGCTGCTGAAGGTCCAGGCGCTGGCGCGCGGCGACAGCAGCGACCCAGGCCCGGCGGGTTTCGGCGACGAAATCCAGGGTCGCCAGGACTGTCTCGGCCTGCTGTTCCTCATACCGGTCCTGCGCAGCGGCAGCCCGCCACGGCGTGGCCGCAATCCCCAGCAGGGAGGCGCCGAGATCAATATCCCAGACCCGGCCATGGCCATCACCCGGCAGCGTCACGACCTCGACAACCGGATTGACCGGACGCGATGCCATCACCTGATCGGCCCGGGCCAGGCCCGCCTCGTTCAGGCGGGCAAGAAGACGGTGATTATTGGTCAGCGCCAGACTGACCGCCCCGGCTTCACTGAGCGTTTCACCCTCGCGCGGCAGGACCGGGTCGGCGACCGAGCCGGTCCGTTCGGCGAGGCTGGCCATCACATTGGCTCGCTCGGCCGCCGGATCAACGGTCATGCAGGCTGAAACCACAAGAAGGCTCGCCAGGATTGGCAGGGCGTTGAGACGTGTTCGGTTCATGCTCTTGCGCTATCATACCCCCCGGGGGTATACAAGATGAATGTCGGAAACCCACACACCCCTCACCCCTGCCCGGGAAAAATCCCTGGCCCGGCTCAAACGCATTGAAGGCCAGGTGCGCGGTATCGGCCGCATGCTGGAAGACGACCGGTATTGCATCGACGTGCTCACGCAATTGTCAGCCGTGAAATCGGCCCTGGCGGCTGTCGAAGGCGAAATCCTGCGTGATCACGCCGGTCATTGCGTCGCCCACGCCATCGAGAGCGGCAATGCTGAAGCGCAAAAAGCCAAGATGGACGAGCTGATCGGCCTGCTGGCCAAGCATTACCGCCTCTGATCATCCATCATGCGCTCGGCCAATGCCCGTCCTGACATGAAGGCGGCCTCGACCCGCGGCCCGAGACACCAGTCTCCGGCCAGTCCGATCCCGGTCTCGCCATCCCATAGACAGGGCGTTTCCAAGGCTTTGAGGACCCGCGCATAGCGCCAGCGGTGAACCTGGCTGGCCTTGATCTCAGGCAAGGCACCCGCCCAGGATTCGAAGGCATCGTGAAGCAATCGGCCGACAGAGGCGGCCGGCTCCTCGAGATGGGTTTCGCTCCAGCCCGGTCCGGCCTGGATGACCCAATTCTCGCCATCGCCCGCACGGCCGGGCTTGGTCGCGTCGCAGGCAATCCACGCGCACGGTCCATCCGAGGCGCGATAAACACGGGGCGCCTGTTCAAGCGGTTCCGCCAGCGAGAGCATCAGCGTCCAGCAGGGAGCATAGCCGACACCATCCAGACCATCGGCCAGCGGCGTGACGCCCGTCAGCAGCGTCGCGGCCTGGGGCGCAGGGATCGCGACAGCAAGGCGGTCAGCCTCCAGCGTTTCGCCGCCATCGCAGGCCACGCTCCAGCGTTGACCGGCTCGCTGGACCGACCGGACATGGCAGGACTTGCGGATATCGAGCCCCTCGGCGAGGGGCGCGACCAGCTTGCTCATGCCCGGCGATCCGACCCACCAGGTCCGGTCGACGCCCAATTGCTCCCAGGGGGCTGCCAATGTCGCCGCCCCGGCCCGCTCCAGATAAGCGGTAAAACCGGGATCGCGGGCCGTGACATACTGGGCGCCGTGGTCAAATGAGCCGTGATCGGTCCGGCGCGTGGCCAGACGGCCGCCCAGACCACGCCCCTTGTCCAGCACGATGACGTCCTCCCCGACATCCGCGAGATGCCGGGCGCATGTCAAACCAGCCATGCCGGCGCCAATGATGATTGTGGTCAAGGAAACGTCCCCGAGAAACTGACTTCCCGGCGAACTAGGCCGATTGGCCCAGGCCGACAATACGGGACCTTACTGGAAGAAGCTCAAAATCACCCGTGGTGACCGATTGGCAACTTCCAGGGCCTGCATGCCGAGCTGCTCGCGAACCTGAAGCGCCTGCAGTTTGGCGCTTTCGCGACCGAGGTCGGCATCGACCAGATTGCCAATTCCCGCGCTGGTCACATCCATCTGCTTCACCAGCAATTCTTTCTGGATTTCCAGCGACTTGAGACCGACCCCGAGACGAGAGACCGCGGATGTCACATCGGTCATCGAGCTTTCGAACGCGGTCACATCCGCCGTCGTCGGCTGGGTCACAATGATTGAAGCGTCGGCTTGCGGCAGATTGGCTGCCAGGCCGGCATCGAAAATACCGCCGCCATCGGTGAGGTCCTCGGCGGCAATCGCAAGCGTATTGCCCGGATCCTTGCCGATCAGGACCGACAGGTCGTCACCCCCGCTTTCCAGCAGGTTGCTATCGTTGAAACTGGCATTCTCAGCCAACCGCGTCGCCTGGTTACCCAGGACAATGAAATCGGTCATCAAGCTGCGCCAGCTTTGCTCGTCCAGCGTGGTGTCGGTCGCCGCGACCAGCTTGCCATGCATTTCGACCATCAGGTCCGAAATGCCTTCGGCGGCAGCCAGGGCCGTCTCGACGACGCCGGCACCCAGATCAATGGAATTGAGGGCGCTGCGACGGGAATCATTATCCGCACGCATGACCTGGGCTCTCGCCCAGACTGTGCCATTATCACTGGCACTACCCACCTTAAGCCCCGTCGCGATCCGGTCCTGCACTGCGGCAGTCTGGCTTTGCAGCTTGGTCATGTGCTGCAGCGCGGAGTTCACGGAGGTCATGGAATGGACCGAAAAGGTCATCCGTCGACACTCGCCACCATCATTACGGCCTGTCCGGCATTTTTGCCGGTACGGGTCCACGGACAAGTCTTCCATGATAGGGTTAGCAAGAAGTTGACGCCGTGCCGGCTCGGCGACTGGCAATCGATTGAGTCGATGGCTCGATTTCCGCGTTCAATCGGCTAGATTTGCCGGCATGAGCCAGCCACCTGCCGATCCCGACGCTTTCAAGCGCGCCCTGTCCATCACCACTCGCGTCATTGCCGGCGACCGGGAGCTCGACGTCCGGTTTGGCGGTGAGATCGCCGGCCTGTCGGGTGGACGCATGGTCCTGCCCAATCCGGGCAGCGAGCCATCGCCCGAAGCCGCCGCGGCAGTGCGTGGCCGGGCTGATGCCCTTGCCCTGCGTCTGGCCCATCATGACGAAGCCGCTCATGTCCGCGTCCTGCCGCCCGGCGCAACGGCGCGGGCCATTTTCCACGCGGCCGAACAGGCGCGCGTCGAGGGCCTGGGCGCCCGGGACATGCGCGGTATGGCAGCCAATCTCGATGCCGCCCTGGCCATTCGCTGCAAGCAGAAAGGTTGGCAGCGTGTCGAGGACCGTCAGTCCGCACCGATGGAGGAAGCGCTTGCTCTCCTTGTCCGTGAACGCATAACCGGACACCCCTCCCCGCCCGAAGCCGACGGATTGCTGACACTCTGGCGCGACCAGATGGAAAGCGTGGCCGGGCTCTCGCTCGATGCCCTGGCCGAAAATGCCGACGACCAGAAGGCCTTTGCCGATCTCCTGCGCACCGTGATCCAGGATCTCGACCTGTCTGACGAGCTGGGCGGCGATCCCGAGCAATCGGAAAATCCCGAAGATGAGGATGAAGGCGTCGATCGCGAGGAACGCACCGGTGATGATGCCGAGGGCGATGATCAGCAGGGTGACCAACCCGACACGCCCGATGCCGCTGGCACTGCGGGCGACGAGGAAGAAATCAATGCCGACACGGATGATGCCGACACCCGTGTCGATGCCATGGACGATGAAGGCGCAGCGCAGACGGCCATGCGCCCGAACTGGCAACCCGCCAATGATCCCAACGCCAAGTCCTACAAGGTCTTCACCCGCGAGTTTGACGAGGTCATCCAGGCCTCCGATTTGTGCGAGCCGGATGAATTGGAGCGCTTGCGCAAATATCTCGACAACACGCTGAAAGGTCTCGACCAGGTCGTCGGCCGGCTGGCCAATCGCCTGCAGCGGCGCCTCATGGCGCAGCAGGAACGCGCCTGGAAATTCGACCTCGAGGAAGGCGTACTCGATGGCTCCCGCCTCGCCCGGGTCATCGCCGATCCGACCCTGCCTCTCTCCTACAAGCAGGAGAGCGATACCGAGTTCCGCGACACCATTGTCACCCTGGTGCTGGACAATTCCGGCTCGATGCGCGGCCGGCCGATCATGGTCGCGGCGGCCTGTGCCGACATCCTCGCCCGGACGCTGGAACGTTGCGGCGTGAAGACCGAAATCCTCGGTTTCACCACCAAGGCCTGGAAGGGTGGACGCTCGAAGGAAAAATGGCTGGCCGACGGCAAGCCGCCGCATCCCGGCCGGCTCAATGATCTGCGCCATATCATCTACAAGGCTGCCGATACGCCCTGGCGCCGGGCCCGGGTCAATCTCGGCCTGATGATGCGCGAAGGCCTGCTCAAGGAAAACATCGATGGCGAGGCCCTGCAATGGGCCTGGAAGCGCATGGCCGCCCGACCGGAACAGCGCCGCATCATGATGGTGATTTCAGACGGCGCGCCGGTCGATGACGGCACCCAGTCGGCCAATTCCGCCGGCTATCTGGAACGCCATCTGCGCGAAACCATCGCCATGATCGAGACCCGCTCGGAAGTCGAGCTCATGGCCATCGGCATCGGCCATGACGTCACCCGCTGGTATCGCCGCGCCGTGACCATCAATGATGTCGAGCAACTCGGCGGCGCCATGACCGACCAGCTCGCCGCCCTGTTCGAGGAAAATGGCGGCAAGGGCACGGGCTTCACCAGCGGAGCGCAGGCGATGAACCGCACGGATTTCGCGTCGATTGCTGGACGTGTCTAGGGCCGGGAGAGACCGGGTGGCACAACAGCCGGGAGCTGGCCCCGGAGGGGCTGGTTCGCACCGCCGCACCGGTCTAGACAAGTGACTTCCTCGCCGTTGCGACCAAGGCCTTACCGATGCGCTCATATCTGCTTCCCCTCTTTCCGCTTCTTCTTGCGGCCTGTTCGCCCGACATTGACCTGGCTCCAGCCGGCAGCCAGGTCGTTCCGCTTTATGAGCAATCGCCCGAACGCACCGACCTGGACCGACTGAGCTATCTGGGCGGCGTCGTTCTGAACAACCCGGATGAGCGATTCGGCGGGTTTTCCGCCCTTGCGGTTTCCGCCGATGGGTCCCGCCTTCTGGCGGTGTCCGACAGCGCCTACTGGATGACCGCCAATATCGGATGGAGCGAGGTCGACGGGACCCTCTTGGTCAGCGAGTTTTCGATGGCCTCCATGCTGTCACGAACCGGGAACCAGCTGGACGGGACCGCGGCAGACAGCGAGGCCATCGCCGACTTGGGAGACGGTGTTTTTGCCATCAGTTTCGAACGCGAGCACAGGATCAATACCTATGCGATCGGCGAGGACTGGAGTCGTCTGGACACTGCCGGAGAGGCGCTCCTGTCGCCGCCGGGGGCTGACGAATTCACCAATAATGGTGGCATGGAAGGGCTTACCGCCCTGCCGGGTGGCGGCCTGCTCGCCGGCATCGAGGATGGCAGTTCCGGGGCTTACCCTCTCTGGCTGCGGGAAGCGGGAAGCTGGTCCCTGTCGGAACTGGCGGCCCAGCCGGATTATGGCCTGACCTCGCTGGATTATCATGACGGCCAGATTTACGCGCTCGAACGGTTCTGGCGTTCGGACATCGGGACCCATATCCGCATCCTGCGCTTTGCGGTCGACGCGCTGGGCAGCGGCGAGCGAATCGAACCGGAGCTGCTGGGCACGCTGGAGGCCGGGAAGACCGTCGATAATTTCGAAGGAATCTCCGTTACCGAACGGGACGGACGGACTGTCCTGCTGATCATGTCCGACGATAATTACAACGAGGCCCAGCGGACGCTGCTTCTGGCCTTCCAGCTCGATTGAGGCCCGACCGCGCCACGGCGCTGACCCTTGCGCCGCCGTCCTGCCGATGGCCACGCGGGTCAGGTGATAGGTCCCCCATTGGTCCCGGATGGCGCTGCGCGCCTCCGGGAAAAATGAAATGAAGGCGGCGTATTCCTTTCCCAATCATGGGGAGGAAAGGTGCCCCCTACTCGCCGCCGTGATGGAAACTGTCCGGGCTTTCATACACGACCTCACCATCAACCACGGTCATCCACGCTTGGACGGTGAGAATTTCCGCTTCCGGGATGGTCATGATGTCTGCGGAGAAGACTGTGAAGTCGGCGCGCATGCCGACGGCAATCGTGCCGAGATCGTCCTCGCGGAAAGAGGCATGGGCCGGCCAGGCGGTGAAGAGTTTGAGCGCATCCTCGCGTGAGAGCGCTTCTTCGGCGTGCCAGTTCTCACCCTGGAAACCGGACAGGTCGGCGCGCGCCACGGCGGCGTAGAATTCGATCCGCGGATCGCCCTGCTCGACCGGCGCATCCGAACCGCCGGTGAGATGGGCACCGGCATCGAGCAGGCTCTGCCAGGCATAGGCACCGACCAGACGGTCATCGCCCAGCCGGTCCGGCGCGAAATGAAGATCCCCGATGGCGTGGGATGGCTGCATGGAGGCAATCACGCCGAGCTCGGCAAAGCGCGGGATATCGGCCGGATCAATGATCTGGCTGTGCTCGTCACGCCAGCGCGGATCGGCCAGCGCCCATTCCGCCTCCGGCACCTGGGCACGGGCTTCCTCGACCCAGTCCAGAAGGTAGCGATTCCCCCGATCACCGATTGCATGGACATTCATCTGGATGCCCTGACGCAGCGCGTCGGTGAAGAGGCCGACCGTCTCGTCGGCTTCAGCGATGGCGAGGCCGGAGGTCTCCGGACGGTCGGCATAGGGCTCAAGAAGGGCCGCCCCGCGCGACCCGAGCGCACCGTCCATGTAAAGCTTGACGGCGCGCGTGATGACACGGCCGTCGGCGACATCGCGACGCCCACCGGCCGCCAGCGGCGCATACCCCTCCGGTCCCACCGAGAGATAGCTGCGCAGGGGCAGCTCACCACTGACCGCAAGGTCTTCGATGATCGCCACCATGGACCACGGCACCGACATGTCATGGGCCCCGGTCCAGCCCAGGCTGACCAGACGTTCCGCGCCCTCGGCATAGGTCTCGCGGACGACGTCCGGAGATGGCGCCTCGACCAGGGACGACATCGCGCCCATGGCGGTATCGACCAGGAGGCCGGTCGGTTCACCGGTCTCGTCAAACAGGATCTCTCCGCCGGACGGGGCGACGCTGTCGCGGGTGATGCCCACGGCGTCCAGAGCCGCACTGTTGGCGATCAGGGCGTGCCCGTCGGCGCGGCGCAGGATGACAGGATTGTCCGGTGAGACCGGGTCGAGATCCTGCCGGGTCGGGAAACGGCCTTCCGGCCAATGTGTCTCGATCCAACCGCGCCCGCTCAGCGTCGCGCCCTCCGGGGTGTTGGCGATCGCCGCCTCGACGCTGGCGACCAAATCGGCAATCGAGGTGACACTGTCCAGATTGAGCGTGCGCTCGCGCTGGCCGACGCCATAGACATGGATATGACTGTCAGTGAAGCCGGGATACATCGCGCCGCCATTGAGATCGACAAGGCGGGTCTCCTCGCCAATCCAGGCCTGGGCAGCAGCGTCGTCACCGACAAAGGCAATCCGGTTGCCGCGCACCGCGACGGCCTGGACCATGGGCTGCTCATCCACGGCCGTGTAGATCGAGCCGCCCCAGATCACGAGATCCGCGACATTGCTGGCTGGCGCCTCATGGCCGCCTGCATCGACCGGTGCAACCGGGTCGGTCTGGCCACAACCGACCAGGGCCAGAGCTGACAATGAAATCATCCAGTGATTGGCGCGCATGAAAAAGCCTCCCCGCTTGTTGGCCGGGAGGCTAGCGCGCGTCTTCACACACGACAACGCCCGCGACAGGCCGCGGGCGTTGTTAATTCGTCAGCGTATGACTGGCTTAAGCCGCCATCGCCTTTTTCAGGTCGCGCTTGATCTTCAGGGCCTTGTCCGAGAGCTTCTCGTCACGGGCCTTGAGGAGGAAGGCATCCAGACCGCCGACATGGTCGACAGACCGCAGCGCCTTGGCGGCGACGCGCAGCTTGTAACCACGACCCAGCTTTTCCGAAGCGAGGGTCACGTCACAAAGGTTCGGCAGAAAACGGCGGCGGGACTTGTTCTGAGCGTGAGAAACATTGTTTCCCGTCAAAACGCCAGTTCCCGTCAGTTCGCAACGACGCGCCATAGTCGCACCTTTCAAATATAAAAATCCGTGCACACCGGTATTGCGACCAGTGCGAGAGCGGGCGAGATAAAGGAGGGGAGGCGGGCCGTCAAGCTTGCCACGTTCATCTTGCAGCCGGTTTCGATCAGTTATTGCAGTTAGGTGGACAAATGCGTTAGGGCCTCGGGGGCTCGAACTTGGAGAGTAGATCGTGAAAAAGACTTGGATTTACGGGGCGATGGCCGCGGGCCTCCTGGCCTGCAGTGCGACCGTTGCTGCCGATGATGCCGCTGACGCTGGCGCCGAGGTGGAATCCGCAGCTGCGATACAGGGCGTCACCGTTCAGTATGCCGGCTCGGTCATGGTGTTCCAGGTCGCCAATATCGTGGTGTCCGGTCAATTCGCCGAGGATACCTACCAGGCCTCCGCCCGATTCACCGCTGCAGGGCTCGCCGCGCTCTTCACCGATGCCGATATCGAGGCCGGTGTCAGTGGCTATCGCGATGACAATCAGCTGCGTCCCTGGCGCTACAGCCACCTCAATCATGCCAGTTCCAAGAATCGCATTGTCGCGATCGATTTCCCCGACGGTGTCGCCATGCCCGACATCAATCCGCCCTTCGGCTCGATGGGTGAGCCGCCGGCGACCGACGAAGAGCGCGCTGGCGCCGCCGACCCGCTGTCCGCCCTGCTCGCCATGGGTCTGGGTGCTGTGGCCCGCGGCGAGAGCCATTGCTCGGGCCGCCTGCCCGTTTTTGATGGCCGGGCTCGCTATAATCTGCGCTTCGAGGATGGCGGGACGGACCGGGTCCGCACCCGCGCCTGGTCCGGTGAGGCGCTGGTCTGCCACGCCTATTACGAGCCCGTCTCGGGCTATGAGGCTGACGAGTATCCGTCCGACGAGGATATTTCACGGCCCATCACCTTCTGGCTCGCCCCCGTCCATGACGGCGATGTCCACATCCCGGTGCGCATCCGAACCAATGCCGGTTTTGGCGGCGCGACGATCGTGGCGCGGTCCATCGAGGAAAATTGACAACCTCTCCCCTCGCCAAGTGCGCGCGGATTGCCTAGGTCTGCCAGGAGCACCTGTGCGTGAAGGAGTTGCGGGATGACGTCCCACCGCAACGATCCTGGGCAGATCACCGCTGCCCTTGGTCCCACCAATACCGGCAAGACGCATCTCGCCGTCGAGCGCATGCTGGGGCGTGCCTCCGGCATGATCGGGCTGCCCCTGCGCCTTCTGGCCCGGGAGATCTATGACCGGGTGGTCAAGGCCAAGGGCGTGGGCGCCGCCGCCCTGATCACCGGTGAAGAAAAGATCATCCCGCCCTCGGCGCGCTATTTCATCTGCACGGTGGAATCCATGCCGGTGGAAAAGCGGGTCGCCTTTGTCGCCGTCGACGAGGTCCAGCTGGGCGCCGACCCCGAGCGCGGCCATGTCTTCACGGACCGGCTCCTGCGCGCGCGTGGCTATGAGGAGACCATGTTGCTGGGCGCCGGCACCATGTATCGCATGGTCCGCGAGCTGGTACCGGAAGCGGAGATCACCTTTCGCGAACGCTTCTCCCAGCTCTCCCATGCGGGTCCGGCCAAGCTGACCCGTCTGCCGCGACGTTCAGCCGTCGTCGCATTCTCGGCGGAAGCGGTCTACGCGATTGCCGAATTGCTGCGTCGCCGACGCGGCGGCGCGGCGGTGGTCATGGGCGGATTGTCGCCCCGCACCCGCAATGCCCAGGTCGAGCTCTACCAGTCCGGCGAAGTCGACTTTCTGGTCGCGACCGACGCCATCGGCATGGGGCTGAACATGGATATCGACCATGTCGCCTTTGCCGAGAGCCGCAAGTTCGACGGTCGCCGCCGACGCCGGCTGACCGCCGCCGAACTGGCCCAGATTGCCGGGCGTGCGGGGCGCTTTCGCAATGACGGGACATTTGGCGAAACGGCGGATTGCCGCCCCTTCGATCCCGATCTGGTGGAAGCCGTGGAAAGCCACAGCTTCGCACCGGTCGAGCGCCTGCAATGGCGCAATCCCGATCTCGACGACACGTCGCTGGAAGCCCTGCAATACACGCTTGGCAAACCGTCACGCGACCCGGCGCTGGAACGCGTCGGCGAGGCCTCCGACGAGCGGGCTCTGGGCGTGCTCTCCAGTGATCGAGAGATTCGCGATCGCGCGACCTCACCCGCCGCTGTACGGCGATTGTGGGACGCCTGCCGCCTGCCGGATTTCCGCAAGGCAACGCTGGATGCCCATGCCCGCCTGATCAAGTCGATCTACATGCATCTGACCGGTCCGGGCGGGCGCCTGCCGGACGACTGGATGAACGGCCAGCTCGCGCGTTTCCGCAAGACGTCCGGCGATATCGACGCCCTCGCCGCCCGCCTCGCCCATGTGCGGACCTGGGCCTATGCAGCGCACCGGTCAGACTGGACCCGCGACCCGGGACACTGGCGCGGCGTAACCCGCGAAATCGAGGACAGTCTGTCCGACGCCTTGCACGAACGGCTGATGCAGCGTTTCGTGGACCGGCGCACCAGCGCGCTGGTCAAGGGACTGCGTGATGAAAGAGACTTGCTGGCCGGGGTCGCCAGCAATGGGGAGGTTACGGTAGAAGGCCATTTCGTCGGTCGTCTGGCCGGCCTGACATTCAAACCCGATGCGGACGGTCGCGAACTGGCTGCCCGGACCCTGAAATCCGCAGCGCTGCGTGCCTTGCGACCTGAGATCAACAGACGGCTGGGAGCCCTGGCGAAAACCAAGATGGAAGACCTGACCTTTTCCGATGACGGCAAGATCAGCTGGGGCGGCGATGACGTTGCCCAGCTCATTCCAGGCCCGACCCCGCTGAAACCCGCCGTCAAACTGCTTGGTGGCGACCTTGGTGCGGCCGAGGCCCAGTCCCGTGCCCGGGCCGGCCTCGAAGCCGGCCTGACCGCCCATATCGAGACCCAGCTCGCGCCGTTGTTCAAACTGCGCGAGGCCGGCCAGTCCGACGACATGCCCGGTCTCGCCCGCGGCCTCGCCTGGCGGCTTTATGAAGCCGGTGGCGCCCTGCCTCGCCACGATATCAGCGATGATGTGCGCAATCTGTCCCAGGTCGAGCGGCGCTCCCTGCGCGCTGCCGGCGTGCGGATCGGCGAGCACATGATCTACGTGCCCGAACTGGTCAAACCGGCCCGCGCCCGGCTCAACGCCCTGCTGCACGCCATCGCCGCCGGCCGAACCGATCTCGCCTGGCTGCCCGCGCCGGGCCTGACTTCGGTCGCCAATGACCGCTCGCGAACCCGCGCCGAATACGCCGCCATCGGCTTCCAGCCCTGCGGACCACGCGCCGTGCGTTTCGACATGCTGGAACGCCTGGCCGATACGCTGCGCGAGGCCGGCAAGGATGACGGTCCCGGCTTCCCCTTGACCGCCGACATGACCGCACTGCTGGGCTGTTCCGTCGAGGATATTCGCGGCACGCTGACCGAGCTGGGCTATCGCCGCATCCAGAAGGGTCCCGACCCGGAAAAGGCCGAGGGCGAGCGCTGGGACCGGCGCCGTCGCAAGCATGCCGGCCAGCGCGGCGCGCCGCGAAAGCCGGCCGCCCGCGCGGCCGCGCCCGTCATACCGTCCGACAGCCCCTTCGCCGCCCTGGCGGAACTGGCCCTGCCGGAACAGCCCAAACGCAAGCCACGCCCGCCGCGCAAGCGCCGCAAGGACAAGCCCAAGGCCGACACGGCCCAGGCGACGGCTCAGACTGAGGCGGGCACCCCATCGACATCCGAGGCAGCGGCGCCAGCCGAGACCTCCCCGATCGTGGATGCAAAACCCGACACCAAGGCATGACGGCACGGCGATGAGCGAAACCGCAGAGGCGATCCGCATTGATGTCTGGCTCTGGCATGCGCGTCAGTTCAAGACGCGCAGCCTCGCCACAACGGTGGTCCAGAAGGGCCGTCTGCGGCTGACCAGTGCCGGCACGACACGACGGATCAGCAAGCCCTCCGCCCTGGTGCGCGCAGGAGACACATTGACCCTGCCGCGCAATGGCCGGATCGTACGACTTCAAATCCTCGCCCTGGGCTCGCGTCGCGGTCCGGCTTCGGAAGCGCAGGCGCTCTACCGGGAAGTCGAGGATGAACAGACGGAAGCCAGCCATGTTTGACACCATCCGCAGCTTTTTCGCCCCGGCCGAAGCCGATCTGCGTCCGGAGACCGACCCGCATGTTGCCGCGTGCACCCTGCTGGTGGAGGCCGCCCTGGCCGATGGCATTTATGCCGATTGCGAACAGGACCAGATCCGCACCATTCTCGGCAGCGCCTTCAGCCTGTCCGAGGCCCGTGTCGCCTTCGTGCTGGAACAGGGCGAGGAATTGGCCGAAAGCGCCGTCGATCACCACCGCTTCACCAAGGTGGTGAAAGCCTGCCTGTCACGTCAGGAGCGGATTGGCCTGATCGAACAGCTCTGGCTGGTGGCCCTGGCCGACGGTGAGAAGTCACCTTTCGAGGAAGCGTTCATCCGCCGGATCGGGCCGCTTCTGGGGATTGAGGACCGGGATCGCATCTTCGCGCGCACACGTGCAGAAGCCCAACTGCGCACCCGTTGACAAAAACTCCGTCGCAGCCCATGTCCCGCCCGACATACCTGCCCAAGACACCGTTCCAAACCCCGTTCCAAACGAAGTTCCGGCCAACATGACCTATATTGTCACCGACGCCTGCGTGCGCTGCAAATATACGGATTGCGTGGAAGTCTGCCCCGTCGACTGCTTCTATGAAGGCGAGAATTTCCTCGTCATCCATCCGGATGAATGCATCGATTGCGGTGTCTGCGAACCGGAATGCCCCGTCGAGGCGATCAAACCCGACACCGAGGATGATCCGGACGGCAAGTGGCTGGCCGTGAACTCGAAATTTGCCGAGACCTGGCCCAATATCACGGTTCGCAAGGATGCCCCGGCGGACGCGGATGCAATGGCCGAGGAAAGCGGGAAATACGAGAAATACTTCTCCGAAAAGCCCGGCAGCGGCGACTAGCCCCAAGGGGTTAACCAACGCCTACCGTTTGGAAATAGCCGAATTTTGTGCTATGTTCACTGCATTGATGGGTAGCGCCTGTCGCGCCGCCTGCCTTTCTACACGGTGATTTGCGCGCAGACTTTTCGATCTCAGAGCCGGGTGGGTGCCGGAATTCCTTTGAGAGCGATCTGCGAGCTTTTGTGTTTCCGTGCGAGCAAGGCCCAAAGAGAGAGCATCCATGACGAAAAACGACAAGTCTTTCAAAAAGGGCGACTTTATCGTGTATCCCGCGCACGGCGTTGGCCGCGTAACGGGTGTTGAAAAAGACAGCGTCGCAGGCTTCGACATCGAGGTTTACGTCGTCACCTTCGAACAGGACAAGATGACGCTGCGCGTGCCGACCGCCAAGACCGAAGCGTCGGGCATGCGGCCCCTCTCCAGCGACAAGATCGTCAAGGACGCGCTGAAGACCCTCAAGGGCAAGGCGAAGGTCAAGCGCACCATGTGGAGTCGCCGGGCCCAGGAATACGAAGCCAAGATCAATTCCGGCGACCTGATCCAGATTGCGGAAGTCGTTCGCGACCTGCACCGTGCCGAGGACCAGCCGGAACAGTCCTATTCCGAACGTCAGCTCTATGAGTCAGCGCTGGACCGCATGGTTCGCGAACTGGCCGCTGTTGAGGAAATCGAGCACGAGAAGGCTCGCGAAATGCTGTCCACCTCGCTCGCCAAGAAAGTCGCCGCCTGATCCACGCGATCAAGCCGCGAGACTGATGCGAAACGCCCGGCCCCTTGGCCGGGCGTTTTCGTTTGGGGGGCGCTTATTGCCCCGGCGGTCGATCGGCCCGTCGCGCCGGAGGGGACCAGCCGGGACATACACAATTATTCTGCCCAGCCAGAAAAACCGGGGACAGCCAAAAAACTGGGGACACGTACCGCTTCTCAGACGTGGCTCGCCGCGCGGTCAGCCTGCGGGGAAGCAGGGCCTCGGACACTCCCGCGGCACGCGCGGATCCATCCATACATTCCTTGTCAGCCAGCGGGCCGCATCCGGTTTTCCAGGTCAAGGGCCGCAACGCGGCCGCTTCGCGGTTTCACCCTTGAGCTGGAAAACCGGATACGGCGAGGTCCCGGCAAGAGATGAATGGGATGTTGCGCGCCGCGGGCGCCTATGCCTGAAAGCCCGCCCCTTTTCCCCGGACGCGCGTCAGGGTGATCCTCGGAGATGCGAGGCACAACGCTAGCCAGACCGTTTCGTCGGCCCCGGGTCGTCGCCCGGGAAAAATGAAAACGGGCGGGCATCTCCACTTCCGCGCCACCCGCAGTGATCCGAATGTTCGGTATGGACGTAAGACCTTCTGAAGCGAAGGAGGACCACCATGACGACCCCCAAGGCCGCCACTGCACGTTCTGCCCACCCGTCTGCTGCCCGCGATGCGGGCGAACAACGTTTCGTCAAATCCGCCATGGCGCGGCCCCTGCTCTCCCGCGAGGATGAGAGCGATCTGGCCCGGCGCTGGCGCGATGATCGCGACGAGGTTGCCCTGCACGAATTGACCGAGGCCCACATGCGGCTCGTCATCGCCGTGGCTGCCAAATTCAAGCGCTATGGCCTGCCTTTTTCAGACCTGATCCAGGAAGGCAATATCGGCCTGATGAAAGCCGCCGAGCGGTTCGAGCCGGAACGTGATGTACGCTTCTCGACCTATGTCACCTGGTGGATCCGGTCCTGCATCCAGGACTATGTTCTGCGCAACTGGTCGATCGTCCGGACCGGGACCACATCGGCCCAGAAATCGCTCTTCTTCAATCTGCGTCGGATGCGGGCCCGCATCGGTGACCTGGAGGGCAGTTCGATCTCTCCGGAAAACCGCGAACAGATCGCCCGTGACCTCCGGGTTCGCGAGAGCGATGTCGACACAATGGTGATGCGTCTTGGCGCCTCGGATCGCTCGCTCAACGCCCCGGTCGGCGATGAGGACAATTCCCAGTGGCAGGACTTCCTGGTCGACGAAAATGCGGCACCGGAAGTCGAGGTCATGGAGTCAACCGACAGTCAGAAACGGTCGGCCTGGCTTGGTCAGGCGATTGAGGGGCTCAATCCCCGCGAGCAGTTCATCATCCGCGAACGCCGCCTCACCGAAGAGGGCTCGACCCTGGAAACACTGGGTCAGACACTCGGCATCTCCAAGGAACGGGTCCGCCAGATCGAAAGCGCTGCCCTCGCGAAATTGCGCACCCATTTGTGCAATGCCGTCGGCGACCCGGTCGAGGCTGGCCTGATCCCCAGCCAGTAAACGTCACCGACTATCCCTCGCCAACACGGTGGCGACGGTGTCGCGGAGCCCTCCTTCCGCGGCACCGTCAGCCTGCTCGGCAGCGGACCGCACCATTTCCCGGGCCAGACTGCCGCCGTGACCGTCAGCGGGGCCGCGCCTCGCCGGGATCCTCCGCCACAATTTCCAGCCGCGCACTATGGTCCAGCCGGATCATCGGTCCGTTTTCCTCGACCAGCCAGCCACGCACCCGGACGCGGTGCCCGAGCAAGGCCTCCGGCCCAAGATTGGCATCGATGAAATCCTGGCTGTCAGCCGCGTCGATCCGCACTGTGAAGTCGCTGCGATAATCCGATCCGAAATTGAGATAGATGCGCCCCGAGTCGAGCCGGACGGCATCCGTAACCCGTCCCTCCACGATCTGGGACGAGCCGATATCCTGAGCGCGGGCATCGGGATGGGTGTCGCGGATTGCATGCTCCGGATCGCCCCACATCCCCAGGCGACGACGTCGTGCCTCGGCCTCGAGGATGAGCAATGTGGCGGCCTGCGCCTGATTGTCCGCATGGCTCATCACGCGGGCCAACCCCACAGCAACAAGGCGGGCCTGAACCCAGGCCAGCGCCTCGCCGTCCGCACCCGTCTCACCCTCCGACGTCACCGCGGACACATGCGCCAACGCCCTGTCATAGCGGTCCCGCCGCAGACCGGAATACGTCAGCGATAGCTGCCGGCCTTCCAGCCAGTCGGCCAACCAGGCTTCCGTCTGCTCCGGCACCGGCGTGTCGACCTCCGCCAGACGGACTTCCAGACGGCCATCAGCGGTTTCCAGTTGGAGGGTCAACGCACCGGCCATGCCGAGGAAGCGCCCCGCCTCCCCCGCCTCTCCTTGCGGTGGCGGGACGGCGGGCATGGCCGGGACACCGTCCGGCGCGACACCCAATTCATCGATTGCCTGGATGAGCGTCAGGGCGGGCCCGTCAGGGGCTTGATGGGCAGGCCCGAACAGGGAGGCACCCGGACCGGTTTCGGGGTGGGTGTCCAGCGCGTCTTCCGGTGCCGCTGCGGTTGGACCACAAGCGGCGAGACCCAGGACGAGACAAACAGATCGATGCATCACTGCACCTCCTTTTCTCGCCCCTTGCTGACCCTGATCATTCCATACACTTTATGGTTGCATACCTCAAGTCCATGCTGGCGGAAAACACACCGAATGCGCCGCCGTTTACCATTCCGTTTACTATCTCGCGCTAAATCTGATCGCCAATCTCTCAGCTAGGGACACCCCTTCGATGAACGCCTACGCTTATACCGATGATGCCGCTGCCCCCATGGGCGCCACGACCGACGCTCACGCCATCGCCGAAGCCGTTGGCGAATCCGCGGCGCGCGCCTCCCAAGGCGCCGAAGCAGCGCAGGTGGCCCGCGATGCGATGAACCAGGTCGAGGAATCCAGCCAGGTGCTCGAGCGCCGGGTCGAAGCCCTGACCGATGCCTCCCAGCGAATCAATGCCATCCTTTCAACGATTGAAGCGATCGCCAGCCAGACCAATCTCCTGGCCCTGAACGCGACCATCGAAGCCGCGCGTGCCGGCGATGCCGGCCGCGGTTTCGCGGTCGTCGCCGGCGAAGTCAAAGCCCTGGCCGGTCAGACAGCCAAGGCAACCGAAGACATCGCGGCTCGGATCTCGGCCCTCGACAATGAAGTCAAGGAAATCCTCGACGGCGTGCGCGGCTCCGGCGAGTCGGTGGCCCGCGGCAAGGAAGCTGTCGACCAGATGACCGAAGCGACGCAGGAAGTGGCGCACCAGCTCAGCACGCTGCGCGAACAGGTTCGCTAGACCGCGATCGCTGACACACGCATGAAAGGGGCGGGCGCCGAAAGGCCCCGCCCTTTTGCGTTCTCGAGCGGCCTCCGGTCTGGTGACGCACCGGAACCCGACCGCGCTCATCGCCCACCATGTTGAGCTTTTCCGATCCCTCAGCAGCCCCGAACCCTGTATCGCCCGGCCGCCCCGCAACCGGTCGGGCAAGGCATGGCGCGCAGCGGGCGCTCCGGAAGCGGGACCCGAACCTGTGGTCTCGACGCCAACGCTCTGGTCATCACGGCGCAGACCGGGACGGTGAGGCTGGGCGGCGGTCTGGTGTTGTGGTTGAAGCCATCCGGGCCAAGAACACGCCTCTGGCAGCGCCTCCCCGTCAGCGCATCAAACGAGGCGCGACTTCCGGATTGTCTCCTCCGGCTCGGCAAGAAACTTGGCCAGGCCGTCAATCGGCAGCGGTTTGGACAGGAGGAAGCCCTGGACCCAGTCACTGCCAAGCAGTTTCAGAGCCGCAAAGTCGGTCTCGGTCTCAACCCCTTCGGCGACGACTTCCAGACCGAGATTGTGAGCCAGATCAATTGTTGACTTGATCAGCATGCGCCCGCGCGCATTGGCGTTCAGATTGGACACGAATTGACGGTCCAGTTTCAGCTCGTCGCTCGGGATCATTTGCAGATAGGCCAGCGAGGACTGACCGGTTCCATAATCATCGATCGATATCCGGGCGCCGGATTCGCGCCACATGTTCAGATGTTCGATGGCCTTTTCCGGATTGGTCATCACGGCCGTCTCGGTGATCTCGAACGTGATCGGCCCGCTGGCACTGACAATCAAAGCGCGCGCCTTGCGCGCGAAATCGGGATCGCCCACCAGGGCACCCGAGATATTGATCGCGACGGAGATCGGCTTGCCCTCGGCCAGAAGGCGCTTCTGATCCGCTATACTCTGTCGGATCACCCATTCGGTGAAGGGCCGGATATGCCCGGTTTCCTCGGCCTGGGGGATGAACTGATCCGGCGAAATGAAGCCGCGCTCGGGGTGGAACCAGCGGCTTAGCGCTTCCACGGCTTCAAACCTGCCGGTGCGCACTTTGAGCTTGGGCTGATAGTAGAGCGACATCTCGCCCTTCTCGGTCGCCCGCATCATTTCGCTCATCAGGGACAGGTTCGCGGCAGGATTGCCGTACAATTCCTTGTCGAATTCAGCATGCGGCACATTGAGGTGGCGCGCCTGGTCGATGGCCAGATGAGCCTGACGCACAGCCGTCTCCGGGTCGCTGTCGCAGGCCAGACCACACACGATACCGACATCAATATTGAGATCGTCGACTTGCACCGCGGTTTCGAACAGTCCGGCAACACCCCGGGCCACGGCATTGGCCTCGCGCGTGTCGGCGGAAGGCTGCAGCAACCCGAAAAGACCCGGCAGGAGCCTGTAGACCGTCACCGGATGCGCACCTCCGGCAAGGCGCGCCGCGACGGCCTGCTCGAAGCGCGAGTAAACGCGATAGCCGAGGGCGCCAGACAGATGCTTGCGACGTTTGATCTGTGCCGAGATGACCACCGGCGCCTCGCCTGTCTCGGCCGTGACCTTCGCCAGGTCGCGAAGCATGGCCGCGTGGGTCGGCAGCCCTGTGCTCGCATCCGTATAGAGACTTTCCGACAATGCCATCGCCTTCGCGCGCGCGACGCGGCTTCTCGCGAACACGATGCCGGCGATGCAGATGCAACCCGCCCCCAGACCCAGGGCGATCATCGTATTCCGGGCCTGGCGCGCCCGCGCCAGTTCGAGCGCCTGTTCGAGGCCCTCAGAGCGCAATTGCTGGATCTCGAGTTCCTGTTCTGTGAAATCGAACTGGGCGCCGACGAGGGCGCTGTTGGCCGAGCTCGCGAAGGCCGCACGCTCATCGGTGAGGCGCTTGAAGGCCTGCAGATGAGCATAGGCGGAGACCCAGTCACCATGCGCGGCATATATCTCGGCAGCGCTGCCGTGCAATTCGGTATAATTCTGCGAAGTGGTTTCGACATCGACATCGCGGAAAGCCACGCTCAGGAAGCGGACAGCGCGCCGGGAATCCCCGCGACCGAAAGCGATCTGGGCCCGAACGCCCCAGAAGAAGCGGACCCATTCGAACGTGCCATCATCCTCAACCAGGGCGAAGGCGGCATCAATAGACGCTTCCGCGCCGTCATAATCGGCCTGTTCCAGCTGCATGTTGGACAGATTGTTGAGCACGCGCGCCTCGAGGATGGCGCTGCCCATCGTATTGGCCAGGGTCCGAGCCTGCTCGAAGGAACGGGCGGCCTCGTCATAGCGTTCAAGCTGGGTCAGAGCGTTGGCGAGATTATTGTGGGCGGCGAGGTCCAGCGAGGGATCCTGATAGCGCTCCAGCGCATTCTGGAAATACTCCACCGCGCGCTCATATTGCCTGGCATCGGTATAGATGGACGCCATGGACTGGAGCGCGATCGACTCGCTGCGGCTTTCGCCCAGATCACGATAGATCTCATAGGCGCGCTGATAATTTTCCAGCGCATCGCCGTGCTCGCCCAGCACTTTCTCGATTCGCCCGAGCGAGGTGAAGATGTCCGCCAGGAGTTTGGTCTCGCGCGGCGCCTCGCCCAGACGCGACTGTGCCGCGAGCGCGATCGGATAAGCCTCCTCGGCACGCCCCATTCGGGTCAGCGCCTCGGACTGAAGCCACCAGGCCGTCGCCATCGCTTCATCGCGCTCATTAATCATGAGGCGGCGGGCCAGATCCTCGGCACGTTCTGAGAGTGACAGGGCGGCCGTCGGATCACGCATCATGGCGGCTTGCGACGCGCTCACGGCGTCCGCGAAGCTCTCTATACCTTCGGATTCTTGTGCGCGCACATCCATAGGCGCCAGAGCCAGGGTCAGGCTCAGGACGAATGCAATCACCGCCAGTGGGTTTGCGAGCAAACGCACAAATACTCTCCGAACGCGTCGTTTGGACGGGTTTGATGCTTACCTCTACCAGCGCAGGCTGAAGGAATAGCTAATTTGGCCCACCGGCAGACCCACCGGCGGGCCTGTCGCCCAAACGAAAAGGGCCGCCGGCTTTCGCCGACGGCCCTCTTTCAAGGCGCTGCCGAGTGGATCAGAAGCGCATTTCGAAGCGGACACCGCTGGTCGCGGCGGAGAACTCGGAGACCTGCTCATCACCGGACAATTGCTGGCGACTGAAAAGGCTCACGCGTCGATCCGAAGAGCCCAGCTCGGTCACGTAGATGACCTCGGCATAGACGGGACGGCGGCCACCCAGCTCCCAGACATCGCTCTCGACAGCGAGTTCGCCGGTCTCACGATCGGTGACTGCCATGCCGGTATAGCTCAGCGCACCGCTTTCGATATGGAGCGGCTGAACCATGCTGAACCGGACACCGTCAGCGTTCGAGAACAGGGCCTCGTACCGGACCGAGACCTGGGCCGCAGTGCTGTCGATACGATCGGCAATGTCCAGCAGTCCACCATCAAAGGCGGTGGTCCGCGTCTGGGCCATGGTCACCGAGGCACTCAGCCCGATCCGCGAGGATGGCTGGGCGTCGACACCAAAGGTCAGTGCGGTCGTGTCCGCACCGCCCTCAAGGGCCAGAATACTGCTGCCCTGGGCACCGAGCAGACCGCTCGCCTCATGCAGCTGCGTCAGCGAGCCATTGACCGTGACACGGTCACTCAGCGGATAGCTGAGATCGAGATTGGCAGCGAAGGCCTGATAGGGTGCGACACCATCAAACAGGGCGCGTTCCTCACCAGTCCCCGGCATGACAAAGAGCGCCTGCTCATAGGTCGTTGTGACACCGAAAGAGAGCTCCAGATCACCGAGCAGGTCGACGGTGCTGGCTGCATAGGCACCGCCCGAGGCAAAGCCGAGAACCGGATTGACGCCGCCGCTCTCCGGACGATGGTCCGAGAAGAGGTTGAAGCCGGCCTGGCTGGACAGCGCCAGAGCGCCCTCACCCACACCGAATGTCATGGAGCGGCCGCTCTCCGTATCGGTCAGCTCGACACCGGCATGGAAGCCGAGTTCACGGGCATAGCCGACATTGGACGGATCCAGGGTGGAGGCCGTGGCCGTCACCATCAGATTGCCGCGCTGGGACAGGACCTGCGACGCACGGCTGATATCCGAGAAACTCGTCCCGTTCAGCGACGCGCCGGTCCGCTCATAGATATATTGTTCGGCGTAGGCATTGGCGACCGATTCCGAGAGCGAACTCCCGACAATCAGATCGTCCACCGAGATCGTGAAGTCCCGGAAGCTGTCGCCGATATCCTCGAACACCGTGACATGGTTCCGATTGGCATAGCGCAGGGACAGGCGACCACCAGTGATCATCAGACTGTCGGCCGCGACGCGTCGAGAACGGCGGTCATAGGCATAGAGGTCCGACGCGTTGAGTGGCGACATCGCACCGGCAACATCCAGCATGCCACGGCCATAAACCGGATCCACACCCGGCTCGCCCAGATCACGCGCCGACAACAAAATGGCATCCGCAACTTCACTGCCGTCGAGCCAGAACCACTCGCCCTTGACCAAGGCGGCGGCGCCCGCGACCAGTGGTGCCGCGAAGGATGTGCCCGACGCCCGCGTCACTCCGCCCTCGCCATCATTGACCAGCAGCAACTCACCTGGCGCGACCACGAAACGGTCCATGAGCCGGTATCCCGGTTGACACTCCCCATTCACCAGGAGGCAGGCCTCACCGGGGCGGTTGGAGAAGGACGAGATATTGCCCAGGGGGTCGACGGAGCCGACCAAGATCAGATTGTCGACCACGGACACGCCGGTCCAGTTGAGATTTCGGGTTTGGGTGAGACCATCATTTCCAGCCGCAATCACGAAGGTCAGAGTGTCGGCCCGGCGAGCGACAGCCCGATGCATGAAGACCCGTCTCCACTCGCGATGCAGGGTCCATCCCGGCACGCCCAGAGACATATTGATGATTTTTGCGCCGCCTCTGGAGAGCGACCGAACACCCAGCGCAACATCGCGCCAGCTGGCGGTGTGAGTTTCATCGAAAGGATTGTAGAAGCGCATCGCCGCATGCGGGGCGACACCCATCACTCCAGTGCCGTCCACCGGCGCACCGATCAGGCTGGCGACGGCATTGCCGTGATTGACATTGAGGTAGTCGCGCTCGCCGAGCTGGCCGCGGAAACTGCCGCCATCGACCGAATTCACGCTGAAATCGAGCACGCCGACGGTCGGCGTGTAACCGCGGTCATAGCGCGCGGCCAAGGCAGGAGACCAATTGATGGCCGGCATCCAGTGATCGACATGATCAACGCCGGAGAAATTCATCAGGCTGTCGTAGAACATCAGGAAGAATTCGGAGCGCTCACCGACTGTTACGTCTCCGAGGCTGTCGGGGTTGCCGAGATCAATGCCGAAGCGTTCCAGTAACTCATCCAGAAAAGCTGCATCCATGCTCTCGCCGGTCTGGGCCAGGATGGCGGCGCCAAAGACCTGCTCGGCCTGGTCGAAGACGGACGACATCTCACTCGCGATTGACGTGAAGTTACCGTCAATGGCGGCAGTGCGATTCCATTCGGTGTTGAGGTCGCCCCAGACCGGACCGATGTCCTGCCAGAAGGGGTTGATGTCACCCCAGAACGGATTGATGTCACCACCGAAGGGGTTGATATCGCCCCAGAACGGATTGATGTCCCCGCCGAAGAAGGGATTGATGTCCCCGCCGAATGGATTGATGTCGCCCCAGAAGGGATTGATGTCGCCCCAGAAGGGGGAGATGTCCCCGTAGAAGGGATTGATGTCACCCCGGAAGGGATTGATGTCTCCCCGGAAGGGATTGATATCACCGTAGAAGGGATTGATGTCCCCGCTATAGGGATGAAGAAAGGTGTCTTGATTGCCGTCATTCTCGTCGGAATTCTGCGCGTATGCAGGCATCAATGCCCCTGTCAGGGACATGAGCGCTATCGCCGCAGCTCCGGAATTCAAATACTGACGCATGAGGACCCTCCTAGCCCAATTTCAAGCGTCCACTATTCCCGTCTTGCGTTTCGCCCGCCCTAATAGACGTTGTAAACAAACGCTTAATTGGGCCAATGGTTACCAAAGGGTGGCCAGGATGGACGGCGAACGACGGAGAGCGGCAAGTCGGCGGCCAGCGATGGGAAACCCGCAAAAGACCGCCCTTCGCGCTTGCGTCAGCTTTTCAACTATTCCAGTTAAGCACCCTGGCAGGCCCCGTAGCTCAGTCGGATAGAGCAACGGATTCCTAATCCGTAGGCCACTGGTTCGAATCCAGTCGGGGTCACCAGACTTTCCGGTTCACGGAAACCGGCCGATCTCAGGTGAGCGTCGCCATGTCGATGACGAAGCGGTACTTCACATCGCTTTTGAGCATGCGCTCATAGGCCTGGTTGATATCCGCCATGGCGATCATCTCGATATCCGACTCGATGCCGTGCTCGGCACAAAAATCGAGCATTTCCTGGGTCTCGGCGATCCCGCCAATGGCGGACCCGGCGATCGAGCGGCGCTTGGCAAGGAGGCGACCGACCGAAGGAGAGGGATGAGCCTCATCCGGCACACCAACCAGGACCAGGGCTCCATTGACCTTCAGGCAATCGAGATAGGGGTTGAGATTGTGCGAAGCGGCAACCGTGTCGAGAATGAAGTCGAGCGTATAGCGCTCGGCTTTCATCTGGTCGCGATCCTTCGAGATCACCACCTTGGACGCGCCGAGACGCTTGGCATCCTCGACCTTGCCCGGCGACGTGGTGAAAAGGACGACTTCCGCGCCCATCGCCTTGGCCAGCTTCACGGCCATATGGCCCAGCCCGCCAAGCCCAACAACGCCGACTTTCTGCCCCGGGCCGACCTTCCAGTGGCGCAGCGGGGAATAGGTTGTGATGCCGGCACACAGAAGCGGCGCCGCCCCGGCGCGATCAAGCGTGTCCGGAATACGCAGGACAAAGCTCTCCTTCACGGTCACGCGCTGGGAATATCCGCCGAAAGTGTGGGTGCCGTCGGGAAGGCGGCCATTATAGGTGCCCGTTGAACCGGTATCGCAATACTGCTCCAGCCCCTCATCGCAATGACCGCAGGTGCCACAACTGTCGACCAGGCAGCCAACCCCAACCGTATCGCCCGGCTTGACCTTGCTGACCGAGGCCCCGACCGCCGCCACCGTGCCGACAATCTCATGACCGGGAACACAGGGGTAGATCGTGTTTTTCCAGTCATTCCGGGCCTGATGCAGATCGGAATGGCAGACCCCGCAATGGGTGATCTCGATCAGGACCTCGTGCGGACCGGGTTCACGCCGCTCGAAAGAGATCGGGGCCAGATCGGTGTCGGCGGACTGGGCGGCATAGCCAAGGGATTGCGGCATGGATCGGCTCCGTTTCGATGCTTCGGTATGGAAGTTTAAGCCAGCCGCGCCAAAAACCAAGGGGCAAAGACGGCCTAGCCGGCCGGTGCCAGCGCGATAATCCCCGCCTGTCCGCCGAATTGCCCGCTCTCGCCGCGATGGTGCGACCGCCTTGCCGAAAAGAGCCGCTCTGTCTCGGCATAGGTGCAAAGCCGTGACCGCCAGATCGCCGCCTCGGGGAGACCGGCCATGACAAGCTGACGGCGACAGGCCTCGCCCACATCGAGATTGGCCCCACCTTCCGGATCACGCGGCGACAGGATGCCGCCGGTAACATCGAAAACCGCCTCGAACTCCGCAACGACCTCCGGCCCGACCCGGTAATTGACCGCCGAGATGGATGGCCCGATCGCTGCGAGAAGCCGGGCCGGGTCGGTACCATAGGCGTCGGTCATCGCCGCCACTGTCGTCGCGGCGATATTCTGCACAGTGCCACGCCAGCCGGAATGGATCGCCGCCACCGCCCGGTGCGCGGGATCAAACAGCAGGATGGGTGTGCAATCAGCCGTCTGACAGGCCAAACCGATGCCCGGTCGATCGGTCATGAGAGCGTCGCCCTCACCCACCGCCTGGTCGCCCTTCGGCGGCCCGTCCACGCGCAGCACGGTGCGGCCATGGACCTGATTGGCGAAGGCCAGCGCATGCAAACCCAGCGCCTGGCGGACCGCTTCGCGATTGGCTGCCACATGTGCGGCCTGGTCGCCGCGCGACCGGGTCAGATTGAGCGAGGCATGGACGCCGTCGCTCTCGCCGCCCGGGCGCGTGGTGAAGGCGTGGACCAGGCCTGGATGGTCGAGCGCCTCGGCACGAATGAAATCGAGTGTCATGGCCGAAATCCTACCCGGTCACGACCCAGATCAAAGCCTTTTCCGGTCAGACGGATATCGGCGATCAACGCCTCGAAACCGGACCAGTCATCGGCGTCCGCGATCGACGCCCAACAGGCCTCGACCGCATCTATGACCAGATCCACCGGATCGGCGCGCTCGAACAGGGGGTGGGCCAGACGGTCCGGACGGACCGGCTCATGCGCCAACAAGGCGGCCTGCCAGACCTCGAATGCCTCCCCGGCATAGGCGTGGGCCCGGGGGCCGGCCAGGGCCCGCCTGGCCGAGGCTTCCCCGCAGAACCAGTCATGGAAGGGCGCCTGCCAGCCCATCCTCGAGGTCTCCATGAAGGCGAGAAAGCTGCGCACCAGGGCCTCGTCGGCCTCCTCCCCGGCCGACGCCACACCAAAGCGGCGCAGGAAGGCGTCGAGCAGGGCCTCGCGATAGAGGGTCGGGAATGTATTGAGCGCAGCCTCGAGGGTCGGTCGCTCACCGACTAGCGCCAGGGCATTGGCCAATTGCTGCAACGCCCAGAACACCGCCTCGGGCTGGCGCGCGAAACTGTAAATGCCCTGCTGGTCAAAATAGGCCGCGGTAAAGCCCGGCTCGTAATGCGGCAGGAAACGCCAGGGACCGTAGTCGAAGCTCTCACCGGTCAGATTGAGATTATCGGTATTGAGCACACCATGGACGAAGCCGGCCGGCATCCAGCCGGCGGCCAGGCCTGCACAGGCCGAAACCACAGCTTCCAGCAGCGCGGCGGGCTGGTCAGGCGCGCCCTCGAGATGCGGAAAATAGTGCGCAATGGCGTGATCGATCAATTGGCCAATCCGATCGCTCGCCCCCTCATGGGCGTGTCGCTGGAACGTGCCGAAGCGCAAGTGTGAATGCCCCAGCCGCGTGAGCACGGCCGAGCGGGTCGGAGAGGGTTCGTCATTGCGGGCCAGCTGCTCGCCGGTCTCGAAGACGCAAAAGGCCTTGGACGTGTAAACACCCAGCGCTTCCAGCATTTCGGCGGCCAATACTTCACGCACCGCGCCCTTCAGGGTCAGCCGGCCATCCCCGCCGCGTGACCAGGGGGTCTGGCCGGAGCCCTTGGTGGCGAGGTCGAGCAGGCGATCGCGATCATCCGTCACTTGCGCGAAGAGGAAACCGCGCCCATCACCGAGTTCGGGATTATAGGTGCGAAACTGGTGGCCGTGATAGCGCATCGCCCGCGGCGTCACCTGATTGTCCGGCAGGGGTTCAAAGCGCTGGAAATGCGCCTCGCGAGCGGCCGCATCGAGACCATCCAGCCCGATAGCCGGAGCCCAGCGACCATTCCAGAACCGTTCAATGGCGGCGGGGAAGTCCGCCGGCTCGACCGGATCGGAGAAATCATCGCCCAGACGGGCGAAGGCAGGGTTCGGGCGGTAGCGATCAGAAAAGCTCATGAGCGGGAGCTAAGCCCGACCGGGTCCGATTGCAAATCTCCGCTGCAAGCCTCAGCCACGCAGCCCGTCACCCAGGATCAGTGCCGTCTCATCGACCAGGCCCTTGGCGCCGGGCAGGATCGCGGTGAGATTGAAATAGGCGTGCGGCAATCCCTTGCCGATCTTGTAGGTCACCGGAATGCCCGCAGCCGCGAGACGATCGCGATAGGCCCGGCCTTCATCCAGCAACGGATCCAGCTCGGCCGCGACGATGTGGGCGGGCGGCAAACCGGCGAGGTCATTGTTCAGAAGCGGCGACACGGTCAGCTCGCTGGCCTGGTCCGCATCGCTCAGATAGGCGCGCACGATCTGATCGAGCGTGAAGCTGGAGAGGATATGACCCTCGAGAAGTTTCGGCCTTGGCTTGCGGCGCTCAACCAATTGCAAAAGCGGATATATGAGCAGCTGGAAGCAGATACGGTCGCGTCGCGACTGGGCCAGGATGGCCGCCAGACCGCCACCCGCGGAATCACCGGCGACCGCGATCCGGTCCGGCTGGGCGCCGACGGTTTCGGCGCCGGGGCCGCATAACCAGTCAAACGCCGCCAGACAATCCTCGACACCGGCTGGCCAGACATGTTCCGGCGCCAGGCGGTAGTCGATCGCCAGCACGCGATGACCGGACTTGGCCGCCAGTCGCCGACACAGGCGGTCATGGCTTTCCAGATCGCCGACAACATAACCGCCACCATGCATGTAGAAGGTGCACGGCCCGGGCTCATCCGCGCCATTGGGCCGATAGAGTCGCGCACGGCGCTCACCCTCGGCGCCCGGGACCATCAGATCACGCACCTCGGCAAGGTCTGGCGGGCGCACATCCATATGCGGGGTCGCCGCGAGCAGGGCTTCGCGCATCCGCGGCGCCGCGCGAGCGGGCTCGAGCGGGTCCTGCAATCCGAATTTCGAGAAGGCCTCAGGCCAATTGGGCGTGTCCATAGCTTTCGGTTAGCACGGGCTCGCCGCGCCGCAAACGCGGCATTTGCTCTCGCCGGGCCCCAAGACGGACCTAGTGGACCGTGACACCGGCTTCGCGATCGAGGCGGCCGGCCAGCGCGTCTTCCATCACCGAACGCAGGGCGCGCCAGGCGTCAGCGCTTTCCGGCAGACCCTGACCGTCCAGGTCACTGACCGCCTCATCGGCGTAACCGATCGCCTGAGCGCCATGCAGATCGACCATGGTCCAGGCGATCTGGTGGATGTCTTGGGCGGTGATTTGCACGTGCGGGGTCATTCAGGGCTCCTGCCGGATGGGGCTGTCTCGATCAGGAAGAGCAATCTGCGGGCCAGCCGGACACCGGATTTATATCAATAAAATCATGGCCTTGAGTTTTCCACAGATCGGCGCGCCCTGCCCTGCGGTCGAATTTGCCGAGTCTTTCTGGCCGGGTAGCTGTCAGGCGCGTTTGCGGCCCGGTGCATACCCGCCGCCCTCGAGATAGGCGACTTCCTCCGGCGTCGAGCGTCGCCCCAACGCCTCATTTCGATAGGGGAAGCGGCCAAACTGGCGGATCACCTCGCGATGCTTGATCGCATGGTCGCGCGTCCCGCTACCCGACAGGCGCTCCTCCGCCAGTTCAATGCAGAGGTCCTGGTCGGCGATATCCTCGGAGTGCATGAAAGGCATGTAGACGAAGGCGCGTCGCGCCTCCGGGATGACCCAGTCATAGCCGTTATCGACCATCTGCCAGGCGAGATGGCGAGCCAGGTCATCATGCGCAAAGGCATGGCCCGAACCGCGCCATATATTGCGGGTGAACTGGTCGAACATGAGGATCAGGGCGAACTGGCCATAGGCGGTGTCCTCCCAGGGATGACCGCTCTGCCACCACAGGCGCGCATTGTCTTCCACCGCCCTGGCAAACAGGCGGCGCACCCGCGCATCGAAACCCGGCGAGGCCGCATACCAGCGTTTGGGGCCCGCCGTTTCGAACCAGAAATCTATGACCTCGTCGATGGTCGGATCAGCAATGCTCATACGCGCAGGCTACCGGACTGAACGGCGTCGTACAGCTCCGGGGTCAGCGGCACATATCGACCCTCGCCGGGATGATCGAGCAGGATCGGGTCACTCACCCTGGCCGGATCAAAGCCTTCCTTGACCAGGTCCACCTTGCGGAATTTGAACGTGCCTGTCGTATCGGTCTGCGGCTGCAGCCGCAGGAAGAGCGGACGTGCATAGGCCGGCAATGCGTTGTGGACGTGGGCGTGCAAGGCCTCGAGATCGAGCGGACGCGCCACGTCGGTGACCAGGGCCGCCATGCCAGCACGGCCGGAATGGCCCTTGACTTCAATGCCATAGACATTGGCCTGCTCAACGCCTTCAAAGACCAGCGCCTCGGCAACCTCGCCCGTGGCGACATTTTCCGACTTCCAGCGGAACGTGTCACCGACCCGGTCGACGAAATAATAGTAGCCCAGCTTGTCGCGTGACATGAGATCGCCGGTCCGAAACCAGGCATCGCCTTCGGCATAGACGTCGCGCAACACCTTCTTCTCGGTGTCTTCCTTCGAGCCATAACCGTCAAAGCGGAAACGCGCATCCTTCGGATCGATCCGCCCGATCGCCTCGCCGACCTCGCCCGGCTCACAGGGGATGCAGCGCCCCTTCGTGTCGCGCAGCGGCATTTCCGCATCGAGGTCGAATTTGACCAGGTCGATGTTGAAACGGTGTTTGAGATAATTTGGAACACGACCGACAGCGCCGGGCTGGTTGTAGGCATTCACCAGGCCGACATTGCCTTCCGTGGACCCGTAGAACTCAACGATATCAGGCAGTGCGAAACGCCTCTGGAAAGCCTCCCAGACATCACGGCGCATGCCATTGCCGATCGCGCAGCGCAGGGTGTGATCCTTCTCCTCAGCCACTTCCGGCGAATTGATCAGGAAGCGGCACAGCTCGCCGACATACATGAAGAGGGTCGCCTTGAAGCGCTTCACATCGGGCCAGAAGGCCGAGGCCGAGAAGCGCGGCCGGATGACCAGCGATCCACCGAAGGACAGCGCACACCCGACACCGCACAAGCCGCCGGTCGCATGATAGAGCGGCAGGACCATCATCATCCGGTCTTCCGGCGACGCCTTGGCAATGATGGCGAAGATGTTGAGATAGTAGAGTGCGCGGACATGCGTCATCAGCGCAGCCTTCGGCAGGCCGGTCGTGCCGCTGGTGAACATTTTCAGCACCGGGGCTTCCGGTGTCACATCCGCGCGCACCGACAGGTCAGGGCGGCGATCGCTGACCGCTTCAAGCGCAGGTGCCAATTCCTGTGCGCCCTCGATTGCCCCGTCGACAGACCAGGCCGAAATCTCTCCAATGCCGCACGCCCGCGCAGCGCCATAGGCGTCCGCCAGCTCGGCTTCGACAATGGCGTGTTGGGTGTCACCAATGGTCAGGCAATGGGCCAGCGATGCGCCGGTCAGCTGGTTGTTGATCAGCGAGGTCACGACCCCGACCTTGGACAGACCGAACCAGGTCGCGATGTACTCCCAGCGATTGGTCATGAAAAGGGCGACCGTATCGCCCGGCGTCAGGCCTTGATCGAGCGCCCAGTGGGCTATGCGATTGGCGTAGGCTTCAAACTCGCGATAGCTGATCTCGCCGTCATCGAGGATGGCCATGGGCCGGTCGGGATATCGGTCGACGGTGGCTTCGATATGGTCCGCCACGCGCAGGCCCGATCCTGCGCCCACTTTTCTCACCGTGCTCAGCACTGGCAGCATGCTCGTTACAAAATTGAACTCGCGCGCAATCGCGCCCAGCATGCCCATCCTGTCGACCTCCCATTATCTTTCTTGCGCGAGACGATATGGGGCGCCCTCGCCCGGTCAAGCAAGGCCAGACGCTGACGCCGCAAGTGTGATCACATGTTTCAAAAGATTACCGAGGATCCCCGCGTCAAGCGAGGGGCGGCCGAAAGCCTAGCGACGGCTGAGCGTGCCCTGGCGACCGGTCTCGGACAGCATGGCCAGACAGACCGCCAGCAAGGGCAAATCCTTGAGCAGGAAATGACCCGCCCGCCCCAGCGCCGGGAAACCGCCCAGCTCGCCCGCCCAGCTGCCCGGGAAGGTGATCAGGAAGCTCAGGGTCAGGATGAAAGTGAATATCGCCAGGTAAAGCCCCATCCGGAACAAGGTCGTGTTGAACCAGTAGCCGATCAGTCCGACCACGGTGATCAGTTCGATCATGCCAATGAGATTGGACAGGGTCTGCAACGACATCAGGCCGAGCAGCCAGGCAAAGGCCGGCGAGGTCTGCACCAGCGGTTCGATGCCGGCGGCTTCGACCGCGGTAAATTTCATGCCGCCGATCCAACCCAGCACCAGAACCAGGCCCAGCCACATGACTGGCTGGCTCCACAGCCGCATGTCGGTATGCCGCTGGGCGAACATGCGGGAATTCTCGAAACTCCCGCCCCACAGGGACAGGCCCAGGATGGCGATGTATTTGAGAATGCCCTGGCCGGACCCGATGGCCGGAAAACCACCCGCCGCCTCGATCCAGACCGGATTGGTGAAGAGGACTGTCAGCGCCATCGCCGCATAAAGTCCGCTCATCGCAAAACCGATCCGACGGAAACTGCCCGACGGGATCGGGGCACCGATGAGAATGCCGGCAATGATCTGATAGACCCCGAGTGTCTTGGCCGCTGAGCCGGCTTGGCCGGCCAGGCCCGACAGAAAGGCATGCCCCTCGATCCAGCTGCCGGTGATCTGCGTCCCCACGGCGGTGAAATTCATCGCCCCGAACCACAGGAACATCACCGCCAGAGCAAGGCGGGCCACCAACAACGCATTTCCAGGCGACAGCAAGACACAGGCCTCCGTCCAGGCTCGAAACAGAAGGCTAGCACCAGCAAGGAGGACTGACGAGGGCCGATTTCAAGGACTTGATGACGATGCTGTCAGGTAGGCGGCTCAGCGCCATTCACGGCCAGTTGACAAAAAGCAAGAGCGAAGCGAATTGCCGTGTCACCAAGCCCGGCGCCCATGTGCCGCCCCGTCAGAGGCGTCCGCGACGCGTACGGCGGTGAGATCAGGAATGGTGCCCCTGGCCGGAGCAAGACCAATCTTGGTCACTCCGTGAAGCACTGAGTTTTCAGATCGTTACGCCATGCCGATCCGTGTGGCACACCGACTAATGTTGCTCTGCGTGTACCAGATCTCTGTGACACAGGGCAAGGCAGATCGGATTTTGTTCAGGAACCTGAGCGCCTATAAATGACAAGACCGGCGGCGTGTTCCCCCCCTTGGGGGCCCCGATAGGTCAGTCTTTCAACCCCCTATGCGTCGGCCGACCTAACATTGGCGCCACCCTCACGCCCTACAGTCTCATTTCCAGCGGCGCTGGCAACTACATCGCTTGCAACAAAACAAGACCGCCACCCGTTCCTACCGTTCTCCCTCAACGGGGGACTTGCCTCATTTCACTCCAAGCTTGTGACTTCAATAGCTTTCTTGGTATCGTTGAGGTTGTCCCCTCGTTCCCATGGATACAGCATGTCATTGTCCAACTTTCTCCTCCGCCCTGCTGTCTGGGTTCGTCGCAACCTCGCCTCGAAAGCCTCTGCTCGCTTCTTGGTAGTTCTCGTTGCCGTTTACTGGCTCGCCGCAGTGGCATGGGCATTCCTCTACGGGTTTGGTGTAACATTCATTGGCATTTACTGGGGTTACAACGGGGCCGGGTGGATCACACTCTCGTTGCTCTGGTTTATCATTGGCCCAATGTCACTCTATCTAGTTGCTTGCATAACTGGCTGGGTGCTTTCGGTCAGCGAGGCTGCGCCACCACCTCAATAGACCTTGCCCTAGTGACGCTCCCGGCCGACCTCCACAGGAGGCGTCACACAAGTCCCCGTTGACTTATGACGCCGCTAGCATCACAAGGTCAATCAACCTAGTGAGGCTGAGGAGCGACGCATGATCATCGGATACGCAAGGACATCGACTGCCGACCAAGAGGCTGGACTGGAGGCGCAGGTCAGGGACCTTGAGGCCGCTGGGGCTGACAAGGTCTTCTCCGAACAGGTCTCCGCCACGAAGAAGCGGGACGAGCTGAACAGCGCCATCGACTACCTCCGCGACGACGACGTGCTGGTGGTCACCAAGCTGGACCGCCTTGCCCGATCCATCCGTGACCTCATGGAGATCGTGGAGCGCGTCAGGGCGCGAGGAGCGGCCCTGCGTATCCTTGCCATGGACTTGGACACAGGTTCGGCCACCGGGAAGCTGATGCTTGGCATTCTCGGCTCCGTGGCCGAGTTCGAGCGCGAGATCATGCTGGAGCGCCAGCGAGAGGGTATCGCCAAGGCGAAGGCCGAGGGCAAATACAAGGGGCGCGCACCGACAGCACGGCGGAAGGCCAACGACGTCCTGCGGCTGCTTGGAGAGGGACTTACTGAGGCAGCGGTTGGCGAGGCCCTTGGCATCAGCCGGTCCAGCGTGCAGCGCATCAAGCGCGATCAATCTTGCTCGTTAGGCTCAACAAGCGGGTGATGTTGGACCGTTTGGCCGGGGAAATCGAGAGGCCCTGAAGCCGTGTTGGCTTGCCGTGCTTCGACTGACCGCGGTGGCATGGCGTAGTCCGGCAACGGCCGAGCGTCACCTCGTAGCCTGCTGAGTTCTATGGCTGGAGAGTTCCATCGATACCCCAACGCCGCCCGAACGTACTCAGCGAGATCAGACAAGTCGTTGCGCTCAAAAATGTGCGCGACGATGTAACTAGAGTCGACGAGGGCCACTGCTGGATCATCGTCCACTGTGAAGGCGTCCTGGAGGCTAATCGCTGCCGAGCATTGCCTCCCCGCACCGGCGACTGCAACTGTCATCATGATGAACTCGGC
This sequence comes from Maricaulis maris, assembly GCF_049116555.1. GTDB lineage: Bacteria > Pseudomonadota > Alphaproteobacteria > Caulobacterales > Maricaulaceae > Maricaulis > Maricaulis maris_C. The sequence goes on along the minus strand of NZ_JAGDYT010000001.1, from coordinate 417,023 downwards.
AGGGTACCGGCCGTTGCGAGATGGGGAGTGGAGGCGGACCGCTCGTCCGTCAGTCACTTGATCGACCACGTGGTCCAGATACACACGAACCACATCTGCATCATCGAAACAGCTGTCAGCGATGATGTAGTCCGCGATCACGGCATCAGGATGCAGGTTCGGCACCTCCGACTGAGCGGCAGCTTGCACAAGTGAATTGATCAGCAGGGTGGATAGCAGCATTAGTGTTCTCCAGATCGCTCGATATCTACGGCAGCTCCAAGGCTATACGATTGTGACCGCTCCGGGCAGTGGAGAGGCCACCATCAACGCGTTCGTAGCAGCGACGAGCGCGGTCAGCGGGACGCAGATACTCGCCATCACATCCGAACGCCTCGCGGACTGGACGCGCGGCAACGCTGGACCCGGCTGACGCGACAGGGACGTCGAGATAGCACCTGTCTACTGCGAGGCGTTCAGCAGTTTCACCCCGTGGCAGCTGGAACAGTTATCCTTGTACCGACGGATACGCCCCTGTCGAGCTAGGGAGTTGGCTATCTGGTTCACCTGTTGCCGAGGCGTGATGGCAAGTCGGCTCGACAGGCAATCGTCACACACAGCATCCGGGTGAGACACAAGGTGGTTCAGGACTAGGCCTTCGTTGGTCATAGCGATCTCCTTGCCCCCCAGCTGGCCTCCGCTTGAACGCTAGGCAAGAGACCTACCCAACGATTGTTGGAAGTTTCACAAGCCCACAAGCCTCCTCGATGTCGGCCCCCATGAGCCGCAGCACCCGGCCCCGGCTGTGCGGATATTTGTGCAGCTCTGTCACTTCCTTGATCGGGATGTTCGCGACACCGACCATCCTCGGCACCTCCCGCACCCAACGCTTGTGGGAACCTGATGCAAGCCGGTGGACGGTCTTTGCGGCCTGCACCCGGCGGAACTCGACAGTCTCGACGGGCTGAGGGTCTGCGGTGATCATCCGGTCGACCACAAGCCACGCCTCCAGCACCTTCAATGGGTCCACTCCGGCCGCCCTGAGCCTCGCCCACGCTGCCCGTGATCGCTCTTGGGGTGTCATCCCAGCAAGCCTGTAGGCCTCCACATGAGGCCCTGAGCGGTCATACAGGCCCCTGATGCGCTGGAGAGCATTCTCGACCCATCGGTCCGTGAGGTTCGCCTTCAGCCACCCTCGGGCGGCCTTCCTGTGCGGGGCCAGCTCCTTGGCCGTGTAGGACCGCTTGTAGGGGCTGCCATGGCGCGAGTAGTGATCCGCATGCTTGCGGCAGAAACGCGTGTCGAGGCCCTTGGCCGTGCCAGCGCGCGCCGGGTGTGGGCAGCCGACGACGCGGCAGTAGGTATACATGTGGTTGGGCAGCTTCGCCCTTTCGGAGACTTTCGGTGTTCGGCTAGGCATAGGCAGTGCTCACTCGGACCAACGCGTCGTGACTAGCGCTGCTCGAGCCAGCAGGCCAGCCAACGCAGTAGTATCATGTGGAAACGCACTGGGGAGGCTCGACACAGGCGAAACAACCGGGCGATCTATCTGCCCAAAGGTAGAGGGCTTCCAATATGCTAGACGACGACAGCCAACCCACAGACATCACGTCCGCGTTGGAGCTTCTGGACCTGCACAAGCAAGCTGGCGGCAGTCCCACTCCGACGGTTATCGACGGTCGCCTCCCTCACTCAACCATCGATGTTCTACCGGCTGCCTTCCAACCCCGGACGCTGGGTGATGACACTGTTGACCCCTACCACGCCGAGGAACTCCGGAAGGTCTTGGAGAGACGCGGGGAGCAGGCCCTCGATTCCATCCTCGTGTACTGGTCCGGCCAATCATGGTTCGTCGTGGACGGGCACCACCGCTTGGCGGCCTACAGAAGCTCGGAACATTGGCGAGACAGGAGCATTCCGGTCGAAACCTTCGAAGGCTCCGCGCTTCAAGCCGTATCAGAGGCCACGGAGCGGAACGTGAAGACCACGCTGTCGCTCATGAAGACTGACAAGTCGACAGCCGGTTGGCGTCTGGTCTGCCTGACTGACCTCAAGGTGAAAGAGGTTATGGCCAAGGCCGACCTGAGCCAGTCTCAGGTCAAGAAGATGAGGAGCCGCCTGCGCGAGTTGCTCGCCAAATTTCCCGACAAGTTCACGAAGCAAAGTCTGTCGACGTATCCTTGGCAGCAGGTCCTTCAAGCATCCTTCGGCGGCCCTGAAGAAAGCATCGAGATTGATGAGGACTGGGTGACCAAGCTGGCCCACGACCTCCACGCCCGATTGCGGAAGAACTTCAGCGACAAGCTGGAGAAGAACCCGGACGCGTTCGCCATGGCCATCCGGATGCTCCACAACGGGTTGCCATCAATGCTAATGGAGAGCCCGGACTGGGAGGAGGACCGCAACGCTAAGCTGGACGCGTGGACGGACGAGCGAGACAACGGGTACGACTTCTGAACCGCCAAGGGCTATCCCTTAGAGGGCCATAATGGCCCTTTCCGGCTCCCTTACTCGCCATAGACCTCTCTCCCGGCCCCGCCATACGCCTCGTACACATGCGCGTAGGCGAGCTCGCACTTGGCGTTGTAGATCTCGTCCGTGAACGGGGTCTCGGGGAGCGACTTCCCCAGCGTTCGGTTGATCAGGGACTGTACGGCCGAGCGCGTCTGCTGACGCTTCCACCAGTCGAGCACCAGCTTGTCGGACTTCAGCTTCGCCAGCAGGTCCTTCGCCACCGACTTGACCTGCTCACGCTCCTTGTCGGTCAGGACCGGCTCGGGCTGCGTGAGGATGTCGAAGATGGCGAGTTCCTCTTCGCTGAGCCCTTCACGGATGGTCCGGCCTTCCTCCTCGGTCAGCTCTTGGGCGAACTTCACGAGGTCCTCGAACCAGCTCTCGATGTTCTGGGAACCGGAGTTGTAACGCTCGATCATCGCCTCAAGTTTCTTCACCAGATCTAGCCGGGACTTGTTGAGCTTGGCCATCGCCTGGACCTTGCGTTCCAGCAGGGCCCGCAGCCGTTCAGCCTCGCTGCGTTTACGCCCGCCCGCGAACTTTTCCCGGAGAGCATCGAAGTCGACCTGCGACAGGTCCAGCAATGGCTGCTCGCCCTGCGCCTTCAGCCGGTAGTCCTCGGCCGAGATGGTCTCGTCCAGCAGGGCCTCGATCTGCCCCATCACCGTGTCGACATCCGGCCGCGTCACTTCCGCCCGCAGCCGCTTCACGAGTGCGGAGAGGAGCGAGCCCATCGGCGCGAACGGTGCAGCCCGCTCGTCCGGCAGGATCGCCTTATACACCCGGATCACATCCAGCGCAGAGCGCATGAAGCCGCCACGGACATCCCCGGGTGACACAAGGGCGTCATAGGCTGCCGCGAAGGCCTCCAGCCGCTGGGGCGATCCCGGGGCAGAGGCCAGCACGCCATCAAGGTCCGCCCCCTGCCCGAGGCAATACTCCCGGACCTCCTCGATCAGGACCGCGAGATGGGCCAGCAGCTCGGCCTTGTCGACAATCGGACTGTCACCGCCACCGGTTGGTTGGCCATAGATCGCCAAGGCCAGCTGCAGGTTCCGGAACACGCCGACATAGTCGACGATGAAGCCTGCCTGCTTGTCGTTCAGGGTCCGGTTGGCCCGCGCGATGGTCTGCATCAGGGTGTGATTGCGCATCGGTTTGTCTAGATAGACGGTCGAGATGGACGGGGCATCGAAGCCCGTAATCCACATCGCACAGACGAAGACAAGGCGCAGCGGATCGTCCGGGTCCTTGAACTTCTCGTCGAGCTTCTCGTCCCGCATGCGCACCCGGTGAGGCACGATGTCGAGCCCCTTCTTGGCCAGCTCAGCGGCCTCGTTCTGGGCCGAGGAGACGACCACCGCCATGTCGGTTGTCTGCAGTACCTCCAGCTCGTCGGCGAGTGCGTCCGCCTCTTCATTCGCCGCGCCCGCCCGGGCAGCAACCAGACGGGCCTCGACGTCGGCGGTTCGCTCGGCCCAGACGGTCTGGACATTGTCGTACATCCGCACGGCCGTGGCCTTGTCGATGCAGACCATCATCGCCTTGTCGCGCTTGGAGCGGCCAAGGAAGTGCTCGACCAGATCTTCCGCGATGGTCTTGAGGCGATCCGGCCGTGTGATCAGGTGGTAGTCACGGCCCAGCTTGCGTTCGAGCTCCTTCTCCTGATCCTCATCCAGCTCGGCTGCCTCCAAGATGCCCTGCACCTCGTCATTGAAGGCCGACTGGTCGAGCTGAAGCTCGGGGATGCGGTTCTCGTAGTAGAGCGGGACGGTCGCGCCATCCTCAATGGACTGGGTGAAGTTGTAGATCGAGACATAGTCGCCAAAGACGCCCTTGGTCAGTTCCTCGCCCGCCATCAGGGGCGTGCCGGTGAAGCCAAGGAAGGCGGCGTTGGGCAGCGCCCGCCGCATGTTCAGGGCCAGCGTGTCGTACTGGCTGCGGTGGGCCTCGTCGGTCACCACGATGATGTCGCTGCGCTCGGAAAGCACCGGGTGCGGTTCGCCGCCCTTGGTCTGGAACTTGTGGATCAGGGTAAAGACGAAGCGATGGTCTTCCTGCAGCAGCTGGCGCAGCTCGGCCACGCTGCCCGCATGCGCCTCGGTCTCGGTGACCAGACCGCAGGCGGCGAAGGTCTTGTAGATCTGCTCGTCCAGCTCGGTCCGGTCGGTGACCAGCACGAAGGTCCAGCTGCCCGGCATCGTGCGCAAAACCTTGCCCGCGAAGAAGGCCATGGAAAGCGACTTGCCCGAGCCTTGTGTATGCCAGAAGACACCCAATTGCCGGTTGGTCTCGTCCAGCCCGGCCACGGCCTCCACCGCGTTGTTGACCCCGAGGTACTGGTGGTTCTTGGCCACCTTCTTGACCAGACCACCCCGGTCGGTCTCGAAGACGGTGAAGTTCTCGATCAGGTCCAGCAAACGCTCGGGCGTCGCCACACCGCGGATCAGGCGCTCAAGGCTGACCTTGGGCTCTTCATCCTCACGGTCGACCTTCTTCCACTCATAGAAGTGGGACCACGGCGCAAAGGCCGAGCCCAGCTTGGCATGGGTGCCATTGGTCAACACCGCGATGGCATTGGGCGTCAGGAGCTGCGGGATGTCGGTGCGGTAGGCCGTCAGATTGTCGTCATACGCCTTCTTCAGGCTCTCATGCGGGGCCTTCAGCTCCATGAAAAGCAAGGGCAGCCCGTTGACGAAGCCGACCACATCGGCCCGGCGGTTATAGAGTTCGCCCTTCACCCAGAATTCGGTCGCGGCGAAGAAGTGATTGGCCTCTGGCGACTGCCAGTCGATCACCCGGACGGTCCGCGTCTCGAAGCCGCCATCAGACCCCGGCACTTCGACCTTCACGCCCGCCTTCAGGAGCTTGTGAAAGGCCTGTGCAGCATCCACCGGCGGCATCGCCCGGCGGTCCTCGGTCAGCACCTCGATGGCCTTCTCGATGCCGATCTCGGGCATGTCAGGGTTCAGCTGGACCAAGGCTGGCTGCAGGCGGTCCACCAACACAACCTCGCGCATCGAGCGACGACCTTCGGACGACGTGTCGCCTGCCCATTCATGCATCAGGTCGTCTTGGTCGCGCCAGCCGACACCGGCCAGCAGGTCCATGGCCGCTTTCTTGACGAGATCATCCTCGGCCCAGCCGCTGTGGCTCAGCTGGCTGTGGTGCTCGGGGTAGAGGATGTCATCGTCGCCCGGTGTCATGCAGGCTCACCATCGTCGTCAGCGCGGCTGCCCGCGCTCAGATCAAGCTTGGCGATGCGCGGCTGAAAAGCCCGGCGGTAGCCCTGCATCGTCTCAAGGTACCACGTGAAGTATTCCGGCCACCTGTCCTCTTTGTCAGGCGGACAATCAGGCCGCCGGATGATGACGCGCCACGCTGTCTTGTTGTCGATCCGCTCCCATGAGAGCGATTGCCCGACCTCGGCTTCGATAGCATCCTTCTGAGCGTAGAGCTGGTCAAAGCCGCGCTTCTCGGGGTCGTTTCCGCAATAGAGCTCAAAGGCGATGCGGCTATCCTGCACGCTAGCCAGCGTCGCCAAGTTGAACCCGGCGCGGCCAATGGAGAAAGACCACCACATCGCAGTCGTGGGGACCTTGTCCCGGTGGGCTGTATCATGCTCCAGCAGATAGGCGTTCAGCTCGCCCCACAGTGCCTTGTAGACTTTCGAGGCAGGGGTCAGCCCCTCAGCGGCAAGGCGACGCCCACGTGCAGACACATGACGGCTCCACTCGTTTGGCTTGGCCACAACGTAGTAGTGCGGTGCCGCAGGGCAACTATCGATCTGGAAGAGCTCCAGCTCCACCGCGAAGAAGGCGAAGTCGGTCGGCGTGTGGGCGTTGAGCCAGTCGATGGCCGCCCGGTGCTCTTCGCGCACCTTGGTCGATATCCACACCACGCGGGCCGGTTCGTCGAAGCCGGCGAGGTAGGTGAGGATCTGGCCAAGATGGGTATGATCGGTCTGGGCCAGCTGGTTCTCGATCAGGATCAACCCCTCGCGATCCCGCGCGATGATATCAGCCGAAAAGTCACCAACCGCCGCCTCGGTCGCCTCCACCTCGGCTTCAAAGAAGTGCAGCGCATCGGCCAGCGTCTGGAAGTTCTCGTCCTCGGCCAGCCAACGGGTGAAGTCATGCGCCTCGTGTGGCCACGCCTTGCGGACGTCGACACGGGTGATCTGGCTGAGAGGGAGGTCAGGCATGAGCAAGGTCCTGTTCGGCGACATCGAGTGCGGAGACGTCCAGCTTGCCGGAGACGAGGCGTGGCAGGAGGAGGTCGCGCTGGGCGCGGAGGTTGGCGTTCTGTTGGAGCAGGCAAGACTTCAGGCCCAACATCGGTTGGACCAAGCTGTGGAACTCTTGCATCTTCTGTTCGGGGGGAACCACGAGACTTGCGGCTTCGAAGTCAGAGCCCTTCACGGCTGGATAGGCCGCGCCTGTTGCGGCGTTGTCCAAGTATTTCACGAACTGGTCAGTGGTGACTGCGCAGAACAAGAATGACGAAGGCACTCGTGAGGCCCTCAGCACGGCGAAGCCTGTCGACGCGACGCAACGGTCGGGCAGGTCCAACAGGTATGCGAAGGATCGTCTATTCGGACGAACGCACGACCATATGGTGTCACCATCCCGGACAAGCCGACGTGCCCGCCCCGGGGCGTCTTGAAATGCTAAGCGCTGGATCACGTCCACTCTTCCGGGCGAGACGCTGGCGATATCTATGTAGTTGATATGGCTTGGAGCGGATTTCGGCTTCAGCGCGTCAGGGTTTACTTGCGCGATCTCACACAGTGGCACGTTGCCCCACTCCGGATCAGCCCCGCGCACAAACCACTCCTCATAGATCCGCCGGGCCATCTCCTCGAGGATCGCGATGCGGCGCGTGTTGACCTCGATGAGATCGTCATAGGCCGACAGGATCGCCGCGATGCGCTTCTGGATGGGGAGTGGGGGGAGCGTGAGCGGGACTTGATTGAGCGTGTTGACTGAAAAGAATGGGACAGACGTGCCGGTCGCGTACTGCGGGAGATGAAGGGTCGGCAGTAAGAATGAGAGGAAGACAGTGTCCAGCTGAGCGTCATCAACCGGGCGGGCGGACATCATGTTGTTGTCAATTACAGTAGGCCTCACCAATCTCCTGAAGCGGTTGTGCTTCAAGGCCTCGCCGATCTTGGCGAAAACAACCGCTCCCGCAGGATGCGGCTTCAGCTTCAGACGCTGAATTTGGTCGGCTGTCACATAGTGATCTGCTGCATGGATCGCGAACTCGTTCGGTGACGCATTCATGTCCCGGACCTTGATGAACGGCACGTGGCCGGATCGGCCGCCCTGCTCATCTCGAGGGAATGCTTGACCTCCAACGAATTTCACAAGCTCGCCCAACTCGCGATTGACACTCCCGCCTTTGCTCGCGCTCACGAAAGCACCTCGGCCACGTTGAGGGCAACGTCGGCGCGGAGTGCCTCTGCTCGGTCGCTGAGAATTTCAAACTCCTCAGCCAACTCCGCCATCCGCGCCCCGAACTCGACCTCGTCATCTTCGCCCTCAGCCGCTCCCACAAAGCGCCCAGGATTGAGGGACCAGCCCTGAGCCTCGATCTCGGCCCGGCTGGCAGCCTTGCACAGCCCCGGCACATCGGCATAGCCATCCGAGAGACCGTGCTCGGCCAACATCGCATCGCTCTTCTGGAACAACATGATGTCCTCGCCGCGCCAGAGACGGACGATATTGGCGAGGAACTCGATCTGCTTCGGCGTGAAATCCCGGTGAGCCCGGTCGATCTGGCGGAAGGTGTGACGGGCATCGAGGAAGAGCACCTGATCGGCCCGTGGCCCCTTGGACTTGGCCTTGTCGAAGAACCAGAGCGTACAGGGCAGCGTCACGGTCAGGAACATGTTGGGGCCGACCGAGACGATCACATCGACATCGCCGGTCTCGATCAGCTTCTTGCGGATCTCCATCTCGCTGCCACGGGCATCGCCAGCCGAATTGGCCATCACGAAGCCTGCCCGGCCGTGGTCATTGAGGGCCGAGTGGAACAGGCTGATCCAGATGTAGTTGGCGTTATTGGTCGAGGGCAGGCCGAAGGGGAAGCGTTTGTCCTTCTCCAGCCGGGCCAGATCGACCTCCTTCACATTGAAGGGCGGATTGGCCATCACGAAGTCGAACCCGCCCTCCTCCGCCACACGCGGGAAGAGCTCCTGATGCCGGTCGTAGAAGCTGTTGGCGACGCGCACATCGCCCGACAGGCCATGGACGGCGAGGTTCATCTTGTTGAAGTTGACCGTGACCGGGTCCTTCTCGACCCCGAACACGCTGATCTCGCTGGTCGCCGCCTTGCCCGCCCGCTCCACGAACTGGGCCGAGTGGACGAACATGCCGCCGGACCCGCAGGCCGGGTCAAAGATGCGTCCATGGAAGGGCTCGACGATCTCGACGATCAGGTCGACAATGCTCTCCGGCGTGTAGAACACCCCGCCCTTCTGCCCCTCGGCCATGGCCAGCTTGCCAAGGAAGAACTCATAGACCTGCCCGAAGGCATCGCCGGAGAGCTGCACTGGCGCAAGGATGCGCAAGAGCTCAACCAGCGTCTGGTTGGGTATCTCGGTGAAGCTGCGCGGCAGGGCTCCGGCGAGGTCTTCATTCTCCGCCTCGATGGCCTTCATGGCGTCATTCAGCGCCTGCCCCAGATCGGCCCCTTCAGGCAGCGCTGCCAGATGGCCATAGCGGGCCTCGGGCGGCAGGAAGATCACCCCCTGCGCCTGATAGTCCACCTTCGTCGCCGCCCCGCGCCCGGTTCCCACAGGCCCCAGCTCGGCTTCGGCCGCCGTGTAGATCGTGTCGGCATACCGCAAGAAGATCAGTCCCAGCACAGGCGAAGAGAACTGCGCAGGCCGAAGCCCCGTGTTCGCCCAGAGCTGGTTCGCGGCGGCCCACAGGCGGCTGGCTACTTCACTGTCGACCACTTGTGACACCCCTCTGATTACACTAACGGTTGAGCATGATGTTTCTTCCGCCGTCAAGGCAAGCGGAGTGCGGCGATGCAACAACACGTTCAAAAGATTATGAGGGTCACAGTCGGATTGGTAGGGGCCGCAGCAGGCACTGCACTTGGCTTCTTTCTAATCCTTCTCCTGTTCGCGCTCATCGAGGAGATGTCAGGCCATCGCATGATGCCGCGTGGAGCTGGGTGGCTGTTTGCAATTGTCTTTTGCGGCATCGCCGGTTGGAAAGTGGCGCGGTATTGTTATGCCCGGCTTGCTTCTTCGAACCGGCTTGGAAACCTTCAGCTTGCCGACTTTAGCTGGAACACTCGCCGGGGGCGCATCACCCTAGTCGCATTCATTGTCTACACTGCTGCGTTTACGCTCTATGTGCGCTCGACTGAGCCGTTCGGCTGGCGAATGTACGCTGAGGATTGGTTCGTATTGATTGCGTGGTTCACTGGAGTTCCGCTCGCATTCCTTGGGTCATACCTAGTCTACCTATGGATCATGTCGGCCGAGAAAGACCGTCAGGACGACAACTAGGTGCCACGCGGCGGCAGCTCACCCTCCCGATAGTTCCCCGGATCAACCTTCCCCAGATACGGCAAGGCCTTCTCTACGGCCGCCTGTAGCCGCTCCATGGGAGGCTTTGACGCACCGTATCGGTCTGTCATCGATTTCTCGCCATGTCCCATTAGGTAACGCTGGAGGTCTGGCGCAACACAAGCCTCTCGCATGGCCTGCTCGAAGGCATGCCGGAAGGAGTACGGTACGAGCCGCTCTGACTTCGGCACGCCTGCAGCCCGGATCGCCTTGCTCAAACGCTGCGACAGCGCGTTTACGCTTCGTGCCTGCTCGGAAAAAACCGGTCCGGTCGGGGCGTTGGCCTCCCCTCGCCACTCAATCAAGGCTGCATAGGCGTCGCCGACGAGCGGAAAGTCTCTCGGGCGATGCTTGTTCTTCAGGCCACGAAGGCTGTTGGGCCTAATCTTGATGTGAGGCGCATCACTGTCCAGATCCACATCGCGCCACTCCAGCCCCGCGATCTCGCTTGACCCGGCGGTTGTGCCCCTGAGCAACCGGAGTAGGACGCCCGTCTCGGGCTTGATCGAGCTTTCTCGGAGATACCGGTCGATCAGTTCAAGGTGAGTGGTGTGGAAGGGGAGGCGGTCGGTCGCATCGCCGCTTGTCGCCTCCGGCAAATCTTGGTCCGCGAATGGGTTGGCACATTGAAGCTCAAGGTCCTTGATAGCCTTGTTTACTATCGAGGTCAGAGATGAGAGCCGTCGTCGGATGGTCGAGTAGCTTTGGCCCCGCACGTCGGCGAGATGCTTGATCCACCGCCGAACATCCAGCCGCCTAATCTTGTTAAGTGGGCCGTCACCAGCAAACTCGGTCCACTGCTGCACAGCCGTCCGCTCGGCCGACTTCATGTCCCCGTTCTTGTGGAACTTGTTGTAGTTCTCAGCCGCTATGCCGACGGTGCAAGGGACCTCAACGAGATCGCCGGTCCGCAGCGTCTCCAGACGCATCCACTCATCCTGAGTGTAGTCGGACTGCTTGAGTTCCTCCTCGTGATTGCGTTTCGCCCGCTTGAGGACTTGGTCGATGAGAGCCTCAAGCTCCCTGTCGAAGCGAGACCACTCCCCCGGCTCCGACTGGCGACCAAGGCCGTCCTTGAGCAACTCATTGCGCTTGGCCCACTCAAACGCAGCCTCGGATGCTTCCACAGCCGAGAGCCCTGACGCGAGCTCACGCTCGGCATCCCGGATCATCCGGTCGGTCTCTCGCGTCAAACGGCTGATCTCAGGGATCGCATCAACCTCACTGCCGACGCGCAGCTGCAGCGAAACCTTCCACTCACGCTTACCGATGATTGACCGGAGCTCGTCCGGCACCCTTCGCCGAAAGTAGAGCCGCCCCTCACGCTTGAACAAGAACATCACTTCAACCCACACGACTACGCACTCCCGTGTACCAACGGGTGTACCAGATACAAGCTCACAGCGCCGTAAGATGCTGAAAAATATAGCCACATTTCTGTGAACTATGGTGCCCCTGGCCAGACTCGAACTGGCACTTCCGAAGAAAACGGATTTTGAATCCGTCGCGTCTACCAATTCCGCCACAGGGGCCCTGTGATCGCCGTCCGGGCCTGCATGGGCAGGCTGTGTGGAGCGGGGAAAATCGGAGGCGCAAGCTGCCCATCCGCCCCCACTCTGTCAACAACCCATTCCGCTTGGAGAGGTCTGCGGCTGTCGCTAGTCTGCGGCCCGATCGGGGATGAAGGCATCAATGAGCGAGACACACGCAGAGCGCGGCCTCATCGGGACGCTTGAAGAGATTGCCGAAACGGCGCCGGAAGACGGGCTGAGCCTGGGCGAATTCGTCGACGCGCTGGGCGAGCAGGCCTTCGGCGTGATCCTGTTCGCGATGGCGCTGCCGGTCTGCATTCCCTTCCTTTATGGCGTGCCCCAGGTCATGGCCCTGCCCATGATGGCCCTCTCTGCTCAGATGATGCTGGGCCGGCCAGAACCCTGGCTGCCCAATGGTTTCAAGGCACGGCGGATCGAGAAGGCGGGCCTGACCCGGATGGCGCGCGGCGGGCGCAAATGGTTCGGCTGGCTGGAAGCTCTGGCGCGGCCGCGCCTGACCGCCCTGTCCGGTCCGACGGCGGAACGCCTGGTGGGCGGCATCTTCGTGCTGTTCTGCGCCTCGATCCTGGTCCCGCTGCCGCTGACCAATTCCACGCCGGGCATCGCTCTGGTCATTGGCTCCCTGGGGCTTCTGACCCGCGACGGACTACTGGTCCTGGCCGGGCTCGTGCTCGGCCTCGCCTGGATCCTTCTGCTGATAACATTGTTTTCATTCTTCGGCGCGGCCGCAGCTGATGTATTGAAGGACTTCATCCGGTCGCTGATCTGACGCGCCGGTCTGCAATCTGTGTGCGCATTGGTCGCGGTGCGCGTGTGAGGTGATGCCGTCATGTTGCGTTTCATGAACCCGGTCTTGTCCCAGTTCCCGCTGACGCGCTGGCCGCTCCTGCTGGCCGGGGGCTCCCTGTTGCTGATGCTGGGCGCCTGGGGGTTTGAATATATCGGCGGCTATGCACCCTGCGCCCTGTGCTATGACCAGCGCCACATCCACATGGCAGTGATCGGCTTGGGTCTCGTCTTCGGCCTCGCCCTGATCCTGCGGCCGGCCCTGGCGAAAGCCGCCCCCTGGATGATTTTCGTGATCGCCGCGGTGTTGATCTATTCGGCCGGTTTTGCCGGCTGGCATGCCGGCGTCGAGTATGGCTGGTGGCCGGGTCCGGAAACCTGCACCACGGCAGGCGGCATTCCGCAATTCGACATGTCCTGCCTGATTGATCCGACGCGCGACTGCCCGCCGGTCGTACTGTGCGACGAAGCCGCCTGGACCCTGTTGGGCATTTCAATGGCAGGCTTCAACGCGTTGATCTCGGCCGGCATGGCCGTAATCGCCGGGCTGGTCGGGCTGAAAGGCCTGAAGTCATGACAGCAAACGACCCGGCTGCCACGCCCCCCCTGCCCGGCAAGCGCCGGAATGCCCGCCGGGTCGAGGAAATGGTGCGCGTCGATCACGCCGGCGAATACGGGGCTGTGGCCATCTATCAAGGTCAGCGCGCGGTATTCAAAGGCCTGCCCCACAAGGCCCGCATCGCCCGCCAGCTGGAAGAGATGGAAGCGGACGAACAACATCATCTCGACACGTTCGATCGACTGATCTTCGAACGTGGCACGCGCCCAACCGCCCTCGCGCCGATCTGGGATGTGGCCGGCCATGCGCTTGGCGCGGCCACGGCATTGATGGGCGAGAAGGCCGCCCATGCCTGTACCGAAGCCGTCGAGAGCGTGATCGAAAAGCATTATGCCGGCCAGATCGAGGAACTCCACGCCATGGGCGAGGAAGAGCTGGCCGCCCTGTTCACGAAATTCCGCGAGGAAGAACTTGAACACCGCGACCTCGCGATCGAGGAAGGTGCCAGACAGGCGCCAGGCTATGCCCTGCTCTCCAAGGCCATCGAGGCCGGCTGCCGGGTCGCCATCAAGGTCTCCGAACGGATTTGATCCGGCCGCCGGATCGAGGTCGGGTGGCGTGCAATTCCCCATCAGCGCGATGAGAGGACCCCGCGCCCTGCAGGGCACGGCACCGCCGCTTCGCATCCCGGCCGGGGCCGCCGACTATCGATCATCGGATTCATGATAAAAAACACCGACAAAGGACGACAAATTGCACGAAGCAACGGGTTGTTAAGACTGAATACGAAATGTGCGTGACAGGGAACCCACGCACAGGAATCAGCAATGTTCAACCGCCTCAACCTGTCTTTGAAGTTTGGCCTCATCAGTATGGCGGGTTGCCTGACCCTGGGCATTGCCCTTGGCGTCGCAGCCTCAATCCAGGGCGGAAATGCCGCCCGTGAGGCCACTGAACAACGGTTGAGTGCGATCGCGCTGGAACGGGAAAATGCGCTGGTCGACTACATTGAGCAGATTGATGATGATCTGCGCACGACGGCGACCAATCCCAATACGGTAGCCGCATTGATGGACTTCCACGATGGCTACAACGCGCTGGGCGGCGCTCCGGACCAGCGCCTTCAGCAGCTTTATATCGAGGACAATCCCAATCCGACCGGACAGAAGGAAAACCTCGACCAGGCGCCGGACGGTAGCCGTTACAGCGAGGCGCATGGTCGCCACCACCCCTGGTTCCGACAGCTCCTGCGCGCGCGCGGATATTACGACATTTTCCTCTTCGATGAGGAAGGCAACCTTGTCTACACGGTCTTCAAGGAACTCGACTACGCGACCAATCTGAACGCGGGCCCCTACCGCGACACGGACCTCGGCAACGCCTTCCGCGCTGCCATGGCCGGTGGCGATTCCGAAACCCATTTCTTCGACTTCCAGCCCTATGCACCCAGTCACGGCGCGCCAGCCAGCTTCATCGCGACGCCGATTCTTGACGCGTCTGGCGCGCGGGTCGGCGCTCTGGTCTTCCAGATGCCGATCGACCGGCTCAACCATGTGATGGGGTCTGAGACCGGTCTACTGGAGACGGGCGATGCCTATGCGTTCGGCGCCGATGGACTGATGCGCACAGCGCCGCGTTTCGGCAGCTCGGACTCCATCCTCACCGACGCTGTTCCGGCCGGACTGCTTGACGCTGCGGAGACCGGGGAAGCCCTGTTCGCGCGGATGCGCGACTTCCATGATGAGGACAGCTATCTTTTCCTCGCCCCGACAGATGTCGCCGGAGTCCGGTGGAATCTGGTGGTCTCGCAAAGTGTTGGTGAGGCCCTTGCGGCGTCCCGCCAGACCCAGCTGATCAGCGTCCTCCTGACCGCCGGGCTGACCGTGCTGATCGGGCTGGCGGGCCTGTTCATGGCCAATCGCATAGCCCAGCCCATTCGGCGCATCACCGATATCACCGCCCGCATCGGGGATGGTGATCTGGACCAGGACGTCCCCTCCCAGTCTGCCGGCGACGAAGTGGGCGAACTCGCCCGGACGGTGGAGAGCTTCCGTCTCGCCCTCGTCGACAAGCGCCAGCTGGACACGCAGCAGGCCGATATCGACGCCTCGAACGCGAAGCGCCAGGAGAAGCTGGAAGTCCTGGTTTCCGGCTTCCAGCGCACGATCGCCGGGATAGCCGAGACCGTCTCCAACTCTGCGACCGAGTTTACCGCGACCGCCAATGCGTTGACGCAAATGTCGAGCACCACGACGCATCAGGCCCAGTCTGCCTCACACTCAGCCGCCTCCGCGACCGGCAATGTCGAATCCGTCGCCGCGGCGACCGAAGAAATGACAGCAACTGTTGCCGAGATTGGCCGCCGGGCCGCCGAATCGACCGCCGCCGCCGCGACCGCCGAACAAGAGGCCAACCGCACCGTCAGCGAAGTCCAGGATCTGTCGCGCGCCGCGCAGCGGATTGGCGATGTCATCGCGCTGATCCAGCAGATCGCCGAGCAGACCAATCTTCTGGCGCTCAACGCAACGATTGAGGCCGCCCGCGCAGGCGAAGCCGGCAAGGGTTTTGCCATTGTCGCCCAAGAGGTCAAACAGCTCGCATCGCAGACCGATGCCGCGACGGGTGAGATTGCCGAGCAAATTCACTCCATCCAGGCCGCAACCGAGACATCGGCCAACGCCATCAACAGTGTTGCCGGGTCGATCGGTGATCTTAGCGAGATTGCGACCTCGATCGCCGGAGCTGTCGAAGAGCAGACCGCCGCGACACGCGAGATTGCCGGGAACATCCAGACGGCTGCCTCGAGCACGCGTTCGGTCTCGAATGACATCTCTGATGTCGCCCACGCCATCGAGGATGCGTCGGCCTCGGCCACTCAGGTCCTGGGTGCCTCCGAGGAGTTGAGCGGCCTCGCTGAAATGTTGAACCGGGAAGTCAATGTCTTCCTCGATGGCGTGCGCGCCGCCTGATCTGGAGAAATATCATGACATCATACACAACAAGCCTTCTCGGCCTGGCGACCGCCGCTATCCTTTCCAGCACGGCCAGCGCCCAGGAAGTCGATTTCAGCGCCACAGTGGCGAGCGATTATGTCTTTCGGGGCGTGACGCAGACCAATGGCGACGCCGCGCTGCAGCTTGGTGCCGACGTCTCCATGGGCGACTTCTATGTCGGTGTCTGGGGCTCGAATGTCGACTTTGGTGACGGCACCGATGTCGAGATGGATGTCTATGCCGGCTACGCTCCGAGCGTGGCGGGTTTCGACCTCGATTTTGGCTGGATTCGCTACACCTATCCGGGCGCACCCAGCGCTTCGGGCAATCAGGATTTCGACGAATTCTACGCAGCAGTCGGGCGCAGTTATGGCGATCTGAGCTGGGACGCGAAATGGTCCTGGAGCGACGACTTCTATCTTGAGACCGGCAGCGCCAGCTATCTCGAGGCCGGCATTGCCTGGGCCTTGTCGGACGCAGTGAGCCTCGATGCACGCTATGGCACCAGCCAGTTCGATGACCTCGTCGGGGCTGACTATGAAGACTGGCAGCTGGGCGTCAGCTGGCAATCCGGCCCGGTCGCACTCGGTGCGCGCTGGCATGACAGCGATATCGATGACAGCCGCTTCGTCGCTTCGATCAGCTACAGCCTGACCCGCAACTAGCTGGCATGTGTGTCTGCGGGCCCAGGCCCGCAGACATGTCAGCAGTCTCAGACCACGGTAATGAGCTCGCTGATCTTCGCCACATCGAAGATTTGTGCGACCGCGCCCTGCGCCCCCGAAATCCGGAAATCGATACCCGCCTTGCCCAGCCGGTCATTGGCCAGGATCAGCATCCCGATACCCGCTGAATCGATTGCGGGCACCGCGGAAAGATCATACTCGACCGCCTTCGCTTCAGAGCTTTCCAACTGCTCAAGCATGGCCTTGTTCGGCTCGAATTCATCCATCGTCCAGACGCCGGTGAAGCTCACACGCGTCAGGGAGCCTGTCTGGGTCATTTCACGATTCATGCTGTTCTCCTTGACGCCACCAGATAGCATTCTGAATCAGATTTGCCAGACTTTACAATCCCGGTCTCACCGCTCCAGTTCAATGTCCCAATAGAGATAGTCCAGCCAGCTCTCATGCAGGAATTTTGGCGGGAATTTGCGGCCCTGAGCCTGTAGCTCATGCATGGAGGGCCGTTGCGGCGGACGTGGTAGCGGCATGCGCGCTTCACGCGGCGTGCGACCGCCCTTCTTCAGATTGCACGGCCCACAGGCGGCGACGATATTCTCCCAGCTGGTCTTGCCACCGGCGCGACGCGGGATGACATGATCAAAAGTCAGCTGGTCCACGCCATGCTTGCCGCAATAGACGCATTTGAACCCGTCGCGGAGCCAGACATTGTACCGGGTGAAGGCGGGCGTGCGGTTCTGGTGGACATAATCGCGCAGGGCGACGACCGAGGGCACGTGCATCTCGAAACTGGGCGAATGCACGACCTCCGCATAATGCGATATCACGGCCACCCGTTCGAGGAAGACATTCTTGATCGCTTCCTGCCACGGCCAGGTCGACAGCGGCCAATAGCTCAGGGGCTGGTAGTCCGCATTCAGGACCAGACAAGGCCATCCCTGCGGCGCCCGATCAAGCACCTGCATGGCGACCTCCCCCGCTGCGGCAGGCGCGACCCTGTGGGGTGAGCCTGTCCGGGAGGGGGTGGGTATTCCGGACCACAGTCCTGAAAGCACACCTCCCATCGCGCGCAAGACGCGGATCCGCTTCAGCGAATCATTTCACATCCCACGCTCAATCAAGGTTACCCCTGTTCGCGTGTCAGTCCTATGACGGCGCGCAAGAACCTCGATGACGACGAGATGGTGTGGCTCAGCGGTAACGCCCGGCCAGGGCATTGCCGATGAATTGCCGGCCGATATCCAGCCCGTCCTCGCCAATGGAGTGCGGCAGTCCCTGGGAGATATGCCATTGCGCGCCATGGCCGGCGGCGGCGAGGTTTTCCAGCGCGTCGAACATGAAGCCCAGCGGCAGGACGTCGTCCTGGTCACCATGCACCAGCATGATCGGCGGCTTGGCGCGCATTTCTTCCTTCAAGCGTCCACCGCCCGGCAGGGCCCCGGAGAAGCCCATGATCCCGGCCACCGGCCGCTCACGGCGCAGTCCGGTCGCCAGGGACAACATCGTGCCCTGCGAGAAACCACACAGGACAAGGTCCTGCTCGGTCAGGCCATAGCGGGCCAATTCCTGGTCGATGAAGGCATCGACAATCGGCCAGGCGCTCGCCGCGCCGGCCTCGATCCGGTCCGGATCAAGATTGGAGATCGGGAACCATTGATACCCGTCCGGCGCGCCCGGCACCGGGTCCGGCGCGTTCGGCGACACCCATTGGACATGCGGCAAATCCCGGGCCCAGTGCTGGCCAAGTCCGATCAGGTCCTGCCCATTCGAGCCATAGCCGTGCAGGAAAATCACCAGCTTTTTCGGCTTCGATCCGTCGCGCGGCGCCAGGCGCGGTCCGTCAATGGGTCGGGTCATGAAGGGCTCCGTATCCGTTGCCGTCTGGATAGAGGGATGCGGGGGATGGGGGCAAGATCAGTGACCCGTTAAAAATCGGTCCGCCGAACGCCCTCCCCGGCGATCTCCGACGGATCGGTACCGCCGAGGCCCGGATACAGATCGGTCCAGTCGGGATTGTCCTGCTCGATCAGAGCAATCTTCCAGTCGCGCCGCCAGCGCTTGATCCGCTTTTCACGCGCAATCGCTTCGCCGACATCCTGATGCGCCTCCCACCAAACCAGACGGTGGACGTGAAACTTCTTCGTGAAGCCTGAAACCTGTGCCGACTTGTGCTCATACACCCGCCGCAACAGCGCATTGGTCACACCGCAATACAATGTCCCGTGGCGCCGCGAAGCCAGCAGATATACATAATACATGTTTACAATTTATATTTGCATTATGCGGATGTGTCATCCCGGGCGGAAGCCTGCGAAAGCAGGCTGAAGATCCGGGACCCATAAACACGAATGCTGCCGACACCAGGCGTATAGGTCCCGGGTCTTCGCCCCGCGTGTGCGGGGCCTACGCCCGGGATGACAAATGATTTTTTTGCACGCTTTGAGTCACACCGGTCACTTCCAGACACGCTTTGGAGCGAGTTCACAGATCTTCGCAGCCAACTCTTCCGCAGAGGCTTCAAAATACACAGCCGGATAGTGAAACGGTCGGAACCCGAGTGAGCCAATATGTCGCTCAATCCAATCGCGATGTTTCGGCGTGAAACACAAGATGGGCCCCGCCCCACTACCGGTCCATCGG
This sequence comes from Maricaulis maris, assembly GCF_049116555.1. Lineage (GTDB taxonomy): Bacteria > Pseudomonadota > Alphaproteobacteria > Caulobacterales > Maricaulaceae > Maricaulis > Maricaulis maris_C. The sequence continues at coordinate 397,728 of NZ_JAGDYT010000001.1, read as the reverse complement.
GCGCTTTCCATTTCATCCCATGAAAGGAAACGTGCCGCCCCTGCCCAATGGTCAACAAGCCCATTACTGGTAATTTCGAACAACGGTCCATCAAGCTGGCGGATTTGGCGAAACTGCCACCAATAGGCCCACAGCGAAGCCGCAAACCAGCCCAAAAGCCCAACAATCGCAAAGCCGATCAACATATTCCCGAAGTCACTATCAATCAGAGCCCGCCCGAAGTGAACAACACCCATCAGGACAAAAAACTCGGAAGCGGTGCCAGAAACAAGAAAAACCAATACCCGCCTGAGGCGGAGGATTTGCGCGAATGCACTTGATACATTTGCTAACTCTCAACCAACGACCTCATCATGTTCACATACCCCGATTTTGACCAGGTGCAGAATGACCTTCACCACCCGCTTCGCTCCCTCGCCCACCGGGCATCTGCACATCGGCCATGCCTTCTCGGCCTGGACGGCGTATCGCGCGGCGTGTGAGGCAGAAGGTCGGTTCATCCTGCGGATGGAGGATATCGACACGGTCCGCTGCAAGCGGGAATTCGAACAGGTCATCCTGGACGACCTGATCTGGCTGGGACTGGACTGGGAAGAGCCCGTCAGGCGCCAGTCGGAACATTTCGACGACTATGCCCGTGTGCTCGAGCGGCTGCAGGCGCTTGGTGTCGTCTATCGCTGTTTCAAGACGCGGCGCGAGATCTTGGAGGACATTGCCCGCGCACCACACGGACCGGGTGAGGTCTATCGCGGACCGCTTGAGCCGATGACCGCGGACGAGGAATCGGACCGTCTCGATGCCGGTGAGGCCTTCGCCTGGCGGCTCTCACTAGCTCGGTGTCGCGACACGCTGGGTCCGCGCTTTGACGCGATGCGCTATCTGGAAGACGGCCAGGGCGAGCAGATTGCTGATCCCGATCCGCTGGGTGATGTCATCCTGGCGCGCAAGGATGTCGGCACCAGCTATCACATCGCGGTCGTCCATGATGATGCCCTGCAGGGCATCAGCCATGTCATCCGCGGTGAGGATTTGCGCGAGATGACACCCCTTCACGTCTTGCTGCAGACCCTGCTCGACCTGCCAACGCCGGTCTATCGCCATCACCGCCTGCTGCTGGACGCGCATGGCGAACGCTTTGCCAAACGCAACAAGTCGGTGACGCTGAAGGCCCTGCGCGAAAGCGGCATCACGCCGGACGAAATCCGTGCGAGGTTCCGCGAAGACTAGCGGCTGGCCACTTCCTCTCGCTCGGCCACGCGGCGCAGCGCGCCGTCGATCCAGCTGTATTCCCGCACGAGCACGGCGCTGCCGCGCGAACCGGCATAGGAAAGCTGACGGACCACGAAGCGTTCCTCGCGATAATGGGACTGGGCCTCGATCTCATTGCCGGACATCAGCCAGACCACCCGGTAATCCTCGCCTTCGGAGACGAGCGCCGGAAAGGCACAGATCGAGCCGCCACAGAAATAGGCAACAGAGGACGTGATCTCGCTCTCGCAATCGAGGTCCTGCGTGGCGATGGCATAGTCGGGCAGACGGTCATCATTGAGATAGGCGGTCACGCGCGGTGCCGCCTCGATCGCGGCGTCCGGACAGACCAGATCACCCTCGCTCATGGTTCGAAGATGAGCCTGGAAGGCGGACAGCGCGGCCGCCGGCAGCCCCACCTCGTCCGGCAAGGGTGCGGGATCGCGCGAACAGCCGGACAGGGCCAGGACAGCGGCAAGGCCGAGGACCGGGATCGGACGGAACAGATGTGTTGGTCGTCTCGTGCGCATGCGCGTTTTCCTTCAACGCGCCCCCTCTGCGTCCAGGCAGACTAGCCGCCCCTGCATGGGTTGAACAAGGCCATATGCCGCACTTGTGATGCCGTGCTGACGCTAGGCAGGCGCGGCACAACGCGCTATGTGGCGGTCATGTTTGTCAAAGACCTGTGGTATTTCGGCGCCCTGTCGAGCGAGCTCAAGCCGGGCCAGCATCTCCATCGCGAGCTGCTGGGCCAGCCAATCCTGTTCGGCCGCGACCATGACGGCAAGGCCTACGCTCTCAAGGATATCTGCCCGCACCGCGGCATTCTCCTGTCTGGCGGCGAGGCCCAGCAGCATGACGGCGAGACCCAGGTCGAATGCCCCTATCATGGCTGGCGCTTCCGCACCGACGGCTCGTGCGCGGCCATTCCCTCGCTGACCGCCGACCAGGCCGAGGCGATGGACCTGACCAAGATCCGCGTGCGCCGCTTCCCGGTGCATGAGGATCAGGGGCTGATCTGGATCTGGTATGCCGATGAGGACCAGGCCGACACCCCGCCCTCGATCGACCCGCCCAAGCTGGACATTCCCGAAGGCCACAAGCCCAAACTCGTCGTCCGTGACATTTTCAACTGCCATGTCGACCACGCCGTCATCGGCCTGATGGACCCGGCCCACATCCCCTATATCCATCGTCAATGGTGGTGGCGTTCGGCCAAGTCGGTTCACGAGAAGACCAAGAAGTTCGGGCCGGTCGAGCGTGGCTTCTCGATGCTGCCGCATATTCCGTCCAAGAACTCCTATCTCTATTCGCTGATGGGTGAGCCGCAGACCGAGATCCGCTTCCAGTTGCCGGGCCTGCGTACGGAATATGTGAAGGCTGGCGGCAAGCATTTCACCGGTTTTACCGCCGTCACGCCGACCAATGAGCATTCAACCGCGATCACCATTGTCGTGTATTGGGATCACTGGCTCCCGAGCATCGTGCCCAACCCGCTGATCCGCAAAGGCATCGAGATTTTCGTTGGCCAGGACCGCGATGCGGTGAATGCACAGCAGATCGGCCTCGCCTATGATCCCAAGCTGATGCTGATCCATGACAGCGATGTGCAGGCGAAATGGTATTTCGCCCTCAAGCGCGCCTGGGACAAGCATCGCGAGACCGGCGAACCCTTCAAGAACCCCGTGCGCGCAGCTGAATTGCGCTGGAGAAGCTGATGGATACCTTCCTCACAGGCCTGCTCTACATCGCCATGCTGGCGGTCGTCATCACGCTCGGCTTCGGCATTTTCAACATGTACAAGTCAGACGACAAATCGCGCTCGCGCTCGAACAAGCTGATGCGTCTGCGTGTGGTGCTGCAATTCGCCGCCGTCCTGCTCATCATCGCCATCTTCCTGGTGAAGGAAAACCTTGGCGGCTGAGGGTCGCGATCACTCGCCGAAGGCTTCGCGGGTCGCCTGATTGAAATAGGGCCCCAGCGCGCTGGTGTCGCCGTCATTGGCGGCGATGATCACAGCCCGGTCGCGATCCGGCCAGATCGTCATCTGGACCAGCCAAAGCGTGTTCGACCCGTTGTGTATCAGCCGGGGGCCATCGATCGCCCACCCCATGGCATAGTGTTCGCCAAACGGCGGGGTATGCAGGATTTCCCAGGACCCGGCATCGAGGAAACCCGTGTCTTCACCACGCGCTCCGGCCATGTGCACAGCCAGATAACGGGACAGATCCTCGAGCGACATGTGGACCGTACCGGCCGGTCCCAGAACGGGCGGATTGTCAGCCGTCGGACCGGGCGCATAGGCCGCCCGCCGCCCGAACAGGCCGGACCGGTGACCGCGCGGCTGATCGACGGTCTCGGCACTCCCCGGCGCACCAAAGCCAGCGCTGGTCAGACCCAGGGGCTGGAACACCTCACGCTGGATCAGGACTTCCCAATCCTCGCCGGTCGCCTGCTCAAGCATCGCGCCGGCCACGACATAACCGGCATTCGAATAGAGAAATTCTGTTTCAGGCGTGGCGTCCAGCTCTCCCGACAACACCATTGCCGCATAGGCGATGCGCTGAGGGGCGATATCGGCACCCTGCGCGCCCTGGGCGACAAAGCTGAACATGGCAGCGGGCCCGACATTGGACGGCAAGCCGGAGCGGTGACTGAGCAGGTGGCGGAAGGTCAGGTCGGCATAGGCAGGATTGATGTCATCCACCACGCCGCCGAGATGCTGGGCGATCGTATCATCCCAGCTGACGCGACCCTGCTCGGCAAGGCGCGCAACCAGGGTCGCTGTCATGGATTTGGTATTGGAGCCGAGATGCCAGAAATCGTCCGGCTGAAGGGCGATATCGGTATCGATCGCGCGCAGCCCGGAAAGACCCAGCTCCACGGCGTCGCCCTGCCGCGTGAGAATGGCAATTCCCGGCGCGCCGGTCCGCTCGCGGATAATGTCCGCGCCGGCCTGGATACCTCCGCCCTGGGCGTCGGCGACGGACAGTGTCACCGCGACCAGGCTCGCCGCCAGGACCGTTATTGTTTTCAGCATATTCCCCGCCCTTTCAACCCAGCCATCCTGGCGCTAAGACTGGCCCCATGGTTCGTCTCACGAAAATCTACACGCGCACCGGCGATGCCGGGAAGACCCGGCTTGGCGACATGTCGGAGACAGTCAAACACGATGCGCGGGTCGACGCCTACGGGGATGTCGACGAGGCCAATTCCTCCCTCGGCCTCGCCCGCGCCGCTCTGGGCGGCAGCGACCCGCTCGACGCGCCACTGGCCCGCATCCAGAACGACCTCTTCGATCTGGGCGCGGACCTTTGCGTGCCGGAAAGCGATACGCCACCCGATTACGAGCCGCTTCGCGTGACCGAAAATCAGGTCGACTGGCTGGAGCGCGAAATCGACCGGCTCAATACCCGACTCGATCCGCTCAACTCCTTCATCCTGCCCGGCGGCAGTGAGGCGGCAGCCCGGCTTCACCTGTCGCGCACGATCTGTCGCCGCGCCGAGCGCAAGGTCTCGGCCCTGATCGCTTCGGGCGCGCGGATCAATCCGGCCGTCCTGAAATATCTCAACCGACTATCCGATCTGCTCTTCGTGATGGCCCGGACCGCGAATGATGAAGGCCGCGCCGATGTACTCTGGGTACCGGGAAAAGACCGCGATTGAGGCCATTCTTTCCAATGCGGAAAGATCAACTTATCGACAGCCCGGTCGACAATATGTCGCAACCCCCTAAGTGTAGGCCTTCAAGTTCAGTCCATACGGAGTTACCGCATGACCCGCCTTTTCCTCGCCGCTTCCGCGGCCCTGCTCACCGCCACCGCCGCCCAGGCCGAGCCGGAGACTTTCGAATTCGACAAGACGCACACGGTCATCGAAGCCCGCTGGGACCATCAGGGCTATTCGACCATGTCGATGCAGTTCACTGATTATGAGGGCACCCTGTCGCTGGATCTGGAAACACCGTCCAGTTCGACCGTCGACATTACCTTCAACCTGATCGATGGCTTCTGGGTCGGTGCCAATCAGGACCGTTTCATCACGCACTTGAATTCCGGCGACTTCTTCGAGACCGAGGCCAATCCGACCGCCCATTTCGTGGCCACCGGCTTCGAGACCGCGAACGGCGAGGTCGGCATCATGACCGGCGATCTCACCATGAATGGGATGACTGGCCCGGTCAGTCTCGAGGTGACCCTCAACCAGGTTGGCGAGACCCGTTCCGGCGCGACCAAGCTGGGCTTCACCGCCATCGGATCACTGATGCGCTCGGAATGGGATATGGGCTTCGCCGTTCCCTACGTCTCCGACGAGATCGAACTCTTCATCTCGACAGAGCTGGTCGCGGCCGAATAGGCATGACTGCCTGACTCCCGTCAAAGCGGCGCGCCGGTCAATCTGGCGCGCCGTTTGTTTGCACGCACGCCAAGGCGAGCAATCTGAACCATCGTTAAGTTGCCAACTCCGACCGGGACGCTACAGATGTAGCACGCCACGGAGGACGCCATGCTTCGACCCCTTGCTACAGGGCTTGCTGCTCTGCTTTGCCTGAGTAGTGTCAGTTTTGCGGTTCAGGCCCGAACCGCCCCGCCATCACAGGCACCCGCGACAACGACCCAACAACAACTCGATGCCTGGCTTGACGCTCAGCCACTTTTTTCCGGCAGCGTCGCGATTGCCCGTGATGGTGTTGTCCTGGCTCGCCGCGATATCGGATGGGCAGATCGGGAGGCCGCGCGCCCGATCACGTCCGACACCGTGTTTTCCATCGCCTCAGTTGGCAAGATGGTGACAGCCATAGCGATCCTCCAACTGGAAGCCGAAGGTCGTCTCAACCTGGATTCGCCCGTCTCGGACTGGCTGCCGGAGTTCCGCGAAACCCTGGATGCCGTTGTGACGATCGATCATCTCCTGACACACACATCCGGTCTGCCGCGCCTGTCCGGATTTGATGACGCCACACTCGACCGACTGACGTCGAACGCCGACATGGTCGACCTGCTGACGCCTGATCAGCTCCGTTCGAGCGGGCCGGACGGGTTCGCCTATCGCAATATCAACTTCATTCTGCTCGGCGAGATCGTCGCGCGGGCGAGCGGTACCAGCTATGAACGTTTCATCGCCGAGCACGTCTCATTGGCTGCGCAAATGGGTGGCCCCCATTTCATTCGCGACGATCGTCCGGGCAATCATCAGATTGCCCGCGCCTATCTGCCCGTCGACTATCAGACCTGGTGGGATAGCGAGGATGCGGTCGAGGGGTCCAATCCGGACGATTATCACTTCACCACGCCGCAAGTGACCCCGCTTGCAGGCGGCGGCAGCTATGCCAGCACCGATGACATGCTGGCTCTGGCAACTGCGCTGCGGCAGGGCGACCTCGTCGCGCTGCCCGCGCTGGCGGCGGCCTGTGGTCTCGCAGAAACCGAGATGGGCGCGCGAGGCTATGGCCGGGGCTGTTCATGGCGCAATGACAGCTATGGCCATCGCCTCGGACATACCGGGTCGACCGCCGGCGTGCAGGCTCGCTTCTTTGTCTATTGGGAAGCCGGCATTGATGTCGTTGTGCTCTCCAACCATGAAGGCCAGGCCGCACCGGTTTTCAGTGTCATCGACGCGGCCATAGCTGACGGGACTCTGATTACCGATTTGCGTTGACGGCCTCACCTGGGCCGCGAGGGGCCTGTCCGGCGGACAGGCCCCTTTTTGCTGACCGATCGGATCAGCGCCGCGTCTCGGGGCTGGACCAGAGACACAGGGTCAGAATGGCAAACAGGCTTGTCACGGCAATCGACAGTCCTTCCAGCTCATCCACCGGCACTTCATCGATGAAAATGGTTTCCGTCCGCCAGATCACGGAGTTCGTCCAGAACATCCAGATCAGGAAAAGTGTGACGGCGAATGTGAGGAAGGCCAGGAAGAGGCGCCCACTCAGGCGGAGTGGTCCTCGGCCGGTCGGGCGCAAGGCCAGGGTGCGCTTGCCGGCGACGCGGCCGGCCACAAGCCAATAGACCCAGAAGAGGCCGGCAGCGCCGACTCCCCAACTGACCCAGGCGAGCTGGTGTGTCAGGGAAACCGCCTCATCACACCGGGCAGCACCGGCTTCGCTGTCCATCAGGCCGAGCCAGGCACAACTCAGATCAAAGTCCAGTTGTGCGCCCGAGGTCGCATTGGTGAGGAAGTAGAAGCCGTCCCCGGTTTCGGGGCGGATGTAGATCTGGCCGTTCCACGAAGAATTGTTTCCCCCGTGTCCATAGAGTGTCCCTTCGGGAGTCTCCCAGCGCGTGTAACTCATGGCGAACCCCGGATTGGGATCGGTCGGCGCGAAGGCCTGCTCCAGGCTGTCGGCGGTCAGCACGCCGCCGCCCGTCATGTGCGCCAGGAGGAACATCTCGAGGTCGCCGCCCGAGGCATAGCCGCCTGCTGCCGTCAGCGCGACATCACGCAGGTCCTCGATGGGCTGGCGATAGTAATTGAAGGCCTGCGACACGGTCGGCAGCCGCGACGCGTCGAAGCCGGACGTTGTCATGCCAAGCGGATCGAGGACACGCTGGCGGGCTGCGGTGTCGAAATCCTGCCCGGTCACTGTTTCGACCAGCATTTGCAGCAGCACAAAGCCGCCGCCAGAATATCGCCTGACCTCGCCGGGCTGATAGACCACCCGGAGGGGAGCGAAATTCTCGCTGAGATCGACGGCATCCGCGGGCTGTTCTTCATGCGCGCCCCAACCCCCATAGCCCGGCTGATTGGTGCCCGCCGTGTGCTGAAGAAGGCGCCGGACCGTGACCGCTTCCGGGGCATGCTCCCCATAATCCGGCTCATAGGCCAGATCATAGGTCGACAGGGGTGCGTCCAGATCGATTACCCCGTCCTGTGCCAGGCTGAGGACCGTCCAGACCGTCAGGGGTTTGGAGATCGATCCGAGGTTGAAAGCCGTCGCGTCCGTAATCGGTAGACCGGCACCATCCGAGCGGCCTTCACGCGCCTGCCAGACAATCTCGCCGTCCCGGATCACGCCAGCGGCTACGCCGGCGATCGAGTAGCGCTGCATCGCGTGCTCCAGAACACCATCCAGATGCACCGCGATGTCTGCGTCGGAACTCCCGGGCTCGAGGCTGCGGATTTGCCGGAGTCCGATCGCCGACCAGCAGGCACTCACAACAAGAACAGCCAGGCAAACGGCTCTCAATTTCACAAGGGGCGACATTCCAATTCCTTCCCGCCTTCACGTTGGCGATACCAACTACTATGCATTGCTATATATCTTGCTAAGCCGATACACAAGCCATAGGAAGGGAGCCATGATCAGCGGGGCAGAAACGCATGACCGGGACTGATATGGAGGAAATTCTCGACCGCTGGAGCTCTCAGGCTCGCAAGGGGTATTTCGAGATGTTGCTGCTCGCCCGCCTGAAGGCAGGGCGCGCCTATGGCTACCAGATTGTCGCGGCCCTGAAGCAAGCACCCGGCTTTGAAAACCTGGCCGAAGGCACGGTCTACCCGGTGCTCACGCGCATGAAAAAGGACGGACTCGTCACCGCTGAATGGGTCGCGGACGATACCGGCCCTCCACGCAAGTACTATACGGTGACCGACCTGGGCGAACGAACGCTCGATGCCATGCACGAAATCTGGCGCCGCATGGACGAAGTCCTTCTGGCACAACCCGCAAAGGAGGCGTCCTGATGCGCATGACCCTGGAGCTTACGACGCGCGAAGCCCGCCGCCTCTGGGCGGATTTCCTGAGACGGCTGGACTGGACCAATCGGGATCTGCCCGGTCCGGAGCGCGCCGAAGCCAGAGCCGAGGCGATCGCCCATATCGCCGAAGACATGGCCGTACTGGACTTGCCCGCCGAGGCGGACCGTTTGCGGGAAGCCCTCGCCCGGTTCGGGGTTCCCGCTGCGCCGCCGCCCGCCTGGCGAAAACCCCTCGCGATTATCTTGCATTACCTGGCCATCATGGTGATGGGGGCCAGTGGCCTCGTTATCCTGATCCTGCTGCACATGACTTTGATGGAAGCGCTCAACCCGGCCTCGGTCGGCCTTTACATGTATCCCGGTGATAATGTTCTGACTCTCTCTTACGAAGCCCAGGACGGCGCGCGTGAACTCCTCGGCGGCTGGTTCATCCCGACCTTCCTGATGATTTCGGCACTGGGGAGCACCGCCCTTTACGGCCTCTGGCACGTGGCGCTCTCACCGACCGGGCCGGTTTCGCGCTGGATGCGGCCCTGAGACCAGGCGGGCGATGGCCCGGCCCTGCAAAGCGGTCGACAAGGAAACGTACCGAAACATCTAAATGCTGCCAGCTGACCTCGTCGCAAAGGGCGCTATGTCGCGTGCCAAGGCGGCTGACTGATCCAATAAAGTCAGCATGGCAACACATACCGACTATACCGTAGCTGCGAATTGACGCGGGCGTAAGCCAGCGGGATGCATTGACTTACCGCACTGGCGAAGGCAGGTTCCCGGCCTATTCTTGTCAGGTGCGCGAACCTTGTTCCGCGCGCGGCCAACCGGAGCCCCAGCATGAAGATTCTCGTCCCCGTCAAACGGGTCGTCGATTACAACGTGAAGGTCCGCGTCAAGCCCGACCAAACGGGCGTCGACCTCGCGAATGTCAAAATGTCCATGAACCCCTTCTGTGAGATAGCGGTCGAAGAAGCGATCCGTCTCAAGGAAAAGGGCGTGGCCGAAGAGATCGTCGTGGTCTCCATCGGGCCGGCCCAGGCCCAGGAGACGATCCGTACGGCCCTGGCCATGGGCGCCGATCGCGGCATTCTGATCCAGACTGATGATGCGGCCGAGCCGCTCGCCATTGCCAAGCTCCTGAAGGCTGTGGTCGACGAAGAGGGCCCGGAAATCGTCCTTCTCGGCAAACAGGCCATTGATGGCGACAACAACCAGACCGGCCAGATGCTCGCTGCATTGCTGGACTGGCCGCAAGGCACCTTCGCCTCGGAAGTCGAGATTGCCGACGGCAAGGCCAAGGTCACGCGCGAAATCGATGGCGGATTGCAGACCCTGTCGCTCTCACTGCCGGCCGTGATCACCACTGATCTGCGCCTCAACGAGCCGCGTTATGCGTCGCTGCCAAATATCATGAAGGCCAAGCGCAAGCCGATCGACACCAAGACACCGGCTGATTATGGCGTCGACACTGCGCCGCGCCTGACCGTTATGAAGGTGACCGAGCCGCCCAAGCGCGAAGCCGGCATCAAGGTCGAGAGCGTCGCCGAACTGGTCGACAAGCTGAAAAATGAAGCGGGAGTGATCTGACCATGACTGTTCTCGTAATTGCCGAACACGACAATGCCACGCTGAACGACGCCACCCGCGCCGTCGTCACGGCTGCCAAGGGTCTGGGTGGTGACATCCACGTCCTCGTCGCCGGTTCCAACGCCCAGGCCGTGGCCGATGCGGCTGCCAAGCTCGACGGCGTTGCCAAAGTGCTGCACGCGGAGAGCGATGGCCTCGCCAAGCCGACCGCCGAAGCGATGGACGCCCTCGTCACACCGCTGATGAGCGATTATGACGCCTTGCTCGCCGCTGCGACCACGTCTGGCAAGAATTTCATGCCGCGCGTCGCCGCGAAGCTCGACGTGATGCAGATTTCGGAAATCTCCGCGGTCGAAGCACCGGACACCTTCACCCGCCCGGTCTATGCCGGCAATGCGATGATGACGGTGAAGTCCTCTGACGCCAAGAAGGTCATCACGGTTCGCCCGACGACCTTCGAAAAGGTCGGCGATGGCGGCTCGGCCAGCATCGAGGATCTCGGTGCCGCGTCAGGCCCGTTCAAGTCGGAATTCGTCTCCGAGGAATTGTCCAAGTCGGACCGGCCGGAACTGACCGCGGCCAAGATCGTCATCTCCGGCGGTCGCGGCATGCAGTCCGGTGACAATTTCCACCTGCTCGACTCTATCGCTGACAAGCTCGGCGCCGCTGTCGGTGCCTCGCGCGCCGCGGTCGATGCCGGCTATGTCCCGAACGACTATCAGGTTGGCCAGACCGGCAAGGTCGTCGCCCCCGAGCTCTATATTGCGGTCGGTATTTCCGGTGCCATCCAGCACCTCGCCGGCATGAAGGACTCCAAGGTCATCGTCGCCATCAACAAGGATGAGGAAGCCCCGATCTTCCAGGTCGCCGATTACGGCCTGGTCGCGGATCTCTTCACCGCGCTGCCCGAGCTCGACGAAGCGCTCTAGGCGTCTGCGGTCCCAGACACGGAAGCGCCCGGCCCATCGGCCGGGCGTTTTTGTTTGCGGGCAGGCGCACGCTTGTCGAGACACTCTCCAAGCGCTTTCAGGGCCTCAAGCAATGCGCGCTCATCGCAAATGTCATCGGCATACGCCGCTTCGACATGGGCGACGATAAAGAGCGGCGTATCCGCCAGCGCACAGCCCGTTCGGGCAACGTCATAGTTTCTGCGGAACCGGTGTTCGGCGGCCTCGCGAAGGGCGGCGAGATTTCTCTCCATCTCCCGTTCGATCGCCACCAGGGCCTCCGTCTCGCGCTTGCGATACCTCTGCTCTTTCAAGGCGAGCGGAGCCATAAGTGCGACCATCAAAAAAGCAGAAAAAACTCCACAGCGCCCGCCCCCTGGTTGCGATTTGGCCTCAACACAAGCGTCTAATGGCCACGGCGTCAACATCCTTGCCAGCCCCCCGCGCCCAAGCCGACGGCCACCGCCAGACGTGATATCCCCGGCTACCGAACAGCCAGTCGGTGCTGGCCCAGGCGCCACCAAGTGCGCAGCGAGGACGGATGTCTTGCCGCTTCAGCCAAGGCATCCAGCTGGTCACGATCAAGCCAGCGACCATCCCGCATCACCGCTGCGAGGTCATGGAGACGGGCGAGGTCCTGCGTCGGATCACCGTCCACCAGGATCAGGTCGGCGGCGCAGTCGACCGCCAGGCAGCCGACCTGACCATCCAGACCCAGCACGTCCGCGCCATTCAGCGTGGCGGCCCGGATGGCCTCGAGCGGGGTCAGCCCTGCATCCACCAGGATTTCCATCTCACGAAGTGTGGAGACACCGTGCGGTGAAACCATCACCCCGGAATCCGTCCCAACGGTCAGGGCTACCCCAGCCTGATGAAGCGCCCCGGTGAAGGCGACATAGAAGGCCTGCATCCGGGTCCGGTCATCATGCTGATAGGCGCTCCAGTACTCCCATCCCTCCCGCTCATAACCGGCAATCACCGGATTGTAGCCGGCCATCTCGGGTCGCGTGATATGCGCGCCGGCGGTTTCGACGATCCGCGCCAGATTTTCGTGCACGACAAGCGTGGGATCGACCACTGTCCCGGACGCGGCAATCTGGCGAGCCAGCGCGCGCATGCGATCAGGGTCCATATCATCGTCGAGCCCGTACCAAACGATCGACTCCGCATGCTCAAGTGTTCGCAGGCCGGCCTCCAGCGAAGCCGAGAAGTCGACGGGATCGGCTTCGGTACCTTCGACCGGGTGCCCGCTCATCGTCATCCCCAGCGCAGCGGCCTCCTCGCGGATCGCAGCGAAACTCTCCCGGGACAGGTTCGAATAGAGCTTGAGATGGCGAAACCCCGCCGCATATTGCCGCCGCACACTGGCGCGCGCCTCGTCTGCGCCATCGACCGCTTCGTGCAGGGCATTGCCGTTGCGACCACCGACCTCGTTGAGAATCGGCCCGGTCGTCAAAAGGCGCGGCCCGTAAATCTCACCGCGCTCAATCTGACGGGCGAGCGGCAGATGGAAGGGAAAGCCGCCCATATTGCGAACCGTCGTGACACCGTGCGCCAGCCCGGCCGCCAGGTCGGTCTCGTCGAAGATGTGGACATGCACATCGATCAGGCCCGGCATCAGGACCTGGCCATTGGCATCGATCATCGCGACTCCGTCGGGCCGTGCGGGCAAAGCCCCGGTTCCAACGGCCTCGATCCGCCCGTCGATCACGAGGACATGACCGTCCGGCCGCAGACCCTCGGTCGCCGGGTCGAGCAGGGTGGCATTGGCAATGAGGTAGGATCGGGACGCGTCCTGATCCGGGCGCATCGCCCCGGGCAGATACTGCGCCCGGGCAAGAATGATCACAGAGGCAATGCCGAGAAGAAGTCCGAGGGCCACGAAAAGTCGATGCATGTCTGTCTCCCGATTGATGACGGGATGACAGGATCACGACTGGCCAAACGGTGCGCCCGATATCCGGATTCCGGACGTACGGAATGCGTCAGCTGCCGGCCCGACCGGATTCCGCACTCTCCAGAGGAGCGCCCAGCGTCGCCGCGAAGGCGGATGGGGTCTGCCCGGTCTCGCGCTTGAACACGGCGTTGAAGACGGACTTGGAACTGAAGCCGGCGGTGAATGCGAGGTCAATGACACGACGGCGCGCGGGCGCCGCAGCATCCTCCTTCATCATCGCGCAGACATCCTCGATCCGGAGCGAATTGATGTAGTCGTTGAAGTTCCGCCCTGTGGACGACTTGATGGCCAGTGTCACCGCGCGCTCGGTGAGGCCGGCCGCCACAGCGACCTCCTGCCGCGTCAAACGGGGTTCGGTGTAAAGCGCGTCATCGCGGACCGCGGTCTCGACGCGTCTGAAATCGGCCATCGCGGCCTCGCTGGCCGCGGCGCTATCATCGGCAGATTGAGGCGAGGCCTGCCCCGCGGCCCAGGCCGCCAGGGCCCGGTCATCGAGACCCGAAAACATCCGGGCATGCTGCACGGCCAGGACGACCAGAACGCAGGTGGAGACCAGTGACACAGCGATCTGGAAGACATAGGCCGACTGGGTATCCAGCCAGGGCCAGTACGGGTGCAGCCAGTGCGCGTCCATGCGAAGGATGTCGAATACCCCGTCAACGATATAAAAGACGAGCATCGCGACCATCCAGTTCAGCTGGATGGTCCGCGCGTCGGACCGCATGTCCCGGGTCGCACGGTGAAACCGGCGCACCAGAAAGAGCGCCGCCGCTGAATAGACAAACAGGCTGATACGGGCGGCATGTTCGACCAGCCCGATCTGGGGTGTGAGCGCAAGCGCGGCCAGGAAGGGGACCACATGCGGCCAATCCCTCCAGCGCAGGGCAGGGCCGGCGATGATCACGCCGCGCACGATCAGATAGACCAGCGCCGGAATGGCCAGCCTGAAGGCTGGCGTCACCAGCCAGATATCGCGAAAACCCGAGGTCTCTTCGAGGAAATTGAAGACCATCCAGAGCGCCGACACCGCCAGTAAGGTGGACACCGCCCGGAGGCGTGGCTCGGACACGGTCAATGCGACCCCCAGGCCGGCGACCGCGATCAAGGCAAATTGCAGGAGATTGACGGCAAACAGTGTCATGGCCCGAGACTAGCCATCAGCCTGCCGAAGACAATCGCCGACCATCAGGTTTTCCAGCCCCGGAACTCGCGATACTCGCGTATCGCGGCCAGCGCCCGTTGCCGGGTCTGCTTGTCGGCACCCTCGCGCCTGGTCACAACCAAGCGAAACAAGTGTTCCGGCGCCTCTCGCAGGGCATCCACATCTTCGCTGGAAAGCGCGACATCCACATCATCGCCCCCGGGCGCCGCGACCAACGCGGCCTCGACGCGCGCCAGGCAGACCTTCAGCCCGCCATCGCGGGAGCGATAGCGCAGAGCGAGAAACAGCAGAATGACAATCAGGACAACCGGGACAAGCAAGGCCATCCAGACTGTCTAATCCTCAGCGGCACCGGCCTCAATCGCCGCGATCACCGCCTGCAGATCAACAAATTTGAAATTCTGCCCGCCGGTGTCGTTTTCATCGTCCTGGACCACCAGAACACCGGCCGGGAAGTCAGGGCCGAGACTGGCGGCGGAAATGTCGAGCCCGTCCGTGTGCGTGACCCCATCAATCGCCGCATCGACGATCTGCAGGCGCGTCACGAAGGCATGGCCTTCCAGCTCATAGACGGCATAGGTGTTGTCGCCCTGGCTGGAAACAACAAGCCAACCGCCGGTCTCGCCCCGCGGCAGGAGCGCGGCCCCCTCGGCATCAGCGGTGATCTCGCGGCCATCCGTGGCGGCGATCGGTTGCGGTTCGGCGGGGTCGCCCGGCTCGGCGCCCATCGTCCACACGCCGACATTTTCCTCATTCATGTAGAGCCGACCGGTCCGGTCATCGGCGACACAGCCCTCGGCGATCGTGCCGAGCGTGACACGGCGCACCTCTTCGGTCGTTACCATGGCACCGTCCCAGCCGAGTGCGTACTGGACGAATGTGCCTGGCTCCTTGTCCGACAGGAAAGCATAGAGTGCCTGGTCGACCGGCGAGCGGTAGAGGCAAAACCCGTATGGCTCGGTCACATTTGCGACCGTCACGGCACCGACATAGGAGACGTCGCGGGTCGCCGGATCGATGAGGAAGAAGGCGATGCCGCCATTGGAGCGGTCGGACGCCGCGGCGATATCAACGATCCGGTCACCCAGATCGAAACCATAGCGCACATCGATATTGTTGAGTCGGCCCTCAGGCAGGTAGGCATGCTCCTCGCCCGTCAGGGTGTAGACATAGATGCCGTTATCCTTGTCGGTCCCGAATATCAGGCTGTCAGCCGGATTGTCGGCGACCCAGACTGCCGGATCATCGGCGGCATCACCGGTTCCGGCAACGCTGGCCGTTTCTCGCGCCGCCTCAATCTCGATCGGTGGCAGACCCTGGCTGCACGCGGCCAGGGCGCTCGCGCCGGCTAATAGTCCCAACAGCTGTTTCATGGCATTTCTCCCATTCCTGCCGAGGCGCGATAGCCCGCCGGGAAATGGGCGCCAAGCCCTTATATGGCGACATTTCCGTGACAATAATTACGGCGTTACCCGTTTTCACGAACAGCTCGCAGAACCGACATGAAGGTGAGACCAAACCGTCATCACCGTGTTGCTGATCGCCGCGCATAGAGACCGCGACTTTGCCCGCTCGGGCAAGGCTGTCGTCAGTCCATGTGAGGGGGACTCCCATGAAGACCACCATCGCCATGCTCAGCACGGCTTCCGTGCTTGCACTTGCTGTCGCCGGTGCCGCCCAGGCCGGCACGATCGCCGGTCGCGTCACCGATGCATCCGAGACCGTCGGTCTTGAAGGTGCCACGGTTCGCATCCTTGAAACCGGTCAGACCGCCACAGTCGGCGCCGACGGTACGTTCCGCGTCACCGGCCTCGCCGCCGGCGAATACACGCTGCGTGTCAGCTATGTCGGGGCCGATGCGCGTGAGGTCAGCGTCAATCTGGCAACCGTGACCGACACGGTGTCTCCGACCATCACGCTGGGTGATGATGTCGACTATGTCGACAATATCCTCGTGATGGGCCAGCGCGGCGCGCTGAACTCCGCGCTCTCCCGACAACGCGCCAATGACGGCAATATCGCCGTCCTCTCCTCGGATGCGATCGGCCAATTCCCCGACGAGAATGTCGCTGAAGCCGCCCGTCGTGCGGTCGGCGTGAACGTCCTCAACGACCAGGGCGAGGGTCGCTTTGTCTCGATCCGCGGTCTTGATCCGAACCTGGTCTCGACCTCGATCAATGGTGTGCGCCTGACCTCACCGGAAGCGGAAGACCGGCAGGTCGGCCTCGACGTCATCGACGCCGATGTCCTGTCCTCGGTTGTCATCAACAAGTCGCTCCTGCCGAACATGGACGGCGACAGTGTCGGCGGCAATGTCGAGATCGAGACCACGTCAGGCCTCGATGTCGACCAGCTCTACGTCCGCGCCCGGGTCGCCTCGCTCTATTCCGATCTCGAACAAGAATACGGCTATCGCGGCTCGATCAATTTCGCCAACAACTTCATGGATGGCCGCCTCGGCGTGGCCGGCTCGCTTTCGCACCAGGAACGCGTCTTCGGCTCGGAGAGCTTCGAGGTTGATGGCGGCTGGGACATCGATGAGAGCGTGCCCTTCCCGAACGAAGTCGAGATGCGCAACTACCAGGTCACGCGGGAGCGCACGACTGCGGTCCTGAACCTGGACTATCGCGTCAATAACGACCTCACATTCTATACCCGCACGACCTGGTCAGACTTCTCGGACCAGGAGGTCCGCAACCGGGTCGAGATCAAATACGAGGATGCGGAATATGACGACGCTGCCTCCTCGGGCGATCTGGCGGTCTTCACGGCCAGTGAGATGGAAATCGACCGCGATGTGAAGGACCGGCTGGAAACCCAGATGATCTTCGCGTCGGATTTCGGTGGCGAGTGGATCAATGGCGGGACCACCGTCGACTGGTCGCTCTCTTACGTCTATGCCGAGGAAGCCGAGCCGAACCGGCTCGACGTCGATTTCAGCTATGAGTTCGAGGATGGCGAAACCTTCGGGATTGATGTCTCCGACCCGATGCGCCCGCACCTCACCTTCGCCGGTGGCACGACGACGGACCGCGTGTTCGATAGCTCGCTGTACGAAAATCAGGGCTACGAGCTGACCAATGGCCTGTCGCAGGACCGCGAATATACGGCGACCTTGAATATCCGTCACGATACCGAGCTGGGCGGCCTGCCGAGCTATATCCAGTACGGCGTCCGGGCCCGCACACGCGACAAGAAGTATGCGCTGGACTTCGATGTCTATGATGACACCAGCCTCCTGCTCTCGGACGTCGCCCGCACGGTCGATTACGGCCAGGGCCCGATCGGCCCGGTTCCGAACCCGACCCGCGTTCGCGATTATTTCTTCACCAATCTGGGCAGCCTCGACTATGTGTCGGTCGACAGCGACATCGACAGCTTCGGCGCCTCCTATCGCGTCGAGGAAGATGTTGTGGCCGGCTATCTCATGGGCTCGGTCGAAAACGGCCCGCTGCGCGTTGTCGGCGGTGTCCGCGTCGAACAGACCGACATGGCGGCACGCGGTTATGAAACCTTCCTTGCCGAGGAAGACGCCACCGTCGGCGGGGTCGTGCTGACCGAGGACACGGTTTTCGTGACGCCGACCAGCGCCAGCGATGACTATACCGACGTCCTGCCCTCCATCCTGGCCCGCTATGAACTGACCGAGAATGTCATCGTCCGCGGCGCCTATTTCGCCTCGATCCAGCGACCGAATCCGGGCCAGTTCGCCCCCCGCATCCTGGTTGAGCAGAATGACGATGACGAGGTCGAGGGCGAGTTCGGCAATCCGGACCTCCAGCGTCTGGAAGCCGACAATTTCGACGTCTCCATCGAGTGGTATCCGAACAATGATGCGGTCGTGTATCTCGGCTACTTCTTCAAGGATCTGGAGAATGTCATCGGCGGTGTCGGTTATGAGGACATCACGCTGAACGGCCGCTTCTTCGACGAGGCCTCCTCCTTCATCAACCTGCCCGAGGCCGAAGTGTCCGGCATCGAGTTCAACTACCAGCAGGCGCTCGACTTCCTGCCGGTCGAGGGCTTTATCAGTGGTTTCAACTTCACCGCCTCCGACAGTGAAGCCACGCTGGCTGACGGCCGCATCATCCCGCTGCCGCGCCAGTCCGACACGGTCTGGAATGCCGTCCTGGGCTATGACAATGGCCCCTGGGATTTGCGCGCTGTTGTCTCGACCCGATCCGAGTATCTCGACGAGATCCGCGGCGGGGCGGACGAAGACCGCTGGGTGCTGGAACACTCCCAGCTCGACCTCTCGGCCAAGTATGAGTTCAATGATTTTCTGCAGGTCTTCGGTGATCTGAAGAATGTCACCGACGAGCCCTATCAGGCGGTCACCCGCCCCGACGGGATCGACCGGGTCGAGCAGCTTGAGGAATACGGCTGGTCCGCCGTCTTCGGTGTCCGCTTCACCTACTAGGGCGCTGACGGACACACCACGAAGAACACGCCCCGGACCGCAAGGCCCGGGGCGTTTTGTTTCTGGCTCCGGAGGGATGCCGCCTGCGCGTGACACACAAGCATCGCCGTCCTGTCATCGAAGCGTCGCGCCTGGACAATAGAAGGGCGCCAACCCGCTCCTCCCCGAACGGGATTGCTCCTCGATTATCCCTCCGAGATGCAAACAACTGGGCCGCCCCGAGACATCGGAGCGGCCCGTTTCTTTTCGATGCCGACTGCGCTTACACGTCGCGGCGGATTGCCGCGCGGATCAGGGCATAGGCGTCTTCGCTATTCCATTCCGCCGGCGCCGGTACCCGGCCAATTTCGCGACCCTGGCCATCATAGAGAATGGACATGGGCAGGCCGATGGCCCGAACCTGGCTGGGGCTGGAAAAAGTCCCGTCATGGATGAGCGGCAGATTATCGAGCGCCATCCGGGTCAGGAATTCGCGAGCATCCTCGATCGACCGGTCCAGCGTCACCGTGACGACCTGGAAGTCATCACCGCCCAGCTCGGACTGAAGGTCGGAAAGAGCCGGCATCTCCTCGACACAGGGCCCACACCAGGTCGCCCAGTAATTCACGAGGATCACCTGGCCGCGATAATCCGAGAGCCGCACCTCGGCACCATCGCCATCAATATAGGCGAGATCGGGCTGGGAGGGCGCATCATCAAGGGTGACGAAGGCGCGCATCTCGCCATGGCCATAGCTGTCGAGCGGGCCTGTTTCGCCACGATTTGTGCCGGAAACAAGGGAAACCCAGACAAATCCCACCACCAGTATTGCGGCCATGCCAAAAATGGCTATTCCAAGCGGTGTCTTCATGTTCTCGTCCTCGCAATCAGGTTCACCATGCCAAAAAACCCCAAGCCGCAATCCAGTTCCAGTGCGATGTGGGGCGGCCGTTTCTCGGCCGGACCCTCCGCGGTCATGGAAGCGATCAATGCGTCGGTCGATATCGACCAGCGCATGGCGGATCAGGACATTGACGGTTCCCTGGCCCACAGCCAAATGTTGGCCGCAACGGGGGTGATTTCAAGCGAGGATGCTGCGGCCATCCAGCGCGGGCTGGAGCAGGTGCGCTCGGAAATCCATGCCGGCGACTTTCCGTGGTCGGCCGCATTGGAAGATGTGCACATGAATGTCGAGGCCCGGCTCAAGGCAATCATCGGCGAACCAGCCGGTCGACTGCACACGGCGCGCTCGCGCAATGACCAGGTCGCGACCGACTTCCGCCTCTGGCTGCGCGATGCCTGCGACCGGATCGATGCCATGCTCGCCGCCTATCAGACAGCCCTTGTCAAACAGGCCGAGATACACGCCGACCAGGTCATGCCGGGCTTCACGCATTTGCAGACGGCCCAACCGGTCTCCCTTGGTCACCACCTGCTCAGTTATGTCGAGGTCGCCCAGCGTGATCGGGGCCGCTTCGCCGATGCCCGCAAGCGCCTCAATGAAAGTCCGCTTGGCTGCGCCGCTCTGGCCGGCACCGCCTTCCCCATCGATCGCGAAATGACCGCGAAGGCGCTCGGCTTTGATCGCCCCATGGCCAACTCGCTCGACGGCGTCGCGGCCCGTGACTTTGCGCTGGAAGTACTCTCGGCAGCGTCGATCTGCGCAGTGAACCTGTCGCGCTTTGCCGAGGAGATCGTCCTCTGGTGCACGCGCCGTTTCGGCTTTGCCACCCTGTCCGACGCCTGGTCGACCGGCTCGTCCATCATGCCGCAAAAGCGCAATCCCGACGCTGCCGAGCTGGTGCGCGCCAAGCCGGGCCGCATCATCGGCTCGCTGACCGGCCTGCTGACCGTCGTGAAAGGCCTGCCTCTGGCCTATTCCAAAGACTTGCAGGAGGACAAGGCGCCGGTCTTCCAGGCCATCGATGATCTCGAACTGGCCCTCCTTTCCATGGCGGGCATGGCGAGCGATCTGACCTTCTTCCCCGACGCGCTCGAGGAAGCCGCGGGTGAAGCCTATTCCGACGCCACCGACCTGGCCGATTATGTCGTGCGCGAACTGGGCAAACCCTTCCGCGACGCGCATCACATTTCCGGATCGATCGTCAAACTGGCCGAGGCACGCGGCGTGCCGCTGGCGGACCTTCCGCTGGCCGATATGCAATCGGTCGAGCCGGCTATCGACGACAGCGTGTTTTCCGTGTTGAGTGCTCGGGCTTCGATGTCGAGCCGCACAAGCTTCGGCGGCACCTCGCCGGAGCGGGTGCGCGAACAGGTGGCGGTCTGGAAGGACCGTCTGGGTTGTTGAGGAAATCACGATGAAACGCCTGACCAGTCTTACCCTCATTGTCCTCAGCGCCCTCGCTGTCACAGCCTGCGGCCTGCGTGGCAATCTCGACCGCCCGGACCCACTCTGGGGTGAGCCGCCAGCGGCGGAAGACGACGCCGGCGAATAGGTTGGCAGCACGCTGATCCGGCTCACCAAAGTGTAATGCATCGGGGCCTCGTTATTCCGGTGCAGCGTGATAGCTTTCAGCCCATGCGTCGTACGTCCTTGATCCTCGCCTGGCTCGCGCTCGTTTGGGAGCGCTCGGTTTCGGTTATCTGGCCGGGCCTGGCCTGGGTGTCGGGTTTTCTCATCCTTTCGCTTCTGGGTCTTTGGGACAGTGTCGGCGACCCCTGGCGCGCGACCTATGCGCTGGCCTCGCTGGCGCTTGCGATCTGGCTGACCCGACCTGGACTGCGGCGCTTCGCCTGGCCCAATGACGACGAGACCGCACGCCGCGTCGAGGATGATTCCGGGATCACCGCCCGTCCCCATGAAGCCCTGACCGACCGGCCGAGTGATCGCGATCCGATTGCCCAGCGCGTCTGGGACGAACACCAGAGCCGCATGGCGGCCCGCCTGAAAACTGCCCGCGCCCGCCGACCGCAAGCCGCCTGGGCCCGGCATGACAGCTTTGCCGTGCGCGGCATGCTCGCCCTTGGCATCCTGGTCAGCTGGATGGTGGCTGGCCCGACCGCCCGCGACCGGGTCGGCGAGGCTTTTTCCCTGACCCCGATCATTGCCGGTGGCGACACACTCTCCATTGATGCCTGGATCGACCCGCCGGCCTATACAGGACGCGCGCCGATTTTCCTGGCCGCTGACAGCCGCGAAGCGGTCGTGCCGGAGGGTTCGACCTTTGTCGCCCGCATCGCCGGTTCGCGCCGCCAGCCGCGCCTGACCCTGCGTGATGGCGAAGGGCGCCAGCGTAATGATGGCAGTGAGATTGGCGACAGTGTCTGGGAGATTCGCCAGCCGGTCGATCGCGACGCCACGCTGCGCCTGGCTGCCCCTGGCACACGCGAGACTTGGACCCTCACCGTCACCCCCGACACGCCGCCACGCGTGCGCCTGACTGCGGTTCCCGACTCTACCGCCGCCGGCGAACTGGACCTCGACTTCACCGTCACCGATGACTACGGCGCGGTCGGCTATGCGCTCGAGCTGCGTCCTGAAGACAGCGACGACGCATGGGAAGTCCTGCCGATCGAAACCAGCGCCGTGACGCCGGGCAGTGACGACGATGCCCTGGCCACCCTGCTGGAAACCGCGCGGCATCCGCTGGCCGGAAGCCGGGTCGATATCCGCCTCGTGGCGACCGATGCAGCCGGGAATACCGGTCGTTCTCCGGAATTGGGCATCACCCTGCCGGCCCGCGTCTTCCTCGACTCGCTGGCGCGCGCCGTTGCCGAACAACGCCGCGATGTGATGGCGTCAAACCAGCCCTATGACCCGCTGGAAGAACCGCCGGTCATGTATGCCGAAGATGTTCCCCAGGGCCCGGCCTACTTCACCGAGAACCCGGCCCGTCGCATCGAGCGGGCCCCGGACGGCCTGCAACAGGTTGCCCGCAGTCTCGCCGCCATCTCGGACGCCCCGGAGTATTTCTTCGAGGACCCGATTGTCTATCTCGGCCTGCGCGAAGCCCTGCACCGTTTGCGCCGCCAGCGAGACCAGGTCGCGCTGGGCGATCTGGAAGGCGATCTCTGGCAGATCGCCCTGCGAGCCGAGCTCGGCTCCCTCGCCGATGCCGAGGCGGCCCTGCGCGCTGCCGAGCGGGCGTTGATGGAAGCGATGGCCCGCGGCGCCGACGAAACCGAACTGGCCGCCCTGTTCGAGGCCTATGAAGAGGCCATGCAGAACTTCATGGCGGCGATGGCCCGCGAAGCGGCCGAGGAAGGCAATTTCGCCGAGGGTGGACAAGGCCCGAACCTCAATGGTGAAGGCTTGCAGGAAATGCTCGATGCGCTGCGTGACGCGGCCGAGCTGGGCAATACCGCAGATGCCCGCCAGGCGCTCGCCGCCCTGTCGGAAATGCTCCGCAACATGCAGATGCAACTCGGTCAGGGCGAGGGCGAAGGCCAGCAGGACGATCCCATTTCCGAAGCCATCGCCCGTGCCCTCGAGGAGCTCGGTGAAGTCATCGGTGAGCAGCGCAATCTTCAGGACCAGACGTTCGGACTGTCCGAACAGGAAGGTGGCGGCCAGCCGCAATCCGGCAATTCGTCAGGCCAGCAGCAACAGGGTCAGCAATCCGGTGAAGGTCCGCAAACCCTTGCCGAGAACCAGAGCGGTGGTGGCCAAAGCGCCCAGGCCCTCGCCGATGCCCAGGGACAACTCGCCCAGCGCTTCTCGGAATCCGCTGACGCTCTTCCCGGCCAGGGCGAAGACTCGCTTGGCGGCGCCGGCGAGGCCATGCGCCAGGCTGAGGAAGCCTTGCGCAATGGCGATACCGAAGGCGCCTTGGCGGCCCAGGAGCAAGCGCTGGCCGACTTGCGCTCCGGCGCCGAGGAACTGGCCCGCGAACTGCTCGACCGCATGCAGGAAAATGGCAGCCAGCAAGCAGAAGGCGAAGACAATCGCGATCCGCTCGGCCGTCCCGCGGAAGGCGCCTTTGCCGACGGGGCCGGTGTTGAAGTCCCCGACGAGATGAGCCGCGCCCGGGCCCGGGACATACTGGAGGAATTGCGCCGCCGGGCCGCCGAAGCCGGCCGTCCGCAGGAAGAGCTCGACTATATTCAGCGCCTGCTCGACCGGTTCTAAAGTCAGGGTTGGCCGATATCGCGGCGTGAGAACGAGCTGCCCGTTATTGTGGGCTCCTCGTTTCAATCAGTCTCAAAAAGGGGTCAGTGATGCCCGGCTTCGACCGGGTCAGCGGCCGCATGCTGATCCGGCGACGCGTGATCGGCGACGGCAGCGGCCGGGTCTTCATCGGCAGGACCGGCATCGGCCTCTTGTCCGGCGGGATGATCGCTTTCCGACGCATTGCCATGGGCTGGCGTGTCCATCAGGACCACTTCAACCTCGACCGCTTCCGGCGGCGGATCGGACACGACTGTCCGGAATTCCTGACGATCGCCTGCGCCGAGATTGCCGGCCGGCATTGAAACCGTCCATTCCAGAACGGCCTCGCCGTTCTGGTCACGCAAAATGGCCCGCAAGCCTGGTATGGCGCGGGAACGACGGTCGAAATTGTGGACATCCCCTTCGACGACCAGAAGCGGAACGCCATGGTCGATCTCGCGGGATACATGGAGTTCCCCGACATCATAGCCCCAGGGATTCACCTTGGCGCCGACTGCGGCATAGGCCGAGGAGGCGCGCGGCCACATCGTCACGACATCGACCCGGAATATCCAGACGCACACGAACAGGACGGCACAGGCCGCGACAAGACCTCCCCAGGCACCCCCGGCGGCAGCGGCAGACAGCGTCCGGCGCTTCTTTTCCTGACGCTCGCGGAAGGCCGTGTGAACTTTCTTCTCGCCCTCGGCCTCTTCAACAGGCGCATCCGGCAGGACCGGCGGCGCGGGTTGCAGGCTGGGCAGATCGCTGGGATCCTCGACCTCGGCTGTCCAGACATGGCCGCACGAAGCGCAGCGCACACGACGGCCGTTCGTGCCAATCGCATTGGGATTGGCACGGTAACGCGTGGTACATGACGGACAGCTGAGTACTATGCTCATATGAGTCGTCTACACATCTTCTTCGGCTCACCCGAACCCATGGAGGATTTCCATCAGTCCGCGTTCTTCCCAGTCACCGCATCTGGATCCGGAGCCGGTTATCCGCTTCGACAATGTCGGTATGCGGTATGGCCGGGGACCGGAGATCCTGCGCGATTTGTCTTTTGATTTACCACGCGGTTCTTTCCAATTCCTCACCGGCCCGTCCGGAGCCGGCAAAACTTCGCTATTGCGGCTGATTTATCTCGCCGCCAAACCGTCGCGCGGACTGATCAGCTATTTCGGGCGTGATGCCGCCACGCTGCCGCGCGATGAATTGCCCGATCTGCGGCGCCGGGTCGGGGTGGTTTTCCAGGAGTTTCGCCTGCTCGGCCACATGAATGTGTTTGACAATGTCGCCCTTCCGCTGCGCGTCGCCGGCCGCAAGCGTCAGGACTATGCGGAGGATGTCGCCGAACTGCTCGCCTGGGTCGGACTGGGCGAGAAGATGAATGCACTGCCGGCTACCCTGTCCGGTGGTGAGCAGCAGCGTGTCGCCATCGCCCGGGCCGTGGTCGGCCAGCCGGAAGTCCTGATCGCCGACGAGCCGACCGGCAATGTGGACCCGGAAATGGGCATGCGCCTGCTGCGCCTGTTTGCCGAACTCAACAAGCTCGGGACGACGATCATCATTGCCACCCATGATTTGCAGCTCGTGCGCATGCTCGACGCGCCGGTGATGACGCTCTCGAACGGACATCTGCACATCCGTCCGCCACGCAGTGAACGCCGTCGCATGAAGGAAGCGGCGGAAGCCGCTGAGGCGGAAGCAGAAGCAGAAGCCGAGGCCGAGGCTGAGGCTGAGCGGATCGCCGCAGCGCCAGCCGCTGCGGCACCGCGTCAACCCGATCTGGACGCGCCGCGTGCCGCCGATACGAACCATACGCCGGACCAAGCTGGCAAAGTCGATGACTGACGGCCTTCCCAAACCACCCAGCGGCGGCAATGGCCGCTTATTGCCGCCCGATGCCGGTCGCGATCGCCCCCTCTTCGTGGTCGCCGCCATTCTCGTATTCCTGGCCTGTATCGCCGCCCTTGGCGCCCGGGGGGCCTGGCTTCAGGCCCAGCGCTGGACCACCGATCTGGAGACCTCGCTGACCATCCAGGTCCGCCCGACCGAGGGCCGCGACGCCGAGGTCGACGCCGCCCTCGCTGCCGAAATCACGGCCGGATTTGACGGCATCGAACACGCCACTTCGCGCGGGCGCGATCACGCGCTCGCCTTGCTCACGCCCTGGCTGGGCGAAGGCAATCTACCCGATGACCTGCCGCTGCCACTTCTGGTCGATGTTCGCACCCGCCCCGGCGCGCTGATCGATACCGAGGCGCTTCAGGCCCGGCTGGATGCGGAAGGCATGACGGCGCGGATTGATGATCATGGTAGATGGGCCCAGGCCGTCCGGCGTGCGGCCGGTACCGCACAGGGACTTGGGCTGGGACTGCTGGCCCTGCTCGCCGGCGCGGCTGCGGCGGTGATCGCCTTCGCCGCCCGGGCCAGCCTGGCCGCGCGTCTGGACGTCATTGACGCGCTTCATCTTTGCGGCGCGGAGGACCGTTTTATCGCCGGACTTTTCCAGCGACGTTTTTTCATGCTGGGCCTGAAATCCGGAATTGCCGGAGCCGTTTTTGCCGGTCTGGTCTCCATCCTGGTCAGCCTCGGTGATGCGCCTGCCGACATGGCTTTTTTCCTGCCCCAATGGGCGGCGGATCCCTTCGAGTTTGTCCTGCTGGCAATGGCGCCGATCCTGGCCGGCCTGACCGCTGCGGTTTCAGCCCGGATGGCGGTCGCATCCGATTTGCGGGGGCGCTGGTGAGCGACCATAAATCCGCCTGTTTCACACGCGAGGCTTCATGCCTGTGAGGGACCTGATTCACGGTCGGCCGACAGGCCGCCCATGCCGGAGAGCGCCATGAAGCAGAGCGTGTCCTGGTTGCGAGGCCTGTGCTTCGTGATTGTCCTGACGAGTGCGATCGGCTTTGCCGCCTATGCCGGCAAGGTCGCGGGCTATGACGCGCCCGCAGACGACATTGCGGTCGACGCCATCATTGTCCTCACCGGGGACGCCGGACGACTGGCCGCGGGCGGCCAATTGCTGGAGGATGGTCGCGCTGGCCAATTGATGATTTCCGGGGTCCACCCGTCCGCCACAACAGCTGACATCCGGCGCCATACCGGGCTCGCAGAGCCGGACTTCGACTGCTGCGTCACTCTGGGCCGCGAGGCCACCGACACCGTCGGCAATGCCCGTGAGGCGGTCGCCTATGTGCAAGCCAACGGATATGAGCGCTTGATCATCGTGACCTCAGACTATCATCTGCCGCGGAGTCTTCTGGAGTTCCGCAGCAGAATGCCCGGCGTCGACATCATACCCTATCCGGTGCGCACGTCCGCGCCGTGGCAAGATATCCGCGCCTTGCGTCTCTGGCTCCAGGAATATGCGAAATACACAACGGTCCAGCTGCGTGACGCACTGGCACCGCGCCCGGAAGAAGCCTGATGCGACAGTTGCGATCCCTGACTTTCTACATCTGGATGTATGGGCTGATGGTAATCTTCGGCCTCGTTGGCACCCCCCTCCTGCTGGGTCCGCGGTCCTGGGCACGCAAATTCCTGCGCATCTATCTCAAGGTCGTCTGGTTTGGCATGCGCTGGATCATGGGCGTGACCTTCGAGGTGCGAGGCCGCGAGCATCTGAGCACGGGCGGCGCGCTGGTCGCCTCCAAGCACATGAGCATGTGGGAAACGCTGGCCTTCTGGGAAATCCTGCCGGACCCCGCCATCATCCTGAAACGATCGCTGATCTACATGCCCTTCTTCGGCTGGTTTGCGGTCAGGCTGGGCAATATCTCGATCGACCGGAAGGGTGGCGGCAAGGCGCTCAAGGGCATGTTGCGCGATGCTGCACAACGCGGATCAGAAAATCGTCAGGTCCTGATCTTCCCGGAAGGGACCCGGGTCGAGCCGGGTGAGCGCCCGGAGTTCAAGCCGGGCATTGCCGGCCTCTACAAGTCGATGAACAAGCCCTGCATCCCGGTCGCACTCAATTCCGGCGTCCACCTTCAGACCTATTGCGGCCTGCGCAGGCCGGGACGGATCGTTGTCGAGTTTCTCGAGCCCATCGCCCCCGGACTCGACAAGGCGAGCTTCATGCGCGAACTGCATGCGCGCATCAATCAGGCAACAGACGCGCTGTTGGCGGCTGATGGCATCACCCCAGACCTTGAGGAGCGGGCATGACAGACCGCCTTCGTTTCATCCTGCCCATTGGCGGGATTCTCCTCGTTTTCGCGCTCTATTCAATCTACTGGTTCTTCGCCAGCACGCAGATCCGCGCCGCCGTCGAAGACTGGGTCTCTGACCAGGAAGCCGCCGGCTATGTGATCGAACGCGAGGCACTGACCGTTTCCGGCTATCCCTACCGTTTCCAGATCACTTTTCGTGAGCCACACATCACGGCCCCGCAGAGCGATGGTGGCTGGCATGCCGAGCTTGCCAGTCTGCAAGCCCACGCCGTGCCGTATGATCTGTCACACTGGATTGTCCGGTTCGGCGGCCCGGCCTTCGTCGACGATCTCAACGGGCCCGGCAGCCAGCTCGAACTGGGGGCCAGCGATGCCCGGGTCAGCCTTGTTTACAACGAAGCGGGCGAGACCGAACGCGTCGGAGCCGAGCTGATCGATTTCACGGTTCTGACCCGCGCCGGCGACGCGCCGGACATCCAGTCCGTCGGAGCGCTTTATCTCAATGGCATTGTCGAGGCCGACAACACGCTCCATGTCCGTGTGATGGCTGAATCCATCGTGGCCGCGCCAGGCGTTCTGAGCGCCGACATACAGCGCGCCTTCGGTGATACGCTCGACATGGTCCGCATGGAATTTTCCGTTACCCAATGGGCCTCCCTGGCGCGCAATGCTGACGCCCTGTCCTGGAGCCAGGCCGACGGTCGACTCGACATCACCGATGCCGGCCTGCAATGGGGGCCGGCTGACCTGACAGCTGTCGGCGAGTTCACGGTCGATGACTATGCCCGCCCGGATGGACGCCTGTCGCTGCGCGTCACCGATCCCGATACCTTGTCGGAAGCGCTGGTCGACGCCGGCCTCATACCGGAGCAGAATCGCGAGGCCCTGCGTGTCGCCGCGATGATGGCACCGCGCGGACCGGAGGGCGTTTCTCTGCCCTTCCGGATCCGTGATGGTGGCGTCTATCTGGGACCGGCGCGTCTTGGCGGTGTCCCGGACTAGGGCCGGGTCAGGCCTTCATGAAATCGGTGAGGGCCTCAACCAGCTGCCGGTTCTGGCTCTCCGTCCCGACTGTTGCCCGCAAGGCATTGGGCAGACCATAGGGCTCGACGCCGCGGATGATCAGACCCTTGGAGGTCAGATAAGCATCCGCGTCAGCCGCCGTCTTGCCCGGCGTTTCCGGGAAGTGAATCAGCACGAAATTGCAGACGCTGGGCGTCACCTCCAGGCCGAGCCCGCCGATCTGTTGGCGCAGATAAGCGACCCATTCATCATTGTGCGCGACGGAACGCTGCATGAAATCACGATCCTGGATCGCTGCCGTGCCGGCCTCGATCGCCGCCATATTGACGTTGAAGGGCCCACGCACACGGTGCAGCACGTCGATGATCGGCTTCTGGGCGTAGGCCCAACCAAGTCGCAAGGCTGCAAGTCCATGGATCTTCGAGAAGGTGCGGGTCACAACGACATCATCACGCTCGCGCGCCAGTTCGATACCGGCTTCATAATCCGGATTGTGGACGAATTCGGCATAGGCCGCGTCCAGCACGAGAAGCGTCGAGGTCGGCAGACCATCACGCAGACGCCGAACCTCGTCGGCCGGGATATAGGTGCCGGTCGGATTGTTCGGATTGGCGAGGAAGACAATCTTGGTATCATCGCCGGCAGCGTCGAGAATGGCATCAACATCGCTGCGATAATCACGTTCGGGCGCGGATACGAATTCGGCGCCGCACTGCATGGCAACGAGGCGATAGACCAGAAAGCCGTATTGCGACTGGACGACCTTGTCGCCCGGTTCGAGATAGGCCCGACCGAGGAGCTGGAGCAGCTCGTCCGACCCCGTCCCGCAGACAATATTCTCGGCTTCGAGGCCCTCAGCTTTCGCAATCGCTTCGCGCAGCTTGGTCGCACCGCCATCAGGATAGAGGTGAAGTCTCGACGCCGTCGCCTTCATCGCGTCAGCCGCCTTGTCCGAACACCCCAGCGCGTTCTCGTTCGAGGACAGCTTGATCGGCTCGGCAATGCCCGGCGCTTCCGAAGAGCCCGGCTTGTAGGGGCGGATGTCGAGAATACCGGCGCGTGGTTCGATAGACATGGAAACTCCTCAGTTCCGGGGTGTCCGGCTGGACACTCGTCGGGGAGATAGCGCGGGCTGGCGTCGGCCTTCAAGTGCCCGCGTGCTGGCGCGCGCAGTCCGCAGCCCGGGCATGACCCCCGCTGTATGCTTGACGGCCTCGACCATGATCAGCCCACCCAGGCCCGGCCAGGCGTATTCGCCCACCTCTTCCCAGAGGTTGGAGATGCGCCGGTGCGTGCTCCAGCCCCAGGGCGGGGCGTAGAGCGCGCGGGACCACGCCGTCGGCGTGAGCAGGGCATCGTCCAGCAGCCGGGAGAGCTGACCGCGCGAGAATGGGCGCCCATGCCCGAATGGCGTCGAATCAAGCCAGGCCCAGATACCGGCCCGCGAAGGCGAGACGATCATGAGCCGTCCCTCCGGAGCCATGACCCGCCAGACCTCACGCAGCAAGGCTGGCAGGGATTCGGTCTCCTCGAGCGCATGAACCAGCAAGACCCGATCGAAGAGCGCCTCCTGGAAGGGCAGATGCATTTCGTCGCCCAGCGCGGTGGGCACGCCATCCGGCCCGGGGACAA
This sequence comes from Maricaulis maris, assembly GCF_049116555.1. Taxonomy (GTDB): domain Bacteria; phylum Pseudomonadota; class Alphaproteobacteria; order Caulobacterales; family Maricaulaceae; genus Maricaulis; species Maricaulis maris_C. Next base: position 366,785 of record NZ_JAGDYT010000001.1, on the reverse strand, counting down.
TCGCGCCTTGAGCCGCCGGCATGAGTGACACACAGCGGCGGGCGGTGGCCTGCCAACCCTCCAGATAGGGATTGGCAAACCCGATCCCCAACACGTCCATGCCACGCACCTCCGGCCAGATCGGCCCGAGGCGGCGGGCAATCATGCGCTGCGCGGCGCGGCCCTGGCGGGTGCGATAGAAGCGATCCAGTTCAAGAACGTCACGGCGCACTGGCCACACTCCTGCTCGATGCCTAAGCTCGGGCCCGAAATCCGGGCCCGGACTTCGGGACGAACCCTCCTCTCACAGCCTAACGCAAGCGGATTTTTGGACAATGAGCGAACTCCTTATCCGGCAGTTTCCTTGCCTCTCCGACAATTACGGCTTCCTGGTCCACGATCCGGACAGCGGCGAAACCGCCACCATCGATACGCCCGACGCGGCCGTGATCCTGGCCGAGGCCGAGGCCGCAGGCTGGCGCATCACCCAGATATGGAACACGCACCACCATTATGACCATGCCGGTGGCAATGACGCGATCCAGGCTGCGACCGGCGCCCGGATCGTCGGGCCGCGCTATGACACACATCGCATTCCGTCGATCACTGACCCGGTCGAGGATGGCGACGTCGTCACACTGGGTACCCACAAGGCCGATGTCCTTTACACGCCCGGGCACACACTGGGGCATGTCTGCTATCACTTCGCCACCGAAAAGCTGGCCTTTGTCGGCGACACATTGTTCGCGCTTGGTTGCGGCCGCCTGTTCGAGGGCACGCCGACGCAGATGTGGCATTCCCTGTCGCGGCTTGCGGAGATGCCGGACGAAACCCGCATCTATTGCGCCCACGAATACACGGCTGCCAATGCCCGCTTCGCCCTGAGCGTCGACCCTGACAATACCGAGCTGCAGGCCTATGCGACCATGGTCGATGCCGAGCGGGCTCGAGGTGAGGCCACGGTGCCGACCTCGATCGGGGCAGAGAAGTCAGCCAATCCCTTCCTGCGGCCAGACGATCCCGCCATTCGCGCCCGTCTCGATATGGCGGCCGCCGCGACCGAGGACGTCTTTGCCGAAATCCGTCGCCGCAAGGACCAGTTTTGATCCTCCCTGCCGATGCCCGCCGCATAGTCGAAACGCTCGGCCTGAAGCCGCATCCGGAGGGCGGCTGGTATGCCGAAACCCTGCGCGACCCGGACCCGCGCGGCGGCCGCGACCGCTCGACCGCGATTTTCTACCTGCTGGGCGCGGACGAACGCTCGCACTGGCATCGGGTTGATGCGGTCGAGGTCTGGCACTGGCATGCCGGCGCCACGCTGGAATTATCGCTGAGTGAGGATGGCGAAGCGGTCGAAACCCTTCAGCTCGGCCCCGACATTACGGGCGGAGAACGTCCCCAGGGCGTTGTGCCGGAAGGCGTTTGGCAATCGGCCCGGTCACTGGGGTCCTGGACGCTGGTCGGCTGCACCGTGGCACCCGGCTTTCGCTTTGACGGGTTTGAGCTCGCAGCGCCCGATTGGGCACCGGGCGCTCCCGCCTGATCAGCTGGCGTTGGGATCGCTGAGCAGGGCCTGCCCGATAAAGGCCGATGATGGGCGTCCGGCATAGCCGAGCTCAGGTGCAATCACGACGACCAGGGCTGAGTCCTGCCGATAGGCCGCGGGGGCCTCACCCAGCTCGATGCGGACGTGTTCGACACCGCGCAGACGGCGGCGCTCCGCGCGGACCGCATCAAATGCAAACGCAATCATCTGGAGGGTATCGTGCTGCACGCCGAGGCCGGCACGCGGCGCCGGGGCATACTGTACCGAGATGGAGCGATCCAGCGCAGCTGCCATTTCCGCGGCGAGTTCCTCAGCCCGGTTGCGCACTTCAGCCGGCGAACGGGGAGGCGGCGCCAGAGCGCCAGCGGGGCTGGCAAAGTCGGCAATGACGCCGTCCGGCGCCGAGCGCGGGAAATAGGTCGCGCCACCCAGACCGGTCAGGCGAATGACTTCACGGCCGGTATCTGTGATGAAGGCGGTACCGCCGCCGGGTGCCCGGTCCGGGTAAAGAACGAGCACTTCACTGTCCGGCGCATCGCGCTCACGCAGCAGGGCCGCATCGCCGGAGCGGTCGAAAATGAAGAATTCGCCGGTGTCGGCCCGCTGGAACCAGCCGGACACTTGCTGCACGCGTTCATTGCGCAACAAGCGGTCCCGCAGGGGGTTTTGCATCCCTGTTGCAGCGCCTGCAGCGAGTGCGGCGATCAGTATGGCTATCAACCAACGCGTCATCCCGACACGCATCATGACCGCCAACACGGCGAATTTGGGGCAGACTGTGATTTCATGTCAGGCGAGGTACTGACCGCCATTGATGGTCAGTGTGGAGCCGGTCACAAAACCTGCTTCATCACTCGCCAGATAGACGCAGAGCGCGCCGATCTCACCGGCCTCCCCGAGGCGCCCGACCGGGATTCCGGCAATAATGCTCGCGAGAACTTTTTCGGGAATGGCGGCCACCATCTCGGTATTGATATAGCCCGGCGTAATGCAGTTGACGGTGATGCCCTTGCGGGCGGTTTCCTGCGCCAGCGCCTTGGTGAACCCGATGACCCCGGCCTTGGCTGCAGAATAATTGACCTGCCCCATCTGGCCCTTCTGGCCATTGATGGAGGAAATGTTGATGACCCGGCCCCAGCCGCGCTCGCGCAGACCGTCGATCAGCGGACGGGTCACATTGAACATGGAATTGAGGTCGACATTGATGACGTCGTCCCACTGCGCCTTGTCCATCTTGTGGAACATGGTGTCGCGCGTGATACCGGCATTATTGACCAGGATGTCGATGGGCGAGCCCGCGAGGGTCTCGGCTTCGGCAATCCCGGCCAGGCAATCGTCGAAGTCGCCGACATCGAACTTCACCACCTTGATGCCCGTTTGCTCGGCGAAAGCGCGGGCCTTCTCCTCATTGCCGGCATAGTTGGCGATGACTGTGTGACCAGCCGATTTGAGGGACAGACTGATCGCCGCGCCTATGCCGCGCGTCCCGCCTGTGACCAATGCCGTTCGTGTCATGAGCATCCCCCCGGACCTGTCTGTTTCGCACCGGCTTCATGGCCGATTGCGTTCGCGCTTGCAGCACACCGCCTTCAGCGCGTAAACCCTTACATGGAATTGCAACGCGCCCAAGTCGAGCGAAAAACAATCTCGACATCATTTTTGGCGCGAACAGGGGAGTAAGTGGTGAGCAAATCGAACGGCAAGACCGGCGGCATCGTGATCAAGAAGTACGCGAACCGTCGTCTCTATGACACCTCGACCAGCCAGTATGTGACGCTGGACTACCTCCGCGATCTTGTAAAAAAGGGTACGGACTTCCAGGTGGTTGATGCCAAGAGCGGCGATGACCTGACCCGCGGCGTGCTGGCCCAGATCATTTTCGAGGAAGAATCTCGCGGAGCCAATCTTCTGCCCGTCGATTTCCTGCGTCAGTTGATCGGCTTCTATGGCGACAGCCTGCAGAGCGTGGTGCCCGGCTATCTTCAGATGTCGATGAACTCTTTCTCCCAGCAGCAGGAAGAATTCCGCGACAAGATGACCGAGGCGATGAGCTCACCCCAGGCCACAGTGGCCATGATCGAGGAACAAACGCGCCGCAACATGGAGCTGTTCGGGCAGACCATGCGCATGTTCACGCCGTTCCCGGCAGGCGCTGGCGAGACCCCGGAAGGGGGCACCAAGGCCGAACCTGCGGCGGAGAGCAAGCCGGAGGACTTGTCCGCCCTGCGTGAGGAGCTCGACGGCCTGCGCGCCAAGATGGACCAGCTGCTCGACAAAAAGTGATCGGGCCGCAGCCATCGCTCATGACTGGCACAAGCCTCTCACAGGGTTAACAAAATCGTACCGAAATGAGCCAACCGGCCCGCCTCGCGGGCCGGTTTTGCTTTGTCATGTCCTGCAAACACCGCATTTTCGGCCAGAATCGTGGTTAACGTCTCATTAAGAGTTGGCATCCGGCTTGCGATGGAGAGGGCATGACCACGATCCGCAGCGCATATTCCGTCCCGACCCCGACCAGCCGGCGCATTGAGCCGGCCAGTCGTGCGCGCGGCTCGCAGGATCGTCCGCCGCGGCAGGAGCGTGCCCTCGTCACCGTCCCGACCCCGCAATCGAACGAGCGCGACAGCGATCGTTCCTTTGTGCGGGCACGCCCTGCCACGGCGGAAGTCATGGTCCAGATCATCGGCGATGCGCCGCGTCGCGGCCTCAAGGCCGAAGCAAGCGAAGTCGAGCGCTTCCGCCGCACCTATGCCCAGGCCGCACAAATGACGACGCCGCCCCCGATGTGGGAGCGGCGCGCATGATGATCGCTGTTGCCAAGGCCCGGCGCTATGAGTTCTGGCTCGATGTGAGCCTGGGCGCGGGCCTTCTCTTCGTTCTGCTCTAGCCTTCGCCGCCGACCGCAAGGTCGCGACGGGCTGCGACGATGGTGACGACGAAACCGGCAACGGTATCCATCAGCGTCATCAGCATGATCAGGAAGAAGGTCGAGGTCGAAAAATGACCGACCAGCAGGAAAAGCGCCATTGCGATCACGAAGATCATCATGGACAGACCGTGATTGATGATCGTGGCCGTGCCGGAGCCGGCGGCTTTGATCAACTCCATGAAGAGCATGATCATGCCGAGAATGACCAGAAGATCACCCTTCGACAGTGGCAAGCTGCCCGACACCATCGGGACCGAGAAAACCTGTGTGCTCATGTCGGCGCCCGTCGTGTACGCGACGATGGCATAGATGATCACCGGAATGATCAGCAGTGGAAATACGTTGAACATGGAACCTCCCCCATTACCGCGGCCGCCCGATCTCTGGGCCTGATTAGCCGCCGTCATACCTAACAATACGCCGTTGTCCCCGCCTCCGGCCATACTTCACTCTCCCCGGTTGTGAAGCGGCCTGACGACTCGCTTCAATCAGAATTCGTCACTGCCCCGTGGGTTACGGGCCCGCGAATTTAACCACATCACACCCATAATGTCTGTCAGTGAGGCGAAAAGACGGCCAAAATTCGTGTATTTCGACGTCCCGATGGTGCGATGCCGGTGCGTGACCGGGCGGAATTCGCACTGAAAACCCTCGCGGATCATCAGGGCCGGCAGGAATCGGTGCTGGTGATCGAAATAGGGAAGCTGGAGATAGGCAGAGCGCTTGAATGCCTTCAAGCCACAGCCCGTATCGGCGCAATTGTCGTTGAGCATCGCCTGGCGCAGGCCATTGCCTGCGCGCGAGGCAAATTTCTTCCAGGCCGAATCCTGACGATTGGCGGTGCGGTCCCCGCCGACAAGGGCAAGATTTGCAGGCGCATCATCACGGGTCAGCGCATCGATCACTGACGGCAGATCTTGCGGCGGGTTCTGGCCATCGCCATCCAGTGTGCAGACAATAACACCACGCGCATGCATCACACCGGTCCGAACCGAGCGCGACTGACCGCAATTGGTGCGGTGGGCGATCACACGCAGCATGGGCAGGTCGGCCTTGGCGTCTATCAATTCCTGACGGGTCGCGTCACTGGATGAATCGTCGACAAACAGGATCTCAAACGACCGCCCCTCCAGCGCTTCGGCGATTTCACGCGCCAGCGGAACGACATTGCCTGCCTCGTTATAGGCTGGAACGACAACGGAGATATGGGGCGATTTGGGGGAAGACTGGCTCATAGGTGTCTGCTTGAGCTTGCGAATACCGTAGGCCCGTTACATACCGGGTTTCACTGAAGACGCGAGGTATTTCTCATACCGCGCCACAAGCGGATGATCGGCGGCCCTCAGGACCCTGATCTGCAAAGAGGATGGAATGACCGATCTCGCCCGTGGCCTCCGCGCCTATTGGATCATCGGACTTCTGGCTGCCTTGTCGACCCTGGCAGGCCTTTTCACCATGCCCCCTATCGATCGCGATGAGAGCCGCTTCGCCCAGGCGACGGCGCAGATGCTCGAGACCGGCAATTTCGTGGCGATCAATTATCTCGACGAAGAGCGCAATAAAAAGCCGGTCGGGATCCACTGGCTGCAAGCCGCGGCCGTCTCGCTCGTTTCGGACGCGGAAGACCGTCAGATATGGGCCTATCGTCTGCCCTCCCTCCTCGGCGTCATCCTTGCCGCACTCGCCTGTTTTTGGGGTGGACAGCGACTGGTCGGCCGCGAGGCGGCCTTTGCCGGTGCGGCCTTGCTCGGGACTTGCGCACTCCTCGGCATCGAAGGCGGAATTGCCAAGACCGATGCCATGCTGGCCGGCGCAACCACGCTCGCCATGGCAGCCCTCGCCAATGCTCGCGGCGGACAGACACCAGGCTGGCGCACCGGCCTCCTGTTCTGGTTCGCCATGGGTCTCGGCATTTTGATCAAGGGGCCGATCACGCCCATGGTCGCAGGCCTCACGGCGCTGGCCCTGGTCGCCTGGGAACGCCGGATCGACTGGCTGCGCCCGGTTCTGGTCTGGTGGGGCCCCTTGCTGACGATCGTCATGGTCTTGCCCTGGCTGATCTCCATCCAGCTGGCTACCGAGGGCAATTTCCTGCGTCAGGCACTGAGTGATGATCTGGTACCGAAACTGGTATCCGGCCATGAACGCCATGGCGGCCTGCCCGGCTATCACCTGCTGATGTTGCCGCTCATCTTCTTCCCCGCGACGCTTTTCCTGCTGCCGGGCATTGGACGCATCGTCAGTGCCATTCGCGGTGACGGTGCAAGCCATGCCGCGGCCGCCCGCTTCCTGGCCGCCTGGGCCATACCAACCTGGCTGGTGTTTGAAATCCTGCCGACCAAGCTGCCGCACTATGTGCTGCCGATCTATCCCGCCCTGGCGCTCATGGCGGGCTGGGGCTTCGTCGAGCTGGCGCGCGCCGCAGCCTGGCAACGTTGGGTCAGCTGGAGCCTGTTCGGAGTCATCGGTCTGCTGCTCGCGAGCGTCCTGCCGGTGCTCTTTCTCTTCTACGGCAACAATGCCAGCTGGGACTCGGTCCGCCTCTCGCTCAGCGGCTTTGAGGGCGGGTTCCAGCTGGGCTTGGATCCGCTTGTCGGCCTGGCGGTCATGGTCAGCGCGGTCGTGCTGGCCGGCCTGACGGGCGCGGCTCTGGTCAGCGACAGGCTCCGTCCGGGCGCCCTTGCGCTCGCTTTTGCCGTTCTCGCCGGGCTCAGCGCCCAAGTCGTCGGGCGCGGTCTCGTCCTGCCGAATGCCTATGCCGTGCGCCTCGCCGACCAGGTGCGCGCGGCGCGGGCCTATTCGGAGACGATTACCGGCCTGTCCCCGGACGAGATTGTCACCGCCTCCAGCTTCACCGAACCCAGCCTCGCCTTCTCGCTGGGCACGGATACGGTGCTCGGGACGGCGGAGGAAGTTCTGGCCTTTGCGGAGAGCCGGGACGAGCCGACCATGGTGGTGCTGGATCTGTCGCGGGATGCGGACTTGCGGGCGTGGTTCCTTGACGAACGCCCGACACCCAATGCGCTGACCGATCTGCTGGAAAATGTGCGCTCGGAGGCCCGCTTTTCCCGGGTTTTCGGCAATCTCGATATCTGCCATCGAACCCTCGCTGCAGGCGTGAATTATGCCCGTGGATCCGAGCCAACCCTGGCAATCCTGTTTACCAGGTGCGCCGCCCCGGGGGACGCAGTCTACACGGCACCCGTTATCCAGGATGGCGACGGGTCGACTTTTGAGCCTCGGGAGGACACCCCCAATGACCCGCAAGATTGAGATCGTCGAAGTCGGACCGCGGGACGGGTTGCAGAATGACCCGGCGATGATGTCGACGGAGACCAAGATCGAGTTCATTGAACGGCTGATCGGAGCCGGGGTCCGGCGCATGGAGGCGGCGAGCTTTGTCCATCCCAAACTGGTGCCGGCGATGGCCGACAGTGATGCGGTAATGCAGCGCGTGCCGCGTCAGGACGGTGTCAAATATATCGGCCTGGCGCTCAATGAACGCGGCATGCGGCGGGCGCTGGAAAATGGCTGTGACGAGGTCAATTACGTCATGGTCGCCTCGCCCGGTTTCGGGCTGAAGAACCAGAACGCCACGCCGGAGCAAACAGCCGACCTGTTCGATCGCATCGCCGTGCTCGCCCATGATGAAGGTGTGCCGGTCTCGGTGACGGTCTCGGTGGCTTTTGGTGACCCGTTTGATGGCGAAGTCGACCCGAAAGTCGTGGCCGGTCTCGCAGCCCGCGCCCGCGCTGCCGGGGCAGTGGAGTTTGCCATGGGCGACACGATCGGGGTCGCCGACCCCTGGTCGGTCCGCAAGACACTCGGCCTGGTCCGGGCTGAGAGCGGCGGCATGAGGATCCGCATGCATTTCCACAACACGCGCAATACCGCGATGGCGAATATCTACGCCGCGGTCGAGGCGGGCGTTGACGTCGTTGACGCCTCGGTCGGCGGGATTGGTGGCTGCCCGTTTGCGCCCGCGGCCACAGGCAATGTGGCTACGGAAGATGTGGTTTACATGCTCGAGCGCGGCGGCTTCGAGACCGGGCTGGACCTGGACAAGCTGATCGAAACCGCGAAATGGCTGGAAACCGAGGGTCTGAAACACCCGGTCGACAGCGCCCTGTCTAGAGCGGGCGGCTTTCCGAAACCGGCGGCTGGCTAGCTGCGGTATCCACCGCGCACTCCTGTGCCGCCCGGGCGACCTGGCGCGCCTCCATGCGGCGCAGTCGCGCAAACGCCTTGCGACGGGCCGTGACCAGCCGGATTTTGTTGCGCAGCTGAAGCAGGGTCACGCGCCCCCAGATCGCCCCGAAAATGGGAAGAATCATGGCCATCGTGGTCAGCCGCTCGAGCGCGCCGGGATAATATTTCCAGAAATACTTGATGAAGCCGAGCGCCTTGTGAGTCTCGACGAAGAACGGGCTGGACTGGCTGGTCCCACCATAATGCACGATCGAAGCGCGCGGCTCGAACCAGACCTCGCCACCGCATTCGCGCACCTTGCGGCACATATCGATGTCCTCGACATGCAGGAAATAGCGCTCGTCAAACCCACCCATCTGTAGAAAGCCCCGCCGCGGCATCAGCATGGCAGCGCCCGAAACCACCGGGACTGTGACAATGGAGTCCGGCAGGGCTTCACGCTCGAAATGCAGGCTCTTCATGAAGGGCAGGAAGCGATCCAGGCCGAGGAATGAGATCATCGCAGAGCGCGGTGTCAGTTCACCGCGGCGCCCGCCTCGCTGCTCGGTTCCGTCCGGGTTGACGATGCGCGCACCCACAACCCAGATATCCTCGCCCAATTCCCTCGCCGATGCTTTCAGGCGACTGGCAACGCCCTTTGCCAGGACAGCATCCGGATTGAGGAAGAGAACGACGTCTCCGCTGGCGCGTTCGGCGCCAATATTGCAGCCACGCGCGAAGCCGAGATTGCTGCCGGTTTCGATCAGGACAAAATTGTCAGTATCCGCCGCCATCGTGCGAAGCGACTGGATCATCTCCGGCGGATTGCCGTGATTGACCAGCACGAATTCATCAACACCGGGCGCGGCAAGAATGGAGGCGACGGCCTCGATCAGGTGCGGCCCCGTGTTCCAGGAGACCGTAACAACGGACAAGCGCAAGGCTCCTACCGCGGCGATTTTTTCGCTGCGAGAAAGAACACGCTCGTTGCTGCCAACGCCAATGTCCCTTGGTGCCATTCTTGCCAGACCCCATAGGAGAAAACGATCAAGGACACGTAGACTACAGTAATCCAAGCTGCAGCAATCGCTTGCAGCCGCGAAAGTCGCGGCGCAGCGGCGACCCGTCCACCAAGTGCAACAAGTCCCCCCGCCAAAAGTGCAGCTCCGACCGCCCCGGTCTCGAGCCAGACCTGTAAAGTGGCATTATGCGGGTGCATCGGCAAGGCCTCGACATCGTGAAACCTCCCGTGGGCGAACACTTCTGCCTGCCCATTTAGGGGGCGAGACGCCTCCATGCCGTATCCGAACCAAGGCTGTTCGCGGATCAGATCGCCCGTATAGCTCCATATCTGCAGCCGCCATTCGAACGAAGCCGGCAGGGCGTCCCGAAACCAGACCGGAAGCCCATCGATCAGGGATGGCATGACGAGCGGCACAACAATGACCGCCCCCGCCACAAGCCCGAACAAGCAAGCCAGCGCCGTCCGTGGCCAGACCGCTGCCAGGCCCGCCGCAATCGCCCCCAGAATGAAAGCAACTGCATTAACCTCAGTCCCGAAACTGAACGCGGCCACGCCTGCCAAGGCCACGATAATCCCGCCGACCAGGGGACCACCCGCCTTCAAGCTTAACAGGGCGGCAGGGACGCTGAGCAGTATGAGCGGGACCGCCGCATGACCGAGACTGCGATAAAGATAGATTTCAAACCCAGCCCCTTCCGCATCTGAATGCCCCTCTTCCGCCAGCTTGAATCCGCGCGTGGCCGCACCATCCGTCAAGGATTCCGAAAACAGGAAAAGCCCAAGCCCCAATACTGCGAAAAGCAAGGTCGCTTCGACCCGGCGGCGCCAGGCACCATCGAGCTGCCCGACCCGGACTGCAAACAGGATATAGAGCGGGATACCCAGCCCGGTCTTCCAGAGCTGGCGGGCATCATCATGCGGCGACCAGGTGAAGCTGATCATGGCCCAGACGAGGAAAGCCCCGGCGAACAGCAAGGCCCAGGGTATGCGCGCGACCTGCCAGAAGTCCCGGTGGATCGGGAAGGCGATGATCGCGAGCAGGGAGACAAGCGGCGGGATCAAGAGGCCGCCGGCACCGCCGAACGGCCAGGCAAAGGCAAAGGCCAAGAGGCCTGCCCATCCCGCCCGAGTATCGCCACGCTGCATGGTGATGCCCGCCCTGATCAGGCGCGCTTGAGGTCGGGCGCCTTGGCGTCCTTGCTCAAGCGGGCTATCGCCTCGTCAAGCGGCAGGATTTCCTGCGTCTTGCCGCCTTCGCCCAGGAAACGCAGGGCCAGCGTGCCCTCCTCGGCCTCCTTGCGACCGACAACCGCAATCACCGGCACCTTGCCGACCGAGTGTTCGCGGACCTTGTAATTGATCTTTTCATTGCGCAGGTCGGTCTCGGCATGGAGGCCCGCCTTGAGCATGGCCGCCTTGACCGTCTCGGCATAGTCATCCGCATCAGAGGTGATCGTGGCGATCACAACCTGCCGCGGGGCCAGCCAGAACGGCAATTTGCCGGCATAGCTCTCGATCAGAACACCGAGGAAGCGCTCCAGCGAGCCCAGAATGGCTCGGTGCAGCATGACCGGACGGTGCTTCTCGCTGTCATCACCGATGAAGCTGGCATCGAGTCGCTCCGGCAGATTGAAGTCGCACTGGATCGTGCCCGTCTGCCATTCACGGCCGATGGCGTCCTTGACGACAAAGTCCAGCTTGGGACCATAAAACGCACCATCGCCGGGATTGTATTCGTAATCGAGGCCCGAGGCCTCGGCCGCCGCCTTGAGCGAGGCTTCCGCACGGTCCCAGACCTCATCAGACCCGACTCGCTGTTCCGGACGGTCGGAGAATTTGATGCGCGGCTCCTCAAAGCCGAAATCGGCATAAACGGATTTCAGGAGTTCACAGAAATCGATGACTTCCTGCGTGATCTGTTCGACCGTGCAGAAAATATGCGCATCGTCCTGCACGAAACCGCGCACCCGCATCAGACCGTGCAGCGAGCCGGACGGCTCATACCGGTGGCAGGAACCGAATTCAGCCATGCGCAGCGGCAGGTCGCGGTAGGACTTCTGGCCCTGGTTGAAGACCTGGACATGGCACGGGCAATTCATCGGCTTCACGGCCAGGACTTTCTCTTCCTGGTCGATCGAGGAAATGAACATGTTTTCGCGATATTTGTCCCAGTGCCCCGAGGCTTCCCAGAACTTGCGGTCCATCAATTGCGGCGTCTTGATCTCGACATAACCGGCCGTCTCCAGACGGCGGCGCATATAGCTCGTCACCGTGCGATAGAGACGCCATCCATTGGGATGCCAGAAGACCTGTCCCTGGGCTTCTTCCTGGAAGTGGAAAAGCTCCATCTGCTTGCCCAGACGACGGTGATCGCGCTTCTCGGCTTCTTCGAGGCGGTGAAGATGCGCCTTGAGTTGCTTTTCATCCGCCCAGGCCGTGCCATAGATCCGCTGCAACATGGCGTTGCGATGATCGCCACGCCAATAGGCACCGGCGACCTTCATCAGCTTGAAGGCCTTGCCGATCTTGCCCGTGGAGGGCAGGTGCGGGCCAAGGCACAGGTCGAACCAGTCGCCCTGGCGATAGATCGTGATCGTCTCGTCGTCGGGCAGGTCGCGGATCAGCTCGGCCTTGTAGGACTCGCCCATCTCCTCGAATTTGGCGATGGCATCATTGCGGTCCCAGACCTCGCGCTCGAAGGGCAGGTCAGCATCGACAATCTCGGCCATGCGCTTTTCGATCGCTTCGAAATCTTCCGGGCTGAACGGTTCCTCACGCGCGAAATCGTAATAGAAACCGTCTTCGATTGCCGGACCGATCGTGACTTGCGTGCCGGGGAAAATGTCCTGCACCGCCTGGGCGAGAATGTGGGCCGTGTCGTGACGGATCACCTCGAGAGCCTTGTCATCCTTGCGCGTTATGATCGCCACCTGGGCGTCACCATCGAGCGGACGTTTGAGGTCCCAGTCCTGGCCATCGACCTGGGCGATGATGGCTGCCTTTGCGAGAGATTTTGAGATTCCCGCGGCCAGGTCCATCGGAGAGGCCCCATCGGGAAGTTCGCGTACGGATCCGTCGGGGAGCGTCACATTGATCATTGTTACATGTCCTTGTCGTCGGCGCGGCCCGCCGGCGGAATTCTGTCCATGGCACGCCCTGGCTTTGATCTGAAACGCCAGACCGCCCACCAGGGCGCTTGATTGCATTCGCGCGGCGCGGGATCGACGCCGAATGTGCCTCCCGGTCGACATCGACCGAGACGCCCGAGCGTGAGCCAGCCGCCGCGCCAAGGCCCCTGGGCGCGGATCGCGTCCATGGCATAGTGCGAGCAGGTTGGTTCATGCCGACACCGGATGCCAAGCGCATAGAAGACCGGCGACAGGCTCAGCTGATACGCACGAAGCAGGATCAGCATGATGCCGGAGACCGGGCTTGCCAGCCCCTGTGTCCGTTCGCGTGAACGCATATGGAATAAAGCCTTTTAACGCCGCGGTGCGCGCTGTCCACCATGGACATGAAGCGCGCTTCGCGGGCCGCAGTAAAGTTTGAGCATGAGGTTTGTGGATTTGGCGGACCGTCCACCGCCTCCTGCCGGCGAGGCAGGGGCGGACGGCCCTAGCCAGTCAGGGGTGTGGTCTGTGGCGCCGTCGCGCGGCCGCGCGTGGCCGTGGCGGCGGCATCGACTACCGCCTCGAAGGCCAGCATGACCGATTGATGGCGCGCCGGGTAAGCCCGGGCGCTCTCCAGCAAAGCCAGCTCGGCAAAGCGGCCGCGTGGCGCCGGCTTGCCGTCTTTCAGCATCGCCTTCAACTGATCCCGCGCCATGACGAGATCCTTCTGCGACGCGCCAATCACATGACGTCCAAGAATGGCGGCGGAGGCCTGCCCCAGCGCGCAGGCTTTCACCCGCAGGGCAAGATCACCAACACGATTGCCAGCCATGGCGATATCGACCTCAATCTCGGAACCGCACAGGCGCGAGACCTTGCGCGCAGACGCGTGCGGCCGGGCCAGACGCCCGATGCGCGGAATGTCCGCGGCCAGTCGCAAGACGGCATTGGAGTAGAGATCATCGCTCATTGCATGACCAATCTAGGAAGAAACGGCGCCTGATGCCAGTCGGCAAACGCTCAGCTCGCCGGGTCGGCGTCGATGACACCGTACATCTTGGCGGTCTGACCGGCGACACGACGGACATCGGTATTCTCGAACGGGCTGGGGCCGAGATCAACCAAACCGCCGACATCGGTAATGGCGATATCCTGCAGGGCCGCCGAGGCGCGCGCGAGAACGATCGCCTCATCCTGATCCGCAGCGAGAACCTTGTAGATGATCCGGTAACGACCCGTGGCGTCGACGCCGTCGAGGGCGACGTTGAAGCGGCGGACTGACATGACACGACCTCCCGATCGAGGGGCAATGACCGGCAGATTAGCAGACCCTGGTTAAGGAATGGCGAGGCCCCTCAATCGCCCTCATCATAGTCATCTTCGTCGAGATAGGTCGGCTCGGTGCGGCCGAGCACTTCGGGAATATCGCCAAGCGGGTCGTCGCCCTCTTCCGGCTCCGGCTCCCAGACGTCTTCCAGGGCCAGCGACCAGAACCCTTCGGACTGGGCCGCACCCTCGGCGAGGCGTGCCGCGGCATCGGCATCGGCGGCGATGACGCCATAGGAGACAAAACACTCTCCCACGGCGTCCTCGGCCTGAAGCATCACGTTGAAACCCTTGAGCGCCATCGATCTAATCCAGCTTGCGCCAGGTCGAGCCTTCCGGCCCGTCATCAACCTGGACCTTGAGCGCATTGAGCTCATCGCGAACAGCATCGGCAGTTGGCCAATCCTTCTCTGCGCGTGCTGTCTGGCGACGCAGGATGAGATCATCAATCTTCGCCCGCTCCGCCGGATCGAGATCGGTCAGGCCGAACCAGGCATCCGGATCAGCCTGACCAAGTCCAAGCAGCCCGGCCGCGGCCAGAAGCTCGCCTTTGGCCCGGGCCTTGTCGTCATCGCTGACCGCCTTGTTGGCATTGCCCGCGAGCTGGAAGAGCTCGGACAACGCCTTGGGAGTGTTGAGGTCATCATGCAGCGCCTCGATAAAGGCCGCCGGGACTTCCTGCGATGCCGCCTCGATATCGCCGAGACGGCGCAGCACACCGTAGACGCGATCGAGCGAACGACGCGTCTTGGCCAGCAAGTCCGCCGTCCAGGTCAGCGGCGCTCGGTAATGCGCCGTCAGCAGGGCGTAGCGCAGCACCTCGCCGGGATGGTCCTTGATCAGCTCGTGCACCAGCTGAACATTGCCGAGCGATTTGGACATCTTGTCCGTGCCCATGGTCAGAAAGCCATTGTGCAGCCAGTATTGGGCCATCGGCGCGCCCTTGTGGGCACAGACCGATTGCGCGATCTCGTTCTCATGGTGCGGGAAGACAAGGTCCGTGCCGCCGCCATGAATATCGATGGTCTGGCCAAGATGCTTCTCGGTCATGGCCGAGCATTCCAGATGCCAACCCGGACGCCCGCGGCCCCAGGGACTGTCCCAGCCCGTCTCGCCATCCTCAGCCGGCTTCCACAGCACGAAGTCGCCCGGATTGCGCTTGTAGTCTGCAACCTCGACCCGAGCGCCGGCGACCATGTCGTCGAGATCGCGGTTGGACAGGCGGCCATACTGCTCATAGGAGCTGACATCGAAGAGGACATGGCCGTCCGCCTCATAGGCGTGACCGCCATAGATCAGGTTCTGGACCATGCCGATCATCTCGGGGATGTGGTCGGTCGCGTGGGGCTCGATCGTCGGCAGGTTGACGCCCAGCGCACCCATGTCGGCACGATAGATATCGGCATAATGCGTGGTGATCGTGTCGATCGGCTTGCCGCTCTCGCGCGCCGCTTCAATGATCTTGTCGTCCACATCGGTGATATTGCGGGCATAGATAACCTGCTCCTCACCATAGAGGCGGCGCAGGACGCGAAAGAGCGTATCGAAGACAACCGCCGGACGGGCATTGCCGATATGAGCGTAAGAATAGACGGTCGGGCCACAGACATACATCGTCACCCGGTCCGGATCGATCGGTTCGAAAGCCCGCTTGCGGCGTGCCATCGTGTCGTAAAGGGTGAGCGAATTCATTGGGAAGCCCGTCTTCGGTCTGGGGTGATACTGAATTATTCTGCGCCGTGTGTGGCTGAATTATTGGAAACCGGGCGCAGACCGCCTAAATAACCGCAAGTGCGCAAGCGCGAAAGCAGAGGATAACAGGTCGCGACAGTGAAAGACTGTCGTCTGCATCCTCGATCCGGAAACCGGCACTACGGTTTGGACGTATACGCCGAGCCGACCCGAGAACGAAAGGATCCATGAGGATGGACGCCGTGACCCCTGACGCTGCCCGTATTGCAACTGCAGCCAAAACCAAGCCAAGCCGCGAAGAGGCCGAAGCCGCCGTTCGCACCCTGATCTCCTGGGCCGGGGATGACCCGAGCCGTGAAGGCCTGATCGATACGCCCAAGCGCGTGGTCAAGGCCTATGAGGAATGGTTCTCCGGTTATGACGCCGATCCGCTCAAAGCGCTCGGCAAGACCTTCGAGGATGTGCAGGGCTATGATGACATGGTCATGCTCACCAACATCGATGTCGAGAGCCATTGCGAACACCACCTCGCCCCCATCATGGGCGTGGCGCATGTCGCCTATCTGCCGTCCAAGGCCGTGGTCGGCATCTCCAAGATTGCCCGCGTGGTCGAAATCTTCTGCAAGCGCATGCAGACCCAGGAGACCATGACGGCCCAGATCGCCGACGCCCTGACAGAGGCCATGGAGCCGCGCGGCGTGGCCGTCCTGATCGACGCCAAGCACCAGTGCATGACCACGCGCGGCGTGCACCACCCCAATGTGTCGACCATCACCACCACCTTCACCGGCGAGTTCCGCAATGACGCCGACCTGAAGGATCGTTTCATGCGCATGGTCGAGCGGGCCTGATCCCTTCAGGCCTGAAGCCGGGCCATGCCGAAAACCAAGCCCCGGAGCCATGCTCCGGGGCTTTTTCGTTTACGGCGAGAGATGCCGGCCCAGATCGGGCGCTGGCTGGCAAGCGTCAGGCGCTAGCCAGCGCATCCCGTCGCCTCTAGCTCACGCGCTCGACGGGCGGCACTTCACCGCCTGAAGTCGGCCGGATACGCCATTCGCTCTCAATGCTGGCGCGATAATCACGGGTCAGGATATCGCTGACCTTGATGTATTCGGCATTGGCCACGTCTGGCGTCAGGGTCAGGCGGATATAGCCATGGTCTTCCATATTGCAGTGATCGACGTCGGCATTGGCCTCGATCATCAACTTGCCGTAATCGACGCCGGGTGCCTTGAAGCCCGAGAATGGCGACGGGCTCGTCACGGATGAGCCGACGAGCTCGGTACCAATCCTGTTCCCCTCACCATCGATCAGGTCATTGGTCCAGAAAGAGTGGACATCACCGGTCAGGGTAATGATATCCGCATCGACCTGCCGCAGGGCGGCAAACAGGCGCTCGCGCTCGGCCGGGTAGCCATCCCACATGTCGAGATTGAAGGGGATGCCGAAGCGCGTACTCATGATGAAATTGCGGGCAAACTCGCTGTTTCGGGTGGCCCACCAGCGCAGCCATCCGGGCATTTCCTCGGCGAAATTGGGGAAGTTTACCCGGCTCATGATCACCTGATTGGCCAGAATGCGCCACGGCTTGCCGGCAGCCTTCGAGGCGCCACAGGCGCTTTGGATCTCGGCGATCTGCTCTGCGCCCAGCAAACTGCGATCCTCGGCCCCGACGACATCACGCTTCCAGGTCGCCACCGCGTCGAGATTGGCGGGGTCGGTCTCATCCGCATCAGAGGCAATCGGGAAGGTCTCGAGCCCAACCTGCTGATCCCGCGCAATCAGACGACTTTCAAGCAGGCAAAGCGTGGCGAGATCACCGATTTCGTAACTGCCGCGGCGTTGACGCAGGTCGTCACCCGGCTCGCGCGCAGGCTGCCAATCATACCAGGCCCGCAATGCGGCATCACGGCGCGCGGCCCAGAGCCCCTCGCCCTCATCGTGATTTTCCGCACCGCCTGACCAGGCGTCATTGGCGGTTTCATGGTCGTCCCAGCTGAGAATCCAGGGCGCGGCAGCATGCAGCGCCTGCAGGTCCGGGTCGGACTTGTACTGGGCATGGCGCTGCACATAATCCTCATAGGTCAGGATTTCGTGCGCCGGTGACGGAACCCGGTTCATGGCCTCGGCATTCCCGGTCGCATACCCGCCCGGCCCGTACTCGTAGAAATAGTCGCCCAGGTGAAGCACCAGGTCGAGATCGCCATTCTCGGCCGCTTCGCGATAGACATTGAAGTGCCCGGCCGGGAAATTGGAGCAGGAAAAGACGCCGATCCGGTATTGCGCAAGAGCGCCTTGGGGCAGCGTTCGGGTCACGCCGACCGGCGAGTATTCATCATTGAGCCGGAACCGATAGAAGTAGGATGTGCCCGGCTCGAGGCCGGTCGCCAGGATTTTCAGCGTGCCGAGCGGTTGCATCATCACATAGGTGATCTCGTCTCCCTGCGCGAAGACGATGTCGGTAAAGGCCTCATCCCGCGCAAGCTCGACCCCGCGATAGCCGCCGCCATCATCGGTCAGTGCCGTCCAGAGCATGACACTCGTCTGGTCCGGATCGCCGGAGGCGACACCATGATTGAAATGGCCAGCCTCGACAGGGCGGAACACGTCCGGGGATTTGGAGCAGGACGACACGGCAAGGCCGGCGCCTGCAGCCCCGATCAGGGCGGTTCGGCGTGTCAGATTGGTCTTGGTCATGATGTCCCCTCGCCGCGCCGGTGTTGCCAGCGCCATTGTCTTTCAGTCGGTCGCCAGAATGGACGCAGCGCGGGCAGTCTTGCAACCGCCTCGGCAGGCCGCCGGCACGCGCCAGGGCTTTCTCACGGCGCGACGGCTCGCGCCCGTTCAGGGTGTTTTTGCGCTGGCGATGACGCTTTGCCGACACACCGGTGACAGCTACATGACGCACTGCAGCAAACAATCTGCGCGTTGCATTCGCGCATCAGCTGGGGGAGTGTCAGACCATGACCGAAATCGCAGAGACACGATCATTCGAGGTTGCCCCGGAAGAGGCGGGGCAGCGCCTGGACCGCTGGCTCACGGCCCAAGTTGATACGTTGTCGCGCTCTCGCATCAAGGCGCTGATCGACGGCGGGCATCTGGTCGTCGACGGCGCCGTGTTGACGGATCCCTCAGCCAAGACCCTGGCCGGCTCGACCTACGCGCTCGGCATCCCGGCTCCGCGAGCGGACAAGCCAATGCCAGAGCCGATGGATCTCGACATCCTGCACGAGGATGACGATCTGATCGTGCTCGTGAAGCCAGCCGGCCTGTCCGTCCACCCGGCACCCGGAAACTGGACCGGAACACTGGTTCACGGCCTGCTTCATCATTGCGCCGGGTCCCTGTCGGGCATAGGCGGGGTCGAGCGCCCCGGCATTGTCCACCGCCTCGACAAGGAGACGTCCGGCGTCATGGTCGTCGCCAAGTCAGATGCGGCTCATCAGGGGCTCAGCACGCAGTTCGCCCGGCACACGGTAGAGCGCGCCTATATCGCCTTCACCCGCAATGCGCCGAGCCCCAAGTCCGGACGCATCGAGACCCAGATAGCCCGCTCCTCCCGCGATCGCAAAAAATATGAAGTCCCCCATGACCCCAATTCGGAAGCGGGCAAGCATGCGGTCACGAATTACACGACGCTGAAGCGCTATGGACAGGCCGCCGGCGCCGCGATCGGGACCGGTATGGCAGCCAAGGTCGAGTGTCGCCTGGAGACCGGACGCACCCACCAGATTCGCGTCCACATGGGCCATATCAATAGCCCGCTTCTGGGTGATCCGGTCTATGGGCAGAAGCGCGGACGCCTGCTCGAGCATGATGACGAATCCGGCACGCTGAAGCATTTCCGTCGTCAGGCGCTGCACGCGGCCATTCTCGGTTTTAAACACCCGGTGACCGGCGAGACCCTGCGGTTTGAAAGCGAGTTGCCCGAAGACATGAAACGGGTTGAAGCCATCCTGGAGACGCTCTGAGCGATGACGGCCGCGTCTGCCTCACCAACACGCCCCGCGCGTCGACGCGATGCGGAGGCGACCAAGGCGCGGTTGATGTCCGCCGGGGAGGACTTGTTTTCCGCCCATGGCTTTGCCGGAACGACGCTGGATGCCATTGCCGAGAAGGCCGAGGCCAACAAGGCGATGGTCCGCTATTATTTCGGGGGCAAAGACGGGCTCTACACGGCCATCATAGAAGCCATTATCGATGATGTTCTGAGCCAATTGAAAGCCGAGTTGGCCGAGCCGGTGGATCCGATGGCCGATATGGGTGATTTCATCGAAGTCTTTGCGCGCGCCGTGATCGGTCGCCCCAGCTTTCCGCGCATGATCCTGCGCGACTATCTCGATGGCGACATCATGACCCGCGAAGGACCGGCGCGTAAGCTGCGCAGCTTCATGGAAACCACGCGCCGTTTCTACGAAGCCGGACAAGCGGACGGCCGCTTCCGCGCAGTCGATCCGCACATGCTGCACCTGTCGATTGTCGGGTCGGCAATCTTTTTTTCGGTCACCCGACGCATCCGAACGGCGATCTCCTCGCATCAAGGGATGGCAGACTTCGAAATCGAGGCTGCGCCGTTTACGCGCCACCTGCGCGACCTTGTGCTTTCGGGCATCACGTCGTCGCAGGACTAGGCCGGGGTATCAGGGGGGAATTTCGCCCATACAACTATCTACCCGGTTAGTTACAAGCGTAAACGGCTGAGATGAATAGATAAAGGGACACGTGACGATGAAAAACTGGATCAAATACGGCCTCGCCGGACTTACCACTGGACTGGTCTTGCCAATGACTGCCCAGGCTCAGGACGATGGCATCGAGGCCATTCTGGAACGCTTCGCCGCCGACTATCTCGAAGACCCGACCTTCCAGGCCAGCGCCGAGTTCGGCGTTGTGGTTGAAGGTGATTGGTGGACCATTGCCATGGACGCCGAAGCTGGCAGCTATACCGTCAGCCACGGTGAGCCAGAGAGCCCGACCTTCTACTACACGGCCGAGGCCGAGACATTGACCAAGGTCGATCGCGGAGAGATGGCCGCCCTCACAGCCATGGGCAAAGCCTTCTCGACAGACTACGCGCCGATGGATATCGAGCTCATGGAGGGGGCGAACTTTGATCCGGCCATCCTCGCGCTCACCTTCCATTTCTGGACACGAGGCACGCCGGAGATCATCAATTGGCGCGAGCATGAGACCCGCGAAGTCCATGGCGGCAATGCCGGCCTGATCTATTATCAGCCGGGTTTCCGAAGCGGCTTCGGCTATGTGATGCCGGGCCAACATGTGAATGCGGATCCGCGGAGCCGGACCAATGACTTCCCGACCCTCATCATCTTCACCGGCAACCGCGCCGTCGCGCGCATTGACGGCATCGATCAGGACGTCGGCGATGGCCAGATGATTTTCATCCCGGCTGGCGTGAGCCATGAATTCCTCAACCCGTTCGATGAGCCTGCAGAATTCCTGCTCTTCATGTTCGGCGAAGGCGCCTGACATCACACCTGCACCGGCGGCGTTGTCTCGCGCAGCGCCGCCGCCTAGCCTGCCCGCCTGGCAAGAGGAGACCGGTATGACAGCGCAAGCCATGACCAAGGGCGTCGGTGGATCGGATGCGGCCACAGAACTCGCTCAGCTCAAGGACCGCCTCAGTCATTGCCACCCCATCCCCGAAAACAGCCTGCACCAGCGATTGGACCGGCTGCGAAGCCGCATGCGTGAGGCCGGGCTCGATGCAATCTGGCTTAATGCGGGTACCAATCTGAACTATTATACCGGCCTGCGCTGGCCGGCGACGGAACGCCTGGTTGGCGCCTTGGTGACGGCCAGTGGCGGGCTGACCTATCTCGGACCGGCCTTTGAGACCGGCACACTGGAAGGTTTCATGCGGCTCTCCGCCCCGCTCGCCGTCTGGGAAGAGCATGAGGACCCCTGTGCGGTCCTCGCCCGACTCGACGCGGCCAAGGGATGCCTCGGAATCGACCCGACCACGCCGCTCGTCACAGCCAACGCCATCGCGCGTGCGTGGCAAGGCGAGACCGGCGACGCCGCCGAGGCTGTGCTGTCAGGCCGGATGGTCAAGGATGCCGAGGAAATCGCCCTCATGCAGGCGACCAAGACAGCAACACTCCAGGTTCACGCGGCGGTGGCGCGCATCCTGCGCCCGGGCATTTCCACCGGCGAAGTGACCGAATTCATCCACGCCGCCCACAAGGCCGTCGGCGCGCCGGGCGGCTCGACCTTCTGCATTGTCCTGTTCGGACCGGACACAGCCTTTCCCCATGGCGTCGCCCATCCCAAGACACTGGAAGACGGCGACGTCGTGCTGATTGACACCGGCTGTGCCATTCATGGCTACCAGTCCGACATCACGCGCAGCTATGTGTTCGGCGCGCCCACCGACCGCCAACGCGAAGTCTGGGACGCCGAGAAAGCCTGCCAGCTGGCCGCCTTTCAGGCGGCACAGATTGGCGCGACCTGCAGCTCCGTCGATGCGGCCGCCCGCACGGAAGCAGAACGACGCGGCTTCGGCCCTGGCTATACCCTGCCTGGCATCCCGCACCGGACCGGCCATGGCATCGGCCTCGACATCCATGAACGCCCCTATCTCGTTGGCGGTGATGAAACGCCGCTGGAGGCGGGCATGTGTTTCTCGAATGAGCCGATGATCTGTGTGCCGGGCGAGTTCGGGATCCGGCTGGAGGATCATTTCTACATGACACCGACCGGACCGCGCTGGTTCACCGAACCCTCGTACGCGATCGACGATCCGTTCGGCTAGGTCTCGCCGCTGACCGCCTTCAAGCCGATGATTCCGATCAGAATCAGGGCCAGGAAGAGGATCCGCAAATGGGTCACCGGCTCGTTGAAAACGAGAATGCCGATCGTCGCCACGCCGAGCGCACCAATGCCGGTCCAGACGGCGTAAGCGGTTCCCGCTGGCAGAGACTTCATCGCCACCCACAAGAGCGCCATGGACGCGGCCAACGCGGCCAGTACGGCAGCGTGCTGCCACCAGGGCGCGTCGCTGCGGACATATTTGAAACCCAGCGCCCAGCCCATTTCACAGACACCGCCAAGCACCAGCAGGGTCCAGGGATTGGTCAGCCAGCCCATTGCAATCAGTGCTCGCGACGAAAATTGCGGGCCCAGACCTCGGCCACGACCGGATCAGCTTCGGTCAGCTCGACCGCGGGCAACAGCGCCGGACACGCCGACACAAACGCAGCCCGACCGGGATCCCAGCGGCTCATCATCGCGACATAGATGTCCAGCAGACTCAGGCTCTCGCCAAGCAGAAAGGGACCCGGCACGCCATCAAAGGCATCATTCATCACCGTCCACATGTCGAGGCGGCGGCGATCCGCCATTTCCAGCAGGCCGGCATGGGTCGCGCTGTCCCGGTGGAAACGCTCCGGCCCGTCGGAGATCGTGAAAGTTGAATAGATGCTGGAAGCGAGAAACAACATCCAGCGCAGATACTCGGCCCGTTCAGGCGCGTCGATTGGCGGCGCGAGACCAGCGCCGGGGTAACGGTCTCCCAGCCAGATCAGGATGGCAGCGCTTTCGGTCATCACGCTGTCATCGGGCAGCACCAGGGTCGGCACCTGGCCGACCGGGTTTATGGCCCGCACTCGCCGCTGCTCATCTGCCTCGCCAAGCGGATCGACCTCGACGAACTCATAGTCCGCCCCAACCAGCTCAAGCGCTGCCTCGACACAGACCGATCCGAAGCCGGCCTTGCCATAGAGCGTGTAAGCCATTCAGGCGCGCCCCTTGCGAATGGCGGCCTGGACTTTCAGCGCCTGCACGGTCATGCGCACATCATGGACCCGGACCATGGCCGCGCCTGCCACGGCGGCGCGCAGGGCTGCGGCCAGCGATCCGCCCAACCGCTCCATCTCAGCCGCTCCCTCGTCAATCGCGGCAATAAAACGTTTTCGGGAGGCCCCAAACAGGACCGGGTAGCCCAGGCCGATCACCTGATCGAGGTCATGCATGAGAGCCAAATTGTGATCGAGCGACTTGCCGAAACCGATGCCCGGATCGAGCCAGATACTGTCCGCGCTGACCCCGCGGGCCATGGCGATATCGGCGCGCTCGGTCAGGAAGTCGCAAACATCCGATACGACATCCTCGTATTGCGGGTCCTTCTGCATGGTTTGGGGGGTGCCGAACATGTGCATGAGGATGACCGGCACGCCGAGTTCCGCCGCCGTCTCGACCGCGCCGTCCGCGCGCAAGGCCATGACGTCATTCCAGATGTCAGCGCCCGCCTCGACCGCAGCGCGGGCCACCGACGGCTTGAACGTGTCGATTGAAATGCGGGCGCCGGACCGCTCGCGCAGCGTCTTGATCACCGGGATGACGCGGCGCAGCTCCTCATCCTCGGCAACCGGCGCGGCACCCGGACGGGTCGACTCGCCACCGACATCGATGACGTCGGCACCATTGCCGAGCATTTCGAGGCCACGCGTAACCGCGGCTTCCTGGTCGATGAAATCACCACCATCGGAAAAACTGTCCGGCGTGACATTGAGCACGCCCATGACAAAGGGGAGGTCCGATTGGCGGCGGGAACGAAACTTGGCCATGACGATCCGCTAGCTGGAATGGGCGATCAATTGCCTACCCCTGATATACGCTGCGCCGGACCGGCGCGACAATTGAAAAGCCCCGAACCATGTCAGGTCCGGGGCTCTCTTCATTCCAGCGACGCTAATGTAATCAGGCGCCTTGCGGCTCCGGGTCGGCGTCCGGGCCTTCGTCAGTCGTCGGCACGGCGCTGGTCGGCGTGTCGCTCGGCGGGCGCGGCGTATCATCGGGACGGCTTGGCGGCTTGCCATTGAGCAGGTCGGTGATCTCGCTGCCGGACAAGGTTTCGTATTCGAGCAGACCTTCGGACAGGGTCTCCCAATCCTTGCGCTTTTCAGTCAGGACACGGCGCGCTTCATCCATGCCGGTCTGGACCAGAGCGCGCACTTCTTCCTCGATCTTGCGAGCCGTTGTGCCGGAGACCGATTTGCTCTGCACCAATTGCTGGCCGAGGAAGACCTCGCCCTGATTGTCGGCATAATCGATCGGACCGAGCTCTTCGGAGAAACCCCATTGTGTGACCATGGCCTTGGCCAGACGGGTCGCCTGCTGGATGTCGGACGCCGCGCCGGACGTCACCTTCTCCTTGCCGAACTTCATCTCCTCGGCCACACGGCCGCCCATCATGATGGCGAGGCGCGAGGTCATTTCCTCATGCGTCATCGACATCTTGTCGCCTTCCGGCAATTGCATGACCATGCCCAGGGCACGGCCGCGCGGAATAATGGTCGCCTTGTGGACCGGGTCGGCCGATGGGACATTGATCGCGACGATAGCGTGCCCGGACTCGTGATAGGCGGTGAGCTGCTTTTCCTTCTCGGACATGACCATGGAGCGGCGTTCCGGCCCCATCATGACCTTGTCCTTGGCGTCTTCAAACTCCTGCATCGACACCCGGCGCTTGTTGCGGCGGGCCGCCAGCAGGGCGGCCTCATTGACCAGATTGGCCAGATCCGCACCGGAGAAGCCCGGCGTACCGCGTGCAATCACCTTCGGATCAACATCCTCGGAAAGCGGCACATCGCGCATGTGGACTTTCACGATCTTCTCGCGACCGGTGATGTCCGGATTGGGGACCACGACCTGGCGGTCGAAACGACCGGGACGCAAGAGCGCGGGATCGAGCACGTCAGGACGGTTGGTTGCGGCGATCAGGATGATGCCCTCATTGGACTCGAACCCGTCCATCTCGACCAGCAACTGGTTGAGGGTCTGTTCGCGCTCGTCATTGCCCCCGCCCAGGCCAGCGCCACGCGAGCGGCCGACAGCGTCGATCTCGTCGATGAAGATGATGCAGGGCGCGTTCTTCTTGGCCTGTTCGAACATGTCACGGACGCGCGAAGCGCCAACACCGACGAACATCTCGACGAAATCGGAACCGGAAATGGTGAAGAAAGGCACATTGGCTTCGCCGGCCACGGCGCGGGCGAGAAGCGTCTTGCCGGTACCCGGAGGGCCAACCAGAAGGGCGCCTTTGGGAATCTTACCGCCCAGACGCTGGAATTTCGACGGGTCCTTCAGGTATTCGACGACTTCCTGGAGTTCATCCTTGGCTTCATCGACACCGGCGACATCATCAAAGGTCTTGCGACCATGATGTTCCGTCAGCAGACGCGCCTTGGACTTGCCGAAGCCCATCGCACCGCCGCGTCCCCCCCCCTGCATCTGGCGCATGAAGAAAATCCAGACGCCGATCAGCAGAAGAAGCGGGAACCAGTTGCCCAGCAGCATCAGGAAGACATTGCCACCCTCGGACGCTTCCTCGACGCGGATATTCACATTGGCCTCGCGCAGGATCGCAACCGTTTCGGTATCCGACGGCGGGAGGACCACTTCGAAGCTTTCACCGGAATTGGTCTGCGCCACCAGCGTATCGCCGGTGATCGTTGCGCTCGAGATTTCATTGCGTTCGACCCGGTCCAGGAAGTCCGAATAGGACGGGCCCGGCAGCGCACTTGCCGGATCGGCCGGACGGCTGATCATCTGAACCAGGACCAGGACCAGAAGGCCAACAACGGCCCAGATCGCAATATTTCTCATCGGCATGTGTTTTTCCGTTCAATCATACGGTCATTCCAGACCTGATATGGGCATTCCAAGTCCACAGTGCGAGTCGGAGTGACAGCTATTCGACAATCCCGTCGTCAGGCTGCCTTCCAGGCATCAAACCATCTGCCCGCAGTTTGCGGAAGCAGACGCCTGCAAAATCTGTGCGCGATAAGCGGGCGGACGAGCTTTGTCGCGGTCACGCTTTCGTTATTCCCGGTCGCCAGGCCGGCATCCAGACCGGCGATCAGAACAATCCGCCCTTCGTGACGCGCAACCAGCAGGCCCGGGCGCGCAGCTCCGGGAACGGCGTCGAGTATAGCGCGCATTTGCAGTCCCTCATACGTATCTCCCATGACCGACCA
Organism: Maricaulis maris; assembly: GCF_049116555.1. Lineage (GTDB taxonomy): Bacteria > Pseudomonadota > Alphaproteobacteria > Caulobacterales > Maricaulaceae > Maricaulis > Maricaulis maris_C. The sequence continues at coordinate 339,991 of NZ_JAGDYT010000001.1, read as the reverse complement.
ATCAAGCTTGCTCGCATCCGCCGAGATTTCGAAACGGCCATCAAAGACACGCGCTCCATCCGGCTCGACCCGCCACGGCTCCGGCGCGGCGTGATCAACACGCCCGAGCAGCGCTCCGCGGTCCCGGACCATGATCATGCGGGCGTCGGCCCGGCCCATGAGCCCGACGCCACACCCTGACAGGGGACGGCCAGCTAGAAGGGCCTCATCTAACGGCTCCAGACGGGCACGCGATGGACTCAAGGCCTGCCCCGAGACCGCTGAGACGAGCGCTTCAAGCAGGGTCAGGCGCACCGCAGGCACGATCCGGGCCCAGGCGGCGCAATCAATCTCGGCGGCGCCCCAGTCCTTGAGGACGAGGCATGTCCGGGCAGCCAGCCAGGCCGACTGTCGTTCGGCCAGCCGGATCGGGCCCAAGACGTCCGCCAAGGCGGCGACCCGGTCGGGCGAGAAGCCGGCTTCACCCAGAGCCATCAGACGGTCCCGCATGCGAATGCGGGCATAGTGACGGTCAGCATTCGACGGATCTTCAACCCAGGACACACCACGCCGCACCAGAACATCACGCAGGTCCGCCCGGCTGACACCGAGACAGGGCCTTGCCAGGATCAGGTCACGGCCCTCGGGCCAGGCCGGGGACGGTGCCTGGCACGACATGCCCGTCGCGCTGCGCCAACTGCCGCCGGCGGCAAGCCGCAGGGCGACTGTCTCGGCCTGATCATCGCGGGTATGAGCCATCAGCAATACCGACAGATCATGCTGCCGGCAGGCGCGGGCAAGCAAGACGTGGCGGGCGGCCCGAGCGCGGGCCTGCAATCCATGTCCGGGCCGCGCCTTGTCCCAATGCAGGACGTCACACGCCCAGCCGAGGCGGCGCGCGGCCGAAACCACGAGATCGGCTTCCGCGCGGCTCTCTTCCCGCAGACGGTGATCGACGGTCAGGACATGCAGGCTGCGACCGTTTTGCCGGGCCCAGTCGGAGGCGAGGAGAAGCAGGGCAAGGCTGTCACCGCCGCCGGAACAAGCCAGGCCAATTCGCCCGTCACCGGCCAATTCATCCAGCGCGGCGAAGACCGTATCGGCGGGCGCGAGCAAAAGCCTGTCAGCAGTTGGCGCGTACCGACTCCCGCGCGGCACGAGCCTGCGAGGCGGGCGCTGCATTGGGGAATTGGCGACCAAAGCGAGCCAGGGTGGCGCACGCATCTTCGGTCCGCCCCATCCCGTGCAAGGAGGCGGCAAGGCGCACGAGGGCATCCGGCGCCTTCTCGCCCTCGGGCTGCTGGCGCAGCGAGGCGATATAGGCATCGGCAGCGCGGGTGAAATCGCTGCGCACATAGAAAGTTTCGCCAAGCCAGTAATAGGCCTGCGATGTCAGGCCATGATCGGGATTGTCAGCCACAAAGCGCTCGAACCCGTCCTGAGCACCGATGAAGTCGCCGTCCAGTAGCCGCGCGCGAGCGGCTTCGTAGGTCGTGGCCGGATCAAGCGGCGCGGCTCCGCCGCCAGTGCCCGACGCCGGGGCGCCGCCAAGCACGCCCGTCGCGGCGGCCCGGGCTTCGCCATGCGGATCATCGGGGTCGATGACGGCGAGTTCAGCGCCATTCGCGGTCTCGGCCCCATTTTGCAGGACAGTTTCACCGTCCGGGCCAAGGCCTTCATTCATCCAGGCGACGGCAGGGTCATCAGGCGCCGGTGCTGCCGGGCGGCGCGCCGCTTCCATCTCGTCTTGCAGGGTTTCGACTTGCTGACGGAGCTGCCGGTTCTCGAAGCTCAATCGTTCGGCCTCACCCGTCAGTGACTGGACCTGGTATTCCAGCTCGTCCATGCGCCGGATCAGGGCTTCAGCCACCGGGTCACCCGCCATGAATTCGGATTCCAGTTCACCGATGCGAACCTCCGTCGCATCAATCCGTTCTGCCAGCTCGCGGCGGGACTGGGCGTCAGCGGGAGTCGCGGCAATCAGCGCAACAGAGAGGGCGGAGAAACAAAGATATCTGATCATGAATACGCACCTAGCGAACGAGGACGGCAAAATTGCGGCGTTCGGACCGTGAATGGAAAACGCCCGCGACACAGGTGTCACGGGCGTTCCCTGTCACAAACTGCAACAGCTTAGTTGGTGTAGCCACCGACCAGCGTCGTGGTCGAGTTGCGGTTGACCGCCCAGCAGGTTTCCGACGACTGCGTACAGGTCGGGCGTTCCTTGCCGTAGGAGGTGGTCGAAATCCGCGACGGATCGACACCCTGGCTGATCAGATAGGTGCGGGCCGCATTGGCGCGACGTGCGCCGAGAGCCAGATTGTATTCGCGCGTGCCCCGCTCGTCACAATTACCGGCGACGAGGATGCGGGCACCCGGATAGGAAGCCAGCCATGCGGCCTGACGGCGGAGCGTCATACGGGCTTCGTCGGACAGATCGCTGCGATCAAGACCGAAGAAGACACGGTCGCCGGCGGCTTCAACGAAATGCTCCGTCGAACCCAGCTGATAGCCCGGGCCGGTATCGACAGGACCGGTATTGTCCGGCTCGACAATCGGATCCGGATCGCGCATCGGCGGCGTGTCATCCACCGGTGGTGTCGAAGCACAAGCGGTCGCAAACGCCCCAAGCGCCGCAATGGCAAAAAGTTTGATTTTCATAATGTTACACCCTCATCCAGCCCAAGCGCCAAGGCCTGTGACTTACTCCCAATCACGCGAAACGTGATGTTGTACCGATGGCGACCCCCCCAATGGCGCCGCATACCGGTCAAAACGTTACGCAGAAATCGTCTACTCAATCAAGGGCGACCATGCCGGGTCGGACGCCATTCCACCCGTCGCCAACCGCCGCAGATTGAAACCTGCAAGATCAACACTCCAGATTTCATACCGGGTACCATTGCTGCGCGCTTCCCCGCGCGTGAACAGCAGGACGCGGCCATTCGGTGACCAGGCCGGGGTGTCGACGAAATAGCCCTCATACAGAATTCGCTCGATGCCGGACCCGTCAGCGCGGACCACGCCGAGCAGGAATTGACCACCTACCTGTTTGGTGAAGGCGATCAGATCGCCGCGGGGCGACCAGACCGGCGTTGTATAGCGGCCTGATCCGAATGTGATGCGTTGAACATCGCTGCCATCACGATTCATCACATAGAGCTGCGAGCCCCCTCCGCGCGCCGAGGAGAATACGATGCGCTCGCCATCCGGGGCGAAGGACGGCTCGACATCATCAGCCGGGTGCTGGGTCAGACGTTGCAGATTGCGCGTCTGCAGGTCGAAGAGGTGAATGTCATGGCCTGACCGAGTCTCGATGGAAACAGCCAGCTCGGATCCGTCCGGCGAGAAACGCGCGGACAGGCTTTGACCGTCCGGGTCGACCTGACTGGCTGCACCCGCCCCGCCAGAGGCAAAGAGCGCTTCCTGGCGGCCGGTTTCGAGATTGTACAGATAAGTCGTCGCCTGGCCGTCGAGGAAGGAGACATAGGTGATCTCCTGGGCGCTGGGCGAGTAATTGGGCAGCAGGGCCATGTAGGAGCGATCGGTGAGGAAGGACGGATTGGCGCCATCCTGGTCCATCAGCGCCAGCTGGCGGATAGGCTCACCCTCAATCCCGCGACCTTCTGAGACATAGACGATGCGCGTATTGAAATAGCCGGTCTCGCCGGTCAGTCGCTCATATACGGCGTCAGCGAGGCGATGCGCCACCCGGCGCCAGTTTTCCGGCGCGGTCCGGTATTGAAGACCGAGAAGCTGCTCCTCCAGACGCGTGTCCCACAAGCGGAAGCCGACAACGAGTCGACCATCTTCCTGGATGGTGACACTGCCAACCAGAAGCGCATCGGCATTGATGACCCGCCAATCGGAAAAGCGCGGACGCAGGTCGATATTCGCGATGTCCTCGATGAAGGCATCCTGATCGACCGGCACGAAGAGTCCGGAACTGGCCAGGTCATTTGCGACCACACGCGTGATATCGGCCCCGCGCCGCAGCGCCTCGTCGGAGGCGCCGACGAAATCGGGGACGGCGATCGGCATGGGATCAAGATTGCCCTGGGTCACATCGACCCGCAGCGGTTCCTGGGCGTCGGAGGCAGCGGACCAGCCAATCAGGGCGAGCAGCGCAGCAAACAGGACAAGAATTCGGGTCATGGGACAGGGTCTCCGGGACGAATGTGACTAGCCACCGTATAAGGACGGCGAGAAATTGACCTCAATTTGACGCCATTGAGAATAGGCTTCCGGCGGCAACGGATAGGGCTGGCATTGAACGGCCGCCCGCAGGGCCCGTTCGCCGGCCACACGCAGATAGGGATTGGGCGAGTTCAGCACCCGCGATTGATCGGTGAGGCGCGGCGGGCCGGTCAGCTCGCCATTGCGATCCAAATCCAGAACCAGTTGGACAGCCAGCTCATCCGGCTCGGGCGCATCCAGCGACGCACGCCAGCAGCGGGCCAGATGCGAGCGCAGCATGACCTGTAGCGTCGCGGTCATTTCCTCACCATTACCGACCGCATTGCGGCGCGCGCCGTCATCGGCGGTCTGCGGATCACGGTTTTCGGCAATGCTGCGGGACAAGTCCCCGAGAATATCATCAAGCGACGGCTCAGCCGGTTCCGGATCCCGGCGACGCTCGGGTGGTGGCGCGGGGTCAGCTTCAGCCGGTTCAGGTTCAGGCTCCGGGTCTTCGTCGACCGGCTCTGGATCGGGCTCGGCTGGCGTTTCGGGCTCCATGTCGATGATCTCCGGCTCGGTCTCGACCGGATCGGGCTCGGGCGCCGGAGCTTCCGCCGGCTCGGCGATGACATCGTCGATCGAGTCTTCCGGCGCCACGTCCTCGATCGGCTCCGGGTCGGGACGCGCGGCGCGGATATTCGTGGTGTCCGCAAGCGTGACCAGCTCGACTGGCACAATGGGCGCGCTCTCCAGCACTTGCGACATGCGGGGCAGATAGATCAACCCGCCGGCGATGATGCCGACATGCACAAAAAGGGAGAGAACAAGACCACGCACCAGATTGCCGCCGCTACCGCTCGACCGGGTCCGTCACCAGGCCCAGATTGGAGAAGCCCGCCGCATTGATATTGGCCATGACACGCGCAACATCGCCATAGGCGGCGCCGTCATCAGCCCGGATATAGATGCGCGCATCAAAACCGGTCCCGGCAATCGCCCGCAGGCGCGGGACCAGCTCGGCGATTTCGACCTCGGTCTCCTGCAGAAAGATCACGCCGTCGGCATTGACCGTCACGGTGAGCGGTTCTTCGCCAGCCGGCAGATTGCGCGCCTCGGTTTCCGGCAGATTGACCGGTACGCCCACGGTGAGCAGGGGTGCGGTGATCATGAAGACGATGAGCAAGACCAGCATCACATCCACGAAAGGCGTGACATTGATCTCGGCCTTGGGCTTCCAGCGGGCGCGGCCGCGACGGGAACCGCCGCTATCGAGCGAAACGGCCATCGGACTACAGTCCGTCCCGGTCGGCCAGGGCCGACAACTCGTCCACGAATCCGTCGAGGCGAGAGCCATATTTGGCGAGGTTGGCGGACAGCGCGTTGAAGAAGATGACCGCCGGTATCGCAGCAAGCAGGCCAAGCGCCGTGGCGAAAAGCGCCTCGGCGATGCCCGGCGCAACCACCGCCAGATTGGTGTCCTGCGAGGCCGCAATCGAGCGGAAGGCATTCATGATGCCCCAGACCGTCCCGAACAGGCCGACGAAGGGCGCCGCCGAGGCGATCGTGGCGAGAATGCCGAGGCCGCCTTCGGAACTTGTCATCTGGCGGCCGGCTTCCGCACCTGCCGCTTTGGAGACCCGCCCGCCGGCATTGTCGCCCTTCCATTCACGCAAACCCGCCGCGAAGACGCGCGAGAATGGCTCGCGCGGGTTTTTGGCAAACTGGTCAGCCAGCGCGTCGATTGAGCGGCCGGCCCAGAATTCGCGCTCGAACACCTTGGCCTTGGCATGCAGGCCACGCATTTGCAGAGCCTTGTCGATGGCAATTGCCCACGACCAGACCGACATGAAGGCGAGAATGCCCATCACACCCTTCACCACCCAGTCGGCGCGCATGAACAGAGAATAGAAGGAGAAGCCTTCCACCACTTGTGCGACCTCGACGACAGAAGACTCCATAACGCTCACCCTTGCGCTTCGACCCGGTGTCCACACCGGTCCGATACCGTGTTCCACAATCCGCAAATCGCCATGCAGACTCCATGCCTGCCATGACGCGCTCCGCCCGGAACGGATCCTTGCCTACCGAATACGGCAAATTTCAGGAGGTGATAACCGCAAATACTGCGCGCTCACGCATCATCGTTGTGTGCAACCGAATGAGGCGCGACTTCTTCGACAACGTCCCAGTGCTCGACGATGCGTCCATCTTCGAGACGCAAGAGGTCGCAAGCGCGGTATGTCGCCCCATCCATGTCGAAACAGGAGAAAACCGCAACATAGCCCCCCTCTCCCACCACATCATCGACGCCATGATAGCTCAGCCCCGGCCTTGGCCGGCGGCGTGCGGCAAACGCATCATAGCCCTCGTCACGACATGAGGAGTCGGCGGAGTGCGACACGAACCGGCCGCGATCGATGAAAGCGTCGCGATGCTCGGAACCGCCGCCCTCGACGACCAAGTCGATATAGGCGCGCACCTGCGCCTTGTTCAGCGAGGCCTCGTCTTCCAGACGCGAGTCCGACTCCGCGGCCGTTGACGCCGCATTGTGGGCGCCATTCGGCGTGAAACGCGCCGATACCTGCCGTTTGACTGTCATCAGGCCGGCCGCGTCACGACGCACCAGGCTCATGGTCACCCAGACGTCACTGCCATCAGCCGATTCATGCACCGAATGCATGAAGACGTCGGCGCCATCATGCAGCACACGCGCAACGCTGAATCCGAAATTGGGGGGCGGGTCCGGCTGCCGCGATGAGCCGGTTCCTTCTTGTCCGGGTGTTTTAAAGTAGTCAGCCAAACACATCCCCTGTTCTTTCAGGGGTAGCGATCCCATAGATTACACACAAGTCATCTTCGACCCGAATGTGGATTATGTATGCAAATGCGAATTATTCTGAAATAGTCGTCAAGACGAAATCCTGCCACTGCTTTTGCATCCATTCAGGCGGCCGCTTCGCGCGCCCGGCCCCGTCAATACATACCGCTTGCACAGATGCGGTGGCGATCGTCTCACCGTCACGGGTCAAGGCCTGATCCATCATCAATCGGGCGCCGGCTTGCGGCCTGAAACGGGTCTCCACAACCAGAATATCATCGACGCGGGCCGCGCGGATGAACTCAACTCCCATCCGGCGCACAGCAAAGGCCAGCGGAGGATCCATCGCTGCCAACTCCGAGTGATGAATTCCGCAAGCCCGCAGGCTTTCGGTGCGACCCCTCTCGAAGAAGTGCAGGTAGCGCGCATGATAAACGACTCCCGAGAAGTCGGTGTCTTCATAATATACGCGAACCGGCAGGCGGTGCGCCTTGTCGGCACAGAACTCACCGCTGGCGGGCTGAAGGTGCTCACTCATTTACCGAACAGTCCTCCCGGGCTGGCATTGCCTGATTGCGGTGGCGTCAGTCCGAGATGGTCCCAGGCACGAGCCGCAGCGAGGCGACCACGCGGCGTGCGCTGAATGAAGCCCTGCTGGATAAGGAAAGGCTCGACCACGTCTTCCAGCGCGTCCCTGGCTTCGGCGAGTGCCGCAGCCAGGGTTTCCACACCGACCGGTCCGCCTCCGAAACTTTCAACCAGCGCCTTGAGGTAGCGGCGGTCCAGACTGTCCAGCCCGATCTCATCGACTTCAAGGCGCTTCAGCGCGCGATCAGCCACCACATCAGTGATCTGCTGCGCATTGTCAGCCTCGGCGAAATCCCGGACCCGCCGCAAGAGGCGGCCGGCGACCCGCGGCGTACCGCGCGCCCGACGGGCAATTTCGCGGGCACCGTCCGGCGTCGCCTCAATACCGAATTTCGACGCCGCCCGTGTCACGATGAAGCCCAGCTCAGCCTCGTCATAGAATTCCAGGCGGACCGGAACACCGAAACGATCCCGCAGCGGGGTCGCCAGCAAGCCGGCGCGCGTGGTGGCACCGACGAGGGTGAAGGGCGGCAATTCGATCCGGACTGTCCGCGCTGACGGCCCCTCGCCGATCACCAGGTCAAGGCAGTAATCCTCCATCGCCGGATAGAGAATTTCTTCGACCGCCGGTGCCAGACGATGAATCTCGTCAATGAAGAGAACATCGCGCGGCTCAAGATTGGTCAGAATGGCGGCGAGATCGCCGGCCTTGGCGATAACCGGGCCCGATGTTGCCCGAAACCCGACGCCCATCTCCCGCGCCACGATCTGGGCCAGCGTCGTCTTGCCGAGCCCGGGTGGGCCGGACAGGAGAACATGATCAAGGGCTTCTTCACGTCGACGCGCCGCCTCGACAAAGACTTTGAGATTGCCGATGGCGGCTTTCTGGCCAACGAAGTCGCAGAAGGAGAGCGGCCGCAAGGCTCGATCACGGCTGTCACCGGGCTGCATGTCCTGGTCGATAAGGCGGTCCTCGCCGGTCTGGTCAGACGTGTCAGTCATGGTCACCGGGATCTATCGTGATCCGCTCGCCCGCGTCCACGAGGACATGCCCCTCACCGAAATGGGCGACCGCATCTTCGCGTGAAATATGCGCGGGAATATGAAGCGCTATATGGCGGGCATCCGCCCAGTCGCCCCTGAGCTTCGCCTGCCCCAGTTCAGATTGCGCCCACCAGACCGGATACATCACCACATCGATGTCCATGTCATCCCAGACAGTCAAGTCGGCCCGGTCCGGATCGGTATCTCCGAGATGCAGAAGCGTCGTCTCGCCAAAGGTGAGCGCATAGGTGAGATTGTCAATTCCGTCGGCGTGGAACATCAGACGGCTATCCATGTCAAAACCGTTGCGTTCGCGCTGCCAGTCGGAGAACGGCCCGCCCACTGGCAAATTCTCCAGAGCCGTCCGGATGATCTCATTGCCGCCATTTGCAGCGACGAGAACGTCATGCGGGCCTATCAATTGGCCTGTATTCTGACGCTGAAAAGTCTCCATCACCGACGGGCCGTGAAAATGGTCACCATGGCTGTGAGTGAACAAAAACAGTGTGCTGCGCCCGAACTCACCGGTCCCGTCCATCATCGCCGTGCGGTCCGCCTCCGTCGGAACGCGGAAGCGACCGTCATAGACGTCCGTGAACAACGCATCGATCAAGACGCGCTTCTCGCCCTGGCTTATCAAAACGCCCATATTGGCGATCATGCGGATTTCGATCGGCTCCACGTCCTGTGCGACGGCGGGCGCCGCCATCGCCATCAAGGCGGCGATGAAAGCGGGTATCTGCCTGTTCATGGAGCCAGCTCCTTGAGCGATAGGCGAATGACATCTCCCAGGGGCGCCTCGTCACCGAGGTCCCGAAGGGCCGCCGCAACAGCCTGCCGGGCTGCGCTCTCATTATAGCCAAGATTGGTTAGCGCAGAGAGGGCATCTTCACGTGCCACGCTGTCCATGCTGCGCGAGGCTTGGCTCGAGGCGGCGACATCCTCTGCCCCCCCGTGCACGGGGAGGCCGATCGAGAAACTTCGCCCGGTCGGCGGCGCCTTGTCCTTGAGTTCGGTGGTGATCCGCGCGGCCAGTTTCGGTCCGACTCCTTTTGCGCGGGCGAATGTCGACTTGTCCCCGAGGGCAGCCGCATTAGCGATCTCGCTGACCGGCACGGTGTCCAGGATGGCGAAGGCGGCTTTCGCGCCGACGCCCTGAATATTCTGCAAGTGCACGAACCAAGCACGCTCGATATCATCGATAAAGCCAAACAACTTGAACGCGTCCTCGCGGACATGGGTTTCAATCTGCAGGACAATATCCTGGCCCGGCTCAAGCCGCGCCAATGTACGGGCGCCGGCACCGACCAGATATCCGACCCCATGCACATCGAGCACGAGCTCGTCCGCGCCGAGCGCCTCGACCCGGCCCTTCAACATCCCGATCATGCGGCACTCCCTATTCCGGCTGCCCGCCTGTGGTGGGCGTGACAAATCGCGATGGCAAGGGCATCGGCAGCATCGCCCGTCGCCTTTGTGCCCGGGAGAAGAATTCCGACCATGGCCGCAACCTGGGCCTTGTCGGCCGCACCGGTTCCAACCACTGACTTCTTGACGAGACGCGCAGCATATTCGGCGACAGGGACGCCCGCCTGCGCCGGGGCGAGCAGTGCAGCGGCCCGGGCGTGGCCGAGCTTCAATGCCGAGGCAGCATTGGCCGCCATGAAAGCATCCTCGATGGCAGCCTCGTCAGGTCGATACTCGCGAACGAGATCACTGACGCCGTTGAAAATATGAGACAGTCGCTCGCTGAGAGGCGCGCTTGTGGAGGGCGTTACCACGCCATGGGCGACAGCCCTCAGACTGGAGCCCTCGATGGTCACCACACCCCATCCCATTCGACGCAGGCCCGGGTCAATTCCCAGAATTCGCACGGATATCGCCATTCGCCCCTCCTGCTTCCCGCTACTTAACACCAGCCGGGCACGCGGAACAAGACGGGAACGGCATTCGCCCGCTGCAGGCCTCTTGCGGATCAGGTCCTGCGAATAATTCTCATGCGCGGCAAATACAGGATGCAAACTATTCGCATCTTCATTTTAATTGCAAATCATTATCGAGAATGCCTCTAACCATATGATTTAATTGTCGATATTTTATTGAACTTTCAATTGCCCGCGCGACGGCCTCTGCTTAGACTTTCAATGAAATCAAGTGGAACGCCCCTTGGCGCTCCCGACTGTGTTGCTGGGGATTTTCGACATGGCCAGAAAAGGCAAAATCAGTCGCCGCTCATTCCTCACCCGCGTTGCGGGTGGCACAGTTGCGACCGGCGCCTTCGCAACGGTTGCCGGCGCTGCGATCGTTCAACGCTATGCGGACGCGGACCCGAGCGACGGCGTCGCCCGGACCGGCATCACCGACAACGATCCGAGTGACGACGTCAACCACGGGACCAGCCGCACCGGACGCACTGACAATGACAGTGGCGCCTGCGCCGACCAGGCAAGCTATGGCCGGGGCAATAGCGGTTTCACCGATGGTGACAGCTCAGGCTGCATCGATCCGCCTGGACGCGGTCGGGGACCGAGCCGCTAGGACACTGAACGACGGCGCCTCCAGGCGCCGTGGTGGGATCTTAATCGTGAGGGATACGGGGGGCAGTTCTTGGGGGATTGCCCGACACGACAAAGAGGTAGCTACATGGCCAAGAAGGGCAAACTCAGCCGTCGCTCGTTTCTGACGCGCGTCGCTGGAACCGCCATCGCCTCCGGCGCAGCCGGGACGATTACAGGCGCATCACTCGCTCAGAACCACACCGGGCGAACCGATTCCGATAGCGGCAGTTACGCCGACCGCGCTGGCTACGGTCGCACGGGCGCAACGGATTCCGACACCGGATCCAATTCGGACCGTGTCGGTTATGGCCGCGGCAGCACAGGCGTGACGGATAGTGATTCCGGCGCTTATGCCGACCCCGCCGGAAATGGCCGCGGGCGCACAGGCGTGACGGACAGCGATTCCGGTGCTTATGCCGACCCCGCCGGTAATGGCCGGGGACGCACAGGCGTGACGGATAGCGATAGCGGCTCCTACGCAGACCCCGCCGGCAATGGTCGCGGGCGTCGCAGCTCAGGCATCACTGACAGCGACACCGGCGCCTATGCGGACCCGGTCGGCAATGGACGCGGGCGCTCCGGCATCACGGACAGCGATTCCGGTTCCTACGCCGATCCGGCCGGCAATGGCCGCGGTCGACGATCGTGCACAGACAGCGATACGGGATCCTACGCCGATCCGGTAGGCCGCGGTGATCGCTGCCGCTGAGTTTTGCCAGGTCGGCCGACGCGGTCGGTACCGATCTCGCTTATGGAGGCTTGAATGGCCAAACGAGGAAAGCTTTCCCGTCGTTCCTTCCTGACCCGCGTCGCCGGGGCAGCAGTGGTAACGGGCGCTGCGGGAACCGTCGCGGGCTGCGCGACAACGGGCTATACTGACAGTGATACCGGTCGCTACGCCGATCCCGCCGGCGCAGGTCGTGGCGGATATGGCACAACCGGCGCGACTGATAGCGATACGGGCCGCTACGCCGATCCGGTTGGAAACGGTCGCGGCGGTGGTGTCACGGACGCTGATTCCGGTAGCTATGCCGATTCGGTCGGCGGCGGGCGCGGCGGTGGCGTCACGGATGCCGATAGCGGGAATTATGCAGATCCGGCGGGTCGAGGACGCGGCAGTTCAGGCGTCACCGACAGCGATACAGGCAGCTATGCCGACCCGGTCGGACGGGGGCGCGGTGGCGGCAGCCGAGGCGTCACCGACAGCGACAGCGGTCGCTATGCTGACCCGGTTGGTGGCGGCCGTGGCGGTCGCTCCTGCACCGACAGCGACACCGGCTCCTACGCCGACCCTGTCGGCGGAGGCCGACGCTGCTGACATGATGGGTGACCTGATCAACCCCCGCGCTTCAGCGCGGGGGTTTTTCATGTGTGGCCAGAGCGCGACCATCCGCGCAGGCGACAAGGCATGCGCAACTCGATAGTTTTTTCAAAGACTCGAAGGGGGAGACACACCACATGACTGCACCGCTCTGGCTGACTGATCCGTTTCGCGCAATGATCGATCCGATCGATCGCGAGGCCTTTTTTCGTGACTACCACGAGAAGAAGCCGCTGATCGTCCACCGTGAGGATGCGGGGCGTTATGCCGGTCTGCTCTCCATCGCCCGTATCGATGACATCATTTCCAGCATTGACCTGCGAGAAGGGTCTCTGGACATGGCGCGATCGGAACCGCCGGTCCGCCGTGAGGACTACATGTTCGACACCGGATATGTGGACCGCGGCGGCGTCGCCAACCAATATCGTCAGGGTGCGACGGTCATCCTCCCCCAATTGCACATGACGGATGCCGTTCTGGGAGAGTTCTGCCGCGCGGTCGAATCCATCCTGAGCTGCCACGTCCAGACCAATATCTATCTGACCCCGCCGGACAATCAGGGCTTCAACACTCATTACGACGACCACGATGTTTTCGTCCTCCAGATTGAGGGTGAGAAGCTCTGGCGCTTCTATGAAACGCCCGTCGAGAACCCCTATCGCGGCGAAGGCTTCAGCCCTGAAGCCCACCAGGCCGGTGAACCGGTTGCCGAATTCGTCCTCAAGGCCGGCGAGTGCATTTATGTCCCGCGCGGGCTGATGCATGACGCACAGACCCATGGTGAGACGGCTTCCCTGCACATCACGCTGGGACTGATCGTAAAGACCTGGGCCGACCTGATGCTTGAAGCCGTATCGGAAGTCGCGCTGCGCACCCCGGCCATGCGGCACGCGCTTCCGCCCGGCTTTGCCCAGCCCGAATACGACCGCAGCCAGGCCGCTGAACAATTCAAGGGATTGACCGACACGCTGGTTCAGGAAATGAGCCTCGACGGTGCAATGGACTTCTTCGTCGACAGCTTCATCCGCTCGCGCGTGCCCAATACCCGCGGCACGATCAGTGGCTATACCGCGCCAGCGCGTCCGGGCCAGGCCTTCCGCTTGCGCGCCTTTGTGCCATGGCGTTTTGCCGGCGACGGCGACGAGAATGTCCTCATCACCGCTGGCGGCGAGGTTCGTTTCCCGGCCGAGGCAGAAGCCGGTCTTCACAAATTGCTCGATGGCGGTGAGGTCACAGCAGCAAGCTTCGAGGGCCAGGAAGAGGCCGCCGCAATCGAGACGCTTGGAAAACTGCACGCTTACGGGCTGACAATACCGGTCTGATCCAGGCTCGGGGCCCAGCGACAGGTTATAATTCAAAACCGAGCGACACCTTGAACTGTCCAGGGTTACAACCCTACATGCGCCTCCCTGAAGCGGCCCGGCACGTCCGGGCCGCACATTTGTCTGCAGGTTGGCATGTATTTCCGCTTCGGCGCCATAATCCTGAGTTCGCTTGTTGTCTATGCGACGCTTTGGCTGATGTGGCCATCTCCGATCAATGCCGTCTATTGGGATGAGCCCGAACCTCCGGCCCTGACCGGTGCGCTGGCTCCACGCCCCGCGCTGAACGACGCCCAGCTAACCCATCTGGGTACGGCCGGCGCCGCCCGCGGCTTCATCGTATCCGACAATGGCACCATCTATTATGGCACGCACACCGGCGAGGTCCGCCGCCGATCAACGGCGGGCGAGGATGTCGCGCTCGCCGATCTCGGCGATGCACCTGTCAGCGGAATCGACTGGATCGGTGAAACCGTCCTCGGCGTCACCACGCCTTCTGGTCTGTTCGAGTTGAACCTCGTAACCGGCGAGGCTCACCGGGTCAGTGCCGGCGTCCCCGGCTATCCCTTCGGCTTCGCCAATGATCTGGCCGTCGCACCTGATGGGCAGATCTACTTCACCGATTCATCGACCCTGATCCATCATGAGAGACACGCAGAACGCCACCAAATCAACATGCTGGAGAACCGGCCGCATGGCGCGCTCTACGTCTGGGATCCACGCGCCCGCCGCACCCGACTGGCCGCGGACCGCCTCTACTACCCCAATGGAATCGCCGTCGCGTCCGATCAGCAATCCATCTACATCGCCGAGACGTTTCGCTTTCGCGTCCTGCGCCACTGGGTCGACGGGCCGCAGGCGGGCGCTACCGAGGTTTTCGCGAATAATCTCCCGGGATTTCCGGAAGGGCTCGACACTGACGGCGATGGGCATCTTTTTATCGCCATGTCGGCGCGCCGCAGCGAGGCACTCCGGACAATTCGCAAGAATCCCTGGCTGGCCGAAATCATCGCGCGTCTGCCCCGATGGCTTCGCCCGCCAACGAGCCGGCCCACTCCCTTCATTGCAGTCCTGAACGAGACAAGCGGCGAGATCATTGCCACGCTGGACGATTCTGGCCGGCATATTTGCCAGGTTTCCAGCCTGACCATAACGGACAGTCAGGACCTCTGGTTTGGCTCGACTGATTGCAACTACCTGGCCCAGCTGCCCCAGGCCGCCGTGCAAGCGAGCCTTTTCGACCCGTCAACACGCGCCATAGCGGATACGGACTGATCCCAGCCAACCGGCTGATCAGCCCAGCAGTGCTTCCGCGCAATCGACAATGCCGGCTGCCGTGATACCGAAATGCTCATAGAGCGCCTCGGCAGGCGCGCTGGCACCAAACCCGGTCATACCCACGAAACCGCCCTTGCGGCCAATCACCTGATCCCAGCCAAACCGCAGCGCGGCTTCACAGGCAACCACAGGTATTCCGGCGGGAAAGAGGCTGTCGACATAGGCTGCATCCTGCTCGAGCAGAAGGTCCAGACAAGGGGCGGAAACCACACGAACAGAACGCCCCTTGGCACGCAACGCAGTCGCCGCTTCGACCGCCAGGCTGAGCTCCGAGCCGGTCGCCACAAGTACGACATCGGGCGCGCCCTCGACATCGGACAAGATATAGCCACCGCGGGCCGAGCGGTTCTCGCTGCCATCATCCTCGCGCAGGAAGGGCAGCTTCTGTCGCGACAGGGCCAATACGGACGGTCCGTCTATCCGGCGCAGGGCCAGATCCCAAGCTTCGGCCGTCTCCAGGGCGTCCGCCGGGCGAAAGACCTGCATGTTGGGCATGGCGCGAAGCGACGCCAAAGTTTCGACCGGCTGGTGCGTCGGACCGTCTTCACCCAGACCGATCGAGTCGTGGGTCATGACGTAAACGACTGGCTGATGCATCAGCGAGGACAAGCGCATGGATGGACGGCAATAATCGGCGAAGACGAGGAAGGTCGCAACATGCGGCCGGAAACCGCCATGCAGCGCCATGCCATTGGCACAAGCCGCCATGCCATGCTCGCGCACGCCAAAATGGATGTATTGGCCGGCATAATCACCAGCTTTGACCACGCCGACATCCGGCGTTTTGGTAAGGTTGGAGCCGGCGAGATCGGCAGAGCCGCCCGCCAGGGTTGGCCAGTCCCCGATTATCGCAGCCAGGGTCTGGCCGGACGCGGCGCGGGTTGCGAGAACCGGCTTGTCCTCAGCGACCTTGCGGCGCCAGCCGTCTAGCGCAGCCAGCTCGGCCTCGCCCGGTTCGCCGGAAATCTGTGCCACGAAATCATCAGCCTTGTCGGAGCCGGCGAGCCGGTCCTGCCAGGCCTGGTGCGCGTCGGCCGATCCGGTGGCGGCCCAAGCATCACGAATATCCGAAGGGATATCAAACGGCGCGGATTCCCATCCCAGTGCGGCCCGCGTGCCGGCAATTTCATCATCACCCAAAGGCGCACCATGACTGCCAGCGGTGCCGGCCTTTGTCGGAGCGCCGAACCCGATCGTGGTGCGGCAGGCGATCAGGACGGGCTTGTCCGACGACCGCGCTGCCTGAAGCGCCGCATCAATGGCGGCATGGTCATGACCATCGACGCGCGACACGGCCCAGCCGGCCGCCTCGAAGCGCTTGAGAACATCCGTGCTCTCTGACAGATCCGTCGGGCCATCGATGGAAATCTCATTGTCATCCCAAAGCACGCACAGCCGATTGAGGCCGAGATGGCCTGCCAGCGAAATCGCTTCGTGGGAAACACCCTCCTGTAGATCGCCATCCGACGCGATCACCCAGGTCCGGTGGTCGACAAGCTCATCGCCGAAACGGGCATTCATCATCCGCTCGGCCAACGCCATGCCGACGGACATGGAAATGCCCTGCCCCAGCGGCCCTGTCGTCGCTTCAACACCAGGCGTGTGGCCATATTCCGGATGGCCGGCCGTAAGGCTGTCGAGCTGACGGAAGTCCTTGATTTGATCGATGGTGATATCCTCGAACCCGGTCAGGTGGAGGATGGAATAGAGCAACATCGACCCATGACCGGCCGAAAGCACGAATCGGTCGCGATCAGCCCAGGCCGGCGCCGCGGGGTCGAACTTCATGTGCTTGGACCACAACACGGTCGCCACATCCGCCATACCCATCGGCATGCCCGGATGCCCTGAATTCGCTTTCTGGACGGCATCCATGGACAGGGCGCGGATGGCATTTGCCATGTCAGACATCGAAACGGAGATGGGAGGCGTTGTCATGAGAGGGTCTCCATGCGCCGTGGCGCAGATCAGTCGGCGGTCAGGCCGGTCCTGGCGAGCAGGGCTTTGGTGGAGGCGTCATAACCGGAAATATCGCCGTCCAAAATCCCCTTGGTCAGCACCTTTCCCAGTTCAACACCCCATTGGTCGAACGGATTTATCTCGTACAGAACGCTTTCAACAAAAACCTTGTGTTCATGCAAGGCGATAAGGGCACCCAATGTCGCCGGCGTCAGATCATCCAGCAACAGGGTTGCGGAGGGGCGGCCGCCCGGCATTGACTTGTGCGCCGCCAGTTCAGGCTCACTGGCCGGGTCGACCAGGCGACCATCGAGGAGCGCCGCACCTTGCGCCGCCATGTTCGCCGCCAATGCCCGCTCGCGCGGATCGGGGCTGCCGAAATGTCGCCTGATGCCGATGAAATCAACGGGCACAATGTCACCGCCCTGATGCAGCCACTGGAAGAAGGAGTGCTGGATCTCGGTCCCGTTGCCACCCCAGACAAGAGCACCGCCCGGCGTCGGCCCCGGCTTGCCGTCCACGGTCACCGACTTGCCCAGCGACTCCATTTCCAGCTGCTGGAAATAATCTGCGAGCTTGCCAAGGCGGGCCGAATAGGCGGCGACGCAACGCGCCGGATAGCCCAGAGCGACCCGGTTCCAGACATCAATAAGGCCCTTGAGCACCGGCATATTGCGCTCGAGCGGGGCAGTGGCGAAGTGCTCGTCCATCGCCCGGGCGCCATCCCGGAAGGCCTGGAAAACATTCGGCCCGAGGCCGATCTCCAGCGCCAGTCCAACCGCACTCCAGACCGAGTAGCGGCCACCGACCCAGTCGGGAAAATCGAACACCAAGGCAGGGTCGATGCCAAAGGCCTTGGCCTTGTCCGGTGCGGCGGACGCCGCCGCGAAATGGGCACCGGCCCGGTCAGCGCCGACATGGCCGGCCAGCCATTCACGCGCGGCCTCGCCGGACATCAGCGTCTCCTGGGTAGAGAAGGACTTCGACGCCACAATGAAGAGAATAGCGGCCGGGTTTACGCCGGCGATCGCATGCTTCAGATCGCTCGGATCGAGACTGGCCACGAACCGCAATTCAGGGCCGCCATCCGCGTGATCCGCGAGGGCATCGGCCACCAGGCGCGGGCCGAGGTCCGATCCGCCAATCCCGATATTCACCACACGCTCGATCGCGACGCCGGACGGCGCAAATTCACCACTCCGAACGCGCTCGGCGAATGCCCGCGTCTGCGCCTGGGTCCGCGTCACAAGGCTGGCGGCATCGCTGCCCGCAAGATGACCACCGTGGCGATAGGCCATGTGAAGCGCAGGGCGCCCTTCGGTAGCGTTCACAATTTCACCCGAGAGAAGCGCATCACGCTTGCTTTCAAGTCCCCTCGCGCGGGCTGTATCGAGCAGCGCTGAGAGCGCAGCCGGGTCGAGCCGCTGTTTGGTTGCGTCGAACTCAAGGCCCGCCGCGTGCAGGATAAGCGCCCGGGAACGGGCCTCACCTGCCTCGGCAAGCGCGCGGAGTGACGCGCCGGACAGGCGCTCGGCATGGGTATTCAGATCAGTATCGGACACGGGAAATCCTGATGTCGAGATGGGAGATGACCAACCTATTGGCAGGCACGTCGCTTCACAAGGCGTTGCCGGTGCTTTCCAGCGTCCGCCGGGCGTCAATCACCGCGCCGAGCAAGTGATAGAGCGTACTGGCCGGCATGCGATCGGCGACACGCAATCCGTCGGCATCGACCTGGTCAATCCAGCCACCGGGTATGGCGGGGTCGAGATGCCACTTCATCAACTGCTCCGCCGCTGTCTCGGAGGCCTCGACAGCGCCCGGATAGCCGGCGCGACGCCGGGCCAATGTTGCCCGCAGCCACTCGGTTTGCACCCAGGTACGCGAGCCACCCTCGACCCGCTCCCCACTGGCCGAAATCGAGCTTTGAACAAAGCCCTGCGAGTGATTTGGGCCGAAGCGGGCAGCGTGATCATACAGCCTGTCCGAAACCGCATCCGTCATCTGACCGCCCGCCTCGCGGTAATCGGCAAGAAGCCAGACCCATTCGAACTCGTGGCCCGGCTCAACCAATTGCCCGGCGGTGCCGGCGGCGGGGGTGAGGTCTGAATCGAAACACTCCCCGAGCCAACCTTCGGACTGGTCCAAAAAGGCTCGGGACAGGAGGGCGGCGATCCGGTCCGCACGTTCAAGATAGGCCAGATCGCCGGTCACCTGATGCCAAGCAAGCAGGCACTCGAAAAGGTGCATGTGAGGATTCTGGCGGCGCGGCAGCTGAGCCCCGCCCAGATTCTCGCGATATCCGCCGGCTTCGTGCGCGAACCGCTCGTCCAGAAAGGCCAGTACATCTTGCGCCCCGGCCTGGAAATAGCCATCGCCCGTCAGCCGGTACATCCACGCTTGGGCCAGAAGGATGAAGGCATGATCATAGAGGTCACGCAACGGATCCGCGACCTCGCCGGAATCCGTAAGCCGATGAACCCAGCCGGGGTTTCCGTCAGGCGCTTTCGCGCGGCGCTCGAGAAGCGCGTACCCCTCAAGAGCGAGATCGCGGCCATCACACCAGCCCTCAAGATGCGCGCGAGCAAACACGAAAACCTGACGCGCCTGCGTCCGGACACGCCTCGTATCGCCCGAAATCGGAAGACCATCAAAGCTGAGCGATTCGAGAAAACCGCCAGATCGCTTGTCCCAAGCACGCTCCTCCCAGAACGGAAGGGCATGCGAAATACCCCATTCCACGAAGCGCTCTACACAGCTCATCACTGACCCCCCCGAGCGCCGGCCCGCCTAGTCGCCTAGCTGCGCCATGTCCTCATCGGAAATGTCGAAATTGGCATAGACGTTCTGCACGTCGTCACAATCTTCCAGCGTTTCCATCATCTTCATGAGGGTCGCGACCTTGTCGCCTGTCACGTCAATGAGGTTTTGCGGGCGCCATATCAGCTTGGCCGATGACGGGTCGTCGAAACGCTCGGACAGACTTCCGACCACTTCCATGAGCCCCTCGCGCGCCGTGTAAATGACGTGCTCGCCCTCATTGTCCTCATCGCCGTCTTCCGAGCCGACATCCTCGGCGCCAGCTTCGATCGCAGCTTCCATCATCGCGTCTTCGTCGGCGATCGAGAGCGGGTAACGTATCTCGCCGACATTATCGAACATGAAGGCAACCGACCCGGTTTCGCCCAGATTGCCGCCATTCTTGGCGAAAGCGGTTCGCACTTCAGCGGCGGCGCGGTTGCGATTGTCGGTGGAGACTTCGACGATCACGCCAATCCCGGCCGGACCGAAGCCCTCATAGCGGATATCTTCATAGGCGTCGCCGTCGCCACCAGACGCCTTGTCAATGGCGCGCTGGATATTGTCCTTGGGCATGGACTGGCCCTTGGCGTTGGCCACGGCCAGCCGCAAGCGCGGATTGGCGTCCGGATCCGGTCCGCCAAGCTTCGCGGCGATCGAAATTTCCTTCGACAGTCGCGAGAACAATTTGGAACGCAGCTTGTCCTGACGCCCCTTGCGGTGCTGGATATTGGCCCATTTGGAGTGTCCGGCCATGTTCGGGATCCCTCTTCCTGCGGATTCGAGGCGACTTCCTTACCCAGAATGGCGCGCAAACGCCACACCCCACGCCATATTCCGACGCGTCGCTCACAGCAATTCGGAACGGCCCTCATCCTTGAGGGCATTCACGAGTGACTTCACATCCTGTGTCCGGGATATGTCACTGACCAGGACGGCATCGTCGGTGACGACGACAACCACATTGGTCAACCCGACAACACCCACACGGGGACCGGCGGACATCACATAGGAATCACGCGTGTCCACAAGGTGAACATCGCCGCGCTCGACATTGCCATCAGCGGTCTTGTCCTCGGCAACATCGAACAGTGCCTGCCAGGCACCGATATCGGACCATCCAATATCAGCCGGGACGACCACGGCCTTGTCCGTCTTCTCCATGACCGCATAGTCGAAGGAATTGGAGGGACAGTCCGCAAAGCTCTCAGCACACAGATTGACCTCGTCACTGACTTCGCTCGCGTGGGTCAGCGCCCTCTTGGCCGCCTGCGCGATCGGCGCACAAAGCTGCTCCATTTCCCTGATGACAGCGCCCGAGCCAAACAGAAAGATGCCAGCATTCCAGTAATATCGGCCGGTATCGAGGAAGGATTGCGCGACATCAAGTTTGGGCTTCTCGGTGAAGCGCTCGACCTGGAAGGCATCGCCCAGCGGCTCGCCGCGCTCGATATAACCATATCCGGTCTCGGGACCCGTCGGCTTGATACCGAATGTGGTGATCGCACCGGAAGACGCCGCTGACGCTGCCGTTTCGATCGCCCCGTGAAACGCTGCGACATCGCGGATGTGATGATCCGCGGGCAGCAATAATACCAGCGCGTCGGGACCATGTTCGCGCGCCACAAGATGCGCGGCTACGGCGGCAACGGCAGCCGTATTGCGGGCAACAGGCTCGATCACGAAATGAGAGGTCGGAACGGACATGGCTTCCAGCTGAAGCCGCGCCAGCTCGTGCTGAATCTCGTTCAACACAACGATCGGACGCTCGAACTGGAAACTCTTGGTGGATTCGGCGACTCGCAGCGCGGTCTCCTGGACCATCGACAGTTCTGTCACGAGTGCGTGCAACTGCTTTGGGTGGGCCGTTCGCGAGAGCGGCCACAAGCGGGTACCCGAGCCCCCCGACATGATGACTGGAACCACAACGCTCATCGCCTGACCCTTCTCTTGCTCGACGCGCGCCTAGACATGGCCCAAGTCATGCGGGGATGGCAATGCCTTCAAGACCCGGAAAACCCGGAATGTCAGTGCCGGTCAGTGAGTGGATGCACGAACCCGTCGCTCGACCTGCGTCGCAGGCGGAAAGTCACGCGCGGACAAATAGTTCAACAACCGCCCAAGAAGGTCCGCGCAGTCGGTTTGAACAATCCGGACATAGGCATCGCCATCCTGACGGCTGGCCGTGAAGAGGCACGCTGCCGCTGCCGCATTTTCACTATCGATAGATCGCAGGAAAGCACCGATATGCTGATCAAACTCGTGTGCTGACTTCGCGTCCTCAAACCTGATTGTCTGCTTGAACACTTTTCCCCCCAATTCCTGCCGGCTGGCGCGCTACGTCCCGCACCGAACGCGATGTGCCACCTCCCGTGACCGTCATCATGCTCGGACTGTACAAACGGTAATGCAGCCTTCATGCCGCAGAACCGCAAGCCGCGCCGTGAGCATCATCACATCAGCGCAGAAAACCACGCTAGCGGTCCAGCAAAGGGGATCAACCGGTTGCAGCTGCGAACCGGAAGGTTTGTGCTGCGCCGCAGCAAAATTGTCACATCAGACGGGCAGGCACTCGGCAAGCTGCCCGCCAAGGCGGATTGGTTCACATCGGGTTGCCAAACCAGTCGCGTCATCGGTCTCGACAAAGACTCCGCAAAGGGTCGCCTCGCCGGTCGCCGGTTCGAACCGACCTGAGCGCATGCGGGTCGTAAATCGACGCAAGGGCTCTTCCTTGTCCATGCCAATCACGCTGTCATAGTCGCCACACATGCCGGCATCAGTCTGGTATCCCGTGCCGCCCGGCAATACGCGGGCATCGGCAGTCGGCACGTGTGTATGTGTCCCCACCACCAGGCTGGCCCGTCCGTCACAAAAGGCACCCATCGCCATCTTCTCGCTGGTCGCTTCACCATGAAAATCGACAATGGCGGCATCGGCGACCACGCCAAGCGGCGCTGCCGCAAGTTCACGCTCAACCGCAGAGAAAGGGTCGTCGAGACTCTCCATGAAAAGATTGCCCATGACATTCATGACGAAAACCCGCCGCCCATCCGGCAGGTCGTACAAATTCGCGCCGGCGCCCGGCGTCGACCCGACCGGATAATTGGCCGGCCGCAAAAGGCGCGGTTCGCGATCAATAAAGGACAGGGTCTCGCGCTGGTCCCAGGCATGATTGCCCAGCGTCAGAACATCCACGCCGAGATCGAAGAGCTGGTTGCAGATTTTCTCGGTCACGCCGAAACCTGCAGCCGCATTCTCGGCATTGATGACGACGAAATCGAGCTGTAGCGCCTCACGCACACGCGGCAGATGGTCTTCGACCGCCCGCCGACCGGTCTTGCCGACAATATCTCCGAAAAAGGCCAGGCGCATGAATTCACAAACTCCGTCAGACAATGGGCTGTCGGATATGGCGCATCACAGATGGAAAGTCCAAGTCATGACTGATGCAGACGGCTCAGGCCGCGGTCTCGACTCCGGGCTCATAGTCCAGGATCGGGGCGAGACAGCGCTCGGCCTCGGCCAGGGTCCAGCCCTTGCGACGGGCATAGTCCTCGACCTGGTCACGCAGAATCCGGCCGACTGCAAAATAGTGACTGTCCGGATGTGAGAGATAGAGGCCCGACACCGAAGAGGCCGGCGTCATGGCAAAGGAATTTGTCAGGCCGATCCCGGTTTTGGCTTCGGCATCGAGCAGCTGGAACAGGGTTCGTTTCTCGGTGTGGTCAGGTTGCGACGGATAGCCGGGCGCCGGCCGAATCCCGTCATAGGCCTCGGCGATCAGCTCGCGATTGGTGAAGGCCTCGTCCGGCGCATAACCCCAGAATTCGCGTCGAACCTTCACATGGAGCCATTCCGCCGCAGCCTCGGCCAAACGGTCAGAGAGGGCCTTGAAGAGGATTGAGTTATAGTCGTCCTTCTCGGCTTCGAAATGCGCCAGCAGGCCGACATTATCGCCTGCCGTCACAGCGAATCCGCCCAGCCAGTCACCATGGCCGGCCGGAGCCAGGAAGTCATACTGGCAAACATGAGGCCGATCATTGTCCTTTCCGGCCTGCTGACGCAGTCCGTAGAAGCGGGCGAGCTCCTCACGGCGCTCGGCATCTGCAAACACAACGGCATCATCGCCCTCACGATGGGCCGGCCAGAAGCCGACCACGGCGCGCGGCTCGAGAAGCTTTTCAGAGACGATCCGTTCGAGCATGGCCTGGGCGTCAGCGAACAGGGCCCTGGCCACCTCGCCTTTCCTAGGGTCTTCGAAGATCGCCGGATAACTGCCCTTGAGCTCCCAGGTGAAGAAGAATGGCGTCCAGTCGATATAGTCGACGAGTTCGGCCAGGTCGGGATTGAGCTCGGTCACACCCGGCCGCGCCGGAGCTGGTGGCGAATACTCGTGCCAGTCACACGACCAAGCTTTGTCACGTGCGCGCTCCAGCGGGAGCCTGGCCTTGGCCGAGCGCGCGGCAAGCCGGCGCTCGCGGATCTTCGCCAGATCGGCTTTGACCGCGCGAGCATAATCATCGCGCTGATCGGACAGAAGTTTGGACACGACGCCGACCGCCCGGCTGGCATCGAGCACATGCACGACCGGCGCGACCTGGATCGACGGATCAATCTTCACGGCAGTGTGGGCCGGGCTGGTTGTCGCGCCGCCGATCAAAAGCGGAATGTCGACTTTCTGTCGTTCCATTTCGGAAGCCACGAAGACCATCTCGTCCAGCGAGGGTGTGATCAGGCCCGACAGGCCGATAATGTCCGCCTCTTCGCGGCGCGCCGTTTCCAGGATCGTCTCGCAGGACACCATCACGCCAAGATCGATCACGTCATAGCCATTACACTGCAGGACAACGCCGACGATATTCTTTCCGATATCGTGCACATCGCCCTTCACCGTCGCCATGACGATCCTGCCGTTTGACTTGCCCTTGTTGCCGCTCTTTTCTTTCTCAGCTTCCATAAACGGGATGAGATGCGCCACGGCCTGTTTCATCACCCGGGCGGATTTCACCACTTGCGGCAGGAACATCTTCCCGTCGCCGAACAAATCACCGACCACGTTCATGCCGTCCATCAACGGCCCTTCGATCACATGCAGTGGCCGCTCGAAGGTCTGCCGGGCTTCTTCAGTATCGGCGACGATGAACTCGTTGATTCCGTGCACAAGGGCATGCCGGATACGCGCAGCGACCGGCGCCTCGCGCCACTTCAGATCGCGGACCCTGGCCTGCCCGCCGCCCTTGCCGCGATAGCGTTCAGCGGCTTCCAGCAGTCGGTCCGTAGCGTCGTCGCGGCGATTGAGGATGACGTCCTCGACCAGCGCGCGCAGCTCCGGCTCGATCTCGTCATAGATGTCGAGCTGGCCGGCATTGACGATCCCCATATCCATCCCAGCCTTGATGGCATGGTAGAGGAAGACCGAGTGCATGGCCCGACGCACCGTCTCATTGCCGCGGAAGGAGAACGAGATGTTCGAGAGCCCGCCCGAGACATGACAGCCTGGCAGGTTCTCGCGGATGCGCCGCGTCGCCTCGATGAAGTCGACGGCGTAATTATTGTGCTCTTCGATGCCTGTCGCGACAGCGAAGATATTGGGATCAAAAATGATGTCCTCAGGCGGAAAACCGATCTCCCGGACCAGTATCTTGTAGGCCCGCTCGCAGATCGCGACCTTCCGGTCCGCCGTGTCGGCCTGGCCGCTTTCGTCAAAGGCCATGACAACCACAGCGGCCCCATAGGCCAGACAGGCGCCGGCCTGCTCGCGGAATTGCGCTTCCCCTTCCTTCAAGCTGATTGAATTGACGATAGCCTTGCCCTGCGTGTTCTGCAGACCCGCCTCGATCACCTCCCATTTGGAACTGTCGACCATGATCGGTACGCGAGCCACGTCGGGCTCGCCGGCAATCATGCGCAGGAAGCGGGTCATCGCCTCGACACTGTCGAGCAGACCCTCATCCATATTCACATCGATGATCTGGGCACCATTCTCAACCTGCTGACGGGCAACCGAGACCGCCTCGGCAAAGTCGCCTTCGGTGATCAGCTTCCGGAAGCGGGCCGAGCCGGTCACATTGGTGCGCTCGCCGACATTGACGAAACTGGGGACGGATACAGACATGGATTGAGCCTCAGGACGCCAGTTCAAACGGTTCCAGGCCGGACAGGCGCATGGCACGCTTTCGCTCGGCAGGTCGACGCGGCTCGGCCGAGCTGGCAGCCGCCGCGATGGCGTGGATATGGGCAGGTGTCGTACCACAGCACCCGCCGAGAATATTGACCAGGCCCGATCCGGCCCATTCGCCAAGGTGACCGGCAGTCTGGTCCGGCGTCTCGTCATACTCACCCATATCATTGGGCAGACCGGCATTGGGGTAGGCGATGATACGGGTCTCGGCGACGCGCGAAATTTCGCTGATATAGGGCCGCATCTCGTCAGCCCCCAACGCACAATTCAAGCCGATCGCCCAAGGGCGGGCATGGCAGACGGAATACCAGAAAGCCTCGGCTGTCTGCCCCGAGAGGGTCCGCCCTGACCGGTCCGTGATCGTGCCGGAGATCATGATCGGGATTGCGTCGCCGGACGCGGCTTGCCGGTCCAGCAATGCCTTGATCGCAGCTTTGGCATTGAGCGTGTCGAAAATGGTCTCGATCAGGAAGAAGTCCACGAAAGGTGCCATCGCCTCGGCCTGCTCATGATAAGCGGCCCGCACGGTCTCGAAGTCGACATCGCGGTGCCCCGGATCATTTACATCCGGCGATATGGAGAGCGTCTTGTTCGTCGGCCCGATCGCGCCTGCGACTCCGCGCACCAGACCGGTCTCGCCAGCGACTTCGTCCGCCGCCTCGCGCGCCAGCCGAGCCCCCTCGCGAGCAATCTCCGGCGCCAGTGCCTGCATCTCATAATCCGCCTGCGCGATCGAGGTGGCCGAGAAAGTATTGGTCTCGACAATATCCGCGCCGGCCTCGAAATAGGCTCGGTGAATGGTCTTGACGCTGTCGGGGGATGTCAGGTTGAGGATGTCGTTATTTCCCTTGATCGACACACCCCAGTCGGCAAAGCGAACGCCACGATAACCGGCCTCGTCGAGCTTGAGGTCCTGGATCTGGGTTCCCATCGCGCCATCGAGAATGAGAATTCGGTCCGTCGCGCGCTGTTCGAAGTGCGCGATACGCGTCGCACGGCTCATGACGCCACCGCCACGCGCTCTCGCTCACCAGCCTTCACGCCGAGCAGCTGACAGGTCGACAGGGCCAGCTCTGCCCGGTTGAGCGTGTAGAAGTGGAAGCCATCCACGCCGCCATTGCGCAACTTGCCGCACAGTTTCGCCGCCACATGGGCCGTGACCAGCTGTCGGGTTCCGGCATCCTCATCCAACCCTTCATAAGCTTCGTGCAGCCAGTTCGGAAGGCTGGCGCCACAAAGGCCGGCAATCCGCTTGAGCCCTCTGAAATTCGGCTGAAGCATGATGCCGGGAATAATGGGTATGCTGACCCCGGCGCGCGCAGCCCGGTCGCGGAAACGGAAATAGATATCCGGATCGAAGAAAAACTGTGTGATCGCACGCGTCGCACCGGCATCAATCTTGGCCTTGAGCAGATCGATGTCGAAATCCGGGTTGGGGCTTTCCGGATGGGTTTCCGGGTAGCAACCGACGGAAATCTCGACATCGCCAATCTCGCGAATTCCCCGCGTGAGCTCAGCCGCATTGGCATACCCGCCGGCCGGGGGCACATAGGCGCCACCGATCGCGTCGGGTGGATCACCGCGCAAGGCAACAATATGACGGATTCCAGAGGCCCGGTATTGCCGGATCACGTCATCGACCTCGTCCCGCGTGGCATCAACGCAGGTCAGATGGGCCGCCGGACGCATGGATGTTTCCTCGACAATCCGCTTGACGGTGCGGTGGGTCCGGTCACGCGTTGAACCGCCGGCGCCATAGGTCACCGACACGAAGTCCGGCTGCAGCGGCTCCAGTCGCGAGATGGACTCCCAAAGCGTCGCTTCCATGGCGTCGGTTTTCGGCGGGAAGAATTCGAACGAGACGGCCAAACCGTCCGAGCGCCGCGCTATCTGTCCGTCCGCACTCATGGATCACCCTTAATCTGCTGGCCGCACACCGGGTCGGTCACGACCCTGTATCGGCAGCAACAAGCCTACACATCAGGACATAAAGATATCTTTATATGAAACGATTGGCTAGGGGCGATTTCGGCGGGTCGGCAGCGCCGACCAGGCTGCGTGGCAATATCTCCTGCAAAGCGGACGAGACTTGCATCCGATCGTCACATCTGGTCTACCCAGCGATATAAAGATTTCCTTATATGAGGATTCCACAGTGAGCCGTTCTTCCTACATCTTCACATCCGAAAGCGTTTCGGAAGGCCATCCAGACAAGGTTTGCGACCGTATTTCCGATACGATCGTTGATCTTTTCCTGGGCAAGGATCCGGAAGCCCGCGTGGCATGTGAGACCCTGACCACCACCAATCAGATCGTGTTGGCGGGCGAGGTTCGCTGCGCGGCCGAGATCAAGGATGATGAGATTGAAGCCGCGGCACGCGAGGCGGTGCGCGATATCGGCTACGAACAAGACGGCTTCCACTGGAAAACTGCCAACCTCCAGAATTTCCTGCACGAGCAGTCAGCCCATATCGCCCAGGGTGTTGATGCCAGTGGCGACAAGGATGAAGGCGCGGGTGATCAGGGCATCATGTTCGGCTATGCCTCCGACGAGACGCCGCAGCTCATGCCGGCCCCGATCACCTATTCTCACCAGATCCTCAAGCGGATGGCAGAGCTTCGCAAATCCGGCGAGCGACCGGAATTCGAGCCGGATGCAAAGTCGCAGGTCACCATGCGCTATGAGAACGGCGTACCGGCCGGCGTGACGTCAGTCGTCGTCTCGACCCAGCACACGGAAGGTCTGAGTCAGGCTGATATCCGTGAGCTGGTTCGCCCGGTCATTGCCGACGTGCTACCCGATGGCTGGTTCCCGCCGGAAGACGAATTCTATGTCAATCCGACAGGAACTTTCGTTATTGGCGGTCCGGACGGCGATGCCGGCCTGACCGGCCGCAAGATCATTGTTGATACCTATGGCGGTGCGGCCCCGCACGGCGGCGGCGCCTTCTCGGGCAAGGACCCGACCAAGGTCGACCGGTCTGCTGCCTATGCCTGCCGCTGGCTGGCCAAGAATGTGGTCGCCGCCGAACTGGCCAAGCGCTGCACCATCCAGGTCTCCTACGCAATCGGCGTCTCGAAACCGCTCTCGCTCTATGTGGACCTCCATGGCACAGGACAGGTGGATGAAGCCAAGCTTGAAGATGCACTGCGCCAGTTGGCCGATCTGTCACCGCGTGGCATTCGCGAACGCCTCCAGCTGAACAAGCCGATCTATGCCCGCACCGCAGCCTATGGCCATTTCGGCCGCACCCCGGGCGCGGATGGCGCCTTCTCCTGGGAACGCACCGATCTGGCGGACGAGCTTCGCTCGCTCCTCTGAAACTGATATGAGCACGGCCACTACGCCGGCCCTGCCGCTCCGAGAACACCGATAAAGAAGGACCTGATGGTCATGACGCAATTTGCTGCGGAAAAGCCCTACGTCGTAAAAGACATGTCGCTGGCCAAGTGGGGCCGGATCGAATTCGACATGGCCGAGATTGAAATGCCCGGCCTGATGGCGCTGCGCGAAGAATACAAGGACGCGCAGCCGCTCAAAGGGGCGCGCATCGCCGGCTCCCTGCACATGACGGTGCAGACCGCCATTCTGATCGAGACGCTGACCGCGCTGGGCGCTGAAGTCCGCTGGGCCTCGTGCAATATTTTCTCGACCCAGGATCACGCCGCCGCGGCTATTGCCGAGAC
Organism: Maricaulis maris; assembly: GCF_049116555.1. GTDB lineage: Bacteria > Pseudomonadota > Alphaproteobacteria > Caulobacterales > Maricaulaceae > Maricaulis > Maricaulis maris_C. The sequence continues at coordinate 310,218 of NZ_JAGDYT010000001.1, read as the reverse complement.
CGGCGTGCCGGTTTTCGCGACCAAGGGCGAAACGCTGGAAGAGTACTGGGATTATGCCGACGCCATCTTCCATTGGCCGAACGGCGAGACCGCCAACATGATCCTCGATGATGGCGGTGACGCCACGATGTACCTCATCCTCGGCGAGAAAGCCGAGAATGACCCGTCGGTTCTCAATCATCCCAAGTCCGAGGAAGAGACCTTCCTCTTCGCTCAAATCAAGAAGCGCATCGCCGCCACCCCGGGCTGGTTTGCCAAGGCCAAGGCCGCCATCCAGGGCGTTTCCGAAGAAACGACGACCGGCGTGATGCGCCTCTACCAGATGCAGAAGCGCGGCGAACTGCCCTTCCCCGCGATCAACGTGAATGACAGCGTGACCAAGTCGAAATTCGACAATCGCTATGGCTGTCGCGAGAGCCTCGTTGACGCGATCCGCCGCGGTACCGACGTGATGATGGCCGGCAAGAAAGCTCTGGTCTTCGGTTATGGCGATGTCGGCAAGGGCTCCGCTGAATCGCTGGCCGGTGCCGGTGCCCGCGTCTATGTGACCGAGATCGACCCGATCTGCGCCTTGCAGGCCTGCATGGACGGTTTCGAGGTTGTTCGGGCCGAAGACGTGATCGGCGAGATGGACATCTTCGTCACCGCGACCGGCAACAAGGACATCCTCACCGTCGACCACATGCGCGCCATGAAAGACATGGCGATCGTCTGCAATATCGGCCACTTCGACAATGAGATTCAGGTCGAGAGCCTGAAGAACTACCAGTGGACCAATGTGAAGCCGCAGGTCGATCTGGTGAACTTCCCGGAAGGTCACCGCATCATCCTGTTGTCGGAGGGTCGGCTGGTAAATCTGGGCAATGCGACCGGCCATCCGAGCTTCGTGATGTCAGCCAGCTTCACCAACCAGACGCTGGCCCAGATCGAGCTGTGGACCAAGGGCGATGACTATACGAACGAAGTCTACATCCTGCCCAAGCATCTCGACGAGAAAGTCGCGGCGCTGCATCTCGACAAGCTCGGCGCCAAGCTGACAATCCTGTCGGAAGACCAGGCCGACTATATCGGCGTCCCGCAAGCCGGTCCGTTCAAGGCCGAGCATTACCGCTACTAGTCGGCGGCCCGACGCACATCGAAAAGGCGCGTCGCAAGCTGCGATGCGCCTTTTTTTGGGCGACCAACCACCTGCCCCACTCCTGCACGCAAAGATTGCCCTGCAATTGCCTACGCGGAGCCCTGCGGCTCGCCTTGCTGTCGGGATTGGGGGGATCACAATGCGCATTATTTTCGTGGCACTGGCCATTTGCGTCTGTCTTTCATCACTGAGCGGAGCACGGGCCCAGCCGGCCCCATCTCTCGCCGACGGACGCCTCGAAACCTTCGAACCTGTCGCTGACGACCCGATGCTGAATCGGAGAAGCATTGTTCGGGACGAGCTCTACTAGACCCTCGCCCGCAGCTCCGGATCAGCTGCCGCCTGTCACTCCGTGATCGGCAGGCAATCACAGGCTGCCGCCGCTTCCCAGTCCAGCCGGACCCAGCACAGCGCCTTGTCGAGCGCGTGGAACTGGCCCACCAGACGCCCCGTCGAATGAGCAACAGTGGCCACAATCATCGACACGGTTTCCTGATCTTCAGGCCGCCCGACAAAGCCGAGCTTGGTACCGGGCCTCAGATCATCGACCAAGCCCTGAACATTCTCGATGATCTCCACCGGTTCCGCCGTGATGGTGGAATCGGTAATATTGATCAGCGCACCGCGAACGCTCTGAGCATTCGCGACGTCCTTGAGCTCAAGGCGCGACGCCTTGATCTCGTCCGCATCCACCGAACCGGTGTGGGTCAGGCAAGCGGCTGAATTCGCTGGATCATGTGTAACAGTAAAAGTCATGACGCCCCGAATTGGCTTCCGCACCCTCGGATGATCGGTCAAAACACCACAAAGCGGCTTTCTGTCGCCAATGCATCCAGTGGCTGATCATGACCGTCTGCAGGCAGGTCGGCAACCATCTGGCAGTCAAAAGCCAACCCGATAGCCCTTATCGCTCGCGCCGCACGCAGGGCTGAGAGGGTGTGGTCATAATACCCTTTGCCGTATCCGAGCCGGTTTCCGGATCGGTCACACCCGACCAATGGCACGAGAAGCAGGCTTGGCTGACAGACGGGCTGGTGGGAGAGCGGCTCCATGACCCCCAGCGCCTTTCGCTCGAGCGCATCACCGAGCTGCCAGGATCGAAACTCCAGGGACTGACCGTCGCCGACAACGACCGGCAAACAGATGGAATGTCCAGCGGTCGCCAAACGCGCCATCAGCGGGCGCGGGTCCATTTCGCCGGCCAGTGGCCAGTAGCCGGCAATGCAGACTGACGTTTCCGGCACCCAGTCGCCCGGAAACGTCTCCGCGAGAAGCGCGCCGGCCTTCGGCTTTGCCTGTGCGGCCTTGCCGCGCAGATCCAGCAATCGTGCGCGCAGCGCCGGCTTGTCGGCGGAGGAAATCATGTGGCGGCTCCACTTGCGCCGTCAGAGCGTGTTTATCCCCACAAACCCGACAGTTCAGGTGGGCACCACTTAAACGGGACCACGGTCCCAGACAGAGGCAGTTCCCTCGTGGAGGTGTACGGTCCGCAGGATAGACGCTCCGGTCGCACGCAGCAGATGACCGCCACCCCCTATGTGGAGGCGAATGCCCTCGAGCTCAAGCGCCAGCTTCCGCGTAGGCATCATCTTGTGCAGGCGAGTCGGCATCGCATTCGCCGGGATCCTCGGTCTCGATTGCGCCAGCAATGGCTTCCATGCGCTCCGCCAGACGCCCCAATTGTCCGGCGAGCCGCCCACGCGCCTCAGCATGCAAACTGCTCGCGCCATGGTTTTCATGGGTCAGGCGCTGAACCTGACTTTCCAGCGCTTCGATGCGGCTATCAGATTCCTTGAGGTCGTCGACCAGGATGAGTGAGGCCATCAACAGAAGGCGCAAATCTCCGATCTGTCCGACCTGACCGGAAACATCGGAGACCCGCGTGTCGAGCGTACCAGCAAGTTCGCGCAAATAGGCTTCCTGGCCTGCCTCGCAGCCAATGGTGAAGTCGCGTCCATTCAGGGTGACTGTGACCCGCGACATCGCTTCACCCCTCCTCGGCCATGAGATCACGCAAATCCGCGATCGCGACGTCCAGCGTGTCTGACGCGATCTGGGCAGCGTCCTGCAGCACAGCCTCACGTCCGCGCGCCTGATCGAGCGCCTCGGCGAGATTGGCGCGATCAACATCCGCATCGCGGGCCTCGATCGCAGCCGCTTCGGCCGTGTGGACACGATTACGCATGGACCGCGCCGCACCTTCGACACGCCCCATGGCCTTGTCGAGGCGGGCGATCACAGCGTCGAGCACATCTTCGGGCATGTCGGAACGCACGTTCATGCGCTGAGAATCGGCCGTGTCGCGAGAAAGTTCAAGTTCTTCGTCAACTTTATCCCCTGTGACTTTGACTCCAGACCGATTCATGCCGATGAAAAACGGCAAGATAGAGGTCAGCATCTCGCAGTCTCCGACCTTGCCTCGGCGTGGACGGACAATTGACGATGGCTGCCGCGCGGTCCAAACAGGGAATCTGTTCCGACCTCCTCGCTAACAGGCGCACACCCGCATGCTTTCCTTACCCGACTGGGCTTTTTATCCGCTCGCCGCAGCTGCCTCCGCTGGCATGATCACCGCCGCGGTCAGCTTCGGTGACAGCACGCACCGGTCGCCGGAAGAAATCCTGACGGAAGGAACCATAATCGAAGGAGAAGCGCTGTCCGGCCTGGTAACGGGCAATGGTCTGACGGCCAGTTTTCTGGCAGAGGGCGACACCCGCTATGCCCAGATCAGTGCCGCAAGAGGCCCACTGGACGGCGTTCAGTCAGCCGGAGCATTCTTTACGCTCTCCGAGCAGGAATTGCGCGCCTTTGAAGGCCACCGCCTCCGCGTCACCTACCAGCTTCGATCGAGTTCATTGCAAGGCGCCCGCACCGCTCAGCTGAACTTCTTCATGCCAGATCGGGGGCAGGCCTCCTGGGAGGTGGTTGAGCTGTCCGCAGACCTCGCGACTGTCGAGCTGGAGGTCGTCTCGACCGTTTGCACCTGGCCACAAGCCTATCTGGCCATCTGGCCTGACTGGGCAAGCAATGCCAACACGATCGACCTCGTCTCCGTTCGGATCACGGCGCTGGAGGAGACCCCTTGTGACTAGTCTCCTCCCGGTAGGGTCTCACATCCGGCATCCGCGCTAGCAGGTCGTAGGAGCTCCAGGAAATCATTTGCGCGACCTTGCCGGGAGACACCTTGCGGGTCTTCTGAATCTGTCTTCGCGCCGTGAATGTGGTGGGCAACCGGCTCAAGGCGTCAAATATGGCCCTCCAGAACAACCGGAACTGACCGTTCTTGATTGCCCCCAGCGACAGCAGTGCTGTCGCGGCGATATGGAAGGGAAGCGTCACCGGCAGGAGCCAGCCCGGCATGTTTTTCAGGTATACGGTCAATCGATTGCGAACACCGTAATAGGTCGCGAACTCCGACCGGCGGCCCGATGACGCATAACCCACATGATCGACAGCGGCACCGCGAAGCTGAATGGCACGCTCCCCGAGCAGACGCGCACGAAACGCCAGATCAACATCTTCGCTGTAGCAGAACAGGCTTTCATCGAACCCATCGAGCGCCTGGAAAAGCGAGCGCCGGATCATGGCAGCCGCGCCGCAGGGACCAAATACTTCGCCCTCGATCGGCAAGAGCGCTACCGGGCGCATGAAGCCGGCGCGATAAGCCAGCCCCGTCGCATGGAACACATCCCCCACCCCGTCGAGCAGGCCTGACGTGTCGGCACAATACTGGGTCGAACCAAACAGACTCACGGCGGGATAGCGTTGTGTCGCGAGCTCGAGTTCGGCGACCCAGTCAGGATGAGCAAAAGCATCCGGGTTCAAGAAAACGATCCAGCCGGATGACGCGGATTTCGCGAGCAGATTATTGCCCGCCGCGAATCCAAGATTGTCGTCCTGTGCGATCAATCGCACGCCATCGGGTAGATCACCCGACTCAACGCGCTCACCAGCCGGGGATCCATTCTCAAGGACGAGAATTTCGCGCGGCCTGCGACTTTGCGCCTCGAGTGCCCGCATGCAGGCCCCAATCGTCGCGCGGCTCTTGTAGGCGACGACCAAAACAGAGATATCAGCAACGTTGGACAACTCAGTACCCGGTCAACTTGCTGCATCGCAGCGGCTTTCAATTCACCCGAGAGCGGTTAGCATGGTTTCCGGCTGCAGCGAACTTCTCCCACATCTCCCGCAGCATTCCACTCGGGACCGTAATCACGCGGTTCGTGAAACATGTCGATCGCACGGGGGCACGACGCGTGAGTGAATACTTGATCGATGCTGCCCTAGTGCTGATCCTGGGCGGCGTGTTGCTGTCCGGGCGCCTGTCAACGGCGCGCGCCTTCGCCCTGTTCGCCGCGGCGGTCATTCTGACGGGACGCATTTCGTTTGATGAGGCGATCGAACGCCTTACGACGCCAGCCATTCTAGCCGTGACGAGCCTGGTGATCATCGCCTCAGCTCTGGCCAAGCTGCCCGGCCTGAGTCGCGCGGTCTTTGGCCGACCGGGACGGTCGCCTCGCATGACACTGATGCGGTTTCTCGGCTCAGCCGCGCTCGCCTCATCAGCCACGCCCAATACGGCCGTGGTTGCCGCCTTGCTGGGCCCGGCCGTCCGCCGCCCTGACATTTCGCCCCACCTCCTGCTCCTGCCGCTGTCCTACATTGCTCTGGCTGGCGGGATGCTCACGCCATTTGGAACCTCCGCAAGCCTGATGGTCACGGGTGAGGCCGCCCGAATGGGCATCGAATTATCCGTCTTCGATTTCGCCCTCCCGGGAGCGGCGGTTCTGACCGCCGTTTTTGTCGCGCTTGTCCTTTTTGCCCCGATCCTGCTCAAGGACCGGGAGGCGCCGGAGACGGACACCAGCGGCGTATTCCATATCGAGGCGCGGATCGAGGAAGGCTCGAGCCTGGCCGGACGGAGCGTCGCGGCAGGCCGATTGCGGAAACTGCACAGCTTCTACCTGGCCGAGATCATTCGCGGCAGCCGTGTGATCCGACCGGTTCACCCAGCCTTTGTCCTGCAAGCCAACGACCGGCTCATTTTTGTCGGCGATGTCTCACATTTCGACGAATTGCATGGAATTTCCGGCCTCACACTGGACGCGGCGCCGAAACAGCAGGCCGCCGATGAATTCTTCCACGCCGTAATCAGCGGACAAAGCCTGCTCGATGGCCGGACCCTGCGCGAGGCAGATTTCCGGGCCCGCTTCAACGCCTCCGTCATGGCTGTGCGTCGTGGAGACGAACGACTATCCGGCAAGTTGGGCGATATCCGGCTGCGAACCGGCGATGTGCTCATCCTGTCAGCCGGGCCCGATTTCGGCAGCCGTGACAATGTGCGCCCCAACCTGCACATCCTCGATGTGGACTCCCCCGGCCAGACGCCCATGGCGCCGCGCACCGCCTGGACCCTCGGGATCGGCTTTGCGATTTTTCTCGGCGTCGCCCTGACCCAGCTGGTGCCCTTTCATCAAGCCGCGCTCGGCCTCGCGGCCCTGGTGGTTGGACTGAACTGGACAACCGCGCGCGAAGTCCGGCGGAATTTCCCCTTCGACCTGGTGATCATCCTTTGGGGCGCTGTCTTGCTGAGCCTGCTTATCACCCAGTCCGGGGCTGCCGACGCGGCGGCGCGTTTCATCGCCGGCATGACGACGGACCTGCCACCCTATGCCGCCCTGGCCATCATCTTCTTTTTCGCCTGGGCGATGACCGAGTTGTTCTCGAATGCCAGCGCCGCCCTGACCGCCCTGCCGGTCGCGCTGGCAACCGCTGTGCAACTCGGACTGCCACCGGAAGCCTTTGCCCTCGCGACCGCGTTTGGCGCCAGCGCCAGCTTCTTCATGCCTTTCGGCTATCAGACCCACTTGATGGTGATGACGCCGGGGCGCTACCGCCTTAGCGATTTTCTTCGCCTTGGCAGCATTGTCTTTGTCGCTTATTCCTGCGCGGCCCTGAGCATCCTCACCTATTTCTATCTTTGATCCGGACCCAAACCATGCCCAACCTCGACGACAAGAATGCCATCGCCTTTGAGTTTGCCCGCATCTGCTCGCTTGCAGCGGTCAAGATCATGGAAATTTACAAAACCGATTTCGAGTCACGCGGCAAGGATGACAAGTCGCCTGTGACCGATGCAGACGAGCTGGCGGAGGAAATCATCCTCGCCGAGCTTGAAAAATGCCTGCCGGGCGTTCCGGTACTCGCCGAAGAGAGCTTCGCCGCGGGCTTCCGCCCGAAGACAGATGGCGCCTTCATTCTGGTTGACCCGGTGGATGGTACCAAGGAGTTCATCAACAAGAATGGCGAGTTTACGGTGAATATCGCGTTGATCGAAAACCGCGAACCCACTGCGGGGTGCGTCTTCGCACCGGCGAGGGAACGTATTTTTGTCGGCGGCGATGACGCCTGGGCCGGTACCCTCAAGGCAGGCGAAACCGTGTCCCCGGATGCGCTTGACCCGATCACCACCCGGGCACGGCCGTCCGGCGGCATGACCGCCGTCATGAGCCGGTCCCACGCTGACGAGAAGACCCTTGCCTTCGCAGATGCCCAAGGCGTCGTCGAGAAGGTCTCGGCCGGATCTTCGCTCAAATTCTGCCTTGTTGCCGAGGGTAGCGCCGACGTCTACCCTCGTTTCGGTCCGACCAAGGAGTGGGACACAGGAGCGGGACATGCCGTCTTGAATGCCGCCGGTGGATGCGTCCGAATGCCGGACGGTGCCCCCTTTCTGTACGCCAAGGAAGAAGTCGAATACCTCAATGGCGGCTTTGTCGCATGGGGGCGTATCGACTAGCCAAACGGCTTCCGGCTAACGCATGGCGACCGGCGCGCGTCCGGAGCCGGCCGCCTAACGACCAGGCCACAAATTTCGCTGCTAAAAAGGCGCACAATGAAACTTTATATGCATGTCGGGCTCGGCAAGACCGGTACCAGCTACATTCAGGCTGCCCTGGCCAATTCACTGCAGGAGCTGGCGGACCAAGGTGTCGATTACCCGGTACGCAAAGGTGTGCTGGCGCGCGCCCAAAACGGCGAGATCACGAGTGGCAATTGTCGCCCGGATTTTGCCGACATACGGAATCGCGCGCGGGTCAGCCAACGCGCCGGGTTTGAACGGTCCCTGCTGTCCAACGAGTCATTTTTCAAGCGCCTGAACAAGGATTTCGTGCTCGACCGCCTTGTCGAGGAACAGCCGGGCCTAACGGTCAAAATGCTGATGTTCGTGCGCAACCCGTTCGATCACGCGATCTCCTGCTACCACCAGTTCGTCAAGGGCAAGGGATATTCCAAACCGTTTTCCGAATTCCTTCAAGGTTACAAGGTCCCTTCAGTCGCCGCCGAGTATATCCAGGCCGTCCAGACACGGTCCTATTGCGAGCTCGTGGCATTGAACTATGGGAGCAATCGGGCCGAGCTTCTGGACCGCTTTGCCGAGTTCCTCGAGGTGCCGCATGAAACCCTGCAACGGCCGGACCGCGGCGTCATCAATCGCTCAATGACACGTGCAGAGCTTTATCTGCTGTCCGCATTCAATGGCCGGATCGGCGACAAGGCGCGCTTCCTGACCAATGCCCTTTGCGAAGCAACCCCGGATATCAAAGCCCAAACGCCAGAGGCGACGAAGGGCGAGATCAAGGACTTCTATCACCGCATGTGTGATGAGACCGAAGCGCTCAACGAGGTCCTGGCGGTCGATCAACGGATCGAACTGCCCGACCTCGAAAGCGTGCAAGAGCGCTTTGCCGCCGATGCTACCGGCAGCAACGGAGATCTGGCATTCAATCGTGACCAGATCGACGCGATCGTCGAGGCAGTTTCGGCACGCCTCGTGATCGAGGACTGAAACCCGACCGCGGTCACGCAGGGCGCAACCGCGGTCGGAAAAGCTTCAATCCCTAGCCGAGCCGGCCTGTGTCCTTGAGACACTTGATCACAAGATCAGCCGCATCTTCCGCCGACATGGACGTGGTGTCGATGTGGATTTCCGGCGATTCCGGGCGCTCGTACGGGCTATCGAAACCAGTGAAATTCTTGATCTCACCCGCCTGGACCTTCTTGTAGAGGCCCTTCGGATCCCGCTCCATGCAGACCTCGAGCGGCGCATCAATGAAGACTTCGATGAACTCGCCTTCACTGACGAGGTCGCGCACCATGCGACGCTCAGACCGGAACGGTGAAATAAAGGAGCAGGTCACAATGAGGCCCGCATCCACGAAGAGTCTGCCCACTTCGCCAATCCGCCGAATATTCTCGACCCGGTCTTCATCCGTGAAGCCGAGATCACGATTGAGGCCGTGGCGAACATTGTCACCGTCCAGCGAATAGGTGTGGTGGCCCGCACGGGACAGTTTCTGCTCGACCAGGTTGGCAACCGTCGACTTGCCGGCACCCGACAGGCCGGTGAACCACAGGACGGCCGGCTTCTGCCCCTTGATCTGGGCCCGGCCCTCTTTCGTCACATCCATCGCGTGATGATGGATGTTGGACGCGCGGCGGAGTCCAAACTCGATCATCCCTGCACCCACCGTCTGGTTGGTGAAGCGATCAACAAGGATGAAGGCACCCATGTCCCTAATCTGGTGATACGGGTCGAACGCAATCGGACGGGCCGTCGACATGTTGCAGAAGCCGATCCCGTTCATTTCGAGCTTGCGGCTCGGCTTCTTTTCATAGGTGTTGACATCAACGCGATGCTTCAGCGCAGAGACTGTCGCCGGCGTTGTCGCCGTTCCGATCTTGAGCAGGTAGGACCGGCCGGGAAGGAGGTCTTCCTCGGACATCCAGAGCAGTTCAGCCGCAAACTGATCGGTAACTTCAGGACGCGACTCGGCCCCGGCAATAATGTCGCCGCGGGAAATGTCGATCTCGTGATTAAGCACGATGGTGACCGCGTCGCCGGCCACAGCCTCGTCCAGATCGCCATCCGCCGTGACTATGCGCTCGACATTTGCGGCCTGGCCGGACGTGGCCACCACAATGGCATCTCCCGGCTTCACCGTTCCAGAGACGATCGTGCCAGAATAACCGCGGAAGTTGAGATTGGGCCGATTGACCCACTGCACCGGCATGCGGAAAGGCTCGTTCTGGATCTCGCTGTCAATGTCCAGCTCTTCCAGATGCTCGATCAATGTCGGACCCGTATACCAGCCCATATCTTCACTGCGCTTTGTGACATTGTCGCCATAGCGAGCCGACATCGGGATCGGCGTGATTGACTCAAAACCCAGCTCGTCAGCGCTCTTCAGATATTCGGCGACGATCTCGTGGAATCGGCCACGCGAGTGCTCGACAAGGTCCATCTTGTTGACCGCCAACACAATGTGGCGAATGCCCATCATGCGTGCGATGTAGGTGTGGCGCAGGGTCTGAACGAGCACGCCCTTGCGGGCATCAATCATCATCACCGCGACATCTGCCGTCGAGGCACCCGTCGCCATGTTGCGGGTGTATTGCTCGTGTCCCGGCGTGTCGGCGACGACGAATTTGCGTTTCTCCGTGGCGAAGAAGCGATAGGCCACATCGATCGTGATACCCTGCTCGCGTTCGGCCTCCAGGCCATCCAGAAGCAGGGCGAAATCGATCTCGTCACCGACCGTACCGTGCTTGCGGCTGTCCCGCTCGAGCACATTGATCTGATCCTCGAACAGCAATTTGCTGTCATAGAGGAGGCGGCCGATCAGGGTCGACTTGCCGTCATCGACAGATCCACAAGTCAGAAAACGAAGGACACCATGACCACCGGATTGGGTCAGACGCTCCATCACTTCAGCGCGCGTGTTCTCAACAGTCATCAGAAGTAACCCTCGCGCTTCTTCTTCTCCATCGACCCGGCTTCATCGTGGTCGATCAGGCGACCGGACCGTTCGGACGTCCGGGCCGTCAACATTTCAAGGACAATTTCTTCCAGCGACTGGGCACTAGATTCGACAGCCCCGGTCAGCGGGTAGCAACCAAGGGTCCGGAAGCGCACCATCTTGAGTTCCGGCGTCTCGCCTTCCTCGAGTGGCAGGCGCTCATCATCGACCATGATGAGCTGCCCGTCGCGCTCGACCACCGGACGGTGGGCGGCGAAGTAGAGCGGGACGATCGGAATATCGTCCTCAAGGATGTACTGCCAGATATCAAGCTCGGTCCAGTTGGAGAGCGGGAAGACGCGGATCGACTCGCCCTTCTTGATCTTGGTATTGAAATTCCGCCACAATTCGGGCCGCTGGTTCTTGGGGTCCCAGCCGTGATTGGTATCGCGGAAGGAGAAGATACGCTCCTTGGCGCGTGACTTCTCCTCATCCCGGCGAGCGCCACCGAATGCCGCATCATATTGATGCTTGTTCATGGCGGCTCTCAGCGCTTCGGTCTTGAGCACCTGGGTATGAAGCTGCGAGCCACTGTCCCAAGGATTGACGCCCCGATCGATCGCGTCCTGATTGATCTCGACCCGGATTTCGAGCCCGAGCGCCTTTGCCAAGGCTTCACGGTAGGTGATCATGTCGCCGAACTTGAACGTCGTGTCGACATGCTGGAGCGGAAACGGGAGCGCTGAGGGATAGAAGGCTTTCAACGCCAGATGCAGCATCACCGCGCTGTCTTTCCCGATCGAATAGAGCATCACCGGATTTTCAAACTCCGACGCCACTTCACGAATGATGTGGATACTCTCGGCCTCCAGGGCCTTCAGGTGCGCCGAGAGCGGGCGCTCCCGGGTCCTCGCCGACTTGAAACGCTCTGCGTAGTTGGCGACTATCTCGTTGATCGATGGCATGGTTTTCCAATCGGTAGTCTGAGGTCGGCTCCGGAAGGCCAGAGGGCCAGGCGGCGAGGCAGCGCCGCGTTCGGACAGCATGGGGTAGTTCAACGGCCTGTTCGCGCCGCCGCTGGCGGCGTCATGCGCCGAGCATTACTCGACCGGGAGTTCGCTCAGCTTCTTCTTGAGGTTTGTTCGCTGGTCACGACACTTCTTGCGCTCGGCTTTCAGTGCTTCCATCTCGGTCTTGATTTCCTTCAACCGCGTGCTGGCCGCACGCATCTTTTGGCGAAGCTGTTTATTCGTCGGCATATTATCTCTCCACGCGGCCCTAGAAGACCCTTTCGCGCAACCTGATATGTCATACGCCGAACAGGCGCAACACCTTCTAGGGTGAGGAATGAGCGCCTCGGGAAGATTGCCCCATTCGAACGCAGAAACGCCACCTGAGCGAGCGGCGCACAGTCCGCGCCGAAACACGGGCTGACCACTCCGGGAGGCGTCGCGCCTATCCCGCCCAATTGGTGACTGCGGCGATGACTTGGTCGATATCCGCGTCGCTCATGTCCGGGTGCATCGGCAGTGAAACAACACGATGCGCGGCCGCCTCCGTGACCGGAAGACCGCCCGGCGCGACGGGATATCCGGAATAGGGTTGATGCAGATGCAGCGGGATCGGGTAATAGATCGCGCTTGGCACGCCGTGCGCCGCGAGGTGCGCCCGGAATTCGTCCCGCCGCTCCACCTCGATCGTGTATTGCGCCCAGGTTGATTGCGCTCCGGTGATCACATGCGGTGTCTTCACGGCATTCCCGAACCCGCTCCGATATCGATCAGCGACACGCTGGCGCATCCGGATCTCGTCACCGAATACCGAAAGCTTGGCCAACAAGATGGCGGCCTGGATTGTGTCGAGGCGAGAATTGAGACCGATGCGAGCGTATTCGTAGCGGGCCGTCCCTTCACCATGGACGCGGACCGATTTCATGGTGGCATACAGCGCGTCTTCCTTGCACAGGACCGCACCACCATCACCGTATCCGCCCAATGGTTTGGCGGGATAAAAGCTAACGGTCAGGACGTCCGCCCAAGCAAGCGACGCCTGGCCGTCCAACGTACTGCCGTAAGCCTGGGCGCAATCGGACACCAGCTTCAGCCCGGCCTCCCGCGCGATCGGGGCCAGGGCCGGATAATTCGCCGGCTGGCCGAACAGATCGACGGCGATCACCGCCTTGGGCGACAATTCCCCGGCCTCGGTGACGCTCGCAATCGCGGCGGCGAGACTTTCCGGGCACATATTGTAGGTGTCCGGATCGATATCGACGAACACCGGCGAAGCGCCTGCCAGCACAACGACCTCAGCCGTCGACGCAAAGGTGAAGGCCGGTACGAAAACCGCGTCGCCCGGACCGATGCCCCAGGCCATGAGAGGAATGAGGATCGCGTCGGTACCATTTGCACAGCTGAGTGCCTGTCCGGCCCCCGCAAACTCGGCGAGTCGGGTCTCGAGCTCGTCGACTTCGGGGCCGAGAATATAGCGCCCCTCATCGAGCACTTTGATGACGGCAGCGTCGATCTGGTCCTTCAAGCGCTCACGCTGGGCTTTCAGGTCGATAAAGGAAATCATGTCGGGCATGGCGGCTTCCGGATGGCATGTGACGGGGTAACGGGAATGGGTAACAGCGAACGGGCGGCCTCGCGGCGAGTACTCACCCCTCAAGCGGCTATAAACGCCGCTCCCGTGGGCACAAAGTCACGAAACATTACGTTATTCCACCGTGACCGACTTCGCGAGATTGCGCGGCTGGTCGACATCGGTGCCTTTGTGAACGGCAACGTAATAGGCGAGGAGCTGCACCGCGACACTCGAGACGATTGGCGCCGCCATTCCGGTAAGGCGTGGCAAGAGAAGCTGGGCACTGATCTCTCCCTCGAGTTCACTGGCGCCGGGCTCATCCGTAATTGCAATCACCCGCGCGCCACGTGCCCGGACTTCCTGGATCGATGACCGAGTCTTGTTGAACAAGGCATCATGCGGTGCGATCACGATGACAGCGACATCTTCCTCGATCAGCGCTATCGGACCGTGCTTGAGTTCGCCGGCGGCGTAGCCCTCCGCGTGGATATAGCTGATTTCCTTGAGCTTGAGCGCGCCCTCAAGAGCCAGCGGAAAGAACTCATTGCGGCCGAGATAGAGCACGATCGAGGCATGCGCGAGCTCGGTGGCGAGCGCGTCGATTTCCTGTTCGATCTTCAGGGCCGCCGCCATCAGGCTCGGCACTGACATCAAGTTTGCCACATGCCCGGCCTGCTGCTCTGCGCTGAGCCGTCCTCGCTGGGCACCCGCCAGGACTGCCAGCGAGGCGAGCGCCGAAAGCTGGCACGTAAAGGCTTTTGTCGACGCGACGCCAATCTCCGGGCCGGCCAGGGTGGGAGCAACAAGATCGGCCTCGCGGGCCATGGACGAATGCGGTGAATTCACCAGCGCTATTGTCGTCAATCCAGCACGCTTGCAGAGGCGCAGCGCTTCGAGCGTATCGGCGGTCTCGCCTGACTGCGAAATGAAAAGCGCCGCATCGCCCTCCAGAAACGCGGGATTGCGGTAGCGGAATTCCGAGGCGATATCGACCTTGACCGGGAGACCCGACACGGCCTCGAACCAGTATTCTGCGATCTGCCCTGCGTAGGAGGCCGTGCCGCAGCCGACAATGAACAGGCGCGTGATCTGGCTGAAATCGATACCCTCGCGCGGACGCACACAACCGGATACGGCATCCACATAAGCGGCCAGCGTGCGCCCCACGACTTCAGGCTGCTCATAGATTTCCTTTTGCATGAAGTGGCGATGATTGCCCTTCTCGGCCAGCACCATGGACACCGACGCCGGTGAGAGCGGGCGGGTTACGGCTTGGCCGGCGGAATCATACACATCAACGCCGGACGGACGGACAACCGCGGCATCGCCTTCTTCAAGATAGATCACCGACCGCGCTTCGCCCGCGATCGCCATGATATCGGATGCCAGGAAGCAGACCCCGTCACCGATCGCCGCAACCAGGGGGGCGCCCCGCCGAGCCCCGAGGACAAGGTCTGTCTCGCCTTCAATGATCGCGGCAAGGGCGAACGCGCCTTCCAGCTGTTCCAGGACAGCCAGCAGCGCATCTTTGGGAGCCTGTCCGCGATCGAGCTCGCGATCCAGCAGATGGGCGATCACTTCACTGTCCGTCTCACTGGCAAACTCACGCCCCTCATTCTGGAGCGTTTCGCGCAATACCTTGAAATTCTCGATAATTCCGTTGTGTACGACGCAGACGCGCCCGGCCCTGTGCGGATGGGCATTGCCCTCGGTCGGCGCCCCGTGGGTCGCCCATCTTGTGTGTGCGATACCTGTCGCCCCGGTGAGCTCGGGCGTCATCGCCGCCTCGAGCGCCGAGACCTTGCCGGCCGCACGCGCCCGAAGCAAAGGTCCCTCCGCCGTCTGGACAGCGATCCCGGCCGAGTCATAGCCCCGATATTCAAGGCGCCGAAGGCCTTCGACAAGAACGGATTCCGCGTTAATCCGCCCGGCAACACCGACTATGCCGCACATGGTCTCTCCAGTCTGGATTAGGTCTGGGCGATCAGATCGGACTGGCCGATTCGCCTTGCAATGTATGGGCTTTGAATTGAGGGCTCAATCGCTGCGCCCAACCATCGGACGAGAAGCGGCTTGCAGCGGCTGCAGCGATCTCAGCCCTGCGCGCCGGGTCGCGTGGCCGTCCGAGCAAATCACGCAGCAAGGGGGTCGCCATTTCCGTGTCCGGCTCCGCCCAGCGGCCGGTCCCGTTGTAGATACCCGATGCGTCATTGACGGCGACAAGTTGACAGCCAATGGGGTGCGCACCAGGCAGGTCCATGAAATCCGTGTTGCCGGACCAATTGGTCATCATGACGTCCACCCCGGCCATGAGTGACTTGACCAGCATGAAGCCAAAGCCCTCACTCCGGTGAGGTGACAGGTAAATGTCGGCTGCCGAAATGAGCGCATTCATGTCCGGTGTGCCGAGCGTAGCCGTCAGCAGCTGGATACGGGGATCTTTCCCAATCTGCTCGAGCAAGTCCCGTCGCGTTGCGGCATTCCAGTCCAGATTCGAGACTTTCAGCACGAGACGAACATCGGTGCGTTCGCCGACCGCGGCTTTGAAAATCTCGATCGCGGCAGCCGGGTTCTTTCGCGCCATGGAGGACCTTGCGTCAAATGCGCAGAAGACAATCCGCTCGCCTTCAGGAGCCAGCCGACGCCGCCATGTGTCGACATCCACAGCCCCGAATTGGTCGGCCGCCAGGGGATAATGGACACAACTCACCGAAGCATTCGGCGATTTGGACCTGATCGCGCTGGCCGTGAACTCGCTCGGCGCCCAGATTTCGTGGAAGTAGGCGACCTCACCCTGCCAGTCGGTTGGCATGAGCTCGAGCTCCCAGGCCCAAATGCCAATCCGATAGCGATGGCGCAGCCTGTCTGTTCCAAGCCTGGACAGTGCGAAGGGCACTTCGGGCGGGTTGAGGTGGACAATAACCGGCCCGCACCCGTCATCCGCCGCCGCCGGAGCCGGTGGCTGCCAGTCAAACACAGGCTGGCCAGGTGCAAGCTGGTCGCTGAGATCGATCAGGGCCGGATTATAGCCACTCGCCTGAAGCGCCCGGAAAACCACGCGCGCGCCGCTTCCTATGCCGCTCGCGACGCGGAAGAGACCAACGACTGTCGGCTGGCCCGTTCGATCGACATTATCGGCTCGGAGCGAGGCAAGCTTCTGGCGTTTCCAGAGGCGAGATGTGTGCCGGATCGCCGAATTCAATGCCGATTTCGCCAAAATCCATCCCCCGACCACCCACTCGAGCGGTCACTCATCGTCTACCCGGCCAGCGCCGGTGGCAACCCAGAATCACTTGCAAGCAAGACGGATGCCAGCGGTCAGCCTTCATCCGCCAATTGCCGGACGACTTGCTCAACGCTCTCGGTCCAGACGGGAGCAGTGTAGCCGAAAGCTGCACTGAAACGATCCGAGTTCAGCATTGAATTGGCCGGCCGCTTTGCCGGTGTCGGGTAGTCAGCCGTGGTCACCCGGTTGACCGCCGGGCGGCGTCCCCACCGGGACGACTGAGTTTGGAAGATGTGCTCCGCAAAATCGGCCCAGCTGGCACCGCCCTGACCGGCAAAATTGTACAGGCCATAACGATCATCCGAAGCAGAGAGATCGTCTGCGGCAATCAGCAGAGCGGCCGCGATATCTGCTGCATGGGTCGGACAACCGCGCTGGTCATCGACCACACCCAGTGCGTCCCGATCCGACCCGAGGCGCAGCATGGTCTTAAGGAAATTCTTCCCGTAGCGCGAATAGACCCAGGCCGTGCGCAGGATCACGACACGGTCGTGAGCTCCCAGCACCCCTGCTTCGCCCTCGAGCTTGGTCTCGCCATAGACACCCTGCGGACTTGTCGGGTCATCCTCGAGATAGGCTGATGGTTTCGTGCCATCGAACACATAATCGGTGGAGATGTGCAGGAATACGAAACCGCGCGCCTGACAGGCCTCGGCCATGGCCGCCGGCGCCGCGGCATTCACCGCCCGACACGCTGCAACATCTGATTCCGCCTGGTCGACTGCGGTATAGGCAGCCGCGTTGAGCACGACACTCCCCTCAGGAGCGGCCATGATCGCGGCACGGATCGCATCCGTATCCAGCAGGTCGACATCCTGTCGCGACAGTGCCGTCAAGGGCCGACCGGTCACGGTCGCCTGGTCAATCACGCAACGCGCCACCTGTCCGGTAGCGCCAAACATCAGCACCGGCTTCACGCACCTGTACCCTTTGTGAGGCCGATCCGTTCCTGCTGGTGGCCGCGGGCCTGGATGGCCTGCCACCAGTCGCGGTTCTCGAGATACCAACGCACCGTTTCAGCAATCCCTTGCTCCACAGTGACCGACGGGGTCCAACCAAGCTCCGATTTGATCTTGGCCGCATCGATCGCATAGCGAAAATCATGGCCCGGGCGATCGGTGACGAACTTGATCAGGTCCTCACTTGGCGTTTTGCGGTCCAGTTCCTGATCGATGATCTTGCAGATTTGCTTGACTAGATCGAGATTGCTCACCTCGGCATCGCCACCCACATTATAGATCTCGCCAAGCCGGCCGCGCTCCAGGATGGTCAGCAGCGCTTCCGCGTGATCGTCGACATAGAGCCAGTCACGCACATTCGACCCGTCGCCGTAAACCGGAATGGTTTCGCCTGCCAAGGCCTTCAGGATGACAACCGGGATCAGCTTTTCGGGGAATTGGAAGGGACCGTAATTGTTCGAGCAGTTGGAGATGACGACGGGCAATTTATAGGTCTTGCCCCAAGCCCGCACCAGCATGTCCGAAGACGCCTTGCTGGACGCATACGGGGAATTGGGGGCGTAGCGCGTGGTCTCGGTGAAAAAGCCCGTCGGCCCCAGCGCGCCGTAAACCTCATCGGTCGAGATATGATGGAAGCGGAAAGCCTCCTTGCGTGCACCGCCCAATCCTTCCCAATGCGTACGGGCGGCCTGCAGCATGTTCGCCGTGCCCATGACATTGGTTTCAACGAAGGCGATCGGCCCCTCGATCGAACGATCGACGTGCGATTCCGCGGCCAGGTGCATCACCGCATCGGGATCGGTCTCGGCAAACACCTTGTTGAGCGCATCGAGGTCACGGATGTCCGCCTTGTGAAAGGAGTAGTCCGGATGATCGGCGATGGAATCAAGATTGGCGGGATTGGCGGCGTATGTGAGCGCATCCAGATTGGCGACCGCGTAGCCACGCTCCGTGATAGCGCGTCGGACAACTGCGGAGCCGATGAAGCCGGCCCCGCCGGTAACAAGAATTTTCAAGGTATTACTCCCGAGGAACTAGGTCCGCATCAAGCTGGCGCGTACACAAACGGCGAATTGAAATCGTGCCAGGATTGGGCCTTGGCATCCTTGGCGGACAGGACGGCTTCAGACTCCCCAATTCCCCAATCAATACCAAGGGCCGGATCAGACCAAAGGACCGAGCCATCACAGCTGCCATCATAAAAGTCGGTGACTTTATAGGTGACATGCGTGTCGGGCTTCAAGGTGACAAATCCATGGAGGAAACCGGCAGGGACCCAGATCTGGCTGCCATTGTCGGCCGAAATCTCCGCCTTCACGTGCTGCCCGTAATGAGGGCTGCCACGGCGCACATCGACGACTACATCAACGATGGCACCGCTGGTCACGCGTACCAGCTTGCCCTGCGCATGAGGCGGGGTCTGGTAGTGCAGGCCCCGGACCGTACCGGTTTGAGCTGAACAGGAATGATTGTCCTGGACGAATGCCGCATCGATACCGGCCTCGGCAAAGGCCTTCTCATTGTAAGTTTCGGAGAAAAATCCGCGGTCATCTTCGAAACGGCGCGGCGTTACGACAATAACGTCGGGAATGTCGAGGCGCTGGATTTGCATGGTTTCTCCCTGATCAAGCTCGCGCTCTTACACCAACAGAGCCGCTCTTGAAACCGCTTGCCGAAATTGTCTGTTGAGTGCTCGACACATTCGCGCCTGCAAGCTAACAGTCACACTTGGCGAAGCTTCGGGGGAAGATCGAATGAAAGGGATAATTCTGGCAGGCGGGAGCGGCACACGGCTGCACCCGATCACGGTCTCCGTTTCCAAGCAATTGCTCCCGATTTACGACAAGCCGATGATCTATTATCCGCTGTCCGTGCTCATGATGGCCGGCATTCGCGAAATCCTGATCATCACCACGCCCGAAGACCAGGCCGCATTCAAGAAACTGCTCGGCGATGGGTCGCAGTGGGGTGTGGAGCTTCACTACCAGATCCAGCCATCACCGGACGGGCTCGCCCAAGCCTTCATCCTCGGTGAGGATTTCATTGGTGGCGACTCGGTCTGCCTTATCCTTGGCGACAATATCTTTTACGGTCACGGGCTTGCAGAGAAGCTCAAGCGCACCGCCGCCATATCGGGTGGCGCCACCGTTTTCGGTTATCATGTGATGGATCCGGAGCGTTATGGCGTTGTTGAATTCAACGATCAGGGCCAGGTCCTCTCAATCGAGGAGAAGCCCGAGAACCCGCGCTCCAACTTTGCCCTTACCGGGCTGTATTTTTACGACAATTCGGTCGTCGAGATCGCCAAACAGGTCAAGCCCTCGCCGCGCGGCGAGCTCGAAATAACCTCGGTCAATCAGGCCTATCTGGACCGCAATGAACTGAACGTGGAAGTCCTGGGCCGCGGGTATGCCTGGCTCGATACCGGCACGCCGGCCTCGCTGGTTGAGGCGGCGGAATTCGTCCGCTCACTCGAGCAGCGGCAGGGTCTGCTGATTTCCTGCCTCGAGGAGATCGCCTATCGGGAGGGTTGGATCGACAAGGCCGCCATTCTTGCCCAGGGCGAGAAAATGAAGAAATCCGTCTACGGCTCTTACCTTCTGTCCCTCGTCAAGCCGGACCATCCCGCCTTGAGCTGACAGACACCGACCGGGGCAGGACGCCACGGCGCCTGCCCTGCCTCCTTCGCCCCACCTGCCATTCGTGTGTAGCCATGACCGATCCGACCGACAATCCCGACAAACCCCGGCGAACCCCCGAACAGCGCGCAGCGGCCCGTGCACGGAGGCAGGACCGCGGGCAGCCGTCCGCCCGGGGCGACGCATCAGGTGCGAAGCCGGGCGACAAGCCCATCCGCCGACGGGTGCCGTCACCCAATATTCCGACCTCGGGCGGCAGCAAGCTCCCGACCAAACGCAATCCGGCCGGCAAGACCACAGCCCGGCGGGCGCCCCCTGCCGTGCCGGACAACCCGATCCCGGTCATCCTCCACATTGGCGGGCACAAGACCGGTTCATCAACAATCCAGTCACTCATGCGAGGACAGTTTTCGGACATCGACACGGATGGCGCCGACTTCTTCTATCCGCTCATTTTCAATAATTATCGCGGTCAGCACTCCGACCTGTCACGACTGATCCGCACCGGTCTGCACGATGAAATGTCGGACGCCTTTGCGACGATCGAGCGGGAGCATGCCAAGGCCGCAGACAAGACTGTTGTCCTGAGCGGGGAAGACTTGTCCACCTTCTCGGTGAAGGAGATAGACATCCTCAATGCCGCGCTCTTGGCGCGGCGACTGTTGGTGACCAAGGTGGTTTTCTTTTACCGGCCGCGCGAGCAGTTCATCCGCTCGTCCCTGATCCAGCACATGAAGGGTGATCGGTACTTCGTGACGCCGCAGCGTTTCGCTGAACGCATACGGTCATACAGTCATGATGAAATCATCAACCGGTTTGCGACAGTTTTCGGTCGCGACGCGGTCACGGCGGTGGAGTTGGTGTCCGGGTCCAATGCGGTGGCAATGTTCGGCGAGGCCACTGGAATACCGCTGGCGGCCGACGAGGCAGACGACTCACAACCTCGCAAGAATAAGAGCCTCGATTTCGGTGTCGCCTGCTGGGCAAACTCAACCAATCTCACCTATGGCCTTGAGCCAGGCATCGTACAGCGCGTCTCGGATCGGATGGACTGGCCGGCGGCCCCGGTCGGTCTCGATCTTAGCCTGAATGACGCCATGGCGATCCTCGACGGCGCCGATCTTCCCGAGATCGACGTGAAGGCCCTCGGGGAGAAACGAGGTCCGTCAGAGACGGTCGCTTACCTGCGGACGCTATCCGAGTATTTCTCGAAACTCGCAACAGAGATTCAAGAACGTAACCATCTCTGACAGTTACGCCGCTGCCGGGATCACAAGGTCCAGAGGCTGGTGTCAATGCCCATAAGACCCAGTTTGCTGATGTCCTCGCGATACAGCCCCCGCAGTTGCTCATGCAACACCGGGTCAATATCCAGCTGTCCTTCAGGAGACGCGTTGCGATAGCGCTTTGCCTGGTGCTCGGTGTATTCCAGTGGCAATTCCAGGAAATCAGCCAGCCGCTTGATCCAAGCTTCCGGATTCGTCTTGAGTTCCTCATACATCAGGATTTGAACACGCTCGCGCCCGAAAAGCTCCCACGCCTGCGCGATATCTCCGGCATAAAGTGACTGACGCAAATTGGTCCCGGCGGCGAACCAGTGCCCGCGGCGGCGGGGATTCAGGCTCAGCTGCTCCAGGCCCTCCTCGACATACTGATCGAAGGTCTGATGTTTGTGGTGCTCGGCATGATGCTTGAACTGCGAGTGGGCACGATCAATCGGATGCCGCAGCGTGACGATGACCTTGGGATAGCCACAGGCATTCTTGATCTCGCTGATCGCGCCTTGGGAGAACAGATAAACAGGCGTAACTTCAGCAATATAGGTATATTCGCGTTCGACCGGGTGGGCGAAGAGGCGTTCATAGTCGCGCAGCGACAGCCCACCCTTGCGGTAACCCTCCTGCAAGACACCAAAGAAATTGGTTTCCTTTACCGGCGAAACCAAGACATCGCTGTGCGCCGCCAGCAGGCCGTACAGAAAACTGGTCCCGCTTCGCCCAGGGCCCACACCGAACAGATTCGGCAGGCTGGTTCGGACTTTTGCGCCCGACGTGAATTGCATGTGCCGGTAATAAACAGGTCCGGTGTCAATGTTCGAAATTGTCATTCATGGCTCCGTCTGACACGACGAGATTAGTGTGCAGTTCGCTTTTGGGAATGGTAGCGACCCGACGATTCGTATCACTATCCGAATTCATCATAGATTTCACGCAATCGCCGGGTCATATGCCCACCAATTGCATCATATGAGAATCCTTCGTGAATAAATTGTCGTCCATTGTCAGCGATTTCAAGGCTTTGCTTGCTGCGCTCATGGGCATCGCGAAGACTGGCAGCCGCTGAGCGAACAGATGGCTCGGCCCAATACTGGCCCTGCCAGAAAGGATACTGATCCGGCCCGACAGCCGCCATGGTAAAGCTGACCGGGTAGGCAGAGCCCTTGCGAACGAATTCATTGCTGCCGGAATAGGCCGTTGAAATCACCGGCTTACCACGCCCCATCATCTCGGCAACATTGAGGCCAAAGCCCTCAGACCTGTGCAGTGAGATGAAGCAATCCGCCGCCTCCTGCAAACTGTCCATTTCAGACCGCTCAAGAACGCGATCGATAACGATGATGCGGTCGTCTGACTCGATCCACCGGACGATCTCGGCCCGCTCCGAGTCGAAACTCCGGTTTCCACCGTGCATCTTGATCACGAGCCGGACCCCGTCATCCTCAGGGAAGGCCTGCTGGAACGCGGCGATCGTGGCTTGCGGGTTCTTGCGCGAAAAGAAGGAGTTCAGGTCCAGCGAAGTCAGAACCAGATACTTGTCATCAGGCAGACCAAATTCGGCGCGAAGAGGGTCAGCCTTCTGCGGGACTACCGGATGCGGCATGACCAAAACATGCTTCTCGGTCTTCGCCCGAACGGCATCGGCAACAAATCTCGACGGCGCCCAGATCTCGTCCACATTCTCGAGCGCCGGAAGCCAGGCATCCGGGAATTGTGACAACTCCCATGCCCAATACCCGATCCGGTATCGGCCGCTCAGATTCTGCGGGTCCACGAGCTCGCCCAGGCGGAGCGTCTGGTCGGCATTGATGTGGAAGAGGTTGATCGGAAACTCGCTGACCGGTCCATCAAAATCCTCCGGCACGCCAAACTTGTCATTGAAAACACCTCCGGTGGAGATGGCATGACGACTATGTGGAACAGCAGCCGCATCCAGCGCGCGATCCGCGTTGCGCGCGCCCTCACCGACACCGGTTTCGGTCATGAAGTAGCCGAACAGGCCAACACCGAAAGGCATGCCCTTCTCGACATGGATACTCGCGCGCGGGTCTGGGCGTGGGGCAACTGGCCGCGACCGGCCGAGCGCACTACGAATCTGCATCCGGACGCTCGGCGGCAGTGTGGCGCGGGCAATGGCCTTGGCGCGGTCCTTGAGCGTAGGAGACGGCGGCTGCAGAAGCGGCGCGGGCACACCCGGGCTTGCAGCGACGGTGGGTGCGATCGACTGCGCCATCAGCGCGCGCTTCGACGCCCAAAGGCTTTCCGCGGCCGCGATGCAGGGTTTGGGGATATGATGTTCTGCGGCTCCGCCACCGAGGAACCAGTCCATCAGACCCATTCTTCCCTCATTGGAGGCCAGCGAGAAGGTTGCCTGGACGTCGACGCGGCGCCGATACGCAGCACCGACGATCAGCGGAATATCGACCATGCCTGGCTGGGTGTAGAGCGGGTCAGCGCGGAGGAATTTGCGATGATCGGAGTCCGCGAAAAACGCCTTGGCCGACTCGTTTGACACGCCCTGATCGTTCAGGATGAGTCGATATTCTGGCGGCATGCCGGTCCCATCGGAAAGCTGGTTGTAGGCATAGGGAATCTTGGAGAAGGTCTTGTGCCCGTTTGCCTCGAGCTGATCGAGATAGATATGGAGCAGACCTTTCAGATCGCCGATATTATCGACCTGAAAACGATCCTGATGCTTCGAGAAAACATCATAATTGCCAGGTTTGACGCCTGAGAAATGGAAGAAATGAAGCGGGTCGCCGCCTGACTCCCACTCATTCTCGCCGACACTCACCACCGGCCGCGATGCCAGGTTCCAGTAGGCTGTATTATAGCCCTTGTGATGCAGGATTTTGAGCTGCGGCATGAAAGCAGGAGCCAGGTCACAGAACTTCTGATCGACGAACAGCCCTTCCTCGATGCGGTTGATGCATTCCGCACGGCAGCGATCCGCCCACCAGTCGACGAATGCCCGACCTTCCGGCTTGCTGGTGAACGCGCCAAAGCCGAGATTGTAGATGCCGCTTTGCATGATCGTCTGGTCGCTCGGCTTCAAGCCGTCATCCAGAGGCACGGTTGTATGCGGTGTCAGAACACCGGTCGCCCCGCGGCGGAGCGCGGCATAGACGTGTTCGAGCGGGCGAACGATATAGAGGTCCGGGTCCAGATAGAGGGCCTGCTTGTACCCCTGATCGAAGAAGTATTGCATGACGAACGGCTTGATCGCCGTGTTGAACTCCATGACATCATAGCGAAGCGCCATTTCCCAGTAATAGGGGAGCCCAATGTCTTCCGCGCTGATCAGGCCCTCGATGCCCTCAACCGGTTCGCCCTCGGCCGGATCACAGAGGATGATGACAAATTTCTCGTCGGGATCAGCGGCTGCCAGGCTGTCCCGCAGGGTCAGCGCATAAGCCAGGTAGTTCCGGGAACAGATGGTAAAATGTACCCGTGACGTATGGCCTGCACTCATGTCAGCACTCCCTGCGAGATTTCTTTATTCAAACCGACCTGGCACGATTCACATGCCGATCGGTGACATCTACCTGCCCGACTCGACCTGGCGTGGAGTCAGACAACCACAAACCACCCGACAGGCACCCAATCTGAAATCTAGACGTCCAGCGGAAACGGGCGATATCCCCGTACATATCCAACCTGGTCAAAATGCTGCTTGGCGCTGGCTTTGTCTTCATCGAGCTTCACATTGTAGGTCGACATGTACCAGTCCTCATCAACCGGGAAGTTGGTACCGACACGCGCTTCCTTGTAGCCCGCTTCCAGGAAATGGGATTCCGGATCCTCAAGATAGCCCTCAGCGTGAGCCTTTGCGATATCACCATATAGCTCAAGATAGAATTTCGTATCGACTTGCGGCCGACAGGGGAAACGCCCCTCGAAATATCCGGCACTCTCAAAATGAGCCTGCGCACTCTCCACTACGCCTTCATTGATCGCGACATTCACGTCCGGATATTCATTGAGATACCAGGCCGCATCCACCTTCACGCCCTGCAATGCAAGGCTTATGAGTTTGCGAAGGTCGCCCATCGAGAGCTTAGCCTCTGACCCTGACGTTGAGAGAGATGGTAGAAGTGATTTGATGTGCGGTGGATAGTACATGGTCAGCCCCTCATGTGACGCCCCCTGTGGCGCCTCGATTTAATCTGGTCGCAGCACCTGAACTCGCCCAGCCAAGCAAGATTCTGATCTGAAAGCCGGGTGCCAGATGCAATACATTTTCTGCGGCTTCCCGCACGATGTGGAGCGTGATGCCCGATAGTAAATCCGGTTTCAAGACTCAATTGGTTGCGGAACAGGAATTCGCCACATTGTGTGGCCGCACAGGTCCGTCGTGCCGCAATCACGGGCAAAACCCATGGCTGCTCAGGCCAGAAGTTCCCGCCTCTTTTGCTGCATCGTCTTCTGGTACAATGGAATGATGTCGTCGGCAGGCCCAAAGTGCACCAACTTGCCTTCGTCGATGACGGCGACCTTGTTGCAGGTGTTTTTCATCAAGCCGAGATTGTGCGTTGCAAGGACCAGAATGCCGGCCCGCTCGACGAGTTCGCTCATACGCGCCCTGGCCTTGCGAAGAAACTGCGCGTCGCCGGCTCCGAGCCACTCGTCCAGGAGCAGAATATCGCTCTCGACCGCCGTCGTGATTGCGAAGGCAAGACGCAGGGCCATACCGCTCGAATAGGACGCAACGGGCTGGGTCAGCCAATCCCCGAGCTCCGAGAACTCGGTCACATACGGGATCAGCGCCTGGACCTGATCATAGGACATGCCCAGCAACGTCCCGCGCAGCAGGATGTTTTCGTAACCGGTCGCCTGTGGAACGAAGCCGAGCGACGCGTTGAAGATCGACGCCACCTTGCCCTTGATTGTAATCGTCCCGCCCGACGGCGGATAAATACCGGCTAGCGCCTTGAGCAGCGTGCTCTTGCCAGACCCGTTGCGCCCGAGCAATCCAAGTCGGTCACCGTGCTTGAGATTGAAGCTCACATCCTGGAGCGCATCGACATGATGCGTGCTCTCGCCGGAAGCGCGCTTGAAGCCACGCCGGATCGGATAGGCAATTCGCAGATGCTTGACGTCGATGGAGGGGTCGACTTCCGGAGCCTCGTTTACAGCCAATAGTTCAGCCTCCGACCCGACATCTGGAAGGCCAGGAGGCCCAGCCCTACCAGGACCAGCGTGCAGACCCCGACGACGATCATGCTGATCAGCGGGGGCGTTACGCCCATGAGCGGCCCCCGAACAACCTCGATATAGTGTGCGAAAGGGTTCCAGGTAAAAAGAAAGGACATCACCGAAAACTCGCCTTCAGGAACCGGTTCGCCGGTGAAGCGCGCGGCCCTGCGCTCGGCGAGCCAGATAACGGGCGTGAAGAAAAAGGCAATACGGATGAAGGAGCTGGTCAACTCGGCAATATCCTGAAAGCGGGTCGTGATGCATCCCAGCATCAGGGCCACGCCGTAACCGGACAAGATATAGAACAACAGCGCCGGCAGTGCTTCGAGCGCGGTCATCGTCGGGCGCCAGCCGAAGAAGAGCGCGATGGCGATCGCTGTGAGCATTTGCAGGATCAGAATGAAAGATAGGCGCACCATCAGGGCGTGCACGAAGGCTGTCTTCGGCAATCTCAACTGCAACAGAAAACTGCGATTATTCAGAAAAACCGAGCAACCGCTGACGATTGCTGCCGAAATGAAGTTCCAGCAGGCGAAGCCCAGTGCGACGTATCGGACGTGTTCGCGAAAAACCAGGCCCTGCAATTCAGACATCAACAATCCGACGCCGAGCACGGTCAGCGCGAAGCTGAGAACCAGCCAGCCGCTGCCCAGGAATGTCCGACGGTTATCAAGCTGAAGCTTTTTCAGACCAAAATAGGCCCACGACCGAAGCGAGCGGGTCGAAGCCGTCAAATCATCTACTACCAACATCGCGCCGCACCCGACCTGCCTGAAGGCTTGAACTTCCAAGGCTCAAGCTCCAGAACGGCTTAGCATAGTCGAGCGTAGGGGGAAGCCCCCAAACGGCACATGGCAAGGGAAAGACCCATGGGGCACAGGACCTATTTCACGATCTGCTCGGTCAATTATCTGGCCTATGCGCTCACACTGGGACGGTCGTTGCGCGCCGCTCATCCGGGCGCGGACTTCCGGATCGTGATCGCGGACTCGGACACTGCGCTGACACAGGCCGGGCCGATCGAATTCCCGGTCGTGACACCGGCCGATCTCGGGCTGGACATGCTGCCCGACATGTCGCTTCGCTACTCCGTGATGGAGTTCAACACCGCACTCAAACCCTTCGCATTGCGCCATTTTCTTGCCGAACCGGCGACCAGCCAGGCCATCTTTCTCGACCCAGACATCCTTGTCGTCTCGGCCTTTGAAGAGCTGTTTGACCTGCTGGATACAGACGGCGTAGATGGCGCCCTGACGCCGCATGCCTGCGTACCGCCGGGCGACGATGCCGCCATTGATGATATCCGCCTTCTTCGCACAGGTGCCTATAATCTGGGCTTCTGCGCCTTTGTTGACACGCCAGCGACCGCGCGTTTCCTGGACTGGTGGGCCACACGCCTGTCCACACAATGCATTGTCGACCTCGAGGCCGGTCTGTTCGTCGACCAGAAATTCATGGACCTCGCGCCCTCCTACCTAGCCGGCCTGCGGGTTTTCTCCCACCCGGGCTATAACGCCGCCTACTGGAATCTCGCGCACCGGCCCATAACACGGGACGACAAGGGCGACTGGCATGCCGCCGGATCCGTCTTGCGCTTTTTCCACTTCTCCGGCGTCGCACCGGAAGATCGCGACGTGTTCTCGCGACACCAGACACGCTACCAGGCAGGGCAACTCGGCGCGTTGAGATCCCTGCTCGACACCTATCTGGAACGGATCAACGACGCCGATCACAACCGGTACGAATCCATCGCCTATGGCTTCGATACCTACGGCGATATTCGCCTCGACCCCTTTGTCCGGCGGGTCTACCGGCACGCATACCCAGAACCGCCAGAGGCCTCACCGAGGCCGACGGAGCTGACGGCTTTGTGCCGCGCACCGTCCGGCTTCCCCGGGCTCAATCGCTATTGCGCGGAAGTCTGGGAGTCTCGGCCGGACCTGCAACGCGCTTTCCCGCTCAACAGCCCGGCCGGACGCCGCGCCTTCCGGGCCTGGCTCTACAGCCACGGCCTTGATGAACATCGGCTTCAACCCGGGTTCCTGCCCGCACGAACCTGGCTCGACCAGCTCTATGACCGGACTGCAGACAAGGTTCGCAGACTCCGCGCCGCCGTGTAGGGCGGATCAGGCCGCCTTTAGGTCGAGGCCCGGGCGGCGCGGGCTTCCGCGCGCTCGATCTCGAGGCGTGCTTCCCGGCCAAGCCATTTGGACCCGGCCCGACGCACGATGTTGCGCGCGGGCTTCTCGACGAAATGATAGAGCAGGACCGCTCCGAGCACGACCGTGGCGAGGTAGACCACAAAGAGGAGTCCGCCTTGGGCAAAGCTCAGCTCGCCCTCGAAATTGCGACGCAGGCTGATGCCGATCACGAAGAGCGGTGCCGCGTGCCACATATACATCGAGTAGCTGATGCGACCGAGATAGGTCAGGGGCGCGAGCGAAAGCAGGCTGCCCACAGCTCCCTTCATGCAGGCGAAGGCCAGGACACTGAGTGCGGTCAACAGAACGACTGCGGTCTCTACCTGTAGCCAGGGAAGGTCTGGTCGGGCAATCAGCAACCAAACGCTGGCGCCAATGGCGAGGACCGCGACAACATCCCAGACATAGCTCGGCTTGAGGTGCTGGTAGATCCGGAACAGGAACATCCCGGCCGTGAATTCACAGAGAATTCTCACCATCGACCACTCATACGTCCAGTTGAAGCGCCGCCCCGGCAGGATGGAAATGAATGCCTGGAGCGCCAGAATCAACACGATGACGAGGATTATATTGATCACGATATGGTTCTTGATGCGCGTCACCGCAAACATGAGAGCCGGGAAGAACAAATAGGCGAGCCATTCAGCACTGATCGACCACGCCGGAAAATTCCACGTATTCTGCGGCAGGACATTCCACGCATGAACCATCAGGATATTGAGCACGAATCCGGACACACCGAAGCGGTCAGTGGACCACAGGAAGCCGGCCCATGCGCCGAGCCCGACCCAGATCAATAGCGTCGCCAGGTGGACCGGATAGATACGGGCGACCCGCGACAGAATGAAATCGAGAAAGCGAAACTTGCCGCCCGCATAGTCCGCCGAATAGACGTAGCACAGAATAAAACCCGACAGGATGAAGAAGAAATCGACGCCCAGCCATCCATAGGAGAGCGCCGGGGCATAGTCCGACAAAGCGAACTCACCAAGGCGATCCTTGATGTGGTAGATCACCACATAGATTGCCGCAAAACCGCGTGCAGATGTCAGCGGATCAATGATGGTCTTCTTCATGTAACCGTCCTTCCTGATGGACATCCGCCCGAGCGCACGCGCCGGCCCGGCTTATTGCTCGCCGTTCTCATTGTCCGTTTCGGCACCCACCGCTGGGCCGTCGGCCACCGCTCGCGCGAAGCCCTCGAACGTCTGGTATTCACGACGCAGGCGCCGCGCCAAGTATTCCATTCCCTCGACCGAGAAATGTCCGTCATCGATGAAGAACAACCGTCCCTCAACAGGCTCGAGCGGCAGCCGGTTCTCGTCCCACAGGAAATCGGCAATCTGGAAGAGTGACGCATTCTCCGGCCAGTCTGCAGCAGCGAGTCCGGCCTGCACCTCAGCCAGGTCAGCAGCCTGATGTTGGCTGTCGAGCATGAAGTCGGCCAGTTCACCACGGACATCAGCCGCAATATCCAGCACTTCCGCCCGCAAGCGTCCGCGCGGCCCGAGCACGACAACCTGGCCGGCACGCTCCGAATAATAGTCCAGGGCCTCCTGGAGCTGCGACACTGATGCGACATTCCAATTGTGGGACAGCACAACATAATCAGGCCGCAACCCGGCCTCGAAGGCGTCGCCCAAATGCCCGGAAATGATCCGGCAGGCCGGCGCACGTTGCTCCACGCCCGGAACTGGGACACAGCCCGGCGATGTCATTTGCATCCAGTGCACCCGGCGGAAGGCCCGGGCCAGAACCACCCCATCATCCGCCGCATAAGAGCTGCCAATGATGAGAACATTCGGCTGGGCCTGACCCGGCGCAAGACAGGTTTCAACGCGAAGACGGTTGATATGACGCTGATCCGTTCCCTGCAGATGGCATTCGCGACGCAGGGCCGCAGCGCGAGCGACGCGCTGTTCCGAGTTGATCGCCTGAAGCTCCACGACATTGCTGCCATACCGGCCGGGCCAGCCATCCTGGGTCCACACGATCGCCGCCGCGACGATCAGGACCAGCGCACCCATGGCGCCAAGGAAGCCGACATAGGCATGACTCATCCGGGCGGCGGCTTCACCTCGGAAGGGCTGCTCCACAAACAGGTACATCAGATAGGAGCCCAGCGAGACTCCGACAAAGATCATCGCGCCCGCACCCCAATCCGGCATCTCGCCGAAATAGCTGTGATACATGACGATCACCGGCCAGTGCAGCAGGTACATCGAATAGGATACGAGCCCGACACCAATCGACGGGCGCCACCAGAACATGGCGCCGGACGCCTTCGAGGCGCCGACACCGCAGATCAGGAAAGCCCCAAGGCACGGAATGAGCGCGGTCAGCCCCGGGAAAGGCGTTTCTGACGTGTAGACCAGGATCGGCCCGATCATCATGACCAAGGCGATCACGGTCGTAATTTCCCGGACGACATTGGGCAGCCGCATCAACTGCGGTCGATACCAGGCTGCGATGGCGCCGAGTGCGAGCTCACCGAAGCGGAATGGCAGCATATAGAAGGAAGCGGCGGCGTGATCCCGGAGCATGGCTTGGGCTGCTGCGAAGGAGACAACGGTCAGCGCAATGGCGAGATACGGGAAAA
This sequence comes from Maricaulis maris, assembly GCF_049116555.1. Lineage (GTDB taxonomy): Bacteria > Pseudomonadota > Alphaproteobacteria > Caulobacterales > Maricaulaceae > Maricaulis > Maricaulis maris_C. The sequence continues at coordinate 278,543 of NZ_JAGDYT010000001.1, read as the reverse complement.
TCGCCCGGGCCCGGAGCTTGTAGATGATGAGGATAATGGCTGGCCACAGGACGTAATACTGCTCCTCGACCGACAGCGACCAAGTATGCAGGAAGGGCTTGTTTATGACATCGCTGTCGAAATAGCCCGAAGTCAGCCAGAAGTAGATATTGGACAGCGACAGGATGGCATAAAAGGCCGACTCACCGGCCTCGGCAAAGAAGCGGGGCGGCATGATCAGAGCCGCGGCCAGAAGCGTCAGGACGACCGTCACATAGAAAGCCGGCAGAATGCGCTTCGCACGCTTGGCGTAGAATTCCTTGAACTGGAAACTGCCACCTTCATTGCTGCGAAGCAGAATTCCGGAGATCAGGTAGCCTGAGATCACGAAGAATATGTCGACGCCGACAAATCCGCCCGGCAGAATTCCCAATTCCATGTGGTAGAGGAAGACTGGCAGCACGGCGAGCGCACGCATGCCGTCAATATCAGGCCGGTAGTTTCCGGATACCTTGTCGCCATACGCAGCCGACATTCCGAACATCGCAAGGAATTTCTTGATCATCAAAACCACATGATGTGCAGCGCAAGTCTCCACCGGATACCCGACATATTGCCGGTGCACCCAAAACGGCGCTCGAACTCTGCTGACGCCCCCGAACTCTTTCAGCGGCCTTCATATTCGATCCAAAAGAGGAAGACCACCTCCCTGTTGGCATAGGCGAATTCTCGCCCGGCCTACAGCTTTTGATCAAATTCACCGACGTCCGGATAGCGGGCCAGAATACCTTCAATCGCGTGGAAGACCGACGCAACATCGTCCTGCGACGCGGGGCTCTCGACGACCACCACCAGATTGGGCGTATTCGATGACGCGCGAACAAGACCCCAGGCACCGCCCTCAAGCGTGAACCGCACGCCATTGACCGTGTTCACATCGACGATGGATCGCCCCGCAAGCTTGCCGCCGGCTGCCGCAAGGTCGGACACCTCCGCGACGATCTTCTCGACCACCGAGTATTTCTCTTCGTCGGCGCAGGCCGGCGACATGGTCGGCGATCCGAAACTGACCGGCAGCGCCCGGCGCAGATCAGCCATCGACTTGTCCGGATTGCGTTCCAGCATCTGCAAGACGGCGCGCGCGGCGACCAGGCCGTCATCATAGCCGCGCCCGATTGGCGGCTGCAGGAAGAAGTGGCCGGACTTCTCGAACCCGGCCAGCGCACCCAGATCTTTCGAGCGGCGCTTGATGTAGGAATGACCGGTCTTGTAGTAGTCCGTCTTGCAGCCATGCTCGGCGAGGATCGGGTCGATGCTGAACAGGCCGGTCGATTTCACGTCGACCACAAAGGTCGAGCCAGGATGAAGCGGCGCCAGATCGCGCGCCAGCATCAGGCCAATCTTGTCGGCGAAAATTTCCTCGCCCTCATTGTCGATCACGCCACAGCGGTCGCCATCACCATCGAAACCGAGGCCGACATCCGCACCATGCTCCAGCACGGCGTCGCGCATGGCATGCAGCATCTTCATGTCTTCGGGGTTCGGATTATAGCGCGGGAAAGTGTGGTCCAGCTCGCAATCCATCTCGACCACTTCGACCCCCATGGCACGCAGTGCCTGCGGCGCGAAGGCGCCAGCCGTGCCATTGCCACAGGCTGCGACAACCTTGAGCGGGCGGGAAATGGCGACGTCCTCGGCAACGTCGGCAAGATAGCGCTCTGTCACGCCAGCTTGGCGCACATAGCCGCCGCCGGATCGCGTCTTGGCTTCGCCCGAGAGGACGATTTCCTTCAGCCGACTCATCTCGTCCGGGCCGAAGGTCAGCGGCCGGTTGGCCCCCATTTTCACACCGGTCCAGCCGTTTGAATTGTGACTGGCGGTGACCATCGCAACGCAGGGAATATCCAGGTCGAACTGCGCGTAGTAGGCAACCGGCGAAAGGGCCAGACCGATATCGTGCACCTCGACTCCCGCGGCCATGAGGCCGACCTCGAGGGCCAGCTTCACGCTCAGGGAATAGCTGCGGAAATCATGACCGACGACGATCTTGGGGGCCACGCCGAGTTCATGGATCAGCGTACCGAGGCCCATCCCCAGCGTCTGAACACCATACAGGTTCAGGTCCGGCGCCACGTCTGAACCGGGATGCCCGAACCACCAGCGCGCATCATATTCGCGAAAGCCGGTTGGCTTGATCAGGGCTTCATTTTCGAAAGCCCAGGAATTGGGGGCAAGGCTGGCATGGGGCTTGATCGTCATGGGAACACCGCTTCTTGAGTGACAGTCGGGGTGGGTCTCGCGACGCGCACAGCCCGACGGGCTGTACCCGACGAGTGTTTCTGATTCAGCCTTCGGGGCGTCCAACACTGGTATAAGCGAAACCGGCATTGGTCGCTTCTTCCAGCGTGTAAATATTGCGAAGGTCAACGAGGACAGGCGCCTTCATGGTTGACTTCAGGCGCTTCATGTCGAGCGCCCGGAACTCGTTCCACTCGGTAATGATCACCAGAACATCGGCCCCTTCCGCACAGAAGTACGGACCGGAAACGAATTCGACATTCTGGAGAAGCTTTTCGGCTTCAACAGTGCCGGCGGGATCGAAGGCCCGAACCGTGGCCCCGGCCTTTTGCAGAGCCGGAATGATTTCCAGGCTCGGCGCATCGCGCATGTCATCCGTGTTCGGCTTGAAGGTCACACCCAGAATGGCGACGGTCTTGCCGTTCACATCGCCACCGCAGGCCTCGATGACCTTGCTGGCCATGGCCCGCTTGCGGGCGTCATTGACCTCGACCACCGTTTCGATCAAGCGCAGGGGCGCGTCATTTTCCTGAGCGGTACGGGTCAGGGCGAGCGTGTCCTTGGGGAAGCAGGAGCCACCATAGCCGGGGCCGGCATGCAGGAATTTACCGCCGATCCGGTTGTCGAGCCCGACTCCCTTGGCGACTTCCTGGACATTGGCGCCGACTTTCTCGCAAAGGTCCGCGATCTCGTTGATGAAGGTGATCTTCATCGCGAGAAAAGCATTGGCCGCATACTTGATCAGCTCGGAGGTCCGACGCGAAGTAAAGACGATTGGTGTCTCGTTCAGGAAAAGCGGGCGATAGAGTTCATTCATCGCCGTCCGGGCGCGATCATCATCGGTGCCGACGATCACGCGGTCCGGCCGCTTGAAATCGTCGATGGCGGCGCCTTCGCGCAGGAATTCCGGATTGGAGACAACGGCGAAGTCAGCGCCCGGTCGCGTTTCGCGGATGAGGCGCTCAACCTCGTCACCCGTTCCGACCGGAACCGTCGACTTCGTCACGACCACCGTATAGCCGTCCATCACCTGTGCGATTTCCTTGGCGGCTGCGTAAACATAGCTGAGATCGGCAAAGCCGTCGCCACGACGAGAGGGTGTCCCCACTGCGATGAAAACCGCATCGGCGGCCTTGACTGCTTCCTCGAGGTCCTGGGTAAAGGACAGGCGGCCTTCGCGCACATTGCGCATTACCAGCATGTCGAGGCCCGGCTCGTAGATCGGGATGCCGCCTGATTTCAGCGTTTCGACTTTTGCTGCGTCCTTGTCGACGCAGGTAACTTCATGTCCGAAATCCGCAAAGCACGCGCCGGACACCAGCCCGACATAGCCTGTTCCGATCATTGCGACGCGCATAATTCATCACTCCAGTACCGGTCAGCTCGGGTATCGCCGACCGTGCGAACCAACGCAAGAAGAGAATGCCGCGACGGCCTCACACCCGCTGCGCCGCCGCAGCCGGGCACGAGAACTAGCCCTGCGCCACTGTTTCAATTGCCCCGCGCACATCATCGACAACAGACCGGATCAGCTTTTGCTCACCCTCAGCCATGACGCGAACGACGGGCTCTGTTCCCGAGGCACGAACAACAAGGCGTCCAGCCTTGCCCATCCGGGTCTCGGCGTCCGCAATCGCCGCTTTTACGGCTTCCGACTCAAGCGGCGTCTTGCCGCGAGCGACGCGAACATTCTCCAGTAATTGGGGTGCCGGCTTGAAAACGTTGAGCAGCTCGCTGGCGCGCTTCCCGCTGTCGCCAAGCACACGCAGGACCTGCAGAGCGGCAATCAGCCCGTCACCGGTCGGCGAGAAGTCGGGCATGACAATATGGCCCGACGCCTCGCCACCGAGATTGATCCCGGTTTCGCGCATGCGTTCCGAAACATACCGGTCTCCGACCTGCGTACGCTCGAGTTTGATACCACGGCCGGCGAGGTACTGCTCCAATCCCAGATTGGACATCACGGTGGCGACGATCGCGGGGTGCCGCAATTCGCCAATATCCTGCCAATGGCCTGCCAGCAGCCCCAGGATCTGGTCACCATCGATAACCCGGCCCTTCTCATCGCACAGCACGATCCGGTCACCATCGCCGTCGAGCGCGATACCAAGATCGGCGCGAAACTTGACCACTTCCTTGGACAGGCGCGCCGGCGCCGTGGACCCGCACTCCTCATTGACGTTGAAGCCATTCGGCTCGACGCCGATCGGGATCACGTCCGCGCCGAGCTCCCAGAGCGCCTTCGGCGCGACCTTGTAGCCCGCACCGTTGGCGCAATCGACGACCAGGCGAAGGTTCGACAGGCGCTTGGCGCGCGGGAAAGAGGATTTGACGATCTCGACATAGCGCGCCTGGGCGTCATCCACGCGTTTGGCCCGCCCGAGATCCGAGGGCGCCGCCAGCTCCTCGGAAAGCGAGCCATCCATCAGCGCCTCGATTTCCAGTTCCGCCTTGTCATCCAGCTTGCGACCATCGGGACCGAACAGTTTCATGCCGTTGTCATGATAAGGGTTGTGCGAAGCCGTGATCATGACTCCGAGATCAGCCCGCAAGGAGCGCGTCATCAACGCAACGGCCGGCGTTGGCAGGGGCCCGAACTGGAACACATCCATGCCGACCGAAGTAAAGCCGGCCACAAGCGCGCTCTCGATCATGTATCCGGACAAGCGCGTATCCTTGCCGATCACCACGGAGTGCCGGCCGGTGTGGCGGACGAAATACTTGCCCGCGGCCATGCCCAGTCTCAATGCGGTCTCAGCCGTCATTGGGAAGCTGTTGGTGAGTCCCCTCACCCCGTCGGTTCCGAAGTATTTCTTGCCCATGGCGTCACCCGATTTGCATGTTCCGTCCGGTATATAGAACCTATCTGCTAAACCGAAGTGAATGGGTAAGCTGGACGGTCGCGGAGTGATCGGGTAGGCGTTGAGGCCTCTAGGTGGGGGAAATCTGAATGACGCGTGTGCGCAAGGCTGTGTTGCCGGTTGCCGGCTTTGGAACCCGGGTACTTCCCGCCACCAAGACAATTCCGAAGGAAATGCTGCCCGTCTTCGACCGCCCGGCCATCCAGTATGTCGTCGATGAGGCGCTGGCCGCCGGCATCGAGCATTTCATCTTCGTGACCGGCCGCAACAAGGGCGCAATCGAGGATTATTTCGACACCGCCTACGAGCTGGAGACGAGCCTGGAGGCCAAGGGCAAGGCCGATATCCTCGCCGAGGTCACCAGGACCAAACCTACTCCGGGCTCGATGAGCTTCGTACGCCAGCAGGCGCCGCTGGGTCTGGGTCATGCGATCTGGTGCGCGCGTGACATTATAGGCAGCGAGCCGTTTGCAATCCTCCTGCCCGATGTCCTTGTCCAGGCCGAACCGAGCTGCCTGGCGCAGATGATCGAGGTCTATGACGAGACCGGCGGCAATGTCATCGCGGTCGAACAAGTCCCGGCGGACGAGGTCAACAAGTATGGGATCATCGATCCGGTGTCGCGCGACGGCAATCGCATTCGCATGCGGGGCATGGTCGAGAAGCCACCGGTCGATTCAGCTCCGTCCAACCTCTCGATTACCGGGCGCTATATCCTTCAGGGATCTATTTTCAACTTCCTCGCCGATCAGGCGGCCGGGGCGGGGGGAGAAATCCAGCTTACCGATGCCATGGCGCGGCAGATGGCAAGCCAGGACTTCCATGCGGTCGAATATGAAGGCCAGTCCTATGATTGCGGCAGCAAGCTGGGTTATCTGCGGGCAACGATGGCCTATGCGCGCTCGCATCCGGAGCTGGGCACAGGTGCACAGGCCTTGATCAACAGCTTCGCCAAATCATGAAGCCGCGGCCGGACCGGACCGAACGCAACGCCGTCTCGCGATCAGCTAGCGGGCCTGCCAGGCCTTGAACCATTCGGCGAAACTGGACAGGCCGGCTTCGATCCCGACCGTCGGTGCAAAACCGTAATCCGCTTCCAGCCGTGACGTATCAGCATAGGTGCGTGTCACATCACCCGGCTGCATCGGCAGCATGATTTTCTCCGCCTCAACACCCAGTTCTCGCTCAAGCGCGCTGATCATGTCCATCAGCCGGACCGGCGACGAGCCACCGATATTGTAGACACGGTGCCGCCCTCGATCAGGGGCATGCGACAGCACGCGGGAAACGGCCGCAACTATGTCGTCGATATAGGTGAAGTCGCGTTCCATCTGGCCATTGTTGAAGACCTTGATTGGTCGGCCTTCGAGCATTGCCTCGGCGAACAGCCAGTACGCCATGTCCGGTCGGCCCCAGGGACCATAGACCGTGAAGAAACGAAGGCCGGTGGCGGGGATGTCATAAAGATCGCTGTAGGCCGCAGACATCAATTCATCGGACCGTTTGGTCGCCGCATAGAGCGAGGCCGGGGTCTCAGCCGCATCGCTCTCGCGAAATGGCACTTGCGAGCGCTCGCCATAGACCGAACTCGACGAGGCGTAGACGAGATGCTCGAGATGATCACCGAGATTGCGCGCAGCTTCCAGCACCGACAAATGGCCGAGCAGATTCGACCGCGCATAGGCAAAGGGTGCTTCAAGCGAGTAGCGAACGCCGGCCTGGGCACCAAGATGCAGGATGCGGTCAGGCCGGACATCCGCGACCAGACCTGAGACGGCAGCCTCATCCGCCAGATCCATCTTCTCGAAGCGAAAGCCGGAAAAGCGAGCAAGCTCGTCGAGTCTCGCCTGTTTCAGTGCCGGATCATAATAGGCATTGAGATTGTCGATACCGACAACATCCTCGCCCGCTTCCAGCCGTGCCCGGGCGGCATGAAACCCGATAAAGCCCGCCGCTCCTGTAACCAGACTCGTCAAACTCCAGTCTCCCCCAGCAGACGCGGCTAGCGTCGCTCATTTGTTTCCTAGCACACCCTGCCGCCATGGCGGGGAAGATGCCGTCAAAGACACAGGTGTTTTGCCCCAATGGCGGACTGCGCAACAGCCCCCATGCACATTGATACCCTGAAGCTCTGGCAAGAATGAAAGTGGGGAGACGCCAGGCGCCTCCCCGATTCAGGCTCAGGCCCAACCGTCAGATGACTCGTCCGAAAGAACCAGCATCTGGGCATCGCGCCCGTCGAAGACATCGAGGAAGCCATCGCCCGGCCCATCGAACTCAAAGCGCGACACAAAGAGGGATTCGGCCTCGGCGAGCGGCAGATTCTCGGCTGCCGGCAAGGTCAGCGGCTCGAATACCGGATGCCCTTTCTCGATCTGGGCGAAGTCACCGCTTTCCCCGTCTTCATTGAGCCGGTAGTCGCGCACCAGACCCCGCAGGCCGCTCCCGTCGAGGTCGGGCAGGCTGCCAACATATCCGCGCATATTGCCCTGATCGGCAGACAGGGTCTCCAACAGGGCGAGATCTGCCTCGCTCAGATGCGGATAGATGTGGTGGTGAGGATCCCAGGCGATCGTATCGCCCAATACCGCCATAACCGGACGCTCCGCGTCCCTCAGGCCGAAAGGCAACTCCAGCGGCGCCAGCGCCGGCATGTCATTCGGATCAAGACCTTCCGTCCCGGCATCATTGGGATCACCGAAGTATTCCGGGAAGGAGCCCTCACCGTCATACACAATGTTCTCGACGCTGATCAGCTCCACCGCGCCATCCGGGGACCCGGCGCGGTTATCGGTCACGACAGTGTTGCCCGATCCGTTGGTCGAAACGGTGTAATCGGTCGACGATCCCGAGAAATAGGCCGTGTCAGAACCGGAGCCGCCATCAAAAACATCACTGCCGCCGGAGGCATAGAAGCGGTCAGCTCCGCCACCGCCGGTGATGCTGTTATTCGCATCATTGCCGATGAAGATGTCATTGCCGTTGCCGCCAATGGCATTCTCGATCACCGTGCCGCGCGCGATACCGATATTGCCGTCTCGGCCGTTGAGGCTCGAATAGGCCTGTTCGCGCAGATCGAACGTCTGGTTGGCGCTGGACCCGGAATAGTCCAGCGTATCAATCCCGCCCGTGTCGAAAATGGTGAAGCTGACCGGATTGGTGAAAGCGGTCGCGTCGAAGATCGTGTTTCCGGCGGTAGAATTATAGCCGTAGGTCGTATTGCCGGACCGGGTATTGGTCGACCCGCCATACATGTCCAGAACAGCGATGATGTCAGCAACTTGCGGTCCGATGACATAACCGAAATCGGCCGACGTATAAGTGTTCTCGTTCTGCGAGAAATACGACATCACCGTGGTCTGCCAGGAGTCGTTTAGATAGATGGCATCGACCGCATAGTCGGCTGACCCGTCATAGGGGCCGCCATGGCCGAGACCCAGCGCGTGCCCGATCTCGTGGATATAAGTCTGGAAGGAATAGCCGTCGAGATTGTTCCCGTAGGTCGCCAACCAGTCCGTGCTGACATTCACGCTGGCTGCCGTGATGAACCCACCCGACGTCGCGTCAGGTCCGGCGAACGCCCCGTCCTCGTCATCATCGAAGGTAATCTCGCCACCGACCGCCACTTCGTTGAACTGGATACCGGTAATGTCTTCCCAGAGCTGGAGAGCCGCCCGGGCCAGGGTTTGGCCCGCCAGTGTCAGCGCCGAGATATTGACAGTGATCGTATCGCCGGATGACCGGTCCCATTGCAGGCCGCCGAAGCCATTGGCGTTCAGATAGTCACCGATTTGCTGGTAGTTCCACGCACTGAGCGGGTCGACGTGGTGGTATTCGAATGTGTACTCACCGGTCCGTTCGTCGGTGCTGCCGCCATCCCAGGAATCGACTTCGATGTAATAGGTGCCCGACGTTTCCGCCGTGAAGCTGATCCGGCTGTCACGGATCACGCCCAAGGAAATATCGTCGTTCTCGACAATGATATTGCCGGTCGCATCGAGCAGGCGGATATAGGTATCCTCAACCGGCTCGGCGCCTGTGCCAGAGAGATTGAATTCATAGCGTTGGCCGGCCACCAGCTCGACGCGGATCCAGTCCTCATCACCCGCTGTTCCCAGGTCACCGACATAGGTCCCGCCCGACACCATGCTCACTTCGGTACTGTTATTGTCCGGAACGTCGGCGACCTCATTGTTGATATCGGAAACGGTGATTTCGACATCAAGGCTATTGGACTCCGCGCCGTCCGATGCGGTGACCGTGATGTCGTAGACATTGTCATTATCGGCATCGCCTGGCGCTTCGAAGTCCGGCCGCGTCCGGAAGCTGACCTCCCCGGTCTCGCTGTCGACACTGAACAAGGCAGCGTCGGTGCCGGAAATCGAGTAGATGATGGCATCGCCTTCTGCGTCGGTCGCGCTGATCACGTAGGCCGACGTCTGGTTCTCCGACACAGTTTGCGCGACCTGGGAATTGATCAACGGGGCCCCGGTTTCGTTCAAGTCAGTTACCGTCACCTGGACCAGCTGGGTGCGAACAAATAGCCCATCCGTGACGCGGATGGTCACGTCATAGACATTGTCGAGGTCGGCATCACCGGGCGCTTCAAAGTCCGGCGGAGAGCGGAAACGCAGCTCACCGGTGTCGGAGTCGATCGTGAACAGGCTCCGGTCCGCGCCGCCCGCGGCGAGCGAGTAGGTGAGCGTATCGCCAAAATCGGCATCGGTGGCTTCAGCCGTGTAGACGACCTCGTCGCGACCTTCCTGGATCTCCGCCGTGGTCCCGGAGGTAAACGTCGGAGCAAATTCGTTTTCGCCCGTGACTTCGACAAACAGGGCGTTCCGGCTGACCAGGGCACCATCGGATACTTCAACCGTCAACCGGTAGAAGTTGAGACCGTTCACCGACAGCGGATTCTCGGCGTCGGGTGGAGCCAGGAACTGCAATTCCCCCGTGGTCGCGTCGATCGAGAACAGCGCGGCATCTTCACCACTCAGGGCGTAGGTCACCGAGTCGCCATCCTGATCAGTTGCCGTCGCCGTGTAGAAGACCCCTGCCGTATTCTCTTGGAGGCTGATCGATTGATCAGACGTCATGACCGGGCGGTCATTCCGGTCCTCGACTGTCACGGTGAAGACGAAATCGGTTTCCGAGGTGCCATCCGAGGCCCGGATGGTGATCTCGTAGACATTGTCGCCGTCCACATCTCTCGGATTTTCGAAATCCGACCGTTCCCGGAAACTGAGATCCCCGTTGTTGAAATTAATGGCGAACTGGTCGGCGTCACCGCCGGCGACGATCGTGTAATTGACGGTCCCCGCATCGGGATCCGTCGCGACGGCTGTATAGAAATTGACCCAGTCCCCTTCGCCGAGCGTCACGCTCGACGCCGACTGGAAGACCGGGGCGCCTTCGTCTACATCCGTGACCGTAATCGCGACGGCCTGGCTCGACTCGAAGCCGCCATCACTCGCCACGACATTGATGTCATAGACATTGTCGCCATCGGCATCGGTCGGAGCCTCATAATCAGGCGGCGTGACGAAGCTGACATCACCCGTCACGGCATTGATCGTGAACAGGGCCGCATCATCGCCCGTGAGGGCATAAGTTACCGCCGCGCCTTCCGGGTCTGTGGCCGCCGCCGTGTAGATCACACCCGCCGAGTTCTCGGCCACGTTGGCCGACGCGCCCGACGTAATCGCCGGGCCTTCATCAACATCATTCACCGTGATGCGAACGGCCTGGGTCGTGACCGTGGCGCCATCATTGGCCCGCACGACAATGGAATAGATATTGTTGCTATCGCCATCTGCCGGCGCTTCAAAATCCGGCGGGGTGACGAAACTCACCGCTCCGGTGGCCGAGTCGATGGTGAAAAGCGCATTGTCACGGCCGCCACCCAGCGAATAGGTGATCGTATTGGCATCCGGGTCGGTCGCCGCGGCCGTATAGACAACGCCACTCGCATTCTCATTGACGCTGGCGGTCGATCCCGATGAAAACACCGCAGGTCCTTCATCGACACCGGTCACGGTGATTGTCACCGACTGATCCGTGGTCAGGCTGCCATCCGAGGCCGTGACGGTTATCTCGTAATTATTGTCGCCATCGGCATCGGCTGGACTTTCAAAGTCCGGCGCCGCGATAAAGCTGACCGCACCCGTCGCCGCATCAATCGTGAACAATGCCGCATCCGCGCCAGACAGGGCATAGGTCACAGCCTCGCCCTCCGGGTCTGCGGCCTGAGCCGTGTAAACGACTCCGGCCGTATTCTCGGCTACGCCCACACTCGCTGCGGAGGTGAAGGCCGGGGCCTCGTCCAAATCACCGACGGAAATGGTCACGGTCTGGTCGGTCGTATTGGTGCCGTCCGAGGCCCGGATCGTAATCACATAATCATTATCGGCACCGGAGTCGCCCGGATTTTCAAAATCGGGCGGCGCGTTGAACGTCACGGCACCGGTCGAGCTGTTGATGGAGAACAGGCTCGCATCGGCGCCGCCGCTGATCGAATAGGTCACCGTATTGCCGTCGGCATCCGTCGCTGTGGCTGTGTAGACCGTGCCGGAAACATTCTCGTCGACACTGGCCGTGCTGGCCGAACTGAAGACCGGCGGATTGGTATTCGTCGGCGGCGTGGGCGTCGTGGGCGTATTACCGCCACCACCACCGCCGCCGCCGCCGCCGGCCGCTGCACCAAGCAGGCCGGCGCCACCGAGCAAACCGAGGATGGCCCCGCCGCCGCCCCCAGCCGCTGATGCGGCTGCCACGCCGGTCAGGGCATTGGCCTCGATGGCCGCATCCGAGAGATAGACCACACCATCTACGACCGAGACGTCCTGCGCGGGGATGAGGACTGTGCGACCGTCCGCCATCACCAGCTGGACCGACCCGTCGGCGCCCATTTCCACGCGGGAAACCCCATCGACGCCCGAAAGCGGCGAAAACCCGTCAGGCGGCGTCGCCGCGGCCTGAGCCTGGGTACCACCCGCCAGCAGAACAGCCCCGCCGGTCGCCATCACGGTGGCCAGGAGCGCCTTGCGCGCGGTGGATGCGGTCTCGCTTTTCTTGGCAGCAGGCATGTAGATCTCTCCCGACGATCATTTCGTTCACAGTCTTTCGACGAAACCGGGGCTCCGATCAGATGCCGGAGCCTTGGCTGGTCGTCCTTCCCCCCCCGAGATCCGCATTTTCAGGCGCGGTTCGGTCCTTGCGCGGAACCCGATGGCGACCCCGGATTCCCAGTCAAACGGCCTTGCCGATCAGGGCCGCACCTCACCGTCCACACGATCACGCGGGCGTGGCATGCGGTCGGTCAGGCTCATCAACTCCAGCCGCTGGCGCAGCAACGAGAAGCGCGCGCCGATCACGTCCAGCTCTGCACGCTCATAGCCGAGGCGCGCGTCGATGAGATCAGGCAGCGTGCCCAGCCCGAATTCAAACTCGCCCGAAATGGCGTCGAAATACTCGTATTGCGATCGAGCGACAGCTTCGCGACGAATGAGCTGGGCTTGCAGCGATATCGTCCGGCGAAACACAATCTCGGACTGCTCGCGCAGTTCGCGCTGCATGCTGCGAAGGCCACTTTCCTCCTGCTCCATCCGAGCAATCGCGCGCTCATTGCGCGCCTGCAGCGCCTCGCCAGTATAGAGCGGCATGGAAAGGTCGACACCGATCCGGTCGCGCGCGTCCCAGGTTTCGCTGAAATCATCATACACGTAGGAGGCTATTCCAACCGCCTCGACCACGGGCAACCGACTGCGCCGGGCGCGCTCACGCTGGGCATCCAGCACGCGCACAGCTTCTGCCTGGGCGGCGAGATCCGGATTTCGTGCCAAGGTGATGTCGACCGCATCATTGACCGTCGTGATCCCGCGCAAAGAGCGCGCGAGGTCATCCGCCGCCGCCTCGGCATCACAGAATGCTCCGGGGGCATAGCCCGTATACTCCCGGATGCGGGTGGCGGCGCGGTCGCGCATGAAACCGAGTTCCAGGGCGTCAGCCTCGGCTTCTGCCAACTGGGCCGCAATCTGCGCACTATCGGCGCGTGTCGCCCCGCCGGTCGCCAACAAGGCCTCAACCGACGCCCGCTGGCGTTCGAAATACGCTCGACGATCTGCGATCACATCGATCATGGCCTCGGCCTCCAGATGCGTCAGATACGCGTCTGCCAGCCGTCCGGATGCATTGCTTTGTTGAGCCCGCAGCTCATAGGCCCGCTGGTCTATCGTGCTGCTGGCCGCCGCCATGGCATAGTGTGAATCACCGAAGTCCCACAAACGCTGCGACAGGCGGAGACCAACCTGGTTCTCGATCTGACTGCCGGTCAGCCCGCTATCGCCGGACGCGGAGCGGCCGAAGGTTGAGACTTGGGGCAGACGCAGCGACTCCGCCTCACGATAATCTGCAGCGGCCTCGTTCTGGCGCGCCATGGCGCCGGCAATCTCCGGTGCGCGCTCTGCGGCAATCTGCAGTGCATGGGTGAAGGACAGGCACTCGCCCACCCGCGTCAGGGCCTGGGCCTGCGCGGGCGCCGAAACGGCAGCCAACCCGACCCCGGTCATCAGGACCGCGCAGCGCAGGGTGGAAAGAACACGACACATCATCATCGGCTCACCCGGTCCGGGCGCCGCGGAAGAGCGACTCACTGATCGGCTCGAGGAGATAATCCAGCGTGGTCCGGCTCGAGCCGGAGAAAATGAACACCTCGACCGGCATGCCAGGAATGACATCCAGCTCGCCCAGACGCGCCGCCTGGTCAGCCGGGATGCGAATACGCACCTCGTAGTAAGAAACACCCGTATTCTGATCAGTCTTGAGATCGGCGCTGACGCTGATCACCTCGCCATCAAGGCGCGGCGTCATCCAACTCTTATAGGCCGTCACGCGGGTTCGAACCGCCTGTCCCTCATAGACAGCAGCGCGGTCGGCAGGCTGGATCCGGACCGATGCCGTCATTTCACCAGCAGCCGGGACAATTTCCAAAATGGCCTCGCCCGGCCGGACAACACCTCCGCGCGTGGCAAAACGCAGATTGAGAACCTCCCCGCCCTGGGGAGCCAGAACGACGGACCGGTTGAGAACGTCCTGCGCGGCGGACAGCCGCTCGGTGGCCTGTTCCAGCTGGCTACGGACTTCGAGCTGGTCGACAGAGATCTGGCGCGCGAAAGCAGCCTCGGTCTGCGCGATCTGGCCGGTCAGGTCTTCCTCGAGCGTGGCCGCCTGTTGGGCTTCGGTCCGCAAGCGGGAAATGTCTGCTTCCAGCGTCGCCACATCGCGTTCCATGGCCCGCAATTCGTCAAGCCTGGCCATCTGGCGCTGATACCGGTCGCGCAGAAGCGAAACCTGGCCCTCGGCGACCGCGAGCACGCGTTGAGTGACGCGGATCTGCTGAGCCTGCAGCTCGCGTGACGACTCGGCACCATCTCGACGAGCGGTCAACACGGTGACATCCGCTTGGAAGGATTGGGTTTGCTGGCGGAAGAGATCGCTCTGGCGCGTCACCACGGCCTCGCGTTGCGCAGCAGTGAGGTCAAGCGCGTCGAGCGGCGAAAAGTCTGGCTCCTCGAGCCCGTCACGCAAGGCGGCGAGGCGCTGTTGTGACCCGGTCAGCGTGGCAATTTCCTGAAGCAATTCATCCCGCGCCGCCTCGGAGGCTGTCTCCTGCAAGGTCAGGAGGGGTTCGCCAGCTTCCACCCGGTCGCCGTCGCGCACCAGCAATTCCTCAATGATTCCGCCCTCGAGGTGTTGCACGACCTGACGGTCATTCTCGACCACGATCTGACCAGCCGCCGGGACCCCTTCGGCAAGCGGTGCGAAACCAGCCCAGGCGAGAAAACCGCCAAGCCCGATCAGGCAGACCACCGCCGCGCGCCGCACGAATCTGTCGCCCATGAGGCTCGGTCCCTGGTTACTGTCTGCCATCAGGCCGCCCCCCCGCGACCAGCAGCCTGACCGCCCGCGCCTGGCCCGGTGGCCAGTTTGAGGAATTGCTCGGCTGGCGCCGCCATGACATCCCCATTGCGGACCAGAAGCACGGTCTTGGCGCGTTCGATCACGCGTCGATCATGGGTGGCGGCGAGAATGATCGCGCCGCGTTCGGCGGCCTGGCGCAGCGCATTGACCAGGCCCGGCGCCGCGGCCGCATCCAGATTGGCGGTCGGTTCATCAAGAAGAAGCAAAACCGGATCGCCATACAGGGCCCGCGCCAGGCCAATCATCTGACGCTGACCAGCCGACAGATGCGTGCCGCCCGGCCCGACCCGCGTATCGTAGCCGTCGGGCAAGGCGAGGATGGTTTCATGGGCCCCTGCAGCGCGCGCCGCAGCAATGATGGCGTCGCTATCGGTTTCGCCAAGTCGCGCGATATTCTCACCAACCGTGGCCGGCAGAAGCTCGACATCCTGCGGGACATAACCGACATGGCGCCCACGATCAGGGCCTGGCCAGTCGTGAAGGTTGCGCCCGCCCAGGCTAATGGCTCCCGAGCCGGGCTGCCAGGCACCGGCCAGAGTCTGGAGGAGGGTCGTTTTGCCGGCCCCGTTTCCACCGGTGACCGCAATCAATTGCCCCCCGTTCGCGCTCCAGCTGAAAGGCCGGATTTGCGGTCCTTCAGCGCCAGGAACCACGACGGACAATCGGTCCAGCTTGAGGTCCGCCGCCGGGCGCGGCAATGGCGTGTATTGCGGCTCGGCTTCCGTACCGTCGAGGCGCTCCATCAGATCTTTCCAGGCCGACCAGGTCTGGATCGTATTGCGCCAGCTACCCACGATCTGGTCGATCGGACCCAGTGTCCGGGCCAGAATGATAGAAGAGGCGACAATGGCGCCAGGCGAGATTTCCTGGCTCAGCGCCAGCGCGGCCCCGCCGCCAAGGACACAGATCTGCAGCACCTGACGTGTCGATCGGGAGATCGCGGAAAACTTGCCATCCTGTTTGGCCGCGTCGAGCGAGAAACCCTGACCGGCTTCCTGGCTGGCCCGCCAGCGCCGGTAGGCCGCCGGCACAAGGCCCATTGCCGCCATTGCCGAGCGCTGCCGCTCAAGTCCCGTGGCGAACTCGCCGGCACTACGCAAGGCGCCCTGGGAGAATTGCCCGGCCTGGCGGGTGGTCAACTCAGCGGTCACAGCAACCGCGAACACGACAATGGCACCAACGAGACCGATCGCTCCGAGCACCGGGTGGATCAGGAAAAGAACAACGAGGAAAAGCGGGGCGAACGGCAGATCGGCGAACGGCATCAGGCTGCCGGATTGCAGGGCCGTCTGGATCCGCTGAACGGCGCCAAGGTCTCGCGCAAGATGCGGTTGTCCGGAATCGGTCTCGAAGCGCGAGAATGCGAGGGGCATCAACAAGGCATCCAACTCCTTGCCAGCGAGCGCGCTGACCCGGCGGCGGCCGGCTTCCGCCGCGCCGTAAATACCCAGCAGGAAGACGGCGAGCACGGACAACCAGATCAATGTATCGATCGAGCCCGAGGAAAGGACACGATCATACACCTGCAGCATGTAGAGCGGGGAGACCAGAAGCAGGATATTCGAGGCAAGGGAAAACCCGGCCAGCCCCGCTATGTAGGGGCGCAGGCGCTGCCTGACTTGCAGGGCTAGAGGTTCTTGCATGTTTACTCCCACTCAGGCGGCAAGCCGAAACCCCTGCACCTTGCGGGTGCAGGCCGGGTCACCATTCCTCCGCTTGGGAAGATAGCGCCCAAAGCTTGATTTCACCAGCGCTGACGCGGGGTTGTGTGCAGAAACCGAACGTTATTTGAGCCCGACACGCAGCAAGTCGTGCAAATGCAAGATTCCGACCGGTCGCCGGGCATCATCGACAATAAAGAGCTGAATGATCTTCGGTTGTCCTGCTGTCATGAGACGAAGGGCATCAGCGGCGAGCATGCCCGCCTCACCGGTGCGCGGACCCGCAGTCATCACGTCACCGGCACGCTGGTCCACCAGACCGGCACCCATGTGGCGGCGCAAATCGCCATCAGTGATGATCCCGGCCAGCTTGCCAGCCTCATCGACGATGCCGGCACAGCCAAAACTCTTGGTCGTCATTTCGATGAGAACATCGCTCATCGGGGCATCAGCCCCGATCAAGGGGACAGCTTCGCCAGCATGCATGATGTCTCCGACGCTGGCGAGCGCGGCACCGAGCGCACCGCCTGGGTGAAAGGTCTTGAAGTCGGAAGCGGTGAAGCCGCGAGTCTCGAGCAAAGCCACGGCCAGGGCATCACCCAGCGCCATCATCAGCGTGGTGGAAGTCGTCGGAGCCCGGGTCTCGCCACAGGCTTCCGGCGCCGCCGGAATGAAGAGGCGATAATCGCCGGCCCGGCCCAGCGTACTGTCCGGCTGCGCTGTCATCGCGATGAGCGGCACGCCGAAACGACGGCAATACGCGATCAGATCGCCGAGTTCCTTCGTTTCACCGGATTTGGACAGGGCGAGGACCGCATCGCTGGCCGCGATCATGCCGAGATCACCATGACTGGCCTCGGTCGGGTGGACATAATAGGCCGGGGTTCCGGTGGACGCGAGCGTGGCAGCGATCTTCCGCGCGACATGGCCGGACTTGCCCACACCGGCGCAGATCAGGCGACCCTCGAGCCGGCTGAGCCGCTCGATCGTTTCCGCAAAGTCGGACCCGATTGATTGCTCAAGCGCGACCATGCCTTCGCATTCCGTTGCGATAACACGGCGGGCGGATTGCACGGAATCATTCTGGGACATGCCGTCTCCTCTCGGTCGACCCGCGCGGTCAGAGCAACACGACGCCGGATCGGGAGACCCCATACCAGAACCGCGCACGTCCGGGGAAGAGACGTGCGCGGCTAGTGCGGCAAGATGCGCCTGGCTCTTGGGGGACGGAGAAGAGCCTCACATCCGGTCGCCGCTAGTCGGGGCGCATACGTCATGCCTTGGGTGTGGGTTCTTTGAAGAACCAGGCCCGCCCCGGAAACCTGCACTCGTTTTATAACACAACCCGATTGCGAAGCCTAAGCAAAAACTGGAACCTGCGCCCTCTCCTGTGCGCGTCTTGCCCCGCAGGCTCTGCCGGGCTATCGCTGCGCGAACAGGGACCAATTGGGAGTCGAAACATGCCGCAACTCGCCCTCATTCGGCACGGCCAGAGCGAATGGAATCTGCAGAACCGCTTTACCGGCTGGGTGGATGTCGACCTGACCGATGAAGGCGTTGCCCAGGCGAAGCGTGCCGGCGACCTCCTGGCTGAAACCGGCTTCGAGCCCGACCACGCTTTCGTTTCAGTGCTGAAGCGCGCCATCAAGACGCTCAATTTCACCCTCGAAGGGCTCGATCGCCTGTGGATCCCCGTTGAAAAATCCTGGCGGCTCAATGAGCGCCATTACGGGGCCCTCGCCGGGCTCAACAAGGATGAAACCCGGGCCAGACATGGCGATGAACAGGTCAAGGTCTGGCGCCGTTCCTTCGATACGCCGCCCCCGCCATTGGCCGAAGATCACGCCTATCACCCGGTCAATGACACGCGCTATTCGCATGTCCCGCGGGACATGCTGCCGGCCTCGGAATCCCTGAAATCGACCCTCGACCGGGTCGAACCCTATTGGAGTTCCGACATCCTGCCGCGCCTGCAGAAGGGCCAATCCCTGGTTATCGCGGCACACGGCAACAGCCTGCGCGCCCTGGTCAAACTCCTTTTCGACGTATCCGATGCCGACATCATGGAAATCGAGGTTCCGACCGGAAATCCGCTCCTGATCGACCTCGAGGATGACGGGCTGAAAATCACGGCGGCCCGCTATCTCGATCCCGATCGTGCCAAATCCCTGCCACCGCTTCCGGGCGCATGAGCACGGTCGACGACCGACGCTACATGGATCTGGCACTGGCGCTCGCGCGGGCCCAGCAGGGCCGCACGGCGCCCAACCCCGCCGTTGGCTGCGTCCTGGTCAAGACCGGGCGCATTCTCGCCACCGGTTCGACCCGCGATGGCGGGCGTCCGCACGCCGAGCGCGTCGCGCTGGACACGGCGGGCGATGCGGCAAACGGGGCCACGGCCTATGTTACCCTTGAGCCCTGCGCACACCATGGGCAGACCCCGCCTTGTGCCCAGGGTTTGATCGATGCCGGCATTACCCGCGTCGTCATCGCGTGCCGCGATGAGTTCCCGCACGTGGCTGGCAAGGGCGTGGCAATGCTCCAGGCCGCCGCCATAACAACCGAAATCGGACTGGGCAGGTCCGGCGCCCACGCGCTCTATGCCGGCTTCTTCCAACGACTGGAGACGGGCCTCCCCGAGGTCCGGGTTGATGACCGCGCCCAAGGCTATGATGCGGAACTCCGGGCCAAAACGATCGAGGCCGCGGAGGCAGAACTCAGGGACCATGGTCGTGCTGGCATGAACCGAATCCGTATTGCGCCCGACCATCCGCTGGCCGGGCAGGATTGGCTGCCTGCGCGGCCCGACTGATGGCACACTGGCTGTTAACGCTCCTCCAGTAAGGTGTCCGCCTGTAAATGACACCGACAGGACCGCGCCGATGACGGGCCGCAAGATTGAATACAAGACGCTGACGCAGGACGAAGTCGACGCCATTTGTGCCCGACATGAGCGCCTGTGGTCTGGTCGTTCCGGTGGCGCACGGGCAAGTTTCGCCTACACCATTCTGGAAGATCTGGTCCTCGCCAATCGCGACCTGTCAGACGCTGATTTCAGTGGCGCTGTCCTTCGCGGGACCATTCTGTCCGGTTGCACGCTCAACAGCGCGATTTTCTTTGCGGCAGACATGCGGCGCGCCAATCTGGAGGGTGCCTCCCTGCGCCGCGCCGATCTGCGTGGTGCGGTCATGCGCGGCGCCAATCTGACCGGGGCGGACCTGACCGAAGCCGACCTTCGCGAAGGTGCGATCGCCCAGATGGACAAGGAAAAGGGTCTGGCGATCCTGACCCACAAGACCCAGGAGAATGACGCCGGTACCGCCAACTTCACCGGCGCCAACCTGTCGCGCTCCAAGATGGCGGGCATCGCGGCCCAGAAAGCCGACTTCACCGACGCCATGTTGCTCGGGACACGACTGATCCGAGCCAATCTGCGCGGCTCCTCTTTCCAGGGCGCCAATCTGGAAGGGGCCGACCTTTCCGGCGCTGACCTGACCGATACCGATTTCACCCATGCTGTCCTGATTGGCACCAAGACCGTCATGGCCAAGAAGCAGGGCATGAATACCGACGGAGCGCTGACCAGCGCACCGGTCGGCATTGACGCCAAGGAGCTCGAGCAACCGGTTGCCGACCAGATTGCCGAACATGTCCGGTGGTGCGACACCAATGGCAAGGAAGGCAAGCCTTCCCTGTTCGACGGTACCGATCTACGGGGGCTGAACTCATTGGCCGGCAAGACACTGACGGCCTTCCATGCTCGCGGAGCGACCCTGTACGGCCTCGACCTTGAAGGGGCGCAATTGCAGGGTGCACGACTGGAAAAGGCCGATCTGCGCATGGTCAGCCTGCGTGGCGCGGATTTGCGCGGCGCCGATCTGACCGGGGCCAATCTGTCCAATGCCGACCTTCGCGACTGCCAGCTCGGACCCCTGCTACTCGAAGGCAATCGTCTGCTGCCCGCCTCAATCGCCGGCGTCCGCGCGCGCTACACAGACCTGCGGGGCGCCGACCTGCGTCAGATCAAGGCAAGCGGTGGCGATTTCTCCTATGCGACCCTCAACGGGACCAATGTGAAGAAGGCCATCTTCAACGGCTCTTGCTTCACCGGGGCGAAGGTTGATGAAGACTTCGTCGATGAAGTGGATTCTGTCGACGGCGCGGTTGATTTCAACGCCGCCTGACACGCCCCGGAACGCCAAAAGCGCAAAGAAAAAGGCGGCGAGCTTGCGCTCACCGCCTTGAAGGACAATCGGAGGGGAGTTCAGTCCGTCAGCGACGGGTCAGGCGGCCTTGGTCTTGCCACCCTCGATCAGCTGTGCGCGGGTTGAACCAACGCCGGACTTGATATCGATCCGCTTCGGTTTGGCCGCTTCCGGAATTTCCCGGACCAGACGAATTTGAAGCAGTCCGTTCTTCAACGCGGCATCGGCCACTTCGACATGGTCTGCCAGGTGGAATCGGCGCTCAAAGGACCGCTCGGCAATCCCGCGATGCAGGAAGCGACGATCATCAGTGTCCGACTTCTCGACATTCTTGCCGGAAACGGTCAGGACAGTTTCCTGTACCTCGACCACGAGATCCTCGTCGCCAAAACCGGCGACTGCCAGTTCAATCAGGTACTCGTCATCTGCGACGTGCTGGATATTGTAGGGCGGATACCCCTGAGACTCGATCTTGGTCGCCGAGTCCATCATGTCCGCAAGCCGGTCAAAGCCGACAATCGAGCGGTAAAGCGGTGTGAAATCAACAGTTCTCATATCAGTCCATCCTCCTTCAGAGCGATAAACAGGCCCGGCAGGCCGGGCGATTGAAACAAAGCCAGATCACTAGGATCCTGGCTGGTCTTGCGGGCCCCGTCTGGCGACCCGTGCATTCTATTTGGGTAGCGAATTCCTGGTCCGCAACCCCCCCGCATTCAGGATTTGCGCAAGCGCCCGCGCTTGGCTACCAATTGCCCGTCACACACAGGAGTTTTCCCACATGCGTCACGCTCAATTGCTCGCGCTTCTCGCCGGTACGGCCATTCTCGCTGCCTGCAGCGGCGGTTCCGAAGAGCCCGCCGACGGTCCGGACACCGAAGCCATGACCGACACCGTTTCCGAGGTCGCGGAAACCGTCGCGGACGAGCCAGCCGCTCCCGACCTTACCGAGATCACCACCGTCCTGGCGGGCGAATGGCGCGGCAATACCGGCCAACGCGACACATCGCGCAATCCGCGCGAAACACTGGAATTCTTCGAGGTCGACCCGACCGGCACGATTGTCGAAATCTGGCCGGGTGGCGGGTGGTATACCAATATCCTTGCACCGTGGATCAGTGCGAATGGTGGCCAGTATGTCGCCGCGCATTTCAGCCCTGACTCCTCCAGCAATAACCGCCGGCGCTCCCGCGCATCCTTTGAGGCGATGATCGCCGACACGGCGCTCTACGGCGACGTGATGACGGTGGACTTCGATGTTGATACCCAACTCGCGCTCGAACCCGGCTCTGTCGATACGGTTCTGACCTTCCGCAACATCCACAACTGGATGTCGCGCGGGTTCACCGAACGTGCCTTGGCCGACTTCCACACCGTGCTTCGTCCGGGCGGCGTGCTGGGCGTGGTCGAGCACCGCCTCCCCTCCACCCGCGAACAGGACCCGGGCGCCGCGAGCGGCTATGTCCAACAAGCCTATGTCATCGCGCTCGTCGAGGAAGCCGGTTTCGAGTTCGTCGGCGCATCCGAAATCAACGCCAATCCGGCCGACACGGCTGACCACCCGCTGGGCGTCTGGACCCTTCCGCCGGTACGCCGCAACCCGCCCGAGGGTAGCGAACTGGCTGCCGACTGGGACCGGACTTCCTATGATGCCATTGGCGAGAGCGACCGCATGACGCTGCTTTTCCGCAAGCCGGTCACGGAAGACGCGAGCGAGTAATGCGCTCCTGCGTTCTTCTGATCGCAAGTGTGCTGACCGGCTTCCTGTCGCCGATTGCCGTCGCGCAATCGGTCGAACGGGAAGCCGGTCCGCTATCGCGCTTTTACCCGCACCAGGAGACCTATCTTGAAATCGAGGCCGAGCGTCGGACCCACTTCAGCCTGACCTACACAGTCGCCTCCGAGGACGGGATTCCGCCAGCGGAGATCGAGATGTGGTACGAGCAAGAGGGGGAGCGGGTCTCATTGGCGATTGATGAGCGCGGGCGGATCACCCACCGTCCGGACGCGGAAACGCTGGCGAGTGCCCCGTCAGTCTTCATCAATCAGGAAGGCGGCGGCATGTCCTTGAACATGCAGTTCGAGGCCCGACTGCCCGGTGGACCGGACTATGCGGTGGCAGACCTCAATCTGGCCCTGGGCCAAGCCAATCACGCCATGCGCGAAGCAGCCGGCGTCGCCGCGCTGTTCGCGCCGAATTTTCGGACTCTGATCTTTGTCTTCGACGGGCCGGCACCCAGCGCAACGGCGATCATGGCTGACGGGTCGAGCCGCGCGCTGACGGCTCAGGAGAACCGGGTCATCGTGCGCCCACGCGACCGGTCCATGCGCAATCTCACACGGATCGAGCTCGGCGACAGGCCGTTCCGGGTTTTGCTGGACAGTTAGAGAGCCGCTGGAGCAAGCCGCTCGAGCGCCTGTTCCAGGAGGTCCTGATTGGCCGCTGCGACCACCTGGCCGCCAGCTGACGGATCACCGCCACGCCAATTCGTCACCACGCCTCCCGCGCCGGTCACCACCGGAATGAGGGCCTGAACGTCATAGATCTGGAGGCCGCTCTCAACCACCAGGTCAACTCCGCCGGATGCCAGCATGGCATAGGCATAGGCATCAAATCCGAACCGGCAAAGGCGAGTCGCCCTGCGAACGGCCTCGAATGCGTCACGCTCGGCCCCTTCAAACAGGTAGGGATCGGTGCTGGCGAGAATGGCCTGATCCAATGCCCGGCAGGCGGAGACAGCGAGGGGTTGTGACACGTCCGCGCGGTTGTAATGCGCTCCACCGGGCCAACCGGAGAAACGTTCACCGATATGCGGTTGATCAATCACGCCGAGACGCGGCTTGCCAGCCACTTCCAGCGCGATCAGGACGGTCCAGGTGGGCAGGCCGGCGATGAATGCGCGGGTGCCATCGATCGGATCAAGCACCCAGCGGCGCGTGCCGGTGCCTGTGCCGGTGCCCGTGTCTGTGCCCGTGCCAGTGCCGGTGCTGGACCCAAATTCCTCACCGAGGATGGCATCCTGCGGCGCCTCTCGGGACAAGAGCTCACGCATCGCGGTTTCGGATGCGCGGTCAGCCTGAGTGACCGGGTCAAAGCCCGCGCTCAGCTTGTTCTCAACATCCAGACGGGTCCGGAAATAAGGCGCTATGGCCACGCGCGCCGCGTCCGCCATGGCGTGGGCAATCCGAAGATCGGCATGGAAATCGTTATCAGACATGGCAAGCCGCCTAGCACGGCCTGAGGGCCGGTGCCAGACGCCATGATACCAATCCTGAAAAGGATCAGGCCGCGTCGTTCGCCGCCTCTTCCGGCTCGAGCGACTTGGCGAGTTCGAGCAGGCGCTTGCGGGGACGTTCACCGAGGCGGTAATAGGCCCGGATCAGGTCCACGGTTTCCTTCTGGGAGAGCACATCAGCTGCCAGAGTCTCGTCGCCATGCATCTCGTCGCGTTTGGACAGCCCCTCATAGAAGTACTGCACCGGCACATCGAGCGATTCCGCCAGCTCGAAGAGCCGGCTGGCGCTGACCCGGTTGGCCCCGCACTCGTATTTCTGGATTTGCTGGAAACGGATACCGACCGATTCGGCCAGTTGCTGCTGGGTCAGGCCCAGAAGGCGGCGCCGGCGGCGCAACCGTTTACCCACATGAAGGTCGATATCATTCGTCATAACTACTCGCCGCCTAATCTTCGCGTCTCAAAATGCGCCGCTATGGGACGCACACCTCACAGGGGAGCAAAGCGCGTGCCGGGCGAAGGCATGCACCAGTCTTCCCCTGAAATGGGCATGATTAAGGCTGTAGGCGGGATACCCAGTCGATACCGGCCAATTCACTGACAAACCAGCGCATTTTGGCAATGAAATCCGCGTGATCGGAGCGTAACAAAACCCGGTTCTCATCCATGTACAGACCGCGATTGATCTCGATCTGGATCACATTCACGCCTTCCATGGGACGACCGTAATGCTCGGTGGTGAAGCCGCCAGCATAGGGATTGTTCCGAACTGTGACGAATCCGAGGTCCTGGAAAAGCGTCTCGACCGTGTCAGACACCGCCTCCTGGCAAGAGGTTCCGAAACGATCGCCCAGAACGATATCCGCGCCGCGCCCGCTCAGAGCCGGCATGGAATGCATGTCAACGAGGATCACCGAGCCGAATCGGTCCCGCAATCTCATGACTTCATCATGGAGGGCGGAATGATAGGGGTGATAGAAGCGCGCCAAAAGGGCCTTGGCTTCGGCGAATCTCAGCCGTCGTCGATAGAGCGTCCGCCCTTCCGCGCCGATCCGCGGGATAACACCGAGCCCTGATGCCGCGCGACGGGAAGGGGCAATCTCCTTGTCCGGGACCCGATCGGCAAACATGCCCGGGTCCAGCTCGCCGGGCCCGCGGTTCACGTCCACAAACACGCGGGGAAACTCGGCACAGACAAGGCTGGCCCCATATTCCGGCGCAAAGTCAATTAGTTGATCGACATACGCGTCTTCGGATCGTCGCAAAAATTCAACAGGCAGTCTTGTTGAACGACTCAATTCATCGTCATAATCTCTTCCGGAATGCGGTGAGGCGAGGATGAGTGGGCGCGCCAAATTCTCTGGCGGTCGCCCAATCCGCACAACCCGCCTGCCGATATCCGGCCGCTGCACTGCCTCCGTGGCGAACGAGGTTGGAATCGGGGTTGCCATGGACAAACAGTGGTCAGCTGCATCTCGCTGGTCAAGCATGTGCGCGCGTTCAGGGCGTTTTTACCAGATGGGTTTAGGGTGCGCTCACGTTGAGATTTCGCAAGGGTGGGAACCAAGATGGCAAAGATTCTTCTCGCGGAAGATGATGACTCGATGCGCGACTTCCTCGCCAAGGCGCTGAAGCGCGCCGGCCACGAGGTATTGGTGTGCTCGGACGGCGAGGAAGGCTTGGATGCGATCGGTGAGCAACCGGCGCAATTTGACCTTCTTCTGACAGATATTGTCATGCCGGGGGTGGATGGTATCGAGCTGGCCCGTCGGGCCGCTGAGATCGATCCGGCCCTCAAGATCATGTTCATTACCGGCTTCGCCGCCGTGGCCCTCAATCCGGGATCTGGTGCGCCAACCAATGCCAAAGTCCTGTCCAAGCCCTTCCACTTGCGTGAGCTGGTAGATGAAGTGGCCCGCGTGATGGCGGCCTGACCAGCGACAACGCGACACGATCAGACAAAAACGCCGCCCGATTGGGCGGCGTTTTTTTTGCGCTTTGGCTGCACACAAAGAAAAGGGGCCGCCCGAAGGCGGCCCCGATCCTTGTCGTCAAAGGTCTGGGACTTACCAGGCCTTGCGGACGTTGACGTAGAGGCGACGACCAAGGAGGTCGTAACCGGAACCGAGCACTTCACTGCCCGAGCCCTGGGTTGCGCCAGAAGCGTTCTGGTCAACAACAGCCGGATCTTCGTCGAGCACGTTATTGATGCCGACGGTGATGCCCCAAGTGTCCATTTCCCAGTTGGTGGAAAGGTCGTGATAGTAGACCGCATCCCAGCTGTCGACGGCATCGCCACCGAGCTCGGAAGCCGCCTGCAGACGATCACCGTAGTTGACACCCACGACGTTGGAGATGGAAGCCTGCTCACCCAGGTAGCGGATGCGCCAGTTGATGTTCCAGTCACCAAAGTCGAAACGGTTGTTCACGGTGCCGCGCCATTCCGGGTTACCCCAGTCACCAACGAAGTTGTTGGTGTCGGAAGCAGCCGTGGTCTGGCTCAGGATCTCTTCAGACTTCGTGAACGTACCGTTCATGTCGTAGTTGAAGCCACCGAACAGATCGATGTCCATGTTGAAACGACCGTTGAAGTCCCAACCCGTAGCTTCCTGCGTCGCAACGTTGAACGGCGTGTTGTCAACGAGCAGCAGCTGACCGGTGTTCGTGTCACGCGTACGGCGAGCACAGAACGGGTCATTCGGGAAGTTGGTCGAGTTGTAGCACTGAGACAGCGAGAAGGCCGTGCCCGGGATCGCGATGGAATCCTGGACTTCGATACCCCAGTAGCTGACGCGCAGTGACGCATCGAACGCATCCGTGAACGGCTGGTCAAAGACAAAGCCGACCGAGAAAGCGTCAGACGTTTCAGGCTCGAGACCCGGGTTACCTGCACGGAAGGCCTCGATCGAGGACACACCGTTCAGGCCCAGAGCCGTCGGATCGACGCCTTCAGCCACACAGTTCGCAAGCACAACCGGATCACGACCATCATTGGCCGGGTCGTAGGTGCCGCTATTGTTGGCAGCCGTCGGAACCACACACGGATCGGAGAAGCCAGAAGCAAAGCCGGTCTGGCCGCCCAGGAAGAGCTCGCGAAGGTTCGGAGCACGGAAGGACGTACCCAGAGTACCGTTGAAGGTCAGGCTGTCATTGACAACCCAAGCACCACGCACCGAGTAGGTGGAGTTCTGACCATAATACTCGTGGTCGGTAAGACGACCGGCGAGATCAACGGAGATGTCTTCGGCAAACGCTGCACCGGAAACGAGCGGGATCGACAGCTCGCCGTAGTACTCGGTCAGGGACGCTTGGCCAACAGAGCGACGGTCGGCGAAGTAGCCAGCCGCACGACCCTGCGAGGTCACGGTGTCCGTACCGGAGTCGAGCGAGTCACGACGCCATTCAATACCGATCACGGCGTTCACTTCACCAGCCGGCAGTTCAAAGACCGGACCGGTGGTGAAACCACCCATGATCAGCTGGTCAACCGTCGTGGTCGCCGTACGATCGATGCGCAGGAAGTCATACTCTTCCGGAGTACCGAAGCTCGGAGCAGTCGCGGTGTCTTGCGGGTACAGGTTCGGGTGGAAGAGATCGACCGGCACACAATTGCCCGGGTTCAGGAAGCCGAACAGCGTGACGTTGGAGTTGTCGTAACCACAAACGATCTCACCGCCTTCAACGCGGGTGGTGGCGATCGTGGCCGTCAGACGGTCTTCGTCAACCTGCGGACGACGCGAGTAACCCATCGAACGGGTGTAGCCGGCGAACATCTCGTACGACCAGGACGGAGCGAAGCTCCAGTCGCCCTGAACGCCCGTCATGAAGCGGGTGTACTGGGTTTCCACGTCGATGTTGGAACGCTCGATCGGCGAAGCGAAGATCGGAACAACATCGAAGCCGAACGGGTTGAACGGGTTGCTGGCGCCAACGGTCGGGAAGATCTGACCGTGGTAACCGGAGCGGTAGGTCGTCTGCGAGTTGGTGTGAAGCAGCTCGGTGAAGACCGTCACGTTTTCCTGGCCCAGGATGCGGTCGATCGTGTAATCGCCCGTAAACAGGAAGGAGTAACGCTGGCTGTCCGGAATAACGTCCGTGGCCTGGTCGAGGTAGGACGAACGGTTTTGCTCATCCGTCGACGTGCCCGTGGACCAACCGATGATCGGGTTCACGAAGTTCGACGTGCCCGGCGTGGAGTACACGTCGGTGCTGAACAGACCCGGGTTGGCGAAGTAGGACGCCAGGCTCGGTGCACCATCAACATAGTAGTTGAAAGTACGGATACGGTTGATGATGGAGCCTTCACACTCGGACAGCAGCGAGCCGTCAGCCGCGATCTCAATGTCGCGCGAGCAATACAGGCCATCGGTCGGATCGTAGTTGTAGTCACGATCCTGAACCTGCAGGCGCTGCTGATGGAAGTATTCCATGGCGAACATGAAACGGCCGTTCTCGGAAGAATCGCCCATCGTCATGTTCCAGCGGTGCGAGCCACCACCGGATTCTTCCGGCGTGGACGTCACGGCACCAACGCGGAAGCCATCGAACGAGTCGTTCAGGATGACGTTGACCACGCCAGCAACGGCGTCAGAACCGTAAACCGAAGACGCACCATCCAGCAGGATGTCGACGCGCGCGATGGCGTCGGTCGGAATGATGTCGAGGTTCGGCAGCGACGGAGCGCCTTCAACGCCCGACGGAGCGACACGACGGCCGTTGATCAGCAGCAGCGTCTGGTCAGGATTAAGACCACGCAGCGTGATGGTGTTGGAGCCCGGGCCGGCGTCGGTGACGAAGGCACCGGCGATGGCGTTGTCGAGCTGGACGCCCTGGGCCACGGATGACGTCTGAAGAATTTGCGCGGCGTCGATCAGACCGGCGTCACGGATTTCTTCACTGTCGATGACCTGAAGCGGAGCCGGCGAGCTGAACGCATCACGACGGATACGAGAACCGGTGATGACGATGGTATCATCACTGGATTCTTCAGCCTGCTCGTCTTCGTCCTCGTCCTGGTCTTGAGCGTAGGCCGGCGAGATGGTCAGACCGGCGGCAGCAAAGCCAGCGAGGATGGTGGAGCGCAGAAGACGCTCCCGATCCCAAATATTGCTCACGATTGTACCCCTTTGTTACGTGTCTCCCGGATCCGCTTTGGCGCAGATCTCAGGATGGCTGGGTTAAACCCTACCTATCTGGACTATGTCGGAGCGGGGTTGGGGATGAAAGCAGGAGTCGCGGCATCGCCGCATTTCTGTCTCAATTGTTGCAAAAAAGTCATAGGCTGGTCAGACCCATGAAACGCTTCGGCCATGCAGCGCCTTCCCGCGTTTGCGCGCAGGGTTGGACGGGAATTCCGGCCGGTCTGCAACTCGGGTGCGAGAGACGGCTTGCGCTCCGCGGAAGGTGGGGTTAGAACCCCGGCTCTCTTGAGACGGATGGGCGATTAGCTCAGCGGGAGAGCACTTCGTTGACATCGAAGGGGTCACTGGTTCAATCCCAGTATCGCCCACCATCAAGTCTCAGGTTTTCATGACACAAGCCAACCCGCCTTCTCCCGGCCGCATCAGCAGCGCTGCACAGTCGCCGCTGATCCCCGAGACCGCCGACCTGCCGTATCAGACCATGAGTGAGATGTTCACCTATCTGGCGGCCGAAGGCGCGGACCAGGGTGGCGACCCGCTCAAGCTGGACACTGTGGAGATCAAGCGTTCCTACGCGATCTGTCTGGTTCCACGTTCAGGCAGTACATTTCTTACGCATCTCCTGAAAGCGTCTGAACAATTCGGCTTTCCGAATGAATGGCTCGCGGTCCCGCTGGCCGAAGACCAGGCGCGCCAAACCGGTTCCGGAGACTGGGACACGCTGTTTCGCCGGATCATGGCGCGCTATGCGTCGAAGAACGGCGTCAGCGGTATCGAACTGGCACTCGCCCATCTGACCTGGGGCCGCCAGGCGACCCGCCGTCATGACGTGCTGGACCCAAGCTGGACCTATTTCTATCTGCGTCGCCGCAACATTGTGCGCCAGGCCATTTCCATGCACGTCGCCCATCAATCCGGCGTCCTGCACTCCTTCCAGATGAGCGATGATGCCCGCAAAGTTCGTGATGCCGTGCTGTATGACACGCCCGCGCTGCGCAACTGGATCAAATTCCTGCAGGATGAAGAATTGAAATGGGAGCGCGAATTCGGACGCATCGGGATTGAACCGATCCGCCTGTACTATGAGGACATTACGGCCCGTCCGGAACGCGCCGTGCGACTCTTCTCGAATGCACTCGGATTGCCTGAGACACCGACCGTGAAAGCGAGTCCGATCGAACGCGTCGGCACGTCGCGGACGGATGAGTGGGAAGCCCGCTATCGCGAGGAGGATGCGGATTTCCTCGCCGGCCTCGTCATGCATCGCCCCTTTGTCCATACACCGATGTCCACGAGCTGACCCGTCAGCGGGAACTGCGCGTGCGCCCTACCCCTGTCCCGTCGGCCTCGCTATCTCTCACAGACGACAAGGGAGAGAGTGATGGAAGACCGGCTGCGCGACGCGCTCAAGACGATCACCGAACAGCAATCCGGGCGAGACCTGATCGATGCCGGACGGATTGAAGCGGCCGGTATCGCTGGCGAGACAGCCACCATCATCGTCAAGCCACCGGTCGCCGGCTCGCCCGATCTCGATCGCCTGCAGCCGCAGATCGAAGCCGCTGTTACGGCGCTGGACGGCATTGATCGGGCGCGGGTCGTGATGACCGCTCACCGCGATGGCCAGTCTGCCAAGCCTGCCGGGCGACCCGCACCCAAACAGGCCGCGACCTCCCCCGGCAAAAAGCCGGCCAAGCGCATTATCGCGGTCGCCTCCGGCAAGGGCGGTGTCGGCAAGTCGACGATCGCCGCCAATCTCGCCGTTGCCCTCGCCCGCGAAGGCCTGAAGGTCGGCCTGCTGGATGCCGACATCTACGGCCCTTCTGCGCCGCGCCTGTTCGGGAAGAATGACGTCCCCGGCCTGCGCAAAACCGATGCCGGCGTGCAGCCGATCGAGGCCCATGGCGTCAAGCTGGTGTCCATGGGGTTTGTGGTCAAACCCGGCGCCGCCGTGGTCTGGCGCGGCCCCATGGTCCAGGGCGCGATCCGGCAATTCATGATGGACACCGATTGGGGCCAGCCTGACGTGCTGATCATCGACATGCCGCCGGGCACCGGCGATGCCCAGCTCGCCATCGCCCAGGACATGCCGGTGGATGGCGCGGTCATCGTCTCCACCCCGCAAGACCTCGCGCTGGACGATGCCCGCAAGGCAATGAGCCTGTTCGAGCAGACCCATGTCCCCCTGCTGGGCATGATCGAGAACATGAGCGTCTTCCTGTGCCCGCATTGCGGCGAGAGCAGCCATATCTTCGGCGAAGGCGGTGCCCGCGCCGAGGCCGAGCGCATGGGTCTGACTTATCTCGGCGACATCCCGCTGCACCCGGAATTGCGCGCCCGCTCTGATGCCGGAGAACCCGCCGCCCTTGATGACGGCCCGGTCGGCAAGGCTTTCCGCAAGGCGGCACTGGCTGCCCTCGAGGCTGCCGAGCAGGCCAACAAGCCGGCTCCGGAGATCGTTCTCAGCTAGCGGGACCGGCCAACCGCAATCCGCCGACCGCAAGGCCATCAGGGGCGTGAACGCCAAATATCTCTGACAATACCTCCGGCCTCAGCGCGCGGTCAGGCGTCCCGTCTGCGCGCACCTGTCCGTGATCAAGCACGATCACCCGGTCTGCCCGCCTCGCGGCCAACTCGAGCGCATGCAGCGAGACAATCACGAGCGCGCCCTGCGCGGCCTCAGCCGCCAGAATATCCAGCACGCCGAGCTGGTGACGCACATCAAGAGCGGCGGTCGGCTCGTCGAGCAGGATAATGCCTGCGCCTACACACAGCGTCCGAGCGAGAAGCACCCGCGCCTGCTCGCCCGATGACAGCGTATCAAAACGCCGGTCAGCCAAATGCGCGGCTTCCGTTTTCGCAAGCGCCTGATCAACAGCCGCCCGGTCCGCCTCCGTCAGGCTGCGCAGGGGTTTGAGATGCGGGATACGGCCAAGCGCCACCAGGCGACGCACCTCGATCGGCCAGGCCGCGCGCCCGTCGGGCGGGAGATAGGCGATGGCCTGCGCGCGGTCACGATCTGTCAGATCGGCGAGCGCGTGCCCGTCATGCGCCACGCGCCCTTGCGCGGGTTCCACCAGTCCGGCGAGCAAACGCAGGAGGCTGGATTTTCCCACCCCGTTGGGACCGACCAGCGCGACCAATCCATTTCCCTCAAACGATAGCGAAACGTCATCAAACAGGGTCTCTCGCCCCGGCTGATAGGAAACCGCATCAAGGATGAGACGGGTCATGGTGCGCGCCTTTGCGTATGACGGACAAGCCAGAGGAAGAAAGGCGCACCGATCAAAGCTGTCAGGACACCGAGATAGAGAGGAATGCCGGGACCCGACAGCAGACGGGTCGCCAGATCGGCCAGGACAATCAGAACCGCGCCGCCCAGGGCCGAGGGCAGGATCAATGCGCCGGCTCGCCAGGCTACAAACGGCCGCAGGACATGCGGCACGACGAGGCCGACGAAGCCGATCGCACCGGCAACCGCCACCCCTCCGCCGACCGCCAGGGCTGTCCCCAGCACGACCGCAAGCTTCAGTCGACCCAGACCAATTCCCAGCGAGCGGGCGGTTTCCTCACCCAATCCCAGCGCATCGAGCCCGCGCGCCAACGGCACCAGGACCATCAGACCAGTGAGAATGACCGGCGCCGCGAAACCAACCTCGGTCCAGCTGGCATCGCCGAGCGATCCCATGAGCCAATAGGCGATCTCGGCCAGCGCCCAGGGGTTTGGTGCCAGATTCATCAGCAAGGCGGTGACCGCCCCGGCCGTCGCATTGACCGCAACACCGGCGAGAATGAGCGTGGTTGCGCTGGCACCGCGCCCGGCAATCGCAAACAGGGCGAGAACGCCGAGCGCCGCACCGATGACACCCGCCACAGGCAGGGCCAGCGCGAAAAGCGACGAGAGGCCGAAATAAAGACAGATGACCGCACCGAGCCCCGCACTGGCCGACACGCCGACAACGCCGGGATCGGCCAGCGGATTACGGAAAAAACCCTGCAAGGCAGCACCCGAGGCACCAAGCCCCGCACCCACGAGTATGCCGAGCAGGACCCGCGGCAGGCGTAGTTCACGCAGCACCAGACTGCCGAGCGCATCATCGGGAGCGATCAGCGCCGCCGGACCGGCGCCGCCGCTTCCGGCAAACAGGGCGATCGCGGAAACCAGGGTGAGGATCACCGCAAGAAGGAGGTTGAGCCTGAGAGGTGTCATCAGTCGCGCTCCCAGGCGTCAATCGCATCGGCAATCAACTCCGCTGCATCGATCAGGCGCGGGCTTGCGCACGGCCACACGCCGGCAGGAATTTCAGCACGGTCCGGATGGTCCAGCAGTCGCCGGTAAGCTGTATGCCGGCGGGCGCGATTGAAGGTACTGGCATAGCCGTCGACAAAGAAGCTGGTGAGGACGATATCGGCCTGTAGCCCCAGCGCCAGTTCCGGGTCGGACCGCGTCCAGCCAGTTGCTCCCCGCTCGGCCATCACATTGATGCCGCCTGCGGCGTTGATCGCCGCATCGATATAAGTTCCGGCACCGGCAGAACCACCCGACACACTCAGATAAACCATGCGGGGCTGGCGCGGCCGCTCCTCCGCCCGCTCGGCCAGGCGCGCGAGACGCTGGTCGATTTCGGAGATCGCAAGATCGGCTTCGCGTTCGCGGGAACTGGCTGCGCCAAGCGCGATCAGATTATTGCGCACACCCCCAAAATCGTCGGCCCAAGCAAGCTCGACAGAGTCGTAGCCGGCGCGGTCGAGCAGCCGAGCCGTGCGCCCTCCTTCGCCCGTGCCGAACACGGTCAGTTGAGGCGAAAGCTCAAGCAGGCGCGCTGCATCCGGCCACGCCCGGGGCAAGGCGCGCGACCACGGTGGCGCCGCCGAGACCGATTGGTCTACCTGCCAGGACAGGGCGGTGATCCCGTCTTCCGGTGCCAGGGCCAGAACGTAGGCGTCCGCGCATAGCGAAGTCGAGGCGATGCCGCCTTGCGGCACCGCCCCTTCCTCAGCCAGGGCCGGACTAGCGATGAGCGAGACGCAGGCCGAGATACAAGCCGCGACCCGGCGTGTGATAGCCGAAGACATCCTGATACTCCTCATCGAGCAGGTTTTCCCCGCGGGCATAGATTTCGACGCCCTCACGGACCTCCCATCCGACCTGGCCGCCCACAAGCGAATAGGCGTTCAGCTGGACCGGCTGGAAAGTTCCGAAATCGGTGTCGGTCTGATCACCGGTATGGTCGAGCGTCGCCGATGCCGAGAACGGACCGTCTATCGGCGCCCAGGACAGGGTCAGCGAGGCCAGGCGTTCCGGGCGGCGGATTTCCGCGACCCCGCTTTCCTCACTGTCCAGCAGGCTGACCGAGGCGAAGAGCGACCAGGCCGGGTCAATATCCCACGCGGCCGACATTTCCACACCTCGCCGATCCGAGCGGGTAGCCGCATTCAGCGCCGTCGCCGGAAAAGCGCCGAAGTCGGTATAGATTTCATTCTCCAGCTCGGAGCTGAAATAGACGACCGAGACGCTCGCCGCGCCCGCAAGCAGGTTCTGATCCCAGGCGACTTCCCAACCGCGGGACGCTTCCGGTGCCAGGTCTGGATTTCCGGTAAAGAAGTCAGGGAAGAAACCAAATAGCTCATAGATGCCGGGATTCTTCACCGCCTCGCCAAAATTGGCCCGCAAACGGCCACCGACCGAATCAAAATCCCATCCGGCACCTACCCGCCATGTCGTCGAGTCCGCGAACAGGGAGTGGACGTCATGCCGGGCAGAGCCTGTTACATCGAAGGCGCCGCGCGACAGGCCATAGTCAAACGCCAGCGCATCGGCTTCGAGACGACGCGTCTGATTGGAACCGGCACCCCCACCCGAAAAGGATTTCAGACGGTCCTGGTCATGCTCGACGAGACCGGTAAGACGGTGCTGATAGGGGCCGGTCTCCCAAATCCCGGTCACCTCGTAGTGGACCTGAAGGCGTTGCCCCAGGGCACGCGACGTCTGCGCGCCCGAGAACCGGGAGCGCGAGGTGTCATCGGTGAGTTGAAGTGCAACTTCATGACTGACCCCGACATCCCGCCATTGCTGCTCACCCAGCAGGGCCAACCGCGCCAGAACAGTGTCCCCGTCTGTGCGCAGATCAACATTGTCGAGCCGACCATCAAAATCAGTATCACTATCGTATTCACTTTCGCTTGCGATGCGGCGCGCCGTGCCCTCCAGCTGCCAACCTTCGCGGATATGGAAGCCGCCCGACAGTGAAATGACCGTGTTGGCGTAACCGTCCCGCTCGCCACCAAGGCCAGCGACATCAATGCCGTCGCTTCGATAGTCGCTGGCACTGCCGGACAGCCAATGATCCCCGATCTCGCCACCGACCTGAACGCTCAGGCGCCGCGTGTCGAAACTCCCGCCTTCAAGGCGGGCTCCGAGGTCAAGACGGTTTTGCGGCCGCCGGGAATTGAGTCGAATGACGCCGCCGATCGCATCGGCACCCCAGAGCGCGGATTGCTCGCCTCGCGCGACCTCGATCGAGGCCAGGTCATCGAATGCGTAGTGCGAGAAATCAGCCTCGCCGGTAAAGGGGTTGGAGGCTTCGACGCCATCGATCAGGACGAGGACATGATTGGCTTCCGAGCCGCGAGCCCGGATCTGCGTCAAGGAGCCGGGCGCACCGGAGCGCGATACAGCGAGCCCGGGCACGGCCCGCAGCGCGTCCGCCGCAAAGCTCGCCGAACGCGCCTCGAGCAGGTCGGCATCCAGAAGCGTGATGCTCGAAGTGGCTTGATCGGCCGGCAACGCAATCCGCGCCGCAGTGATGTAAATGATCTCGGATTCGTCGCTCGTCTGAGCGAATGCCGAGACCGGAAAGCCAAGGCATGAGGCGGCCAGACAAAGCTGGTGCCAGGATTTTATACGCATTTGCCACGTCTCCATAGCAGTAAGGCCCGAGACCGATGGGCCACGAGCGGGTTGCAGAGGAGTCGTCAGAAACGGAAAACACCGCGCCAGTCTCGTGAGCTCCCGCACGAGCGGACAGACGACAGTGACGGCAGGTCTTCCGGCTTGCGGGTCAATGCGAATGAAGCGCCTTCCCAGGGTCACCCCCAGTGGCTTTGTGCCTCACCGCTCGCCACCTACGGCTGCGGGAACAGCGCTGGACTTGGCCCGAAGGCCTGACCAGCTTCCCTATTATTCCCGTGAGGGAACCATCACGGAGCGGACGCTATGACGCGCTGCGGCAAAAGGCAATCAATGCGGGTCAGTCGCGGGAAGCGAGCTGTCGCTCGAGATTCCGGATACGCAGGTGAAGATTGCGCTCCTTGACCCGATCGGGTGTTCCCAGCGCCTGTTCCAGCTTGCGCATGGAGCTGCGCGTCTTGCGCCAGCGCCGCCACAAAAGCAGGACTTTGGGACCGTCAACCAGATAGCGGCGCCACATACGGGCGGGCTCCTGGGCCAGCCGATGCAACCACTCAAGACGCGCCTCGCGCATCCAGACCGGGGCCCGTTCAGCCGCACCGGCGAGAAAATCGAGCGAAGCCCCGACACACAAGCCGACACCGGTACAATCGCCGCGGTCGAGGCAAGCCTCGGCGATCATTTCCTGTTGCGGCGAGCCGACGCAAAAGAAGGCGAAACGGGAAGGGTTATCGGCGACGAATTGCGCACACGCCTCCACAGCTTCCCGGTTGTTGCGGAGCCCCATGGGCGGTTCGTGCCAGCGCACATCGGTCAACCCGTAGCGCTTGCTGACGGCGTCGATCACTTCCTGATTACCGCCAATAATGGTCAGCGGCGCATCAGGGTCAATGACGGTATCGAACAGGCGTTCGGTCAGATCCGAACCAGGGGTGACATCAATCCGCTCGCCGGAAATCCGGCCGATCAGCTCGAGGACACGACTATCGCATACGGTGAGCCAGGCTTGGGCGTAAAGCGTGGCCAGAACGGTATCGGTCTCGAGACGCACGAGGTGATCGACATTGGGTGTCACGACGAAGGCGAAGGGCTCGGTCGGCGCGCGTTCGGCGATCCGGCGCAGAGCGACATCCATGCCGATTTTGTCGAATGCCGAATTCAAAAACCAGACATGTCGCGAACCGGTACGCCGGTCGACGAAACTCTCACCCGTAGCCATGACCATGTTGCACCACTCTTGTCTCGATACGCGTCAGATCGCGCGCTTGCCCGCGACCTGTGCAAAAGCCGCGCCGCTTTTGCCGGACGCCTTGCATCCAAATGGCGCGTTGGCGGCATCACAGGATCGAGGCACACATTCGCGGAGAGACAGATGTTGACCAAGACAGCGCTGATCGGATGCTTGATGACGAGCACGCTGGGTCTGCCCGTGGCGCTTCCCTATGCGGCGGGCGCCGCAGTGGCCGTCTCGGTCGGCCCGGTGGAACTGGAAGTCTCGCGCCAGCGCGGCCTCGATATCGACCTGCATGTGGAATGCCTGAATTCCGGCTGTCCACTCGCCGCCTTGCGGATCGGCGCGGTCGAGACGCCCAGCTATCGCGTGACCCTCTAGCGAAGCGTCGCTAGCGGCCCTTGCGGGCGCGCCGTTCGGCAAAGCGCTCCGGTGAGAGCGCGGCGAGTCCGGCCTTTTCCAGCACAGCCCCGCCCCCGGTCAGGTCACTGACCAGCACTTCGGCCAGCAGGGGCGCATGCGCGAAGCCGCGCGAGCCCAGCCCCCCCAGAACAGACAGGCCCGCTCCAACTGGTCCCAGAAGGGGCAGGCGGTCCGGCGTCGCGGCACGGACACTACCCCACCTTTCCTGAACCGGGCCCAGTGTGACCATCGGCAATCGCTCTGCCATGGCGGCACGAAAACCCGCGTCAGCGTCCTCATCAGGCAGGACATGCCGGCCGCGGACATGAGTCGCCCCGACCAGCACGCCGTCACCGGCCCGGCAGGCATAATGGCCCCAACTGACCGGGGTTTCCGGTGCCTCGCCGTCAAACACCGTCACTTGTCCGGCGCTCAACTCGATATCGCCATGAAAATCCGCCATTCCGGCACCCGCAGCCAGGATGACATGCGCCACCTCTGCCACATGCCCACCGCCGCCATCCAGGAGGCGAACCGTGCCATTCCCGGCCTCAATCTTCGCGATACGGGCTGATCGGCACGGCTGACCTTCCATCAGCGCGCTGACGAGGCGGCGAGGCTCGAAACGACCGGCGCTGATCAGTTCCAGCTGCGTGCCTGTCCAGACCAGATGATCCGGCATCCAGTCAGCAAGCACGGCGAAACGGTCGGCCTCACGGTCATCCCGGGGCAGGCGAATGACGGGTTCAGCGTGAAACCCGTCCCGCCCGTCATAGAGACGGCGCGCAAAATCAAAGGCCGCGAGCATTGCGCGGACATGCGATCGATCGGCCTTTTCCAGTCGCGGCGTCAGGAGGCCGGCGGGCGCACCCGAGGCGCCGGAAGCCGGTCCACCGGCATCGATCAGCAACGTTTCAATGCCGCGCGCGCGCAGGGCGTGGACGAGGGATGCCCCGGCAATACCGGCCCCGACCACGGCGACCTGACCCCCGTCAATCCCGCGCCTCGACGTGTCTGGCTGGCCCGGCCAGATCGCTTCCAGCCTTTCGCGCTTGCGCCCGAAGCCCGGCTGTTTGGCGACGTCGAATCCGGCCTCGGCCAGACCCCGGCGGACAAAGCCCGCGACGGTAAAGGTTCCGACCCGGGCACCGGGAGCGGATAATTCAGCGATCCGGTTGAACACATTTTGCGACCACATGGCGGCATTCCGGTCCGGCGCGAAGCCGTCAAGGAACCAGGCATCCACCGGCCCTCTCATCTGCGCCAGCGCCGCCTCTGCCTCGTCCTGGAAAATCGTGATGGCGAAACGATCCTCGGGGAAAACCAGTCGTTGCGGACCTTTCAGCCGGCTTGGCCATTGTGCGAGCAAACGCGCGGACAGATCGGCAAGATGCGGCCAAGCGGCAAGCGCCCGCGCGGCGGCGTCACGGTCGAGCGGGTGTTTTTCGACCGAGATGAAGTCGAGCCAGCCATCGGCGGCCCCTTCATCGCGCCAGAGTTGCCAGAGACCCAACGCATTGAGGCCCGTTCCAAAGCCCAGCTCCCCAACCACGAACCCTCGGCGTCCCGCCCAGGCCTCGGGCAGCTGGCAGGCCTTCAGGAAAACCGCCTGGGTCTCCGCGAGCCCATCCTCGGCGGAGAAATAGACGTCGCCATAATCGCTGGCCCGCGGTCCGCTGGCCTGCGACCAGTCGAGCACGGCGGGCGCACAATACAGCCCGTCCGTCGTCATCCCGGCTGCGCACTCAGGGATTGGGTGAATTTTGCAAAGGCCATCAGGCCTTCAGGCCAGGGCCCATGACCGCTTTCAGGTTCAAAATGTCCGGCCTCGCCGGCGTCACCGAAACGGACGCCCCAGTCGCGCGCCCAGGCCTCGGCCTTGATCAACTTGCAGGTCGGATCATTGGAGCTGGCGAGCATCAGGCCGGGAAAGCCCAGCGGCGTTCGCGGCACCGGGTCGAACCCGTGATTGCCATACTTGTCCTTGAGCTCGGGTCGCTCCCAGTCCGAGGCGCCGACCAGAAAAGCCCCGGCCACCTTGCCGACCAGGGACGGTGCAGCATGGGCCACGGTCAAGACACCAACGGAATGCGCCACGAGGATGACCGGCTTGCCCGCCTTTTCGACCTCTTCGACCAGACGGGCCGTCCAGGCATCACGCCGGGGCCGGTCCCAATCGTCCTGCTCGACCCGGCGCGCCGTGGACATATTGTTCTGCCAGCGGCTCTGCCAATGAAAGGGAGAGGCATTGCCAAGTCCGGGCACGATGAGAATTTCG
Source organism: Maricaulis maris (assembly GCF_049116555.1). Classification (GTDB taxonomy): domain Bacteria; phylum Pseudomonadota; class Alphaproteobacteria; order Caulobacterales; family Maricaulaceae; genus Maricaulis; species Maricaulis maris_C. Next base: position 238,366 of record NZ_JAGDYT010000001.1, on the reverse strand, counting down.
CTGTCCTTGATTTTCATGCCGCCCTTCTAAACCCAAAACGCAGCGCTGCCAGCCCCGGCGGGTTGGCCGATTGCACAAAAAATAAGGGCGCGGAGTCGAAAGACTCCGCGCCAGTAACCCGTGTGCGCCTTGTTTGATCAGGCGGCTTCGGCGGGAATTGCGTCCAGGGCTGTTTCCAGCTCGGCAAAGCTCGGCTGGATCTTGGAGGGCACGCCACCGCGACCGATCTCGACCGAGATCTGGGCAGCATTGCCGTGCAGGTGTGCCACCAGCACATCCTGGATGATCTTGTAGAAGGCATGCTCTTCGTCGTAGACGGCCTGCATGTAGGCCGCGAACGGACCGACAAAGCCGTAGGCGATGAACACGCCCAGGAAAGTCCCGACCAGAGCGCCACCGATATAGCCGCCCAGAACGGCCGGCGGGCTCTCGATCGCGCCCATCGTCTTGATGACGCCGAGCACGGCCGCCACGATACCCAGGGCGGGCAGGCCATCGGCCATGGTCTGCATGGCGTGGGCCGGGTCAGCGGCTTCGTGATGGTGCTTTTCCAGCTGTTTTTCCATCGCGTCTTCGACCTGGTGCGGATCTTCGAGGTTCATCGTCATCATCCGCAGCGTGTCGCAGATGAAGTCGACCGCGAAATGGTCCTTCATGATGCGCGGATACCGGGTGAAAATCGTGCTCTCGGTGGGGTTTTCGATATGGCTTTCCAGCGCAATCACCCCTTTTGTCTTCATTGTTTTTGTTAGCAGGAACAACAATGACAAGAGGTCGGTATAATCCTGACCCTTCCACTTCGAGCCGGTGAAGATCTTGGACAGATCGCCCAGCGTCTTCATCACCGTTTTCGGCTTGTTGCCGATCAGGAAAGCGCCGACGGCGGCGCCGCCAATCATCATCATCTCGAAGGGCAAGGCCTTCATGATAACGTCGAAATGACCGCCGGCGAGCGAAAAGCCGCCAAACACCATCACGAAAACGACGACAATGCCGATAATCTGAAACATCTACCCGTCCACCACATCTGCCAGGCGGTTTTCCACCCGATTTGAGGGCACTATGACGCGGTAAGCTTAATGTCCGGTTGAACGGGCGTTAGATGGCTGTTTACCGGAGGCGGTCGGCAATAACAGATGGCCGCCTTTCGGTTTTGATGTTGGACGCTTGCCGGGAGGCGGTCTAGTTCTGCCACCATGACGCCGCCCTATGATCCGTCCAACCCGTCCAGCCAGACCGAGCGGCGCAATGCCTTTCGCCTGCTCTTCCTGTGCCTGATGGCGACCGGGATCGGCAATAACATGCTGTTTGCCATCCTGCCGCCGCTGGCGCGTGGGCTGGCCGTGCCGGAATATTGGGTCGGGGCGATCTATACGGTGTCGGCCGTGCTATTCATGACCATGACCCCGATCTGGGGCGCCCTCTCCGATCGCCGCGGCCGCAAGCCCTTCATCGTCTTCGGACTGTCGGCTTTCGCCTGCTCCACCCTGATTTTCGCTGCCGCGGCCTGGGCCGGGGAGAGCGGCTGGGTGCCGCCTCTGGCCGCCATTTTCGCGATGGCCCTGGCGCGGACCCTGTTCGGCTCGCTGGGCTCGGCCACCAATCCGGCCGCGCAGGCTTATGTCGCCGACCGGACGAGCCCGGCCGAACGGACCGAAGCCCTGGCGGGGCTCACGGCGGCTTTCGGCATGGGCGCGGTCATCGGCCCGACCCTCGCCGCGACCCTGGTCGAACTGGTCGGCGTGCCGGTCTTCATGGTGATCATCTCGGCCACTGTCGCGCTGGGCGCCTGGGCGGTCTGGCATTATCTGCCCGAACAATCACCGCCCAAACAGCAAAACCGCCCGATCAACCCGTTCAGGCAATTCGCCTTCGCCGCCGATCCACGCATTGCGCCCTTTGTCGGCTATGGCTGTGTGACCTGGATCGTCCAGTCACTGAGCCTGTCGACCCTGGCCTTCTTCATCATGGATTCTCTCGGGCTGGACGAGAATCAGGGCTTGCAGATGTCCGCGATCGCCCTGGCCGCCGGCGCAGGCGCGCTGATTATCGCCCAACTGGTCGTCATCCCTGCCCTCAAGGCCAGCCCGCGCGTGCTGATGACGCTGGGCGCCATCATCACCATTGCCGGGTTCGGCCTGATGATCATCGCCCCCAATTACGCCGGCATTGTCACAGCCTATATCCTCATCAGCTTCGCCTTCGGCCTGTCGCGATCCGGCTTTGTCGGTGGCGCCTCGATTGCAGTGACGCCGGAAGAACAGGGCCGCGCCGCCGGCCTGACCACCGCGACCGCCGGGCTCGGCTTCATCATCGGGCCGGTCGGCGGGCTGTTCATGTACAACCAGCTGGGCCATGTCGTGCCCTATTATGTTGCCGTTGTTCTCAGTGTGATCGCGGTTCTCATTGCCTGGTACCACCCCGGCATCCGCCGGGCCGTCGACGTTGTCGAGGTCGAGCCGGACGTCTAGACGACCGTGGGCCGGACATCTCAACACCCCGTTAGTCATATTTCGATACACGTAGGGGCCCCAGACGTTTTCGCGCGCATCCTCCATGAACGGCCAGCAACTCACCCTTCGCTATGCCATTGCCCTCGGCCTGATCGCCGCGCTCGCGGCATTCCTGCTTGCGCTGAGTCAATTCGCGGCAAGCCAGGCAGAAGATGATGGTAGGATGATCAATGAAGCAGGACGCCAGCGCATGCTGAGCCAGCGCCTCGCTCTTCTGGCCAACCACCCGATCGCGCCCGGCGCCGCCGAGACCGCCGAATTCAGTGCCGCGCTCGACCTGTTCCGCCTCTCGCACGACGAGCTGGTCATCGCTGCCGAAGCCGATGCCATCCTCACCGAGATTTACTTCGGTGAGCCATGGCAGGTGGACCGGGAGAGCCGCAATCTGATTGCATTGGCCGAACGCGCGCGCGCCGAGGGTTTCGCGATCGAGCCGGTCGCCCAGCTTTTCCTCACATCGCAGGACGTCCTGCCGCGTCTCAACGCCGCCACCGGTGCGTTCGAGGCCGCTGCGAGCGCCCGGGTGAACAATTTCCGGCGCCTCGAATGGACCGCCTTCATCCTCACCTTGATAACCCTGGCACTGGAAGCCCTCCTGATCTTCCGGCCGGCCGCACGCGCCATCAGTCGCTCGATCCAGGCCTTGCATGATGCTCGGGAATCCGCGGAACGCGCCAATGCGGCCAAATCGGTTTTCCTGGCCCAGATGAGCCATGAAATCCGCACGCCCCTGAACGGTGTCCTGGGCATGGCCACCGTCTTGCGCGACACCAGGCTGGACGATCGTCAAAGCCAGATGGTCAAAACAATCGCAGCGTCCGGTGACCTGCTTCTGTCAGTCGTCAATGATGTGCTGGACCTGTCCAAGATCGAGGCAGGAGAGATCGAGCTGGAGACCATCGAGGTTTCGCTTGGTCAGGCGCTGGACTGGACGGTTTCGGCCTTCCGCCCTGCGTGCCGAGAGAAAGGACTTGAGCTGGAAGCCACAATCGATCGCAGCGCCGAGGGCTGGTATCAAGCCGACCCGACCCGGTTGCGACAGATCCTGACCAATCTGGTCGGCAATGCCATCAAGTTCACACAGATGGGGACGATAACCGTCTCGATCCGCTGTTCGGCCACGGACAAGCCGGGCCATGACCGGGTCGAAATCTGTGTCGCGGATACCGGCATCGGCGTCCCGGCTGAAAAACTCCAGAGCATTTTTGCGCCCTTCACCCAGGCCGACAGCTCCACAACCCGCTCCTATGGCGGGACCGGCCTCGGACTGCCGATCTGCCATCATCTTGCGAAGATGATGGGCGGCGACATCTCAGTGCGCTCGCGCGAGGGCTGTGGCTCGATCTTTACGGTCGTGCTCAACCTGCCGCGCGCCCAAGCCCCGGTGATCGTCGAAGAAACAAAGCCCGCAACAGACCAGAGCCGCAAACTTGTCGCCCTCATCGTCGACGACGTCGCAACCAATCGCCTCGTCCTGCAAAGCATGCTGGCCAAACACAATATCGATGTCATTCAGGCCGATAGCGGACTGGAGGCGATCGCTTCGGTCAACATCCGTGGCGATATCGATGTCGTCCTGATGGATGTGCAGATGCCGGACATGGATGGGATCGAAGCAACGCGGCGCATCCGTCAGCTGGAAATCCGCGAAAACCGGCCGCGCGTCCCGGTCATCGCGGTCACCGCGAATGTTCTGACTGAACAAATAGCGGAATACCGGGCAGCCGGCATGGACCGCCATCTCGCCAAGCCCATCGACCCACGCAAGCTCAACAGTCTGCTCAATCAGATCCGCGCCGAGCTGGCTACGCCGACGGCCGACACGCCGGAATCGAGTCCCGGTCGTCAGTCCGCCTGAGCGGCTTGCACGGCAATCACCGCATCAAACATGGTTCGGCCCAGATACCCGTCGGCGATCAGGCCGTTGGCCCGCTGGAATGCACGCAGCGCGGCCCGTGTATTCGGCCCGGCCAGGCCATCAGGCGTTCCACTGTCAAAGCCCAACGCATTGAGCGCGGCCTGGACATCACGGGTCTGGCTCCGATTGATCGGCGGATTGCCCTCGGGCCAGGGCCCCACCAAGGCCGCGTCACCGGCGATACGGTCGGCCAGATGGGCCACCCCGATCGCGTAGGAGGTGGAGTTATTATACTGCTTGATAACCCGGAAATTGGGGAAGGTCAGGAAGCCCGGACCCTGCCCGCCTGCCGGCAATTCCAGCCGCGCCGCGCGCATCAGATGATCCGCCTCCCATTCGCCCGCAGCCGGCGTCAGCCCGAGCAGGGCCCACTGACTGACCAAGCGTGACTGGCCCGGGTCCCAGGCGTCAAAATCGAAACCGTCCGGCACCGCGACTTCCAGAATGGCCGGGGCACCGTCGCGCCAGCCGGCCCGGGCGAGGAGATTGGCCGCGGAGGCCAAGGCGTCGTGCGGGTCGGTCCAGATATTGCGGGTCCCATCTCCATCCCAGTCGTGGGCGCGCTCGAGATAGGTGGTCGGGATGAATTGCATCTGGCCCATGGCACCGGCCCAGGAGCCCGTGAGCTGGGCACGCGTGGCATAGCCGGACTCCAGCATTTCCGCGACGGCAATCAGCTGAGCCTCGGCCCAGTTTCGGCGACGCCCTTCCCAGGCAAGCGTCGCAAGCGCCTGTACGATGTCATTATTACCGGGAATGGCGCCGTAAGAGCTTTCCAGGCCCCAGATCGCTATCAGGATTTCCGGCCGGACCCCGAAATGGGCGGCGATCGCATCAACGGCCGCGCGGTTCTCGGCATAGACATCCCGGCCATTGGCGATACGCAGATCCGAGGCGGCGATGTCGAGATAGGACCAGATCGGCCGCACGAATTCGGGCTGGCTGCGATCGCGATCAATGATGCGCATTTCCGGCTCGAGCCCGTCCAGCATGTCCGCGGCGGTCGCCTCTTCCACACCTGTGGCGATCAAGCGGGTCCGAAAATCTCCGCGCCAATCGGCGAAGCTTTCACCGTCTGGCTGGGCCAGGGCGGGTGATGTGAACAGGCAAGCGGTGGCAGCAAGTACGAGCAGTCGACGGATCATCCATTCCTCACGAGCACAGCCGGCTCGAGAAGAAGATGCGGATCGAGCCCGGCAATTTCGATAATAAGCTTGCGCCGCAGCGCGTCCACGAAATCATCATGCTCATTACTGGGCGAAATAAAGGCGCCCGGCCCGGCGATCACCTGATTTTCGAAATAGGCGCTGACATCAATCGAGACAGAGGGACGGAAAGGGTGCTGGCGGCCGCCGGCAATCGGCAGACCATTGATGGTGATATTCGCGTCCTCGGCCCGCTGACGCGCCAGGCTCAGGCTGGAGCCGGAATTCTGCGGTCCGTCGCCGGATATATCGATGACCTGGCGCACGCCCTCGAACGCGTTCTCTTCCATCAGCGTGACCGAGCTTTCGATCGCCGCCCCGATGGCCGTCCGTCGACCAGAAACAAAGGGGGCGGTCGCCAGGCTAGCGGCAAAGGCCTGGGCGTCGGCCTCGGTCTCGATCACTGTCCAGGGCGCCACCACACGCTGGAAATCCCCGTCTGCCCATTCAAGATACACAACGGCAATGCGACCATAGCCGCCGCTCTGGATGGCCGAGATGATGTCCGGATCGGCGAGCGCCGCGACATGACCCTCACGTTGGCGCCGGGCCTCGGTCTCGTCGATCGAGGACGATACGTCGACCGCAAGGACAAGCTCCAGGTCAACCAGCTCGCGGCCATCCTCGGTGTATTCATGCGGACGGGCTTCGCTCACCCAGGGCGCGGGCACGCGCGCACTGGCGCCAAGCGTCAGGGCCACGGCGATGGCGCCGGAAAGTGCGAATCCACGTCTCACGGCGCGCGGCCGGCCTCGGTGCCGTAAAGCGGGTCGACTTCACCATGGCTCGGCAAGGCACCGGCAATCTCGATGATCAATTTACGCAGGATCGCCTCGCGGAATTCATCCTCGGTCCGTGCCGGCAGCACGAAGGCGCCCGGTCCGGTGATCACATTCTCGCGGAAATAATCGTCGAGATTGACCTCGACCGGCCGCACCCAGCGCCCGTCTCCGGACGAAATGACCGGCAGTCCATTGACCACGACCTGCGCCTGATCCGCCAGGGCACGGGCCTGCTCCAGGGGCAGGCCCTGATTTTGCGGACCGTCGCCGGAAATATCGATGATCAGGCGCGGCGCGTTATAGGCATTGGTCTCGATCCGCTCGACCGCATCAGCGATCGCCGCGCCGATCGCGGTATAGTGGCCGCGCTCGAGCGGAGCCGCGGCGACACGCGAGGCGAAGGCCAGCGCATCTTCTTCCGAACCGATCACTGTCCAGTCGGCTGCGGAGCGCTGGAATCCGCGATCCGCCCATTCGACATAGGTCACAGCGATGCGTCCAAGCGGTCCACCCTGGATGGACCGGATCACGTCCTCGGAGGCCAGGGCCGCAACATAGCCCTCGCGCTGACGGCGCGCCTCCTCCTCGTCCACGGAATAGGAAATATCGACGGCAAGCACGAGCTCGACATCCACATCGATCGAACCGGGCTGAACCGCGAGAGCCGCCGATCCAGCCACGAAAAAGGCCGCCAGCGCGGCGGCACATGTCTTACCCAAGCCTGTCATGCCGCGCACACTATGGAGCGTGCCCGGCCGGAGCAACTTTCGAAGTTGTAAGACGCAGCAGACGAGTCCGATGTGTCACCCCCAAACCTCATCATAAAGGGCGATGATCTCGTCGGCGGAGGGCACGCGCGGATTATTGCCGGGCGATCCGGACGCCAGCGCCTGCTCGGCCATCAGCGGTCGCAATTGCTGCCAGCGGTCTCGGGCAATGCCGAAACCGGTCGGTGTCGGGACGCCCAATTCCGCGTTCAGGGCGCGCAACTCGTTGATCAGGGCATCATTGGAAAAAGCGTCGCTGGCGGCCTCATCGGCCAACCCCATCGCGCGGGCACAATCGGCATAGCGTTCCGGCGCCGCCGGGATGGACCAGCTGGTGATGGCCGGCAAAAGCATTGCATTGGAGAGACCGTGCGGAACATGGAAAAAGGCGCCGATCGGCCGACTCATCCCGTGCACAAGGGCGACCGAGGCATTGGAAAAGGCGATCCCTCCGAAACAGGCACCGAGCAACAGGGCCTCGCGCGCCTCGCGGTCTTCGCCGTCATGAAAGGCGCGGCGCAGATTGGGTGCGATCAGGCGCATGGCTGCCAGTGCCTGCTGATCCGAAAAGGGCGACGCCTTGCGGCTGACATAGGCCTCGATGGCATGGGTCAGGGCGTCGATTCCGGTATCCGCTGTCACCCTTTTGGGCAGGGACAGGGTGAGATCGGGATCAAGGATCGCGGCCACCGGCATGAAGGCGAGCCCCATGCACAGCATTTTCTCGTCATTCTCCGGATCGGTGATGACAGTGACGCGCGTCGCCTCCGACCCCGTGCCCGCCGTGGTCGGGATGGCGATCACCGGCAGGCCGGGCTCATCGACCATGCGCGGCACCTTGTAGTCCCGCATCCGACCGCCATGAGGACCCAGCACCGCAAGGGCCTTGGCGGTATCGATCGCACTCCCTCCGCCGAGCGCCACAAGTCCGTCAAACGCAGCGCCATCGCACCCCGAGGCCAGGATCGCCTCGGCAGAGATGACCGAGGTTTCGGTGGGCTCCGGCTCGGTGGCATCGAACAGACCAAAGGCAATGTCAGCGCTGGCAAGGTGGGCCGTCAGCCGATCGACATAGCCCAGCTGAACCATGGTCGGGTCGGTGATGATCAGGGGACGGGACACGCCGCAGCGCCCGAGCAGGTCCGCGATCTCGGCCAGGGCACCGGATCCGGTCCGGATCAGGCGCGGCAATACAAGACTAGCAGTCATGACAGCTCCAGCAGGTGATATCAGCCGATGTGACGCGCGAACCAGTCCAGCGTTCGCGACCAGGCCAAGGCGGCTGCGGCCTCATCGTAGCGGGGCGTGGTGTCATTGTGGAAGCCATGATTGGCACCGTCATAGACATGGGCCTCGAAGGTTTTCCCGGTCGCTCGCAGCGCTGCCTCATAGGCCGGCGCTCCGGCATTGATGCGCTCATCATTGCCGGCATAGTGGAGCTGGAGCGGCGCCTCGATAACGGCCACATCCCCGATCGCGGCCTGACGTCCGTAATAGGGTGCCGCGCACGCCATCTCCGGATAGGCCACAGCCAGGGCATTGCAGACCCCGCCACCGTAACAAAAGCCCACGGCGCCGACCCGGCCGGTCGAACGCTCATGCCCGGTCAGGAACTCGAAACCAGCAAAGAAATCCGCGAGCAGGCGTTGCGGATCGAGCTGACGCTGCATCACCCGCCCGTCATCATCATTGCCGGCATAGCCGCCAAGCGAGGTCAGCCCATCCGGCCCCAGCGCCAGATAGCCCGCCTTCGCGCAGCGCCGCACGACATCCTCGATATACGGGTTGAGGCCGCGATTCTCGTGCACGACCAGCACCGCGCCAAAGGACCCCGGGCCCGTCGGACGCGCGAGCAGCCCCTCAACCTCGCCATGCCCGTCCGGTGAGGGATAGCGGATGCGCTCGGTGACGATATCCGGATCATCCGGCGCGACTTGCTCGGCGAGGGCATAGTCGGGTTGCAGGGCTTCCAGCACAGCCGCGGCACCGACACCGGCGATCGTGAATCGGGCCGCACGACTGAGAAAATCGCGCTTGGTCATCTGGCCATGAACATAGCCGTCAAAGAGGTCGAGTATGCGTTGATCGAAATCGGCAGCGGTCTTGCGGGTCATATGGAGCCCTCCCTTGTCCGTGAGCAAAGTCTAGGGCATCCCGGTCGCACGGCAATTCTTCATCGGGGCAGGGCTGCGTGACATGCGGAATTCCCGCACCTGACACGTTGACAGGCCGCAAATGCTCCAGTATCTCCCGCGCTCCGTTGAATTACGCTTGTAACGCGAAGGCCACACGATGAAAGTCCGCAGCTCGATCAAATCGCTGAAAAACCGCCACCGCGATTGCCAGGTCGTGAAGCGCCGTGGCCGCGTCTACGTGATCAACAAGACCGACCCGCGCTTCAAAGCGCGCGCCGGCTAGTCGACGCGTCGGCAGCGCCTCGTCCAGGCGCGCCTGCTTATCAGCATGAATGCCGCTTGCCCCGTGCATCGAAAAGGTGCGCGGGTTTTGCGTTGAGGAGATGTCCATGACGACGAAAGCCGTTCTGTGGGATCTCGGCAATGTCCTCCTGGACTGGTCGCCCGCCTATCTCTACTCGAAACTCTTCGCCACCGAGGCCGAGTGCCGACACTTCCTCGAGAAGGTCTGCACCATGGAGTGGCACGCCGCCCATGACCGCGGCGTCCCGATGGCCGAAAACCGCCTTCACCTGATCGAAGCCCACCCGCACCTCGAGGACGCGATCCGCGCCTGGGAAAGCGGGTTCGAGCAAATGCTGAACGGCACCGTCGACGGCACGCCCCGGATCATGGATGCCTTGGCCGATCATGGCGTGCCGCAATACGCACTGACCAATCTGCCCGCTGAATGGCTCGATCCGGTCAATCGTCTTTATCCGCAGATGCGCCACATGAAGGACGTCATCGTCTCGGCGCATGAGGGTGTCATCAAGCCGGACCCCAGGATTTACGCAATCACCGAGGCCCGCCTCCCCTTCGCGCCGCATGAGGTCGTCTTCTTTGACGATCGCCAGGCCAATGTCGACGCGGCCCGCCTCCACGGCTTCGACGCCGAGCTGTTCACCGGCAAGACCGGCCTGAGCGCGGCACTGGAATCCCGCGGCCTGCTCGTCTCGGCCTGACGGGCCAACCCCGTCCAAACCTTCCCCTTACGTCAAGCCCGCCTGAGCCGCAGCGCCGCACCAGATGCTGCAGGTGCGCACTATTCACATCGACGGGTTTTGATTTACATACATACCCAGTCATCGAAACTCGGAGATGCCTGACGCAAGATCGGGACCCGGTTTCGTCGTGAATGCGGTCGATAAGAGGGCGCGAGGAGAGACAAGATGGATCTGAATTTCACCCCCGAGGAAGAGGCGTTCCGCGAGGAAGTGCGCAGCTTCCTGACGGACAAGCTGTCCGAGGAACTGGCCACCAAGGTGCGCAATGGTCGCGACCTGAACAAGGCCGACATGGAGAACTGGCACGCCACGCTGAACAGCCAGGGATGGCTGGCGCCGGGCTGGCCGGTCGAGCATGGCGGCACCGACTGGGACTCGGTCAACATGCACATCTTCGAAGAAGAGTGCGCCCGCGCCAATGCACCACGCACGGTCCCCTTCGGACTCGGCATGCTGGGTCCGGTACTGATCAAATTCGGCACGGAAGAGCAGAAGGCGACCATCCTGCCCCGCATCCTGTCCGGTGAGGATTGGTGGTGTCAGGGCTATTCCGAGCCGGGTGCCGGTTCCGACCTGGCCAGCCTCAAGACCCGCGCCATCCGTGATGGTGATGACTACATCATCAACGGGCAGAAAACGTGGACCACGCTCGGCCAGTTCGCCAACAAGATCTTCTGCCTCGTGCGCACCTCGACCGAGGGCAAGCGCCAGGAAGGCATTTCCTTCATCCTGGTCGACCTCGACACGCCGGGCATTGAAATGCGCCCGATCAAGCTGATCGAGGGCGGTTTCGAGGTGAATGAGGTCTTCTTCACCGATGTCCGCGTGCCGGCCTCCAACATGGTCGGCGAAGAAAACATGGGCTGGACGATCGCCAAGTATCTCCTGGGCCATGAGCGCACCAATATCGCCGGCGTCGGTGCCTCCAGCGAGGCGCTCAGCCAGCTCAAGGCCCTCGCCCGCAAGGTCAAGCGCAAGGGCAGGCCGCTCGCCCAGGACCCGATTTTCGCTGCCAAGGTCGCCGAGGTCGAGATCGATCTGGAAGCCATGCGGATGACGAATCTGCGCATGCTGTCCGGCGTCGCCGATGCGCAGGGCTCGGTCTCCTCCATGCTGAAGATCAAGGGCACGGTGATCCGTCAGGCCATCAATGACCTGTCGCGCCGCGCACTGGGCGCCACCGCATGCCCCTTCCCATCCGAGGACGTGATCGGCAATTACGCCATCGCCCCTGCGGAAGCGGCCTCCAACGCGGCCAATTACTTCAATAATCGCAAACTCTCGATCTTTGGCGGATCGAACGAGATCCAGCGCAATATCATCGCCAAAGAAACCTTCGGAGCCTGATCCATGGATTTCACGCCGACTGAAGATCGCCGCATGATCGGCGATAGCCTGCGTCGCTATCTGGCCGAGCAGTACCCGATCGAACACCGCAATGCTGTTGCTTATGAGGGCGACTTCCACGACCCGGCCAAATGGGCCGAGCTTGCCGAACTCGGCATTCTCGGCGCCTTGGTCTCCGAGGCAGACGGCGGATTTGGCGGTGCCGGTTTCGACATCACCACCGTGTTCGAGGAAATGGGCCGCGCCATCTGTGCCGAACCCATGCTGGGCAATCTCATGGCGCTGCGCCTCTACGCGGCGCATGGCGAGGCCGAGCGGATCGAGGCGATCATTGCCGGGGCCGAGAAGGCCGCTTTCGGTTTTGACGAGAGCGACGCCTATGGGGATCTCGACAGCATCACCACACGGGCCAATGGCGACACGCTGACCGGCCGCAAGACCGTCGTCTATGGAGCGCATTGCGCCGATTACATCCTGATCGCGGCGCAATCGGATGGAGGCAAGTTGGGCCTCTATGAAGTCGCTGCTACGGACGCGGAAGTCCTCTCCTACGCCATGATTGATGGCGCCGGTGCCGCGGAGGTCATTCTCGACAAGACCAAGGCGCGCTGCCTGGCCGAGGATGCCCGCGAGGCGATCGAGGCCGCCCTGGATGCCGGCCGTGTTGCCCTGTGCGCCGAAGCCGTGGGCGCGATGGACGTGCTCAAGGTGATGACCAAGGACTACCTGATGCAGCGCCAGCAATTCGGTCGCCCGATTGCACTTTTCCAGGCCCTGCAACACCGTTTGGTCGATTTCTCCATCGAGATCGAACAGGCCCGCTCAATCACCATCTATGCCGCCGCCAAGCTGGACGAAAGCGACAGCAAGGCGCGGGCTCTCGCAGTGGCACAGGCGAAGAACCTGATCGGTCGCGCCGGCAAGCTGGTGGCCGAGGAAGCCGTGCAGATGCATGGCGGAATCGGCATGACCTGGGAGTATTCCGGGTCTCACTACGCCAAGCGCCTGATCATGATCGACCATCAGCTGGGCGATACCGAAGATCAGCTGCGCACCGCCATGGCGTTATCAGACATCGCTGACGGCGTCTGACGAATTGAGAGGCAGGCAAGGCGGATTCGCCACCTGCCTCTCATTTCCTATGCAAGCCATTGTCGCCCTGAAGGAATTGCGGTTCAATCCTGTTTCGGGGCCGGTCCCGGCTTCGTTGGGCGGGAGGCGATTGCGCGCATGCGTGATCTCAAGGCAAGCGCGATAGTCCTGACGGCCATCCTGGTCGCTGGCATCGCCTCGTTTCTGCTGGCCATCCCACCTGGTTTCCTTGCGCCGATCTGGTTGCCCGGCGCCGTCACTCTGACTGCGGTCCTTTTGATCGGATACCGCGCCTTGCCCGCCATAGGCCTGGGCGTTTTTCTGCTGACCCTGACCTACGGTTTCCATGTCCTGGACGCGGGAATCTGGCGCGCCGCGGGGGGCAGCGTTGGCTTCGCAATCGCGGCCATTATCCAGGCTGCGATCGCGCGACGTCTTGTCCGGCCGGCCCCGGACCGAAGCGTCGCGCTTGAAACCGGCATGGAGCTCGTCCGTCTGATCGGGTTCGGCGCCATTCTGGCCAGCATGGTCGGCTCCGCTTTTGCTGCCGCCTGGGTGACTCTCGGTGGTTTCAGCGCATCCGAAATCGACTTCTGGTCCGCCTTCGCGCGGAACTGGGCCGGAAATGCCGTAGCTGCCGCCGCGATTGCCCCGGTCCTGCTCGTCCTGTTCGAGACCAATCGCGTCAGTCGCCGTCGCAAACGCAATATAGGCTTCGTCTTCACGATTCTGGCGACCATCAGCCTCACCACATTTGCGCTCACGCGATTGAATGGACTCGAACTGCGCCAAGAGCATTTCGAAGCGGAAGTCGCCGAAGACCATATTGCCTTGCAGGAAAGCCTGAATGCGGCGCGGCGCAGGCTGGAATCCCTGCAGGGTTTTTTCGCAGCATCTGAAAATGTTTCCCCGGAGGAATTCTCCACCTTCGTCGATATCGCCTTCGACCAACTCGACAGCGTGAGCTCCGTGCACTGGATGGTGGTCGATTCGGATGAGAACATGTCGCGCCACGCCCTTCTGAGGCCGGTCGACGGCGTTCGCAGCACTCCCGGTCGCCGGCTCATGATCACGCCCGATCGAGTGCTGGCCACCGACTATTTCTTCGATGACCTGCCCGACCTCATCGACGCCTCGCTCGCCAGCGGGGCGTTTTCCGCATCGCCTCTGAATGCAAGCGGACCGGCCGCATGGGTTGGCCTTGCCATTCCGGCTTTCGCCGGACGTCAGATCCCCGCAGAACTGTCTGAGCGACGCGAAAGCCTGCGCAGCGTCGCCGTCGGAACCTTCCGTGTCGAGGCCATCCTCGGGTCAGCCTTCTCCAGCGAAGCCGCCCTCTATTCCTATCGCATCCGCGGTCTGGATGCGCAGCGGCGCCCGCTTTGGGAACACGGCCGGCTTCCCGACGGTTTCGCGCTCACAACACGTCGGGAGTTTTCGGTGGGAGGCGAGCTCTGGCAGGTCGATTACATTGCCAATGAGAGCTTCCTGCAGGGCGAGCAGGACTGGGTTTCCTGGACCGTGATCGTGGTCGGATTCTGCTTCATTTCCATTCTCAATGCCCTCGCAATGCTCTCCACGGCTCGCACCGACCTGGTTCAGCGCCTGGTTGATGAGAAGACGGCCGAGTCCCGGAGTCTCTCCAATAATCTCTCACTGATTCTGGAGCATGCCGCCGATGCGATCATAAGCTTTGATCAGGATGGGCGCGGTGTACTTATCAATCCCGCGGCCGGGAAGCTGTTCGGATATGCACCGGATGAACTTGTCGGTGAAGTCATTCATGATCGCATCCACCCGGTCGACATGCGCGGGCGACCGCATACACGTGATGAGTGCGCAATGGTCCAGGAAGCGCTGCGAGACAGCCCCAATTCGGGATATGATCGTTTTCGCCGCAAGGATGGCAGCGATTTCTTCGCCGAATACGCAACCGAAACCATGCGCGACGACGCCGGTCTGCCGATCGGCGCGGTGACCGTTGTGCGCGACATCACAGAGCGAATCCAAGCCGAGGCCGACCGCGAGCGCTTCATCGAGCGCCTGACCCGCGCCAATGAGGAGCTTGAACGCTTTGCCTTCGTCGCGAGCCACGATCTGCAGGAACCCCTGCGTCTGATCTCGAATTTCACCGGCCTGCTCGCCAACCGGTATGGTGACCAGCTTGATGATGCCGGCCAGACCTATATCCGGCACACGCTGAATGCCACCGTGCGGATGCAGACCCTCATCACCGACCTGCTCGCCTATGGACGTCTGAACTCCGATGCCGATGCCACACGGACCGAGGTCGATATGGGCCAGCTGGTTGAAGAGACGTTCAAGACCCTGGGCCCATCGGTGCAGGCCGCGCGGGAGCGAATCCATATCGGCGATCTGCCGGTTGTTCGGGGACACCCGGCCAGGCTGGGTCAGCTGATGCAGAATCTCATCAGCAATGCCGTGAAGTTTCAGCCCGAGGGCCAGGCTGCGGAGGTCTGGATCGGTGCGGAAGACACCGGCGATTTCTGGACGCTTTCCGTGGCCGACAACGGAATTGGCATCAAGCGTGAGTATCGCGAACAGATTTTCCAACCCTTCAAACGCCTGCACTCGCCCGATGCCTATCCCGGCAGCGGTATGGGTCTCGCGATCTGCCGAAAAATTGTTGAATCCCATGGCGGTGTGCTTACCATTTCCGACAATGAGCCTCATGGAAGCGTTTTCCGTTTCACGCTGCCCAAAACCGCTCCCAAGCCCATGCCGGCCCTCGGGGCCGAGCCACCGGAAGCCGAATAATGAAGATTCCCCGCGCTGCCAAAATACTGATTGTTGAAGATAATTCCGGTGACGAATTTCTGGTCCGCGACGCCTTCGAGCGCGGCAAGGCACGCCATGAGCTTGAGGTCGCACGCGACGGCGAGGCCGCCTTGGACCGCCTGCGTGGTCTGGGTGAGCACGCTGAAAAGCCCGTGCCCGACCTCATCCTTCTGGATCTGAACCTGCCGAAGATCGACGGTCGCGACGTCCTCAAAAGTCTCAAGAATGACGATCAGCTTGCCAGTATCCCGGTCCTGATTCTGACCACCTCATCATCCGAGGCCGATGTCGAGCGCTGTTACGCGCTGCACGCCAATGCCTACATGACCAAGCCGTTCGACGCGTTGGGCTATGAGGAGATCGTGGCAGCGGTCGAGGTCTTCTGGCTCGCAACGGCCGTCCTGCCAACAGCGCTGGGCCGGCCTTAAATCTCGTCCACTTTCTGGTCAGCCCATCTGGACGCAGCCGTCCCTGCGGCTATGTTTTGTCCATGACACCCTTTCTCCTATCCGGCCTCCTCCTGCTGACTGGCGCCCAGGACGCACCCGATGCGGACGTCCAGATTGCTCCGCAGACAGAATTCCAGACACCGGAAGAGCGCCTGGACGAGCGTCTCGACGCGCTGGCCATGGCCGGTCCGCGAGAAGCCCCGCCCCTGGTCGACGAGATCCATGCTCTATGGGCACATTCAGGCAGCGACACTGTCTCATTGCTCATGGATCGGGGACGGGTGGCGGAACAGGCCGAGAATGCCGATATCGCCGCCCGCATGTATGATCATGTCACCCAGCTGGATCCGGATTTCGCCGAGGGCTGGTTGGCGGCCGGGCGGATGGCCGCCCAGGCTGAGGACTGGGGTTATGCCCTGGAAACACTCAACACCGCACTGACGCTCGAGCCTCGCCGCTATGACGCCTATCTGACCATCGCGCGACTGCTTGAACGCGCCAATGAGGCCGAGGCCGCCCTGGAAGCCTATGAAGACGCGCTGGCCATCTATCCGGCTCATGAGGCCGCCACCGAGGCTCGCGACCGGCTGCTTGCCCTGTTGGCCGGGCGGGCGCTCTAGCCCTTGCCCCTGACCGACCTCATTCCAGCGGGCCTGGTTGTCGGCCTCGCCGCCCTGATCGCCATCACCTGGACACTCGCCAGGCGAGCCATCACGCGCATCGAGACCCGCTTTCCTCCGAAGGCCGAATTCATCACCGTCGACGGCGTACGTCTGCATGTTCGCCAGACCGGGCCGAAGACCGGCCCTGCCGTCCTCGTCCTGCACGGTGCCGCGTCCAATCTGGAAGAACCGCATCTCGCCCTCGCTGACACCTTCACCGGGGAAAGGGTCATCTGGCTGGACCGCCCCGGCCTCGGCTGGAGTGACCGGCCAGACGGCCTTTGGTCGCCGCAACGCGAAGCGGCGCTCATCGCCCGCCTGCTGGAGACGATCGAAACCGGTCCGGTGACGGTCATCGGACATTCCTGGGGCGGCGCCATTGCCCTGCGCCTGGCGATGGATCATCCCGATCAGGTCGAAAGTGTCGTCCTGATCGCACCGGCCCTCTCTGCCTGGATCGGCGATGCAGCCTGGTTCAACACCGCCAGTTTCTGGCCGGTTCTGGGTCCGTTGATCACGCATTTCATTGTCCCGCTCATGGGTGAGGGACAAGCTCGCTCCGGCGCCGTCAGCGCATTTCACCCGGAGCCGGTCCCGGACAACTATCTGGAAAACTCGGCCCTGCCGCTCCTGCTTCGCCCCTCCACCTGGCGCGCCAATGCCCGGGACATGATGGAAGTGAACCACCATCTGGAGACGCAGGAAGACCGCTACGAAGACACACACCAACCCACCGCGATCATCAATGCGCGCGCGGATACGGTCTTATGGGCCCATCGACACGGCGGAATGGTGTCGCAGCGCATGCCTCGCGCGTCGCTGCATTGGGTGTCCGGTGCCGGTCACAATCTGCACCATCACCACCCCGCCATCATACTGGAAGCCGTACACAAAGTGCGCGAGCAGGCCCGCAACACGGCGGGAAATACCGCGATGACTGGCCCCGCCGCTTGAGGCTGGGCAGGGCTGGAACTAGTCTCCGCCTCCGTCCACCAGAAAGGCTTCTCCCATGGCATTTACCGATACCGCGCCCCAGACCCAACGTGACGAATCCGACGCCATTGGCGGCGCCGCCCGCGAGCAGCTGAAGGCCTTTGTGGCACGCATCGAACGCCTCGAAGAAGACAAGGCCAATGTCATGGCCGACATGAAGGAAGTCTATGCCGAGGCCAAATCCTCCGGCTATGACACCAAGATCCTTCGCAAGGTCATTGCCCTGCGCAAGATCGACCGCCATGAGCGCCAGGAAGCCGAAGCGCTGCTGGAATTGTATCTCGGTGCTGTCGAGGGCTAGACTGACGGCCTCACCAGGAGGCTCGCTTGGTCCGCAAGATCGACGAAAAGAAGACGCGACGCGCCTTGCGGCGGCTCGAAAGAGCCCGCAAGGCCGCCGCCGATTCCGACGCGGCCAAGATAGACCTGTCCGAATGGGAGGGCGAGTTTCTCGGCTCGCTGGAAGAAAGGCTCGAGAAGTTCGGCTCGGCCTTCAATGACCCGGACAAGGGCAATACCGACGAGGCCCTCTCGGCCCGCCAGGCGCTGAAGCTTCGCGAGATCGAAAAGAAGGCCAAGGGCAAGGCCCGCAAGCCGATGTCACGCGGCAATGGCTTCAAGCGCAAGTCCGGCGGGCCCGCTCCACGCGGTCGCGACATCTACGACGACATTGCCGAGGATCGGGAGACTGAGATCGGCGCGGCCGCGCCGGTCGCGGAGACGCCGGGCCCGGACCGTTTGCCCCCTGACACATCACCCCAGCAAAGGCGGGCCGGCTTTCGGGTAATATCCGGTGGCAATGACACCCCGGATGGCTCGGAGTCCTGATTAGCACTTCATTCAGGGTTAATCCGTGTTTCGCGCGCGCGCCGGACCCGGCCTGCCTATCCTGATCTTCAATAGAGATCGGGATAAGTGCCATGTTTCAGGACATCGACGTCTTCAACCACCACGAGCAGTCCCTGTTCGAGGACCTTGAAAAGGCCCAGCGCGCCGGAATTACCAGCGCGGCAGGTCGCGAGGCCTTCTCCAATGCCATGACCGAGCTTGACCGGCTGGTCGAGGACAAGGAGACCCAGATCTACAGCCATCTGGCAGCCGACCCGCTGACGCGCGATTACATCTCCCGCCTCGACGGACAGATTCACGGGCTCTCCAGCCGGATCGACATCCTGCGGACCCATATCGAACTGGGTCTGATGGACAGCAGCGATGAGCGGCCCGACCTCGACCCGTCCCTGCATCGACTCATGCGCCAATTGCGAGCCCGTTTCCGCCGTGAAGCCGCACTTATGCCGATCTATGCCGGCTGGCTCGATCGCAGTGCCAACCAGGCCGCCGCCCCACATTGACGTCACCCGGCCGATGACGCACCAAGGCAGGCCTGCATCGGAGGCCTGCCATGACGCCCGCCCAATCCGCTTACTGGCGGGATTTCTGCGACGCGACCGGACACGATCGCGCGCCGGACGATATCTTTGCCTTTGGCGACAGCGAAGCACTGGCAGATGAATTGCTGGCTCTTGTCCTGATCGACCGCAAGAAGGCGACCGCCTCACATGTGCGCTGGTACGGGCCCGACAAGGAGCCGCTGCCCAAGCCGGGCGATCTGGCCCTGGTTCTCGATGGCCGCGCCGCACCGGCCTGCATCATTCAGGCAAGCCGGGTCGATATCCATCCGGTCCGTGAGACGACTGAGGAATTCGCCTGGACCGAAGGGGAAGGCGATCGCTCCCTCGCCTGGTGGATGGCAGCCCATATCGACTATTTCCAACGCGAAGCCGAACGAGAGGGTACGACTTTCGATGTTGGTGACGAGGCCGTCTTTCACCGCTTCAACCGTGTCTGGCCGCTGCCCGCCAGCGCCCTCACACCATGAAAACGGGCCGGCGCGCATGGCAGCGCCGGCCCATTCCGTCCCCCACCCCCGCGGGGCAGGCCTCCTCCCGTGGCGGGGAGGCTTTTTTCTGTGATCAGCCGGCGGCGCGTACGCCGTCGACATCCAGCTCGTACTCCCGGACCTTGCGATAGAGCGTCGAGCGCCCAACGCCGAGACGGCGGGCAACTTCACTCATCCGGCCGGCATAGGTCTCGATGGCAAACTCGATCAAGTCACGCTCGATATCCTCGAGTGAGCGCAGATGTCCGCCTTCATCCATGATGTCGACCGGTCCGAACTCGGCGCCCGCCGCGACATCACCCGCAGCCAGCGTCTCCGCCATATTGGCCAGAGCCCCGGTATCCGGCATCTCGCCAATCTGCGGCGTCAGTCCGGAAATCTGCGGGAAGTCCTCCGGCTTCAGCACATCGCCGTCCGAAAGGACGACAGCGCGGAAGACGGCATTCTCCAGCTGGCGCACATTGCCCGGCCAATCGAAATGGGTGAGGAGGGCGTGCGTTTCCGGTGCCGCGTCCTGGATCGACTTGTTCTCCTGGGCATTGAAGCGACCGATGAAGTGGCGCACCAAGGCCGGGATGTCATCCTTGCGTGATCGCAGCGACGGCACCTCGATCGGAAAGACATTCAGACGGTAAAAGAGGTCTTCGCGGAAGGCGCCAACGGCCACTTGCTCAGCCAGGTCGCGATTGGTCGCCGAAATGATGCGGACATTGACCTTGACCGGGCGCTTGCCGCCAACCGGGTCGACTTCGCCTTCCTGCAGGGCACGCAGCAGCTTGACCTGCATGTCCAGCGGCAGTTCGCCAATCTCGTCGAGAAAGAGCGTTCCGCCATCAGCTTCCTGGAACTTGCCCATATGCTTGCCGACCGCACCGGTGAAAGCGCCCTTCTCGTGACCGAACAGGGTGGATTCAACGAGGTTTTCAGGAATGGCACCGCAATTCACGGCCACGAACGGGCCACCGGCGCGCTTGGACGCGGCCATGATGGACCCGGCGACCAGCTCCTTGCCGACGCCGCTTTCCCCGGTGATAAGGATCGGAATATCCGACTGCGCTGCCCGTTCACCAAGGCGAACGACCTGACGCATGGCCGGTGCACCGGCAATCATGTCGGAAAAACCCAGCGTACCCTCGGCCTTGCGGCTGAGCCGCTTGACCTCACCCGACAGGTTCTGCACGCGCAGCGCGTTGCGGATCGACACTGTGATGCGTTCCGGGCTGGCGGGCTTCACGAAGAAATCGACCGCACCGGCGCGCATCGCTGCCACAACCGTCTCAATACCCCCACTCGCGGTCAGCACGATGACAGGCAGGTCCGGCTGTTTGCGCTTGAGCGCCTCCAGCGTCTCCATCCCGTCCATGCCGGGCATGATCAGATCGAGCAGCATGACATCAATCCCCGGCGATGCCACGCGATCCAGGGCAGCCTCACCGCTGTCGGCGGTTTCGGCCCGATAGCCCTGCTTCTCGATCACCGCCTGAAGAAGGCGGCGCTGTGTCGGATCGTCATCGACGATCAGAACTGATTTCACCATCACCCACGCCTTTTCGGTCGCTTTGTTATCTCGCCGGGCCTTTTGGCCTCACCACTCCTGCGAGCGGGGCGTCTATGCGAACCGTTATGGGACACTTGTCTAAATTTGACGTTTAAGAGACGGCAACGACCGGTTAAGCATAAGGATCAAGACCGTCTTAACGGACTGGCCCACGCAGGATGCCTGCTCGCTTATCATGGCTGTTTCTCCCGGATCCCCGACCCGCTGGCCGTTTGCGCGGCATGATGTCTTTGCCAACCTGGCGGAAGAGTACCGCATGCGGGTTATCCGATCCCTGCCGGGGATGATCGTCTGGCCGGCGCTGATGTTCGCCCTGGTCATCGCTGCGCAGCTGGCGACCGTGATCAGTTGGGGCGCGGCCGGCGGCCCGGAGACCGGCTTGAGCCAGGGCAGTGCCATCTTTCTTGGCAATATCATCGGTTATTCCGGCCTGGGCCTGATCATGTGGGCCTGGATGAAGCGCTACCAGGCGCACCGGCCGGTCTTCGCAATTTTCCCCCTGCGCCTTTCAGATTTCCTGGCAGCGGCTCTGGTCATGGTCTTCATGGTGTTGATTGCCAGCCCGCTGACCCTGAGCTTCCACGAGTTCGCGATGGCCGAACCGGACCTGACACTCGCCGGCGGGGCCAGCCGGGACGACCTGTCCAATGTCGACGATTTCATCGGCGCGGAAGCCAGCCTCTGGCTGCTCATAGGCCTGACCCTGATCGCCGCCCCGATTGTCGAGGAAGTCCTCTTCCGGGGCTGGATGCTGCCCATGATGATGGCCCGCGGCGTGCCCGCGCTTTTCGCGATCATCATCTCCGCCCTGGCCTTTGGGCTGGTTCATATCGCCCAAGGGCTGATGGTGATGACGTCGACCTTCTTCCTGGCGCTGGCGTTGGGTGCCGCACGGGTTTGGACAGGTCGCCTTGCCGCCCCGATCCTCGGCCATGTCGCCAATAATGCATGGGCGGTATTCGCGGTGCCCTACCTGATCTCACTCGCTCCGGCGACCACGGGCAATTGACGCCACCGCCCCTCGGGTCTAGCGCTAGGTCATGAGCCAAAAAGCCGCCACCTCCCCCCGCCCGCCAGCTCCCCTTGTTCAGTTCAATGGCGCCAGACCGCCAACCCCGGACTGGTTTCTCAAGGCCCTTGATGTTCCGACCGATCGCGGCAGCGTGTCGGTCGAGGACGCAACGATTTGCTGGAAGGCCTGGGGCAAGCGCGGCGCGCCCGGCCTGATCCTTGTCCATGGCGGGGTCGCTCACAAGGACTGGTGGGACAGTATCGCCCCCTTCCTGTCCGAGACCCGCCGCGTGGTCGCGCTCGACCTCTCAGGCATGGGAGACAGTGATCATCGCGACCGCTACAGCATGGCGACCTACGCGCTGGAAGTCCTCGCCGCGGGCCAGGATGGCGGTGCCTTCGAGGCCGGCAAGCCCTTCCTCGTTGGCCATTCCTTTGGCGGTTTTGTCTCTGTCGCCACGGCTATGGAACATGGCGACCAGCTGGCCGGGATTGCCGTGCTCGACAGCCCCATCCGGCCCAGCCAGGAACAGCGCCGCTCGTCACCGCCCTCGCGGGGCGGCATGATCTATAATTCCTTCGACGCGGCATTGGCGCGCTTTCGCCTCCTGCCCGAGCAAGGCTGCGAGAATGCCTTCCTGCTGGACCATATCGCCCGGCAATCTCTGAAGGAGATCACTCGGCCGGACGGCACGCAGGGCTGGACCTGGAAATTCGATCCCAAGCTCTGGGACAAGCTGGATTATGACCGCCCGCCACCAGCCGATATTGTCGACGCTCTGAAAACCCGGATCGCCCTGTTCCGGGGCGCGGATTCGCGTCTTGTGAATGACGAGGTCTGGGCCTTCATGGGCGACCTGTTCGGACCGGAAACGACCATGGTGTCGATCCCGAATGCGGAACACCATCTCATCCTCGATCAACCGGTCGCCGTCGCGGCCGGATTGGAAGTCCTGACCGGTCCGGGCTGGGGCTGAAGCTCCGGTTTTTGTCGATCAGTCTTCCGGGTGACGCCGGAGCTCGCGAGCCACATCATCCGGCAGCGCGTCCGGCGAGGCCGTCGTGGCCTTGCGCAGACCGCCAATGATCGTGACCACAATCACCAAGGCCAGCCAAACGCCACCGATCTTGAGCCCGATGGGCCAGAGATAGGCGAACTCGATCGAGCCGAAATTGAGGAACTCCCGCGCTGCCATCCCGGCAAAGACCAGAAGGGCGATCACGGCCGACCAAAGGGCGAAGGGAATGCGCATGCGGAACTCCGGACTGGCAGCAGCCCGACCAGTCTAGGCCAGTGGATTTTCTACAACCACCCCTTTTGTCGGGCCCGCCGTGCAGCCTCGATCCGGTTGGCCGCGCCCAGCTTGCTGATCGCGCTGTGCAGGTAATTGCGTACGGTACCGCGAGCCAGACCGGACGCCTCCGCCATGGCCGCACTGTCGAGCCCGGCCTCGGCCAGTCGCAGGAGACGACGCTCGGCATCACTGAGCGGATCAGCTTCGTCCCAGGCGCGCGCTGCCAGCTCCGGTGCCACCACGCGCTCGCCCGCCATCACCCGCCGGATCGCGCCGGCCAGGTCAGCTGACGGTCCATCCTTGAGAATGAAGCCGGACACGCCCGCCTCCATCGCCCGACGCAAATAGCCGGGCCGATCAAAGGTCGTCACGATCAACACACGGGTGCGCGCGTCCTCCCGACGCAGGAGGTCAGCCAACTCCAGCCCCGTCATGTCCGGCATCTCGATATCAGTGAGGACCAGATCGGGATCCTTGCGGCGAACAACGTCATGGGCTTCGCGCCCATTGCCGGCGAGTCCGACCACCTCGATATCGCGCTCCAGGCCCAGAAGCGTCGCCAGCGCGTCGCGCAATAGGGTCTGGTCCTCGGCGATCACGACCTTGATCATTGCTGCGCTCCGAATCCTTGCGTCTTGGTCGGCAGGGTCGCCGTCAGAACCGTTCCGCGGCCATCACTGCCCGGCGCCACGTCAAGTGCACCACCCAGCGCTTCAAGGCGAGCGCGCAGACCGCTCAGCCCGCCCCCGGACGGGTCGGCATCGCCGCACCCATCATCCTGGATAGCAAGGCAAACCACATCACCCTGTTTTGAAAAGACAAGCGCCGCGTCACCTGCGTCGGCATGGCGGATGATATTTGTAACAGCCTCGCGCACAACCATGGCGAGGGCGGTCGAGACCTCGTCCGAAAGCTGCGCGGCATCCGCGGCGCCATCAAGACGGGCCGAGACGCCGGTATCGGCGAGGCGCTGGACGCCTTCGCTCATCGCCTCGCCCAGCTTTCGGCCGCGCAGGCCGATCACCGCTTCCCGCATATCGGCCAGTGCCTGGCGGGAGATCGTCTGGATCGCCCTCAGCTCGGTCAGCGCCCGATCGGCGTCCTGGCCAAGAAGGCGTTCGGCGATCTCCGCCTTCAAGGTAACAGTCGACAGGGTCTGGCCAAGCAAGTCATGCAAGTCGCGGGCAATGCGCTGACGTTCGGCCTCTGCTCCCTCGCGGGCGGCGCGACTGCGGGTCTCCTCGGCTTGATCCGCCTCGCGTTCATGGCGCGCCGCGATCATCGACCCGCCGGCGGCCATCGCGCCCAATCCCGCCAGGGCAAGCGCGAAGAGCGGGGTCGGCGCGTAGATCCAGATGGCGCTGATCCCGGTCACCGCAAGAAGTGCCATGGCCGCCCACAGGCGCAGCGTCCAGTCGAGGCGGCCCAGCATGGCCGCAGCGAAGACGAAATAGACGCCGCCACCAAGCGTCTGTGGAACCAGCAGCAATCCAAGCAAGCTGGTGATGAGGGCTGCAGGATAGACCGTCCAGTCCATCCGCCGCATGACAAAGACATACAGACCGATGAAGCCGGCCATGCTGACCAGCCCCAGGGCCGCTTCGAGTCGCGTCGGCGGCAGGTAGAGCCAGCCGAAAAAGAACATGCCCAGATAGAGCAGGTGTATCCACGGCCGGTTCGGCGATATCAGCGTGCGCAGGGCAATCACGGATCCGTCAGCCTTTCTCAGGCCATTGCCGCAATCAGGCGGCGATAGCGGTTCGATTCCCATGAAAGCCCGGCAGCGGCCAGCAGGTAAAGGCCGCTCACCACGAGCGGAATGCCGACCAGGCTGTATTGCGGCGCGAGGAAGAAGATCGCGGTTACGGCCGCGACCCGGACAATCGCATGGACCATGCAGACCCTGGAGGCATAGCCCCAGCCGATGATTGGCCAATGCAGGCTCATCCCGATCGCGAGGGTGAGCGGGGCGGCCTGGGGCGCGGTCCAGATGACGATCATGTGGATCGGCCAGAGCAGGTTGATGGCAACAATGGCGGCTGTCGTAACTCCGGATAGGGGCGATTTCGCCTTCATGAAGGGGGATTTGAAAACACCCTGCAAGAGGATGCCAAGCGGGAAGATGGCGCCCGAGAAGGCGGCCGCCGTATAGGCCCAGTCAGTC
This sequence comes from Maricaulis maris, assembly GCF_049116555.1. Lineage (GTDB taxonomy): Bacteria > Pseudomonadota > Alphaproteobacteria > Caulobacterales > Maricaulaceae > Maricaulis > Maricaulis maris_C. The sequence continues at coordinate 212,730 of NZ_JAGDYT010000001.1, read as the reverse complement.
GGATCCATATAGGCGCCGGCAATGGCGAGGCCTGCCCAGTAGATGGCGCCAGCGACCGGCAGTGACACCCCGCCACCGGCTTCAGCGCTGTAGCGGCGGCGTTCATTGAGGAAGACAGTTTTGAGATCGGTCATGGGGAAACTCCTTTGTCTGTCCTCATGCTGGACGGGGCGCTCGGCGACGGGCAGACACAGGCGTCACCTTTCGCGCATGACAGCTGTCACCTGCGGCAAATGGCGCTGCCATCTTGGCGGGGCTTTCAACGCGTGCTATCCGCTCGAAACTGAATTTGACGGAGGTAGAGACCAATGGCGTCTGATTATGTTCGTGGCGAAATGGACATCGCCGACCAGAAAGCCACCTTTGGCGGATTCATCGCGGTTTCGGTGTGGGGCAGCCTGCTCACCGTGGTGAGCGTGCTCTACCTCACCCTCGTCTTTGCTGTGGGCATGGACTGGCTGGGCGGCCTGATCGCCACCGCCGTGGTCGGCGGCGTGCTCGGCCTCGCACTCGGCATGAAGACATCCTGGTATGTCACCCTGGGCGGACTTTTCTTCTTCAGCCTTGTCTGCGGCGGCATTGTTCAGTTGTTCGGTATGGTGTTTGGCGGCTGATTTCCTCGCCGCCCCTTCGCACTGCACAAAATTTCCCAGTTTCCGGTCTAGAAATTTCCCGGAGGGGCCTTCCCCTCACGGGAGAATTCGCGCATCCTCGCCGCATCGAGCCATGAGCGGCGGGACGAAATGCGAATTGCCATTCTGAAAGAACGACATGCGGGCGAGACTCGCGTGGCAGCCACCCCTGAAACCGTCAAGAAATTCGTGGCTGCCGGCCATGAAGTCGCCATCGAGAAGGGCGCGGGCCTGACCGCCGCCGTGACCGATGAGGCCTTTGCTGATGCAGGTGCGAAGATCGGCACCGCAGCCGCAACACTCAAGGGCGCCGACGCGCTCTTCGCGGTGCGCAGCCCGGACGAGGCGACGCTGGCCAAGCTGAAGGGCGTCCTGCTGGTCTCCCATCTCAGTCCGCACGGCAATACCAAGATGGCGGAAGGCCTGGCCAAGGCCGGGATCGACGCCCTCGCCATGGAATTCGTGCCGCGCATCACCCGCGCCCAAGCCATGGACGCGCTGTCATCGCAAGCCAACCTCGCCGGCTACCGCGCCGTGATCGAGGGTGCAGAGCTTTATGGCCGCGCCTTCCCGATGATGATGACAGCGGCCGGCACGGTCGCCCCGGCCAAGACCTTCGTGATGGGGGTCGGCGTGGCCGGTCTGCAGGCCATCGCCACGGCGCGCCGCCTCGGCGCCATTGTCACCGCCACCGATGTCCGGCCGGCGGTGAAGGAACAGGTCGCCTCGCTCGGTGCAAGATTCATCGCCGTCGAGGATGACGAGTTCAAACAAGCCGAAACCGCCGGCGGCTACGCCAAGCAGATGTCACCGGAATACCAGGCCAAACAGGCCGAACTGGTGGCCAGCCACATCGCCAAGCAGGACATCGTCATCACCACGGCGCTGATCCCCGGCCGCCCGGCCCCGACCCTGGTCAGCAAGGCCATGGTCGAGACCATGAAGCCGGGCTCGGTCATCATCGATCTCGCCGCCCCCAATGGCGGCAATTGCGAACTGACCAAGGTGGATGAAGTCGTCGAACACAAGGGGGTCAAGATCGCCGGCTATGGCAATCTCGCCGGCCGCCTCGCCGCTGACGCCTCGGCGCTCTACGCCAAGAATCTCGCCAATCTTCTGCCCCTCCTCGTCAATGAGGACGGCGGCCTCGCCCCGCACTGGGATGATGAAGTCATCCAGGGCATGGCGCTGACCAAGGATGGTGCCATCGTGCATCCGAGCCTGGTGAAGGACAACGCGTGAATCGACTTGTAGGATACGCACAGCTGGGATTTGGAGCCACGAGTTGCGTGCTCGTCGGTCTGAGTGTTGTGGCCATGTTCGACGTGGTGGCGATCTCTGGCAGCGCCGATGCGAGCGGCGTACACGGCAACCAGTTCGTCCAGTTCAACCTGTTCGCTTTCGGCTGGAGCCTGATCGGCTCGATTCTTCTTATTGTTGGTGGACTGCTTCTGACGAAGCGCACCACGACCGCGGAGTAAAACGAAATGGAAGCCGTTGATCCCGTCATCTTCCGCCTGGCGATTTTCGTCCTGGCGGTCTTCGTGGGCTATTACGTCGTCTGGTCGGTGACGCCGGCCCTGCACACGCCGCTGATGGCCGTCACCAATGCCATCTCCTCGGTCATTATCGTCGGCGCGCTTCTGGCCGCCACGGCGACCGCGACCGGTGGTGGTGATGCCGCCGCAACGGCCGAGGCCGCCGGCGGTGCCGGCTTCTCCCGAGGCCTGGGCTTTGTCGCCATCATCCTCGCCAGCGTGAACATATTCGGCGGCTTCCTGGTCACCCAGCGCATGCTCGCCATGTACAAGAAGAAGGAGCGCTAGGGATGTCCGCGAATCTTGCAGCTCTTCTCTACCTCGCCTCGGGGATCCTGTTCATCTTCGCGCTGCGGGGCCTGTCCAATCCGGAAACCGCGCGCCACGGCAATTTCTTCGGCATGGCCGGCATGGCCATCGCCATTGTCACCACATTGCTGGCCGTCAATCTGGACTGGACCTCGATCGCCCTGATCTTTGTCGGCGTCATGATCGGTGGCGGGATCGGAGCGATCATCGCCCGCCGCATCCCGATGACCGCCATGCCGCAGCTGGTCGCCGCCTTCCACTCGCTGGTTGGCCTCGCCGCCGTGCTGGTGGCTGCCGCGGCCCTGTTCGCTCCGGAATCCTTCCACATTGCCGATGCGATGGGTGGTCTGAAACCGCTTTCCCTGTTCGAGCTGGCGGTTGGTTCAGCGATCGGTGCCATCACTTTCTCCGGCTCGGTGATCGCCTTTGCCAAGCTGAACGGCAACATGTCCGGCGCGCCGATCCTGCTGCCGGCCCGTCACCTGCTGAACATCGCCATGGGTGGCTTCATCGTCATCATGATCGCCTTCCTAATGGCGTCGGGCGGCGACGCAAAAACCGCTTTCTGGCTGATCACCCTGGCCGCTTTCGTGCTGGGCGTGACGCTGATCATCCCGATCGGCGGCGCCGACATGCCGGTCGTGGTGTCGATGCTGAACTCCTATTCCGGCTGGGCCGCCGCCGCGCTCGGCTTCACGCTGGAGAACACCGCGCTTCTGGTCACCGGTGCGCTGGTCGGCTCGTCCGGCGCGATCCTGTCCTACATCATGTGCAAGGGCATGAATCGCTCCTTCATCTCGGTCATCCTGGGCGGGTTTGGTGAGACCGGCGACGCCGCCGCTGCCGCCGGTCCGCAAGGCAATGCCAAACAGGGCTCGGCTGAGGACGCCGCCTTCGTGATGAAGAATGCCGGCAAGGTCATCATCGTGCCGGGCTATGGCATGGCCGTCGCCCAGGCCCAGCACGCGCTGCGCGAGATGGGCGACATGCTGAAGGCCGAGGGCGTCGACGTCGCCTATGCCATCCACCCGGTCGCCGGACGGATGCCGGGCCACATGAATGTCCTGCTGGCCGAAGCCAATGTCCCCTATGATGAAGTGTTCGAGCTGGAAGACATCAATTCCGACTTCTCGAACGCCGATGTGGCCTTCGTGATCGGTGCCAATGACGTCACCAATCCCGCCGCCGAGGACGATCCCGGCTCGCCGATCTACGGCATGCCGGTCCTGCAGGTCTGGAAGGCGCGCACGGTCTTCTTCATCAAGCGCTCGCTGGGCTCCGGCTATGCCGGCGTCGAAAACCCGCTCTTCTTCCGCGACAACACGATGATGCTGCTGGGCGATGCGAAGAAGATGACAGAGAGCATCCTGAAGGCGCTGGACTAGATCCTTCAGCTGCGGTTCAGCCTCGCTGAGGCAGGCTGGACCGCATGCTGGCCGAACTCGCCCTCCTCTTCACCGATCCCGTTGAGCCTGACTGTACGTTCAATGGCATGCCCCTGCATGGGCGGGTCCAGGTGGTGGAGAGCTTTCCCGATATCCGGGTTGAGGTCGTCACCAGCTTTCCCGACCTCAAGGTGGAACGCGTCACATCCTTCCCGGACGCGTGCGGAAAGTGGGAATTCGTCGACAGCTTCCCGGATTTCACGATCGAGCTCGTGACCAGCTTCCCGGACCTCAAGATCGAGTATGTGACGAGCTTTCCGGGACTGCCGTAAGGGGCCGGACCCTCCAATCACATCCGGGCGTCAATCGGAAACATATCCGCACTTGAACTCCGAAACGAGGAAGGACGGCACATCCGAATCGACAGCTCCCTCGATGGTCGACCCACTGACAAGCCTGACCTCACCCCAAAAGTCGCATCGACCACCAAGGGCAGGGAGGCCTTGGTGGCGACCGAAGTATTTGATGTAAAGCCGCTCTTGGTCGCCATTCGGGGCTGCGACGTCGACAAACGCCAACGAGCTTATATATCCCGATCCAATGCGAGGCACTGAGACTCCGACCACACGCTGATTTCGCAACTCGGTTTGATTCGCGAGGGCATTGCCGGATGCAAGGGATGTCGCGACACCGAGGATCGTGAAAACGGAAATCGCCATTATAGTGGTTGCCTCCCGGGCACACACCCCACCAAAAATCACTTGCCGAGATAAAGCCGTATCCGTTTCTTCAGCTCAAGGGGCTTGCCCGCGTAGCGGCCGCTTTGCGGCCCTTGACCTGAAGAAACGGATACGGCCCGCTGGCTGACAAGAGATCTATGGTCCCCTCTGCGCAAGCCGCCTCGAGGCGATCCACCTCGCCGCAAAGCCGGGCGGAAAATCCGTTCAACGAACCCCCGCCAACCCGCGATAGACATAACCGGCAAATTTCGGCGTCCGCGGCTCATAATCCGCTTCCAGCCGGTCGATCCGGAAACCGCCTTGCTCGATCAGACGGTCCATCGGGCGGGTCAGATGACAGCCACCGCCGGTGAGTTTCCAGAACGGCTCCAGGCGTCTCTGCCAGCGCACCACACCCTCATCCGGAGCCAGACCATGCTCCATGAAGACGAGCCGACCGCCGGGCTTGAGGACGCGCCGCATCTCGGTGAGGGCCTGGGCATAGTCAGGTATGGTGCAGAGCGTGAAGGCGAGCAGAACCGTGTCGACGGAGCGGTCCTCAACAGGCAAGGCCTCGCCGGGCGCATCCAGCAGCTCGACCGGGATGGATTGCCGGTCTATCGCACGCCGTGCCTTGCGCCGCATGCCAGACGACGGCTCCACGCCGATGATCTGCGAAACACGGGAGGCGTCGTAGAAGGGCAGATTGGGACCTGACCCCATCCCCACTTCGAGAACCCGGCCCGAAGCCTCCGGCACCATGATCTTGCGGTGATTGGCGACCGGCTTGCTGCCGCAGGCGCAGGCAATGAGATTGGGTAATATGCGTTCCTCGTAAAATCCCATGTCGTCCTCTTTGATTGGACCACAGGCTGACCCGTGGACGCTCACCTGTCCATGCACACAATCGTTAGCGGACCGGATCGCCCGGACTGTATTGACAGGACGGGCATGACGCGCGAGATCGCCGCCATGAGCGATGAGCCCCTTCCCTGCAGCCAAGTGCGCCAGATCATGTCCCGTCACGGCCTGATGCGGCGTCTCGCAGCCTTCACCCCGCGCTGGGTCGGCTCCATCCCGCTGAATATTCACGGGCCGGGCGCGGATATTGATTTGGCCTGCTCGGCGACGACCGGGCTCGATACATTCAAGGCCGCCTTGTGTTCGCTGTGGCCGCATGCCGCCGTAAAGGACAATGTCCATGCCGGGGAAGCCTCGGTGATTGCAAAGTTCGAGCTTGAGGGCATACCGGTCGAGGTGTTTGGCCGGCTGCGGCCGGTTGAGACACATGAGAGCTATGTCCACTGGCTGGCCGAACATCGCCTGCTCCAGCTTGCCGAGGACCAGCTGAGGCTTGACATCCGGGCAGCCAAGGCCACCGGTCTCAAGACCGAGCCAGCCTTCGCGCAATGCCTGAAACTGGGCGGCGACGCCTATATGGAATTGCTGAAACTGGCCTCACCGGGCGATGAGGCGCTGCGGGCCCTCATCGGCCAGGCCGGGTACGCGACACGCTAGTCGCCCGCTTGCGGTCCCGGATCCTTGCCGGTTCGCAGCCAGCCAGTAATGGAAACGCGATGTGCGCTGACTGTCTTGGCGACCGGGGTCACTTCATGGGGCTGCGGCACCTTGAACAGGGACAGCGTATTGCCGCGCGGAACGAAATTCTCGATCACGCGACCATCCAGGGCCTGGAAGGCCAATGCCCCGCCCCAGTCCTTCTGCCACCCCTCGGTCAGTGTGAGGACAAAGGCGGCGACACGATTCTTGCCGGCCACGCCATCATCATGCGTGGTCAGGAAATGGCCCGCGCGGTAGCGGGTCAACTGGGCATCGGCAAAGCTGATATCCGGCGCATCCAGCACCGCGCGCATGGGGTCGAGAAACGCGGCGCTATTGAGCACACCGAACAGTTCGGCAAAGACCGGAGCCTCATCGCCCAGCACGCCGCCATGCCATTTGTCGTAGAGCGGATAGGTCTCGTAGAGATATTGAAAGCCCTGGGCTGCCCCGGCCCGGACACGGACATCAAACTCCTCGCGCTGCGCCTTGGGCATCTGCGCCATCGCCTCGGCATCGAGATCAAGATGCCGTCCGGCAAGACGGGTCACCAGCGTCCAGCGCGGGATTGCGTCGACCGCCTTGAGCAGGCGTGTATGGGCCGGGCCGAGCAGCGCATTATCGATCTGGCCGCGCGACAGTGCGCGCAGGTGATTGGCGGCGTCCTTGCAGCGGTCCGGTGTCAGGTCGAACATGATCTCATCCCTTCGCCTCCAGTCTTCCAGACCGCGCGGCCAGACAGAAGTGATAGATCAGCAATTTTCCGGTCCGATTGCAGTGGTCGACGCCAGGCCGTCAGGCGCAGGCGGCGCAGCGCGGGGCGGCGGGGTCGATCTCAAGGCGCGGCGGTTCTATGGCTTCCCCGCATTCCACACACCAGCCGAATTCATCCTCGTCGATCCGCGCCAGCGCGGCGTCTATACGGCGCAATTCCTGGACACGGCGGGCATTGGCGGCCTTCGCCATGGCCTGGACCTGCATGGAATCCTGACGCGAAAGTCGGCCGACCGATTGCTGGTCGAGTTCGACCGGCTTGCGGTCCTCGCTGGAGGCGTCGGAATGATCGAGCAATTCCTGGCGCAGGGCGTTGAGCCGTGCGCGGGCATCTTCAGGGGTCATGTATCCTCACCCTTGCGTGCCAAGACGGCGCAGGCACTATCGGCCTCCGATTGCCCCGCGGCCAGCGCCGCGCACAGCCTGGAGCCCGCCATGCGTGATCACTTCCTGCAACTCGCCGATTACAATGCCTGGGCCAATCGCCGCATCTACGACGCGGCACGCGAAATCGGAGCCCAGGCACGGACGCGCGATATCGGCGCCTATTTCGGCTCCCTGCAGGGCACGTTGACCCATATTCTGGTCGCCGACCAATTGTGGATGGCGCGTTTGCTGGCCCAGCCGGCCCCTTATGCAAGGCTGGACGAGACGCCGACCGACGTGTTCGAGACTTTGTGGACAGCCCGGCGCGACCAGGACGCGGCAACCTATGCCTTCATTTCCGGACTGGATGACACCGCCATCGCCGCCGAGCTGGCCTACCGCGACATGTCAGAAATGCCGCGACGCCTGCCACGCCGGATCATCCTTACACACATGTTCAATCACGCGACCCACCACCGTGGTCAGGCCCATCACCAGCTCACCCAGCTTGGCCTGGCCGAGCCGCCACCGCTGGACCTGCCCTATTTCGTGCTCGACCTTGTGTGAGGATACGCCACGGGGGACGCTGTGCTGCGCAATACCGGTGGTGACAGGCGGCCAGGCTGACTAGGCTCCGCAGCGATCAGAATAGGGGGCATTATGTCCGAGACCATTCTCGAACTGTCGAACGTTTCCAAGACGTTCAACGGCAAACCGGCTGTGCGCGATGTCAGTTTTGGCGTCCAGCGCGGCCGCATCACCGGTTTTCTCGGCCCGAACGGTGCCGGCAAGACCACAAGCCTGCGCATGTCGCTGGGTATTCTGACACCCGACAGTGGCTCGGTGAGCCTGTTCGGAGGCAAGCCGCGGCCAGCCGCCCTCGACCGTGTCGGCTTCCTGCCGGAAGAGCGCGGCATCTATCGCAAGATGAAGGTGATCGATGTCATCACCTTCTTCGCCCGCCTGAAGGGTGTTGGCGCTGCTGAGGCTCGCAAGCGCGGCCTTGCCATGCTGGAGGAGTTCGAGCTTCCCGGCGTCGCCGACAGCAAGGTGAAGACCCTCTCCAAGGGCATGGCCCAGAAGGTTCAGATCATCTCGACCCTGGTGCACGAGCCGGAGTTCATCATTCTCGACGAGCCCTTCTCGGGCCTCGACCCGGTCAACCAGAACGCGCTCGAACAGATCGTCCGTCGTCAGGCGGAGGCGGGGCGCACCGTTCTTTTCTCGACCCATGTCATGGAACATGCCGAACGCCTGTGCGACCAGATCGTGCTGGTCGCCAAGGGCCGCAAGGTCTTCGATGGCAGCGTCAAGCAGGCGCTGGGCGAGGTGCCGCGCCGGGTGACCGTGGAGGTCACCTCCGACCATGACCTCAGACAACTCCTCGTCGGGAAAGGCCAGGTCGCGCGCGAGGCACCGGTCGACGGCAATGCCGTCTGGACCATTGACCTCGCGTCTGGCGCCGATGCCCAGGACGTACTGAAGGCTTGTGTCGACGGCGGCGTGAAGCTCGCCCGCTTCGAGCCCGTACGCGCGCATCTGCACGATGCCTTTGTCCATCTTGTCGGCTCGAGCGCCGCAGCCGAAACGGAGACTGTGTGATGCGTGCCATCTATCTCATAGCCCGCCGCGAATTCCTCTCCTACGTCGCGACCTGGGGCTTCTGGCTGTCACTCGCCTCAGTGCCCATGTTCATGGCGCTGGGGATCGGCATGCCGATCCTGATCGAGAACTCCCAACCGACCCGCTATTACGTCCTCGTTGACGAGACAGGCGGCACGCTGGAGGCGGCCCTGGAAACCCAGGCCGAGGCCAGCCGGGCCGAAGCGCTGGAGCGAGCACGCGAAGCGGCTCAAGCAATGTTCGGCGACCTGCCCCAGATCGAAGCTGCGCTCGCTTCCCAAACACAGTTTTCAGACGAGCGCTATTTGCGCGTTGATGTCGGCGAGACCGAATTGGAGGCGCTTCGACCCTATCTGAACGGGAGCGCAAGCTTTACAGCAGCCGATGGCGAGCACGACCTGTTCGCCGTCATCTTTTTGCGCCAGGGCGCGGATGGTGCGATTGAGGTGGATTACTGGAGCACCAATCTCTCGGACGGTAATTTGCGGTCGCAGATTCGCAACTCGCTGCGCAATCACATGCAGACCCAATATCTCATCGATGCTGGTGTAAACCCGCAATTGATCGAGACCGCCGACGACCTCTCACCCACGGTGCGCGAACTCAACCCCGAGCGCTCCGGCGACACGGCTGAGGTGACCGAGGCGGACAGGATTCCACTCTTTGTGAGCTTGTTCACAGCCCTTGGTCTCTGGGTCATCATCTTCTCGGTCGTCAACATGCTGCTGAGCGCCATGATCGAGGAGAAGGGCAACAAGATCCTGGAAATGATGCTGGCATCGACCCGGCATCACGAGATCCTGACTGGCAAGCTGCTCGGCGTCGCCGCGGTGTCAGCCACACTGCTGGTTGTCTGGGGCGGAATGGGCCTGCTGGGTACGATCGGCATGCAACAGGTCGCAGCCTCAGCCGACATGCCGATCGCGGAGATTCTGGCTGCCGTGCTCAACCCCGGCCTGCTATTGCCGGCCCTGGGTTATTTCATCATCGGCTATCTGATGTATGGCGCGCTTTTCCTGGCCATCGGTTCGCTGTGCGAAACCCTGCAGGACGCCCAGACCCTGATGACCCCGATGATGCTGGTCATGATGGTCCCGATCTTCCTGGTCATGATGGCCTTCGAATCCCCGGACTCGCCGGTCGTCGCAATCGCCAGCTGGGTGCCGCTTTGGACCCCCTTCATCATGCTGGCGCGCCTGCCGCACGAAGTCGGCATGGTCGAAGTCGTTGGCACCAGTGCCGCGATGATCGCTTTCGCCGCCTTCGTGATCTGGGGCTCCGGCATCCTGTTCCGCATGGGCGCGCTCAACCAGGCCAACCAGGATACGGTGAAGGGCTGGTTCGGGATGGGCGGCGAGAAAAAGCCTGCCGCCTCCTGACGCACCGGTCGCCGGCTGCCCTTCGGGGCGGCCGGTGGGCACCGTCAGGCGCTCCCTGAATCCCGGGCAAAAGGAAACCGCCGTGCCCGATCGGACACGGCGGTTTCACTTTACTCGCAATGAGGTCTGGCGACCCTAGCGGCGCGCGCTGCCACCGCCACGCTTGGCGATCAGGCCTTCGCGCTGTGCCCGCTTGCGGGCCAACTTACGCGCCCGGCGAATGGCTTCAGCCTTCTGGCGAGCCTTTTTCTCCGAGGGCTTCTCGTAATGATTACGACGCTTCATTTCGCGGAAAGTACCTTCCCGCTGCATCTTCTTTTTCAGCGCGCGGAGCGCTTGCTCCACGTTATTGTCGCGCACAACGATCTGTACGATGGCTCTCTCTCCATTAGGTTGGACGCGAGGGCCATTCCTCACGCCGCTAGTTCGCCAGAGGCGGGGCTACTAGCAGGCCTGCGACCACGTGTCCACACTATCAGCACACACGGGCGAGGTGACGAAGTCACTGCACTGGTCTAGACAGATCGACATGATGGAAGCCGATACCCTGCCCCGCTCCGTGAAGGATAGCACACGCGACGCGCTTTTAGAGTCGATTCTACCGTTGGCCGCCTTTGATGGCTGGACCGATGACAGTTTCGACCAGGCCTGCGCCGATGCCGGCATAGACAAGGGCCAGGCCCGGCTGGCCTGCCCGCGGGGATCGCTCGATCTGATCGCGCGCTGGTCGAGACAACTCGATCAAGCCGTTGTGGCCGCCGTGCGAGAGGCGGACATCAAGGCGATGAAGATCCGCGAGCGGGTCCGATTCGGTGTGATGGCCCGACTGGAAGCCATCGGCACGCATGAAGAAGCCGCCCGCAGGGCGCGTTCCCGCCTGATGCTGCCGGATGCCGCCAGCGAGGCGCCGCAGCTCCTCTGGGCGACGGCAGACACGATCTGGCGGGCCATTGGCGACACATCCACCGATGTGAACTTCTATTCCAAGCGCACCATCCTCGCCGGCGTCTATGGCTCGACCCTGTCGAGCTGGCTCAATGAGGCCGACACGGAGAAGCAGGAAGCCCAGGCCTTCCTCGATCGCCGGATCCAGAATGTGATGGATTTCGAGAAAACCAAGGCCAATATCGCCAAGCTGACAGCGGAGCTGCCAGACCTCGCCGGCCTGCTGGGAAAGCTGCGGCACGGCCCGGGCCCCCGGGTCTAGTCCACCCGGTCCCGGCATTTCCCCGGTTTAAATCCACGCCGACAATACCCACATTCGGTTTGCGAGTTTTATCGACGCGCGGCGCCGTGCCACCTGTCGCCCGCCCTGCGCCGGGCGCATTGTCCTGGCATGCACCGTCCCAACCGGGAGACCGACATGCCAACGACGGACCACATCATTCTCGACCGGCATCGCAAGCCGGAAGGCCTTGGCGACCACTTCGCCTTCGGCTTCGTGAAATTCCTGCGCTTCATTGCCGACACTTTCTTTGCCAAGCGCTATGGCCACCGCGCGGTGGTGCTGGAAACCGTCGCCGCGGTGCCCGGCATGGTCGGCGGCTTGTTGCAGCACCTCAAGGCGATACGCCGGATTCGCGATGATGAAGGCTGGATTCGCACCCTGCTGGACGAGGCGGAGAATGAGCGCATGCACCTGATGACCTTCATCGAGATCGCCAAGCCAACCCTGTTCGAGCGCATCGTCATCATGATCGTCCAGGCGATCTTCTATAATTGCTATTTCTTCCTCTACCTCTTCGCCCCGCGTACGGCGCACCGGGTGGTCGGCTATTTCGAAGAAGAGGCGGTGATCAGCTACACGCAATATCTCGAAGGCATCGATGCCGGAAAGCACGAAAATGTGCCGGCCCCGCAGATCGCCATCGATTACTGGAAACTTCCCGCCAATGCCCGACTGCGCGATGTCGTGGTGGCGGTCCGGGCCGATGAGGCCGGCCATCGCGACGTCAATCACGACTATGCCGACCAGCTGAGCCGGAAGCCGCGCGAACAGACAGCCTAATTTTCGGCCGCCGACCAGCGCGGTGAATGGAACCAGGTATTGTGCGCCTCGACCTGGACCAGATCGCGCTCTGGCCAGCGCAAGGCTGTCAGGTGGCCGCCAAAGACACAGCCGGTATCAATGCAGAGGACATTATTGCGCTCGCGCACTTGCGGCTCGGCGACATGGCCGTGCACGACGGTCGGCTCGCCCACATAATTACGCGCCCAGTCATGCCGGACCGGCAGGCCGTGATGGTCACGCTCGCCGGTGACCTCTCCATACATGGCAAACGTGCGCACGCGTCGCGTGTCCTCGCCATGCATGTCGGCGGTAACGCCGGCATGGGCCACAATCAGCGCACCTTCGTCCAGGATCAGGTGATGCGGCAGGGAGTCGATAAAGTTGGCCATGTCGCGGTGAAACGCGTCCGACTCGGCGGCCATCTGTTCGATGGTCTCCTCGATCCCGTGCGTGATTTTGACGTCGCGACCGGCCAGCCATCGCCGGAACTTGTCGTCATGATTGCCGACCACGCAATAGCCACGCCCCGCCGTCACGGTCGCATGCACGGTACGGAGAACGCCGGGACTGTCCGGCCCCCGATCAACGAGATCGCCGAGAAAAACCGGCCGGCGCCCGTCCGGGTGATGCCAGTCATGCACACCACGCCGGTCATAGCCGAGGGTTTCGAGCAGAACCGCAAGCTCGTCGAAGCAACCGTGAATATCGCCAATCAGGTCGAACGGTCCGCGGTCATCAATATAGGCGCGCGGGTCGGGGGGCGTTCGCATCATGCCCTTAACATAAGGGGTCCGGCGGGCTTTGTAAGGAGGCTCAGAGCGCCGACAACCGATTCACATGACCCATCTTGCGGCCGGCGCGGATTTCGCGCTTGCCGTAGAGGTGGAGGCGAACCTGCGGGTCAGCACTGAGGGCTGCCCAGCCATCGGCATCATGGCCGATGAGATTGGTCATCACGCAGGCCGAATGCGCAGCCGGGTCACCCAGCGGCCAGCCGGCAACAGCGCGCATATGCTGTTCAAACTGGCTGCAGCCGCAGCCATCCATGGTCCAGTGACCGGTATTGTGAACCCGCGGCGCGATCTCATTGACGATCAATTCGCCATCGCCGAGATCAAAGAGCTCCACCGCAAACACGCCGACATGCTCGAGGCCATCTCCCAGGGCCCGGGCAATTGCCAGGGCGCGGTCCTGGGTCTTCCTGTCGAGGCCGGGCGCCGGGGCAGTGGTCGTCTTCAGTATGCCGTCGCCATGGACATTCTCGGCCAGCGGGAAGGCCAGGACCTCGCCGGTCACCGAGCGGGCAGCCACGACGGACAATTCGCGCTTGAAGGCTGCTGCGCCCTCCAGAATGGCCGCCTGGCCACCAATGGCCTCCCAGGCCGCCCCGGCATCCTCGACCTCACGGATCCAGGCCTGGCCCTTGCCATCATAACCAAAGCGCCGGGTCTTCAGCACAGCCGGCAGGCCAATATTCTCGATCGCCGCTTCCAGGCTGTCGACATCATCGACCTGGGCAAAGGGAACCGTCTTCACGCCCTGTCGATTGATAAAGTGCTTCTCGATGAAGCGGTCCTGGGTCAGTTCCAGCGACCTGGCGCCGGGTCGCAGCGACGCTGCCGCGGCGGCGATGGCTACGGTCTCGACCGGGACATTCTCGAACTCATAGGTGATGGCATCGCAGCGACTGGCAAAGTTCGCGACCGCGCCGGCATCATCCCACGGCGCACAATAGCTGCGCGCGGCGACGCGACTGGCCGGACAATCGGGTTCGGGATCATAGATGTGGACGTCAAAGCCCAGCGCGGCGCCGGCATTGGCCAGCATGCGACCCAACTGACCGCCGCCGAGAATACCGATCACACTGCCCGGTGCCAGCGGCGCATCGCTCATCGCATCAGTCCTCGACTGTCACCGGAACACTATCGGTCTGCGCCTGACGCCAGGCATCCAGACGCTCGGCCAGGCCCGTATCCATCAAAGAGAGGATGGAGGCCGCCAGAAGGCCGGCATTCTTCGCGCCCGCATCGCCAATGGCCAGTGTCCCGACGGGCACGCCACCGGGCATCTGGACGATGGAGAGCAGACTATCCTGCCCGTTCAACGCCTTGGACTTCACAGGAACGCCGAGAACGGGAAGCGAGGTCATCGAAGCGACCATGCCGGGCAGGTGTGCGGCGCCACCGGCACCCGCGATCACGACCTTGACGCCGCGCTCCCGCGCCGTCCTGGAAAAACTGACCAGCCGATCCGGCGTCCGATGTGCGGACACGACCTGGGCGTCGAAGCTGATTCCCAACTCTTCGAGAATGGCAGCGGCCTTCCCCATGGTCGGCCAATCAGAGCGCGAACCCATGACGATGGCGACATCGACGGCTGATGTGGAGAGGTCGGTGGAGGACGGCGAAACTACGCTCATGACGCTTCCTGCGCGTGAAAAGGAAGCGCGCGACCATAGCTCTGCGCGCGTGAAGGTCAAGAAGATCCAGCAAGGCAAGGGCAAGACGGGCCCGCGCTTGACCGTTTCTTAACCACAACTCGCGAGCCTAGGTGCGAACAGATTCGAATAGGATCGAGCCATGCGCATCGGACCGACCAGCCCAACCGGGAATGTCTCCCGCCCCGGAAAAACCGAAACTGCCCGCAAGTCCGGCACGGCGAGCGCGAGTCCGCCCACCTCGGATGCCGCCTCGATCATGGGTGTTCCGGAAGCGGAACTGACACCCAATGTCCAGCGCGCCCTGCTTTCATTGATGGGCGAAGTTGATCAGCTCCGCAAGGAAACCGAACGCTTGCGCGGCCGCGTCCGCGAACTGGAATCCCTGGCTGATCACGACGTCATGCTGCCCGTCCTGAACCGCCGCGCCTTCCTGCGCGAAGTCAGCCGCGCCCTCGCCCTGGCCGAACGCCATAATGCACCGTCTGCCCTGGTCTATTTCGACCTCAACGGCTTCAAGGCAATCAATGACGATTATGGCCATGCCGCCGGCGACGCCGCGCTGCATCATGTCGCCAACCTGCTGACCGCCCATGTGCGCGAGACCGATGCGGTTGGCCGCCTTGGCGGCGACGAGTTTGCGGTCGTGTTGACCCTGACCGGCGCCGATGGCGCTGAAAGCAAGGCCCGTGAGCTCGCCGAGCGCGTCTCGACGACACCTTTCGACTACGCCGGACGCAAGCTGACGGTGGGAACGGCCTGGGGCTGCCAGCCCTTGATGGCCGGACACAAGGCCGAGGACATCATGGCGAGCGCGGATGCGGCCATGTATGCCTGCAAGCAATCACAGAAGTCCGAACAGGACGAAAAACGCAGGCAGGCCTGATCGCCCGGCCGGATGGTCGGCTGCAGATTCAAGCGATGATGTCGGGCGTGATCTGGTCTTCGAGCTGCGAGATCTGATCCTTGATCCGTAGCTTTTCTTTCTTCAGACGGGCGAATTTGAGCTGATCGATCACCCCGTTCTCGGCCAGGACATCGACTTCGTGATTGAGGGTTTCATGCTGCTCCCGCAGGCGCTCGATCCGGTCGGTCAGGGCCTGCTGGTCCAGGAATTCTCCATCCATTCCTCAGCCGTCTCTTTCTGATCTGGTTCTGATCTTGTTTTGATCAACATCGTCCGGCCACCGGACCGGCCACCACGAGTGGCGGCCCACTCAGCCGCGAATGGCGAAGCGCATAAGGTACCGCCATTCGCGGGTCAAATAAATCGCCGATCGCGCTGCAGGTGCGAACATCGCCCTAACGGCGACCACCTTCGAGATCCTCGCCCCAGCGCCGGGTCCCGTCCCAGTCCAGTCCGAACAGGTCCAGTGCCCGCCCGACCGATTGATCAACCAGATCGTCAATACAGGTTGGCTTGGCGTAAAAGGCCGGCAGAGGCGGGCAAATCACGGCTCCCATCTCGGTCAACGCTTCCATTGTGCGCAGATGACCAAGGTGGAAGGGCGTCTCGCGCACCATGAGAACAAGGCGTCGCCGCTCCTTGAGCACCACGTCTGCGGCGCGTGTCAGGAGGCTTGATGTCACACCTGTCGCGATTTCGGACATGGTCTTCACAGAGCATGGCGCGATCAACATGCCGCGCGTCGCAAAGGAGCCCGAAGCGATCGGCGCGCCCACATCGGGCATTTTGTAGACATGGTCAGCCTTGGCCCGGAAGTCCTTGATGGAAAACTCGGTTTCATACCCAAGCGTCATCTCGGCAGCCTTCGAGGCGACCAGATGTGTCTCGACACCCAGCGCCTTCAGCGCTTCCATTGCCCGTATCCCGTAAATGATGCCGGAAGCGCCCGACACTCCGACAATCATCCGATCCGGCTTCACCATCTTCTAACCTCGAAACGTTTCGTGAATAGACATAAGGCGGGAACATGCTTCAATCGAGGTTCCACTTCACAAAAGGGAGACGTCTCCATGCCCATCGAAGCCCGCATCCGTGAGCTCGACGCTAAGCACACGCGTCTGGATACACAAATCGACGAGGTCACGAAGCACCCGTCGGCGGATTCCCTGGAACTGGCGCGACTCAAGAAACAAAAGCTCAGGCTCAAGGAGCAGATAGAAAGTTTGCGACTATCGGCGCACGAGACGCTGACGGGTTAGCGGATTACATCAGAGCAATTATCTGTGGGGCGGCTTTCGGGCCGCCCTTTTTGCGCGCTACACTGACCATCAGGTTATCACGGAGTTGTTGATGCGTTTTCCCGCCGCCCTGGCCGCCCTCGCCCTCATGCTGCCCGCCGGCCTGGCGCCGGCGCATGCCCAGACCGGGGTTGAGACGCCCGCCTGTTCCGCCGGGAGCGCTGCGCTCGGTCTGGGCGATCATGAAGAAGCTGTCCGCCTGCTGCGCGAATGCCTCGATGCAGCCGAGCTGGAGATGAACCAGGAAATTGCCGTCTATGCCGCTCTCGGGGCCGCGTTGCTGGCTCAGCAGGATTTCCAGGCCGCGCTTGAGGCGTATAATTTTGCCTTCGCCATAGTCGAGACACGGGGCGGCCGCATGGTCGAGCCGACCCTCTACCGCAATCGTGGTATCGCCCGCTCCGAGCTTGGCCAATATGACGGCGCTTTGGATGACCTCGCGCTGGCCGCCAGGGCCGCGCCGGATGACACGCTGACCCATGTCTCCCTGGGCGTTGTCTATCAGGCCCTCGACCGGGACGCGGAAGCCGTGGTCGCCTTCGACAATGTCGTCCGCCTTGAACCGGACTGGATCGGTGCCTGGATCAATCGTTCCGGCGCGCTGCTTGACGCGGGCATGACCCGGTCCGCCGTCGACGATGCACGCCGCGCGGTCGAGCTCGATCCGGCCGATGGCAACGCGCTTAACATGCTGTGCTGGACCCTGATCCAGGATAGCCGGGCCGAGACCGCGCTGCCACTATGCGAGCAGGCTGTCGCGGCCGAGCCGGAGGTGGGCGCCATCGTCCATTCACACGCTGCGGCCCTCGAAGCACTCGGCCGCCTGGACGAAGCCCTACCGCTCTATCGTCGCGCCTGGCAGCTCTCACCGGATGACCCGGAAATCACCGAAGACTATGAGCGCACCCATAATCCCTGAGCCCGGGTCGGGTTCGGGGACTTCTGCGATGGATTGCCAGCCGCCCCCGCCTGTGCAAGGTCAGCATCTGGTGGTCACGCGCAAGCGTGGCGGCAATGAGGATTGAGCATGGGTGATCGCGTCGCAATCGTAACCGGAGGGGCCAATGGTATCGGCAAGGCCTGTGCCCGTCGTCTCTCTGAAGATGGCTGCCATGTCGTCATCGCCGATATCGACACGCATGCCGGCCAGGCCCTGGCCGACGAGCTCGGGGCCGACAAGGGCAAGGCACTCTTCGTGTCCTGCAATGTCGCCGACCGGCTTGCCGTGAATAATCTCCTGTCGGAGACCCGCTCCACTTTCGACCGTCTCGATGTGCTGGTGAACAATGCCGGTATCGTGGCAAGCGGCAATATTCTCGACCTGTCCGAGGCCGATTTCGACAAGGTGATGGGCGTCAATCTGCGCGGGGCCTTCCTGGTCGCGCGCGAAGCCGCCCGCCAGATGGTCGACCAGATCGAGGAAGATGGCGAACGCGCCGAAGACGTGCGCCGCCGCTATGCCATCATCAACATGTCTTCGGTCAATGGCGTGATGGCGATCCCGGACCAACTGGCCTATTGCGCCACCAAGGGCGCCATCAACCAGATGACAAAGTCCATGGCGCTCGGCCTGGCCAAATACGGCATTCGTGTCAACGCGATCGGCCCGGGCAGCATCAATACCGATGTCCTCAAGGCAGTGAATGACAATCCCGAGGCGATGGACAAGATCATGTCACGCACCCCGCTTCAGCGGATCGGTGACCCAGACGAGATTGCCTCGGTCGCCTCCTTCCTCGCCTCCAAGGATGCCAGCTACATCACAGGCACGACCATTTACGCCGATGGTGGTCGCCTCGCGATGAACTACACCGTCCCCAGGGGCTGATCAGGCACCAAAGGCAATAGATAGAAAAAAGGCCTGGAACCAGTGGGTTCCAGGCCTTTTCGTGTCGGGTTTGTAACCGGCTATTCAGACTTGTTGCCACCAAACAGGGTTTCCAGGTCGATCTCGGCTTCCTGGACCGGCTTCTCTTCAGCCTGGTGCAGATCTTCCTGGGCCTTGAGCGTGTCGGTCAGCAGCTCCGGGTTTTCTTCCTCGAGCTTGCGGCGACGCGAAGACGCCTTCTTGACCTGCTCATCCAGGTCGATCTGGGTGCACAGACCCAGCGACACCGGGTCCGTCGGCTTGATGTTGGACGAATTCCAGTGGCTGCGCTCGCGCACGGCCTGGATGGTCGTCTTGGTCGTGCCGATCAGCTTGGAGATCTGGGCGTCGGCCAGTTCCGGGTGATTGCGGACAAGCCAGGCAATTGCGTCAGGACGGTTCTGGCGACGCGAGAGCGGCGTATAGCGCGGGCCACGACGCTTGGCCGGCTGGTGAAGCTCGGAATATTTCGGCTTCACGACCGTCATGCGGTATGTATCCGTGTTCTCGGCTTTCTCGATCTCTTCGCGGGTCAGCTGACCGTTGGAAATCGGATCGGCACCACGCACGCCTACGGCGACGTCGCCATCGGCGATGCCCTTCACTTCCAGCGGATGCAAACCGCAGAAATCGGCGATCTGATCGAAGGTCAGCGAGGTGTTGTCGACGAGCCAGACAGCCGTGGCTTTCGGCATCAGGATCTCGGTCATGGTCTCAGCTCCCAGGGGAATGGCAAACAGGGCAGAAAAACAAAAAAAGCCCGACGCGGCGGCCGGGCTTGGGCTTCCGACGCTGGCGGCAGGATCTGCACCATCCAGCGATTTGTGCCTTATATAACGCAGACGCCGGGCCGTGGAAAGCGGGGCCCTGCGCACAATTCAGTCCGTGAGAAGAATTTTTCCAGCATGGGCACCCGAGTCCAGACGCGCATGAGCGGCGCGCACATCTTGCAGGGCAAAGCGGCTGTCAATGACCGGAGCAAGCTGTCCGCTGGCGATCCAGGGCCAGACCGTTTGGCGCACCGCGGCGGCGAGTCGGGCCTTCTCCTCGACCGGTCGGGCGCGCAGGGTGGAACCCGTCAGCGTCAACCGCTTGAGCATGACGCGCATCAGATCGAGCTCGACGCGGCTGCCCGTGAGAAAGGCGATGGAGACGATCCGTCCGCCCATGCGCGCGCAATTGATATTCTTCTGGACGTAGCGCCCGCCAACCATGTCGAGGATAACATCGGCACCCCCGGCCTCATTGACCACAGCCTCGAAGTCAGCAGTCCGGTAGTTGATCGCGATATCCGCCCCCAGCTTCTCGCACAGGGAAACCTTGTCCGCGGTGCCGGCAGACGCGATGACGCGTGCACCCGCAGCCTTGGCCATCTGGATCGCCGTCGAGCCGATCCCGCTTGTGCCGCCGTGAACCAGACATGTTTCACCGTGCGACAGGGCGCCAATCTCGAACACATTCGTCCAGACCGTGAACACCGTTTCGGGCAGACCAGCGGCGTCGGCCACGCTCACGCTGTCCGGAACCGGCAGGACCGAGCCGACCGGTGCGACAGACCAGTCCGCATAACCGCCGCCAGCGACCAGGGCGCAGACCGGATCACCGATCGCAAACCCGTCCACGCCCTCGCCCAGCGCGTCGACATGCCCGGAGACTTCAAGGCCCAGGCCTTCCGGCGCACCGGCAGGCGCCGGGTAGAAACCCAATCGTTCAATCTGGTCGGGACGATTGATGCCGCGCGCAACATTGCGAATGCGGATTTCTCCCGGACCGGGTGTTGGAACAGGCCGCGACACCACGTCCAGCACGTCAGGCCCACCGGGTTCGCGGGCGATCACGATGCGGTTCCGGGCAGATTCGGTCATGGGACTTTGCCTTCCATGGCGCTATGCTGAGCCCCCAACCAGATGTGGAGGCCGACCCATGTTCCATGATGAGGAGAGCATCGCAAGCCAGCGCGCCAAACAGGGCATCATCCCGGGCGAGGATCTGACCGCGCTTTCGCTTGACGATCTGGCCGAGCGTCGGACCCTTCTGGAGGCGGAAATCCGACGGATCGACGAGATTACTGAAAAAAAGAAGGCTGGCCTGAACGCTGCGGACGCCGTGTTTAAACTTTGATCAAACTCTTTGGTCAGACTGGCCCGAGCCTTGCTACGATTCGCTCGTAATCCGTGATCGACGCCTGAATGGACGCGTAATGACCGATAGTCACACACCGACCCTTTTTCCCGCCGGCGGCGCGCCTGCCGCGCGGGCCCAGGACTTTGCCGCTTCGGAGATGTTCCAGAAACTCTTCCGCGAGGGCATGGACCTGGTTGAAGAGACGGCCAGCTATCTCGATGGTCCGGGGCGCGACGACTCCAAGGCGCTCGACCGAGCCGGCGCCCTGTCCTACGCGACAGAGAGCATGAAACTCACTACCCGCCTGATGCAGGCCGCCTCCTGGCTGCTGGCCCAACGCGCTGTCGCCGAGGGTGAAATGGAGGCCGAGCACGCGACCGACGGCAAGTATCGCCTGGCCGCGGATCGTCCGAGCGAAAATCTCTGGCCGGAGGGCGAAACACCACCCGCCATTCTAGCCGACCTCGTCCGTCGCTCACGCTCCCTTTATGACCGGCTGAAGCGGATTGACGACAATCTCTATGTCGATGGCGTGATCGAGGCGGAGGCCAATCCGGTAGCCGACCAGATGGCCATGCTGCGCGGTGCCTTCGGCCAGCGCTGACACGTCATTGGCCTGATAATCGGACAGAAAAAAGCCCGCTCCAGAAGGAGCGGGCTTTTTCTTGCGTCGCAAGGGACGTTGAAAGGCTTACGCGAAGCCCTTGAACTTGTCCTTGAAGCGCGAAACGCGGCCGCCGCGGTCCAGCAGGTGCTGATTGCCGCCGGTCCAGGCCGGGTGCGACGTCGGATCGATGTCGAGATTGATCGTATCGCCTTCCTTGCCCCAGGTGGATTTGGTCTGGAAGGTGGTCCCGTTGGTCATCACGACGTTGACGACGTGATAATCGGGATGGGTATCCTTTTTCATCGGTCCGGCTTTCTCTTGACCGCCGCGCAACGAGATTACGTTGCCCCGCACGCAGCTCATATAAACTCAGGAGCGGGGCTAGTAGCTGATGCAGGCCGCCAAGGCAAGCGGGCTCTGGAGTCGGGTCGGCCGGATCGCAATTCGTGATTTGGGCCGGCGCTCATGTGTGTATATTCATACATACACTGGAGCCCGCCATGACCGACCGCAAATACCCCTCCGCCGAACGCCGCAAGCGCACCAATCTCACCGTCCGCGAGGACGTGATGGCCGAGGCCAAGGCGCTCGGTCTCAACACCTCCCGCGCCGCCGAAGCCGGCATCGAAGCGGCGATCCGCGAGGAAAAGGGCCGGCGCTGGCTGGAGGAGAACCGCGAGGGGATCAAGGCGTACAACGAGCGCTATGAACGCGAAGGGCCGCTGCTACCGCCACCCTGGTGGGCGCAACCGGCGGACGATTGAGTGGCCCGCTTCGATGTCCACCCGGTCACGGGCGACAGCGTCTCACTGGTTGTCGATGTCCAGGCAGACATGCTCAACGACCTGCCAAGCCGGATCGTTGTTCCTTTGATTCTGGTCACACGCCTCGAGCGTCCGATACTGGCGCGGCTTGAACCGATCATCACCGTTGACGGACACCGGCATGTCTTGGCGACCGCCGCTCTGGGCGTGATCTCTGCCAGAGCCCTCCAAGCACCCGTCGCAAACGTGGAAGCCCGCCATCGCGACGACATTGTGAGCGCACTCGACTTCCTGTTCCAGGGCTATTGAATGCGTCGGGACAGAGCAATGACGCCTAATGTGGCGAACGGGGCCATTCGCTTCGCTCGGCGCCATCGACCCGACGCTGCGCATCAGCCCACTTCCCCATGAAGTGGGGAAGAATAGAGGGAGCGCGCTCCCGTCAACACCCGCGCCCGGGCGCACACCCCGCCATAAATCACTTGCCGGGAGTTCGCCGCATCCGGGTCTTCAGCTCAAGGGTGAAACCCCAAAGCGGCGGCTGCGCCGCCCTTGACCTGAAGACCCGGATACGGCCCGCTGGCTGACAAGAGGATTATGGGTAAGTCTGGTCACGCCGCACAAAAGAGTCACCTGCCCTCGCCGACTATCAGGAACAGTTTGGTGCCGGCCCGGACGGGTCGCGCTCGTACTCGGCACGATCAGCATAGGTACACTCGCACTCCGCTGCGTCATAATTCCAACGACCACCGTGATCGAGACATCGATCAATCGGATCGGTTGGCAACGCAAACAACAATATGGCTCCGACCACCAGCATCGAGATGCCAATCAGGACACCTATCGCGATCCGCCGCATCCCCCTACCGCGCCGTCAGTTTCAACTCGATCCGCCGGTTGCGCGCATTCGCCTCTGCACTTCGCCCATCCACCATCGGATAGTGCTCGCCAAAGCCCGCCGCCACGAGGCGGTTGGAGGGGACGCCGAGGTCTTCCATCCAGTTGACCACCGAGATGGCGCGGGCCGCCGAGAGGTGCCAGTTGGACGGGTAGGTGGTGCGGATGGGGACGGGGTCGGTGTGGCCGTCAATGCGGATCACCCATTCCAGGTCGGACGGGATTTCATCGGTCAGCTGGATGATCGCGTCGGCGATCGGACGCAGGCTCTCGCGGCCCTCGTTGGACAGGGCGGCCGATCCCGACGGGAAGAGCACATCCGTTTCGAACACGAAACGATCGCCGACAATGCGCACGCCCGTGCGATTGCCAAGGATGGCGCGCAGGCGGCCGAAGAAGTCGGAGCGGTAAACAGCCAGCTCGGCAGCGCGTTCGGCCAGGGCGGCATTGAGGCGCTCGCCGAGATTGATGACCTGGGCCTCGGCTTCCTGGGCGCGTAGCTCGGAAGCGTCGAGGGCGGCATTGAGCGTGGCGATCTGGTCGCGCAGGGCCTGGATTTGCAGATTGAGCATCATCAGGGCGCGCTGGCTCTCCTCGGACAGCTCGCGTTCGGCATCGAGTTCGGCCTGAAGTGAAGCGGTCTGGGTACCTGCCATGGCCAGCGCACTGCTCAGCGCGTCGCGTTCGGTCTCCAGACCGGAGACGCGCAGTTCCAGCTCGGTGTTTTCTTCCTGGGTCAGAGCGAGCTCATCGGCCAGCCGGGCGAGCTGGGCGTTGAGGGCGGCAAGCTGTTCATCACGCCCTGTCAGGGCCCGTGACAGGGCAAACTGACCGGCGACGAAGATTGACAGCAGAAAGACGATGACCAGCAGCAGCGTGGCCAGGGCGTCAACAAAGCCCGGCCAGTGATCGCCATTATCGGCTTCCTGGAAACGCGCGAAACGCGGCGAGGCCATGGTCTATTCCCCTCCCCGCTCCCGCGATTGCAGGGCCCGGATCAGCACCCGGATCTCGTCGCGCAGCGCGCGCATGGCTTCTTCCTGACTGGCACGACTGTCTTCGGCAAAGCGCTGCAGCGTGGTGTCCATCTGCCGCGAATTGCGTTCCAGCGTGTGGGAAAGGCGGTCGAGTGTCTCGGCAGTCTGTTGCAGAAGCGCGCCGACATAAGCGGTCGACACCTCACCATCATCACCCGCGCTCGGACCGGCCGCCGCGAGCCGCGAGATCGAAGACAACCATTCCTCGATCTCGTTATAGAAGCGGTTCTGGGCGCGGCTGGCCTGCAAGTCGAGAAAACCGATGACCAAAGACCCGGCGAGACCGAAGAGCGAGGAGGCAAAGGCGGTACCCATGCCCTGGATCGGCTCTTCAATGGCCGACATCAGCCGCATCACATCCGCTTCGCCGCCGGTCGAGCTCTCGGTCACCGCGCTGACAGCGGCGCCCACGGCGCCCACGACATCAAGCAGGCCCCAGAAGGTGCCAAGCAGGCCGAGGAAAATCAGCAAGCGTCCGAAATATCGGGTAAAGGCCCCGGCTTCCGACATCCGCGCCCCAACCGAGTCGAGGACCGTACGCACCGAACCGGCAGAGAGCGAGACCCGGCCATCGGCCTGGGAGATCATCGAGGCCATGGGCGCGATCAGGGCGGGCGGCTTGGGCAGGCTGGCCGGATCCTCCGCAGAGCGGAAGCGGACCAGCCAGCTCGCGGCCGGACCGATCCCCAGCGCCTGGGCGAAAGTGTAGAGCACGCCGATCACCAGCACACCCAGAATTAGACCATTGATCGCCGGATTCGCCCGAAAGGCGGCTTCCAGTGGTTCGAACAGGAAGAGGCCCAAAGCCGCCACACCGGCCGTGAACACGGCCATCCAGATGATGTAGCGCCAAGGCCCGGTGAACCGGACGCTGGGTGCCTGGGAGATATCCTGATCGGAATTGAGAACGGGCATGCTGACCCCTCATTAAAGCCGCCGTCTTTCCTACCCTTCCGATTGGGACAATTTGGAGGCGAGGTCAAAGGGCAGGTGTGAACTAATCCGACCTATTCTCATGAAATCTCGACCACGCCATCCCGATTGCGTCCGGATTGGAAACAATAAGTCGCCAGCTGGCTGGTTACTCGGCGCCGGCATTATAGCCATTTTCCAATCATTGCTTTTAAGGGCCGCTGGCCCGCCGCACGATGATGGAGTTCCACATGACCCGGAATACACCCCGCAACATCCTTCGTATTGATGCCAGCATGCGCCGAGACGGATCCGTGACCCGTCAACTCGCCGACAATGTGATGGCCCGGCTCATCACCAACGAAATGGAGACCATCGTGGCCCGGCGGGATCTGGCCGAGAATCCGCCTGCCTTCATTGATGAAAGCTGGATCGGTGCCAACTTTACCGATGCGGATGCCCGAAGCGACGACCAGAAAGCCGTGCTGGCACGTTCGGACGCGCTGATTGCCGAGCTGAAGGCCGCCGACACGCTGGTCATTGCCACGCCGGTCTATAATTTCGGCATCCCGGCGGCGCTCAAGGCCTGGGTCGATATGGTCGCCCGCGCCCGTGTGACGTTCAAATACACCGAGAACGGCCCGGTCGGCCTGCTCGAAGGCAAGCGCGCGATCATCGTCACAGCCTCAGGCGGCACCAAGGTCGGCAGCGAGATTGACTTTGCCACGACCTATCTCACCCACGTGCTCGGTTTCATCGGCATCCATGACGTGGACATCATCGCCGCCGACCAGCTCGGCCAGGGCGCCGACGAAAAACTCGCCGCAGCCGGCGACGCGATCGAAGGTCTGGCCGCGTAATGGTGAGGAAACAGGTAGACTTGACGCACGGCCTGATCCGGTGACCGGATCAATGCCGTGGCGCGTCAATTCTACCAGACCCGGTCTATAGCGGCAAAAAAGCAACCGACAGGACGCCGCCATCGCCGAGTGTCGTGTCGAAGCGGGTTTCGCCGGCTGGCGACACGACAATCCCGCGGACCGTCGCCGTTTCCATCTCGCCGTTATCGTATTCCCAGACGCTCAGCACCGCATATGAACCGCCTTCCGGGCAGGACACGCCGGCGTCCGCGTCGCAAGGGGAAACCGTCAACGCATAACGCAGCCCCTCGCCCAGCGTGTCGCCAACGGACGTACGATCATCGAAATCAGCCTCGCCCTGGGACACGATCCGGCCGACGCCATCGTGGACGGCGACCTGGTAGGCCAGCCGCATGTCAGCCGCGGCTCCCGGGGCCAGCAGGCCGACCGTCAGGGCGGCCGCCACGGCAGCCGATGAGAGAAGGGCGCGCACGGGACGATGAAGAAGCTTGTTCAACATGGCAAAAATCCTTTGTCTGAGGGTCAATAGCGCAACGAACAGCCCCATCAGACGACGCAGAACAAAGCTCGCCGGTCTATTGACAGTCTGACAGGCGCTCAGAAAGGCGGATTTGTCCTCCTCGCTGACCCGCACTTCAACCGACACCGTCTTCTTCGGTTCACGTCGTCTAGACCTGTTGTTTCGCATGGCTCAGACCAAATGGTTGCTTTGCCCCCGGATTGTAACGCGTTTCATGTCCGGCTGAACGAATTTCGTGTCCGGACAATGCTGACAGCGGTCGGCGAGGCTCTGATGCACTCGCGGCTGAACCGCCCGGCAAACCTACTCCCCGGGCCCCCTGACCGGGCGGCTGCGGCCCAGCTTGGGGAAGAAGGCACCCGCCTCGTCGCGATAGTCCAGATACTCATCGCCAATCTCGGCGATCAGGTCCTTCTCCTCAAAACGATAGACTGCGACCACCATGTAGGCCGTGGTCACAATGGCGAAGAGGAGATGGCCCAGCGTCATCACCGGTGCTGCCCAGAAGGCAATCATGAAGCCGGTCATCATCGGGTGCCGCACCAGGCGGTAAAACAGGTGCTTGCGGAATGGAGCGCCCTTGAACGGACGCTGACGCAGATTGGCGTAGATCTGGCTCAGGCCGAACAGGTCGAAATGGCTGATCAGGAAGGTCGAGATCAGCACGATCAGCCAGCCGAGCCAGAACACGCCTTGTACAAGATAGGTCGCGGCGCCCTGCGGCACGGACCAGATCACGCCCGGCATGGGCTGCCAGAAGGCATAGATCAGCGCCAACGCGATCGAGGAAAGAAGCACGTAGATGGTGCGCTCCAGATAGGCGGGCACCAGTCGGGTCCAGGCCGACTTGAACGCCGGCCGCGCCATGACGCTGTGCTGGACCGCGAACACACTCAACAGGACCAGATTGACGATGGCCGCCATCGCGAACGGCCCGGCCGCGCCGGAATCGATGGTCTTCGGCACCAGTAAATTACCGACAAAACCGATCGAATAGAGGAATACTGCGAAGAAGAATGCGTAGACGGCTATGCCGAATACAAACCCGAAAGCCCGGCCCATACTGAGCCCCCCTGCCTTGCTGACGACCGAAACAGCACGTCATGATTGCAGGTTAGGCCAATTTCGTCGGAAAAGATGCCCCGCTGGCGATGCGATCTTATGACCGGACCGAAAGCGAGGATGGGTGCTTGAACAAGCTAGCCCGCAGCCTTCTTCAGGCGCTCGGTGATTTCCGCGAGGATGGGCTCGTTGCCCGCGGCGATATTGCCGGTTTCCAGAAGATTGTCCGCACCGTCAGCCTCGGCGACGAACCCGCCGGCTTCGCGGACCAGAATGATACCGGCCGCGATGTCCCAGGATTTCAGATTGCGTTCCCAGAAGCCGTCATAGCGGCCCGCAGCAACCCAGGCGAGATCGAGCGCGGCGGAGCCCATGCGCCGGATGCCGGCGCAATGCGGCATGATCTGGTGCAATTCCTTGAGGAAGCGGGCCTGACCCGGCCGGCCGATAAAGGGCGTGCCGGTGGAGATCACGGCTTCGTCGAAATGCTTGCGTTCGGCCACGCGCAGACGGCGATCCGCCAGCCAGGCACCTCTGCCCTTCTCGGCGTGGAACATTTCGTCGGTAGCCGGGTTGTAGATCACGCCGGCAACCAGCTCACCCTCACGCTCGAGCGCGATGGAGACGGCGAAATGCGGCATGCCATGCAGGAAGTTCAGTGTGCCGTCGAGCGGGTCGACAATCCAGCGGTGCGACTTGTCGCTGCCTTCAACAATCCCGCGCTCTTCCATCAGGAAGCCATAGCCCGGGCGGGCCTGACTCAGACGGTCAAAGATGATGTCCTCGGCCT
Organism: Maricaulis maris; assembly: GCF_049116555.1. Classification (GTDB taxonomy): domain Bacteria; phylum Pseudomonadota; class Alphaproteobacteria; order Caulobacterales; family Maricaulaceae; genus Maricaulis; species Maricaulis maris_C. Next base: position 184,331 of record NZ_JAGDYT010000001.1, on the reverse strand, counting down.
TGTGATCCGCGACCGAGACGAAGTCCGCCGGTCCCTTGCGCGAAACCTGCAGGTGCTCAATGTCGCGGAAATCGCGGGTGAGCGACCGGCCGGCGCGCGCGGCAACATCGGTCATGACAGTGAGGAGCGGGGAAAGCGTACCCATGGTATCAGTCCGCCCGCTTCACATAGGAGCCGTCTTCAGTCGCGACGATGATCCGCTCACCAACGCCAACGAAGGGTGGAACGGAAGACCGCACACCATTGGACAGCGTTGCCGGCTTGTAGGAATTGGCCGCGGTCTGGCCTTTGACGACCGGCTCGGTATCGGCGATTTCCAGGGTCACGTGCTGGGGCAGGGAAATGCCGATCGGACGCTCCTCGTGGAATTCGACCACAACGGTCATACCATCGGTGAGGTAGGCTGCGCGCTCTTCACCGACGAAATCGGTTTGCAACTCGATCTGCTCATAGGTTTCGGCATCCATGAAGGTGAGCATGTCGTCACTGGCGAACAGGAAGGTGTGATCCTTCTGCTCCAGGCGCACTTTCTCGACCTTGTCGGCGGCGCGGAAACGTTCATTCAGCTTGCGGCCATCGAGCAAATTCTTCAGCTCGACCTGGGCAAAGGCCCCGCCCTTGCCCGGCTTGACGTGGTCCGTCTTGACCGCAACCCAGAGCGTGTCCTGGTGCATCAGCACATTGCCGGGGCGGATTTCGTTACCGTTGATTTTCATACGTCACCTGTTGCCGCCCGAAGACGGGTCATCTCTCGCGCCGACGCGCACGCGCGGCAAGGTGGCGCTCTCCTATCAGTGAGGACCGGGAACGGCAAGCGGCGCGGCACTTTCGGCTCAGCGCAACGCCTCGAACTCGGCCCGGATCCGCTGGCGGACATCCGGCGGCAACGCGCCTTCCAAAGCGGCTTCGAGCCGATCGCGCTGACTGTCATGGACGGGCGCACCCAGATAGTCGACCGAAGCGAGAAGGACCCAGCGATAGCCAAGCTCGAAGTCCTGGGTCACGCCTTCGCCGCGGTAAAGTGCGTAGGCATAGAGGAACTGGCTCTCGGCATCGCCACCGCGTGCACCGCGCGAGAACCAATAGGCGGCAAGTTCGATATCGGTCTCGCCACCACGACCCTGATACATCATCAGCCCGTACTGACCCTGGGCTGGCGCATAACCACTCTCCGCAGCGATGCGCAGCCAATCGCGGGCGGTGGCGTCATCCTGTTCGCCGCCTTCGCCATCGGCCGACATCAGGCCAACCTGGAATGCGGCCTCAGCCAGATTCTGATTGGCCGCGCGCTCATACCAGACGCGGGCACCGGCTGCATCACGCGCCCCGCCCTGCCCGGAATCCAGCAATTGAGCCAGCTGGTACATGCCCTCGGCGGAGCCTTGCTGGGCTGCACGCCCCGCCCATTCGCGCGCCGCGATGGCATCCTGGGGGACCGGCGAGTCGCGCAGCGCAATCGCATGAGCAACCATGGCCGGGATATGTCCGGCACGGGCGGCGCGTTCGAACCAGGGCTCGGGTCGCCCAAGCTCCAGCGAGGCGTCGCCCAGCGCAGCAAGCAGGCCGAGATTGTAAAGAGCCACCGGATCATCGCGGTCGGCGGCCCGGGTGAACCAGCGTGCTGCGGTCGACAGATCGACCGGCCCGCCTTCGCCATTGCGCGCCATGATGCCGGCCAGCAGGGCCGCATCGATAATGCCACCTGCTGCGGCGGTCTCGGCATAATTGCGGGCAGATGCCCAGTCTTCACCCACATAGGCGACCTGGGCGCGATACCAGGCAGCATCGGCACCTCCCAGTCCGGATGGGAGTTCAGCTGACTCAGCACCCATCCCGGCCTGGGCCGCATTCTGCACATCTTCCGGCAGCAGGATCAGCTCCTGGGGGAAGGTGGGTGCGACAATATCGGGGGTCACATCATCCTCGAGCGGCGGCGCGTCCTGGAGAGTGAGCGCTTCGGCAGAGGGCAGAGCCGGACCAAGGACGGCCAGCACGATGATGACGGGGAGTATATAACGCAGAACCATACCCTTCTAGAACGCCGGGAATGCGGCATCGTCAAGGCCGGGGCGCCTCAGCTGGGTGAAATGTAATCTGCCGGACCGGGCCGTGGCGGGCCTTGCCGGCGTCAACTCCCGCCAGTCAGGCTTCCAAAGGCTTTCACTCCCGCGGCGGGCCCATCCGGGTGAGACCAGACAGCGGACGAAACTGCCAGGAAGTCGGCACCGGCCTCGACGAGTGGCGCCGCATTCTCGGCCGTGATCCCGCCGATGGCGACGCAGGGCAACTCAAAAATCTCCACCCACCAGGCCAGAATGTCCGGTGTCGCCACATGTTCAGTCACCTTGGTCGGGGTCGGAAAGAAGGCGCCAAAGGCGACATAATCCGCTCCGGCTTCCCCGGCGACCATGGCGAAGTGACGGCTGTCATGGCAGGTCACCCCGACCGTTCGGCCCTTGCCCATGATCGCTCTGGCATCCTTCACCCGGCCATCGGACTGACCGATATGAACCCCGTCGCACCCGAGCGCGTCGGCCAGCTCCGGACTGTCATTGAGGATCACCGCGACACCACGCTCCTGCGCGGCCTTGATGAGCGGCGGCGCAAGACGGCGTATCGCCGCCTCGTCATGATCCTTCAGGCGGATCTGCAATGCGGAGACCGGTCCCGCATCCAGGGCCACTTCAAGTTTGGCGAGGAAGTGCTCATCAATGCGCGGCGGGGAAATCAGGTAAAGCTGGCTCATGCGGCGTCTTTTGGCAGCCCTGTCCGGCAAGGACAATGGCGCAGCGAAAAATCTAGATGAACATCACCCAATTGGGTCATTCATCTTCCTTTCATCGAGTTTATACAAGTGTGTCGCTGAACTCGGGCAAGTGTGTTGCCTGACAGTCTGTTCAAAGGGGAATTCTCATGTCCATCAAAACCATTCTCGCCGCCGGCATCGCCGCCGCTTCCTTCGCCGGCGTCGCCGCAGCCCAGGACTGGTCGCTGCAGCCGACCTTCGGCACCGTAAACCTGAATTCGGGTTTCCAGCCGGACCCTTATACCACCTCGATCACAGCCGGTGGCACCATCCAGGCGTCCAACCTGTCGCCGTCCTGCGCCGGCATGATCGCCAACGCTCCGGACTTCCGCCTGAACTTCAACGCCGGATCGCTTCCGCTTTACATCAGCGCTTACTCCAATGCCGACACCACGCTCGTGATCAACGGGCCGGACGGCTCCTGGTACTGCAATGATGACACGCACGGCCTGAACCCGTCCGTGGCGTGGGGCAGCCCGCAGTCCGGTCAGTACGACATCTGGATTGGCACCTACGGCACCAATTCCGACCTCGCTTCCTCGACGCTCCACATCTCCGAGCTCGGCGGCTAAGCCAATCGGTCATTGAAACCGGGCGTCAGCGCTCGACTGGCGGGACGCCCCGGATTTTCACCAGGCCTTTTTTCTACCCGGATCGACCCCGCTGCCTTCTTCAAGGCTGCGGGGTCGGTTTTCCATTTTCAAGAGAAGCACCATGTTCATGAAATCCGCGGCTACAGCCATCGTCGCAGCAGCCGCTTTCGCCGGCCTTGCCACGGCCCAGGACTACAGCCTCAGCCCGAACTTCGGCGAAGTGTCGCTGAGTGCCGGTTTCGCACCAGATCCGTACGGCGTTTCGATCGTCGCCGGCGGCAGTGTCAACGCCAGCAATGTCGGATGTGCCGGGTCCATTTCCAATGCCCCGGATGTCCGGCTTTACTGGTCTGGCGGCGCAGTCACCATCGGGGCTGAATCCGGGTCGGACACAACCCTCGTTATCAACGCGCCAGACGGCAGCTGGTATTGCGCTGACGATGTGAACGGCCTCGACCCTGCCATCCGCTTGTCTGGCTCTGGTCAGTACGACATCTGGGTCGGTGTGTACGGTGGCGGCACAGCCAACGCGGTCGTCTATTTCACCGAGTTCTGATCCCGCTTGAGTGACGCAGAGAGCGAAAACGGGGCCCGGCGGGCCCCGTTTTTTTGTATTGACCCGCGTCGCTGCCGATCCCGGATCAGCGGCGCTCGGTCCGACGCGGGACGCACCACCTCGTTGAGGGCATTGGGTTTCCGAAAGCTATGATGCTAGCCTGCGCACGGATGATGGGTCGAACGCATCACCGGCACCGGATCGCGCGACCGTCAGCCAACCAGGGGGAATTTCATGTTATCAAAGACACTATTAGCCACATCACTTGCCGTGATGGCCGGTGTAGCGACGGCAGGCTTGGCCGAAGGGCAGACCGCCGCGCGTGAACCCGTCTCCGGCACGCTAAGGCTCGACCCCTCACAAGGCCCCCAGCGATTCGACATGTCGATCTCGGCCGGCGGCGATATCGAGGCCGATGATCTCGGCCGCGATTGCGCAGGCGAAATCGCCGACGCCCCAAGCCTGCGACTGCACTATGGTTCAGGCGGCGATATGCTGCGGGTATTCGCCATGTCGAATACCGACACCTCGCTGGTCATCCAGACACCGTCAGGCGATTGGCTGTGCAATGACGACGCCATGGGCGGGCTGGACCCAATTCTCAGCCTCTCATCTCCACAAGAAGGTGAGTACAACATCTGGGTCGGACGGGTATCGTCATTCTGGGGAGGCGGGGATTCCGAGCCGGTCGAGCTGGGCATCCTCAACATTGATAGCAATGCCGAGATGCCACGATACCTTCCAACCTACGCCACCCTCCGGCTGACCTCCGGTTTCCAGCCCTCAGAACTTGACGTCAGAGCCCACGCCAATGGCGCGGTACGTCCGCCTGCCTGGGACAACCGATGCGGCGCGGTCTCGAGCGAAACACCGGCGCTGAACCTGGAGTTCGACGGGAATGGGTCAGGCCTGATGGTTCGTGCCAACGGCTCCGATGACCTGACCTTGATGGTCCGGACACCCAACGGCGATTTCGTGTGCAATGACGAACTGGAGGCCGCTGACTTCGTCGACCTCCCTTCAGCCCTGTCCGGTGCCTACACGATCTGGGTCGGCCCCCAGGTCGATCGCGCCCGCTCGGCACTGATCCCGGTCAGCCTGACGCTGACGGCAAACTGACCCATCCTGTCCAAGCAGACATGAAAAGCCCCGGACAGCGCTGAGCTGTGCGGGGCTTCATTGAGAGCGAGATGGCCAGTTCAGTCCTAGGCCGTCTCTTTTTCCATTTCCGGCGTGTACTCGCCCAGCGAGGCGAGGCCGTTCATCCGGGCGCGGTGGTTGAAGGCGGCTTGGGCGGCTTCGTAGTTCGACGCATTGCCGGCCCAGGCCTGAAGCGGGGCGGCCTGCAGGGCACGGCCATAGGAGAAGGTCAGCGGCCAGGGCAGGTCATAGGCCTCATTCATGATCGAGAGGTGCTCGGTGGCTTCCTCATCGGTCTGACCGCCAGACAGGAAGGCAATGCCCGGCACGGCGGCCGGCACGCAATTGGCCAGGCACTGGACAGTCATGTCCGCCACTTCCTCGGCCGAGGCGCGATCGGCATTCTTGGTGCCGGAGATAACCATATTCGGCTTCAGGATCGTCCCTTCCAGCATGACACCCTGGTCAAACAGCTCGCGGTAGAGAGTCTTGAGCGCGAATTCGGTGACTTCATAGCAGCGCTCAATTGAATGATCGCCATCCATGATGACTTCCGGCTCGACGATCGGAACGATATTGGCCTCCTGGCACAGGGCCGCATAGCGGGCCAGGGCGTGCATATTGGTATTGATGCAGTACTGGCTCGGCACGCTTTCATCGCCGTTGTCACCGATATTGACCACGGCACGCCATTTGGCAAAGCGGGCGCCCAGATCGTAATAATCTGCAAGGCGGTCACGCAGGCCGTCGAGTCCCTCGGTGATTGTCTCACCTTCCGCACCGGCAAGCGGCTTGGCGCCCATATCGACCTTGATGCCCGGGATGGAGCCGGCATCGGTGATCAGCTTGGTCAGTGCGGTGCCATCCTTGGCGCTCTGGCGGATGGTCTCATCATAGAGGATGACGCCGGAGATGTGCTTGCTCATGGCCGGTTCGGTGCGGAAGAGCATGTCACGCCAGTCACGGCGATTATCCGGCGTATTGTCCAGGCCGATCGAGGCAAAGCGCTTGCCGATCGTGCCAGTCGACTCGTCAGCCGCCAGAAGACCCTTGCCCGGAGCCACCATGGCGCAGGCGATTTCGTTGAGTTGATCGAGATCCATCAGGATACCCCCAGCTGTTCATGCATGTTGCGGCAGGCGCCCGCCTGCCCGTTCCGATTATCGCCCTTTTACCCCGGGGCGAAGCGATTTCCCACCGGGCGTACGCGGATTTTCGCGCATTTCCGACATTCCATGTTAGCGATACCATGAAGCTCAGGGACTGTCATCCCGGTCCGGCATGGCGCCAGGTCAGGCCACCAGTTCGGCATCACCCATGACCGCCGCGACGCCCGGAAGCGTCTTGCCTTCCATCCACTCCAGGAAAGCACCGCCGGCCGTCGAGATAAAGGTGAAATCGTCGGCGACACCGGCCTGGTTAAGCGCCGCGACCGTATCACCGCCACCGGCAACCGCGATCAGGTCGCCCTGGGCTGCTGCGCGCGCCGCGTGGCGGGCGGCCTCAACGGTAGCCGTGTCAAAGGGAGGCGTTTCAAAGGCGCCGAGTGGGCCATTCCAGATCAAGGTTTTCGCCTTGTCGATCGCCTGACCCAGCGCGACCACGGTGGCCGGTCCGCAATCGAGGATCATTTCAGTCTCGGCGACATCGGTCGCGGCGGCCAGACGGGTCTCCGGATTGGGCTTGAATTCCTTCGCCAGCACGACATCGCTCGGCAGCATGAGCTTGCAACCACTTTCCTCGGCGGCGGCCAGAATGGCTCGCGCGGTGTCCACGAGGTCCTTCTCGCACAGGCTGGCGCCGACCTGGATGCCGTGGGCGTAAAGGAGCGTATTGGCCATGCCGCCGCCGACGAAAAGCGTGTCGACCTTCTTCACCAGGTTCTGCAGGAGATCAATCTTGGTTGAAACCTTGGCCCCGCCGACGAGGGCGATCACCGGACGCTCCGGGCTTTCCAGGGCCGCAACCAGATGGTCGATCTCGCGCTGCAGGGCCAGACCGGCATAGGCGGGCAAATGACGGGTTACGCCTTCAGTCGAGGCATGGGCGCGGTGCGCGGCGGAGAAGGCATCATTCACATAGATGTCACCGAGCGCTGCGAGGGCCTTGGCAAAGCCGGCCTCATTCTTCTCTTCGCCCGGCTCATAGCGCGTATTCTGCAACAGCAGGACATCGCCATCGGCCAGGCCGGCCACGGCAGCGGCGGCGTCGTCACCCGCGACATCATCCACAAAGCTGAGCTCGGCGCCCATCAGGTCCGCCAGGGGCTGGCAGACCGGCTCCAGCGACATCTCGGCGACGCGCTGCCCCTTGGGGCGGCCGAAATGGGCCATCAGGATTACCTTCGCACCGCGCTCGACGAGATGGTCGATGGTTGGCAGGGCAGATTCCAGACGCGTTGCGTCTGTAACCTGCCCGTCCTTCATCGGCACGTTGAAATCGACACGGACAAGCACACGCTTGCCAGCGACGTCGGCATCCTGAATGCGGCGGATCTCGGTCATGGCGAAGCCTTTCAACGCTGGAACTACAGGAATTTGCCCATGGCCACGGTCGTATCGACCATGCGGCAGGCAAAGCCCCACTCATTGTCATACCAGGTCATGACCCGGGCCAGGCGCTCGTCGATGACCTTGATCTTGTCCAGCGCCACGATCGAGGACCGGCTGTCATGGTTATAGTCGATCGAGACCAGCGGCAGGGTGTCATAGCCCAGAACGCCCTTCATCGGACCGTCGGCGGCGGCGCGGACGGCGGCGGCCAGCTCTTCCGCCGTGGTGGCGCGGCCCGGCGTGAAGACCAGGTCGATCAGCGACACATTCGGTGTCGGCACGCGCACGGCGGCGCCGTCGAGCTTGCCGACCAGTTCCGGCAGGACCAGACCGACAGCCTTGGCAGCGCCGGTCGAGGTCGGAACCATCGACATGGCAGCGGCGCGGGCGCGGTGCAGATCCTTGTGATTGCGGTCCAGCGTCGGCTGGTCGCCCGTGTAGGCGTGGATGGTGGTCATGTGACCACGCTCGATGCCGACCGCGTCATTGAGCACCTTGGCGACCGGGGCCAGGCCATTGGTCGTGCACGAAGCGTTGGAGACGATGATGTCGTCGGCGGTCAGCTGGTCATGATTGACGCCATAGACGATGGTCTTGTCGGCATTCTTGGCCGGCGCGGAGCACAGCACGCGTTTGGCGCCCGCCTCGATATGGGCCATCGAGGCCTCTTTCGAGTTGAAGGCTCCGGTGCATTCCATGACAATGTCGACACCCATATCGCCCCAGGGCAATTGCGCCGGATTGCGATTGGAGACCTTCTGGATCTTGCCGAAGCCGGCATCGATCCAGTCATCACCGACCTTGATCTCGCCGGGATAGCGACCGTGCACACTGTCATAGGTCAGGAGGTGGGCATTGGTTTCGGGGGTGGAGCTGTCATTGATCGCAACGATCTCGACTTCGTCCCAGCGCTTGCTCTCAAGAACCGCGCGCAACGCCAGACGGCCGATACGACCAAAACCGGTAATCGCAACCCGAAGGGCCATACTCATCTCTCCATGTCAGAACACCGGACCGGGGGACGTCCGGAGGAAGTTGGCGCGGATTTAGCGACCTTTGAGGTGCTAGTCCACCAATGCTGTGCGGGAATCCGTCGGAGACGGAATTTTTCCCAATTCAGGGCGCTGCAGTCGTTTAACCCCAATTTGCGCAATGCCTCGCAATTTTGATGCCGAGAAAGCGGTCTTTTCGCACCAATCCTCAATGATACCGTTACCGGTTGCACCATGCCGCTCCGCGCCTGAGGGCCTCATTGCCGGTCCCGGCTGCATTTGGGTGCAACAGTCCCCAACGCAGGCGACCTCTTGCCATGCCCGCGCGCCACTGCGAGAACAAAAAGTCTAGGGATCTAACGTCGAGGGCAGACGTCGCATGAAAGTAATCGTTCTGGGCGGAGACGGCTTCTGTGGATGGCCGACCGCGCTTCACCTCTCCAATCTCGGCCATGACGTCGTCATCGTCGACAATCTTTCGCGCCGCAAGATCGATATCGAGCTGGAGGTCGAGAGTCTGACTCCGATCCGGCCCATGTCGGAGCGCCTGGCTGCGTGGAAAGAGGTGTCGGGTCGCGACATCGCCTTCGTGAACATGAATATCGGCAAGGACTATCAGGAACTGGTCGATCTCATCGAGGCCGAGCAACCCGACACGATCGTCCATTTCGCTGAACAGCGCGCGGCGCCCTACTCGATGAAATCGGCCCGCCACAAGCGCTATACGGTCGACAATAATCTCAACGCCACGAATGACGTGCTCGCCGCCATCGTCGAGAGCGAGCGTGACATCCACCTCGTCCATCTCGGCACGATGGGCGTTTATGGCTACGGCACCGCGGGCATGAAAATTCCCGAGGGCTATCTCAAGGTGAAGATCGAAACGGATGAGGGCCTGAAGGATCAGGAAATCCTCTATCCGGCCAATCCGGGCTCGATCTATCACATGACCAAGACCCAGGATCAGCTCTTCTTCCATTTCTACAACAAGAACGACAAGGTGAAGATCACCGACCTTCACCAGGGCATCGTCTGGGGTACGCAGACGGAGGAAACAAAGCGCGATGAACGCCTGATCAACCGTTTCGACTATGACGGCGATTACGGCACCGTGCTCAACCGCTTCCTGATGCAAGCCGCCGTGAACTATCCGATGACCGTGCATGGCACAGGCGGTCAGACGCGCGCCTTCATCCACATCCAGGACACCGTGCGCTGCATCCAGCTGGCGGTCGAGAACCCGCCCAAGGCTGGCGACAAGGTCCACATCCTCAACCAGATGACCGAGACCCACCGGGTCCGCGATCTGGCCAAGATGATTTGCGATCTGGCCGGTGCAGAGATGCAGCTGGTCCCCAATCCGCGCAATGAGGCGGACGAAAACGATCTGCATGTCGAGAACGACACCTTCCTCCAGCTCGGTCTCAAACCGACCACGCTGGCCGATGGCCTGATGGAAGAAGTCACCGACATCGCCCGCAAATACGCGGACCGCTGCGATCACTCGAAAATCCCGTGCATCTCCTATTGGGGCAAGGGACGGGAAGATGCGGCCAGCGCCAAGCCGACTGGAACTGCAGCCGAGTAGTCGATGCAGGAGGTCTGGAACCTGCGATGGAAGCGACACGCATCAGCGAGGCCAATGGCCGATTGCAGGCATTTGACCTGGGCCAGCTTCCCTTCATCGCCGCCCGGGTCTTTCTGGTGGATTCGGTCCCGGTCGGCAGCGAACGCGGCGGGCACGGGCACCGTACCGGTCATCAATGGTTGCAAGTCACCCGGGGGCGCGTCGCTATTCGCGTGCTCGGACCGGACGGGGAAACCCGCTCAGAATTGCACGCGGGCGGTCCGGGTTTTCACCTGCGCCCCAACGTCATTGCCTGGCAGCGGTATTTGGAACCGGGTACTCAATTGCTGGTTTTCGCCAGCAATCCCTACGACCCGGAAGACTATCTGTCCGAGGCCCCAGAGGCGCAGATGTGATGGGCGCGCGTCCCACCGTCTCGATCTGCATTCCGACCTGGCAGGGCGAGGATGTCCTCGGAAATGCCATTGATTGCGCCTTGGCCCAAACCGTCACCGACAGCGAAATCATCATCGCGGTGGACGGAAGCACGGATGGCACTCGACAACTTGCCGAGTCCCGTGCCCGAGCGGAGCCACGCATCCGCGTGATCGCGCAACCGCATCGCGTGGGCTGGTCGCGCAATGTCAATGCGGCACTGGCCGCAGTCGAGGGCGAGCACTTCTTTCTCTATCCGCATGATGACACCATCACGCCGGATTATGTGGAGCGGTTGCTGGCGGTCCTCGACGCCAACCCGGACGCTGGCAGCGCCTGCGGTGCCGTCCGCCTGAGACTGCCCGATGGGCGTGAAAGCCTCACAACCGGCGAGAGTTTCAACGAGCGCCCGGTCGGCCGCATGCGGCGCTTTCTCATCGGCGATGACCGCGGCGCCGTTCTGCGGGCGTTGACGCATCGCCGCCTGCTGACCAACAGGCTTCGCTTGGCTGAGGGGTCGCTTTCGGGCTTCCGGGCGCATCTGGCATATGTCTTTGAACTCATCGCCGCGGCGCCCTGCATCCAACTGCCGGACGAGCTCTATATCCGTGATGCGATGCGGCCGAGCGGCTTGGTCAAGACCTGGGTCGATCTGGGTGCGGACACGGTCGTCGGGGACCTCTCAAAAGTCGCGGCATCCCTGTTGGCGACCATCACCGCGCACGCCCCCAAGCGGGCGCGCGAACACCTCGCAACGCTCGTATTGATCGACGTGACCGAGCGGATGCACCAGGCTTTCAAGAGCCTGAATCTCGGTGCGCCGCCGGCGATCAAGCATCTCCATCCGGACTTCAATGCCAATGCGGTTGAAGCCCGGATCGCATCTTTGCCGGACGGGTGGGCGTCCAGGGCGGCGGCCAAATGGCGAAAGGCAAAACGCCTGGCCGAAAGCGCGGCGAGGTCATGACCGCGTCGGCCCCGATCGCCATTCTCGGTGGCGGCATCATGGGCTGCCTGCTGGCCCTGTCGCTTGCCCGACGCGGGCGCACCTCAATTCTTCTCGAACGCGATCACGCCCTGCTCAACGGTGCCAGTCGATGGAATGAGGGCAAGATTCATCTCGGCTATCTGTATGCGGCCTCGGGATCGCTCGACACGGCCCGCCGCATCCTGCCCGGCGGGCTCCAATTCCGCTCCCTGATCGAACGTTGCCTGGACCATGATATCGGCGCGTGGATCACACCGGGCGTCGACCATTACCTGCTCCACCCCGACAGCCTTGTAGACGCGGCCCAGACCGATCGGTATTTCCGCAAGGTGGATGCCTTGCTGGCAGAGGCTTGCGGCCCGCAGTCCGGTACTCCGCCGCCACGCTCGAACCGTCTCGACCCGGCTGACCTCGCCGATTGGGCTCCGGGCCTCGCCCGGTCTGGCGGGTGGCAGATACCGGAATACTCGGTCGACACGCGCGCGCTCGCCGATGCGCTGAGCGCCCGCATCCTTGGCGAACCACATATCGAGGTGCGCTGCGACAGCGAGATTCTTGCCGTCGAGCCGGCCGGGACCGACACCTTCCGGATCAAGCTGGCCAACCAGGCGCCCGTGATCGCCGGCACTGTGTGCAATGCGCTCTGGGCCGGGCGCCCGGCCATCGATCAATCCTGCCTGGGGCAAGCCGATGCGCAACCGCATCACCGCTACCGCGTCTCGGCCTTCATCGACGGGGCCGCCACCACAACCCACCCCTCTGCCGTCCTGGGCTTTGGGGCATTCGGCGATGTAAAATCCTACGGCGCCGGTCGCTTCTACGCCTCCTGGTATCCCGCCGGCCTGCTGGCGGAGGGCCCGGACCTCACGCCGCCACCGCTCACCGCATTGACGCCACAGGCCCGGGACAAGATCCGGGACGGTATACGCGAAGGACTGACGCGGCACCTGCCACAAGCTGACAGGATTTTCGAGACCGCAGAGGCGGTCCGGATCGAAGGTGGATGGGTCTATGCCCGTGGTCGCGGCCAAATCAGTGAACGCGGCGCAAGCCTCCACAAGCGGGACAAATGGGGCGTTCTTCGGTCCGGCAATTACCTGTCGATCGACACGGGAAAATACTCGGTAGCGCCCTGGATGGCCGAACAACTCGCCGCAAGCCTGACCGACTAGCGGAAACGGCGCCGCGCAAGTTTAGCCCCCTGCCCGGGCGCACCGGAGGTGGCTTGCCTCATTCCCGGATCCTCGATCGGCGATCGCCTGCGGCTGTGCCGGCCGCGATATCAGGACGCCATCTTCCGGACCAGCTGCTCCAGAAAGTCACAACAGGCCGCCAATTGGTCAATTGCAACGAACTCATCCGGCTGGTGAGCCTGGCTGATTGAGCCCGGGCCGCAGACCACAACACTCAACCCGGCTGCCTGGAACTGGCCGGCCTCGGTGCCGTAGGAGACTACCCGAGTGGAATTGTCGCCGGTCAGCTGACGAGCGAGGCGCTCGGCGGCGCCCTCGATCTCCGGCGCGAAGGCGGGCACGTCGGATCGCACCTCGACCCGTATCGAGGCTTCCGGCGCGCTCGTCCTCATCCCGGCTTCGATCGCAGCGGCGCGCGCCCGCAGCCCGTCAGCGATGGCGTGGGGATCATCCCAGGGGCAAGGGCGCATCAACGAGCCGAACTCACAATCCAGCGCGAGAATATTGAGCGCGGTACCGCCGTTGATCTCCCCGATCGTGAGCGTACCATGCGGCGGATTGAAGGGGCTGTCGTCCGGCGCAGCCACTTCCATCTTCTTCGCTTCTTCGACCAGGTATTGCATCAGCGGAACGGCATGGGTGATGGCGCAGGCACCGTCCTTCACCAGTGAGGAGTGCGCCTCGCGACCACGCACTGTCACCACCATCGAGAACAGGCCCTTGTGGGCGGTGACGACCTTCATGTCGGTCGGCTCACCCACCACCACCATGGCGGGTTTGACGGGGCCTGCCATGATGCGGTCGATCAGGGCCGGCGCGCCGAGACATCCGACCTCCTCGTCGAAGGACAGGGCGATATGAACAGGCCGCTTGAGATCGGCTTTGGCGATGTCAGGCGCCAGTGCGAGAATGCAGGCAGAAAAACCCTTCATGTCGCAGGTCCCGCGGCCGTAGAGCAGGCCGTCGCCCTTGTCGGTCAGCACCCAGGGGTCGGACGTCCAGGGCTGACCGTCGACCGGCACAACATCGGTATGACCGGACAGGACCACCCCGCCATCCACCGCCGGGCCGAAGCGCGCATGAAGGTTGGCCTTCGTGCCATCCTCATTGGGAATGCGCTCACAGACTGCGCCCAGGGCGAGGAGCTTGGCCTCGACATGGTCGATCAGCGGCAGGTTGGAGTTGCGCGAGGTTGTGTCGAAGGCGACCAGATCACGCAATTCGGCAATGGCAGTATCAAGATGGGTCATGATGCCGGTCTGCCAACGCCCTGCCCGCACGTCAACGCATTTGCCTAGCTGGCAGGCATGGGCACTGCGGTATCAACCGAGAAATGGGCCTGAATCGTATCCAGCATCGGCAAAGCCACCGGATAGGCGTAGTTGACCGTGATCCGCCCAACCGGCACGACGCCGCTATCGTCGACCAGAAAAGCGACATCCACCTCCAAGTCTTCACCCATCTCCATCAGGTCAGCCTCGATGATCTCACGAAGGCGGTCACTGTCCACGCTGCTGTCCAGCATGGCTGTCCGCACGGCGCGCTCGGCAACCCATTGCACCGTCGAGCCCTTGTAGAGCGCAATTGATACCTGGATGACGCCGACGATCATGAAAATCAGCGCCGGAGCGATCAGGGCAAATTCCAGCGCGCCGGCACCAGAGCGCTCACGGAGAAAGCGCCGCAAGAAAGCCGCAGGATCAACGCGCACGGACCGTCTCCTCAACCGACACTTCATATTCGCCGAAAACGCCCGTGAAGAAAGCCGTAGCCTGGAGTTCATGCATGATGTCCGGCACCGACCCGTCAGGGCAAAGCTGGCCACAGGGAGCGTCCACCTCAGCACATTTGCAGCAGCGCTCGACCGAGACCTGAGAGATTTCGGGCCGATTGGTCCAGGACTGCTCAACAATGGCGCGGGCCTCGTTGATATCCTCGCCACCAGCCATGAAATACTGGGCGCCCGAGCGTACGGCCGTGTGCAGGTCGGTCCGGTCATAGGTCATCTGTCCGAGATCGAAGACACCCAGAAGGAGCGCCGCGAGCACCGGGACAATCAGCGCAAACTCGACAGCGGCGGCCCCGCGACGCGCGCGGAAGAATCTGCCAAATACGGACATTGGGCGACGTCGAAAACGCGGCATCAGCTACTCCACCAATCTCACATCACTCGGGACTTGCGGAAACTGCACGCCGACGCCTGTGCAATCGGTTGTAATGTTGGCGTTCCCACCGATCCGGACAGTATAACCGACCAGCTGCATGCAGCCTTCCTGGCCCGAGAAATCGCCCAGAAAACTGATATCACCCGCGGGCAGGTAAACGGCCCCGGTGATCAGAGAATCCGCCGTCCCATTGAATGTGTGGTTGACGCCGAAATCAGTTCGGTCACCGAAGAAGACAAGGCCGGCGTAATCACCGCTGGGCGGAGCTGTCAGCTCGATATAGGCCGAGCCATTGAAGCGCGTGCGTGCGCCATCGGTGAGATAGAAAGTGACGCCATCACCATACACGCTCGCCCCGGCTCCGATGCGGAAGTCCCCACCGTCAACGATATAGACCCCGGGCTCGAACACCGTGTCACCCGTCAGATTAACGCCATTGCACAACCGCGCTACGCCGGACGCACCTGCGCTGATGGTCTGGGTCGTATGAGGATTGCCGCCATTGGTATTGGTGCAGCTGGAAGGCATGCCGGGCGGCGCCACATCGGCGTAGGGGTCGCGGGCCCGTGGCAGATCGGTACGCGGCGCCGCGCAACCGGTCAGCTCGTAATCCGCGCTCCCACCACCGACAGCAAAGCCGCCCACAGAATTGATACAGGGCGCGATGACATCAGTCGAACCGCGGAGCAGAACCGCATCCTCGGCGATCGAGTTAGACATGATTTCGCACTCAATCAACGCCACATTGGACGAGCCAAACAGATCGATCGCCGCAGCCGTGTCATGGCTGAGCGCGAGAAGGCAAGCGTCAGCGGTTTCCTCATAGGTCGCAACGGCGCGCACGGCGACGCCCATCGGGCTCTGATCGAACATGGAGGAGAAGAAGCGAGGCAGCGTCTGGCTGATTGTGACTTCCATCGAGCGCCGGTTCTGGAAATTACCGGCCTGCGGTGGTGTGGTCGCGGCCAACACACCGGCGGACGCATCAAACCCATGCAGTGCCGCCTCGGCAGCCGCCTCATCGCGCGCCTGATCGGCCGGCTCGCTATTGCGCAACGAGACCGCTCCGGCATAGGCGGCCAAGTCGGCGGCGGTCTGGGCCTCACGCTGGCGGTATTGCCAAAAGCCAACTTCAACGCCCAGCCCTGCACACCCCATGATGACCGGCAGGCAAAGCGCAAACACGACCGTGGTATTGCCTTTGGTATTGTTGAGCCAGCGTTTGAACATGATGCGAAGAGCCATCCAGAATTCCTGACAGGTAGTTGAACAGGAATTCCTTCGACCGAAATGAAACCGGGGGGCGTGTTTTTCGGCAATCTTTTCGCGTTTTTGCGTAAAACTGTCTCTACATATAAAGCCCTGAAAACAATTATTTTTTCAACTCTTCGCTCGCGATGAAACGAGATGCTGCGCGTTGCGGGCGACAGCCCAGACGGGTTCTGAGTCGAATGCTCAACCTGCCATTATCCCGGCCTTTACCGCGATCGCCGGTTTCGCTTTGAAAACGTCCGCACACGCGAGACGCTCAATCCCCAATTTAGCGGACAAGGCATGATGACCGGTTTCCTGAACACATGGCTGCAACGACTGGGCGCGGACCGGCGCGGCAATGTCGCGATGCTGTTTTCGCTTCTCCTGGTGCCGATCACCGTGCTGGCCGGCGGCGCGGTTGATCTGAACCAGGCGCTGAACGCGCGGACCCGTCTTTCCAGCGCCCTTGATGCCGCAGCGCTGGCCGTCGGCGTACGAACCTCGATCAGCGAGACAGATGCCGCCGGTCTCGCGGAGGACTTCATCAATGCCAACTACCCCGACCGCGAACTCGGCGCGATCCAGAACGTCACTGTGGAGCTCGATGACAATAACGACCGGGTGACCGTGCGGGCGGAAAGCCGGGTCGACACAATCATTCTCGGCCTGATCGGCCTAGACTACATCACGGTCCATTGGGAAAGCGAGGTCCAGCGCGCCCGCTCCTCGCTCGAGCTCGTCATGGTGCTCGACAATACCGGCTCGATGGGCGGCTCGAAGATTGCCAGTCTGCGCGATGCCGGCCTTCTTCTCACCGACATCCTGTTCGACGGCGCTGATGCCGACCGGCTGAAGATTGGCCTCGTTCCTTTCTCCGCCACGGTCAATGTCGGGACCGGCTTTGCCCGCGACTGGTGGCTCGACCCGGAGGCACGCTCGCCGCTGCACTCGGAGAATTTCGACCCCTCAGCCAATCGTTGGGAGATATACGACACCATCCAAAACCGCGGCTGGACCGGCTGTGTCGAGGCCCGCGTCATCCCGCATGATGTGGAGGACACAACGCCGGACACCTCGGACCCGGACACGCTCTTTATCCCGTACTTCGCCCCGGACGAGTCGAATTACGCCAGCAATTCCGGCTATTCGAACTCTTATCTCAATGACGGGATCGGTGGGTATGACGAGCGGGCAAGAATGCGCAACACCCCGAAATACACCAATGCCTGGATCAGTTCGAGCAGTCGCGGTCCACAAAGAGGCTGCACGGCGCGGCCGATCACGCCGCTGACCGATCACCGGCGCACAATCGATGATGCGATCGAAGACATGATAGCCAGCGGCACGACCAATATCCCGATCGGAGTGAGCTGGGGCGTGCGCGTACTCTCGCCCGGAATGCCCTTCACCGAGGGCGTTTCCTTCGAGGAGGACGACACGATCAAGGCGATGGTCGTGCTGACCGACGGCGAAAATTATCTCAATGGCCGCAACAACGCCAACTACTCGGACTACTCCGGCTATGGCTATGTGCGGGACGGGCGGCTCGGTGTTGTTTCAACCTCGGATTCAACGATCCGCAACGCGCTCAATGAGCGCACGGCAGCAGCCTGTGACTATGCCAAGTCACTCGGCATCCGGGTCTACACCATCACCTTCCAGGTCTCCTCGAGCCGGACGCGGGACTTGATGCGCGACTGCGCCTCCCATTCGACGCTCTATTTTGACAGCCCATCCGATGCGGCCCTGCGCTCAGCCTTCGAGATGATCGCCGGTGATCTGACCAATTTGCGCCTGTCCCGCTAACGTCGGGATTCATCTCTCAATAACCGTGGCATATAACGCCCCCTTAATCCCGATCCGGTAGGATTTCCGAGAATTCTGCATTGGATCACCGCCATGGCTTTCAAAGCCCTGAAAAATCTGGCTGCCCGGTTCCGCCGCGAAACGCGCGGGAATGTGGCAACGATTTTTGCGCTGTCATTGGTCCCAGTGGCCCTGTTGTCCGGCGGGGCGGTGGATCTCAGCCAGTCGATGAATGCCCGCTCCCGCCTTGCCCAGGCGCTGGACGCCGCGGCCCTCGCTGTCGGTGTGAACACCTCGCTGTCAAACGCGGATGCAACCAGCATCGCCAATGATTTCATCGCGGCGAACTATCCAGGCCGCGAACTCGGCGTGGTGCAGAACGTCAACGTTAACATCGACGATGAGTCCGACACGGTCACCGTGACCGGTGAAGCCCGCGTTCAGACAACCATGCTGGGCATGGCCGGCATCGACTACATTACCGTTCACTGGGAGAGCGAGGTCCAGCGGGCCCGGCAGCGCCTGGAACTGGTCATGGTGCTCGACAATACCGGCTCGATGGGCGGTTCCAAGATCCGTGACCTGCGCGACAGCGCCGAGCTTCTCACCGAAATCCTGTTTGATGCCGCCGATGATCCGACAGACGTGAAGATCGGCCTCGTGCCCTTCGCCGCAACGGTAAATGTCGGCACTGAATACGAGCGTGCCTGGTGGCTCGACCCGAATGCCGAGTCGCCGATTCACGCGGAGTGGGCGGGCGGCAATCCGGTCGAGGTGGAGACTTGCAGCGGGCGCGGACGTCGCCGCCGCTGCACGACCGAAGAAGTTGTCGTGAACCACTGGGACTTATTCGACCAGCTGCGCAACACGTCCTGGGACGGCTGCGTCGAAGCGCGCTCGATCCCGATGGATATCGATGATACGACGCCGAGCCGCAGCGACCCGGAAACCCTTTTCATTCCCTATTTCGCGCCAGACGAGCCGGACATTGGCAGGTATTCCAACTCCTACCTGTCCGACGGCGTCAGCGGCGGCGTCGATACGCGCCTCGAATATCTCGACAAATACGACAATGGTCGCCCGAGCCGCGAAGGCCCGAACCGACGCTGCACCACGACGCCCATAACACCGCTGACCACCAATGAGCGCACCGTCCTCAGCGCAATCGACGACATGGGTGCCAGCGGAACGACCAATATCCCCAATGGCATTGGTTGGGGTGTCCGCACGCTTTCACCCGGCGCCCCCTTTACCGAAGGCGCGGCCTGGTCCGACGACGAGTACATCAAGGCCATGGTGATCCTGACCGATGGCGACAATGTCATGAGCGGCCGAAATACCAATCAGATGTCTGACTATGAGGCCTACGGCTTTGTCGCCGACGGCCGACTGGGCCGCCGCTCCTCCAGCAGCAATGTACTATCCGGCGAGCTTGACGACCGGACAGAGGCTGCCTGCGACTACGCCAAGGCGCAGGGTATTCGCGTCTACACCATCACCTTCCAGGTCAATTCCAGCTCGACCCGGGACTTGATGCGTGATTGCGCCAGCCATTCGAGCCTGTATTTCGACTCGCCATCGGCCGAAGCGCTGGAAGACGCCTTCGAGATGATCGCCGGTGATCTGACAAACCTTCGCCTGTCGCGCTAGGCGACAGGCGTCAGGCCGGCTCATACAATTTCCAGCGTGGCGTAATCAGCCTGGCAGGTCGAGCAATTCTAGCTCGAAGACCAACGCCATGTTGGGCCCGATCGGTCCGCCCGGCGTGCCGCGCATGCCATAGGCCAGGTCCGGATGGATGAAGAGCTCCCAGCGCTCACCGACCTGCATCAACGGCAGGGCTTCCACCCATCCGGCAATCAGGCGGTCAGACGGAAACGTCGCCGGCTCACCACGCGTCCAGGAGCTGTCAAACTCTTCGCCATTGAGGAGTTGACCGCGGTAATTCACCGTTACCATGTCGCCGCGCGTCGGGCTGTCGCCCTCTTCTACCGCTGTCCGGATCCGGAAAGTCAGGCCAGAGGGTAGCTGGAACACGCAAGGCTCGCCCACGATATAGTTGAGATACTGATCGGCCAGCGCGCCATTGGCGGCGGCATCGGCCGGATCCTCGGGCAGATCAACCAGCGGAATGGTGACGCTGTCATCAACCGAACAGGACCGAGCCTCGTCGACAATATACTGACGCGCAATCAAGGCATCGAGATTGGGAACAACGCGCTCCGCCATGGCCAGGCGCTCACGTATCGCAGTCTCATCGCCGGACGCCGTCGTCTCGGCGCGGGTCGTGGTGTCGGTCATGGTTTCGGTCTCTGTCTCGTCTGGAGTCGAGCCGGTCGGCTCGGAACAGGCTGACAACGCCAGGGCGCAGCAGCTTGCGGCAAGGGCAAATCGGATCATCAGGTCTGTCCTGTCGGCTGAATGCTACTCGGTATCTCTCGGCAGGATGGTGACACGCCAGCTAAGTTCGGGCGAGAGGTAAGTCGCAGCCAGATCAATCAATTGCTCACGCGAGACGCTTTCATAATCACCGCGCAAAGAGCGAATTCGGTCGAGGCGCTGCGGGTGGCTCCATGACTGGGACAACCAGCTCATCCAGGCGCCATTATTCTCCATCGCATTCTCGATCTGTTCGATCAGCGGGCGCCGGGCGCGCAGGACTTCGTCCTCGCTGATGGCACCGGACGCCAGATCAGCCGCAAGTTCATTGATCGCGGCATAGGTCTGGTCGACCGTTTCGATCCGGACATCAGCCCCGACATAGAGATATCCGTAATCAGGATAGACATCCGACTCCGACGCTGCATTCGACGCCGAATAGGTCAGGCCTTCGCGTTCACGCAGACGCTCGGTCAGCTTGAGGTCGAAGACGGCGTTGAGCAGGGCCATGGACCGGGTGCGTTGAGCATCACTGTCGTCGAAGGTCGGCCAGTAAACATTGGCTCGCGCCTGGTTGGCCGGACCGTTATGTCGCAGCACGACCGGCTCTTCGACGGCTGGCGGGAAAACAATCGTGCGAGCCTCGTCATAATCAGGCCAGCTCTCGGCACGGGCCGGCAGGGCGCCGAGTGTCGGGGCCAGGGCCTCGATCAGGGCCGCTTCACTGACATCACCGACGATCGTCACCTCGATCGGCGCATTGTCGAGCGCCGGCGTGAGAAAGTCGCGAACCGCGGCCATATCAACGCCCGCAACCTGTTCCGGATCGGGCAGGCCGTAACGCTCATCACCCGATCGGATCATGCGCGACACCTCGGCCGACATGACGCCGCCCGGGGTCGAATACGAATTGCGGCGGATCTCCGGAATCAGGGCGCGGAACTGGTCCAAACCTTCCTGGCGCCAGCCCGGATCGGTGAGGAAGGCTGTCAGCAAATCCATCTGGATCCGCAGATCACCCGGTGTGGTGGCGGTATTGAAGCTGAAACTGTCATCGCCGACATTGAAGCTGTAGCCAACATTACGGCCCGCCAGGACACGGCCCAGCTCATCGGAGGAATGCTGGCCCAGACCGGATGCGGTGAAGACCGAGCCGGCGATGATATCGACGGCCGGCATGGCGCGCGGCTCAAGTTCGCCGCGGCCAAAGTCGAGGCGTACGCGAACCGTCCCGTCCTCGAAACTGGTCGGCTTGAATGTGACCGCCACACCGTTTTCAAACTGCAGGCGTACCAGACCGAGATCCTCGATCTCCTCGCGCGAGACTATCGAACCTGCAGACCCGAAATCAGTGTAGGCAAAGACCAGGTCGCCATGGTCTTCCGGTGCCTCGACTGGCGTTTCGGCGCTTGTCTGCCAGGCCTCGATCAGCCGCGTCTGGGCATCATCCATCTCCTCGGAGCTGGCCAGGAAGAGCAGCGGCTCAACGCCCTCCCACTGGGCCTGGAAGGCTGCGCTGACAGACTCGGGCGTGACTTGCGGCAAGGTTTCTTCGAAGCGCGCGAGCATGGATTGCGAGGTCGTCAGCACCTGGTCGGAGCGCCAGTTCGACCAGATCTGGTCAGACAGGCTTGAGCTTTGACGGGTACCCGATTGCTCGGCCGCATCGCGCAGGGCGGTGTGGAGATTGGCAATCTGCTCATCGAGTTCCGCCTGGGTGAAGCCGTACTCCATGGCCCGGCGCAATTCCTGCTCCAGAGTCGCGACAGCGTCTTCCCAGCGCTCCGGTCGAGCAATGGCCAGCACAGATGCGCGATCCGCGAGGCTGAAATCGGTGCCGTGATTGGCAGCCGCCTGGATCAGAGGCGAACTTCCCGAACTGGTCAGCGTGGCAAAACGACGGCTGAGAATGGCATCGCCGATATTGGCCAGATTGTTCTCGAAGCGGGTCTGCGAACTATCCAGGCGAGGCGCATGTGGACGCACCGCATCCACAGTGATGATGGTGTAAAGTTCCGGGTCGTAGAAATAGCCCGCCGAAAGAGGACGGTCTGCCGCGACGCTGCCGAGCTCCGGATTCGGACGCGCATCATCAATCCCCTGCCAATCGGCAAAACTGGCCTCGATCTGCGCGGCGACGGCATCCGGATCGATATCGCCGACCACAACGACCATACCCCGCTCGGGCGTGTAGAAATTCTCGTAATAATCGACAAAGCGTTCGCGCTGGGCATTCTCCAGAACCTCGATCGTACCGATCGCGTCACGCTCCGGGATCAGCGTGCCGGGCAGACGGAAATGCCAGAGGGCATTATTCCAGCGGCGGATTGGCGTATTCCGCACGCGCTCCTCGGAGAGAATGACGCCGCGCTCTCGATCAATGGCCTCCGGATCAAACAGCATTTCACTGGCTGTCTGACGCATCAGGAAAAGCGCCGTGTCCACCGCCTCATCGCCGGCATCCGGCAGATCGAGCTGGTAGCCGACTGTCTCATAGCCGGTGAAGGCATTGGTGTCGGGGCCGAACTGGAGACCATAGCGTTCCAGCAACGGCACCATCTCGCCCTCGGGCACGTCGGTCGTGCCGTTGAACGCCATATGCTCGATGAAATGAGCCAGGCCACGCTGATCCTCGGCCTCGCCCAGCGAGCCCATGTTGAAGACCATGCGCACCGAAGCGACATTGGGCGGCGTCTGGTTGGCGCGAACCGCATAACGCAGGCCGTTCTCGAGCTGGCCGTAGAGAATATCCGGATCGGCGGGAAGGTCGGTGACCTCATGCACAAAGGCATAATCGGACGGCAAGCTTGTATCGCTGGCCTGACTGTCCTGAGCGGGTTGGCATGCCGCCAGACCCAGGATGAGGGCCAGGCTTGCGACGCCCAGTGTCCTGCCGATTTTCTCTGCCATTCCTGCTCTCCCGGACATGTTCAAGGGTTCGGAACCTAGAGGCGTCCGAGCCATTGTCGAGTGAATTAGCTGCAAACTGCGGGTCAGACCGACGCTTGTTCGAATGGGTCGTGCTCGGCGACCCAATGGCCTTCCGCGACTTCCATCAATTGCGGACGGTACTGCTCCACATCCGGGTCATCGACCAGTTTCGACTTCATGAAACGCAATTGGGCGCGGGTATCCATTGGGGAGGGCAATTCCCCGTCCAGCTTGACACGCACGCGCGCTTTCTCGACCACGGGATCAGGAACCGGCACGGCCGAAATCAGGGCCTGGGTATAGGGATGGCGGGCATCCTCGTAGATCTGATCACGGTCAGCCATTTCAACGACGCGGCCGAGATAGAGCACCATCACGCGATGCGAAATCTCGCGCACGACCGAGAGGTCATGCGAGATGAAGATCATCGACAGGTCCATCTCCTGCTGGAGCTTGATCAGAAGCTCCACAATCTGGGCCTGGATTGACACATCGAGCGCCGACACGGCCTCGTCACAAATAACGAGTTTGGGACGCAGGATCATGGCGCGAGCAATGCCGACACGCTGGTTTTGTCCACCGGACAGCTCGTGCGGATATCGATTGATCATGTTCGGGTCGAGTCCGACCTTCTCCATCATCTCCTTGACCACGACTTCGCGCTCCGTGCGCCGCATCGCCTTGCGGAAGGTGAGCAGCGGTTCCTCGATCGAGGCGCCGATCGTCATGCGCGGATCGAGCGAAGCGAGCGGGTCCTGGAAGACGATCTGGAAATCCTCGCGCGCCTTGCGCAGATCATTCGCCTTGAGACCGAGCAAGTCGCGACCGATCCAGGAGACCGCGCCTTCCTGGGCCGGAACCAGCCGCAGGACAGCCCGCGCCAGTGTCGACTTGCCGCAGCCCGACTCGCCAACCACGCCCAATGTTTCGCCGGGCTGCAGGTCAAAGCTGATCCCGTCGACGGCCCGCAGTGTCTTGTAGGTCGGGCGCAGTCCACCAGAGACCTGGATAGGAAATTGGACTTTCACGTCCGACACCGAGAGGAGCGGGTCGGCATCGGCCTCGCCAGCGACCGGCTTGAGCGCCGTATGGCCGGGGCGATCGGGACGATCCAGGCGCGGCATCGCTTCAAGCAACATGCGAGTGTAGGCGTGTTGCGGATCAGCAAAGATGTCCTCGATCTTGCCGCCCTCGACATAGACTCCGTGCTTCATTACCTGGGCCCGGTCGGCCATCCGCGCCACCACACCCATATCGTGGGTGATCAGAGCCAGGGCAGCGCCGGTTTCGTGTTTCAGCTCATCCATGATGTCGAGCACTTCGGCCTGGACGGTCACATCCAGCGCCGTGGTCGGCTCATCACAGATCAGCAAATCCGGCTCGCACAGCATCGACATGGCGATCATGACACGCTGACGCATGCCGCCGGAGAGTTCGTGCGGGTATTGCGCAAGGCGGCGCTGGGCCTCGGGAATACGGACCCGGTTGAGCCATTCCAGAGCGCGCGCTTCCGCGTCCTTGCCGCGCATCTTCATGTGAATGCCCAGAACTTCCTGCATCTGGTCGCCAACGGTCATGTGCGGCGTCAGCGAGGTCAACGGATCCTGGAAAATCATTGTCATCGAGCGACCGCGCACCCGGTTGAGCTTGCGCGGCGACAAACCGAGGATCTCATCACCGCGGTACTTGATCGAGCCGGTTGCCTTGCCGTTCGAGGCCAGCAAGCCCATTGCGGCGAGGAAGGTCTGGCTCTTGCCCGAGCCTGACTCACCAACCACAGCCAGGCACTCACCCGCCTTGATCTCCAGCGACACGCCCTTCACGGCCTGGACCACACCGTCCGGCGTCCGGAAATCGACGTTAAGGTCGGAGACCTGAAGGATCGGCGATTCGCCGGCGGCATTCTGATGGGCGTCGGGCACAATAATACTCCCCAAATACTCGGTGACGAGGGAGCATATCGACACAATTGCGCAAGGCCAGCCTCGTTCTCATTCACAACTGCCCCAGACGTGGAATGTCTTTGCGTGACCCTTCTGCAGCGCGAATGCTAAGTTTCCGCGCTGTAAAACCTTTTTAATACGAACCGGACAGGCTCAAACTGTCTCACCCTTCTCGTCCAAGAGGCCACGGATGACTCAAAGCGCCGGAACATTGCCGCGATGACCACCCGGTCCGCCGACATGCAGCGGGCGCTGTTTGCGTGCTCCCCGCTGCCCATCCTTGTCCTCGATGCGCGTGGCACCATCACCGCGATCAACGCCGCCGCATCGGAACTTCTGGGCTATGACCGGGCCGAGCTGGCCGGCAAGCGGGCGCAGATCGTGTTCGCCGACCCGCGGGCCTATGACCAGCTCGAGGACGCGGGCTTCGATATACCGGACGGTCTTTCGGAAGGTCGGTTCACGGCCCGCTACCGCACCCGCAACAGCCGTGTCTTCGACGGCGAAACCGTGGCGACCCGGTCCGCCGCCGACGGGACGACCGACGCCTCCATCTTGCTCTTCATTCGTGACGTCACGGCCGAACTCACGCTGAAGGCCCGGCTCGAGGCGAGCGATATCCAGCTGCGCGCAGCCCTCGCTTCGGCCAATGAGGGGGCTTTCTCGCTGAACCTGGTGACACGGCTCGGGTCGACCCGTGGCTTTATCAACGAGTTCATGGGCATCTCGTCCGCCGACGCCACCATCTCGCTCGAACGCTGGCTGGAAATCACCCACAAGGACGACCGCACCCGCCTCGCCCAAGCCATCGAGGAACAGCGTACCAACCCGACCCGCCCGCTCGATATCGTCTTCAAGGCCCAGCGCGTCGACGACGCCTGGCGCTGGCTGCACATGCGCGGCAAGGTCACCGAGTTTACCCGCGAGGGTCACGCCCTGCGGATTTCAGGCGTGGTCGCCGATGCCACCGAACGCCAGGAACTGGAAGTCCAGTTGGCGACGCGCGAACGCCAGTTGGCCGACGCCATCGAATACGGATCCAGCGGCGTCTGGGAGGTCGACCCCAGGACGCTGAAAGTCACCCCGATCGGGCCGATCCGTGCCATGTTGGGAGTCCTGGACGGCGCCGATGCAATTGACGGCGCGCTCTGGCTGGAGCGGACACATCCCGACGAGCGCAAGGATGTTGCCCGACAGCTCGAGGCCATCGCGGATGGAACCGCCGACACGCTGGATGCCGAATACCGCCTGCTCGACGCCCGGTCCGGTGAGTGGATCTGGCTGCGCTCTCGCGGCGGCCTGAAACCGAACACCGATCCGCCTGTGGTGGTAGGAGTCCTGCTTGACATCACCGAGCGCAAACAGCTCGAGATCAAACTCATCGAAACCGAAAGATTGATGCGGGAGGGTCTTGAAGGCGCCAATGACGGAGCCTGGAGCCTCGATGTCAAACACGACCAGTTGCACGTTTCCGGTGTTCTCGCCCGCCTTCTCGATGTCGAGGACGGCAGCATGGTTTCGTCCGATGCCTGGTATGGGCTCATCCCGGAAGAAGGTCGAGCCAGGGCTCGAAAGCGCTTCGACGAGTTCCTCCATCGACCCCGCGTGCGACCCGACTCCGGATCCAGTCAGAGCCTTGGGCGCTTTCGGGTGATCAGTCCGGACAGTTCTGAGGTCTGGTTGAGTTCGCGCGGACGGGTTGTCGAGTGGTCCGCCGACGGTTCGGCGAAACGAGCCGCCGGGATTGTCAGCAATATCACGGAAGAACGCCGTCTTGAGCGAGCACTCGCAGAAAGCGACCGGCGCCTGCGTGAAGCTCTGCTGGCTGCCGGCGAAGGCGCGTGGCGGATCGATCTCAAAACGCGTGTCGGCGAAGTCAGCGCGATAGTGGCCGAGATGATGGGCCTGCCCTCTGGTGATGCCCGCGTCACTTATGACGACTGGCTATCGCGCGTGCATCCCGACGACATGGAATTGACGCGCGAATCCTTCCAACAGCTCGAATCTGGCGAGCGCGACTCCGTTGATCTCACATTGCGGTATCAATCGGAAAAGAGCGGCTGGATACGCATCCACAATCGTGGCCGCATCTCGGAGCGGGACAGTCGTGGCGTCCCGACCGTCGCGTCCGGCTTCATTGCCGACATCAGCGAACGCCTCGCGACGCAGGAAGCCTTGGCGGATCGCGAGCAACAGCTCTTCCAGGCCGTCACCGCGGCCGCGTTGGGGACCTGGCGTATTGACATGGCCCACCAGACCATTGATCTGCGCGGCACCATCGTTGCCGAACTCTTCGGAGAGAAGGATGCCTGCACGATCGGTCTCGACGAGTGGCGCGAGCGCATTCACCCGTCCGACATCGCCGGCGTTGATGCCGTCGTCGCGCACATCATGACGACGCCAAACGTTCAGGCCGACGACCAATACCGATTGCGCGACTGGAAGGGGGACTTTGTCTGGCACCGCTTGACCGGGCGGATCATCGAACGAGACGAACAAGGCCGCGCCCTCGCGGCGTCCGGCGTGTTGTGGAATGTCGATGCCACACGCCAGCTCGAGGCCATGATGTCGGAAGAACGGGCCCGGTTCGAGCGCATCTATCGCGCCACACCGGCCATGATGCACACGATCGATGCTGACGGCCATATTGTGGAGGTTAGTGACTACTGGCTCTCGCACCTGGGTTACAAGCGATCGGAAGTCATCGGTCGCAAATCAACCGACTTCCTCGATGCTGAATCGCGGGAGCGGGCGATCAATGTTGAACTGCCGCACCTGTTCCAGGTCGGCCACAACACGCATACGCCCTACCGATACGTCCGAAAGAATGGCGATCTGGTCGATGTGCTGCTCTCGTCTTTCCTCGAACGCGACACCGACGGCAATCCGTCGCGCAGTTACGCCATTCTCACCGACGTGACAGAATTGCGCGCGACCAATATCCAGCTGGAGCGCACGAATCGCGAGCTGGACCGGTTTGCCACCGTCGCCTCGCACGATCTCCAGGAACCCCTGCGCAAGGTCGCAGCCTTCTCCTCACTGGTGAAGCGGCGCTATTCCGACAAGCTGGACGAGGACGGGGTTCGCAGTCTGGACTTCCTCGCCGACGCGGCCCAGCGCATGCAGCGACTGATCACTGAGCTGCTGGATTACTCCAAACTGTCCAGCCAGCCACTGAATCTCGAAGAAGTTGATACGCATGCCCTCGTCACGGACGTGCTGGACCAGATCGAAACCCGGATCACCGAGAATAACGCGATCATCCAGATCCAGACACTTCCCACGCTGCAGTCCGACCCGGTTCTGCTCACCCAGATTTTCCAGAACCTGATTTCGAATGCGGTGAAATACCGTGGCATCGCCGACCCGGAGGTCATGATTTCGAGCGAGGCCACGGCGACGGGCTGGACCTTCACAGTGGCAGACAATGGAATCGGCATGGACATGCGCTTCGCCGAAAAGATATTCGCGCCCTTCCAGCGACTTCACACGCGCGAGGAATATGAGGGCACAGGCATCGGACTGGCGGTCGTTCGGCAAGCCGTTGAACGCCTCGGCGGTACGATCCGCGTCGAGTCCGAGCAGGACGAAGGCACACGCTTCACCTTCGATCTGCCGCGAACACCGCCGCGCCGGAACGCGCCGGATACCTGACCCTATTCGAAGCGCAGGGCGTCGATCGGATTGAGTCGCGACGCGCGGTGCGCCGGGTAGAGACCGAAGAAAACCCCGACCAAGGCAGACGCGCCGATCGCAATGGCGACGATCACCGGGTCGATGACGATGTCGAGCTGGCCGACCTCGGCATAGATGAGCGTTCCGCCGACCCCGACCACCAAGCCGGCCAGGCCACCAATCACACACAGAACAATGCTCTCGATCAGGAATTGGTTGCGCACATCTGCGCGCCGCGCGCCGACGGCCAGTCGCAGACCGATCTCCCGTGTGCGTTCAGTGACCGAGACCAGCATGATATTCATGATCCCGATCCCGCCAACCAGTAGGACAATGCCGGCACCCACAGCCAGCAAAAGGCCGAGCTGACTCTCGGTCTCATTGCGCGCTCGAATGAATTCGGCAAGTGAACCGACAGCGAAATCATCCTCGGCACCGGGCTGGATTTCGCGTCTTATGCGCAGGAGGTCCTGAATATCCTCGATCACGCGCGAGGTGGATTCACCCGGCGCGATATCGGCATAGATGGTCGAGACCGCATCGCGCACGGTCGCGCTCATGCCGGCACCGAAGCGCTGGCGAACCGTCGACAGGGGGGCAAAGACGACATCATCCTGATCCTGACCCCAGGAGGTCTCACCCTTGCGTTCAAGTGTACCGATGACTTCGAAAGGCTGGCCGCCAATCCGGATGGACTGGCCCAGCGGACTGGCCCCGTCGAACAATTCCTGGACGATGGTCTGCCCGACCACGACAAAGCGACGCCCCGACACATCCTCGGCGCCGGAAAAGGCACGCCCTTCGCCGATGACCCAGCCACGCGCGGAGAAATAATCGGGATTCACGCCCTGGATCCGTGACGTCCAGTTAATGCCGCCGAAGACCAGAGTGGTCCCGGCCGACACTTCGCCCGAGACGCCCGCGAGGCCGGCGATTTCTGTTCGGATTGCTTCCACATCGCCATCGGTCATCGGGTCCGCAGAGCCCGCGCCACCCCGACGTCCGCCAAACATGGAAGAGCCTGGGCGAATGATCAGAAGATTGGCGCCGAAGCTCGCAATCTGGGCCTCGACCGCCTGCTTGGTTCCTTCGCTGATCGACACCAGGACGATAACGGAGGCCACACCGATAATGACGCCAAGCATGGCCAGCGCACTGCGGAGCGCATTGATGCGAAGCGCGGTCAACGCCACGCGCAAGGATGCGAGCGCATTCATGAGCGGTCCTCCACTATCTCGCCATCGCGAAACACGATCTGGCGACGGGCATGGTCGGCGACTTCCTGCTCATGAGTCACCAAAATCACAGTGATTCCCTCCCGGTTGAGCTGGTCAAAGATTGCCATGATGTCTTTGGAGGTCTTGGTATCAAGTGCGCCTGTCGGCTCGTCAGCGAGCAGGATTTTCGGGTCATTGACCAGCCCTCGCGCGATGGCGACTCGCTGCTGCTGCCCACCCGAGAGCTGCGCCGGATGATGATCCGTCCGCTCGCCCAGTCCGACCTGCTCGAGTCGCGCCATGGACCGCTTGACGCGTTCAGCATGCGGCAGACCGGAATAGATCAGGGGGAGAGCGGCGTTTTCCAGTGCACTGGTGCGCGGCAGGAGGTTGAACTGCTGAAAGACAAACCCGATCGTGCGATTGCGAAAGCGCGAAACCGCATCCGGCCCCAGCGCCCGGACATCCTCACCGGCGATGCGCAATTGCCCCGATGTCGGCTGATCGAGCGCGCCGAGCAGATTCATCAGGGTCGATTTGCCTGAACCGGAGGTCCCCATGATGGCCACATACTCACCCGCCTCGATATCCAGCGAGACGTCATTGAGTGCGTGCACGACCTGGTCGCCCATCTCATAGGTCTTGACCAGATTCCGGCACTCGATCAGCGCCGGCATTATTCACGCACCTCGCGAGCGCGGGTGATGACAGCGTCACCGGCCTCGAGCTGACCTCCCACCACTTCGGTCTTCTGGGTATCATTGATGCCGACCCGGACGCGTCGTTCGACGAGAGCGCCATCATCCTCGAGCACCCAGATCGTTGCCGAACGGGTCTCTCGCATTTCGCGTTGCATGTCACGATAGGCGGCCATCTGCTCCGGCGTGAAGACGGCTTGCAACTCGCGGGTGATCTCGGCCTGGGCTGCGTCGCGGTTCGGCGTCTCGCCAGCCTGAGCCGCTGCTGCCATACGGCCGAAGACCTGACGGAAAATGGCCCCAGCCTGCTCCTGCTGGTCGAGTGTCAGTTCCAGACGCTCGGCCATTTGCGCCATCGGATTGCCGCCACCGCGTCCGCCACCGGGACCACCGCGACCGCCGCCCGCACCATCTCCCACGGGCTGGGCACGGCTTTCCAGCGCCGGGGATGGTCGGAAGCGCAGGGCTGAATTCGGGACGGTCAGCACGCCGGAACGTTCCCCGGTAATGATATCCATATTGGCGGTCATGCCGGGCAGGAGGCGCTGGCCGGGATTGGCCGCCGAGATCACCACCGTGTAGGTCACGACATTGTTCAGTGTCTGCGGCGCCAGTCGGATCTGGTCCACCACACCGGTGAGCTCGAGACCGGGATACGCATCGACCGTGAAAGCAACAGGCTGGTTTTCAGCGATCTGACCGATATCGGCTTCATCGACCTGGGCATCGATCTGCACCTGGCCGAGATCCTGGGCGATGGTGAAGAGGGTCGGGGCGGACAAGCTTGCAGCAACGGTCTGCCCCTGATCCACGGCCCGGTCGACCACGATCCCGTTGATCGGTGCGCGAATGGTCGTGCGCTCCAGGTCAATCTGCACACCTTCCATGGTGGCGTCACGCTGGGCCAAAACGGCCTGGGCATTGCGGATCTGGGCGTCGGACACAGCCAGGCTGGCCTGGGCAGCCTCATGCGCGGTCAGGGCATTGTCCAGCGCCGACTGGGCTGAAATACCCCGATCGAACAGGGCCTGGATACGGTCATATTCCTGACGGGCCGATCGTGCATTGGCTTCTGCGGTGAGCCGGTTCGCACGCTGCAGAGACAGATTGGCCGCCGCCGTGGCGCGATTGGCCTCGGCCTCGCGAATGCGGGTTTCATAGGTCTCCGGATTGAGTTGGGCGATGATCTGCCCGGCTTCCACCGTGTCGTTGAAGTCAACGAAAAGCGACTCGATCTGGCCGGATAGCTGGGAACCGACTTCAACCGTGACCAAAGCCCGCACGGCACCGGAGGCAGATACGATCCGGCGCACCTCGCCTGCCGCGACCGTCTCGGTCTCGATCACAACCTCACCCGCCGCGTCGCCGCCGCGGGACATCCACCACCAGCCGGCCGCAACCAGCACAAGAAGACCGGCCAAACCGATCAGTATCGTTTTCGTCGACATCATGCCTGCCAATTGGCCCCCGAGCCTGCTCTTTCTGTAACACGGGCCGGAAACTCCGATCCGTCGCTACACCTGCCATCTCCGCCCATCTAGTCCGAACGAAGCCCGCATCCACCTGCGCATGTAGCGCGCAGGTTGCGGAAAGGCTAATGAGGAATATGCATGCCGAAGGGGTCATGAATGTTTGAAGAGTTGCAGGCGCTGCTCAACTTGCCCGGTATGGACGTGGCGATCCGGCTCGCGCCGATCGTCTGGGCCGTTATCTGGGTCATGCTGACGGTCCTCCTCTGGCGAGGTGGCTTCACCGACCTGATCGAAAAACTGACACGCCCGCGCTGGGCCGGACCTGCTCGGGTCGAGGCTGTCATGATGATGCCGATCCGCGCCCTGATGCTGACCGGAGTTGCCGCTGTCACCGGGATCATCACGACGCTCGGAATCGGCTTCAACGCCGCCGTCATACTCGGCGTCATGCAGGCCATCCGCGCCGGAGGCTGAGCGCATGACCTTGATTGACAGCGTGCAATTGCTTGCCGCCTATCACGCGGCCCTGCTGGCGCTTTTTCTGGTTGCGCGCCGGATATCGCCCAGCCTTGGCCTGCTTTCGCTGGTCTTTGCTGCTCACATGCTGGCCAATCTGATCACCGGCCAGGCCGACTTGCCCCAGAGCGCCGATATCACCAGCGCCTTTGGTCTGCTTTACGGGCCGGGCCTTTGGCTCTTCGTGCGCGAACTTTGCTATCGCGATGCCCGGCCAGGCTGGCGTGATCTCCTGCACACCATACCCGCACTACTGGTCGTGGTGTTCCGTCCTGCCGACCCGCTGCCCCAGCTTGCCGGACTACCACTCCTGATCGGATATCTTGTCGCCATCGCTTTCGCACTGCGAGAACACCAGCGGCTGACCGGCGAGATCCGGGCCGATGATGACCGGGTCCATTTGCGCTGGGTGCGGCATGCCTTCTACGCCTTTATTCTCATTGCCGCCTTCGATATCGCCCGCTCCGCCCTCGCGGCACGCCTTCCGACACTGGACGATACCGGGCTGGCGCTCGTCCTGGTCGCGGTGACATCGCTGCTCTCCGCGTTGGCCTGGCGTACGCGTGATCATGTCCGCGCGCGAGGTGCGCTGTCACCCAAGGGTCTGGAAGCGGGACGTGCCGGCGCGGCCTCCCGATCCGCGCCGGATGACGCCGATGTGCTGGATGATTTCGCCCGCATCGACGAGATCGTTCGCGAGCGTGAATTATGGCGCGAGCCGCGCCTCTCCCTCGCGGATATCGCGCGTGAAGCCGGCGGGACGAGCCGAGATGTGTCGCGGGCCGTCAATGCCGGCAGTGGCCGGAGCTTCTCGGCCTATGTGAACGGGCTGCGCGTTGACGCTGTCGACACCATGATGGCGGATCCAGAACGTGCCGATGAGACCTTGCTCACGCTCGCCTTCGAGGCCGGGTTCAACTCCAAGTCAGCCTTCAACCGCCTCTATCGCGAACTTCGCGGGGAGACACCGAGCCGGGCCTTTGACCGGGCGCAGACCCGACGTGCCAGATCGGGCTGAGGTCCCGGATCATGCCTCGCACCGTCCCATATCCTGATCCGGGACGACCCAATTGGCTTGGCCGGGCAGAGAGAGGGTCCCAAATCGCTGACCCGAAGGACCCCAGCATGACTGCCAAAGCCGCCCCCCTGAACCAACTCGCCCTCGCGACCGCTGCGATCACACTGGCCGCCTGCGCCACCACGCCAAGCCCGGCCCAGGCCGGTCCGGAAACGGCACCAGCGATGGCCAGGTTCGGAGCCAGTCTCGAGAGCATCCGACCAATGTTGGACGCCGCCTGTGACACACTGACCATCCGCGACCTGCCGCTCGAGGAGATGCCGGTCGCCCAGACCAGCCACATCCAGGCCGATTGTACGGGCCTGGACCATGCTGGCGCCCCGCGAGAGGCAGAATTTGTCTTCGCCGATGATGCCTTGGCCTTTGTCTGGGTGCTGACCGACGCGGAGGAGGCCGGCGATCTCCGCGCAGCCCTGGAAGCCGCCCATGGCGCGCCAAGCCACGACCTGCCCCCGGCCACAGCCTTCACGCAGGCCAATCTGGCGCTGCGTCACGACACCCCGGAACTGCTTTATTACGGGGCTCATGTCGCGCCGATGTATCAGGGCTGGTTCGACCAGATGGCGTCGCAATTCGCGGATTGACCCTGTATCCCGGTTCTGGACCTGGGCAGATGGAAGGCGTCTAAGGATGCCCTCCGTCCGCCCGTCCGATCCGAAAGGCCCGACCCATGAGCGAATTGCCGCCCTGCCCGAAATGCGACTGCCCGTGGACCTATGAGGACGCAACTCTGCTTGTCTGCCCGGAATGCGCTCATGAGTGGTCGCCCGACGCGGCCGCCAACAGTGAGGATGCAGCGGGCGGCAAGGTGTGGCGCGATGCCAATGGCACCGAGTTGACTGATGGCGATACGGTCACCGTGATCAAGGATCTGAAGATCAAGGGCACAAGCCAGGTCGTGAAAGTCGGCACCAAGGTGAAGAATATCCGCCTCGTCGATGGCGACCACGACATCGATTGCCGCATTGATGGCGTTGGCCAGATGGGGCTGAAAACCGAGTTCGTGAAGAGGGTTTGACGGCACCACATTACAGGAAATTTACTTCACCCGGACGGCCTACGGTCTACATGTGTCGCTACATGAACTGGTAAGGTGGGAGAGACTGATGCCACGTATTCTTGCGGCGACCCTTGCGGTCGCCCTGTCCTGGACTGGGCTGGCTACGGCCCAGGTTCCGGACGTCGACATTCCTTATGAGAGCTTTGAGCTCGAAAACGGCCTGACCGTTGTTGTGCACGAGGATCGCAAGGCCCCGGTCGTCGCGGTCAGCATCTGGTACGGCGTCGGTTCCGGCTCCGAGCCGGCCGGCAGCACCGGCTTTGCGCACCTGTTCGAACACCTGATGTTCAACGGGTCGGAAAACTATAATGACGACTATTTCGGTCCGTTCGAGGATGTCGGCGCGACCGGCATGAACGGCACGACCTGGTTCGACCGCACGAACTATTTCCAGACAGTGCCGACGCCGGCGCTGGAAATGGCGCTGTGGATGGAATCGGACCGCATGACCCACCTTCTGGGCGCGGTTGACCAGGAGCGCCTCGATGAGCAGCGCGGCGTGGTCCAGAATGAAAAACGCCAGGGTGACAACCAGCCTTACGGCATGGTGAGCTATTCCCGACTGCGTGCGCTTTTCCCCGAAGGCCACCCCTATGCCCACTCCACGATCGGCTCGATGGAAGACCTTGATGCCGCTTCGCTGGAAGATGTGCAGGAATGGTTCCGACAGTATTACGGCGCCTCGAATGCTGTCCTGGTCCTGGCCGGTGACATCAATGCCGAGGAAGCTCGTCCGCTGGTTGAGCGCTATT
This sequence comes from Maricaulis maris, assembly GCF_049116555.1. Taxonomy (GTDB): domain Bacteria; phylum Pseudomonadota; class Alphaproteobacteria; order Caulobacterales; family Maricaulaceae; genus Maricaulis; species Maricaulis maris_C. The sequence goes on along the minus strand of NZ_JAGDYT010000001.1, from coordinate 148,563 downwards.
TCGGGGACGCCCCCGTCGGCCCGCCGCTGAACCGCATTGAATCCTGGATCCCGGAACGTCGCTACAGCACCACCGAGATACTGTATGATGATGTGCCGCAATCGCGCATCTACCGGACCTGGGTCGTTCCGGGCCGCATCACGGCAGAGCGTGCCGACCTGCAGCTCTTCGCCACCGTTCTGGGTGGCGGCCGCACCTCGCGCCTCTATCAGGACTTCGTCTTCGGACGCCAGGTCGCAACCAGCGCCTTCGCCTATGTTGAGGCACACCAGCTGGCCAGCCAATTCCATATCCAGGTCACGCTGAACCCCGGCGAAGACGTCGACGCGGCTTCGGCACGGATCGATGAAATCGTCGCGGAGCTTCTGGCCGAAGGTCCGACCGACGAGGAATTGGAAACCGCCCAGACCCGGATCAATGCCGGCGTCGTGCGGGGTCTGGAGCAGATCGGTGGCTTTGGCGGCAAGGCCGTCACCCTTGCCGAGGGCGCGCTCTATGCCAATGATCCGGCGTTTTGGCGGACTCATCTGGAACGCTTGAACAACGCCACACCGGACAGCATCACCGAGACCGCCAATGAGTGGCTTACCACGGGTTCCCATGAGATCACCGTGTTGCCCTTTGGTGATTATGCCAGCGTCGAAACCGATGCCGATCGCTCGGCCCTGCCCGTCGTCGCGTCGACGCCGGAGCTGGTCTGGCCGACGGTTGAAACCGGTGAATTGTCCAATGGCGTCGATATCGTCTTCGTGCGACGTGACGCGGTGCCGGTGGTCGAGATGCAGATGGTCTTCGACAGCGGCTATGCAGCCGACAGCGTCGAAGGTGGCCAGCTGGGTCTGACCAGTTTCACCATGAACATGCTGGATGAAGGCGCGGGTCGGATGGACGCCACGGACATTGCCGCACGGGCCGAAAGCCTGGGTGCCAACCTGTCCACCGGTGCCGGTCTCGACACCGCCTCCGTCAGCCTCTCGGCCCTGCGCACCAATCTGCGCCCCTCGGTCGAGCTCATGGCCACGGTCATCACCGATCCGAGCTTCCGTGACGAGGACATAGACCGCGTCCGTTCGCAGACGCTGAATGGTATCCAGCAGGAAATGGCCAACCCGATCTCGATCGCGCTGCGCCTTCTGCCGCCGGAAATGTATGGCGATGGCCATGCCTATTCGGTGCCGTTCACCGGTTCGGGAACGCCAGAAGCCGTCAGCGGCTTCATGCGGGACGATCTGCTGGCACACCAGGCCACCTGGCTGCGTCCTGACAATGCCACCCTGTTCATCGTCGGTGATACGACGCTGGACGAAGTGACGCCGATCCTGGAGCGGGCCTTCCGCAACTGGCGGGCTCCGTCGACCCCGCTTCCGGCCAAGAACCTGGCGGAAGCATCCAATGGCGACAGCGCCCGGGTGATCATCGTTGATCGTCCGAACTCGCCGCAATCGCTGATCCTCGCCGGCCTGATCGGCCCGTCGGGCTCGGTCGACAATCCGGAAGTCTACTCGGCCATGAATGACGCCATCGGCGGCTCCTTCTCGGCCCGGGTCAACATGAACCTGCGCGAAGACAAGGGCTGGTCCTATGGTGCGCGTACCCTGCTCTGGGGTGCCCGCGGCCAACGTCCCTGGATGGTCTATGCGCCGGTCCAGACCGACCGCACGACTGACTCCCTGTCCGAACTTCTGCGCGAGTTCGACGAATTCACCTCCTCCAATCCGGCCACGCCGGACGAATTGGAGCGCTCGGTGAACAATAATACCCGTTCGTTGCCGGGCCAGTTCGAGACGGCCGCCGCCGTCCGGAACTCGCTGGTTTCCAGCCAGAATCTGGGTCGTGACTGGAACTTCCCGGCCACGCTGACTGCGCGCTATCACGGCCTCGACCTCGACGAGGTTCGTGCCGCGGCACAGGACGTCGTGAACCCGGAACAGCTTGTCTGGCTTATCATTGGCGACGCCGCCGAAATTGAAGCCGGTATTCGCGAGCTGGGAATGGGTGACGTCGAAGTCCGCCGCATGGGTCAGTAACCCGAGCGACGAATCACAACCGATCCTGAAACGCGGGCGCCGGAGACCTCTCCGGCGCCCGTTTTCTTTGGATTCAGACGCCGACCCATCAGCCGTGAAACATGCGGCAAGCGACGTGGCGAGAATGCCTGTATCGGCGCATGAAAAAGGCGGGGCTGCCACGCAGCGCCCGCCCCTTCACCAGTCAGATGTCAGTGAGAATTCTAGAACGCGCCACGCGCCTGGGCCACACCACCGTCAACAACAAGGGTCGAACCGACCACATAGTCACCGGCCCGCGAGGCCAGGAAGATCGCGGCACCGGCCATGTCGGATGGTTCACCGACCCGGCCGGACGGAACACCCTTCGAGACCATGTCGGCATGGTCTCGCGCGACCTTGTTCATGCTGGACGCGAAGGCACCGGGCGCGATCGCGGTGACATTGATGTTCTCCTTGGCCATCTCCATGCCGAGGCGCTTGGTCAGATGGATGATGCCGGACTTGGAAGCGGCGTAGGAATAGGTCTCCATCATGTTGACCGACAGCCCGTCAATAGAGGCGATATTGATCACCTTGGCCGGTTGCTGCGGCGAGGCGGCAGCCTTGAGCGCACCGTGCAGGGCCTGGATCAGGAAGAAGGGAGTCTTGACATTGAGGTCCATGACCTTGTCCCAGCCACTCTCGGGAAACTCGTCCAGCGGCGCGCCCCAGGCGGCACCGGCATTATTGACCAGAATATCGAGTTTGCTCTCATGCTCGAGAAACTTCGCCGCAAGCGCTTGGGCCCCACCCGCGCCCGAGGCATCACCCGGCAGGGCGATACAAGTGCCGAACTCCGACAGACGCTCGGCCGTGGCCAGGCAATCCGGCGCCTTGCGGGCCGTGATGTAAACCTTCGCACCAGCACGCACATAGCCCTCGGCGATCATCTCGCCAATACCCCGCGACCCGCCAGTGATCAGCGCCACACGCCCCTCAAGGCTGAAAAGATTGTCAAACATGTCGGAGACCTCCCGCTCGGGTTCTGTGATTTTCTGATCTGAGGCCTAGCGGCTGCGAGCGCGCCTGTCGAGGGTTCGGTATGGGATGCGGTGCATTCAGCGCTGAATGGGACACATGATGCCTGCCCACGGGCCGGCGGCATTCAGAGCCGGAAAACGAACGGGGCAGGCAGCCCACTCGCAGAGCCGGCCGAGATCGGGTCAGGCCGCCACCCTCGGACGGGCGCTTCCGAGATATTCCGCCAGGGCTTCCAGCTGGAGCGGCTTGCCGATACAGCCATCCATGCCCGCTTCTCGATAGCGCGCCCGGTCCTCGTCCAGCGCGCTGGCGGTGACCGCAAAGATCGGGGTCTCCGCGTTGAGCGCCGCCTCCTGTCGTATCAGCCCGGTCACGCCCAGGCCGTCCATGCCCGGCATCTGGATATCCATCAGGATCACGTCGAACGCCTCGGCATGGGCGAGTGCAATGGCTGTGTCCGGCCCTTCGGCCAGACAGGGATCGTGCCCAAGATGGGTCAGAAGGGCGGCGGCGACGGTCAGGTTGATCGGCTGATCATCGACGACCAGGACCCGCAAGGAACGTCCGCTGGGGCGAACCCGCTCGGCGGTTGCGCCGGCATCCACAGCCACAGCGGTGAGCTCGAAACGGAATGTGGAGCCTTTGTCGACCACGCTCTCGACACGCAGTGCCGCGCCCATCAGCGCCGTCAGATCACGGCAGATCGCCAGGCCAAGGCCGGTGCCGCCATAGTCCCGGGTTGTCGTTTCGTCGGCTTGCGCGAAGCGGTCGAATATCCGGTCCTGGGCCTCACTCGACAGACCAATACCGCTATCCTCAACCTCTACCAGGAGGCGATCAGACTCGCGATCATGGGCCGTCACGCGCAATACGACGCGGCCGTGCTCGGTGAATTTCACGGCATTGCCGACAAGGTTCCACAAGACTTGCCGGACGCGCACCGGATCCAGCATGAGCCAGCGCGGCAGACTGTCGTCATAGTCCAGGCTCAGGATCACATCCCGGTCCGCGACCTGGACCGCAAACAGGGCGATAACATCCGAACACAAGCGGCGCAGATCGCACGCCTCGCGATTGATAGTAATACCGCCCTGATCAAGCTTGGTGACGTCAAGGATGTCGTTGAGAACCGTCACCAATGCCGTCGCCGAAGCATGGACAGTGGCAACGCCCTGCGGGTCAAGAGTGCCGTCCTCGCTCTCGCGAGCGAGTTCGAGGAGTCCCAGGACGCCATTCATTGGCGTGCGAATTTCGTGGCTCATATTGGCAAGAAATGCGGACTTTGCCTGTTCGGCCTTGCGGGACTCCCTCAGCAGGCTCTCTTGCGTCCGGACGAAACCGATCACGCAGATCAGGCTGAGAATACTGACCATGCTCAACAGGAAAAACGCTGCCGCGCGTTCAGCATCCACAGAGTAAGGCGTGGGCGTGACAACGCCCTGCACGCCAAGCAGGAACAGAAGCCCGAAGAGAATGACCGAGCTGACACCATAAACTGTTGCGGCCCTGGCACTCAGAAAAAAGCCAGCCGCGAGCGGGGCGATGAGCTGCAACGGCGCGACATATCCCAGCAATCCTCCATTGGTCAGCGAGGCTGCAAACGCCATCAGCTGTGCTCCGAGAATGAAGGTATGGGCCACCCAGCGATACTGGTTGGCCGTCCAGGCTATGACGCCCAGCGAGATGAACAGGCCGGATGCGAAAAGGCCGAGAATCTTGGCCGGCGTCCAGCCGGGGAGGACGAGTGAGACCGCGCCCAGATAGGACACCAAAATCAGACCGAAAACGATACAGGTGATCGCCAGAACGCGACCCTTGCCATTGGTTGGACTATCGGAATGCCGGACCATCGAACAACCATTGCTGCACGCTCTCCCCGAGCGCCAGTGACGTTGTAGCCGGCAAGGCCTAGAAAAGGCTTAATCGACAAAGAGGCAGGCGATCCCGGGAGTCGCTTTCCGATCGACGGGCGCTGTGCGTCGTCCTGTCCACCCCGAATCCCGGCATCCGCCCACAGCACCGCTTGACACATATAAACATATCTTTATACGTGAAGTCGCGCCGATTTGATGTCTAGCTTGCGGGCGCGGAACAAGTGCGGCTAAAGCGGATCGATCGAGGCACGGCAATCGCCACCCTTTTCATTCGCCTCGTCAGTATCCCGCAATCGGCGTGTCCGCGCTTTCCGCCCAGACGGAATGTGGAAGCATGTCTCTTCTTGCGGCACTTGATTATCCCCTCGATACGCCTCCGGCGACGGCTCTGACGCCGCGCCTGCGCGTCGTGCTTCTGGGTTGCGGCACGGTGAATGCCGGCGTCCTGGCCGGGCTGGAAGCGATGGAGACGCAGGTCGAAATCGCCGCCATCGTCACCCGCAAACCGCGCCCCAGGGGCGATGAGCGCTATGCTTGGCTGACCGATATCACCGCCGCCTTCGATACCGGACCGGACCTCGTCATTGACGGTCTGCCCGATTGCGCGGCGGCCGAGAAAGCCCTAACCCTCGCGGTTGAGCGCGGCATTCACATCATCTCCGCGAACAAGGCCGTTCTTGCGCGGCGTCCGGACCTGGAAGCGCGAGCCCGACGGGCCGGAACAGGCTTCGCGTATTCTGCGGCAGTCGGAGGTGGCGTCCCGGTGCTGGAAACCGTGGCCCGGCTGAAAGTCGCTGGCGAAACCGTGACCCGGGTGCGTGGCGTCCTCAACGGCACTTCGAATTTCGTCCTGGGCTTGCTGGAGAAGGGCGTCGGGTTTGATGATGCAATCACAGCCGCACAAGCCGCCGGCTTTGCCGAAGAAGATCCCAGCGCTGATCTCGACGGTCTGGATGCTGCCGCCAAGCTGGCCCTGATCGCCCGCGCGGCCTTCGACATTGCCCCGGATGCCTATGCCATCGCCGCGGACAGCCTGTTCGACCTGTCAGTCGGTCACGTTCTGGGTGCTCGGGAGACTGCGCTGCGCTATCGCCAGGTCGCCGAACTCGTCGCAGGCGAAAAAGGCGTGACGGCCAGTGTCCGTCTGATCGCGCTGCCCGAGGACCATCCGCTGGCCCGGGTCGAGAATGAGGAGAATGCAATCGAGGTCTGTTGTGCCAGCGGCACCACGATCGTGCTCAATGGCAAGGGTGCCGGCCAAGCGCCGACAGCGGGCTCTGTCCTCTCCGACGTCCGCGCCTTGCTCGCCGAAGGTCGTCACCGATGAGCGTCACCCTGGAACATCCCCCAGCCCAGCGTTACCGGGACATCTCCACCATCGCCCTCACCGGCACGGGTTCGCCGGTCAAGGCCAGCGGGCGGGTGACCGGACCAGACGGCGCGCCCGCAATCCTGGTGCTTGGCGGGATTTCCTTCGGTCGTATCGTCTCGGACACGGCTCAGGAGAATGGCTGGTGGCGCCAGCAGGCGGGGCCCGGCAAACCCATCGACACCAATCGCTACCGCATCCTGTCCTTCGACTTCATCGGCGCAGACGCCCATCCCTTCCCGACCACACAGGATCAGGCGCGCGCCATTCTCGCGCTCGCCGATGCGGCCGATATCCGTGAGTTCGCCATTGTCGGCTCCTCCTATGGCGGCATGATCGCACTCGCCCTCGCGCAATTGGCGCCTGAGCGGGTGCGGCAGCTGGTGGTCGTGTCCGCCGCTGATCGGGCGAGCGAGATGACCAAGGCCTGGCGGTCCATCCAGCGCGACACGGTCGAGCTGGCCCTGCGCCTCGGTGATGGCAAAGCCGGGCTGGACCTCGCCCGCCGCATCGCCGTCACCACCTATCGCACGCCGCAGGAATTCGAGACGCGCTTCTCCGAGCCGGACCCTGAGAGTCGCGATGCCAGTGGTGTCGCGGGCTATCTCGCTGCCCAGGGCAAACGCTATGCCCAGACGGTCGAGCCCGAGCATTTTCTGGCACTCTCGCGCTCCATGGATGAGCACTGCGTCGATGTCCGAGCCATTCCCTGCCCGGTGACCTGGCTGGCAGCGCTGGAGGACCGACTGGTGCCGGTTGACCAGATCGCCGAGGCCGCCAAACGCACCCCCAATGGTCGCTTGATCACCTTCAGTTCGCTCTACGGCCATGATGCCTTCCTCAAGGAAGACGGGATCATCGCCGCCACGCTGAACGAAATATTCGGGAGCTGACATGTCGAGCGATCAACGCACAAAGGCAATCCGGGCAGGATTGAATACCGATCGGAGCTGGAATGCCGTCATTCCGCCGCTCTCACTCTCAACTGCCTACCGGCGTGAGGACCCGGCCATCCAGCCTGCTTTCGACTATGCCCGCACTGGCAATCCGGGGCGTACCCTGCTTGCTGACGCCATTGCCGAACTGGAGAATGCCGCCGGTGCGATCGTCACTGGATCAGGCATGTCAGCGATCGACCTTCTCCTGCACGGACTGCCCCACGGGGCGCGGGTCCTGTGCTCGCATGACGCTTATGGCGGCACTCGGCGCCTCCTCGATGCCCGTGGGCGCGGCGGTCGTCTGGTGCCGGTCTATGTTGATACATCCGATCTCGACCAGGTCGCCAACGCGCTCAACCAGGACGCCGCCCTCATTATTGCCGAGACACCGTCCAATCCACGCCTTCGTATCTCTGACCTGAAGGGCCTGGCCGGCCTGGCTCGCAAGGCCGGAACCGAGCTCGCCGTAGACAATACGGTGATGTCGCCCATCCTGCAGCGGCCGCTGGACTGGGGCGCGGACTATTCCGTTCAGTCCGTGACCAAACTGCTCAACGGGCATTCCGACATGGTGGGCGGCGCGCTGTGCTGCGCCGACCCGGAACGCCTGGCCGAGCTCGCCTGGTGGGCCAATTGCGTTGGCGTCGGCGCCGCCGCCTTTGACAGCTATCTCGCCCTGCGAGGCCTGCGCACACTTCCGTTACGCGTGCAGGCCCAGTGCGAAAGCGCGCTCGCCGTGGCCCGCTGGCTGGACGCCGATCCGCGCATTGCCCGCGTTGATTATCCCGGACTGGAAAACCACCCCTGCCATGAACTGGCCGCACGGCAGCAGGACGGTTTCGGTCAGTTGATAAGCCTGGAACTGACCGGGGACGCCCCCGACCCGCGTGATGTCGTCGCCTCGCTTGAAATTTTCACGCTGGCGCAATCGCTCGGCGGGGTGGAAAGCCTGTGCTGCATCCCGGCCCTGATGACCCATGCCTCCATGTCGCGCGAAGCACGTGCTGAAGCCGGTGTCGCTGACAGCCTGATCCGGCTCTCGGTCGGGCTGGAAAGCGCCGAGGACCAGATCGCCGACCTAGACCGGGCCTTGTCTTCAGGCCTCTGAACCCGACCCGTCGGTCACGAAGACAAGCCGGCAAAGCGCACGCCACTCAGGTCAGCCATGTCGCGCTTCCAGGTCGACAGGTCGGCCGGAGACAGGGCTGACAACTCGGCATGGCCGCAAGCGCGAGCGAGCACTCGCATCAGATCGACCGAGGCACCGAAATAGCGGGCCAGACGCTCGGCTGCGACCTGAACATCAAGCCGCGCTCGCAATTCAGGTTTCTGGGTTGCGATCCCGACCGGGCAATTATTGGAATTGCACATCCGCGCGGCAATACACCCGACGGCCTGCATGGCCGAATTGGACACCGCGATCGCATCCGCGCCGAGCGCCATTGCCTTGACGAAATCCTCGGCAACCCGGAGCCCGCCGGTAATCACAAGCGTGACCTCTCGCCCCGCCTTTGCATCGAGATGCCGCCTCGCCCGGGCAAGAGCGGGAATGGTCGGCACCGAAATATGGTCTCGAAAGATGAGTGGCGCGGCGCCCGTCCCACCGCCACGTCCATCCAGGATGATATAGTCCGCACTCGCGGCGAGGGCGAAATCGATATCATCCTCGATATGATTGGCCGACAGCTTGAAGCCGATCGGGATGCCGCCAGAGCGCTCGCGAACCTCGTCAGCGACACGGCGATAGTCATCCGGGGTGACAAGGTCCGCAAAGGTAGCCGGGGAAATTGCACTTTCGCCGGGCTGCAAACCCCGTACTTCGGCGATCTTGCCCTGCACCTTGTCGCCCGGCAGGTGTCCGCCGGTACCGGTCTTGGCGCCCTGGCCGCCCTTGAAATGAAAGGCCTGCACGTCGGCCACCAATTCCGGTTTCCAGCCAAAACGAGCGGAGGCCAGCTCATAGAAGTAGCGGCTGTTCTCCGCCTTCTCTTCCGGCAACATGCCGCCCTCGCCGGAACAAATCCCGGTCCCCGCCAATTCGGCGCCGCGCGCCAGGGCTATCTTGGATTCTTCCGACAGGGCGCCAAAGCTCATATCGGAGACAAAGAGCGGCATATCGAGTTGGAGCGGCTTGCCGGCCCTCGGCCCGATCACGGTTCGGGCATCAACAGGGTGGTCATCGAGCAGCGGTTTGCGCGCCATTTGCGCCGGCAGGATCTGAATATCATCCCAATGCGGCAAGTCCTTCCGCGGGACCCCCATCGCTCCCATCTCGCCATGATGGCCGAGCTTGGACAGACCATCGCGCGCCAGGTCGTGAATTCGCAGAACCGTTGGCTCCTCCGGCGTCGGCGATGCCGCGGGAATCGTATCGCCTGTCGACACCGGGACAGCATCGCCAGGTTCCAGCGCACCCAGGCCAGCATGACTTCCATCGCAGAAGGGCGCGTTTCGGCTGGCCTTGCATTGGCAGAGACCTGCCGGGCCGGCTTTCTCGGCAGTAAAGGTCAGCGGCTTGATATCCGTACCGCGATGCGAGCCGTCACAGAAGGGCTGGTTGGCCGAACGGCCACAGCGACACCAAGAGTAAGACTTGCCAGCTTCCAGCTCGACCTTGCCCGGTCGTTTGGCGGCGATGATCGGCGTGCTTGTCATGGTGCCTTGTCCTTCGCGTCTGATTTCCGCGTCAACAGCGCCACAATCCGGCAAGTCTGTCCATCGACAAAGCCTATCGCCCGGCATTCCACGGAACTCGGAAATCAGGGCTCAGCCCGCCGCGCGATCACGACCGGGCCCGCGCCACCGCCCTGTGCCAGCCCTTGCGATCCGTGTCGCGGCGTTCCGCGTCGCCGCCGGGCGCAAAGCTGCGGTCCGCGTTCCAGATCTTGCGACCATCTTCCAGAGAAGCGAAGAGGCCGCAACCCAGACCGGCGAGGAAAGCCGCGCCCCAGGCGGTCGCCTCGACACTGGCGGGGCGCACGGTTTCGATACCGGTGAGATCAGCGAGACGTTGGAGGAAGGCATTATTGCGCGCCATACCACCATCGACCCGCAAGCTGCGCGCCTCGACGCCGTCGGCCGCCATCGCGTCGAGCAGGTCGCAAGTCTGATGAACCGAGCTATCCAGCGCCGCACGGGCGATCTCGGCCCGGCCCGACCCTCGGGTCAGACCGACCAGCGCGCCACGCGCCTCGGCATCCCAATAGGGCGCGCCCAGACCCGTAAAGGCCGGCACGAGATAAACACCGCTATCGGGATCGGCACTATCGGCGAGGGCTTCTATCTCCGACGCCTTGGCGATCAGACCAAGCCCGTCGCGCAGCCATTGTATAGTTGCCCCGGCCGACAGGACCGAGCCTTCCAGGGCATAGGTCGTTTCGCCAGCGATACGATAGGCAATCGTGGCCAGAAGCTTGTTCTTCGACCGAACCGGGCGGTCACCGGTATTGATCAGGAGGAAGGCGCCGGTGCCATAAGTTGATTTCATCTCCCCGGGCTCCAGGCAAACCTGCCCGATCGCCGCCGATTGCTGGTCGCCAGCAACGCCGCAGATCGGCAATTCCCGGCCAAGCACAGTCTTGCCGGCCATGCCGAAGTCACCGGCACAATCGCGCACTTCAGGCAGCAGGGCGGCGGGCACATCGAACAGGTCCAGCAGGTCCGGATCCCAGCGATTGGCGCTGATATCGAACAGGGCCGTCCGGCTCGCATTGGTCGCGTCGGTCACATGTTCCACCCCACCCGTAAGCTTCCAGATCAGCCAGCTATCGACAGTGCCGAAAGCCAGCTCGCCAGCCTCGGCCCGCAGGCGGGCCCCCTCCACATTGTCGAGTATCCAGGCGATCTTGGTCGCGGAGAAATAGGGATCGAGAACCAGGCCAGTCCGCTCGGACACACGCTCGGCATGGCCGGCCTCTCGCAAGCCCGCGCAGGTGTTGGCGGTGCGGCGGTCCTGCCAGACAATCGCGTTGTGAATGGCCTCTCCCGTCGCCCGGTCCCACACCAGCGTTGTCTCGCGCTGATTGGTAATTCCGATAGCGTCGGCCCGCCAGCCGGCCTTTTCTGCGGCGGCGAGGGCTTCGCGCGCGGTCGCGCGGACGGTCGCCCAGATCACATCGGGATCATGTTCGACCCAGCCGGGCTGCGGGTAGATTTGCTCAAACTCACGCTGGGCTGCGCAGATGACCTCACCCTCGGGCGAGAAGACCACCGCCCGCGAACTCGTTGTGCCCTGATCGATCGCCAACAAAGCCTTGCGTTTGGAAAACATCGCCATCCTCCCCGATTGCCCGTTCACCTGATTGCCGGTGTGACTATAGCCCTGACGGCGGACGAGAAAACGCGTTAGGTTCACCACAAACGGGAGGATGCATGAGCGACGCGACATTCAGGCTCGACAGGCTGGCCAGCCCCAGCGGCGCCGATCTGGCGGTTTACACGCAGGATGCCGAGGGTACGCCGCGCGGCATTGTCCATATCAATCACGGCTTGGCCGAGCACGCCGGGCGCTATGCCCGGATGGCCACCCAGCTGGCCCGGCGCGGCTATCATGTCATCGCCCAGGATCATCGCGGCCACGGCGCCACCGAAGCCGCCGATGGCGGCCCGCGCCGCTTTGCCGACGTCGATGGCTGGGACAAGCTGATGCAAGATGTCGCTGCGGTTCACGCCGAGGCGCGACGTCGCTGGCCCGGCCTTCCGCTGGTGATTTTCGGCCATTCCATGGGCTCGGTCATCGCTTTCAATCATATACTGAGGGCCCCCGAAAGCGTTGCCGCAGCGGCGATCTGGAACGGCAATATGGCGCTGGGCGGCCTGAAAGGCGTGATGCGCTTCGTGCTCTTTTTTGAAGCCCTGTTTGGCGGCGGGAAGCTGGCGACCAGTCACACGCTCGACAATCTCACCTTCAAGGCCTGGAACAAGCGCTTTCCGGAGGGCCGCAGCGATGCCGACTGGCTGTCGCGCGATACCGATGAGGTCGATGCCTATGTCAACGATCCGGTCTGCGGCTGGCCGTCCACGGTCTCTCTCTGGCGCGACTTCCTGTCCGGCGTCGCCTATGCCGAGGATGACGCCCATCTCGCCGCTCTGCCAAAGCGGCTGCCCCTGCATCTGATTGCCGGCTCGAAAGACCCGGCGACCGAAGGCGGCAAGTCGATGGAAATCCTGGCCAAGCGACTGAAGAAGGCGGGACTCACCGAGGTCCGGCTGGAAGTGCTCAAGGACTTCCGCCACGAGACCATGAATGAGATCGGTCGCGACGCCCAGATTGATGCCTTCGCCGACTGGCTCGACCAGGTCACCGGCTGATCCATGGCCAGCCGGGATGTCGTTATCATCGGCGCCGGCGCGGCCGGCCTGATGTGCGCCATCGAGGCGGGCAAGCGCGGACGCTCGGTCACCCTGATCGAGCATTCCAAGGCTCCTGCCGAGAAGATCCGCATTTCTGGAGGCGGTCGCTGCAACTTCACCAACATGTATGCGACGGCCGGGAATTTCCTGTCGCAGAACCGGCATTTCGCCAAATCAGCGCTCAAGCGCTATACGCAGTGGGATTTCGTCGACTGGGTCAACGGCCACGGCATTGCGTGGCATGAAAAGACGCTGGGACAGCTGTTTTGCGACCACTCGGCCAAGGACATCATCGCCGCCCTGCTGAAAGACCTGGCCGCAACCGGCGGAGACTTGCGCCTCTCGACCTCGGTGACTCAGGTCGAGCGCAAGGGTGAGGGTTTTGCGCTTTCCCTCTCGGACGGCGCCTCACTGGACTGCGCCTCCCTGGTTGTCGCCTCGGGCGGCAAATCCATTCCCAAAATGGGTGCGACCGGTTTTGGTTACGATATCGCTCGGCAGTTCGGACTCGATCTCATAGAGACCCGGCCCGGCCTGGTTCCGCTGACCTTTGCTCCGGAAACTCTGGCGCGCTTCAAGCCGCTGGCCGGTGTCGCCGTCGATGGGGTCGCCTGTCATGGCAAGACCCGGTTCGAGGAGGCGATGCTGTTCACCCATCGCGGCCTGTCGGGACCGGCGATCCTCCAGATATCCTCCTACTGGCGCGAGGGCGATGACATCAGACTCCACCTTCGACCCGACCTGGATTTCTTCGCTCTTCTGCGTGACGCCCGGCAGGTCAATGGTCGACAGGCGATGCAAACCGCGCTGGCCGAGCACCTGCCGAAGCGCCTCGCACAGATGCTGGTCGAGGAAGCGGAAATCACCGGCAATCTGGCTGACCAGTCTGACAAGCGCTTGCGGGTTTTTACCGACAGGCTGGAATCCTGGCCCCTGACGCCGACTGGATCCGAAGGCTATCGCACGGCCGAGGTGACGCTAGGCGGGGTCGATACAGCAGGGCTCGATAGTCGAACCATGGCCGCGCGACACGTGCCCGGCCTGTATTTCATAGGAGAAGTTGTTGACGTCACGGGCTGGCTTGGCGGATACAACTTCCAATGGGCATGGTCCTCCGGCTGGTGTGCTGGTCAGGTCGTGTGACAAGAATAATGAGGCGGGACAATTCTAGGATTTGTTCTCGCCATGCAACGGGATGGGGGGTATCTCTTGGGACGTGAACGACGTTCGCCCTGATGGCGAAACGTCGACCGATTCCGGCGAGACACATTTGGTCATGAAGTTCAATTCGTCCTACCTCTACGCGGCTGGTATTTTCGTCGCGGTAGTTCTGCTGTTTACGGTCGGGACCGCCTTGCGCAGCGATGCTGTCATCCAGTCGGACGACGCGTCCGATGCCCACCCGCTTTTTGAAGTGGTTACCCGGACTGTGGCCGCGTCGCCGCGCCCGGCGGAGCTGCGTTTGCGCGGCCGCACCGAGACCATCCGTGCCGTGACCGTCCGCGCCGAAACCGGCGGTCGTGTTGTCGAGGCGCCCATTCTCGAGGGCAGCCCGGTGTCTGCCGGCGATGTCGTTTGCCGACTCGATGTCGATGCCCGCGGTGCCGCTGTGGACCAGGCCGAAGCCGATCTACGAGCCCGCCAACTGGAATATGATGCCGCGGCCGAACTAATGGCGCGCGGCCACCGCTCGTCCAACCAGGTCGCGGCGATGGAAGCCGCCCGGGATGCTGCCCGCGCCCAGTTGCGCGCCGCCCGCGAGGAATTGGCGAATATCGAACTGCGTGTGCCCTTTGATGGATATTTCGACGGTCGTGACGCCGAAATCGGTGATTTCCTGCGGACCGGCGACCCGTGCGGCACCGTGCTTCAGCTCGACCCGATTCTCGTGATCGCCGAAGTCGCCGAACGCGATATCATGTCCCTGGAGCCTGGCATGCCGGGCAGCGCGCGCCTGCTTAGCGGCCAGCAGGTGGACGGAACGATCCGCTTTGTCGAACGTCGTGCCAATCCTGCAACCCGGACTTTCCGGGTCGAGCTGGAAGTGCCCAATCCTGACGGCGCCATCCGCTCCGGCATCACAGCGGAAATCCGGCTCAACCTGCCATTGGAACCGGCCCACCGTGTGCCGGCCTCCATTCTCGCCCTCAATTCCGAAGGCGATCTGGGTGTCCGGATCATCGAGAATGGCGACACCGTGCGGTTCCTGCCCATCGAATTACTGAGCGATGATGGGGAGCAGGTCTGGGTTAGCGGACTGCCTGAGACGGCCCAGATCATCGTGGTGGGCCAGGATTTCGTGTCGGACGGTACGCGTGTGGAAGTCCGCGAGGCCGGAGCGAGCCGGTGACCGGTCTCGTTGATTTCGCCATTGGCCGGGCACGCATGATCCTGGCCATTTTCGTCTGCGCACTGATCGCCGGACTGTTTGCCTTCGCCACATTGCCCCGCGAGGCCGACCCGGACATCCCCTTCCCCTTCGTCATCGTCGCCGTCCCGCTCGACGGGATTTCACCGGAAGACGCCGAACGCCTCATCGTCCGCCCGACCGAAACCGAGATGCGGGCCATCGAGGGACTGGAAGAGCTCAACGGGACGGCGAGCCTCGGCGTCGGAACCCTGGTGGCGGAATTCGATGTCCCCTTCGATGCCGACCAGTCCGTTCTGGATGTCCGCGAAGCCGTTGACATGGCGCGCCGCGAATACCCGGAAGATGTCCGCGAGCCCGTCATCCAGGAATTCAACTCGGCCCTCGCGCCGACCATCGCCGTGCAGATTTATGGTGAAGCTCCGGAACGCGCCCTCTACCGGATCGCTCGCACCCTTGAGGATGAGCTGGAGGCGCTGCCGCAAATTCTTCAGGTCGATATCCAGGGCCTGCGCGAGGAAGTGCTGGAAATCGTCATCGATCCGGCCCGGCTGGAGACCTATGGCGTCACCTATGCCCAGCTCTTCAATGCGGTTCAGTCCAATAATCGCCTGATTGCGGCCGGTTCACTGGACAGCGGCGAAGCCCGTTTCCAGGTCAAGGTGCCCGGCCTGTTCGAAGAGGCGGAGGACGCGCTCAATCTGCCCCTGACCCGGTCCGGCGATACGGTCGTGACCCTGCAGGACGTCGCCACGGTGCGCCGGACCTTCAAGGATGCCGACAGTTTCGCGCGCTATAACGGCGCCCCGGCCTACACTCTTCAGGTCGTGCGCCGATCGGGCGAAAACATCATGGACACCGCCGCGGCCGTGCGGGCCCGGACCAATGAAATTGCCGAGGCCTGGCCGGAAACCATCCGTCACGACTTCTCGCTCGACCTCTCAACCTATGTTCGAGACAGCCTGCAGAGCCTGACCTCCTCGATCATGCTGGCGATCATCCTGGTCCTGATCATCGTGGTGGCCGCACTCGGCCTGCGCTCGGCGCTTCTGGTTGGCATTGCCATTCCATCCAGCTTTCTCTTCTCCTTCCTCCTGCTCGACATCTACGGTCTGACCGTGAACTTCATGGTGATGTTCGCAATGGTCCTCGCCGTCGGGCTGCTGGTCGATGGCGCCATTGTCGTGGTCGAATATGCTGACCGCAAACTGGCCGAGGGTGCGACCCGCAAGGAAGCCTATGCCAGCGCGGGCAAGCGGATGTTCTGGCCGATCGTCTCGTCGACCGCGACCACGCTGGCGGCCTTCGTGCCCTTCCTGTTCTGGGATTCCATCCCGGGCCAATACATGGCCTTCCTGCCGCTCACCCTGATCTTCGTTCTCACCTCAGCCCTGGTCATGGCGCTGGTCTTCCTGCCGACGCTGGGCTCGGTCTTCGGCCGCAAGGGTGGCGTCGTCGATGCCGACAGCGCCGTCGCGCACCTCAACGCCCAGGAAGACAGCGACCCGACTGGTCTGCCCGGACTGACCGGCCGCTATGCACGCCTGATCACCCATCTGGTCAAACGCCCGGTCATGGTCGCACTGGCCGCGGTCACAGTCGTCGTCGGCGTCGTCGTCAGCTTCGGGGCCACCGCCTCGAACATGCGCACCGAATTCTTCCTCGATGCGGAACCGGAGCAGCTCTATGTCTTCGTCCGCGCACGCGGAAATCTCTCGCCGGCAGAGCAGTATGAGCTAGCCCTCGAGGCGGAAAACCGACTGGCCGGCATTGAGGGGATCAAGGGCTATTACACCGTGGCCGGAACTCCACCTGGTCGCTCGCCCTTCGACGGGGTCGGCGCGGCGCCGGCGGACAGTGTGGCGCGCATCTTCGTCGAGTTCGAACCCTTCGGCCAGCGCCCCAATGGCCGCCTGATCGAACGGGAAATCCGCGACGCCATGGTTGGTATTCCCGGAGTCATCATTGAGGTTCGCCCCTTCCAGCAGGGCCCCCCCGTGGGCAAGGACATCCAGGTCGAACTGCGCTCAAATGATGCCGAAGCCCTCGAGGCTTCGACGCGCCTGGTGCGCGGCTATATGGACCAGATGGAGGGGCTCGCCGACATTGACGACACCCTGCCCCTTCCCGGTGTGGAGTGGCGCCTCGATGTTGATCGCGAGGAAGCCGGTCGCTACGGCGCCGACGTAACCCAGCTCGGCGCAGCGGTGCAGCTCGTCACCACCGGCACGCTGGTCGGCCGCTACCGCCCGGATGATGCCGACGAGGAAGTCGATATCCGCGTCCGCTTCCCGGCAGCCGACCGTGATATTTCACGCCTCGACGATCTGCGCGTGAATACGCAGACCGGCGCCGTGCCGATCTCGAACTTCGTCACCCGGGAAGCTCGCCAACGCCTCGACTCGATCTCGCGGCGCGATGGCAAGCGTGTCCTGATTGTCCGCGCCAATGCCGATGAGGGCTATGCCGGCAATATCCTGCTGTCCGAGCTTCGCGGCTTCATCTCGGATCGCATCGCTGACGGCACAATCCCACGTTCGGTCGAGGTCAATTATCTTGGTGCCGACGAGGAGAATGCCGAGGCCGGGGCCTTCTTCGCCAGCGCCATGGCGGCCTCACTCTTCATGATGGCAGTTATCCTGCTCTGGCAGTTCAACAATTTCTGGCACGTCTTGCTCACACTGCAGGCCGTTGTTCTGTCGGTCATCGGGGTGCTGCTCGGCGTGATGCTGACCTTCCCCTATATCTCCATCCTTTTCCTGGGTACGGGCGTGGTGACGCTGGCCGGGATCGTGGTGAACAACAATATCGTCCTGATCGACACCTTCCAGCGCCTCCGCGGCTTGGGCATGGCGGTGGATGAAGCCATCGTGCGCACGGCAGCACAACGCCTGCGGCCGGTCATGCTGACCACGATCACGACCATTTTCGGCCTGCTGCCAATGGTCTTCCAGCTCAATGCAGACTTCGCGCACGGCACGCTGTCGATCGGTGGCCCGGCCAGTGAATGGTGGGTGCAATTGTCCTCGGCCGTGGTCTGGGGACTCGGCTTCTCGACCCTGCTGACCCTGCTTCTGACGCCGGTCATGCTCGGTGCGCCGTCGCGACTGGCGAAATTCTTCGGCCTCGACCGCAGAACGAGCCATTCGGAATCGGTCGAACCGGCCCCGGCAGAATAGTCGACGCTAGCGCGACACCCGGACCAGGCGTCCGTCCGTCTCGTCCGTGAGCAGCCAGACCGACCCGTCCGGAGCAACACGGACATCACGGATCCGCGCCTCGAGTTCCCCGAAAAGGATCTCCTCGCCGACCACCTCGCCGGCCTCCAGATCGACACGGCGGACATGGCCGGACGGGGTATCGGCATCGCCGGCGATCAGGGCCGCGACGAGGAGGTCGCCCTCCCATTCAGGAAACATGTCGCCCCGATAGAGCGCCATCCCGGCCGGAGCGATGGAGGGCGTCCAGACATGGAGGGGTTCGGTCATCCCGTCATAGCTGTCGAACGGCGTGACCAGTGCGCCAGTGTAATCCGTGCCCGCGCTGACAATCGGCCAGCCGTAATTGCGGCCTTCAATGAGAATATTGATCTCGTCGCCGCCACGCGGTCCGTGCTCATTGGCGTAGAGAACTCCGCCAATCGCATCGTAAAAGACCGCCTGGGGGTTGCGGTGTCCGATGGAAAAACTACCGGGCGCGGCGCCCTCAAACGGCGACGGCATCGGCTCGCCGTCGAGGGTCAGGCGTACGAAGCTTCCCAGATGGCTGGCCGGATTCTGGGCCTGTTCACGAAAGTCAAAGCCGTCGCCGATACCCAGGACCAAGGTTTCGGGAATGCGGGCATGGCTGCCCGCCCGATGATCAGTGAGACTGCCCGGCAAGAAGGTGATCCGACCACCATAATGAACATTGGACCGTCGATGCGGGGTCGCCTCGAACAAGGTCTCGAAATCGGTCAGGGCCTCACCTTCAATCCGGCCCCGCCCCAGATAGAGCGTGTTGTCGTACGGCTCACCGGCCGACCAGGTCAGAAAGACTTCGCCATCGGCGGCAAAGTCGGGAGAGAGCGCCACATCCAGCAGTCCACCCTGACCGGACCACAACACCTCCGGCACACCGCTAACGGGGTCGGAGACCTCGCCCTCAGGCGTCACAATCCGCAGCCGCCCGGGCTTTTCGGTGACCAGCATGCGGCCATCCGGCAGGAAGGCCAGACTCCAAGGATATTCAAGCCCTTCGACCACGGTCTCCAATTGCGGCAGTCCACCCGCCGACTGCCCGGCAGCGGGCCCCGTCGCGACAGCCGCGGCCAAAATCAGACTTGCCCAGATCATGCGCATCGCGCCACTCCCGAATTGTCGCCACCGGCGCCACCCTATAGGCTCTGCGAATAGCTGTAGAGGACCCGAATGGGTCAGGAATATGAACCGATCGCGCATCACGGCAAGTTATCTGGCCGCCGTCCTCATCGGCACATTTCTTGTCAGCTTGACCAATACGCATATCGATCTGCAGGCCCTGATCGCGATTGGTGCCGAAATTCCGCTCACCGTCCGCCTTGACGCCATTGCGCGCGATCTGGCCGGGTTCGGACCGACGCTGGGCGCGCTGACGGCCATCGGATTCGCCATCGCTTTTCCAGTCGCCGGCCTGATTGCCAGACGGCTCGGACCGGGTTGGCGATCAGTGGGGTTTTTTCTCGCAGGTGCAGTCGCCATCATCGTGATGATTTCGGCGATCACGATTTACTATCGTGCGGTTCTCGGTTCGCTGATCACTCCTGTCGCCTCCAGTCGCGAGATCAGTGGCTTGCTGATGCTGTCCCTCGGCGGAGGCGTCGCCGGGCTTCTGTTCTCGCGTCTCAAACCGGCCGCGCATTAACTGCGTCATCGTGCATTCGACTCAATTGCATCTCGAATACCCCTGTTCCGGCAGACCGATCCTTAAATCGCCCCTGCCTAGCCTGCCGGTCACGAAAAGGGATGCCGATGACACGTATTCGCGAAACCGTGCGGTCCGATCTGCGCAATATCGTCAAGGGCGGCGCGACCTCGCGCATCCTCGACCTGCATTCGGTCGCCCGGCGCCATGGCGAGCGCGACGCCCATGCCGACAATCCCTTCTTCCTGAATTCCCGGCTCAATCGCTGCTTCATCGTCAAGCACACAGTGCGCGCCCACGAGCGCCCCTATGTCATGTCGAGCCAGCCCGTGGTGACCAAAATTCTCGTGCCACTCGCGCATGATGATCTCGCCCTGGGTGGACATGCGGTTTTCGTCGAGGAGATCGGTTTTGCCAGCAAGATGCGCACCCTGTTCGAGAGCAAGCAAGACCCCCATCTGATGGATCTCGACATGATCCGTCTGCGCGAACTGGCAGGCCTGCCCTCCTTCGACCCCTTCCTTCTGGCCGAACGCTTTCGAGATCACGTGCGACCCATCGATGAGTGCTATTTTGATATCACCGACGCCGAGGCGGAGCGGATGGAGCAATCCGTCGCCCAGCAAATCGCCTCGGTCGTGGCCCTGGCCTTCGGGACCCGTGATGCCGACCGCGATGATGATCGCGCCATGCGCTTTACGCGCCAGCTCCTGTCCGGCGACCTGGACGGCCGCATGCAGGCCTTGCGGAAATCCCTCGACATGACCGAGATCGAGTTCAAGACCGGCATCTTCGGCTGGAAGGGCATTCTTTATTATCGCTGGAGCATGGGCGAAGCACTCGGCGCGCTGAAATCCTTCCTCAACGCGCTCCAGTCCGTGAGCATCGTCGGGGCCTCTGATCACGAATATAACGAGCTGCAGCACATGCGCCGGAAAATCATCGAGGAAACCCGACATCGCTGGAAAAGCCTCACGTCGGTGATGGAGGAGTATGAGCAGGTTTTCGCGCGTTTCTGCCGCGGTGAGGATGCGAATGGCTTCAGGAAATTCCTGCTCAAGGCGCCGAGCCTTTTCTATGATGTCGGCAGCGATCTTTCGGTCGTCAGCCATATCCCGGGCTATTGGACCTATTGGTCCAAACAGAATGCCAAGGGATTCCTGCAGGCTCGTGAGGCCGTGATGCTGTTCTCTGACTTCATTGCCAGTGTCACCCGGGTTTCTCCGGGTCGTGAACCCGGCCTCGATGGTACCCGCCGGCGCACGCACTCCCTCATTCCCCACCCGGTCGTCCAGGCCGTCAGCGCCGCCTGACGCTTCCATATCCCCACCATCGTCCCGACCGCCAACAGCCGCTGACCCCAGCGGCGCGGCGCGTCGGATTCAGAAACCGCCGCTGGAGCCGCTCGACACGACGAATCCGTCCGGCGCCAAATGCCAGATCCGGTCGGATCGCGGCCATGGGCCGCGCCCGGCAAAGGCGCTGACTTCATAATAAATGACCCGGCGCGTCGACGACGGTTACCGGCTGGCGATATGTCCGCGTTTAGCCTTGCCCGGTGTAGGCTCGGGTTGAACATGGACGCAAATCTAACGCGAATTGTGCAGGGTGGCGGGACGACGCGGATTCTCGACCTCTATTCGATCACCCGCGCGCACAAGCATGATCTCGATTTCGATCAGCGCCCGGTTTTCAGGAATCCCAAGCTCAATCACAGCTTCCTCATCAAGCACACGGTGCGGCCGCACGAACGCGCCTTGATGTCAGTCGATGCGGCCGTCGTCACCAAGGTGATCATTCCAGTCTCCATCGACGACCTCGGCATGGGCGGCCACTCGCTGTTTGTCGAGGAAAGGCGCGGCCTGACGAAGTTGCGCCTGTTTCTCGACCTGGCGGTCGAGGGCGGTGACAACATTGATGACGACCTCACCCGCCTTCGCGAACTCGCGAAGCTTCCATCCTTCGATCCCTTTCTGCTTGCAGACCGCTTCTTGAAACATGAGCGGCCGGTCGACCCCCGATATCTCCAGATCGCGCCAAAGGAACGCAAGGCCATGCAGGCCTATGTGGCGAGGCAGATTGCCGGCGTGGTCGGCCTTGCTTTCGGACGCGAGAACCTCGCCGAGGACGACGCCCGCGCCATGAAGTTCGCAGTCGAGATCATCGAGGGCAATGACACCGCCAAGATGAACGCGCTGCGCCAGACGCTCGGCATGACGCCCGAGGAGTTTTCCGACGGCATGTACGGTTGGAAGGGTGTGCTGTATTACCGCTGGAAGCTGCACGATGCGACGGACCGGCTCCGCAAATTCGTCATCGAGATGGATGATGTCATCATTCGCGGCGTGACCCCGAGCGAACGGCAGCAGATCAATGAGATCCGTCGTCTCATCCTCAGGGAAACCCGCCAGCGCTGGGCGGCATTGGTCTCCGTTCTCGATGGTTTCCAACAAGAGTTCGACAGGTTCTGCAGGAGCGGCGACGCCGAAACCATTCGCGACTTCCTGCTCAAGGCGGACGGATATTTCTACCATCTGGGCAGCGACCTGTCGGCGCTGAGCCATGTGACCTCATATTGGGAATACTGGTGGCGACATCGTGATCCCGGCTCTCTTTCGGCGCGCGATGCGATGGAGATTTTTCCGGCATTCCTGCGAAGCCTGATCCGCGACAGGGGTGAGGGCGTTCCCAAGGTTCTCGTCAGCTGATCGGCGACGCCGCCCGGCGATACCGATTGACAGGGTCGACCTGATCGAGGGGCCCGGACGTTCCGGCTCAATTGTCCTGAAGCCCTGCGGATCCCGGACAAGAAAAAGGCCGACCTGATGAGGCCGGCCTTTTCCAGTCCCGTCGAGACCCCGCTACTCGATCGTGACCGGCATCAGATTGTCATCCGAATTGCGGTCGATCAGCTTGTTGTAGGGATCGATGCCGGCATAGAGCGGCTCTTCATCCACAATCAGCTCGATGCGCATCGTGGTCTCGTCGATGCGATGCTTTGCCATGTAGAGCACGTGATCATTGCCCTCATAGGCATCATCGAGATTTTCCGTGAACACACCGATATCGATCTGGTAGTCGATGTCCTCCTCGGTCTGCTCGCCGGCACCGTCGGCCTCGTATTTGTGGGCCTCGATCTCCAGCACCAGATCCCAGCGACCGTCCTCGCGCTCGCTCGCCGTGGCCGAGGTCACGTTGAGGTCAAACAAGACGATCCGCTCGAAGAAGTCATGAATCATCGCCTCATGCTCCGGCCCGGCCTCCTCGCGCAGGATGCGCAGGAAATCGAGCGTCGTCGCATAGGGGTCGGACGAGTAGGCACGTTCGTCGATCAGGCGTTCCATGACCCGATTGACAGTCTCCTCGCCGACATAGTCCTGCAGCGCATACATGATCACCGCGCCTTTGCGGTAATGGATATAGGGCTGGTTTTCGACCCGGTAGAGCGGAAGCTCCTCGATCGCTTCGGAACCCCGCGCCGACAAATAGCTGTCGAGCTCGAACTTCAAGAAGCGTCGCATGTGATCTTCGCCGTATTCCTGACGCATGATCATCAGGGCCGAATACTGGGCGAAGGTCTCGATCAGCATTGTGCCGCCCTGGACATTCGCCGACATGACCTGATGAGCCCACCACTGGTGCGCCGCTTCGTGAGCGGTCACGTAGTAGACATAGTCGATGTCTTGCGGATCCCCGAGGTCGGCGATGAAGCCAATCCCTTCCGAGAACGGGATCGTATTCGGGAAAGCCTGCGCGAAGCTCGCATAGGCCGGGAATTCCAGAACACGGTATTGGCGGTACTGATAGGGCGAGAAGTGCTCGGAGAAATATCCGATCGAATCCTCACCGGCCTCCAGCATGCGTTCCACATTCCAGGCGTGATCGGGATGGTAGAAGACCTGGTAGAGGATGCCGTCAGTCTCACGCTCGACCACGTCATACTCGGCCGAGAGCCAGGAGTAGAAGTTCAGGATCGGGCGATCCATGACGTATTCGAAACAGGCTCGCGCCTGGCCATTCTCACCCGTTTCTTCCCAGCTCCGCTCCAGATAACCCGGGGCGATCGCGGTCTGGGCCGCCGATGTGCAGACTTCCGAACGGAAGGTCACATAATCGGAATTGGTGATCCCGTTCTCATACCAACGGCTTTCATCCTCGAGCGGGAAGGCCCGCTCAATCGGTTCCAGCCCCTCACGACGACGTTGCTGCCGGTCGGTCAGGCGCCAGTTTCCGTTGAAGCCGATATTCGGCATGGACTGACCATTATTGAAGAATGTGCCGTTGTGATTGACGGTGGTCACATTCCCCGAATTGCGAAAGCCCGGATTGGCGTTTTCGACCGCGAAGTCGAAACGCCGGGTTTCGCCGGGTTGAAGCGGCGTGCCGAGATCGAAGGAATAGAGGTAGAAACCCTCATCCGACGAGGCCAGCTCACCGCCTTCCACCTCCTGCGAGAGAATGGTCGTGCCCTGGCCGTAGGAGATCCACAGCGTGTCGATCGCTGCGTCTTCCTTGTTCTCCAGCACATAGTGACCGCTCGCCGTATAACGTCGCTCACCCGGATAGATATCGACGTCATAGGCGGTCTCGATAATGGTCGGCTGCGGCTCGTCCTGCAGGTGCAGATACTGACGCTCATACTCCGCCGCCAACGCCCGGGCATCCGGCCCGGAAATGTAGGTGTTGAGGATGTTGGTATTGTAGAAAATCCACCCACCAGTACCGCCAGCGCCGATGATGGCGACGGCCAAGAGCATTGCCGTCGCCGGGGTGTAACCCGAAATCATCCGGCCGATCCGCTGGCGGATCGGGCTGAGCGCAC
The DNA here is from genome assembly GCF_049116555.1 of Maricaulis maris. Taxonomy (GTDB): domain Bacteria; phylum Pseudomonadota; class Alphaproteobacteria; order Caulobacterales; family Maricaulaceae; genus Maricaulis; species Maricaulis maris_C. The sequence continues at coordinate 123,930 of NZ_JAGDYT010000001.1, read as the reverse complement.
CGCGACTCCACAGCTGATAGGCGAAGACCATCAGCAGCAGTGCCCAGAACGCCCAGTAGGCTGTGTACCAGAGCGAAATCCCGAGGAAATGGCCATAGCCATTCATGTCGGAATAGGGTGCACCCGGTCCGCCACCATATTGGTAGAGATTATGGTCGAAACCGATCTGGCCCATGACCAGGGTAGCGATAAAAAAGACCAACATCGCCGCCATGCCGAGCCAGCGATTGTTGAAAACCACCTGCAAGAAGATCGCCAGCGCCGACAGGATGACGAAGGGTATGATGAGTTCCATCAGGCCACGGATCAGATACTGATCGAACTCCAGCCCACCATAGCCCAGCGCGAGCTGTGACAGCATGCCGGCGATGAGAGCCACCAAGGCGAGCGCCGTGATGACAACGCCCATGGCCACAAATTTCGCGGTAATGAAGACCCAGCTCTCCGTCGGCGTGGAGTCCGTGATCTCGTTGAAACCGAAACGGCGCTCACGCCACATCAGCTCAGCAGCATAATAAATCACGATGACCAGCGGGATGATGGAATAGGCCCCGTTGATCGTGTTCATGATCACGCGGGTGACCGGGAAATTGTCGGTGCCGTAGATCCCGTTGGCGAAGAAGAAGCCCGGGATCGTGTTGAACAGGCCCAAGGCCAAAATGATCCAGAACGCGACATTCAGCACAACGCCCTTCACCTCGAAGCCGACGCGGGCCGCGAACTGTTGGCGCGACGCTGAGCCACCTAGATTGGGCGTGGCTCGCGGAAGATCGATATCCATGATCGCATGGTTCGCACCACCGGCGGCCACAGACGATTTGCGTTTGGCAGCGCCTCCGGAATTGCCGCGACGGAAGCGAAAGGTCAGCAGGTTCACGATCAGCAAACCCAGCCCAATGCCGATCCACATCAGGCGATTGATCAGCAGCGTACCCTCGAACGGGACGACCTGGCTGTTCTGCTCGAAAGCCGTCCAATAGCGGGTCGCCTCACCGAAGGTGTTGAAGCCGAAGGGATCGATCAGGGCGAGAGTCTGGCGCAGGGCCGGCTCCTGACCAGCAATGGCCGAACCGACAAAATACAGAACCAGAAGTCCGACAAACCCCGCCCAGACCATCATGGTCGAACGTGTGAAATTGGCGACTGTGAACAGGATCGTCCCGACCACCCACATATTCACTAGGCCAAAGGCCAGATAGACATAGACGAACCAGTCCAGCCGCGTCGGACCAATCAATTCCTGGTCCAGCCAGGGCATGACAGAACCGATAAGGAAGGCCAGCGGCACGCTGGCGAAGCACAGGGCCGTGGCTAGGAAACCACCGATAAAGCGGCCGAGGACAAAGTCCATTTCCTTGATAGGACGCGAGAAGAAAAGCTCCTCGGTCTTGAAGCTCCGGTCCCGGATCACCCCGGAAGACAGGAAAGCCACTGGGATCAATCCGCCGAAGAGCGAAAAGATGAGGACATTGACGGTCAGGGCGTTGGGCGAGTTGATATTGGTCGCACCGCCGCCACCGACCTGGATATTGTCGATCGTGACGCCGCCATAGACGAGAAGGAAAAAGATCGCGAAAACCGCGATGAATACGGGAGAGAAAAGCTGGTAGCGGATCTCGAACCCGGCGATCTTGGAGAGCATGATGTGCTCCTTTCAGCTGGGTTGAGACTTACGCGGCCGCCGCGTCGGACTGGCCGCCGCGGATGGTCGAGAAATACACATCTTCCAGATCCGGCGTCGCCGCGGCGAAGTCATCGCCCGGCTGACTGTCGGCCAGGACGCGAATCATTACCTGACCCATGGTCAGGCGTTCCGAGATGACATTGTAGCGAGTCCGTTGCTCCGCGAGATCGGCCTTCGCCACGCTCCGGCTCCAAACCTTGCCGTCCAGCTCCTTGACCAGATCGGCGGGGACGCCCTCGGCGACGATCTTGCCCTGGTTCATGATCGCCATTTTCGGGCAGAGGTCGGAGACGTCCTCGACGATATGGGTGGACAGGATGACCACGACGTTTTCGCCGATCTCGGACAGGAGATTGTGGAAACGGTTGCGCTCTTCCGGGTCGAGGCCGGCGGTCGGCTCGTCGACGATGATCAGTTGCGGATCACCCAGCAATGCCTGGGCAATACCGAAGCGCTGACGCATGCCGCCGGAATAGGAGGCAACGGATTTCTTGGCGTGCTGGGTCAGATTGGTCTGTTCCAGAAGGGCTTCGACGACCTGTTTGCGTTCTTTCGCATTGGTCAGCCCCTTGAGGACGGCGAGATGATCGAGCATGGCCCGTGCCGACATGCGCGGGTAGACGCCGAAATCCTGAGGCAGATAGCCCAGCGTGGCGCGCAGCGCCTTGGGATCCTTGACGATATCGAGATCACCGAAGGTCGCCGTCCCGCTATCCGGCGCTTGCAGTGTTGCCAGGGTGCGCATCAGCGTCGACTTGCCGGCGCCATTGGGGCCGAGCAGTCCGAACATGCCCTTGGGAATGTCCAGCGTGACCCCGTCCATGGCGCGTACGCCATTGCCATAGGTTTTCGTGAGATTTTTGATCGTCAGCATGATTGTCACACGCCGGCCCTCGCCCGCGTCCCTCTCCTGTCCCTGGACGCCAGCCTAGGCCGCGCCCCATTATGGCGCAAATGAGGCTTTGTTCAGGATTGGCGATAGGGGGACGCTGGGTACGGATTGTCCCCCCTTTGCAAATTTCTGCCGGAAACGGGTGACCGGCGGGCCGCTGACTAGTATGCGGTGGCACATGGCTCCACCGCTCCTCACGCTTCAGAACATCCACCTGACCTTCGGGGTTACACCGCTCCTCGCGGGGGCCGAATTGCAGGTCGAGGAAGGCGAACGCCTTTGCCTCGTCGGCCGCAACGGGTCCGGCAAGTCGACCCTCTTGAAGGTCGCAGCCGGCCAGGTCGAAGCCGATGATGGCGACCGCTTCGTCCACCCTTCCGCCACCGTGCGCTATCTGGAGCAGGACCCGGACCTCACCGGTCACGCCACATTGCGGGACTATGTCATGGCCGGCCTCGCGCCCGGCGATGCCGACTATCGGGCCGACTATCTGCTGGAAAAGCTGGGACTGACGGGTGAGGAAAAACCCGGCGAGGTCTCCGGTGGGGAAGCGCGCCGTGCCGCGCTCGTGCGGGCGCTTGCGCCGGACCCGGACATTCTCCTGCTCGACGAACCGACCAACCATCTCGACCTGCCGGCAATCGAATGGCTGGAAGAGGAGCTGCGACATTGCCGCTCGGCCCTGGTCCTGATCAGTCACGACCGCCGCTTCCTGGAAAACCTGACCCGCAAGACCGTCTGGCTTGATCGCGGCCAGACCCGGCAGCTGGACAAGGGGTTTGGAGCATTCGAAGCCTGGCGCGATACCGTGCTGGAGCAGGAGCAGGACGAGCTGCACAAGCTCGACCGCAAGATCGTGCGCGAGGAGGACTGGCTACGCTATGGCGTCACCGCCCGACGCAAGCGCAATGTCCGCCGCCTCGGCGACCTCCATGCCCTCAAACAACAGCGCCGCGACCATCGCGGACCGCAAGGTAGCGTCAAGCTGGAGACAACCGAAGCCGGAGATAGCGGCAAGCTGGTCGCCGAGGCCAAATCGGTCTCGCTGAGCTATGGTGACCGGCCCATCGTCAAGGATTTCTCGACCAAGATTGCCCGCCATGCCCGCATCGGACTCGTGGGGCCCAATGGTGCCGGAAAGACGACGCTTCTGAACATCCTCACCGGCCAGCTGGCGCCGGACGAGGGCTCGGTCCGGCTGGGCACAAAGCTGGAGATTGCCTCGCTCGACCAGAAGCGCCTCGCCCTCAAGGACGACTGGACGCTCTCGGAAGCCTTGACCCAGGGCTCGGGCAACCAGGTCGAGGTCGCCGGCAAGACCAAGCACGTCATGGCCTATATGAAGGACTTCCTCTTCCCGCCCGAGCAGGCCAATACGCCCGTCCATGTCCTCTCCGGCGGCGAGCGCGCCCGGGTCATGCTGGCCCGCGCCCTGGCCCTGCCCTCCAACCTCCTGGTGCTGGACGAGCCGACCAATGATCTCGACCTGGAAACGCTCGACCTGCTGCAGGGCCTGATCGCGGACTATGCCGGCACGGTCTTTCTGGTCTCGCATGACCGGGATTTTCTGGACCGCTGCTGCACCTCGGTGATCGTCTCCGAGGGTGACGGCGTCTGGCAGGAATATGCTGGCGGATATGGCGACATGGTCGCCCAGCGCGGCGCCGGCGTCTCGGCGCTCGACAAGTCCGGAGCCAAAGCGTCAGGGTCGGGCAAAGCGCCCGCAAAGACCGCCTCTGCAGACGCCAGGCCTGAACGCCGGCGCATGGCCAACAAGGACCGCTACGCGCTCAAACTCCTGCCCGCCGAAATCGACACGTTGAGTGACGAGATCACACGCCTCGAAACCGAGATGGCCGACCCCGCCCTCTTCGCCGACAGCGCCCGCTTCACCAAGGTCTCCGAACGCCTCGGCACCGCCATGCAGGAGCGCGCCGACAAGGAAGACCGCTGGCTGGAACTGGAAGCCCTGCGCGAGGAGATTGAGGGCGGGGGCTAGGGCTTGGGCGGCTGCCGGCTTGGCGGATTGGCCAGGACGAAACCGATCCAGCGCTCTTCCGAGACGAAGCGCGGACGTTCGTTGAGATGGGAGAAGTTTGGCCCCAGGCCGGTCTCGACGATCTCCGCCTCGCTCAGGCCCTGTTCTGCCATCTGACGGATCACAGAAACAGAGTTGCGCAGCTCGCCTGCCCAGTTTGCTAGGTCGTCCAGTGTCGCCACGCGCGGCGCGTCGGGCCCGAAAGTCGAATGGCCCGGAACGACTCGTGTGTCCGCCGGGAAGGTCGCGACCATCCAGTCGATATTGGCGAAATAGCCCGCCGGATCGCCGCCGCCAATGACGTCAATGATCGGATAGCGATCGAGGAAGAAGTGATCGCCCACGGCCAGAACACCCGATTCCGGGAAATGGATCCAGAGGTCCCCGCCGGTATGGGCCGCCATGTCCGGGAAACTTCCGATCCGCACAGCGCCATCGCCCAGCGTGACCTCGCCGTGCACCGCGAGGCGCGTCATGCCTTGCTGGGCAGGCAGCCCGTCGAACTGGTGTCCCGTGGCGATCTGGACGAGCGGACGCGGCAGGGCCGGCACAGCGTCCATATGGTCCCGGTGGGCATGGGTGGTCACGACATAGAGCGTGCGCTCGCCCAGCTCGCCGGCGACCGCCTCGGCCAGCAGCTCGGCGGTGTGCTCCAGTCCCGGATCGACCACCAGTACAAAACCCTCACCCCGATAGAGCAGGGTCGATGGATTCCCGACCGGCGTATTGGCCCGCAGGAAGTCGAGGTCGTCAGCCAGCGCCAGTGACGAGAAATCCGGCATGTCCTGGGCCGAGGCCGCCAACGGGCAAAGAAGCGTGGCCGCCATCAGCGCCACTGCGAAGCCGGACGGTCCGGCGCGCCATGTCATCATCGCAAACTCCGTCACCGGTCACGGCGCCGTGGCGCCGCAACCTGATTGAAACCGTTTGCCCGAAGGTCTCAGCGCAGGGCGCGAGAGTGTGCCGGCCCCAGAAGTACCGCGTTCAGGAGCAGGAGGTCCAGCCCCTCAAGATAGGCGCGGGTGGTCGGCGATTGGGTGATGGCCACGACCTGTCCGGCGCCCTGGCGGGTGGTAAGCACGAAAGGCTTCAGGGCCAGCTGATCGGCATACTCCTCCCAGAGATAACCGCCGGCGAGCAGCTCATCGCGAGCGGCAAAGCGCAGCGCCGTCGTCGCATCTCCGAGCGAGACCGGGGCGTAGATATCCGACCCCATAACCAACGCCGCGGCTCCGTCTGTATATCCGGCCGACATCCAGGCATTCTCATTGGCCTCGACATGAACCAGTGCCCCCGGCGAGGATTCCGGCAGGGCACCGGCTTCGGCTTCCAGCACCTGCAGCTCATCCTCATTGGCCAGGACCGTACCGTCGACGATTTCGCCGGATCCGGCGGACGCATCACGCGGCGCATCGGCGGCCCGCTCGCGCTGGGCCGGGATCAAGCCGGTATCGGAATCGGCAAGCCAGCGCGTGGCGTCGCCAAGACCGACCAGGATACCGCCACCGCGCACATAGGTTCGAATGGCTGCCGTTCCGGAATTGCCCAGGGCACCGGACAGACCCGTCCAACCCTGCTCGGGAATGATCAGAACATCATAATTGTCCAACTGGGCACGGCTCACCGAGCCCACCCGGATCACCGAAACCGGAATGTCGTAGCGACGTTCGAGCACATAACGGGTCGCGCCAGCGGAGGTCGGGTCAGTGCCTTCATCCCACAGCATGGCCACGCTCGGTGCCCGTATCGTCAGGAAATTGTCGCTGCCCGGATTCGGGCCGTCATCGACCCAGCTCGACTCCATGCCTTCAAAGCGCGCGCCGCTCTCGGCCGCGAGCCGGTTGACCAGGGCATCCAGATCGTCAGGTGCGCCATGGCGCGGAATCACGACCGAACCGCGCGGGAAACGACGGTCGCCGATCCGGAAGGCCAGGTCACTGGTACGCATGGTCACGCCTTCACGCCCCAACGCTGCCACCAGCCGGGCCTGGCCGGCATCGGTCCATGGGATGACATAACCCCAGGCAGCATTGTGATCCGTTGTGACGCGCTCAATCGGGGCTTCCGGTGCAACGGACTCCGTGGTGAGGGAAGGCGTGCGGCGGCAGGATGTGGCGTCGACATTGCTCATCAACGGCAGTGACCAGGCGGTCACATCATAGAGTTCATGCCCAAGCCCATCTGCCCGGCGGGCTTCCTGCTCTTCCATGAAATCAGCGGGCAGGTCAGTGGTCGGCTCCAGCAGGGTCCGGGCCAGCCGGCCGGCCGGCTGGTCGAACCGGACCAGGAATCCACCGTCGTCAAAACGGGCACCGCACGCGGATGTACCCGGCGCGACACGGCCAACCTCAATGCCCTGGGCCGCAAGATTGCGCGCCATGCGTTCCGCGCTCCACCGATTGCCGCTCAAGGAGATCATCATCGCCTGCGGATCCCTCGAACTGGTCGCTGCGCTATCGCGGAAGGCGACAAAATCCGACAGGAAGCGCTCACGGTTCTCGGCCACGACCTGGGCGGTCGACAGGCTGGCCACGAAGTGATGATTGACCCCGTCAGCATAGGTCAGGGTCGAGCCATCGCGGCGGCGCCAGGCCAGTCCGCGGGCCGAGGCCTGCTCATAGGTCATGGCGACTGCACCCTGCAGGGTCGGCCACATATCGCCATAACCGGGATAAAAGGCGTCATAGACTTCACGGGTGAAGAAGGCATAGCCAAGACGATCAAACCAGTCGCCATGATTGCGCCCGATCAGATCCTGCGCGTCGCGCTGCGACTGCACGATCTCCGGATTGAAAGGCTCGGCGGAAGGGGCGAAGAAATAGGTGCTGTCACCGCTCATCTCGTGCGCATCGACCACCACCACCGGCCGCCAGTCGAGAATGGCCTGGGTGCGTCCGCGGGTTTCCGGCTGGGTGCGGGCGAACCAGTCGCGATTGAGATCAAACAGATAGTGGTTATAGCGCCCACCCGGCCAAGGCTCGTCATGCTCGGCGGTATACCGATCGGCACTGGCCTCAAGTCCGCGCGCGGACCGGAAGGTCTGGATGAAACGGTTGCGGCCGTCCGGATTCTGGGTCGGATCGACGACGATGATCGTGTTCTCGAAAATCGTCTCGACGATGGGGTCATCTTGCGCCGCTAGCAGGTGATAGGCGGTGCGCAGGCCGGCATCGGTCGAAGAAATTTCATTGCCATGCACGCCGTAAGACAACCAGACCACCGCAGGCAGGTCGGCTATCAGCGCGTCCCTGCTGGCCGCATCGAGGCCACGCGGGTCGGCGAGACTGGCCAGACCCGACTGGATCTCGTCAATACGGACCAGCGTGTCCGGGCTCGCAATCACAGCATAGGCAAGCGGGCGACCTTCCCAGCTGCGGGCATATTCAACGACCTCGACCCGGTCCGGTGCAGCGGCCTCGAGCGTGTAGAGATAGTCGATTGCGTCTTCGGGCGGGGTGATTTCCTCGCCAAAATCATAGCCGAATGTGGCGCGGAAATCCGGGATCGCCGGATCATAGCGGGTGTCAAAGGGCGTCACCTGCGCCAAGGCACCTCCGGAAGCGGTGATGAAGGCAAGGCTGGCAGCAAGAATGGCGCGGTACATGGAACCCCCCGGGACGATTGATGCGGCAGTTAATCAGGTTTTGAGGCACGCGCAAAAGCCCTCACCCAGCAAATCAGGGCGTGACGATCGCAAATCCCGCGTCGGGCTGTTCCAGCATGGCAAAAAAGCCCAGCAAGGCGAGCCGGTCACCCGCAACAGCGAAGTCCTCCGATCCGATCATTTCCATCAGCCCGGCCTCCTGCTGCAGCAAGCGAAGCCAGAAATCCCGGGTCAGCGTGACGCTCGCATCGGCCCCGTCAACCGGAGGGGCATCATGATGATGCATCACGCCGTTCGACAGGCGGATCACATAATGCTCATCGACATCCGTGAAGGCGAAATTGAACACCCGGTCCTGCCGCGCCGCGGCCTCGCCATCGAGCCGGGTCGCCATGGCGGCGAAGAACATGTCGAGCGGAATGGATTGCAGGATGGCCGAACCCGCGGCTGTTGCGTCCAGCGCCTCGATGCCATGACGCAATTCATAGGCGCCGGTCAGATAGACATCCCGCCAGGGCGCACTTTCGGCGCGATAGCCCAATTGCTCATAGGCTCGCGCCAGGAGTGACCGTGCTGCCGGCGAATCCGGGGCCGCGAAGACTGCATGCTGACCCAGCTCGGCAGCCCAGCGAAACTCGCCCGACGCCAGGGCCTCATCGCCCAGTGCGAGTACGGCGTCCAAGCCGCCCATGGCCTCGACATAGCGTTCAGCGGCCTCGCCTCGCGGCACGGGGTCGAGATGGGCCGGGACGCCGTCATACCAGCCGAAATAGCGCTGATAGACAGCGCGGGAATTGTGCTTGAGCGTTCCGTAATAGCCTTGCACGGCGAAAACCGGCTGCAAGCTGGCAGGCAGAGTGAGGGTTTCGGCGATCTCGTCCGGGCGCATGCCCTGTGCGGCGAGACGCAGGGTCTGATCGTGGATGTATTTGTAGACATCGCGCTGAGCCGTCAGGAAATCGGCACTCTCCGCAGCGCCCCAGACTGGCCAGTGATGGCTGTTGAAGATCACCTCTGTGCGCGGGGCGAATCGGGTGAGCGCCTCGTCGATTGCCGCCGACCAGGCGAGAGCATCCCGCACCTGGGCGCCGCGCAGCGTGTAGAGATTGTGCATGGTGCGCGAGACCAGCTCGGCCCCGCACCAGGCCTGAAGGTCCGGGAAATAGACGGTCAACTCGGCGGGCGCCTCGGTCTCCGGCGCGTACTGGAATTCCATACGCACACCATCGATCTCCAGCGTCTGCCCGGTCTGATCAATAATGTGGGTGGGTGCCGCGATTGTGTGGGTCCCAAGTGCCGGGTGCTTGCCAAGTCCCGAGCCGACATGGCCGCGTTCGGACCGGGGCAGCCGCGTGCCATACATGTAGCCGGCCCGTCGACCCATCACGATACCGGCCATGACATTCTCGCTGACAGACGCCTGGAGGAAACCGGCCGGCGCAATGACAGGCGTGTCCGGTCCGACAACGGCGCCTGCGCCCCCGAAATGGTCGATATGGGAGTGGGTGAGAATGACGGCGCTCACAGGCCGTTCGCCGAGTTCGCGATTGACAAGGTCCAGCGCCGCCTGCGCTGTCTCGACTGATGTCAGCGGATCGATGATGATCCACCCGGTCCGGCCTTCAATAATCGACATATTGGCCAGGTCATAGCCGCGGACCTGATGAATACCCGGGGCGACCTCGAACAGGCCATGTGCCTGATTCAGAGCCGCCTGCCGCCACAAGCCGGGATGCACGCTGTCCGTCGGCGTGGCGTCCAGAAAGGCATAATCGGCGGGGCGCCAGATAATCTCACCATCGGGATTGCGGATCTCCAGATCCTCGTCGCGACCGACAAAACCACGACGGGCCAACGCCTCGTCTTCCGACGGGTAAGCAGACAGGCGTGCAGAAGTCTCGGCATTCTCGCGCGCCACATCCGTCGACGCCGGATGAAAGCCGGCTGCATCCGGCCCGTCCGGCCCGCTGCGCGCCACCGGCGCAGGGTCGCCGCCACCACAGCCCGCCAGAACGCAACACAGTCCCGCCAGTATGAGTGTTGCCTTGCGCATGCCAGCCTCCCGAGAAAACACTGTTCACTTGACCCTAGCGATCTTCCGCCGGAATGGCGATGAAAAACCGGTCGAGCCACAGGTCAACCGATAGAATTCGCTGGCGTTTTTCACGAAGCTCACTAGGCTTGCCCCGATGTTTCGCCATGAATTCGCGGCCTCTGGCCCGGCGGGAGGCCTCATGCAGCTCGACACGTCCTGGAATGCCGCCCTGCACGATCTGGGTATTGATGGCGTGACAGCTCGCCGGGAGATGGTGGAGCGCGCGGAACAAAACCACGTCGCGGCGGGCACGGTCATCATCGCTCAGGACGAGGCCGATGATCGCGTATTCATTCTGCTCGGCGGGCGCGCCCGCGTCGTACTTCTGTCGGAGAATGGACAGGAAATCTGGCTCGATGCCTTCGAGGCAGGGGCTGTTTTCGGTGAGCTCGCAGCCTTGACCGGAGCCCCGCGAACGTCGGGCATCATTGCCGAAACCGACTGTGATCTCGCGATCTATCACGGCAAGACCTTCTTCGAGTTGATGCATCGGCATGGCGAGATAGGCATCGCCCTCTCGCGCGTCCTGGCGAAGCGAGTTCAGCACACAACCCAGCGCATGTTCGAGCTTTCTGCCCTCTCGGCGCCGGGCCGCATCTATGCCGAGCTGCTGCGCATGTCCCGGCCCGTTGGCTCGGATGGCACGGCGCGGGTGATCGAACCGGCCCCGTCGATGAAGGAGCTGGCCTTGCGCGTAAATTCGACCCGGGAAACGGCCTCGCGCACCATCAATGATCTGCAGCGCAAAGGGCTTCTGGAAAAGTTGAAAGGCCGGATTGAACTGGTCGATCCCGATCAGCTAGACCGGCTTCGCGGGTCGAGCTGATCGGACACGCCGCAACCTGGCGGCGGCCTTTACCGGCAAAGCCCGCAGTGCATAGAGCCTGTGCTCGGGCATGTGGGCGTCGATTCTGATTTGCCCGACATACTCACTGCGAAAGTCGGATGACGACATGGTCAGCGCCGCCGCAAAGGCCTCACTGACGAAAATGGAGCCCGGCACTGTGGCGGCCTCGATCCGGGCAGCAACCGCCACCTGACCGCCAAAGAGTGAGGGACGCTTCTGTAACGGGTCCTCGCCCTCATGAACCGGGCCGAAATGGCCGGCGATGCGAAGCCCCAGCGAAGTCGGCAGGTCCTCGGCGCGCATGTCGATCCCGGCAAAGGCCAACCGAAGGGATTCGGCCGCGCGCGCGGCCTGCTCCACGGTCGTGAAAGCCAGGAACATGCCATCCCCCCAGCTGTCGGCATGAAGAGGCGGATCGGCGAGGGCGTCGCAACACGCCGCCAGCGATTTCAGCACCGACTGGACAAAATGCGGGACGCGATCATCCGGAACCGCCGATGAGCCAGCGATGTCCAGGAAGAGCATGGCCCGCATGGCCGGCTTGAAGCCGGGCTCCAGGCCTGAGGCCTGGGTCTTCGCCGCCATCGCCCGACGCTGACCGGGATAGGCCAGACGCACCTGATCCAGGCCACAACCGGACCAGACCGCGCCATCATGCAGCGTCCCGCAATCGGCGCGAGACCCCTCGGAGTTGGCCTCCTCCGCGATCAGAATTTGCAGCGGACGCGTCGCCAGAACCTGCGCTCGCATACGCGACATGCCCATGGCGACGAGACTCGCGTAATTGATGGTCGCCGGTGACAGGATGCGTCGGTCGCTGGTCAGCTCGGTAATCTTCTCGGCTCGTTCCAGGCAGGCATCGAAGCGGGTCCGCCAGGCGTCACCGAAGGGACGCACGGACGCGTCGACGAAAACCGATACCGGGACGGGCAGGACGAGGTTGAGTTCGCAGCCGCGGGCCAGAGCGGATTCGGCGATGACAATGTCCGATCCGGCAGCCAGGGCGCCATAGACGGCCCCGACATTGTGACGCGCCAGGGTCATGTCGACGAGATCACGCAGCCGGGCCTCCGACCCGAGCGCCAGCTGCCGCTCGCCCTCACCCAGGCCGAAGATATGGCCCGCGAAATGCGCCGGACGTGGCGGCTCCAACGCCTGCAGCCAGCCGGCGTCGAGCCCGAGAACAGACACCAGCAGACGGAGTTGGCGCAAGGTCGTGGCATGGGCCAGATGATTGTCGGGGTCCTGGCGGAACGCCTCTTTAAGCGTGGATCGGGCCGCTGGCAGATCCCCGAGCAGCAAATAGGCCTCGGCCTGGGAGGCATGCCGATAATACGCCTCCTCCGGCGTGGCGGGCGTATTTGCGAAAGTGCCATAGAGAACCTCGCGCGCAAAATTCTCCGCCTGCCCGGGCTCGCCAGCCAGCATGAACATGCTGGCTGCGTTGATCGCCGGGTAATGGCCTCCCGTCCTTGCATGGACATCCGCATATTTGCGGGCGCTCTCGGCAGCCTGGCGCGCAAAGTCCCGACCATGGGCTTCGAGGGCGAGCGCCTTGAGCAGGCGGGCTCCAACCGCCAGGCAATCCTCGTCATGACGGATCTCGGCCAGGCGGTATTCATGATAGGCGGCGAAAGCGCGTTCGAGAGCGCCGGACCGTATCAGGCAAAGAACCGCCCGATGCTTCAGCCAGAAATCGTCAGGGCGGTCCAGGAGACCGTCCTGACACAGGTCATACGCCCGGGCGAGATCGCCCGAATTGAACCGATTGATGATCTGCTCACGCACAGCCGGTCCCCGCTCGCATGCGGCGGCGCAGCGCGTGCAACTGCAGATCAGGGCGGGGTGAGTTCAAGGGCCGGATCGATAATGATCCCCGTTGCCTGGTCACCCGCATCCTGTGACGACTTGATGAAGAGCGCGAACTCATAGGTTTCAGGCTCCTCGACAGGCTTGGTTTGAATCTGGAAGCTGTATGGCTTGCAGTTTTCCCCGTTCAGCATCAGCCAGTCCAGCCCGCAAAACGAGCCTGACGGATCCTTCCCCTTGAATTTGATGCGGGCCGGCTCGAAACCCCAGCCGGGCACATGGACATGAAATATCATGCGCGTGCGTCCATGCGCCGCCTGATCAAACGGACAGGGCATATCGCCAGAGCAAGGCGTCCACATTCCCGCCAATGCAGCGGACACAGCGGTGCGCAAAGTCGACGCATCTGCATTCGAAAAGTCATTCACCGTTTCGGCGAAGATGACGAAGATTTGCGAAATCTCCGCATCGTCAAACATTTCCCGGCCGACATCACTGCCATTCATGACCACGAATCCATTCGTGGCCTGGGCAATGAGGCTGAGTTGGGTCTGCGTCGGAGTCAGACCGCACACACCCTCCAACTCTTCCTGGATTTTCGTCCCGTCAAAAGCGTCCCGGTCGATCACTGCCATATGGATATCCCCCTCTGGCGATTGCCGCATCCGGCCCGCGCGCAGGGCCGGCGATACTATTCTGCGCGAATGAGCGCGTGATCGAGCGACTCACGAGCATAGGCAAGCTCGGCGGCCGAATCGGTTCGAATGCGGTCACGGATGGGCTCGAGTCGGCGAACGATGTCCTCGCGAATACGGTGCGCTTCAGCCGCCTGCCCCTGTGCCTCCAGTGAGTCCGCGAGCGTGTTGGCACCCGCCGCGTAGTAATAGGGCGCGCGTTCCAACGCGCCGTCCCAGTCATCGACCTGACCGAGGGTCGCCAACATGTGTTCGACGGAGGTTTGTGCCGCTTCGAAATCGCCCCGCGCGGCAAATATCCGCCCCTCGATGAGGCTGGCATGCAAACGGCTGACGGCAAATCGCGCGCCCTCCGCGCCGCCCCAGGCGGGATGCGCCATGAAGCCTGTTGCCGCAACATAGGCATCGCGGGCGCCGGTCACATCGCCGCTATAAAGCTCCGCCTGCGCCTGCCAGAGGCGCTGCCTGACAGCGATCAATCGCCATTCCAGATTATCCGGTTCATGCGCGACCAGCGCAGACGCCTCGAGTGCGGCAGATTCGAGAATGGCCAATGCCATGTCGAGATCGTCTTCGGTGGTGGTTTCGCTGGGCGTGATCAACAGGCGCGCCAGGGCGTATTCCGCGGCGATCACATTGCGCCGGACCCGCCAGTCATCAGTGGAGTCGATCCGCCCGCTTTCATAGAGTTCCAACTGCTCATGCAGCACAGCAATCGACGCATCACGACCATCGGTGATCTCCGAAATCGACGCCACCCAGGCGAGACCCTGCGCCAATTCGGTCCAAGCCGCATGCGCGTCGGGCCGGCCGGCGGCGAGAACGCGGAACTGCCTGACCGCTGAGCGCGCCTCGATCAAGGCGTCCGCCCACCGACGCTGGCCAACATAAAGTGATCCGATATTCGAGTGGGCGTAAGCGACCTCGGTCTGCCATTCGAGATTGTCCGGGTCGGCGTCGACAAGTTGATAGGCGAGGTCTCGATATTCAACAAAGCGGCGCTCTGCGCTATCCAGATCACCCCTGCGCCAAGCGAAATATCCAACCCAGTAGGTACTCTGCGCGTGCTCATAGATGCGCTCGGGCATGCTCGGCTCGACCGCAAGGATGCGACTGGTGGATTCATAGGCGATGCGGAAGTGCTGGTAGGCATTGTCCAGATCGCCCTGAGCACTGTCTATCTCACCAAGAAGGTGGAAGGCTCGCGCGCGGCGGCCAAGTTCGTCCGAGGTCATGGTGGCAGCACCCTGGTTGTCGTAATACTCGATCACTTTGGCCCCCACGGCATCGAGCGCATCAAGCCGCCCGACCGGTTCCAGATTATCTCTTAGATCATTCAGCATGAACTCAATAAGGTCCTCGGCCTCGGCCTTGCGCCTCTCCGCCTCGGAACGAGCCGAGAGAGCCAGCAGCGTCAATGCGGCCATGATAGCGGAAAGCAAGACGGACGCGCCTGTGATGGCGGTCACGCGCCTTTGCCGACGCTGGAGGTCGCGCTGGATCAGCTGGTCCAGACTGACACCGACAAGACCGGCGACAAGCTTCAACAGCGCCATGCGCCGCCCGTCAGCTTCGCGCCGCATGTCGGCAGCGACGGGCTCGCTAGCGACGCCATCAGCGCCCGGTTCCAGAAGGGCCGGCGGGAAGCAGGCGAATTGAGGTTCAGCCTCGGGGTCCGCGTCCGGGTCACCCGCCAGAACAGCCGCGAGAATCGTGCCGCCTGGATTGAGCTGACGGTAGGCGCGAATTTCTTCATTCACCCAGCGCGACGCCACCGCATCGGGTGAGCAGACCACGATCAGCGTGCCGGAATTGGCCAGGGCATCACGAACGGAGGCTGTCAGATCACCGGTTGCGGCGAGATCCTCGCGATCGCGAAAAATGGGCGTCAATCGTCGTGGCACCGCCCCGAGCGCTGTCTCGCGGCCGACCAGGTGCGAAGGGACGCGATAGGTCTCGAGCTGCCGGTGCAACGCGCGTGCAAACGCCTGATCTCGATGGCTATAACTGATAAACGCCCGATAGCGCGTGCCCACACTCATCACCTGTTCCCAAATCGCGGACGGCCATCATTGTTGCTTCGCTCGTGTCGTGCAACCGGGAGCGGTGACGGAAGGGCATGGCAAACTCAACTTTCAACACGTTTTCCTTGTCAAACGCGCTGATGCGTAGCGTCCATCGCGCGTTGATCAGGCGATCATGCGACCGCAGGGCGGCCCAATGGCGGCGGGGCGCAAGGCGAAGTTGGGGCTTCGCATGGGCAAGGACTTGCACCCCGCCCCTCCCGGCACAGCAAGCTGATCCCGGGAGTTTGGGGCCGCTCGGTGAGCGGTCCCGTGATTCTACCGGCGAGCGGCCTTGCAACATGTGATCACGATCACGCTATCGAGCTTTTTGAGCTAACCGCCCGGCGCCGGTTCGACACGGAGACCGGTCAGTTCGATCGTCACACCACCAAAGCCCGCCCGGGTGTGCAGACGCACAGGCAGATAGGCTGCGTCTCCGGCAATCGGTGCCAGCCACAGGACCAGCGGGTGGCGCAACTCGGACGCGCTTGGATAGTCTTCCGGATCATAGCCGGAAATCGGTTCATACCAGGCGTGGCAGAGGAGCGCGTCGCCACGCCAGGCGCGCGTCCGGACCCGGTCCGTTCCAACGGTTTCCAGACGAAGGTCATAGCGCGCCTTGCCATCGAAAACGGCGAGACGGCCTTGGCAACCCTCTCCGCCCTCCAGCCGGCGCGACAACTCGAAAAATGCTGTCATCGGGTCAATCACATCCGTCCGGTCGCTATCGCTGGCCGGTGGCACGCCCCAGGAGCCGAAAGGCGGCTCCGCCTCGGAGCGAGCGACAACATCCGAGAACTCTATCCGGACAGAACGGACTTTTGATCCGGTCCGCTCCACGTGTTCATAGACCTGCGGCTCACGCGCCCCATTGCCGCCCTGTCCGGAGACTTCGGCGCGGATATCGAAATCCGTGAAGAGCGCCGCGAGCCCGGCCGCCTCGATATAGCTCTCGGCGGCGTATCCGGCCTCACCGAAACGCGCATCCAGCGTTATCTCGCCGACCTTGAAGAAGAGCACAGACGACGCATATCGGGCCGAAACCCGCACGGCGTCTTGGGCGTTCCCGGGCGCGGGGACGGCCTCATCACTCCCCGCCGCCCCAGGCGCCATACAAAGGCCCAGGCACGTCGCGACAACAAGCCAGACATTACGCGTCGACATCGCAGTCCCCGACACCGGCCAAGCGACCAATTTCGCCTGATCCTGCGGCAGGATGATGGCAGGTCAGGCCGGAATCAATGCGTCATCGCGCTGCGAGGCGACAGCGAGGTCGGGAATAGCGAGCGCGCCCTCCTCTGCAGGGCCAGCGAGTTGACGAAAGCCGGAGAAGAGCTCACGGCCCATGCCGATCTGCACGGCAGAGGGCGGGGTCGCCAGTGCGCGCGCGTCAAACCCGTCCGCCTCGATCCCAAGCGTCCCGGCGACCGCATCAAGCCGAACGATATCGCCGTCGCGAACCCGCGCCAGCGGGCCACCCAATGCCGCTTCCGGGCTGACATGTATCGCCGCCGGCACCTTGCCGGAGGCGCCCGACATGCGGCCGTCGGTGACCAGTGCCACCTTGAAGCCCCTATCCTGCAATGACCCCAAGGCCGGGGTCAGCTTGTGCAGCTCCGGCATGCCATTGGCGCGCGGCCCCTGGAAGCGCAGGACCGCAATGAAGTCCCGATCCAGATCGCCCGCCTTGAAGCGATCGAGGAAACTTTCCTGACTCTCAAAGACAAGGGCGGGGGCCTCGACGATGCGATGTTCCAGCTTCACGGCCGAGACCTTGATCACCGCGCGACCAAGGGCCCCATCGAGCAGTTTGAGGCCGCCGTCGGCAGAAAAGGGCTCGGACACGGGCCGCACAATTTCGAGATCGCCGGACTCAGCCGCGGCGGGTTGCCATTTCAACCCGTCTCCATCGGGGAAAGCGTCGCTGGCATAGGCGCGCAGCCCGTCGCCCATCACGGTCTTCACATCCTCATGCAACAGGCCGGAATCGAGCAATTCGCGGATGACGTAGCCGAGCCCGCCAGCGGCATGGAAATGGTTCACATCGGCCGGACCATTCGGATAAACACGGCAAAGGAGCGGGGTGACATCGGCCAGAGAATCGAAATCGGTCCAGTCGACCAGGATGCCGGCCGCCCGCGCAATGGCGATCAGGTGGATGGTGTGATTGGTCGAGCCGCCCGTGGCGTGCAGGCCGACAATCGCATTGACGATGGCCTTCTCGTCGACGATCTCGCCCATCGGCGCGTAAGCGTCCTGGTCAGCCGTAATCGCAGCAGCACGCTGGGCCGCAGCGCGCGTGAACGCCTCGCGCATCGGGTCAGCGGGATTGACGAAAGCGGCGCCGGGAATGTGCAGCCCCATGATTTCCATCAGCATCTGATTGGAATTGGCCGTTCCGTAGAAAGTACACGTGCCCGGCGAGTGGTAGGACTTGCTTTCGGCTTCCAGCAAGGCGTCACGCCCCACCTTGCCCTCGGCAAAGAGCTGACGGACCTTTGCCTTTTCCGGATTGGGCAGACCCGACCGCATGGGGCCGGCCGGCACGAAAATCACCGGCAGATGGCCGAAGCGCAATGCGCCGATCATCAGGCCCGGCACGATCTTGTCGCACACGCCGAGGCAGAGAGCGGCATCGAACATGTTGTGGGACAGCGCAACGGCGGTCGACATGGCGATCACATCGCGGCTGAACAACGAGAGTTCCATACCCGGCTGACCCTGGGTGACGCCGTCACACATGGCCGGCACGCCCCCGGCGATCTGGCCGACCGCGCCGACCTGGTTCAGCGCCTTCTTGATGATATCCGGATAGGGTCCGAAGGGCTGGTGAGCGGAGAGCATGTCATTATAGGCGGTGACGATGCCGACATTGGCCCAGCCACCATCCTTGAGTGCCCGCTTGTCGGCGCCGCCACAGGCAGCAAAACCGTGCGCGAGATTCCCGCAGGACAAAGTCGACCGGTTGCGGCCGTTTTCGCGGGCGGCAGCAATCTGGGCGAGATAGGCCGACCGGGTCGGGGCACTGCGCTCGCGAATGCGGTCGGTGACGGCGCGAAGGGTCGCGTTGATGGTCTGGGTCATCATCAGTCTTCCGTTCAGGCGAACGCGCTCAGCGCGTCCAGTGAATTTCGGGTCGATCGTCCGGCGAGCGCAGGAGCGCGCGGATCGGCATGTCGGCGACGGACCCCGCTTCAAGCGCGGCGTCGAGGGCGCGTTTCTTGCCGTCACCAGCGATCAGGAGAAGGCTGAGTCCGGCGCCGGCCAGAGCCGATCGGGTCAGCGTAATGCGATCCGTATGAGCCCCCGTCACGGTCGTCTGCTTGGCCCGAATGGCAGCAATCGGCGACCCGGTTTCGGCAAGGGCTTCATCCAGCCCATCGGCACGCGGGAACCAGGACGCCGTGTGACCATCCTCACCCATGCCCAGGATCAGGACGTCCGGCGGAAAGTTCAGCCCGGCCAGGCGGGTGTGTAGTTCCGGAAGTCCGTCCAGTGGCGTCTCGCCGGGCGCTTTCAACCCGACGAGGCGCGCTTGCGCGGCTGGGCCGGTCATCAAGGTGGACTGAAGGAATGTCTCGTTGGAACCGGGCTCGCCCAGCTCCACCCAGCGCTCATCGACCAGGACCACCGTCACCTTCGACCAGTCGATCGCCACACCGGACAGCCGACGATAGAGCCCCTCGGGTGTCGAGCCGCCAGAGACAGCAAGAACCGCCTCTCCACGTTCAGCGATCGCCGCGGCAAGCCGATCCGCAACCGGCTTGGCCAGCGCTTCTGCCATGGCGGCCTTGTCGGCATGTTCGGTGAGGTCAGGGCGCGGCTTATCGGTCAAGGCCATCAAACCATTCCCTTTCCTCGCGAGCCAGCAGCAGCGCGGACTGGGTCGGACCATCAGTCCCGGCCTGGTAGCCATACAGCTTGGATTGACTGTCCTCCCAGGACTGGATGATACCGTCGACCCAACGCCAAGCCGCCTCGACCTCGTCGCGGCGCATGAAGAGGCTGAGATTGCCGCGCACGACCGCCATCAGGAGGCGCTCATAGGCGTCCGGATAATCCTGCTCGAAGTGCTCGGCATAGGCCAGGTTGAGCGGGACATAGCGCAAGCGCAGGCCACCCGGACCCGGGTCCTTGGTCATCAGCATCAGCCTGACGCCCTCATCGGGCTGCAGGCGGATGACCAGTCGGTTGGGATGCATGGCCCCTTCGGCCGCGCCGACGACATCATGCGGAATGGGTTTGAACTGGACAATGATTTCAGATCGCCGCGATGCCATCCGTTTTCCGGTACGCAAATAGAAGGGCACGCCTGCCCAGCGCCAGTTATCGACATGCGCGCGCATGCCAACGAAAGTCTCTGTCTGCGTGGCCTGACCGACTTCGTCGGCATAGCCGGGGACACTCTCCCCCTCGACAGCGCCAGCCTGATACTGACCGCGAACCACGTCCTGATTGACGTTGGACGCGGTTACCGGCCGCAGAGCCTTGAGCACTTTGAGCTTTTCCGTACGCACGGCATCCGGATCGAGCGAGGCAGGGGGCTCCATCGCCACGAGACAGGCGAGCTGAAGGAGGTGGTTCTGGACCATGTCCCGCAAAGCACCGGAGCGATCATAATAGCTCGCCCGTTTGCCCGCGCCGAGGGATTCCGCGACCGTGATCTGGACATGATCGATCCCGTTCGCATTCCAGATCGGTTCGAAAAGGTAATTGGCGAAGCGCAGGATGAGCAGATTCTGGACGGTTTCCTTGCCCAGATAATGATCGATCCGGAAGATATTGTTTTCCTTGAAAACCTCACCAACCTTGTCATTGATCGCGCGGGCGGTGTGGTAGTTTGACCCGATCGGTTTTTCCAGAACGATGCGCGCATTGGGCGTGTTCAGCTTGTGAGCCGCCAATCCGGCGCAGATCGGCCCGTAGATCGAGGGCGGCAGAGCCAGATAATAGAGTCGGATCTTGCTCTCATCCGGATCGAGCGCTGCGGCCAGGTTTTCCCAGCCCGCCGTCTCACTGGTCGCATCGACGGATACATAGGTCAGGCGGGCGGAGAACTTGCCCCAGGACGCCCGGCGCTCGGCCGATGTCTTTGCGGTTATCACATGGGTTGCCGCCATCTCCTGGAAGGCGGCCGATTCCATGGAGTCGCGCGACGCACAGATGATGCGACTGTCATCGGTGATCTGCCCGTCGCACCAGCGATGGAAGAGCGCCGGGATCAATTTGCGCAAGGCCAGATCCCCAGTGGCACCGAAAACAACAATATCAAAGGGTTCGACGGGAACGAGTTCGGCCATATCCGGCTTCCTGCTTGACGCGCCGTATCGTAGGAGCGTCGCGTTCTACAATGATGTTACCCCTAACATGAGGCAGGCGAACGGTCGACCTCGATCTCCATATTATCGCCTGTCAGGGCAATTATCGCATGCGCGCTTTGGGCGCATCCACCAAAAGAGCGCGGGTGGATAATCTCCCAGCAAATTTGTGGAGATTGACGACGATGATCGAGAACGCTCCGCGCTTCCTGGTCCAGTATGCGCTGGAAACGGTGCCGCGCTACACCTCTTATCCGCCAGCGACCGGCTTTCATGACGGTGTGGGCTTTCAGAACTGGTCGGACTGGATGCTCCGACAACCGACAGGCTCAAACCTGTCGCTCTACATCCACATCCCGTTCTGCAAATCCATGTGCTGGTATTGCGGTTGTCATACGACCATCCCCAATCGTCATGACCGTATTGCCCGCTACCTCGAAGCGCTCGACGCCGACATTCGGCGTCGGGCCGGTTATGCACCGGTCGGCAGCCGCGTCACGTGCATCCACTTTGGCGGCGGCTCGCCGGACATGCTGGAACCGGCTGAATTTGCGCGCATCATGGCCCGCCTGCGCGAGCGCTTCACGATCACCAGCGATGCTGAGATAGCGGTCGAGCTCGACCCGCGGGGTGTCACGACGGAGTTGTGCACGACCATGGCCGACCATGGCGTGAACCGGGCCAGCCTCGGCGTGCAGGATCTGTCCAGCGAAGTCCAGCTTCTGATCAACCGAATCCAGCCCCGCGCCATGGTCCAGGCTGCCGCCCACATGCTGCGCTCTGCCGGGATCCGGGCCATCAATATGGACATGATGTATGGTCTGCCCGCGCA
The DNA here is from genome assembly GCF_049116555.1 of Maricaulis maris. Lineage (GTDB taxonomy): Bacteria > Pseudomonadota > Alphaproteobacteria > Caulobacterales > Maricaulaceae > Maricaulis > Maricaulis maris_C. The sequence continues at coordinate 102,050 of NZ_JAGDYT010000001.1, read as the reverse complement.
GTCCCGCGAACGCGTTGTCACCACGGCCACAGCGCTGGCGGAGATGGGGGCGGACCGTATTTCCGTCTTCGGATATGCCCATGTGCCCTGGTTCAAGAAACATCAGCGGGCCATCCCTGACTCCCGCCTGCCCGGAGCGTCGGAACGTTTCGAGCAGATGCTGGCGGCCGCCGCGACCCTTGGTGACGCCGGATATGACGCGATCGGCTTTGACCACTACGCACGCCCCGACGACCCGCTCGCTATCGCCGCCGCCAAAGGCACATTGCGGCGCAACTTCCAGGGCTACACGACAGATTCCTGCGACCTCCTCATCGGACTCGGCGCCTCGGCCATCAGCGAGACGCCGCAGGGTTATGTCCAGACCATCGCCGATCCGGTGCGATATGCAGAGGCCGTCATGTCAGGCGCCGACATGCTGGCGCGCGGGGTGGAACGATCGCCGGCCGAATTTGCCACCGCAACACGCCTTGCGGATCTGTTGTGCCGCTTCGAAACCGAGCTGGCCCCGACCGACAATGTGGACGCCCTCGCGCCCCTTGTCGCGGAGGGACTCGTACAGATCGAATCCGGGCGCCTCGTCGTCACGGCGCTCGGCAGGCCCTATGTGCGCAATATCGCGGCCCGTCTCGACCCGGCGCTCCAACTCGCCGAAAATCGCCACAGCACCGCAGTCTGACGCCAAAAAAGAGGGGACAGCGCGTTTCACGGGCCTTATAAAACGGGATTACTTTCCAAGGTGACCCGGTTTGAAAGCCGCCCTCCTCCCAGCCCTCGTCCTTTTGACCTGTTCGGTGGCGCACGCCGAGCCGCTGGCCCGTGTCCAGGGCGTCCGCGATCCGAACCTCCTGGCAGCGCTCGAGCTCGCCATCGGTGAGCGCGACACGGCGCCGGACACGCCCGCGACCAGCGCCATGCGCGATGCCCGGACCGCCGCGGACCGGGCACGTCGCCTGCTGCGCTCGCGCGGCTATTACGCGGCCCGGGTAGATACTTTCGTCGATGATTCCGGCAACGCCCGGCTGCGTGTCCTGCCGGGTCCCCAATTCACGATCGGCCAGCTAGATGCCCAGACCGGTGGCGATATGGACGCCAGAACGCACGCGCTCGCGGCGATGGGTCTGGCAAACGGAAGCCCATTGCTGGCCCAGAGCGTCATTGATGCCGAGGCACGCGGACTTCGCGCTCTGCAGAATGAAGGCTGGCCGGACGCGAGCCTCCTCGAGCGCGAAGTGGTGATTGACCACGCCGGTTCCGACGGTTTGATCACCTTCAGGTTCGAGCCCGGCCCGTTCTCACGCTACGGCGACATCAGCCGAGAAACCGCTGGCTGGAACCCGCAATTCATCGCTCGCATCTCTCCACTCGAGCGCGGTGGAACCGCCTCACGCGAAGACATGCTGGGCTATCAGCGGCGACTCGACAGTCTGGCCAGCGTACGCGCGGCCCGGGTCACGCTCGGCACGCCGGTCGCGGGTAGCGATGCGCGCACTGTCGAGGTCGAGCTGACCGCCGCCGATCGCCATACGGTCGAAACCGGCTTGCGTTATTCGACCAGCGAAGGCGCTGGCGCGGATCTGCGCTGGATCCGGCGCAACGTCTTTGGCAGCGATGAAACCCTGACCTTGTCGAGCACACTCGCGACGCTGAACCAGTCCGCGACTGCCCGCCTGGAACGCCCGCACTGGCGCCGTTATGCCCAGACACTTTTCCTGCATTCTGGCCTCACCCGCGAAACCACCGATGCTTACGATCAGGATGAAATCGAAGCGGGAATCGAGATCACCCGCCGGTCCGGCGAGCGCCGAGTCTACGGCGCGGGCCTGTCGCTCGACAGCTCGCGGATCACCGATGCCGTGGGCGAGCGTGATATCGTCACCGCCGCCCTCGATCTGAGTGGCGGATATGACAGCCGCAATGATGCGCTCGACCCGACGAGCGGCCTTCGGGCCAGTTTGCGCGTCACCCCCGCCATCACTTTCGGCGATGAGGACGGACGGTATGTCCGCGTCGAAGGCCGCGCCTCGGGCTATTACCAACTGAACGACGGGCTGGTAGCAGCCGTCCGCGCCCGGGTCGGCTCGATCCTGGGGACATCGGCGACGACGCTTGCCGCCGATGACCGCTTTTTTGCCGGTGGCGGAGGATCAGCCCGCGGATTCGAGTATCAATCGCTGAGCCCTACCGGATCGGATGGCGAGCCCTTTGGTGGCCTGTCCGTTGTCGAACTGAGCACGGAATTGCGGTGGCGGGTGACGCCGGAATGGGGGGCAGTCGCCTTCATCGACAATGCCATCGCCTCTGACCTGAACGCACCAGAATTCGGCGGCATGCGCAGTGCAGTCGGGATTGGCGCCCGCTATTATTTCGACTTCGCGCCGGTCCGCATCGATCTCGCCACGCCGCTGGATCGCCGCACGGGCGAGCCCGGCTTCCAGATATATCTCAGCCTTGGGCAGGCCTTCTGAACATGGCACTGCCCGCCCTGATACGCCGCATAGCGCCCCTCGCCGGCATGACACTGCTCATCCTCGCCCTGATGGCGGTCGGGTTGCGCCTTGCAGCCGGGAGTTCGCCGGGACGATGGCTGGCCCACAGCCAGCTCGATGGGCGTGATATTCCCGGCCTCGGTCGCGTCAGTGTGTCCGGATTGAGCGGGGATCCGCTCGCCCGCCTGCATATCGACACGCTGACCCTGCATGATGATGAGGGCATCTGGCTGACGGCGGAAGACATCACGCTGGACTGGCAGGCCCGCAGCCTGATCTCACGGCCGATCCGGATCAATGAACTGACCATTGCGCAGGTCTCGGTGGACCGCCGGCCGGTTCTGGCGCCGTCGGAATCAGAGAGCCCGCCCGGCTCCGGCGGAGACGTCCCCACGCCACCGGCAATCGATCTCGGCGCCCTCGCCCTTTCCCGCCTGATCCTGGTCGAAGGTCTCGCCGGACCAGCCGCCGAGTTATCGCTCCAGGCCTCGGCACGCCTGCGGCCGGAAACCAGCCGGATCACGCTCGACGCAATCAGGCTTGATGCACCGGGCGACCAACTGAGCGCCGCGTTCATGCTGTCGGCCGACCAGGTCTCCGGAACGCTGAGTGCCACTGGCGAGGCCGACGGCACGCTGGCCGCGCTCTTGCGCATGTCAGGCCGCCCGGTGCGACTGGACGGTCGTGTTGAGGGCGCTGCCGATGGCGGACGCGGTTCGATCGAGTTGCTGGCGGACGATCAGGTCTGGGCTCAGGCTGATCTCGCGTGGGATGCGGCCAGTTGGACCACAAGCTCGCAGGTCCAACTCGCCAATTGGGGTCTGGTTCCTGATCCGCTTGCTGCAGAAATCGAGACCGTCACGGCAATGGCATCAGGCCGCCGGGCAGAAACCCTCACCATCGATACGGTATCGCTTGAAAGTCGCGGCAGCCGCGTCACCCTGCGCGAGGTCACCGCTCCGGAAATCCTCGCCGACTATACGATCAGCCCCGCTCTCCTCGAGCGGGTGTCAGCGGGTCGAGTCACGGTGGACTCACTGACGGGACAAGCTGCCATCCGTCGCGGAGAGGCCCCCAGCATCGTTTTCTCACCCGATCTTCAGGGCCTCGCTTTCGACCCGCTCGGCGCGGAGCAGCTCAGTGGACGGGTCGAGATCAGCCTCCCCGGCGGCAACCCGCAGCTGGACATCGACATCGAGATCGCGGGGCTGATGACAGGCCAGGCGGATGCAGACCGTCTGCTCGGCGAGACCCTTCGGATCAACGGACGCCTCCTTGATCGCGGTCGCGAAACCGGATGGCAGGCCCAGCCCGGCTTCTCGCTGAGCACGCCGTCCCTCACGCTCACCGCAAACGGCCATTTGCCGCCCGGCGAGAGCTGGCCGATCGGCGCAGCCCAGATCGCGGTTACAGAGACCCGGCATTTGCACGACATGCTGGGCGGCCCGGTCGCAGCGCGCCTCACATTCTCCGCGAACCGGAGGCTGACCGCCGAAATCGACGCCGGCGCCATCTCCTGGCCGGAGAGCACACAGGGTCTTCTCGACGGTTTGCAAGCGGAGTTTGACTTGTCGGGAAGCGATGATGGGTGGACGGTTTCACGTTTGAATGCCCACAGCCCGGCGATCGACCTCACCCTGACTGGCGATGCGCGCGACGCACAGAACTGGCAGGTTGGCGGCGACCTTGCCCTGGTCGGCGCGCTTCCCGTTTCGGCCACCGAGATCGAGGGTGGCCTTGCCACAGCTTTCCGCCTGGTCCGCGACCCCGATGCGCTTCGGATCCGGGCGGTGACCACTGCCCGCCGTTTGCAGGCGGGACCGTTGGATCTGCGGACGCCCCGCCTTGGGGTACGCGGTCAGCTGGGCGAACGCTCCGAACCGACACGCCTGGAATGGGTGTTCTCCGCAGAAGACCAGGCCGGAACGGCACTGGCAATGAACGGGCAGGTGGAGTCCATGGCGGAGCGGTTGGCACTGACCGTGGCCAGCGGTCAATTCGGGGATGCCCGGTTTGAAGGATCCGCTGGCATCGAGGATGACGACCTGGTGGTTACCCTCAACGCCGTGCGGGACGAATTGATGGCGCTCAATGCCAGCTATTCTGGTCGGACAGATGATCTGCTGGCGGGCCGGGTTGACGCCGAACTGACTCTGGAATCCCAGCGACTTGGTGCGGCTGACCTCAATGCCGCCAGCCTGACCCTCGCAGGTCCGCTGTCCGGCATGGCACTTGCGGCCAGCGCCGATGGCCGCATGCGGTCGAATGTCGATCTCAGCGCGACCGGGACTGCCGCAGTGGATGCGAACGGAATCGCCATCAGCCTCTCCCCATCCGGCAAGTGGGCCGCCCATAACTGGACGACGCTCGAACCCATTCGCTTTGCCACCGGCGCCGACGGTGTCATTGCATTCGCTTCTTTCACACTGGGCGGCGGACGTCTCGATCTCGATCTGCAGACGGCCGGCATCAACCCGATTGCGAGCCTCACAATCGACAGCCTGCCTGTCAGTGTGCTGTCTGACATTGCCGCCATGCCGGCCACCCAGGGCATGCTCTCCGGCGCCGCTGATCTGCGCCAACGCGACGGAGTCTGGCGCGGGTCGGCGCAATTGGTCGCCAGCGATCTGCTCGCGGGGGATTTGCCTGACATGCCCGCAATGAACATGGTCATGACCGCATCGCTGCAGGACGAAGCCAGCGCCAGCCTTCGCCTGACCGGCGGAGGCCTGGAGGCCGGTGGGGACCTCAATCGCGCCGGTCCGACCATCAACATTGCCAGGCCGCAGGGCGAAACGGATGCGCCCCTGTCCGGCCAGATCACCGCCAATGGGGAGTTGATTGCCCTGGCAGCACTGTTTCTGCCGTCGGACATCCTGATGGACAGCGGCCGCATCGACAGCGCCTTCGTCGTCTCCGGCACTGTCGGCGAGCCGCGGCTGAACGGCACCGCGTCCCTGCGCGACGGCCAGATCAATGCCACCACGGCCGGCAGCCTCGTAACCGCGGTCGAGCTGGATCTCACCCTTACCGAGAACAGCGCCGAGCTAACCCGCTTTTCAGCCTCCGACAATCGCGAGGGCCGGCTTTCCGGCAGCGGGCGCCTGGCACTGGACCCGCAAGGGGAGGCGCGCGGAAGCGGTCTCTTCACCTTCGATCGCTTCGTGGCCGTCCGACGCCCTGAGCTGACCTTGCAGGCAAGTGGAGATCTCACGCTGACACTCGACGAAGCAGGCTTGCTCGTCAGCGGCGAAAGCCGGATCGACCAGCTCCGCACCCAGCCGACACTCAATGGAGCGGGCTCCATTCCGCAATTGCATGTGGTCGAGATCAATCTGCCCAAGGACAGGCGCGTCGCCAGCGAAACACGCCTCCCGATCCGACTTGATTACCGGGTCCGGGCAGAGAATGGACTCTATGTCTCCTCGCGCGCCTTTTCGTCGGAATGGGGCGTTGATCTGCATGTCACCGGCCCGGAGTCCAAACCGTCGCTGAACGGCACGGCCAATCTGGTTGGCGGAACGGCCTTTGTCTTCAACCGCCGTTTCAGTCTTGCAAGCGGTGTCGTCACCTTCGACGGCGCGCCGAGCGATGCCCGGGTCGACCTGACCGCCGTGCACAGCCGCACCGGTTTCCGCGCCTCGGCCCGGGTTGAGGGCTCGGTGCAGGCTCCAACCATTACGCTGTCCAGCGACCCGGCCCTACCCGAAGACGAGATCCTCGCCCGCCTCCTCTTCGATCAGTCGGTCAGTGAGCTGGGTGCCTTCGAGGCCGCTCAGCTCGCGGCGCAACTGTCCGGCCAGAACCTGCTCGACATCGTCGGGCAATTGCGTGACCTGGCCGGCATAGACCGCCTCGACATCTCGACCAATGAAGACGGCAATCTCTCGGTCGTGGGCGGGCGGCGCTTCGGTGACAATGTCTATGTCGAGGTCGGCAGCAATGGGGCCGCCGCGATCAATGAGGCTCTCATTGAGTGGTCGTTGACGGCCGATTTGTCTGTGCTGTCGCGCGTCTCGGCCGATACCGACGCCTCTGTCGCCATACGCTGGCGCCGCGATTACTGAGGCCTCGCACGCGCTTGCCTCACGCAGTCACGCAGAGTACGGATTGAGACAGACCAGCGAACCATTGACCGCTGCTCCCATCGGAAAGACGCGCGCATGAAGACTTTCTTGCTGTCCCTCATCAAGCCGAGCGGCGCGTGGGCGGGCATCTTGCTGTTCATCACTCTGGCTGCGACGGTTTATGCCAGCACGACAGGGCATCTCGACATCGCGCGCGAATATCTCGGGGCGCCCATGCTGACCTTCTCTGTCGGCAGCCTCTCGATCAACGCCTATGACGCGTTGCGCGGAATGCTGGTGCTTGTCCTGGTCTTCTGGACCACCGCCATCATCTCGGCTCTGGTGGAAGGCCGGTTGAAAAAATTGACCCGGATGCGGACCACGACGCGCATCCTGATCACCAAAATCTTTCAGATCGCGCTCTACGTCATAGCCTTCCTCGTGACGATGGACCTGATCGGCCTGGACCTGACCACCCTGACCATCTTCTCCGGCGCGCTCGGTATCGGACTCGGCTTTGGCCTGCAAAAGATCGCCTCGAACTTCATTTCAGGCCTCATCCTTCTGCTGGAACGGTCAGTCGAGCAGGACGATCTGATCGAATTGCCGGACGGCGTAACCGGCTTCGTGCGCAAGTCGAGTGCGCGCTACACGCTCATCGAGACCGTCGATGGCAAGGAAATTCTGGTTCCCAACGAGGACCTGATCACCAATCGCGTCACCAATTGGACGCTGACCAATACGCGCGGCCGGATCGAAGTCGCCGTCGGTGTATCCTACGGCGCCGACCTGGAGCAGGCCCAGGCGCTGATCCTCGAAGCCGCGCGTGAACATCCATCGACGATCGATGACCCGGCGCCACAATGCTTCCTGCGCAATTTCGGCGACAGCTCGGTCGACTTCACCCTCCTTTTCTGGATCGAAGATGTTGTAAAAGGGCGATGGGCGCCCCAGAGCGAGGTCATGTTCACGATCTGGCGCAAATTCCGTGATGCCGGAATTGAGATTCCATTTCCGCAGCGCGATGTGCATCTCAAGTCATCATCATCTCCGACGGAGGCCTGAGATGACGGATGGCGCCGAAATTCTTTACGCCGCCTCGATCACGGGCGATGGCAACGCCCATCAATTGCGCGGCGACGCCGTCGCTCACGAGATTCAGGGTGAAGCCCTCGCCTGGGTGCATCTGGATGCCGGTCATGACACGTCGCGCAAATGGATCGAGCGCGAGCTCCACTATCTCGACCCGCTGATCATTGATGCCCTGCTGGCCGAAGAAACGCGGCCGCGCCTGCTCGAGTTCGAGCAGGGTGCCATGATGATCCTGCGCGGGGTCAATCTGAATGCCGACGCCCAGCCGGAAGACATGGTCTCGATCCGGCTCTGGGTTGATCCGCATCGCGTCGTCTCCGTGCAACGACGCCCGCTCAAGGCGGTGAAGGATATCCAGGACCGGCTCGCCTCGGGCAATGGCCCCAAGGATTCCGGCGATTTCATAGGTCTCCTCTCGGCCCGCCTTTTCGAGCGTATGGAGCCGGTGATGACCGAGCTGCATGAGCGTCTCGACGAGATCGAGGAGCGAGTGATGGAAGACCCGTCCACCTCTGAAAGACAAGCCATCACGGCACTGCGCAAGCAAGCCATCATCTTCCGTCGCTATTTCGCACCCCAGCGTGATGTGATCGCCTATCTGAGGACATCAGAGCTCGGCTGGCTGTCCACGGCCCACCGACGGCGCCTGCAGGAAAACCTGGATCGCATTACCCGCTATCTGGAAGATCTCGACGCCATTCGGGAACGGGCCCAGATCGTCAAGGACGAGCTGGCCAATGCGCTGGCCGACCGGATGAACAAGAATCTGTACGTCCTGTCGCTGATCGCGGCGATCTTCCTGCCGCTCGGCTTTCTGACCGGCCTTCTGGGGATCAATGTCGGCGGGATACCCGGTGCGGACCTGCCCAGCGCTTTCTGGATCTTCCTCGCCATTTTGACCGCGATAAGCGCGGTCCAGATCTGGGTTTTCCGCCTGTTGAAATGGCTCTGAACCAGACGTTTGCCCGACTGTCACAGCGACGGGTGGCGGACCGAACCCGAAAACCGGCCCACTGAACGGCGCCAAACTCGCAAACGAAAGCCTTGTCAGGCGCTCACTCCTCCACCTCCCGCCGCCTCGATCATGCCGACGCGGCGGGCGAAAGGCCTGCTGCCAGCCTCAGGCCTCGGCCTCGCTGGTTTTTGCTGATGTGGCCGCGGCGGACTCGATCGACCGGAGGGCACGCAGATCGGACCAAAGTCCTTTCCACAAACTGAAGCAGCACACGAGCAGAACCACGGTAAAGGGCAAGCCTGCGGTGATCGCACCGGCCTGCAACCCCTGCAGCGCCTGGGCTCCGCCGCCATAGAGCAATACGGCCGCCACCAGACCCTCGATCAGCGCCCAGAAAATGCGTTGCGGGACTGGAGCATGCAGCTTGCCGCCCGCGGTTATGGAGTCGATCACCAGGGAACCCGAGTCCGAAGAGGTCACGAAGAACACGAAAACCAGGACGATCGCGATACCTGATGTGATCGCGGCAAACGGCATTTGATCCAGCATCTGGAACAGGACCAGCGAAACATCATCGACGCCGTTGGCCAACTCCCCGATGCCGTTCTCGAACTGGAAGATCGCTGTCTCACCGAAGGTCGAAAACCAGCCGATGGTAATCAGGAAGGGAACGAAAATCACTGCGACCAGGAATTCCCGGACCGTTCGCCCCTTGGACACGCGGGCGATGAACATGCCGACAAAAGGCGACCAGGAAATCCACCAGGCCCAGTAAAAGATCGTCCAGCCGTGGAACCATTCGGTATCCTCGCGACCGACCCAATTGGACAAGGGCAGGAAGTCACTGACATAGGCCACCGTATTGTCCCAGAAGCCGGTCACGATCAGCATGGTCGGCCCGACAATGAAGACGAAGAGCAAGAACACGCCGGCCAGGATCATGTTGATGTTGGACAGGACCTTCACACCGCCATCGAGTCCGCGCACCACCGAGATGATCGCGACCGAAGTAATACAGGCGATAACAACGATTTGAGTCATGATGCCCGGATCGATGCCGAACAGGAAATCCAGCCCGCTCGCCACCTGTTGCGCACCCAGGCCGAGTGATGTGGCCAGGCCGAACAGGGTCGCGATCACCGCCAGAAAATCGATCAGGTGTCCCGGCCACCCCCAAATTCGGTCGCCGAGGAGCGGATAGAAAGCGGACCGGACGGTGAGCGGCAAACCTTTTGAGAAGGTAAAGTAAGCCAGCGCCAGTCCCAGCACTGCATATATGGACCAGGCGTTGAGACCCCAATGGAACATGGTGGCACTGAGCGCCAAGCGGGCAGATTCCTCTGACCCGGCCTCGACCCCGAGCGGCGTGCCGAACCAGTTCGTATGATAGGCTAACGGCTCCGCAGCCCCCCAGAACATCAGACCGATTCCAATCCCCGCCGAAAACAACATGGCAAGCCAGGATTTCGTCGAGAAGTCAGGCTTGGCGTCGGTCCCGCCGATGCGCAAACGGCCGAGGGGCGATACCATCACGACCAGGCAGAAGAGGAAGACGAAATTCACGCCGAGCACGAAGAACCAGTCAAAGGTCGCCAGAACCCAGTCGCGCGAAGCAATCATCGCCGCGGACATCATCTCGGGTAGGAGAACCGCGCACGCGACGAATGCGATCATGGCGACCGCAGAGACAAAGAAGACTGGATTGTGCACATCAAGCCCGAGCAGGGACACATTGTCCTGTCCGGTCTCGTAATCGGTCTTGTAATGGCGTCGGGGCATGATCTTCCTTACACGGCCGGCATGGGGTTGGCCTTGGCCAGTATCTCGTCACCCAAAGCCTTTTTGAGCGGGTCGAGATGGGGTTCGAATTTCTTCCATTGCGCGACGCCGCTGTCGAAGATCGGCTGACGCACCTGCTCCGAACTTGCGGTTCGCACCGCGCGCTCGGTGGCATGGAAGTCGAGACAAGCCTGCTCGAACGGCAGGTCACAGAAATCGAGAAGTCGCCGCACCTGTCCGTCAAGATCGGCAACAACCTCTTCGTAGTTCACACGCAGGACCTGACCGGGCAGGACCCGATCCCAATGATCCATCAGCGCGACATAATTTCGATAGTAATGCCCGATCTCTTCAAGGCCATAGGTGAACTCCTGGCCTTCCGCGAATAATTGCTTGAAGCCAGAGAAACAGCAGGCCATCGGGTTACGGCGGGCATCAATGATCCGGGCATTGGGCAGGATCAATTTGATCAGGCCGATATGCCGGAAATTATTGGGCATCTTGTCGGTGAAACGCGGCGCGCCGGCGCGGTGGATGCGGGTATTGTCGAGATAGTCCCGGCCCAGCGCCGCAAGCTGGTCTTCGCTCAGTTCGTGGAGGATGCGTGGATACCGGGTCTTGTCGCTCAGCCGCTGTCGACCCCGAAGGCGATGCGAGAGGGCAAGGATATTCGGCAATTCCAGCGTGCCGTCGACCTGACTGTGAGAGGCCAGAATTTGCTCCAGCAGGGTAGAGCCGGCGCGCGGCAGGCCAACGATGAAGATCGGGTCCGGATCTTCGCAGCCCTTCCCGGCCTGGGCTTCGAACAGGGCTGCATCACAGATCTCCGCCTGGGCTCGCAACTCCTCTTCCATCTGCTCGGTCGTGTAGCGGGTCTGAACGCGCTTCAGCGTATTGCCCTTGTCGTAGAAGGCGAAAGCATCAGCGATCTTGTTGCGATCCTCAGAGGCCTTGGCGAGCGCAAAACTGAGATGAACCCGGTCCTGGAAAGCCAGCTCGGTGCCCGCCTCGAGTCCCTGCATGCGGGCGATCTCATCATCCGTGAAGCGGTAGGTCTTGAGGTTGGCCAGCCCGTACCAGGCATCACCATGGTCAGGTTTGGCGGCAAAGGCGGCCCGGTAGCTGGCAATCGCCTCGTCCTGGCGTCCGAGTGTCTTGAGCGCATGACCACGCGAGGTCAAAGTCGCCGGATCCTCAGGCAAGACCGATAGAATTTCATCGAACAAGGCCAGCGCTTCGTCATAGCTGCCGGTCTGCATGCATTCGATCGCATAGTGCGATTTGAAAATCGGATTATCGGGATCAGCCTCGAAGAGGTAGCGAGCCTGATCCAGCGCGGCAGTGAATTTCTGGCGCTTGCGCAGGACCTGGATATGGTCCAACCGCAATTGCGTATTGTCCGGCTCGAATTCGATCGCGCTCTCAAGCAGGAAATCGGCGTCCTCGAGGATGCCGAAACGATTGCCCAGCTCGGCAAGGAGCCGCATGGCTTCGACATGGTGCGGGTTTTTCTGAAGGAAAGCCCGGCAGAGCTTCTCCGCCTTGAGCAGTTTGCCTTCATGCAGGAGGTGCGTGACCGAAACCAGCTCACGCGGCAAGGCGCTGATCCGCTCGGCCTGGGCCGTCGCGTTGCGGGCTTCTGCCGGACGACCCGCCGCCTGGTGAAGCTCGGCCTGCGCCTGCCAACTGGCGACCAGGGCCGGATTGAATCGACACGCGCGCTGGAAGGCGATCAGGGCCCGGTCCGTCTCGCCGAGCACCCGCAGGAGATGACCCTCCTCCTGGAAAGCGCGGCCAAAATCCGGCGCGGTGCGCTTGATCCGGTCGAGGGCCGCACGGGCCTCATCATGACGTTTGAGATAACGGGCGCAGACCGCCAGCATGTACAGGGCATCAGTATGGTCCGGCGACGCATCCAGAACCGGCTGCAAGGTCTCCAGAGCCGCATCGAAACGGCTTTCATACATTTGCTTTTGCGCTGTGGTCAGCGCCTGGACATGGATGTCCGTCTCTTCCGACACGCAGGGGTCTCCACCGGTCTTGCAAAAAACAGAAAGCGTCCCTCGAGGGGGACGCTTTCCATTGTGGCCTCAGGCCAGCGGCATGTCAGGGCCTAGTACTGCACCCCGACGCGCACGCCGATCGTACGCGGGCGGATAATCGTCACGCGCTCGCGGTCATTGACAAAGTTGTTCGAGATTTCACCGCGCTCATTAGTGAGATTGTTGGCAAACAATTCAACCGACCAGCTCTCACCTGTCAGACCCGTGGTGAAGTTCATCGAGGCATAGCCTTCGACGTCCGCCTTGTTGATCTCGATGACGTCGGAAACGCTGTCATCGGTGATCGTCACCTGCGGCATCACATGGGCCATCAAGCCATTGTCCAAAGACCACTCGTAGCGGGCGCGGACATTGGCCTGGTAGCTCGGTGCGAATGCAAGCTCGGAGCCGACCAACACATCAGTGGTCGGGGTCAGGACTTCCGTGATTTCGGTGTCGAGCAACGAGAACGCACCGACAACGGTCAGGCCCTGAATATCGGCCGGAGCCCAGGTCACTTCACCCTCAAGACCGCGAATTTCCGCATTGGCAGCATTATCCGAGAAGAAGAGGTTGGTGATGGACGGGTCGAAAATCGTCGTTTGCAGATTCTCGATCTCGACCATGAAGGCGTTACCGTTGAAACGGACCTGATTGTCAAAGAGGTCGGTTTTCCAGCCGAACTCGTAATTGACCACCTCATCCGTATCGAGGGCAAACGGCACGGTGTAGCCACCGGGGCCGGCAGCGCCGCCCGGACGGTTCAGGAGACCCGGGCGGAAACCTTCCGAAACGGTCGCGTAGAAGAGCGCGCCGTCGGTCGGGCGCCATTCCAGCGTACCCTTGAAAATGAAACCATCCGTTGCCGCAACATCGGGATTGCCGAATGGATTGTTCGGCGCGTAGAGAGTCGAGATATTGGTCCCGAAGACCTGAGCATCATCGGTCTGACCGAAGTTGAAGAAGGAGCCGTTCGCGCTGCCCACAAGATCAACTTCGATGTCGTAGTAGCGAGCGCCCAGCGTGATCGAGAACTGGTCGGTCAGATCAAAGGTCGTCTCACCAAAGAGGCCATACTGCTCGTCGGTGCGCAGGACATCATTCCGGAAGATGACGCCGGCCGGGAAAGGACCCGCGTCGGAGAAATAGCCCGGCGAGGCCGCACCGACTTGACCCGTCACCGCGGTATTGGTCAGCGGGTAGTTCGGAGCGAAGCCAGTGGTCACACCGTCAAAGGAGATCGCATTGACCGAACCCGGATAGGTGAAGTCATTGCGCTCGGCCACTTCCATATCGGAGTAGAAACCGCCGAAGGTGGCGCGGATGCGGCGATCTTCCGGCGTATTGAAACGCAATTCCTGGGTGAACACCTTGGTGCGCGTGTCCGACTGGACGAACAGGTTCGGCGCCTGACACGTTCCGGTCGGGGCCCCGCCCGGATAGGACACCGAGCCATCACAGATATAGTAAGGCAGATACTGGCCGACGAAGAGATAATCGGAATAATCGACGCGCTGATCGGTATTCCGATCCGTATAGGCGCCGGTATAGACCATTTCCAGGGCGCCGAGGCGGCCTTCCAGCGTCCAGCTGGTATTGTGGAAATAGTCGTCCAGCTCATCTTCCTCGAAGCGCTGGATTTCCAGATCATCGAGGGTCGGGTCCATGAAGAACACGCCTTCGGAGTCCAGCTGCTGCTGCATGTGCATGACGGTCAGGGACCAGTCCGCATTGAAGTCATACAGGGCGCTGAGACGGAAACCGGAATAGGTCGTGTCGTTGAAATCCTTTTCCAACAGGTCGGAATTGTTGGCGTCGAGGAAAGTGACACCGGTCAGATCCGCCGTGGACTGGAAGCCGGCGCGCGTTGCGCTGACCGGAACGCCATTGTCACGCATCGTGCCGGCAGGACGGAAACGTGCTGATTCTCTCGCACTCCGGGTACCCGGCACATTGTCGATATAGCCGCCCTGCTGGTCGACATAGACCACGCCACGGATGGCGAAATTGTCGGCCACCGGCATGTTGACGACAGCTTCAACCTTGTTGGACATCTCGCCGCCTTCGGTGAAGGAGACCGCGAAATTCGACGAAGCGGAGAAGCCGGACGGGTCCGGACGGTTGGTGATCAGGCGGACCGTGCCGGCCTGCGAGGACGCCCCGTAGAGCGTGCCCTGAGGCCCGGGAAGAACTTCGACGCGCGCCAGGTCGGCGGCATAGACATCCAGGTTACGACCCGGCTGGGATACCGGCTGCTCATCGAGATAGAGCGCGACGTTCGGCGCCAGACCAGCCACACCGGCCGTGGTCAGGTTCGGAGTCGTGGAGGCGAGGCCGCGGATATAGATCGTGGCCTGACCCGGGCCGGAGCCACCGGCGGTGACGCCTGGCAGCTGCTGCAGGTAGTCGGTGAACACATCGACGCCGAGCTCGTCCAGCGTTTCCTCATTCATCGCGTTGACGGCGAGAGGAATGTCCTGGGTGCTCTGTTCGCGCTTGGTGGCGGTCACAGTAACGACGTCGACCTGAGCGGCGGCGAGGCCAGCTCCGGCAATCGACAAGGTCGCGGCGGTTAGAATGGTTGTAGAAAGTGCCCGTTGCTTCAGCATGACGTGGTGACAGTCCCTTGTGGCGTTACGGTTGAAGGGCTGTGTAGAGATTCCGGTACGCGCTGGCCAGCATGCTTTGAGTTGAAACTTTCAGCTCGAAAGACCGATCAGCACGGGACTCGCTTCTGGAAAATTTTAAATCTCTGAATAAACAAGGAAAAACATCTACCGTTACAAGAATGCGACAGGACACATCGAAATCCGGTTTCATTTTGCTCTCAACGTGGCCGGCTTTGCTTCTTCGAGATCGAAACAGATGAATTGCACGCGACCCGCGCAAACCTGTTGGAATGCGGCAAGGCTAGCGATAAATCAAAAGGCAGAACGAAACAGGCGACGCACATGAGCGATCACGACGAAATCCTTGTGGCCCTCCGGCGCATTACCCGCGCCATTGATCTGCAATCCAAACGGCTGGTCAAAGCAACCGGGCTTACCGCCCCGCAGCTGGTCGTGATCCATACACTCAGTAAACAGGGGGATTTATCGCCCAGCGCCATTGCGCGAGCCGTGTCGCTCAGCCAGGCGACCATCACCTCGATCCTTGATCGTTTGACCCAGGCCGGACTGGTGGAACGCGTGAAGAGCGACACAGACAAGCGCGTGGTTATGGCCCGATTGACCGACACTGGTCGCGCGGCCGGTGAGAATGCCCCGGAGCTTCTCCAGGCAGGCTTCCTGCGCTCCTTTCGCGAATTGCAGCCCTGGGAACAGAATATGCTGATTGCCTCACTGCAAAGAATTGCCGAGCTGATGGACGCCGAAGGGCTCGATGCTGCGCCCTTCCTCGATACCGGCGAAATCACGCAATGAGGTCCGCGCCGGATCGCGCGCTGGCCGGCCTGAAAGTGGTCGAGCTCGCCCGCATCCTGGCCGGCCCCTGGGTTGGACAGACCCTCGCTGATCTCGGCGCCGACGTGATCAAGGTGGAAAGCCCGGCCGGCGACGACACCCGCAGCTGGGGCCCGCCCTGGATCGATCATGAAAGCGGGCGATCGGCGGCCTATTACCATTCCTGCAATCGCGGCAAACGCTCGGTCACCGCAGACTTCCGAAAGGCGGAGGATCTCGACTTCGTTCGCGCGCTCATCGCCGACGCCGATGTCGTGGTCGAGAATTTCAAGGTTGGCGGGCTGGAGAAATTCGGGCTCGACCATGCCAGTCTCGTCGCCGAGCACCCGCGTCTGGTTTATTGCTCGGTTACAGGATTTGGCCAGACCGGTCCCTATGCTCATCGGGCCGGTTATGACCTCGCCATCCAGGCCATGAGCGGCGTAATGGACATCACCGGCGAGGCCGATGGCCCGCCCCAGCGCCTCGGCGTCGCCTTCGCCGATGTCTTCACCGGCCTGTATGCCACGATCGCCATTCAGGCTGCGCTCGCGCAGCGGGAGCGCACAGGGCGCGGGCAATTCATCGACATGGCGTTGCTCGATTCGATGATCGGCGTGTTGGGCAATCAGGCAATGAACTATTTTGCCACGGGCACGCCGCCCCGCCGTATCGGCAATGCCCACCCCTCCATCGTACCCTACCAGGAGTTTGCCTGTTCGAACGGGCACATCATCATCGCCTGCGGCAATGACAGCCAGTTCGACCGGTTGAGCCGGGCCCTGGAGCTTGACGCGGCCATTCGCGAGACCAACAAGACCAATGCCCAGCGCGTCGGCAACCGGGCAGACCTCGCCGCCGTGATGGCGGACAAGCTCATCCTCATGTCACGCGAGGACGCGCTGGCGATGCTTGAAACCAATGGTGTCCCTGCCGGCCCGATCAATACAATCGGCGAGGCCTTCCAGGATCCACAAGTCCAGGCCCGTGGCCTGAAGATCCAGTCGGAAGGCATCCCCGGTCTGCGCTCGCCGATCCGCATGTCAGACAGCGAGACAGGCGCGACAACGCGCGCGCCCGGCCTCGGCGAACACACTGAGGCCGTGAAGGCCGAATTGCGCCGGAAAGGATGGAGCGGTCCCGGAAAGGAATAGGGCCCGCCCCTGTCAGCGTGTTGGTGCTGCCGGTCCTAGCCGTTGAACCGATCACCCTTGGCCGCTTTGTCAGCGAGATAGGGCGAAACCTCGTACCCAAAGCTTTTCAGTCCTTCGACGACAACGTCGAGACCAATCATATCCGCCCAGAACATCGGCCCGCCTGTATAGGCTGGCCAACCATAGCCATTGATCCAGACGGTATCGATGTCCGAAGCACGCTGGGCCATGCCTTCCGCGAGTATTTTCGCGCCTTCATTCACCAT
This sequence comes from Maricaulis maris, assembly GCF_049116555.1. Taxonomy (GTDB): domain Bacteria; phylum Pseudomonadota; class Alphaproteobacteria; order Caulobacterales; family Maricaulaceae; genus Maricaulis; species Maricaulis maris_C. Next base: position 84,766 of record NZ_JAGDYT010000001.1, on the reverse strand, counting down.
CGGGAAGAGCAGACGATTGCGAATTTCCTCGGCTGAATGGGATTGCGGCGTTTCGCCGGCCTTGGCGACAAAGCCGGCTATGATTTCCTCGACCTCGGCGGACGGCGTCCGGCGACGGTTTTCATCATAGTCATAGAAGCCCTTGCCCGTCTTCTGACCACGACGATCACGCTCGCACAGGACATCGCGAATGGTTTCGCTGTTGGAGGTCTCCCGGCTCCAGCCGAGATCCAGGCCAGCCAGGTCGGCCATCTGGAACGGCCCCATCGGCATGCCGAAATCGGTCAGCGAATTGTCGACGTCCCAGGGCTTGATGCCCTGCATCAGCATGGCATTGGCCGCCTGCTGACGCGGGGACAGCATACGGTTGCCGATAAAGCCGTGACAGACTCCGGAAACCACTGCGACCTTGCCGATCTTCTTGGACAATGCCATCGCCGTTTTCAGCACCGCCGGGGCAGTCTTCGCGGCGCGCACAATCTCCAGCAAGCGCATGACATTGGCGGGGGAGAAGAAGTGCAGGCCCAGCACATGGTCAGGCCGGGTGGTGACTGCCGCCATCTCGTCGACATTCAGATAGGAAGTATTGGAAGCGAGAATAGCGCCCGACTTCACGATCGCGTCCAGCTTGGTGAAGACCTCTTTCTTCACATCCATATTCTCGAACACCGCCTCGATCACCAGATCGCTATTCGCCAGATCCTCCATCTCGAGCGTCGGGGTCAGGCGACCCATACATTGCTCGACCTGTTCGGCTGTGAACTTGCCGCGTGCGGCGGAGCGCTCATAATTCTTGCGAATAATGGACACACCACGATCGAGCGCTTCCTGTTCGCGCTCGAGAAGGGTCACCGGAATACCGGCCGACAGGAAATTCATGGCGATGCCGCCGCCCATCGTGCCCGCGCCCAGAATGCCGACGCGATTGATCGGTAAAACCGGCGTCTCGGCCGGAATGTCATCGATCTTGCTAGCCGCGCGCTCGGCAAAGAAGACATGGCGCAAGGCCCGGGACTGGGTCCCGGTCACCAGCTTGCCAAAGAGCTCACGCTCTTTTTTGACGCCGTCCGCGAACGGCATCTCGGCTGCCGCCCGGACAGCCTGGATACAGGCTTCCGGCGCTTCAAATCCCTTGAGACGGCGCATCTCGGTCTTGCGGAAATTGTCGAAGAACTCGTCGCCCAAACCCGACTCGATCTTGTCGGCGCGCGCGCTGGAGACCGGATGGCTGTCCGACCCGGTCACACGCTTCGCGAAAGCCACACCGCTCTCTGCCAGTTGATCATCGGCCACAAGCTTGTCGACAAGACCGATACGCTCAGCCGCAGCGGCGGGAATTGGGTCACCCTTGACGATCATGGGCAGGGCCGCCTCGACGCCGACCACTCGCGGAAGGCGCTGCGTTCCGCCGGCGCCCGGCAAAAGACCAAGTTTCACTTCGGGCAGGCCGAGCTTGGCGGATGCGACCGCGATCCGGTAATGGCAGCCCAGCGCGACTTCGAGACCACCACCCAGTGCGGTGCCGTGAATGGCCGCGACCACCGGCTTCTTGCTCGCCTCGATCGTATCGATCACCTCGGGAAGGGACGGACCGACCGGCGGCTTGCCGAACTCGGTGATATCAGCGCCGGCGAAGAAAGTCCGACCCTCACACGTAATCACCACCGCCTTGATCGAGTCATCCGCGGCAGCCTTCTCCATTGCCTCGGCAAGCCCGGCTCGGACGGCCTGACCCAGTGCATTGACCGGCGGATTGTTCGCGGTGACGACGAGAACGTCCCCGTCCTGGCGCGTTGTGACAACCGACATCCCGTTCTCCTGTTTTACCGCCCACTTCGGGGCGTTCCAGTGGCGTGTTTCACGGTATGAAACCAGTCCGCAACGCGCTGACAACGCTACATACCCTGCCTTCGATATAGTCGACAAGCACAGACCGCGCTAGGGCGGGATGGGCAGCTCTTGTGATAAATATCGTTCGACACTATCGTCGATCTAGCAAATATGGCAGCAAACCCGAAACAGGATTTTGTTGGGGATGGAAAATCAGGACACAGCGGCCCCAGGGGCGGACGATCTGCCTGCGCCAGCCGACTGGCCGGCCTGCACGCTGGAACAGGCGAATGCGCTTCTGTGTGCACCTGACGCCAAGTTCGCGATGGACACCGTCACCATTCGCGGCGTCGAAACGCGGACCTGGAAACATGCCCTCGGCAGTCTTGCCGAACTGGCCCGCCACGCGCGAGGCCACGGCGACCAGACCTTCACGATCCACAACGACGAGCGCGTCAGCTATGAGGCCTGGTTCCGGGCCACGCGCGCCCTCGCTGCCGAGCTCGCCGCCATGGGCATTGGCAAGGGCGACCGGGTCGGCCTCGCCATGCGAAACCTGCCGGAATGGCCGATCGCTTTCTTTGCCGTCACGAGTCTGGGAGCGATCATCGTTCCCCTCAATGCCTGGTGGACGGGGGCGGAACTCGGCTATGGCCTCACCAACTCCGGTGCCAAGGCCCTGATCTGCGACGCCGAGCGCTGGGCCCGCATCGCTCCGGAGGTCGATATGCTGCCGGACCTCGCGCACATTCTGGTCAGCCGCGGCGACAGCGCACCGGAAAACCCGGCGCGTCGGCTCGAAGACCTGATCGGCACACCGGATCGATATGCCGGTCTTCCCGATGGCGACCTCCCAATCGTCAGGATCGAGCCGGACGATCCCGCCACAATTTTCTACACCAGTGGCACGACCGGCAATCCCAAGGGGGCACTGGGCACCCATCGCAATATCCTGACCAATATCCTGTCGTCCGCTTATGCAGCAGCACGGGCCTGCCTCAGGCGTGGAGAGGCTCCTCCGGCGCCGACACCGAAAGTCATGCTGACCGTGATCCCGCTTTTCCATGTCACTGCCTGCAATGCCGGCCTGATGGGAGCGATCTTCGCCGGCCACAGCATGGTCTTCATGCCCAGATGGGATGTCGTCCAGGCCTTCCAGATCATCGAACGGGAGAAGGTCAATACGACAGGCGGCGTGCCAACCATCGCCTGGCAGCTGATCGAACATCCCGATCGCGAGAAATACGACCTCTCCTCTCTCGAGGCGATCGCCTATGGTGGCGCGCCCTCGGCCCCGGACCTGGTCCGCAAGATCAAGACGGTTTTCGGCGCCCTGCCGGGCAATGGCTGGGGCATGACCGAGACCTCTGCCACCGTGACGAGCCACTCGTCGGAGGACTATCTCAACCGACCGGACAGTTGCGGTCCGCCCGTGGCCGTATCGGATATCAAGATCATGTCGCCTGATGGCAGCTGCGAATTACCGGTCGGCGAGGTCGGTGAATTATGGGCCCGCGGCCCTCAGATCGTTGCCGGCTACTGGAATAATCCGGAGGCAACGGCCGAGACCTTCATCAACGGGTGGATCCGCACCGGCGATCTGGCCCGCATGGACGAAGAGGGCTTCTGCTTCATCGTCGATCGCGCCAAGGACATGATCATTCGGGGCGGAGAGAACATCTATTCGACCGAGGTCGAGAATATCCTCTATGAGCACCCCGCCGTCACCGATGCTGCCCTGATCGGCTTGCCACACCGCACACTTGGCGAGGAGCCGGCCGCCGTCATTCATCTCGCCCCCGGGGAGAATGCCAGTGAAGACGAGCTCAAAGCCTGGGTTCGCGAACGCCTCGCCATCTTCAAGACACCGGTCCGCATCCTGTTCGTGGAAGGGACGCTGCCGCGCAACGCCAATGGAAAGATCGTGAAAACCGACCTGAAAGCCCTGTTCGAGGCAGACAAGACCTGAATAGCGGGCGCGGCGGGACTTGCCCCGTTCGTCGATTGGCTCAGACGAAGATCGCCACGCTCTGCATGCCGGTGATGACGAGCTCGCGGTCGGCATTCCAGACCTGCATGATCTGACTCGACGAGCCATGCCGCGCCAGATCCGCCGTCGAACGGCTGAGCCACCAGCCATCCGTGGTGACCGGCTCGGCATTGAGCAGATTGATCTGCCAGCTCATCGAGCTGATTGGGCCCGGTTTTTCAAACAGCGCCATGGCTGCCGGTGGCAGCGCGTCGCCGATTGCCATCAATTCCACCATCGGGTGGAGCCCGTCGCGCTCCTTCAGGCGAACCCACCGCAAGAAGTCAGGCGTGTGGCGGTGCTCGATTGGCAGGCCGTGACGATAGATCAGGTTATTGGTGAAGAATTTCGGATCGGGATTGGCCCTGGCCGGTGCAGCCTCGGCAAAGTCCGGGACCTCAGGTCTCGTCGTCTCCGCGTAATCGATGCTGGACTCCAGCCCGATCATGAAGACGAAGAGCGCCTTTAGCCCGAGCTTGCCATCACCATAGACATTCGCCTCGATGAAGGCTGCGGTCCGACCGCGACGCAACAACTCGGTCTTGACCGTGACTTCTCCGGACAGGGGCCCAACAAAGGCAATCTGCGTCGACCGCAGGGGCGGCAAATCCGGCTGGGAGCGAAGCGCCGCCTCGAGGGCTATCGCCGCGGTCAGCCCGCCATAAGCGGTTCGACCCTGCATCCAGGTGTCAGGGATTTGCGCCGTCAATTCGCCGCCTCCGGCGCGGGCATTGGCGAGGATTTGCGGAAGGGACATCAATCATCCTTGAGGGCGTCGAGGGCGGCATGAGCCGCCAACTGGGTCGAGGGCGCGACCGGGTGTGAAGCCGACAATCCGCCATCAACCGCGATTGCCTGTCCATCGACATAGCTGGATGCCGGCGATGCGAGGAAGAGTGCCGTCGCCGCAATCTCCTCCGGCAAGCCGCCACGCTGGAGCGGATTGAGCTGACCGATCCGGCCCTCCTTCCCCGCGGCACGGGCATGGTCATAAAGTGGCTTCGTCATTCCGGTTTCGGTCAGACCCGGGCAGATCGCGTTCACGCGTATGCCTGACCCGACCAGGCTCTGGCAGGCGTGCTGAACCAGATTGATCACCCCGGCCTTGGACGCGGAGTAGGCGACCGGACCGGCGCCATAGCGCAACCCGGCGACTGATGCGGTACAGATGATTGAACCGCCACCGGACTTCATCAGCGCCGGCGCGCCATGCTTGATTGCGAGAAATGGTCCGATCAGATTGACACGGAGCACCTCCGCCCAGGTTTCGACAGTTGTGTCGAAAAACCCGGGCAACCCGCCCGTAATCCCGGCATTGGCGTAGATGACGTCAAGCCTGCCAAAAGCCTCAACAGCCTCGGCAATGGCGTCGATTACATCAGCCTCGACACCGGCATCCATCACACGTGCGCGCGCCTCGCCGCCAGCCGCGACAATCGCCTCGACAGTCTCGCCCACGGCCTCGGATTTGTCACAGGCCAGGACCCGGGCACCCGCTTCGGCGAAGAGGAGGGCTGACGCACGCCCAATGCCGGAACCTGCTCCGGTAACAAGGGCGGTCTTGCCCGCCAGGCTGAACATGGACATGTCTGCCCCCCTGATTGGTTTGTTTGCGGCTTGACCGATGGTCACGCGCCGGCCCTGCGGGCGAAGTCCCAGGCTGCCGTCGCCAGCGGGACCAGCCGGGCGACAGTCGCCTCGGCCTTGTCACTCGAGGCATTGCCGTCACTCATCCGCTTCTTGATACCCTGAACAATGCCGACCAGGCGGAAGAGATTGTAAGCAAAATACCAGTCCATGGTCGGGACAGTGTCGCGACCGGTTCGTTCGCAATAAAGCGCTACAGTGTCCTCCAGCGTCGGGATTCCGGTCGCAGCGAAGTCAAGTCCAGCCAGACCCGCCCCGCCATCGCCGGCCGGCATGGCCCATTGCATGGCGTAGTAGGTAAAATCGGCGAGCGGGTCGCCCAGCGTCGAGAGCTCCCAGTCGAGCACAGCCTTGATGCGGGTGCCCTCGGGCTCGAACAGCGCATTGTCGATACGAAAATCACCATGAATGATCGATGTGCGCGTCTGCTCCGGTACGGTACGTGGCAGATATTCAATCAGGCCCTCGACTTCCGGAATGTCATCGGTCTGCGAGGCCCGGTATTGCTTGGTCCACCGCCCGATCTGGCGCTCGAAATAATTCCCCGGGCGACCGTAATCGGCCAGACCGACGGCTTCATGATCGACCGCGTGCAGATCGGCCAGCGCGCTTGTCAGGGCCCGATACATTTCACCGCGCGCGGACGGCGTCTCGTCGGGCAATGATCCATCCGCCAGTGAACGGCCATCAACCAGCTCCATAACGTAGAATTTGGCGCCGATCACGGCGTCGTCCTCGCACAGGGCGTAGGGCTGCGCGACCGGGAAGCCGGTCGGGTGAAGGGCGGCGATCAAGCGATGCTCACGATCAACAGCGTGCGCCGATGGCAAGGTCGGGCCGAAAGGTTTTCGGCGCAAGACATAGGATTGGCTGGCCGCGTCGAGGCGGTAGGTCGGATTGGATTGCCCGCCCGGGAATTTGCTCAGCTTCACCGGCCCCGAAAAGCCGGGAATCGCAGCCTCAAGCCAGAGCGCGAGGCGCTCCAGATCGATCTTTTCACGCGTCACGGCGTCCGGCGCAGCAGTCATGGTCCATCCTGATTGTGCAATAGCGGGCGCGGCGATTCCGCGCTGCAGCAAAGTTAGACCATACCGTTTACTCGGTAAATGGTTAGGATGCTGTCAGGCAAGGCAGAGAAGATCGATAGAAACGATTTAATCGCAACGCCTTCTACACCAGACGGCAGCTCGGACGAATACATACCGATTTTGCTATCCGGGCAGAGAGGAGTGATTGGCAGAACTGTCGGGCGACTGCGTGACGATATCATCAAACTCTGCTAAGCGAATGATATGAATACGACTCCGAAAACCGAGGACCCGGCGAAGACCCGCCGCTTCCACCAGAAGCGCGAGCGGATTCTCGACGCAGCGGCAACACTGATCAACCGACACGGTGTGCGCGGCATGACATTCGTTGATGTCGCCCAACTGGTCGAGCTCAACACGACCAGCATCACCTACTATTTCAAACGCAAGGAATTGCTCGCCGCGGCGGTTCTTGAGCGGGCCCTCGAACGGATCGAAGCGCTCGTTGAAGAGGCCGCCGCCGAGCCGACCCCGCAAGCGCGGGTCGAGCGCTATATTCGCCTCAATTTTGATCTCCAGGCTCGCATCAATGCGGAGATCGAACGCCCGATTGCGGTGATTTCTGACATACGAGCCCTGAACGAGCCCTTCGGCAGCGAACTGACGACCCGCTATGTCCAGGTGTTCCGGAAGCTGCGCACCTTTTTCGAGACGCCAAGAACATCGGAAGAGAAGATTCTCGGCACGATCCGCGCCCACGTACTGGTCCAGAACATGTTCTGGCTTCCTGCCTGGTTGTCACAATACTCGACCGGCGATTATGACCGCATTATCCACCGGATGATCGAGATTTTCGAGCACGGCATCGCTCGTGAAGGCGCTGGCTGGACCCCGGAACTCCTGCCGATAGACGAGTCGGAACTGAAGGTCGGAATTGAAGGCATGCCGGGCAATTTCGCGCGTGCCGCTACCTTCCTGATCAATGAGCGCGGCTATCGCGGCGCCTCGGTCGAACAGATTGCCTCGGAACTCAACGTCACCAAGGGCAGCTTCTACCACCACCTGGAAGCCAAGGATGAATTGGTGCTGGAATGCTTCCGTCGCTCCTATGGACGGGTCTCACTGGTGCAGCGCGCAGCCACCAAGGCCGGCGGCAATCAATGGCAGCAATTGTCATCCTCCATGGCCACTCTGCTGAATGTCCAGCTTTTCAGCGAGTTCCCGCTTCTTCGCACGACAGCACTCCAGGCCCTGCCGACCGATTTGCGCAATGATGTGCTGGATCGCTCAAACCGCATGGCACGCCGCTTCGCCGGCATGATGATTGACGGCATTACGGAGGGCTCGGTGCGCTCCGTTGACCCGCTGGTCGCCAGCCAGGCCATTATGGGTGCGCTGAACTCGGCCTATGACCTGCGTGACTGGATCAAGGGCATCGATCCGGATGCCGCCTTCGCCTATTACGCATCGACCCTGGCCTACGGCCTGTTCTCGCCGCCGCCCAAGCCCTTCAAGGGCTAGGCGGAGACACGAAAAAGGGCCCCGACCTCTCGGTCGGGGCCCTCTTCTTGTTGGTCCGTCCCGATCAGAATTCGGTATTGAAACCAACCCGGATGATCCGGCCGACAGGATTGCCGGTGAAGGGATCATAATTGTAGTCTTGGCGGGCGAAGCTCGGATCTTCATCGGTCAGGTTGATGGCCGTGAACGAGAAGGTCGATGCGTCTCCGACATGATAGAGAAGGTTGAAATCGGTCGTCAGCTGACTGTCGATCGTGGCCCCCTGCATCAGCACCGGATTGCCCGCAATGTACGGATTCGGAGCGAACGGCCCCGTACCCAGATCGGCACGCTGGTCACGATAGCTGTCCGAATAGGTAAAGGTCAGGCGGGTATCGATATTCCCGACCGTATACTCCAGGAATCCACGGCCCTTCCAGGCCGGCACCGGATAAGCGGTGGTCTGGAAGTTCATGAAGCCAACGCCGTCGAAGCCCTCCTGGACGACGACACCCTCGACAACTTCGTCGCCAAGCTCATTGCCGAGCATGTAGGTGGCCGTGAGGCCGGCATTGAGCGATCCGCCCAGAACATCGCCAAAATCATAGTTCATGATGAAGTCGATACCGGAGCTGGTAAGATCACCGCCATTGACGACCTGGGTCCGGACACGAGCGATATTCGCCGCCGCGCAGGTCCCGGCGCCGGCAACGCCGCCACCATCATTGAACTGGAACCGCTCCCGGAGACCATCGAAGGCCGGGTTGGTACAGTTCGTCGGATCCGCAAACAGGGTTGCGACCATGCCCGAGAGAGGCTCCGTGCTGATCGTGTCCTGAATATCGTATCGGAAATAGTCGACACTGGCCGTGAAGTTATCGGTCGCGAACAAGGCGCCGATTGAGTAGTTCGTCGCCGATTCCGGCGCCAGGGCCGGATTGCCGAACACGTCCACAGGGCGGAAACTTGAGGCGATCACCTGCAGCGAGGTCACATTGCTGTTGACCGTTTGCTGTGGCGGTGGGCCGCGGAAGGTGGTGCCGACAGATCCGCGCAAGGCGAAACCATCGGAAATCTGCCAGCGCGCCGTAACCTTCGGGTCGAAAGTTGAGCCCGTCTGGCCACCATAATCCTCAAACCGAGCCGCAAGCTGGACATTGAAGTCATCCGTAACCGGCAGCTGCAACTCACCGAACAGGGCATAGACATCCCCGTCAGCATCGCCATTGGCATTCGAGCCGAGGAAGGCCCAGGCACCAGTTTGCGGATCACACGTTGTGTTTCCGGTTACAGGCGTATCGCGGCAGGGATTGACGGCAATATTGTTATTGTCGCCATACACGGCCGAGTAGGTTTCCCGGCGATACTGACCACCGAAGCCATACAGGACTTGCCCACCGGCCAACTCCCATCCGGTCTCACCGCTGATCGTACCCTCGGCAACGAAGAGTTCGGTCTCGAGCGTGGTCGAACCCCGCACGAAGAACCAGTTGATCAGCTCTGCGCTGTTCTGGTTGGGCTCGGATCCGGGTCGCTCCACACCGGTGACGGCGTTGGCCGTCGCCTGGTTGCCGAACGGATTGTAGAACTGACACCCGCCAACGCCGGCAGTCCCGGTCGCCAGGTTACAATTCGGGCCACCCAGACCGTTCAGCGCCAGCTGAACGCGGTCCCCAAAGCTGTCGTAACCGTCGTAATAGCGCTCATACCGGTGATAGGTGACATTGAAGTCAAAGGACGTCGTGTCATTCAGCTCACCATTGAGCCCGGTCGAGATCCGGAAGCTTTCATTTTCGCGAATACCCGTGGCCGAGCCCAGATTGTCGGGGCTTCCGGCGAAGGCCGGATTACCGCCTGCGAGGAGCGGTCGGAACAACAGGGTCGGGAAGAGCACGGCAAGCGTACCGGCAGGAACGATCCCGGGGTTCTCGGCAACCATTTGCTGGAAGCCGGGGTTCGCAGCCGACACAACAAAGCCGCTGGGAGATCCACCCACGCCTGCTGTCGGTGCCTGGGTCAGGAGATAGGTCGGCGAGGTCCGGTAGTGCGGTACCTCGTCATGCCCGTAGAGAAGGCTCATCTCCCACTCGACAGTGTCGGTGAGATCCACAGCCAGCTCCGTCCAGATCTGGTAGCGGTCCTCTTCTTCGACGAGGGCGTCGAAGCCGGTATATTGGGTCCGGCACCATCCGATCGCCGTGACATAACCACCGAGCGCGGCGCAATCAGGGTCGGCGCGCAGGCCGCCGATCGGACCGAAACCGGACGGCGTTATGCCGAGCGGCAGGAAGGTCGCCGGGTTACCGCCGCCCGTCCAGCCACCTTCCGGGTTCGATTCAAAGTCCTGAACCGCGAAGTCACGATCCCGGGCAAGAAGCTCCGAACGGTGCTGATAGCCAGCGGCGACAACAAGGCTGAAATTGTCGCCCTGATGTCCAAAACTGCCTTGCAGGGTATAATCGCCGTCCGTGTCGGAAATGAAGGAGTAGTCTCCCCCGAAGCGGAATCCATCCTGGTCAGACCGGGTGATGAAGTTGACCACCCCCCCGATCGCGTCAGATCCATAGATCGCCGCGGCGCCATCCTTGAGAATCTCGATCCGGCCAATTGCCGCAGCGGGCAGAAGGTTGAGATCGACGAATGGGACCCCCGTCCCGGCCGGCACAAGGCGACGATTGTTCAGCAAGACCAGTGTCCGTTGCGGGCTCAAGCCACGCAGGTTGACGGACGCCATGCCTTCGGTGGCTTGCGACCGGCTGTCGAACTGGTTGGTATCGCCAATAACACCACTGGAAACCGGAAGAGCCTTGATCAGCTCAACCGGCGACGGATTGCCCAGACGGGCAAGTTCTTCGGCAGACAGGACGTCGACAGGTAGCGCCGCATCCTCCGGAGTGCCGCGGATCGCGGAACCTGTAACGATGATCACATCGTCTTGCGCCTGCACCGTCGCAGACAGACCTGCCATCATCGCAAGTGCCGTCAACGCGCTGCTCGTACGCATGAGACCTTTAACAGTCATAATCTCCTCCCAGACTGGTGCGGTTGCCGTATTTTTTTGCATACCGCACATTCGATTAGAGCAATCGCATTTTTACAAGTCAAGGATATAGAGAACGTTTCACGAGCTATATTAGGCGAATTCAACGCTGCACTGCATCATGAGTCTCGGCGCCCAGATGACGCGGCTCACGTACTGCGGCAACTAGAACGAACAAGCTGGCAATCAGACTGACCAGCGAAATCACGAAAACCGGAAGCAGGCCGGCGACGCTGGCTATCACCCCGCCGAGAACCGGGCCGACCGTCGCCATGCTCGTTTCAACCGTCGTCGAAAGCGCCAGTCGCATCGGGATGTCGTCCCGATTGCCGAACTCCAGCACCAGAGTGGTGGAACTCATCATATAGCCGGATGCCGCCGCCCCAAGCCCGAAGAAGGCCAGCAGGAAATGCCAGGTTTCCTGGGCGAAAATCATGCCGAAAAGGGACAGCGCCCAGGTCGCGACCGTGAGGATGAAGACGAGCCGGAATCCATAACGATCCCCCAACGTGCCCCAGAGCAGGTTGGTAACCGTATCGGCACCGAGAAAGGCCAGCGAGAGCAGGCCGATTATTGCTCCGTCAATTTCCAACTTGCGGCCCGCATAGATGATGCAGAAGGGGATGACGATCCGCCCGGCGGTGGCCAGCATCTGGGCGATCAGGAAATTGCGGTAGTCGCGGTCGACCAGCAATTGCGGGAATTCGCGCACGCGCGCCATCACGCCCATCTGGAGTTTCACCGTCGGACTCTCCGGCTCTCGCAGGAAAAGCCAAAGCGCGCCCAGACCCAGACTCGTCAGAACAAAGGCGACCATGAAGGTCGTCGCATATCCATTGCCCAACGCATTGGTCTCGATGAGATGCACTCCCGCCCACCAGGACAGCGCCGCGGCGATCGCACCACCGGCGATATTTCGCCAGGCCTGCAATCGCCCGCGCATGCGGATCGGGATCACCTTCGACAAGAGCACCTGGAAGGCGACCCGTTGCGAGCCCAGGAAGAAGCCAAAGAAGAGCAGAAAGGCAAAGGTTGCGGCGATCAGGACCGATCCGGTCAGGAACCAGCCAGCTACAGCCAGCCCCAGCAGCTGCAGCCGCATCAGAATGCCGATCGTCATGGCCGCCGGCATCACGCGGCGTCGGTGCTCGATATGGGCAGCCCCCATTACCGGAGAGGCAATCGCGCCGAGTTGAATCAACGCCTGACCAAGACCGACAAAAATGGGTGAGCCTGTCAGCATGTGCAGGTAGGCGGGCACAAAGGTCGGGGCAAAGATCAGGCGAAACCCGGTCATGCCAAGCATGCCGTGGGTAAAGTGGGCGATGTAATTGCGACGCAGATTGCCTTCGACGTAATCGCTATAGGCTTGCTCGCGCCCCTCGGGCGTCGTCACATCCCCCACCGCGCCGGTCACGGCTGGACCAGCGGGCGAAGGCGGTGAGGGCGTTTCCTTCAATAGTCGTTCAATCGGGCAAAGCGCTCGCGATGAAAGGCCCCGTTTCCATACTGGGCCTCGAGAATGCGGGCCCGTTTGAGATAGAAACCGGAACTATGCTCGTCCGTCATCCCGATCCCGCCATGCAGCTGGATCAGCTCACGCGAAACGAGGTTCAGGGTCTGACAGGCGGTCGCCTTTGCCAGGGAGACACGGGTCGGGATGTCATCCCGCCCGGCATCGATCGCTTCCAGCGCCCCCTCAACGACGGACCGCATCAACTCGATCTCGGTGAAGAGACTGGCCATGCGGTGCTGCAGAGCCTGGAAGCGCGACAGGATTTCACCGAATTGGGAGCGGGTCTTGAGATAGTCCAGCGTGTCCTCGAATGACTGCACGGCAAGACCCAGCATTTCCGCTGCAACGCCGGCCCGGGCCCGGTCGAGCACAGCGTCGAGCAGCGCCTCGCCACCGGATTCAAGCCGGGCACTCGCGGGCAGGGCAACCTGATCCAGCGTGATCGCCGCGTGGGAGCGAAAATCGACCAGCTTGCGGGTCGAGACCGTGACACCGGAGGCATTGGCCGGCACCAGGAAGAGACCGACACCGCCTTCATAGTGCGCTGCCACGATCAGCAGGTTGGCCGCATCGCCCTCGGCGACGAAACACTTCTCCCCGCTCAGCATCCAGCCATCACCGGCCTGCTCGGCGCGGGCCCTGATCTGGTCCGGCGCGTGTCGGGGACCTTCATCCACGGCCAGGGCGGCGATCGTCTCACCGCTGGCCATCCCGGGCAGCCAGGCTGCTTTCTGATCGTCGGAGCCACCCAGAAGCAGCGCACTCGTTGCCGCGAGTGAGGAGGCATTGAGCGGGCTAGCCGTCAGCGTGCGCGCACATTCCTCGAGTACAAGGCCGAGGCTGAGATAACCGAAATCCGAGCCACCATAGGCTTCCGGGATGATCACTCCGGTCCAGCCCATTTCCGCCATCTTGGCAAATGCCTGCGGGTCAAAACCGATCGCATCGGCGGTGTCGCGAACCTTCCGGTAGGCCTTGACCGGCGACTCCTTGCGAGCCCAGTCTCGTGCCATGTCGCGCAGCATTGTCTGTTCTTCGTTCAAAACGGCCATAGCGTTTGCTCCCGGTCCTACTGATGGTCCAGCATCCCGAGGATGCGCTTGGCGATGACATTGTTCTGGATTTCCGTCGTGCCGCCATAAATCGACACCGCCTTGCCGAAGAGCCAGCCACGAGTGGAGCCCAGCTCGAGCGGGTGGAAACCATCGCCCTCCCAGCCCAATCCCTGCATGCCCATGATTTCCAGCGTCAGCTCAGCGCGCTCCTGGGTGATGCGGGCGCCGACATTCTTCAGAATGGATGACGCCAGCGAAACCTCTCCGCTCTTGGCTTCCGCCGTCACCCGGCGCGCGGTCGCCTGGAAAGCCCGCGCCTCCATGTCGTGCTTGATGATGCGGCTGCGCAGATCGCTGTCAGCGATCCGGCCCTGATCGTCCACACCGACATACTTCTTGGCAATATCGGCCAATGAGGGACCCGCGCCGCGGCCCATCCGGCCACCGCCGGAGAGATTGGTGCGTTCGTGCTGGAGCAATCGCTTGCCGATCGTCCAGCCATTGCCGATCTCGCCGACGATCTGGTCCTTGGGCACTTTCACATCAGTGAAGAAGGTCTCGCAAAAGGGCGAGGCGCCGGAAATCATCTGGATCGGCTTCACCTCGACACCCGGCGACTTCATGTCGAGAAGGATGAAGGAGATGCCCTCATGCTTCTTGGTGCTGTCGGTACGCACCAGGGCAAAGCACCAGTCGGCCCACTGCCCACCCGACGTCCAGGTCTTCTGGCCATTGATCAGCCAGTGATCACCCTTGTCCTCACACTTGGTCTGCAAGCTGGCGAGGTCGGAGCCGGCGCCCGGCTCGGAATAGCCCTGACACCAGCGGATCTCGCCGCGGCAGATCGGCGGGATGTAACGCTGCTTTTGTTCCTCGGAGGCGAATTCCAGAAGGGTCGGCCCGAGCATCATCACGCCCAAGCCACCGATGGGGTTCCAGGCATTGACCTTGGCCATCTCGTCCTGGAGGATTCGCGCCTGCTTGGAATCGAGACCGCCCCCACCATAGGCTTTCGGCCATGTCGGCGTGCCCCACCCCTTCTCTCCCATGGCCTTCTTCCAGGCCGCGACTTCCGGGTCCGGATCCGAATCCCCCTCAATGACGGCAAGGAGGTTTTCCTTGCCGACCAGGGACTGAGCGAAATTGTCCGCGAGCCAGGCCGCGGCCTCGGCGCGGAACTCTTCCGCCTTGGCCTCCGGCGCCGTGATATCGGTTGTCGCCATGATCAATCTCCACTTGGGGTGAAAAAGGGCAGGGATGGACCGTCCCCAACGGTATCGGCATCGCTGGCTTGGGGCGCCAGGCGCACACGCTGGCCAATAGCCAGGGCATCCAGATCATCCGCGACCAAATTGGTCATCAGGGCGGGCCCCTCGTCGAGCGTCACATAAGCCACGGCGAAGGGCGCCCCCTCGCCGCGCCGCATGATCGACAGGCTGTAGATTTCGCCGCAACCGGCACTCTCCAGCCAGCGCGTTTTCTCCGACCCGCAGTGCGGACACATGTGACGCGGATAGTAGTGAGGCTTGCCACAGGATTCACACGTCTTGATGCGAAGCACGCCCTCGCCGAGACCAGCCCAGAAGGCTTCCGTCTCCGGATTGGGCTGTGGGGCCAGAAGCTTGCGGGGACTCATGACTGACGCTCCAGGATAATGGTGGCGGCGCCGTGGCGCGCTCCGAGGGAACCGCCAATCCCCGTTGCGACAGCCAGATCGCAATTGGGCACCTGAACCGCCGGCGCCGCCTCACCGCGCAATTGGCGGACAGCCTCGATCACCTTGGTGATGCCGCCGCGAAACATCGGGTGATTGTTGCACAGACCGCCACCATCCGTGTTGAAGGGCAGCTTGCCGACACCCGAGATCAGATTGCCATCGGCGACAAACTTGCCGCCTTCGCCCTTGGCGCAGAAGCCCAAATCTTCAAGCTGAAGCAGAACGGTGATGGTGAAACTGTCATAGATCGAGGCGTATTTGATATCGGCCGGCGTTACGCCTGCCTCTTCAAAAGCGCGCGGGCCGGATTGCGCCGCCGCCGAAGTGGTCAGATCGAGCGCCAGGCCACCGGATGGTCCCTTGGTCGCCTCACCGGCCCCCAGAAGCGAGATCACCGGCCGATCGAGCGTCCTCGCGATCTCCGGAGAGACGACGACCAGAGCGCCGCCGCCATCCGTCGTCACACAGCAATCGAGCCGGTGCAGAGGGTCAGCGATCATCGGGCTGTTCACGACATCCTCGACCGTCACCACTTTGGGCAGCATGGCGTGGGGATTGTGCTGGGCATGGTGCGAGGCCGCGACCTTGATCCAGGCGAGCTGCTCCGACGTGGTGCCAAACTCATGCATGTGACGGGCCGCACACATGCCGTAACTGGTGTGGTTGGTCAGGCCGACCCATTGTTCGAACGCACTCTCCGGCGCACCGGGGCGGAAGCGTTGCACGGCCTCGGAGCGCGGCCGGCCGGCCAAGGTGATCAGGGCGACGGAACACTTGCCCATGGCGATCGCCTGGGCGGCATGCGCGACGTGCTGGATATAGGTGCAGCCTCCCATCTCGGTCGAGTCCGTGTGGCGCACGGTCAGGCCGAGATAGTCGATCATCGAGATCGGCCCGAAGCCGGGCGCATCGGTTGCACAGAAATACCCATCAACGTCGGTCACCGAGAGGCCGGCATCAGCCAACGCCCCGGCGGCGCATTCCGCATGTAGCTGCGGCGTGGTCATGTCCGGCGCAAGTCGGGTGGGATGTTCGAATGCACCGGCAATGCAGGCGGCGTTACGCAGGCTCATACGACCTCCAGCCATTTTCGACAGCTCATGGGGCCGGCCTCTTGGCATCATCACGCGCCTTGAGCGCTGCAAGATTGGCCTCATGACTGGCGCGATCAATCCGGTAGAAATGGAGGAAGAGCGCGCCGGCGATATACAGGACGGCGATGCTGGGAATATAGAGCGTCGCCAGCAAGTCGACCGAAGCCGGGTCGACCTCACCCGGTTGGGCGCGCTCTGGAAGATCAACGATCGTCAACAGGACGCCCGCGGCCATCAGGCCGAAGCCGGTAACGCACTTCTGCATGAAGCTGTTGGCCGCATAAAACAGCCCCTCGGCCCGCCGCCCGGTCTTGAGCGCGCTCGCATCGATCACGTCGCCGATCATGGCATGAACCAGAATGGCGGAGGAAATTGCGCACGCCGAGTACAAGGCGAGAATGCCGAACAAGGTGGGAAGAACACGCGGATCATCGTCGGCATAGAACAGGCCGTTCAGCCTCAGGATGAACGGTAACGTCCCCAGAAAGATGGCAGCAATCGCCAGCCAGAACGCCGCATTCCGCTTGCCCAGTCGCTTGGCGATGATCGGGGCGAAGATCAACGCCAGGACAGCCCCCACCAATGGCTCGGCGGACATGATCGCCATCTCGATATTGTCGAAACCCCAGAACAGGGTCCCGAAATAGAGACTTAGAGCTGCCGCCATGCCGATCGCGGTATATTTGAGAAGCCCAAACCCGAGAATTGCGAGAAACGCCTTGTTGCTGAAAGTCCGCCGCATCAGCATGAATGTTTCCAGTGGATTCCGGCGCTGGGGTGGCGGAAGCTTCCGGAGATATTTGATGCGGTGATGGGTCCCTGCGGTCGAGATCATGACCGTGCCAAACATCAACAGCGAGCCGACAAGTCCAAACGTCCAGTACCCCACCGGATTGAGCTGACCGATTGGGTATTCGGCGGTTGGCGCCAGAAAGACCGCGAGGGCCAGGATCGACATCCCGTATCCACCGAGATAGCCGAAGAAATAGCGATAGCTTGCGATCGAGGTGCGGTCGTCATAGTCACTCGACAGTTCAGGCGCGAGCGCTGAGCTGGGGATTTCGTAGAATGTGATGCAGGTCCGGACGGCCGAAGACAGGATAGCCAGATAGGCGAACAGGCCCCAACCGCCCAGCGCCTCGGGCGGATGCCAGAGGAAGAAAAACGACGCCGCTGCGGGAATTGCCGACAAGTACATGAGCGGGTGCCGACGGCCCCATTTCGTTCTCAAACTGTCCGAAAACTGCCCGACGAGCGGGTCGGAAACAGCGTCGAAAACGAGCGCGACCAAGATGGCGAGCGACACCATCGCCGCGTCAGCGCCGATGACGTAATTATAATACCACAGCAGATAGGCGCGAAAGGCGACGTCCTTGACGCCGTAGGCCATCGACCCCACGCCGTACAGCAACTTGGTGATGTACTTTATCGGTGGCGCCGAAATGGGCGTCGCAACTTCGGTCATTCATCCTCCCTCCGGGCGCGTCGTTTCGACGTCTGCCCCATGCCACCCATAATGCCAGAACTGTCTCGCCCTGCAGCGGAGGCAGTTCGTTTTTCATGCGCGCGGTATGAGCATACTTATTTTTTGAAAAGCAACAAGCATCAGAAATAATAGACGCTTAGTGGGGCCTGACATGGTGAAAGTCGGCGAGACTGACCAAATTTGAGAACCTGGTCCGGTTTTCTCTTGCCCTGCACCAGTGCAGGCGACTAGAACTCCATCACAATCCGTTGGCGCAGAGGAGACAATGGGCGCAGACAAGCCGTCATTTGCAGGCAGGGACCCCAACAAGCCGGGTCTTCGAAGCTGACAAGGCCGCGCGCCCAAATCTCATCGCCACACCCTCTCCGAACGCTCCATTTCCGCAATGAAAGAGATCCCATCATGCGTGATGCTGTCATCGTTTCCACCGCCCGCACCCCGATCGGCAAGGCCTATCGCGGCGCTTTCAATGCCACGCCCTCGCCGACACTGTGCGGCCACGCAATCCAGTCGGCCGTCGAGCGCTCCAAGGTTGACCCGGCCGAAATCCAGGACGTGATCGTCGGCGCCGCCCTGCAGCAGGGCGTGCAGCACACGATCGGCCGCACAGCCGCCCTGCGCGCCGGGCTTCCGGTCACCGTCGCCGGCCAGTCGATGGATCGCCAGTGCTCTTCCGGCCTGATGACGATCGCCACGGCCGCCAAACAGGTCATCGTTGACCGTATGGATGTGGTCGTTGCCGGTGGCGTCGAGTCGATCTCCATGGTCCAGACCAAGGAGATGCGCGTCCAGCCAGACCCGGAACTCCTGGCCATGCACAAGGACATCTACATGCCCATGCTGCAGACTGCCGAGATCGTGGCCACGCGCTACGGCATCTCGCGTGAGCGCATGGACGAGTACGGCCTGCAATCCCAGCAGCGCACCGCCGCCGCCCAGGCTGCCGGCAAGTTCGACGATGAGATCGTGCCGATGAAGTCGACCAAGATCGTCGTCGACAAGGCCACCGGCGAAACCTCCCAGCAGGACGTCTTCCTCGAAAAGGATGAAGGCAATCGGCCGGGGACCGAGCTGGCCGGCCTTCAGGGCCTTAATGCGGTCATCGAAGGCGGCACCATCACCGCCGGCAATGCTTCACAGCTCTCCGATGGGGCCTCAGCCTGCGTTGTCATGGAAGCCGAACTGGCGGCGAAGCGCGGTCTCGATCCGCTCGGCCGCTACATGGGCATGGCCGTTGGCGGCACCGAGCCGGACGAAATGGGCATCGGCCCGGTCGTGGCCGTGCCGAAACTGCTCGAGCGCTTCGGTCTCAAGGTCGATGATATCGGCCTGTGGGAACTGAATGAGGCCTTCGCCGTCCAGGTTCTCTACTGCGCTGACAAGCTGGGCATCCCCGCCGACAAGTTGAACGTCAATGGCGGCGCCATTTCGATCGGCCACCCCTATGGCATGTCCGGTGCCCGCATGGTTGGGCACGCCCTGATCGAAGGCAAGCGCCAGGGCGCCAAATACGTCGTCGTCACCATGTGCGTTGGCGGTGGCATGGGTGCCGCCGGCCTGTTCGAGGTTCTGTAGCCCGATGCGATTGAGCGCCCCGCGCATCACCCCGGTCGATCTTGATGATCTGACCGAGGATCAGCGCGAGGCGCTCGCGCCATTTATGAAGTCGGGTTGGGTCATAAACATCTTCAAGACCCTTGCCCGGGCCCCCAGGGCCTTGAAGCGATTCAATGTCTGGGCTGGCTATGTAATGTCCGACAGGAATGCCCTCACGCCGCGTGATCGCGAGCTGGTCATTCTGCGCACCGGCTATCTGTGCCGTTCAGGCTATGAGTGGAGCCAGCACGTCACGATCGGCCTGCGCGCAGGCCTCACCGAAGACGAGGTCGAGCGCATCAAGGTGGGCCCTGAAGCCGCGGCCTGGTCAGCACGCGACGTCGCCCTCCTGCAAGCGACAGACGAATTGGTCCGCGATCATTTCATCAGCAACGGCAGTTGGGCAGCGCTCGACTTTCTGAACGAAAAGCAGCGCATGGATATGGTTTTCACCGCGGCCCAATACACGCAGGTCTCGATGATGCTGAACAGTTTCGGCGTCCAGCTCGACAAGGGCCAGACGCTGGACCCGGATCTCGACTGGCGCGACTGATCCCTATTCGTCGCGAACTCGGATCAGGCCTTCCTGGGCGGTTGACGCCACCAGCTTGCCATCGCGGGTGAAGAGCTGGCCACGATTGAAACCGCGACCACCACCCGACCACGGGCTGTCCGTGTCGTAGAGCAGCCAGTCACCCATATCGACATCCTCGTGGAACCAGACTGCGTGATCGAGGCTGGCCGATTGCATCTTGCGGGTCATCCAGCTGATGCCGTGGGGCTGCATACAGGTACTCAGCAGCGCCATGTCCGACGCGAAGGCAAGGATGGCGCGATGCATCACCTGGTTGTCGCTGGCCAGATCGGTGGCGCGGATCCAGATCTGCCGCCGCGGCTCCCGTTTTCGCGGATCAACCGGCGACCAGGGGTCGACCGGACGCATCTCGATCGGCCGCGGCCGGGTCATGAAGCGATAGAAGGGCTCCGGGATCTGATCCTTCATCTTGCGCAGCAGCTCGACCTCCGTCGGGAGTTCGTCCGGCATGGCGACATCGCCCAGATCAACCTGATGGGTCAGGCCCGCTTCCGGGCGCTGGAATGAGGCCGTCATGTTGAGGATGGGCTTTCCGCGCTGCATGGCGATCACGCGGCGATTGGAGAAGCTGCCTCCGTCATAGTCGCGCTCGACGCGATAGATGATGGGAAAGTCCTCATCGCCAGGGCGCATGAAATAGGCGTGAAGCGAGTGGACCTGGCGTCCATCATCGATCGATCCAACGGCCGCGTTGAGTGCCTGGCCGATCACCTGACCACCGAACACCCGGCCCCTGCCGCCCGGATTGCGTCTCCCGCGATAGAGATCAACATCGATCTCCTCCACATCGAGCAGGTGAACCAGGCCCGAGGCCAATTCGGCCGACGTGTAATCCCGGCGCGTCTTCTTTTCGCTTTGCGACGTGTCAGCCCCATCCATGGCGGCATCCTCAGCTCGATCTTCGTGCGTGCAGACAAGTCTGGACCGCGACCGCACAAAATTCCAGCTTCCGGTACGGTGGCAAGCAGAGAAACGCGACGCCCCGGGCCGAGCCAACCCGGCTTCAGCCAGCGATGCCGGTTGGCGACAAGCTAGGACGAGACCAGTCGCAAGGATTTGGTCGGCGCATCCCAGGGCAAGTGCTGCTCATCGAGGATGACCATATTGGCCCGGTTCACGATCTCCGGGCGGGCGTGATAGCCGAGCAACTCCTTGACGTCCTGATCGATGTGGCGGGCCAGCATCATGGTTTCATCCGAGGAGAAATTGGTCAGTCCGCGCGCAACTTCGTCACCGCTCTCGGAATAGATGTGAAGCACATCGCCCTTGGTGAAGGCGCCGTGGATTTTAACGATATCCTCGTGACTGACCCCGCTTGCGCTGGTCGCGAGAGCTTCGGCAGCGAGATCGTTGAGCACAAGACTACCGGCACGCTGCAGCCGGTTGGTGAGCCAGACGGCCCAGGACGAGGCGGGCGTACCCTTTGCCACACATTTTGTGTGTCGGCGCTCACCGGACAGGACGGCCGAGACCGGGCGGTCAATCGTCCCCTTGGCGATCAGAGTCGTGCACCCGGCATTCTGGGCCAGATTGGCAGCCTGGATCTTGGTCAACATGCCGCCCGAGCCGAGCGAGCTCGCGCCGGAGCTGACCTCCAGATATTCAGTGGCATCTTCGATTGTGTCGACGAACTCGGCTTCGGGGTCCGACGGGTCGCGATCATACAGGCCATCAATACTTGTCAGGATGACAAGGTGATCGGCCTGGATCATCTGCGCCACCTTGGCAGCGAGGCGATCATTGTCACCGACGCGGATTTCTTCGGTGGTGACGGTGTCATTCTCGTTCACGATCGGCATGACGTCGCGCTCGAAAAGACGCTGGATCGTATTCTTTGTATTGAGAAAACGGCGACGCTCCTCAAGATCATCGAGCGTGACCAGGATCTGGGCAATGTCGAAACCATGCTCGTGTGCGACTTGTTTGTAGGCGTTGAGCAAGAGTGGTTGACCGCAGGCCGCCGCGGCCTGCTTGTCGAGAACACCCGCCTCTTCCGGCGATGTATTGATGGCATTCAGGCCGAGCGCGACCGCGCCGGACGAGGCCAGGACAACGTCATGCCCGTCGTCCCGCAGACGGGCGATATCCGCCAGCAGCTCATTCATGAAGGCATAGCGGAGGGTCAGCCGGCGATCATTGGCCAGCAGGCTGGACCCGATCTTCACGACGATGCGTTTACGCTGGCTCACACTTATCTCCTGATCGAAACGCCGGGATGGTGCGGCGCAAACTGAGGGGCAAAGTATTTAGTATTCAAAATTTATCAACCCCGAATAGCGCAGCAAGCCGCTTCGGGACACCGCAATGCTGGCCTAGAATGCTTAATCTACTATGCGCAGAAGCCGGCACCGATCCGTTCTTGCGACCGCATATATAATTTGAATTCGAAATTGTTTTTGCTATACACCGCTCCGACAGAGCTCGACCCGCTCAGGCGGATCGGGCATTTTCATGTGTGGACGGCACCAAACAGATGCCAAGCCAACATTCATCGGAGGAGCCGGGCATGGACATATTGCTGATCGGATGCGGGAAAATGGGCGGTGCCATGCTGCGTCGCTGGCTCGACGCCGTGCCAGCCCGGTTTGCCGCCGTGAACCGCAGCGGTCGCGCCCTGCCGCCGGGAACCGAGCATGCAACCGGCGCGGATGCGCTGAATGGTCGGCGCTTCGACGCCATCATCATCGCCGTCAAACCCCAGCAGATCCCGGACGCCCTGCCCGACTATACCGGCCTGTTGGCCGAGGATGGCTGTTATGTCTCCATCGCAGCTGGCTTTTCAGCCGCCTCGATCGGAAAGATCGTCGGCGACAAGCCCGTCGTGCGAATCATGCCCAACCTGCCGGCTCTGATCGGACGCAGTGTGAACGGGCTCTACGCCAACACCGCGTGTGGTGAGACGCACCGCGAGCTCGCCAACCAACTCGCCAGGGCCACAGGCGCCGCCGTATGGCTGGACAGCGAAGACGAGCTCGATCGCCTGACCGCCGTCGCCGGTAGCGGCCCGGGCTATGTCTTCGAGATAACGCGCAGCTATATCGCGGCCGCCGAAGCGATGGGTTTCTCGCGCGAGACCGCGCGGGCCCTGGTTCTGGAAACCATGGGCGGAGCGGTCGAGATGGCAACGCGCTCCCAGGACGATGTCACCGAATTGCGCAATTCGGTCATGAGCAAGAATGGTACGACGGAAGCAGGCATCAATGTCTTGCGGCGCGATGGACTTCTGGACACGCTTCTGGAGGACACCATCCGCGCTGCCTATGACCGGGCTGTCGCGCTTCGCTGATTTGTCGCAGCCCGCTAGACAACAACCATCCGACCCCAAGGAAACCATGTCAGATCGTATGCAAGCCTATATCGACCAACTCGGCCGCCAGGCCCGTGAGGCCTCCCGCGTACTCGCGACCGCGTCCACGGAACGCAAGAATGCCGCGCTTATTGCTGCGGCATCCGCCTTGCGGTCACGGGCGAGTGGCTTGCTCGAGGCCAACCGCATTGATGTCGACGGCGTCAAGGCAGCCGGCAAGCCGGCTGCCTTTGTCGACCGCCTGATGCTGGACAAGGAACGCATCGAAGGCGTTGCCTCCGCGATCGAGTCCATCGCCACCCTGCCCGACCCGGTCGGACGCATCCTGGCCCGGATCGATCGTCCGAACGGACTGCGCATCGAACGCGTCGCGGTTCCACTTGGCGTGATCGGGATGATCTATGAATCGCGCCCCAATGTTGGCGCCGACGCCGGTTCGCTCTGCCTGAAGTCCGGCAATGCGGTCATCCTGCGCGGCGGCTCTGAAAGCCTGAACTCCACCCGCATCATTGTCGACTGCATGAAGGAAGGCCTGCGCGAAGCGGGTCTGCCGGAAAACGCGATCCAGATGATCGACACCCCGGACCGTTCCGCGGTTCAGCACCTTCTGCAATGCACGGAGCATGTTGACCTGGTCATCCCGCGCGGCGGCAAGGGTCTCGTCTCGCTGGTTCGGGACCAGGCGCGCGTGCCGACGCTTCTCCACCTGGACGGCAATTGTCACACCTATGTCCACGCAGCGGCTGATCTCGACAAGGCCGCCGCCATTGTGGAGAACGCAAAATTGCGCCGGACCGGTATTTGCGGAGCGACAGAGAGCCTGGTCGTCGACGAAGCTGTCGCGGCCGATCTCCTGCCAATTCTGGTTGATCGCATGTCCGATTGCGAATTTCGCGGCGATGGCGCTGCCATCAGGATCGACCCGCGCATCAAGCCGGCGGATGACAGCGACTGGGATACCGAATATCTCGACGCCTGCCTGTCTGTGAAGGTCGTGAAGGGGCTCGAAGAGGGCATCAATCACGTGGCCGCGCATTCCTCGGCCCATACCGATGCGATTGTCACGGAAGACATGGACGCAGCCGGCTGCTTCCTGTCGATGATCGACAGCGCCGTCGTCATGCACAATGCCTCGACCCAGTTCTCCGATGGCGGCGAATTCGGGATGGGGGCCGAGATCGGAATTGCCACCGGGAAGATGCATGCGCGTGGCCCGGTCGGCCTCGAACAGCTCACCTCGTTCAAATACCTGGTGCACGGCGAGGGTCAGACGCGGCCCTGAGCATTCGCCCGGTCACTGGCCCAAACACTGGCCGGGTCACTGACCTGCAGCAGGGGGCCAAGCGACGCCCCCTTGAGCCGCACACCGAATACCCCGACTTTCCACCTTTCATTTCGCTGAACCCAAGGCAAGTCCATGGATATTGAAGCTCTAATCTCGCTAGCGCTCTACTTCGTCCTGATGATGGCGATCGGCCTCTACGCCTATCGCAAGTCAACGGATAGCGTGTCCGGCTACATGCTGGGCGGGCGCCAGCTTCACCCGGCCGTTGCCGCGCTCTCCGCGGGCGCGTCCGACATGTCAGGCTGGATGCTGATGGGCTTGCCAGGAGCGATCCTGCTGACAGGCATCTCGGAATCCTGGATTGCGATCGGCCTGATGATCGGTGCCTATTTCAACTACAAGCTCGTGGCACCGCGGTTGCGCGTCTATACCGAGATTGCCGACGACGCGATCACCATTCCGGACTATTTCGAGAAGCGTTTCGCCGACAGGTCGCGTCTTCTTCGTGTCATCTCCGCCATCGTGATCGTGGTCTTCTTCACGATCTACACCTCGGCCGGCGTGGTTGCCGGAGGCAAGCTCTTCGACGCCTCCTTCGGCCTCAACTACCAGCTTGGTCTCTTCCTGACCGCAGGCGTCGTGGTGGCCTATACCCTGTTCGGCGGCTTCCTGGCGGTCAGCCTGACCGACTTCGTGCAGGGCGTGATCATGTTCATCGCGCTGATCCTGGTCCCGGTCGTGACCATCATGCAACTGGGCGGCTTCGGTCCGACCGTTGACGCGTTGAGCACGCTCAGCGTCGACGTCAATGGATGGGACAAGGACTATCTGTCGATGATCCCGCAAGAGAGTATGGGCCTGGCTGTCATCGGCATCATCTCGACCATGGCCTGGGGCCTCGGCTATTTTGGTCAGCCACATATCATTGTTCGCTTCATGGCTGTGAGGTCCCTGAAGGACGTCAAGATCATGCGCCGTATCGGCATGAGCTGGATGTTGATCACGGTGATTGGGGCCGTGCTGACCGGTGCCGCCGGGCTTGCCTATGTCAAAAGCCAGGGAATCCAGACAGCTGAAGGACTGAATGTGGCCCGCGTCGTCGAAGCGCCGACGGATGCGACGACCACGATGGGGGAGCTGGACGCGCTCGACACCACCGGCGCCTTCGCCGATGGCGATGTGGTTCTGGGTGATCAGGAGACGATCTTTATCCTGCTCTCCCAAGTCATCTTCCACCCCTATATTGCAGGCTTCCTGCTCGCCGCCATCCTGGCAGCGATCATGAGTACGATCTCGTCCCAATTGCTGGTGTCGTCGAGTTCGCTGACGGAGGATTTCTACAAGGTTTTCCTGCGCCGAAATGCCAGCCAGAAGGAATTGGTTCTGGTGGGCCGGCTCTCGGTTCTGGCCGTCTCGCTGGTTGCGATCGGGCTGGCCTTCAATCCGAACTCCAACATTCTCGGCCTGGTGTCGAATGCGTGGGCCGGCTTCGGCGCCGCCTTCGGGCCCGTCATCCTGGCCAGCCTGTTCTGGCGAGGCATGACCCGTGTCGGCGCGATAAGCGGCATGGTCGCCGGCGCCGTGACGGTACTGGTCTGGATCTACGGCCTGCAGCTCTCGGGCGTCATGTACGAGATTGTTCCAGGCTTCATCGCCTGCCTGGTGACGCTGTTTGTCGTGTCCAAGGCAACAGCCAAGCCGGGGCCGGAAGTCACCGATTATTTCGACGAGATGCGCCAGCGCGTCAAAGCCGGCTAGTCGCGAACGACACTCCGCCAACAAGAAAGCGGCGACCTGTCGGGTCGCCGCTTTTTTCTTCTCTGGAATGCCCGGAGCCGCCGGAAACGGGGCAGTCAGGTCTTCATCGCAGCCGCGGCGGCGGCATTTGCTGTAATCGTCTCCCAGTCGCCCGCCTCGATCATCGCTCCGGTTGCAATCCAGGACCCTCCGACACAGACGACATTGGGCAGCGCCAGATAGTCCGGTGCCATCTCACGTGTGATGGAGCCCGTTGGGCAGAAGCGGATATCGGGCAGCGGCCCGGCAATGGATTTGAGATAGGGACGCCCGCCAGCCTGTTCGGCAGGGAAGAATTTGAGCACTTCGAAACCGGCCTCGACCGCGCTCATGGCTTCACCGGCCGTGGCCACGCCCGGAAGAACCGGCAGGCCCGAGCCCAACAAGGCAGGAATGAGTTCCGGCGACAGACCGGGTGAAACGAGAAAGTCGGCGCCGGCAGCCATGGCATCGGCGACCTGCTCGGGAGTCCGGATGGTGCCCATGCCGATAATCATGTCCGGCTCTGCGCGCTTCATCTCCGCGAGCACCTCAAGTGCCGCAGGGGTCCGCATGGTCATTTCGAGCACGCTCAGGCCACCCGCCTTGAGCGCCCGTGCGAGGGGCGCGGCCTTTTCAACATCACCCACGGTCAGAACCGGGATGACGCTGGCAGCGCGGACGAGAGTTTCAAGCGTGATGGGGGTCATGACAGACGATTGCCCTGTTCTGCCAGCGCTGCGGCACCGCGCAGGGCGGCCCCGTCCGACTGGATGAGACGAATTGGAATATCGGAGACATATCGCGTCATCGGGCCACGGCCCAGAAAGCGCGACTTGAAGGCGCTAGCCTCGAGGAGGCTGCGAATACGGGGCAGGATACCGCCACCGAGATAAATCCCGGCGCGCGAACCCGTCAGAACAGCGACATCACCGGTATAGCCCCCCAGCGCCGCACAGAAGAATTCCACCACCTGGGCGCCCATCGATTCCGGATCGGCGAGTGCTTCACGGGTGATGTCTTCCGGACGATAGCCCGGCCAGTTTTCGCCTTCGATCTGGCACAGGGCACGATGGATATTGACCAGACCGCGACCCGACAGGATGCGCTCCCAGGACACAAATCCGTATTCGCGCGCCAGGACACGACCGACTTCAATTTCCAGATCCGTGCGCGGCGCAAAACCCGCATGTCCGCCCTCGGTTGCGATGACCTTGACCGCATCCCCGTCCGGAACCAGCAAGCCCAGACCCAGTCCGGTGCCCGGACCGAGGACGGCAATCGGCGTACCATCGACGGGTCGTCCGTCGGAAATCTCGACAATGTCGGCGGTCGGTGTCAGCGGTGCGCCGCGGGCCTGGGCCTCGAAATCATTGACCGCCATCAGGGTCGCCATACCCAGCTCTCCGCCCAGCTCCTCCGGCCGGAAGCTCCAGGTCGCATTGGTCAGCTGGACACGGCCGGCACGGATTGGCGAGGCGACCGCGAAACAGGCTCGGTCCGGACGATCGCCATCGCAACTTTCCAGATAGGCCATGGCGGCATCGCGCAGATGCTCGAAATCCTCATTCTTGAGACGACGCACCTGGTCGAGCTCAAACCCCTGCGTCACGTTTCCGCGCGCAATGGCGAAACGGGCATTCGTGCCGCCGATATCGGCGACCAGATAGCGCGGTTCATTGCTCATTGCCGGCACGTTTCGTCCCCGAAGTCTTTGTTTTCGCCCTTGTGCCCGGATCAAGGGGCGACACGTTCAGCGTCACTATAACGTCTATACACGACACATGTTACCCCTAACATACCCCTTGTCATCAGCCTTGCTGGCGGCGCACCCTTTTCAGCCCGCGCGGAACAGGCCAGACAGGTGAGAAGAGACGGGAGGTGCGACATGACTGAGCTTGCAGGCAAGACAATCGCCATCACGGGCGCTTCCAGCGGGCTGGGCCGCCATTTCGCAGGCCTGCTGGCCGGAAAAGGGGCGAAACTGGCCCTGATGGCGCGACGGACCGAACGGCTTGATACTGAAGTGGCAAAGCTGCGCGAGAAAGGGGCCGAGGCGATCGCCCTGTCGCTTGATGTGACCGATGTCGCTGCGATAGGCCCTGCGCTTGATGAGGTTGAGGCGAGGCTGGGGCCGCTCTCAGTCATGATCAACAATGCCGGTATTGGCGGTGAAGGCATGGCGCTGGACATCACGCCGGAGCACTTCGACCAGACCTTCGCGGTCAATACGCGCGCGGTCTATTTCGGCGCCCGCGAAGCGGCCAAGCGCATGCTCGCCAACGGCTCAGCCGCCGCCCAGGATGCCCGCATCATCAATATCGCCTCGATTGCCGGCCTGACGGTGCTGCCAGGCCTGACGGCCTATTGCGCGTCGAAAGCTGCGGTCATCTCGATGACCAAGGGCCTGGCCCGCGAGTGGGCGCGCCAGCATGTTGCCGTCAATGCGATCTGCCCGGGCTATATCGAGACCGAGATCAATGCCCACTGGTTCGCGACCGAGGGCGGCCAGAAGCAGATTGCTCGCCTGCCACGCAAGCGCTTGATGGACATCACCGCGCTCGACGACGCCCTCCTCATGCTGGCGGGCCCGACCGCCGGTCAGATCACCGGAACCGCCATCACGATTGATGACGGTCAGGTGCTCTGACCGACGTGGTCGCACTGTCGCCTACTCAAACACTTTCAGCAGATCTCCCGTTGAACCGCCTTCCTTGATCTCGCGCAGGCGCGCATAGACCAGGCCGGAAGCGATAAGACCGATTGGAAGGACCACGGCCTGAAGTGCCGAGGAGAGGATATTCATCCATACGGGCGTGACAGGGTCCGAGGCCTCCTGCACGACATTCGGGTCGACGGCAAAACTCACGATCGCGATCAGGATTCCGGCGCCAAACATGACGGCGATATTGATCAGGGCGAGCAGAATGATGAGGCCGATAATGGCCCAGCGATATCCCTTGGTCAGCGTCTCGCTGCGCCCCAGAGCCGAGAAGCCCGCGCCTTCGAATACGATCGCAGGGATATAGACATAAATGATCGCGACGACATAAAGCCCCGGCACGATCAGAAAGAGGAAGGCAATCCCCGACGCAAGGCCGGCCAGGACGCCCAGCACAAGCATGGGCAGCAGTCCGAAAACAGCGGCCTTGATCGCGGCGCCGATCTGGGCACCCAGCTGCGTGTGGAGCGAGATCGACATGCGAACGATCACGGCCTGCAACAAGATGAAGAAGACCATCGACGCAGCGAGATAGGTCAGGAATGGCGCGACCACGGATGCCGCGTCCCCACTCATCCCAGCCTCCGCGACTGCCGTCTGGAACGGCGTGACAATGAGACTCGAGTAGATCAGATAGGGAATGAATACGACGCCGAAGAAGAGCGGGAAATTCTTGAAGTACAGGTCAAACGCACCGCCTATGATGCGCCCGACGCCGAGCTCGGCCTTCATGGCCGGTGTAGGATTGGTGTCAGTCATGTGCCCCCCTTGTGGCGTTGAAGGTGATGGCGACGCTGAACGCTAGTCGTCATCACGGTGATGCTTGTCATCACGCACGTCCCCGAACATGCGCTTTTGCTCCAGAAATGCCCGCTGCGCCGTATAGAAGGCGTGCAGGAATTCGCGGGCCCTGCTGTCCGGAACCGGTTCCTCATAGCCGATCTTGCGCCGGATCTGGGCCGCGACCTGAACCAGGCTGTCCACCCGACGCACGTTGGAGCTACGCGTTTCGGACCGGGTTCGCAGCAGGCTCTCCAAGGTCTGCAGTTCAAACCGACCATAATGCTCCATCTGTGCGGGCGTGAAGTCAAAATCCAACCTCGGCGCGGAGTCCGACAAGTCCGGCAGAAGAACGGATTTCGGCCGCGCCGTGACATAGGTGTTGGCGATGAGATCACCGAGACGTTGACGCTTGGCATTGGTCAGCGGGATGATCAGAACAATCACGATCCAGAGCAGAAGAACCAGATTCCAGAATGTGCCGACGCTGCCGGAGACCAGCAACATGGTGCCCGGCATGAAAATCTCGACTTCCTTCATCAGGTTCCGCGCGACGACGGCATGCGTTGTCAGGCCCCGGCCGTCCGCCCCAAGAACCCGGAGACCCGTGGCGCGTTTCCCGACGGTCTGACCATTCCAGAACAGCTCGGTGAGGATGTAATAGGGCGCACGGATCATCAGCATCAGGATGGCCGCAAGGGACGAGACAAGCGGCTCAATCGAGAACGGCAGAACCGCGAGCAGAAGTATGATCGAGATCATCACCACGACGGTGATGAGAATATCCAGCAATTGAGCGCCGAACCGGGCCGCGAGGCCCGCCACTTCAAAGCGGATAGGCACCCCTTCCGGCGGGATCAGTTCAAACCAGCGCCGGGAGTTTTCCAGTTTGCGAGCCAGTTCGGCCGGTGTCTGCCGACGGGCCATCAGCGCGCCCTCCGACCGGCGAGGATGAACCAGGCGAGCCACATCAAGCCAATCCCCCAGCCGATCACAATGCGCAAGGTCGTATCGGTGACCAGCTGCCGTGCAAAGCCTTCCAGAAGACCCGCCACGAACAACATCAATGCCGCCACCAAGGCCAGTTTGACCGCATCCTTCGAGGCTGCCCGCAGCGAGTCCTTGCGGGTCAGCCCGCCCGGAAAGAGAACAGCGAGACCGAGCCGAAAGCCACCCGCCGCAGCGAGCGCCAGCGCGCTGAGCTCGGTCACCCCATGAATCGACAGCCAGCCAAACAATTCCGTGCCCAGGCCGCGATCGGCATAGAGAGCCCAGAAAGCTCCGAGGATAAGACCGTTATAGATCGTCAGGAGCAGGCTCGGGACACAGGCAAAAACCCCCAGCGCAAAGGAGAAGAGAGCGACCCGCGTATTGTGCGAGAAGAGGAAGGCGGCAAAGGCCCCTAGCTGGGCCAGGAGGTTACCCTCGGTATCGAACAGGACTGCGCGCAGGGTTTCCGTGCTGGCCCCTGGCCCACGCTCGCCGGCCAGTTCCGCCGGGACGAATGTGTAATACCAGGCCGGATCCTGATTGAAGAGCAAGGCTGCCACCCAGCTGCCGAGGAAGAGCGCGGCAAAGGCCATCAGGATGGCCCAGCCAGACCGGCGCACGGCCGCGGACGCGGAGCCGCCGAAGAAGCGACCGATGACACCGGACAGGCGTTCCTGCGGCGCATAAACCGCCAGAAAGGCACGCGCCACGAGCGACTCCAGGTAAATGAGCAGGCTCTTGTCGAGCGATATGTCGCGCGCAACCGACAATGATGTGGTCGCCTTGCGGTAGAGCTCCGCGAGTGATCGGGATTCCTGGAAATCGAGCTGACCGGTACCGCCGGACTCCACACGTTTGACCAAGGTCTCGAGCGCAAGCCAGTCGGCCTCTCGTTCAGCCCGGAAGCGGGTCGAGCGGATCGGTTGGCTGTCACTCATGCGACCTCCCTCGCCTTGAGGTCGAGATAAGTCGAGACCAGGCGTGGCGTGAGCTGGTCAGGTCGGACATCCAGCACCATCACGCCGAGCTGACCGAGACGCTCGATCACAATCCGGCGATCGCGCAGCAAGTCCGCGGCCGACACGGCTTCCGCGGCGGCGTCAAGCGACGGCACCGGTACGCGCGCCATGTCCTCGGTCTCGGGATCGCGCAAGGCGATGAAAATAACCAGATGGTCGCGCGACAGGCGCCCGAGATGCTCGACCATGAGTTCAGACGTGGTGGTGTCGACAAAGTCCGAGAAGATGATCACCAGGCTGCGCCGGCGCAGCCGAGTCTGAAGCGTGGCCAGGGCCAGAGTCGGATTGCTTTCCGCGCTCTCATAGCTCAACCCGGCCAGCGCCCGGCGCAGCTTGGGGAAAATCTGGCGCCCTGGCTCCGGCGGCATCCAGCTGTGCGGCCTTGCGTGATAGGTATAGAGGCCGACCTGATCACCCCCGACCGCGGCAGCCCAGGCCGTCGCAAGTGCGGCATTGATGGCATGGTCGATCTTGGGCAGTCCGGCGATTGTCTCTCGCATCAGATAGCCATGGTCGAGCGCGATAATGATGTTGTGATTGCGTTCAGCCCGCGTCTCCTTGGAAAGCATGCGGCGCTGGCGGGCCGAGCGTTTCCAGTCCACCCGCCGCAGACTGTCGCCGGGAACGTATTCGCGCAGCTGGTGGAATTCGGAACCCTCGCCCTCGGCGAAGGACTCCTTCTGACCATGCAGGCTGGCGTGTACGGCCAGGTCAATCTGGCCCTGGGTCACCGGCCGTATATCCGGCATCACCGTGACGGAATGGCTCAGCGCTGCACGGGGAATGAAGTCAAACAGCCCGAAGCGCGAGGGCCAGTTCAGCCAGACATATCCGAGGGCCCATTCGCCGCGAACGCAACCCTCCAGCGTCAGCTCCAGGATCGCCTCACCGGCTTCAGCACTGAGATCCGCCGGGCCGCGAATGCCCTCCGGCCAGTCGAAGTGCGCGATCAGTCCGCGCGGGGCGTCCGGCTTGATAAACAGGCGAAAGCCCGCGCTCTGCCCGGCAAAGATCGCCGAGGGCCCCTCAAGCTCGAGACGGCGTCGACGGCGCACACTGCCGGCCAGATCGAGCACGAGGATCGAGCCGAGCACCAGCCACGGCATGGCCAGCAGACTGCCGTCATCGGTCGAGAATGGGAGCAGGACAAGCGTCACACCCAGGGCGATCAGGGCCGCCCACAGCAATCGCCGAGTGGGTCGCATCAGCGCGGCACCTCGATCCGGGTCAGAATGGCGCCGAGAACATCATCCGGTGTCCGGCCCTCGATCTCGGCCGTCGGGCCAAGCTGGATACGATGGCGCAGCGCCGGCAGGACCAGGGACTGGACATCATCGGGGATGGCATAGTCCCGGCCGGCCAGGGCCGCACTCGCACGCACTGCCGCGGCGACGGCATCGGCGGCGCGGGTCGAGGCACCCTCGCGGACATCGCCGTCGACGCGCGTCGCACGGACAATATCGAGGATGTAGGCAAGGATTTTCTCGTCCAGCCGGATGGCGTCGATCAGGGCGTGTGCCCCTTCGATATCCGCTGCCGTGATCACCGATTCGATGGCGGCGGTCCGGGCATCGAAATCAAGCGGCTGCAGCGCGTGACGGCGCAGGATTTCCAACTCGTCCTCGCGTTCAGGGAAATCAAGGACCAGCTTGAACATGAATCGGTCATTCTGCGCTTCCGGAAGCGGGTAGGTCCCCTGCTGTTCGATCGGATTCTGGGTGGCGATGACGTGAAAATGCCCGCCCAGCGCGTGATCCGTGCCGTCAATCGTGACCGTCCGCTCATTCATCGCCTGCAACAGGGCCGCCTGGGTCTTGGGCGGCGCGCGGTTGATCTCGTCAGCCAGCAGGATGTCGGTGAAGACCGGCCCCTTCACCAGCCGGAATGTATTGGAGCTGAAATCGAACAGATTGGCGCCCAGGACATCGCCCGGCATCAGGTCCGGCGTGAACTGGACACGCCCGAAATCGAGCGAAAGAGCCGACGCAAAACTGCGCGCGAGGAGGGTCTTCGCCGTTCCCGGCGGCCCTTCCAGGAGCACGTGGCCGCGCGCGAAGACGGCGACCAGCAACTGGTCAATAACCCGGTCCTGGCCATGGATCGTCTTACGGATTTCCGAGCGTAGCGTCTCGGCGCGCTCGGCGAATTGTTCAAGGGTGAGGGTCATGCGAGCTCCAGGGCGAGTTTGTAGACGTCTTCCACATCGGCGAGCGCGTCGACGGCGACTTCGGTCCGGATGCGATCCGGCAAGGCGTCGGCGCGGTCGAAAATATCGGTCAGGCGGTCAGCAAGGCCGGCATCCTTCAGCCGCAGCAGGGCAATCGCGTGCTCGAAGGCGCGACCGGCCTTGCGATCACGGCCGAGCCAGGCTTCAGCCAGCGCCTGGCGGCGACTGGCCACTAGGGTGCGGACCAGTGCACCATCGGCATGGGCATTGCGCATCAGACGGGCCTGCGCCTTCAGCGCGACCCGTCGGGCTGCGCCGTGGCCCTGCCCGAAAATGGACAGGAGCGGGCGCCCGCGAATGCCGGCACGCCACAGCAAAAGCGCCAGCAATCCGCCAGCGGCAAGCCAGAGCCAGGTGAAGGGCGGCTCGAACATGCGGGCGATGTCTGACCAACTGCGCTGATGCTCGTCCGGGCGCGCGACGAGGTAAATGGCGGTCGAATAGTCCAGCAGGACGTCCCCATCACCGGCAAGTTCACGGACCAGTTCGCGGGCGATCTCAGCGTTCTGCCCGTTCGCAAGGCCATGATTATTCATCAGGTCAGGATCGGAAAGGACCCAATATTCATGATCTTCCATCTGGCAATTGGCTAGCAGGGCACGGGTGGTATCACCGACAATCGGCGTACACCCTTCCGGCAATTCCATCCATTGCGGCGCGCGCAGACGGGCGAAGCCGGGCAGAAAGTCGGCCAAGGACACATCCGACCAATCCGTGTCGAGAACGGGCAGGACATCCGGCGCTATAAAAACCGGGTTCGACTGGCCGCTGGACTCATCCACTTGATCCGCGCCCTCCGGTGGTGCGACCACGATCCGCTCTGCCGACGGGTCGGACCCATCCGGTTCGGCGCTCTCGGGCACGGAGCCAGGTTGATGGATCAGGAATTCGGGATGCGTCACGCCCAGCCTGCGGACACCGCCCCGCCATTTGGGCAGAATCACCAGAGTCGGCAGGGTCGTGACTTTCGAGGAGACAACATATTCGGGAATGGGGCGCAGAGTGGGCGTCAGATAGGGCGCTTCCGGACCGAGCCCCATGCCCCCAAAGCCAGACCCCAGGTCAGGATCATAGAGCGGCAGGATGCGCAGCCCGACACGCTCGCCAGAGAGCGGGCCCTGCCCCATGAAGCGGCGTGTCTCGATCTCGTCCGCATTCAGCCAGGTAACAAGCCCGTCGAAACCGAGAGCGCTGCGCTCGATCGGCGGCACCCGGTCACGCTGGACCAAAATCCAGGCGGCCAGGACCGACAGGGCGGCCATCACGATAACGACCAGCCAGGTCAGGATATTACTGTCTCCGGTCCGCGAACTCATGAGGTTGCCGCCTTGGCCGCCAGAACCGTCCGTGCATCTTCGACCAGGCTGGCAAGCCCGCCCTCCTCGAGTGGCTGACCGGCATAGCGGACATGTTCCGCAATCCGGACCAGTCGGGCCACCCGCTCGTAATGCGCCCAATCCCGCGGAAGGCGGCGCAGGGCTTCGCGCGCGGTTTCGCTGCGGCGGAGCACCGAACCGGTCGCCTCGGCTGCCGCGCTCAGCACCAGGCGCTGCAAGGCTCCTAGCGCCCTGGCGGCATCTGTCAGGCGCGAGATCTCATCGAGCGTGAGGACCGGCAGATCAGCAGCAGCCATTGCCCGGCCCCCCTTGCCTTTGGCCGTGTAATCGCCTGCCTTCGGCGCCTGGCGCATCTCGACCCGAAGGCCCGCGCCATGCCGGACTGCGAGGTAGATCAGGAAAACAAGAACCCCGACGGCCAGCGCCACGAAGAGCCAGAAAATCAACCGCGCAAGGGTGAGCCAGGCAAGCAGATTACCACCGCGATCAGGGACGTCGGCGATATCGGCGAGGGCGCGCCAGTCATCCTCGGACTCCAGCGTTTCGACATCGATCTGAAGACCGCGTTGCGCCGCCATTTCGGTATAATCGCTTGGCGCGATCTCGGCCTCACCGGGCCGGTCATTTCTCATCAGGCCCGATAACCCGACCGCAAGGAGACTCCCGAGCACGAGAACCGCCACCAACCACATCCAGGGTCGCAGGGCAGACGCTTTTCGCGACGCCGGATCGGGGCGGGGCGAAGACGCCATCAAACTCAGACTCCGAAGGGTTGTACACAGCCACGAACGCAGCCGCAGGGCAGGTTAGACAGCACCGTCACGCCGAGCAAGTCTGGTTGGCCCGCAAAATTTCGGACAAGGCAGGCTCGGCGGCACTCGCGAACCCGAAGGCCGAAACCGGATTGTCGAGCTCGGCATAGCATTGTTCGAAACCGCCCGGTCCCCGCGCCGAAAGGACTGGAGCAAAATCCGTCTCACCCTCTCCCAGGGCTGCCATACTGCCATCCTCGGCGCGGTCCTTGATATGGCAGAGCGGAAACCGGTCCGGGTCGCGCGCCACCAAAACAGCCGGATCGGTGCCCGCCTGCAGTGCCCAATAGGTGTCAACCTCAAAAGCGACGAGGGAAGGATCACATCGTTCCAGGAGCACATCCCAGGGGGTAACCCGCCCGTCCATGTCCGGGTCATCAACAGGAAGAAACTCGAAATCATGATTGTGGTAGGCGCCGCGCAAGCCCGCCATATGGCAGGCCTCACCGAAGCGGTTCAGGCTGTCCGCCCAACCCTGCCAGTCCGCCAGGCTCGACCGGTCCTCGGGCGGGATCCAGCCGATGACAAGATACTGATGACCGGCGCGCGCCCCCTCGGCCACGACACGCCCGGGGTCGGCCCGACTTGCCCGCGCGTCGACATGCGCGCTGGGCGACACCAGTCCAGAAGCCGCCAATTGCGTCGCAATCTCGGCAGGAGCCTGGTCGAAATAGCCGGCAAACTCGACGGCGCCATAACCAAGCCCGGCGACCCGTTCCAGCGTGCGAGGCACTGAAATCGCCATCGCCTGACGAACAGAATAGAGCTGAAGACCGGTTCGCACAGGCGGGCAGGCCGCTCCGCCCGGCTGACATGCGGCCAGACCGAGCGCACCGGCCTGCAGCAGGATATCGCGCCGCGATAGCCGTCTTCTTGGTTGATCTGGCATGGCATCTCTCCCCATCACCATGTTTCACCAAGCGCAGGGCCGCCGGCAAGCGTGAATGGGGGCCTTCCCCCGCGCACCCGGTCAGGCGCGCGGTGTGATCAACATCCCGATCAGGATCAGCGCGGCGTGCTGACCGCGGGAATGCCCGTGAACGGCACGATCCCGAATTCGGGGTAGATTTCCGTCGGGTAGTAGAAAGTCCCGTTGGCAGATACCAGCGCGATCGTTTTCAACGCCTTGAAATCCTGGGTGGGATCACCCGGCACCAGGAAGAAGTCGGCCAACATGCCCGGCGCGATCGTGCCCAGCTCATCATCGACGCCCAGATACTCCGCCATGCCATGGCTGCCCCAGGCAATGATCTCGGCCGGGGTCATGCCGATATTCTGATAGAGCTCCAGCTCGCGATGGTAGGCGAAGGACCCGCCCAGATCGGTTCCCGGCACCATGAAGATACCCGCCTCGTGCATGCGACGCAGGGTCTCGGTGATCTGGTCAAAGGCGCCGCGATAATTGGCGTCATCTTCCGGCGTGGCGATATCGGCCCAGGCGCTACGGGCGCTGCGCTGGGTATCGACCGGCATGTTGTCGATATAGTCGACAACACCCGGCGACAGCTCACCATTGCGCGACAGCAGCAGCGCTTCATGGATGGCATAGGTCGGATCGACGGCCACGCCATTGGCGACCATGGCATCAATCGTTTCCTGCACGGCGGCGCTGTCGAGATCGAGACCCGGCAGACGGCGCAGGGCAGTCAGGCGCAGGAGCGAGCGGGTATCCTCGCCCTCCTCAAGGACCCAACCGAGCATGATCTGGTTGATATGGGTCATCTCATCATAGCCGGCAGCAATCATCGCATTGGCATTGGTGAAGGCGGGCACATGGCCAGCCACGCGCAAGCCGTTGGCATGCGCCGCCTCGATGACAGCCGGGATCCAGTCCGGATTCATCGAGTTGTAGACCTTGACCTGGATGTAATCGCCGCTTGCCGCATAGGTCTCGACAGCCGCGACAGCCTCGGCCTCGCTGCTGACCAGAATGCCATTGTTCGAGCTGAACGGGCTTTGCCCTTCGATAAAGCCGCTGCGATGCATGCGCGGCCCGGCAACTTCACCCGCCTCGATACGGTCGATCAGGGCGCCAAGAACTTCGTTATTATTGCCCATGTCCCGAACGCTGGTGACCCCAGCAGCGATATTGAGGAAGGCGCTGGTTTCACCCATGTGGCCGTGCATTTCGAACATGCCAGGAATGAGCGAGCCGCCTGCCCCGTCAATCTCGGTCTCGCCGTCACGGGTGGCAACATCAAGCGCGTCGATGGCAGTAATGCGCTCGCCCTCGACGACCACCGAAACCGGCTCGCCAAGGCTCAGCGTCGACGGATCGAAGACGCGCACATTGCGAATACGGACAGGCCCGTCATAGTCGTGGGCCACACGGGACTGGATTTCGGCAAAACGACTGGCACCATAACCGGCGGCCAGGCCGCGCAGACGCTCATCCTCACCCTCATAACCGGCTTCCAGAATGGCAAAGCCAGGCGTGATCAGGCCAAAGAAAGCGCGATCATCCATCAGGAAATAGGTCGGGTTCACGCTCGTGCCGGAGAGACCGTAGGCGATCAGGTCGCGGCTCGCCTCGCCATTGGTGACCGTCACCGTATCGACTTCGGCCAGACGCAGCTCGCCACCGGGCAGGGCCGGAATGGTCATGTCGTCGCGATCCATCAAGGCCCGCGCGGCAATCGCCAGCCAATAGGGGCTGGCATCCTGAGGCACGTAGAAGGCGTCGCCATCGGGAATGGCCTGGTCGCTTCCGGTCGCATCACGCCAGCGCGCCTCGCTATCGGCATAGCTGAATTCTTCATCGATCGGATTGCCGAAGGTCGAGGCACCGGAAATCGTCCAGCTTGTCGGCAAGCCCTGCTCGTCCAGCGAGATTGTCTCGGTCACGGTCGGACCGCGGCCATTATTGCGATACTCGAATTCGACCCCGAAACCGTCCTCGGACGGGCTGATATCCAGCGCCCCGATCTCGGTTCCGCCGACGAGAACAGTGAAGTTCTGCGCCTCCGGTGCGGGCGCAGCAGACGCATCAGCGCTTGCCGGGTCGTCCTGAGGCGCAGGCTGGCTGCACGCCGCCAGCGTGGCCAAGGCCAGGCTGGCCCAGATCGGTTTCATGGATGCGGACATGTTTCTCTCTCCCGAGGCAAGTCTCCGAGCCGAGGGTTAGCACCGTTTTCGGAGCCTGTCTTCAGCACGGGCCCTGTCTCCGGCACGGGCTCCGGCACCGGCTCATGCGCCGGCGGCGGCATCCCCCGGCCCTTCGAACCAGCCCGGCTGGAGAGCGTGGCCAACACTGCCGATTCCACCTCGCCGGTTCATGGCGCCAGGATCTGAAATGAGGGCTCGCGGTAATTGATCCGCAATCCCGGCATTCGTCCGAGCACATTCCTGCCAGGGATAATGGCCGGTGTGCCGGCCAGATCAAAGACCTGGAAGATCGGACTCTCCGTGAAGCTGACGGGCGCGGAATCCACACGATACCCATTGAAATCATAGCCGCCGCGAAAGCTGATCAGTCGCTCGCTCGCTTGCTGCGTCATCCCGCGGGTGGACCGCTCGACCTCGACACCGTTCCGGCCGCCTCGAGTCCGGGAATTCGGTACATGTCCAGCTCCTGCACGCCGGCGGCACCCGGCTGAGCGAGCGCGAGCGTAACCGGCCCACCCGGACAGCCCCAATCAACTCGGAGAAAGGGCGGTTGAGCACAAACAACTGGTTTGAAATGCAAAAGACGACACAATAACGTCCGGAAATCACGAAATGGCGAACCGGGCCGCCTGTCGACACCGGACCTCGCATCGACGACCCGCTCCCTGACCACAGGACATGTCCGTGCCCGAATCCACAACCAATCCCGCGGCTCCGCCCTCAATCGGCCTAGGCCAGCGCATGGGTTACGGAATAGGCGATTTCGCCTTCGTCGCGCTTTGGCAGGCTTGCGCGCTCTTCCTGCTCTACTTCTATACCGACGTGCTGGGCCTGCCGCCCATGCTGGCGGGTCTGATCTATCTGGTCGGTATGGCCTGGGACGCAGTGTCTGACCCGATCGTGTCGACATGGTCGGAACGACGCGCCCATCGCGGAGCGGGATACGGACGCCAGATACTGGTCGCTGCACTGCCGGCAGGCATCGCCTTTGCCCTGGTCTTCACCAATCCCTTCAATGACATGTTGGCCATGACGGGTTGGGCCCTGTTCACTCACCTTCTCTTCCGCACCGCCTTCACCTTCGCCAGCATGCCGTACAACGCGCTGCCGGCACGTTTGACCACGGACGGTGATGAACGCAGCGCCCTGTCAGCCATCCGCGTCATATTCGCCGCCCTGGGTGGGCTGATGACCGCCATACTCCTGCCGGTCCTGGTCGCCGGCGCAGGCGAGGATGCCGTCCGCACGGGACATGCCTTGGCCGCCATTGCCCTGGGCGCCCTGTCGGCGCTGGTACTCGGCATTTGTGCCATCACCATGCGCAAGGCACCGCCCCTGCCCGCCGAAGCAAAGCCGCACAGGGGGACCGCCGGATTGGCCGGATTATGGTTGGCGACACGCGATAACCGCCCCCTGCAGGGCTTGTTGACCCTCATGGCTTTGGCAACTGTCGGCTACGGCCTTTTCACGCAATCTCTCATCTACCTCGTCAATCATGTTCTGGTACGGCCAGATCTGGAGATGGTGGCGCTCGCAACACCGGTTCTGGTGATCATGCTCGCGGCCCCGGTCTGGATGATGATCGCCGCCCGGACCTCCAAGCGACACGCGCTCATCGGTGGTCTTGCAATGGCAGCGACCGGCTACGTCATCCTCGCGCTGACGCCGTCCTCGCAGGCAGTCATGGCGATTGTGGCGATCGCGATCAGCGGGGTCGGCAATGCCGCTATCCCGGTGATGTTCTGGTCCATGCTCGCGGATGTTGTCGACTTCGGACACGCCAAGTCCGGTCGACGTGTCGAGACACGAATTTTCGGCCTGACGACCTTCGTTCAAAAGGCGGCGGCCGGCTTTGCCGCCCTGTGCGCGGGCGGCGTACTGGCGCTTAGCCAGTACACGCCCGAAGCGATGTCGCCGGAAGCATTGACGGCGATACGCGCC
This sequence comes from Maricaulis maris, assembly GCF_049116555.1. Lineage (GTDB taxonomy): Bacteria > Pseudomonadota > Alphaproteobacteria > Caulobacterales > Maricaulaceae > Maricaulis > Maricaulis maris_C. Next base: position 43,332 of record NZ_JAGDYT010000001.1, on the reverse strand, counting down.
CTTTCCAGCTGGCTCCCTGCGGTCCTGACCATCGCCATGATCGGCGTCATCTGGCGCTACCCGCTTGATCGGTCTGCCCATCATGACGCCCTTGAGCGGATCGCAGCGGCGGCCACCCGTACGGGCGGTTGAGCGGCTGCGGGCGCGATGGCAGATTACGGGCAAGGTGGCCGCTCGGAGCCGCCAGCACCGCCTGGAGCCCAAGCCCGGATGACCGACGCTGGCACCTCAACGTCAGATGACGGCCCGGAAGCCTCCGGGCTGAGCGCTGACCTCCAGGACATACGCCTCGATCAGGCGCGGCTTCTCCTGGCCCGGACGCGCATGTCCTGCCTGATCATTGGCGGTGTCATTCTTTACCTCACCGTTCTCATCGTGCTGACCGGAGATTTCCGCTTTGCGGCGGGCTGGCTTGCGGCGGCGGGGGGCATGGTCGGTGTGGTCTTTGCCTATCCGCGCCTGGTTGCGCCCGGCGGCGTCAATCTGACCAATTACCGCCGCTACCTGACCGGCCATATTTTCATCTCCGGACTAACGGGCCTGGTCTGGGCGAGCTTCGCCATCGCCTTTCTGGACGACACGTCGCTGCTCAACCTTTTCATTGCCATCAACATGGTGTTCGCGATCACTGTCGGCGGCATGATGCCAAGCGCGGAGTACCGACCCACATTCATCGCGCTGGCCAGCGCCACCCTGCTTCCCTTCACCAGCTACTGGTTGGTGACAGTGGAAGGGCCACTCCGGCTGATCGGCGTCGGATTGCTGATTTACTACGGCTTTGGCCTGCTGGTTAGCGCGCGGGCAGAAATCCAGACGCAGACCCTGCTGGCGGCCGAACGAAATCGCGAACTGACGCGACGACTTCAAGAGCAGAATGCGCTTGTTGAGCGGGTCAGCGCGGAGAAGTCCCGCTTCCTCGCTGCCACCAGCCATGATCTCGCCCAGCCTCTCCAGGCGCAGGGTTTCTTCATCGGCGCGATGCGCAGAACGTTGCGTCAAGCCGAACAGCTGGAACTGCTCGACAAGATCGAAGCGTGTTGGAGCAGTCAGCAGCAATTGCTTCAGGCGCTGGTTGAAACCGCGCGTCTGGATAGTGGCGCCATCGTCGCGAAACCACGGCCCTTCGCGCTGGAGACAATCCTGCAGGGTCTGGAACAGGAATTCGCGGAGCCGGCCCGTGGACACGCCCTCACACTGGAAACCCGGATCGAGGCCGCCATTGTCGACAATGATCCCCTTCTGTTGGCGCGAATCCTGCGGAACCTGCTCTCGAATGCCGTGAAATTCACCCCGCCCGGGGGCCAAATCCGGCTTGTCTCGCGCCGTGATGGCGCGGACATGCTCATTGAAGTCAGCGATAACGGGCCGGGCATCCCCTCCGATGAGGTGGACCGGGTATTCGACGAATACGTCCAACTGGCCGCACCGGTCGATGGTGGCGAGAGCGGGCTCGGGCTCGGACTGCCAATCGTGCGTCAACTCGCCAGCAAGTTGGGCGCGGAGCTGGAATTCCACTCGGCCAGCGGTGAAGGCACGCGCGCGCGTCTCCGGATTGCTCGTGCGCCAGCCGACCTGGTGCTGGCCGAAAACCCTGCCCGGCTGGACCGTGTGACCGGGACGCCGCTGGTTGTTCTGGTCGAGGACGATGCGGCAATCCGGGACTCCCTCGCCATCGTTTTGACGGACTGGAGTTGCCGCGTCGTTGCGGCGGAGTCGGGCGAGGAAGCCGTGAATCTGCTGTCATGGGCGACATCAGAACCTGCGCTGCTGATTGTAGACAAGCGCCTGGCCAACGGGGAAGACGGGTTGGAAACCATTACCGCCCTTCGCGCTGAACTGGCTGCGGACACACCAGCCATTTTGCTGACCGGCGACATCTATCAGTTCGAGAAACTGGCGGGCCTTGCGGATGTCACCGTCATCACCAAACCTGCAGATCCCGTACGCGTCCAAAGTGTGCTTCTCGAGATACTGGCGCGGGCCCCCAGTCTCGAGTAAGCCGCGCCGGGATCAGATCAGGCCGAGGGCCTGGGCCTTGCGAACGCAGGCGGTGCGAGTGTGAGTTCCCAGCGCCTCGAATACCGCCCGCAAATGGGACTTCACCGTATTCTCGCTGATATCCAGCTTCGCAGCGATCGCCTTGTTGGTCTCTCCCTTGCCGATCAGATGGAGAATTTCCGTCTGGCGTGGCGCGAGGGTCGGGACGCCGCCAACCAAGGCCGCCAGGTCAGGGTCATGGGCATCCGTCAGATCCGATTCACGCCCGTCCTGCTCGATGAAGCATGTCTTGCCGGCAAGCAGGGCATCTGCCGCCTCAACGAGAACCGCCGTGTCGGCGGACTTGTGCACGAATCCGCGCGCGCCCAGGGAACGCATTTCGGCGATTGGCGGTTCTGATCCGATGCCGGAAAGGACGAGAACCGGCGCGCGGAACCGGCGATCGCGCATCGCGGCGAGCACTGCCAACCCATTCATGCTGCGCATCACCAGATCGAGAATGACCAGGTCAAAGCTCTGACCGGCTTCGAGGTCCTCGAGAAAGGCAACAGGTGCATCATAGGTGCACACATCGTAGTCCGGGCGCAGTGAGCCCAGCAGGACGGCAAACCCGTCCACGAACATGCGATGATCATCAATCAGCGCGATCCGGCAGCCGCGCGCACTCATGCTCCCGACCCGGAGCGGCAGGCGCAGCACGTCACGATGTTGGTAGCCCTCTTCCCCATGACGGCAAGCTAAGTGAGGCCGCTCATCGGCTCAAGCGCTTGTTGCCGGGCCTGGCACACGCCGCCGCTATTCCTGAAACCCGAACATTTCCATAAGCTCGGCGCGCGTAAACCGCTCCGGTTCCGGCGCTGAACCGGGCATGCGTCGCCCGGTAGCCCGCTCATAGATGCCCGGCTCGATTTCGACATAGAAGGGCCGGTCCTGGGCCCCCATCTCCTGCAGGTGCGCGAGATACTCATCCAGGCTGGTAAAGCCACGGCCTTGAGCATGCGGCAGGTCGTAAACCGGATCAGGCATGTTTTCGGGGGCCCCCGTGGTATTCGGCCCTGTGACGGGCGCGCAGGCGATTAGCGTCAGAGCCGCAACAAGAACCAGGAATGTCGGCACCGTATGGGTCTCCTCGGATCGCGTCAGGCCCCATGCTGAATATCTAACAAACTCATCCGTCATTGGCACTCAAAACTTGGTGCGTTCGGCAACCGAATGATAGTAGTCTTTCCCAAATATTGCGGCAGGGTCCCACCGACCCTGCCGGCACATGCTTAAAGGGAGGAACCGGGATGTGCGTTCTGTGCAGGCATTCGAGCGGGCGGGGCACCACGACCGAGGACGGCACGAATCCACTTCATGGCGCGATTGACGGCGCGGGCTTTGCCGCCGCCTTCGCCATGAATGCATTCTCGGATCGGGGTTTCTCGATCGAGAAGGGTTCGCCGCCACCGCTCGTTCCCGGCCTCGACACACCCATGGCGGACACGATTGCAGGTGATGCCAGCACGACAGCCACGCTCACAGTCGGCAACACGTTGAATAGCGCAATCGATACCTCGGGCGATCATGACTGGGTGGCGATCGACCTGGTTGCCGGTGAGAGCTATGCCTTTGCGTTGACCGGCGTTGGACCCTTCGGTCTAAGCGACCCGAAGCTGCATCTGCGTGATTCCGACGGCAATATTCTTACCACGAATGATGATGGCGGGCCGGGACTGAACTCCCTGATCAATTTCACCGCAACCGAGACCGGCACCTATTATCTGGACGCCCATGCCTACTCTACCGAAACCGGCAATTACACACTCGGCGCCGAAGAGGTCGAGCCCCCGAGCCTTCTGGATTCTCTGGATTGGGGCACCCAAGTCGCCGGTTCATCCTTGACGGTCTATTTCGCCACGACCGGTGAGACCTATGACGGCGAAACTGCCAGCTCCAACTGGAGCGCTGCCGAAAAGGCGGCCGCCATGGCTGCCTTTGGCGTGTTCGCCGATGTCGCCAACATCACGTTCGCCGAAACGGGCAACCAGGGCAGCGCCACCTTCACGCTCGTGAAGTCAGATCTGGGCAGCGACACGCTTGGCTATTTCAACCCGCCGGGGACCGTCAATGCAGGGGTCGGCGTATTCAATGATTCCCATAGCACATGGACCAATGCCAGCCTGCAACCCGGGGGCTATGCCTTTGTCACAATGATCCACGAAATTGGACACGGGCTTGGCCTCGCTCACCCTCATGACACAGGCGGCGTATCCGTCGTCATGAACGGCGTCACGGGTTCGTTCAACAGCTATGGCGACAACGACCTGAACCAGGGCATATTCACGACCATGTCCTATAATGACGGCTGGGCGACGGGTCCCAATGGACTCAGCGGCGGCAATAATTTCGGTTGGCAAGGCACGCTCGGCCCGCTCGACATCGCTCTGATCCAGGAAAAATACGGCATCAACGCAAGCCACAATGCCGGCTCGACCGTCTATCAGCTCTTCACCGGAAACAGTGCCGGCACAATGTACCAGGCCATCTGGGACACGGGCGGCGACGACACGATTGCCTATTCCGGCAGCGCTGCTGCCGTGATCGACCTGCGCGCGGCCAGCATCACCTACGCTGCTGGCGGAGGCGGTTTCGTCTCCTACGTCACCGGGGTGATCGGCGGCTTCACCATCGCTGAGGGCGTTGTGATCGAAAACGCAACGGGCGGCAGCGGAAACGACACGCTGACCGGCAATGACAGCGATAATGTGTTCACCGGCAATGCGGGCAACGACACCATCAACGGCCGTGGCGGCTCGGATACCGCGATCTATTCCGGGGCTGAGACCGACTACAATGTCACCGTAAATGGTGGCACCACCACCGTGGTTGATTTGCGCGCCGGATCACCGGACGGAACCGACACGCTGACCAATATAGAGACCATTACCTTCCAAGGCGGTAGTGGCGGCGGTGGCGGCGGCGGCAATCCGCTGGAGGGGGATGACGGCGACGACCGTATTCTGGGCACCAATAGCGACGATGTGATCACCGGCAATGGCGGCAATGATGTCCTGCGCGGCCTCGGTGGCAACGACACCATTTATGGCGGTGACGGCGCGGATAACCTGCGTGGCGACGACGGCGACGACCTCCTGTATGGCGGCAATGATCGTGACCGCATGGTCGGCGGGGATGGCAATGACATCCTGCGTGGACAGGGCGGCGACGACGCGATGAAGGGCGAGGCCGGGAATGACCGGGTCTTCGGCGATGACGGCAATGACCTCGTTATCGGCGGCACAGGTAATGACATCCTGCGCGGCGACGGAGGGGATGACCGCCTGTTCGGCCAGAATGACAATGACCGCATGACCGGTGGTGCCGGCAATGACACGCTGAACGGCGGAAATGGGATCGATAGTGCCTATTTCTCGGGCGATTATGCTGATTACGCCGTGCGCTACTTGGCCAATGGTCGCGTCCGCATAACTGACCAGAGAACGGACAGCCCGGACGGTTCTGACGTTCTGATCGACATGGAAACACTGCGCTTCGCGGACGGAACGGTCGAGATTGATGGCGGCGCCTTCACCTTCACACCGTCGTCCGCCGAACCCGTGTCCCTGCTGGCCGCTGCGGCGCGCCAGATGCCGGGCATGTCCTGGACACAGCTCAGCGAGCAGGACGGCAATTCGATCGGCCGTCTGACGGGCTCGGACCTGGCCGATCTCGATTTCGGCAACGGCACCATCGTGCACTTTTCCGAGGCCGACGCAGCGGACAAGGTGCTCACACCGCTGGTGAGCGATGTCATTCCTGCCTCGGAAGGCATCGAGGCGATCCGTATGGCCGGGCCAGTGACCCGACCACCGGAGCTCTCACTGCTCGACGGGTTCGACCCTTGGCAGGAGATGCCCATTCCGACCTGCCTTGCCGACGACTCACCTGAAGGTCTCTAGACTGGCCGGGAGTCGGCTGACCGACTCCCAGCCACCCCTGGTCCAGCAAGGCCTGTCGATTGATCCCATCGGCGATTTGGGAAGTGCGGCATAACACGTCATAATGCCCGGTAACAAAAAACAGTTTTCGGGGAGTCCGGCGTCAGATTATGCCCATGTTGATCGATACGATCGATGATGCCTCCGCCCGTGCCGCTTGTGCACGCGCGGCCAACCGCCCTGATGCGCTGATCGAAATCCTGCACGATGTCCAGCGCACCTCCGGCTTCGTCGGCGACCGCGCCATTGCCACCATCGCCGACGCGCTCAATCTGAGCCGCGCCGAGGTCTTGGGCGTGCTCAGCTTCTACCATGATTTCCGCCGCCAGCCCGGCCCCCGCCATATACTCAAGCTCTGCCGCGCCGAGGCGTGTCAGGCAGTGGGAGGCGAAGCCCTTGCCAACCGGCTGGAAGCGGCGCTCGCGTCCGCAGCAGACAGGATTGAGATCCGCTCGGTCTATTGCCTTGGCAATTGTGCCCTCGGACCTGCCGCACTTCTGGATGACCGGCCGATCGGGCGCCTTGATCCAGACGCCCTGATCGATGAATTGACGGCCAATGGCGCCCTGCCGGGAGACGTGGAATGATCGGATTGCCCGACCGCATCTATATTCCGGGCGACTCGGCCGCCCGCTCGGTCGGCGCAGACGCGGTTGCGGACGCTTTTGCGGCGGCCCTGCCCGACAATTGCGAGATCGTGCGCAATGGTTCACGGGGCCTGTTCTGGCTTGAGCCATTGGTCGAGATCGAACGCGATGGCGTGCGCCTGGGCTTCGGTCCGGTCACACCGGACGATGTCGCCGACCTGGTGAACATCGGTTTTCCTGACACCGGCCACAAGCTGGCCCTTGGTCCGGTCGAGGACATCCCGCAACTCGCCCGGCAGCAGAGGCTGATTTTTGTGCGCTGCGGACTGGCCGACCCGTTGGACCTCGAGGCCTATGCGAAGGGTGGCGGGCTGAGTGGGCTGGAAACCGCCCGCGGGCTTTCACCGGATGCCATCATCGAACAGGTCCGGACATCGGGCCTGCGCGGCCGCGGCGGGGCCGGCTTCCCCGCCGGGATCAAATGGGAAACCGCGCGCAAATCGTCGGGCGAGCGCAAATATCTGTGCTGCAATGCCGATGAGGGCGATAGCGGCACCTATGCAGACCGTTTGCTCATGGAGGGTGATCCCTTCACCCTGATCGAAGGCATGTGCATCGCGGCGCGTGCGATTGGTGCCTGCCACGGTCTGGTCTATCTGCGCTCGGAATACCCCGACGCCATCCGCACGCTCAAACAAGCGATCACACTGTGGCGCGAGGCCGGCCACTTTCGGGACCTGGTCGATGGCGCCGATGTCGACATCGAAGTCCGCACCGGCGCCGGTGCCTATATCTGCGGCGAAGAGTCCTCAATGCTCAACAGCCTCGAGGGCAAGCGCGGAGAGGTTCGAGCCAAACCCCCCATCCCGGCGATTTCCGGCCTGTTCGGCCAACCGACCATCGTCAACAATGTCCTCACGCTGGGCAGCGTGCCCTGGGTTCTCGCGCATGGTGGCGAGGCCTATCGCGATTTCGGCACGGGTCGATCACGCGGAACGCAGGCCTTTCAACTGGCTGGTGATATCGCGAGGGGGGCGCTCATCGAACTCGCTTTCGGTGTCTCCCTGCGCAGCCTCATTGAGGACTTTGGGGGCGGCACCCGGTCCGGCCGTCCGTTGCGCGCCGTCCAGGTGGGCGGCCCGCTCGGGGCTTATCTGCGCGAAGCCGATCTCGACGTCGCCATGGATTACGAAGCCCTGGCGGAGATTGGCGGCATGCTGGGACATGGCGGCATCGTCGTGTTCAACGACCGCGTCGACATGGCGCGCCAGGCCCGGTTTGCGATGGAGTTCTGCGCCATCGAGTCCTGCGGAAAGTGTACGCCTTGCCGGGTCGGTGCCACGCGCGGCCGCGAGACGCTGGACAGGATTATCGCCGGCGATGAGATCGAGGCCAATCTCGATCTCCTGCAGGATTTGTGTGAGCTGATGACTGACGGCTCGCTGTGCGCGATGGGCGGCCTGACGCCCATGCCTGTGCGCAGTGCGATAGAGCGCTTTCCCGAAGACTTCACCCGTCTGGCCGCCGAGTAGGACCCCGCCATGCCCCTGGACAAGGAGATCGATTTCGGAACCCCGGCGCCGCGCGGGAGCGAGACAACCGTCACGCTCGAAATCGACGGTTTCGAGACCACGGCTCCCGAAGGCACGAGTATCATGCGGGCCGCGATGTCACTGGGCACGCAAATCCCCAAACTCTGCGCGACCGACTCCCTGAATGCCTACGGGTCCTGCCGACTCTGTCTGGTCGAGATCGAGGGCAAGCGCGGCACGCCCGCCTCCTGCACCACCCCGGTGGAGGCGGGCATGAAAGTGGCCACTCAAACCGACCGCCTCGCCCGCCTGCGTCGCGGGGTGATGGAGCTCTACATATCCGACCACCCGCTTGACTGTCTGACCTGTTCCGACAATGGCGATTGCGAGCTTCAGGACATGGCGGGCGCGGTCGGCCTGCGCGATGTCCGCTACGGGTTTGCCGGTGAGAATCATGGCGGGCAGGCCAAGGACATCTCCAACCCCTATTTCGACTTCGAACCGTCCAAATGCATTGTCTGTTCGCGTTGCGTGCGTGCGTGTGACGAAGTTCAGGGAACCCTCGCCCTGACGGTTGAGGGCCGGGGTTTCGACTCGCATATCGCGGTTGGCGGACCTGATTTTTTCAACTCTGAATGCGTCTCCTGCGGGGCCTGCGTCCAGGCCTGCCCCACGGCCACGCTGCAAGAGAAAGCCGTTGTCGAACATGGCGTGCCGGATCGGTCCGTGAAGACGACCTGCGCCTATTGCGGCGTCGGCTGCTCTTTCAAGGCCGAGCTGAAAGGAGACCAGGTCATCCGCATGGTGCCGGACAAGGACGGCAAGGCCAATCATGGCCATTCCTGCGTCAAGGGCCGCTTCGCCTGGGGTTATGCCTCCCATGCCGACCGCATCACCAAGCCGATGATCCGCGACTCGCTCGATCAGCCCTGGCGCGAAGTCGGCTGGGATGAGGCAATCGGCTTTGCCGCAGATCGGTTCAAGGCGGTTCAGGCCGAACACGGCCGCAAGTCGATCGGGGCCATCTCGTCCTCACGCTGCACGATCGAGGAAGTCTGGCTGGTCCAGAAAATGGTCCGAACCGCCTTCTCCAACAATAATATCGATACCTGTGCCCGGGTCTGCCATTCACCCACCGGCTACGGCTTGAAACAGACTTACGGAACCTCAGCTGGCACCCAGGATTTCGACAGCGTCGAAGACGCCGATGTGATCCTGCTTATCGGCGCCAATCCGACCGACGCCCACCCGGTTTTCGCCTCGCAAATGAAGCGTCGGCTGCGTGCTGGAGCCAAACTCATCGTGGCCGATCCACGCGCCATCGACCTGGTGCGCACGCCCCATGTCGCGGCGGCGCATCATCTGGCGCTTCAGCCCGGCACCAATGTCGCCCTGGTCAACGCCTTTGCCCATGTCGCGGCCATGGAAGGCCTGCTGGACGATCGCTTTATTGCTGAACGCTGCGAAGTCGATTCGTTCGATGATTGGCTCGCCTTCATCAAGGACAAGACCAATTCACCGGAAAGTGCGGCGTCAATCACCGGCGTCCCGGCCGATGATATCCGGGCTGCCGCACGCCTGTATGCCAAGGGTGGCGCGGCGGCGATCTATTACGGACTCGGTGTCACAGAGCACAGCCAGGGCTCGACCATGGTCATGGGCATGGCCAACCTCGCCATGGCCACCGGCAATATCGGGCGACGCGGGGTCGGCGTGAACCCGTTGCGCGGCCAGAACAACGTCCAGGGATCCTGCGATATGGGCTCCTTCCCGCACGAGTTTCCCGGCTATCGCCATGTCAGCGATGACGCCACACGCGCCATTTTCGAAGCCGCCTGGGCACACAAGCAAGACGCAGAGCCCGGCCTGCGCATTCCCAATATGTTCGACGAAGCCTGCGCTGGAAATTTCCGTGGACTCTATGTCCAGGGCGAGGACATTGCCCAGTCCGATCCAAATACCCAGCATGTCGAAGCGGCGCTGACAGCGCTCGATATTCTCGTTGTCCAGGACCTCTTCCTGAATGAGACGGCCCGCTTCGCCCATGTCTTTCTGCCCGGCACGTCCTTCCTCGAGAAGGATGGTTGTTTCATCAATGCCGAACGCCGCATCAATCGGGTTCGCCCGGCGGTCCGCAACAAGACCGGCATGGATGAGTGGGCCGTGACGCAGGCGCTGACCGAAGCGATGGGCTATGCGGTGAAGTCCTTTGCCACAAGCGCGGAGATCATGGACGAGATCGCTGCCCTGACCCCGACATTTGCCGACGTGTCCCACGCCCGCCTGGATCGCGAGGGCAGCGTGCAATGGCCGTGCAATGAGGACGCGCCACAGGGCACGCCGATCATGCATGTCGACGGATTTGTGCGCGGCAAGGGGAATTTCGTGGTCACCGAATTTGTCCCGACGACCGAACGCGCCAATCGCAAATTCCCGCTTATCCTGACCACGGGCCGCATTCTCAGCCAGTACAATGTCGGCGCCCAGTCGCGCCGCACGGAGAATTCGCGCTGGCATGACGAGGATGTGCTGGAATTGCACCCCAGCGATGCGGAGACACGCGGCATCCAGAACGCACAATGGGTGTCTGTCCGCTCCCGCAAGGGCGAGATCACATTGCGTGCCCGAATCTCCGAACGCATGGCGCCGGGCGTTGTCTACACGACCTTCCATCACCCGGAGACGGGCGCCAATGTGATCACGACCGAGAATGCCGACTGGGCGACCAGCTGCCCGGAATACAAGGTGACGGCCGTCGAAGTGAGCCCGGCCAATCATCGCTCGGCGTGGCAGGAAGCCCATGCCGAACAGACGGCGCCGAGCCGGAGAATCCAGCGAGATGATCGTGTCGAACCGGCCGAATAGCGGGCCTGTGATCACCGAACAGGGCGCCGCCGCAGCCGCGGCAACCGACATCGTCCTGGCCGATGGCGCCGAATGGGCTGTGCCCGAGGAAGTTCCGGTGGCCTTCGTCTACAACCGGCGCAATCACGCCGTCATGCTCGCCACGCCTGATAATCTTGCCGATTTCGCTATCGGGTTCTCGCTCGCGGAGGAGATCATCCGCCATCCCGGCGAAATCGAGGCCATCGAGATCGTGCATCGAGAGGTCGGAATTGACCTGCACATCTCGCTCAATGCAGACCGACTGGAACGCTTTGACCTCATACAGCGCCGCCGCACCTTGCCGGGCCGGGCCGGATGCGGCCTGTGTGGGCTGGACAACACTGAGAGCCTGACCAGACCATTGCCGCCGATCGCTGACCAAGCGGTCGAGCTCAGCCCGGAAGCGCTGGCCGTCGCCATGGCCGCCCTGCCTGACTGGCAGCCCCTCAACGCCCGGACCCGCTCGGTTCATGCCGCCGCTTGGGCGAATTCCAAGGGAGAGGTGCTGGCCGCCCGCGAGGATGTCGGTCGTCACAACGCCCTCGACAAATTGGTCGGTGCATTGGTCCGTGACGGACGGGACACGGCCGACGGCTTCGTGGTCATGTCCAGCCGCTGTTCCTATGAATTGGTGGAGAAGGCCGCGCGCGCCGGACTGCCGGCGATTGCGACCCTGTCCGCGCCCACCGCCTTTGCCATACGCAAAGCCCGGGAAGCCCGCATCGCGCTGTATGCGCGAAGCGGCGGACACTTCGTCCGGGTCCCATGAGGCGCACCGGCCTCATCCTCGCGGGCGGTCAGGCCCGACGCATGGGCGGCATCGACAAGGCGTCAGCGGTCCTGAACGGTCGGCCCCTCATCCAGCATGTCCTGGAGCGCCTGACACCGCAGGTCGACCAGGTCCTGATATCCGGTCGCTCGGATTATGGAAGCGGTCTGACGGTTCTGGCCGACAGGACTGACGGCCCCGCCGGGCCTGCCGCAGGCCTTCATGCCGCCGCGAAGCACCTGGCCGAGGTCCCGGATTGTGTTCTGATTACCGTCCCGGTAGACGCGCCATTTCTTGCTCCGGATCTGGTCGAACGCCTGTGTGCCGGACCGCTACCAGCCATCGCGCATGCAGGCGGGCGACTGCAACCGGCCTTCTCGGCCTGGAGACCGGCCGACGTCGCGGCCCAGCTGACGCACAGCCCGGCCGGCGCCGGTCTGGCCCTCATTCAATTGGCCCGGAACGCCAACGCCCGAACCGTCGCATTCGACGGTCCGGGCGCATTTCTCAATATCAATTCAGCCGAAGACCTGGCCGCGGCTGAAGCGGATGTGGGCTGATCTAGCCCGGCGCCGAGAAATGCGGCGCATCGAACTGATAAGCGGGTTGCGGCGGGGTTGAGGTGGACGACGTCACATCGAGCGAATAGCCCGTACCCGAACACACACCCGGCGCTTCCGGCATGGTACGGCGGAAAACCATCAGGGCGGAATGGTCATAGCCGGTCGTATCGACCGTACCGCCACGCCCCAGCGGGGTGACATCGACCACACCATCACGATGCCCCAGTGCGACCAGCTCAAGCCCGTCATCACCGCTCAACTCGAACCCAAAACGTCCGTCCATTTCGAGCGCGATATAGTTCGCTCCGAGCTGTTCCAGCCCGCCTTTGGACATCCAGCCACGCTCACTATCCATGCTGTGCTGGATGTACACCGTATCGGTGAACATCGGCGCGAGATCATATGCCATGGCGTAATTCTGGGCCCGCCAACGCTGGATCACGTCCGGAATGGTTGTCCCGACCCGCTCAAGTGAAGCCGACATGGTGTCGAAACCATCCAGCGTGACGCTGTTTTCCCACATCTCGACGATGAGCCCCTCGCCATAACTGTCGGCAATCGACTGCAACAGTGTCCATTGGGCGTAGTCAAACCCGCTCTCGCTCGTCGTCCAACAGACTTCCGGCGCGGCATAATCGGTCGCGACATAGTCCGTCGCGTCCTGGTCGCTGCCGACTGTGGTGGTCTCGGTCCAGGAGGCCGTCGCCTCATAGAGCCAGTCCAGACCCTCTTCGGAGTCATAGCCGAACTGGATGACGTGGTTGAATTCGTGCGTCGCCGTGGCCCGCATCAGGCTGTGAACCGACGCCGTCTTGCCCATGCCGACAAAGTCATTGTCGACCACAAAGACGGTCCGTGCCGCGGAGGTCTCGCGAACATCACCCGTATGCACATTGTCGAAAACAATCTGGACCGGATAGGTCACACCCATGGAGCCATCCGCATCGGCGACGAAGGCTGTATAGCGCCCGTCATCATCGCGGACCGGTTCGGCCCAACCAATGCGCGAGACCTGCTCATCCAGCATGGACTGTAGCGTGACCCCTACGGATTCGGCGTATTCCGTGGAGGACGCATCGACCCCTTCGAGCGTATAGTGAACCCGGAAATCTTCGGTTTCGATGACCAGTTCCGGACCGCTCAGGGCGACCCTGTTTTCCAGCAGGTCCTGCAATGTGTCGACGACGGTGGCGTCCACAAAGGACAGTTCGAGGCGATAGTCGCCGCTGCTCTCGCCACTGCGATAGCGTCGGAGCTCAAGCGTATAGCTGGCATCTTCCGGCGCCGTGAAGGCGATCGCGGAATTGAGCGAGCCATCGCCGCGATCATCATTGAGCGCAACCGGGAATCCGTCTTCGCCGACAAGGCGCAGCACGGTATCGAGATCGCCGCTGAGCGCCTCCGCCAGCACCATGACGGTCTGACCGGCTTCAAGCTCAAGCGGATAATCGAATTCGGTGTCGCGACCGGCGATCATGCCGGCTTGTTCGGCGAACACATCACGCTCGATCGAGTCGAAATCAAAGGGCACTTCCGCGTTCGGGTCGGTCGCAATGGACAGAACCAGATCACCCTCGCCCGCGTCCGCATAGGAGCCGAGAACCACGCGATAGTCGCCAGGCTGCTCGGCCTGGAAAACCAGTTGCGAGTTCAGACTGCCATCACCGCGATCATCATTCTGGGCGACCACCTCACCACGTGCGTCCAGCAGGGCCAGCGTCGTGTCGAGATCGGCTGTGAGGGCATAGGTGGTGACCACCAGGATGTCCTCGCCCGCAAGGCTGACCGGATAGCTGACCTCGCGGCGGCGGGCATCCAGCGTGACCCGCTCTTCAACCATGGTGCGGGACTCACTCGTCAGGCCGAAATCAAGCCCGCCGGCGATGCTCAGTTCGAAACCGCCTGTTGCGCCGCCATAACCGGTCACGACTGCGGAGTAATCGCCGCTCGCCTCGACAACGTAGATGATCTGGGACGTCAGGTCGCCCGGGCTGCGGTCGTCATTTTCTGCCACGGTACGCCCATCCGGCCCGACGAGCTCGAGAACGGTGTCGAGACGGTCCGCAGACGACGTCGACAAGGTGACGAGCTGTCCGGCCTCAAGCGAGATTTCGGTGACCGCTCGCGGCTCGACTTCCGTCACCTCTCCGGCGAATGTGCGGTCATCCACTTCTTGCGCCAGGGCGCCCCCAGCCAGACATACGAATGCACCCAAAACATAACCGACGCGCACAGACACCTCCCGAATATGGCTCACCGCCCCCAGAGCGATGCTTCTCGCCAGCTGTACCGGTATCTCCAAACCACCACAAGCAAGGCGCCATGCCCGCCAACAGCAGAAGACCCGCGTATCAGCCTTATCGCAGGCGGTAGCGCTGAACTTTCCCGGTCTGGGTTTTGGGCAAGGCGTCGAGGAACTCGATCGCGCGCGGGTATTTGTAAGGCGCGATTTCGGCTTTCACATGGGATTGAAGAGCTTCGACCATATCGGTGTCCCGGGCATGCCCCGGTGTCAGCACAACAAAGGCCTTGACGATCGTGCCGCGCTCCTCGTCGGGCGCCCCAACCACCGCACATTCGACGACGGCCTCATGGGTCAGAAGGGCCTGCTCCACCTCCGGCCCGGCGATGTTGTAGCCGGCCGCGACAATGAGATCATCAGCGCGCGAGAAATACCAGAAATAGCCATCCTCATCACGCCGATAGAGATCACCGGTTATGTTCCAGCCATCAACGACGTAGTCAGCCTGACGCGGGTCATCAAGATAGAGACAGCCGGTCGGCCCGCGCACGGCAAGGCGTCCGACCTCGCCGCGGGCGAGCTCCTGTCCGTTCTCATCAATGATGCGCGCCTCATAGCCTCGAACCGGCAAACCGGTCGCCCCCGGACGGATCGCATCGCCGGAAGCGCCAATGAAGATATGGATCATCTCCGTCGCCCCGATCCCGTCGATCAGGCGGATGCCAGTCTTGTCGAACATCGCGTCGGAAGTTGGCTTGGGGAGGGTCTCGCCGGCTGAAACAGCCTTGCGGACGGATCCCATGTCGTACGCGTCCCACAACCCCATCAGGGCCCGATAGCCCATGGGCGCCGTAAACAGTGTGGTGACACCAAAGCGCTCCACGGTTTCACAAAGCGCCTCGAATCCGGGCCGATCGGCCAGCGCCACGGCGTTCCCGGCACGCGCCGGAAAGACCACGAAAGCACCGAGCCCGAAGGTAAAGGCAAACGGTGGCGTGCCGGCATAGATTTCGTCCGGTTCGGGCGAGAGCGTGTATCGACCGAACGTGTCGGCCATCGCAAGGACACTTGAATGAAAATGGGCACAGACCTTGGGTTGTCCAGTCGTGCCCGAGGTGAAGGCCAGCAAGGCGACATCGTCCCGTGCCGTGTCCGCATTTGTGAAGCTGGTCGGTTTGCCGCCCATCGCGGCCGCCAACGTGCTGCCCGCACCCCAACATTCAATCCGGTTCAGGACGGGGTGCTCGGCCGCCGCTTCGCGAACCGGTTCAAGAAGGGCCGGATCACAGAGCGCAAAGGCGACCTGGCCCTTGCCGATCACCTTGCCCAGTTCGAGCGCGCGGAGCATGGGCATTGTGGTCACAGCAACAGCGCCGACCTTCATGACCGCATACCAGGCCAGCATCAGCTCGATCCCGTTCGGTCCGTGCAGCAGGACTCGATTGCCCGGCAAGACACCCATATCGTCGACCAGATAGTGAGCGAGCCGGTTCGCTTCCGCGAGCAATTTGGAATAGGTCAGGATCCGGTCACGGCTATAGACCGCCACCCGATCGCCCCAACCCTTTGCCACGGCACCATCCAGCAATTCAGCCCCGCAATTCAGCCGCGCCGGATAGTCCAGCTCCGCCGCTTCGAAGCGAAAATCCGGCCATTGCTCCCGCGGTGGCAGATGATCGCGTGCAAAGCCATCCACATGGCCTGATGTCTGTAATGTCATCACGTCCTCCCCGACGCGTTTGACGATGGTTCTACCGGACCCGCTCAGGCCCGGCGGTGCCGGATCAGTCCGGCAGCACGGCCGTTGTTTCGATCTCGACCTTGGCGCGCGGCTCGATCAGGCCCTGCACAATGACAAAAGCCATGGCCGGATAATTCCGTCCCATCCGCTCTTTCCAGATCGCGCCGAGCTCGCGCCCGGCGGACAGGTACTCGTCGCGATTGGTGACATAACCGGTCATGCGAACGACATGCTCGGGGCGGGCTCCGGCCTCGGCGAGGACAGCGAGCGTATTGTCGAGCACCTGACGGAACTGCACCGCAAAGTCATCCGAGACGATGTCCCCGCTCTCATCCCAGCCAATCTGGCCAGCGACATGGATTGTGCGGCCCCGCGCGAGTATCCCGTTGGAATAACCCTTGGGACGCGGCCAGCCGGGTGGTTGCAGGATCTGCATCAGATGATCTCCTCGAAAGACAGCATCCGCTCTCGCAAGGTCGGCGGAATTGCAATCGGCCTGTTGGCCGGTCCATCAATGAATACGAGCGTTGGGCGAGCGATCATGCGGACCTCGCCTCCGCATCGTGCGGTCAGGGTCAGCTTGATCGAGGAACGCCCCAGCCCACGCACGACCAGCGTGAAATCGAGCGTGTCGTCGAGACGACTTGGCGCCTTGAACTCAGCGTCCATATGGGCCAGCGGAACCCCATGCGGCCCGTTGACGATCATGGCATCAAAGCCATAGCCCAGACCTTCGTCGAACCAGTCCTCGATCATCCCGTTGATCATCTCGAAATAGCGGGGATAGAAGACGATTCCGGCCGGATCGACATCGGCGAAACGGACCCGGCGCGAGCGGTTGAAACTCATGACCCGGCCTCGGCCAGGTGAGCGCGCGCAATAACCAGTTTCTGGACTTCCGATGCCCCCTCATAGATCCGCAAGGCCCGGATTTCCCGGTACAGCGCTTCGGCAACATTGCCCTTCGTTACCCCGAGCCCGCCGAATATCTGGACTGCGGTATCGATGGCTTTCTGCGCCGCCTCCGTCGCATAGAGTTTGGCCATCGCCGCCTCGCGGGTAATGCGAGCCGCGCCGCCATCCTTGGTCCAGGCTGCGCGATAGACCAAAAGCGCGGCGGCATCGATATCGACCGCCATCTCGGCCAATTGCGTCTGGACACCGGGGAGGTCGGCGAGTGGCGCTCCGAAGAGCTCACGATCCCGAGCCCGTGCGGTGGCTTCGTCCAGCGCGCGCCGGGCAAACCCCAGCGCGGCCGCCCCCACGGTCGAGCGGAAAACATCCAGAGTCGACATGGCAATCCGGAAACCCGCCCCGCCCTCGCCCAGCCGATTGTCTGCCGGGACGCGGCAATTTTCGAAGCGGAGCCGGGCCAACGGGTGCGGCGCCATGGTCTCGATGCGTTCGGCGATGACCAGGCCCGGCGTGTTGGCCGGCACGATGATCGCACTGAGCCCCCGCGCGCCGTCCGCCTCGCCAGTCCGGGCGAAGACGACATAGAAATCAGCGATCCCGCCATTGGAAATAAAGGTCTTCTCGCCAGTGATGACATACTCAGCACCGTCTCGGCGCGCCTCGGTCGCGATTGCCGCCACATCCGAGCCAGCGGCCGGTTCGGTCAGGGCAAAGGCCGCACAAAGCTCACCCGACGCCACGCCCGGCAGCCAGGCCTGCTTCTGGGCCGGCGTCCCGAACAGCGTGATCGCACCCGCGCCCAGGCCCTGCATGGCAAAGACGAAATCTGCCAGACCGGAGCGATAGGCCAGGTGCTCACGGACAAGGCAGAGCGACCGGACATCCAGCGTTTCCTGTGAGCCACCATAAGCAGCCGGGACGGCCTGGCGGGTCAGCCCGGCCTCACCCAGTGCAGCACGGATCACGGCACAGTCAGCATCAATGTCGGCGTGCTCGGAGAAGCCGGTCGTGCCGAAACGAACCCGGGCCCAGTCCGACAGCTCTGCTGCGAGCGCGCGGTGGGCGTCGTCAAAAAAGGGCCAGGCCAGATAGCTGCTATCGGACATTCAATCCCCCTCGAAGACCGGCTTTTCGCGCGCGACGAAGGCTTGGTAGGCGCGCTCGAAATCGCGTGTCTGCATGCAAATGGCCTGGGCCTGGGCTTCGGCCTCGATCGCCGTGTGCAGGCCCATATCCCATTCGGTGTTGAGCTGGTTTTTGGTCATGGCGTTCGCGAAATTCGGCCCGGCTGCGATCCGGTTCGCCCACTCAGTCGCCGTTTCCATCAGAGCGCCAGCCTCGACGATCGCATTGTAGAAACCCCAGCGCTCGCCTTCCTCAGCCGACATGGAGCGACCAAAGAAGAGAAGCTCGCTCGCGCGTCCCTGACCGATCAAGCGGGGAAGAATCGCGCAGGCCCCCATATCGCAGCCGGCCAAGCCGACCCGATTGAACAGGAAGGCTGTCTTCGCGGCCGGTGTTGCCACGCGCAGATCCGACGCCATCGCCATGATCGCACCCGCGCCCACGCAAATCCCGTCGACCGCGGCGATTACCGGCTGCGGACAATCGCGCATCGCCTTGACCAGATCGCCTGTCATTCGGGTGAAATCGAGCAGACCGGCCATGTCTTTCTCGACCAGAGGGCCGATGATGTCGTGGACATCGCCGCCGGAGCAGAAATTCCCGCCAGCCCCGGTGACAATGACGGCCTGGACCGATTTGACGTAGACAAGATCGCGAAACAGGTCGCGCAGCTCGGCATAGCTTTCAAAGGTCAGCGGATTCTTGCGGTCCGGACGGTTGAGCGTGATCGTCGCCACGCCATCCTCGAATGACCAAAGGAAATGCACCGGCTTGAGGGTTTTGGGATCCAGCATGATCTATCCGTTCGTTTCGGTTTGAAGACTGCGCAGCAGCGCTTCGGAATGGTCGGCGAGGTGGGCGGCACTGTCGTGCGGCAGATCGGCAAGCAGCTCGGACAGCCAGCCGGCATGGGCCCGTGCCATGCGCGCAAAGGTGGCGCGTCCGCTTGCGGTCAGGGCGACGCGGAAACTGCGCCGGTCCTGCGGCTGGGCTTCGCGCGTCACCAGCCCGTCCGACAGCATGCGACTGATCAATCCGGTGACATTCCCATTGGTAACGAGAAGTCGATCAGAGAGCTCGCCCATCAGCAGACCCTCCGGCGCACGATCCAGGGCCGACAAGGCATCAAAGCGCGACAGGCTAACCCCGAACTCGCGCTGAAACCGACTGCGCAGCTCGCGCTCGATCAGGGAGATCGGGCGGTAAAGCCGCAGCCACAGCTTCACCGCCTGCCGGTCAACGCCGGTCGTCTCATCGACGGATTCCTCTTCGATGGTCGGGCCCATCTCAGATCGCCCCGCCGGAAATCGTGATGGCCTGGCCCGAGATCGAACCGGAACGGGGTGAGCACAACCAGGCCACGGTCTCGGCCACCTCGTCAGGCTGGATCAGCCGACCCTGCGGGTTCTCCTTGGCCAGCTCAGCCAGCGCCTGGTCCCGCGTACGGCCGGTTTTGGCCATGATATTGGCAATCGCATCCTCGACGATCTGCGTCTCGACAAAGCCGGGGCAGACCGCATTCACGGTCAGGCTTGTTTGCGCAAATTCCAGCGACAGCGACTTGGTCAGCCCGACAACCGCATGCTTGGACGCGACATAGGGCGCGACATAAGCTCCGCCGCGCAGACCCGCGATCGACGCAATATTGATGATGCGGCCATAGTGTGCCTTGAGCATCGGCCCAAGCACAGCCTGGGTGCATCGCACCAGGCCCTCAACATTCACCGCCTGGATACGGCGCCAGTCATCCATTGATGTTCTGGTGAAGGCGCTGGCCGCGGCGATGCCGGCATTATTGACCAGAATATCGACCGGACCGCAGGCCTCGAAGGCCCGGTCGACGCTTTGGTCATCGGTCACATCGCACCCTATTGCGCGGGCATTTGCCAGCGTCGAGGCCGCGGCTTCAAGGCGGTCAAGATTGCGCCCCATCAGCACCGTTTCGATACCCTCTTCAGTCAGGCGGCGGGCGCAAGCCAGCCCGATTCCGGTGCCGCCACCGGTAATGACAGCGCGTTTCCCGACAAGATCGCTCATGCCTGCTCCTCCATTTGCTGGGCCCGCTGCAGATTGCGCGACAACTGGTCGAAGCCGGCCAAGTATTGGCGCGGTACAGGGACGCCGCGGTCGGCGAGCTCGGCTGCCGCGCGCAACGTCCAATTCGGATCGAGCAGGTGCGGGCGAGCCAGCGCAACGAGATCGGCCCGTCCAGCCGCCAGGATGGAATTCACATGATCTGCTTCGAAGATATTGCCGACCGCCATCGTCGCACAGCCAAGGGTGTTGCGAATCCGGTCGGAGTAGGGGGTCTGGAACATGCGGCCATAGACCGGACGGGCCAGAGGCGTGGTTTGCCCGGCCGACACATCTATCAGATCAGCTCCGGCCGCCATGAAGGCCTGCGCGACCTGGACGCTCTCATCCGCTTCAATACCTTGGCCGGCGACCCAATCAGTCGCGGAGATGCGAACCGCCATCGGCTTCCCGGCGGGCCAGATCTCCCGCATCGCGGTAAACACCTCAAGCGGGTAACGAAGGCGGTTTTCCAAGGATCCGCCATAGGCATCCGCACGCTGATTGGAAAGCGGCGTGATGAAGGAGGACAGGAGATAGCCATGCGCACAGTGCAGTTCGATCATGTCGAACCCGGCCTCCAGCGCGCGCCTGGTCGCGCGGACAAAATCCGTGCGTATCCGGTCCATGTCAGCCCGGCTCATCTCGATCGGAACCTGATTGCCCGCATCCCACGGAATGGGCGACGGGCCATAGATCGGCCAGTTGCCGCTCTCAAGCGGCACATCATACCCATCCCAACCCAGTCGGGTGGAGCCCTTCCGACCCGCATGTGAAAGCTGGATCGCCATTCTTGCCTCGGTGTGCTCGTGCGCGAAATCAGTGATCTCGCGCCAAGCCGTCACATGGTCATCAGTGTAAAGGCCCGTGCAGCCCGGCGTGATCCGGGCATCAGCGCTGACATCCGTCATCTCTGTATAGACCAGCCCGGCGCCGCCCAGGCATCGCGCGCCGTAATGGACGCGGTGAAACGCACCCGGCGTGCCCTCTGTCGCCGAATACATGCACATCGGCGAGACAACGATCCGGTTCTCCAATTGCATGTCGCGGAGCTTGAAAGGTGCAAACATGGGAGCCCGACTGGACGCCCCGCCCCCACCCCCGCCGCCGGCGAACCAGGTCTCAACGCCTGACAGCCAGTCGGCATCGCGCAGACGCAAATTCTCATGGCTGATGCGCTGTGAACGGGTCAGCAGCGAGTAGGCAAACTGCTTCGGTGGGAAACCGGTATAGCGCTCGAGATTCTCAAACCATTCCGTCGAATTCCGGGCCGCGCTCTGCAGCTTGAGAACCTCGACCTTGCGCGCTTCCTGATAATCCATGAGCCCATCGGCGACCGGCCTGTCGACGCTGGTCAACACCTCGGCGAGCATGATCGCGTCCTCGAAAGCCAGCTTGGTCCCCGACCCGATCGAGAAATGCGCGGTGTGAGCCGCGTCGCCCAGAAGGACGAGCTTGTCGTGAACCCACGTCTCGCACAGCACGCGCGGGAAGTTCAGCCACGCCGACCCGCGCAGATGCCGTGCGTTCGACATCAGGCCTTCGCCGTCCAGCCAATGCGCAAAAAGCGCCTCGCAGGCCCGGCAGGTTTCGTCCTGGTCCATTTCGCCAAAGCCCAGCCCCTCCCAGGTTCCGGGCGAGCACTCGACGATAAATGTCGAGGTGCCATCGTCGAACTTGTAGGCGTGAGCCCAGACCCAGCCATGCTCGGTCTCGGTGAAGATAAACGTGAAGGCGTCGAAGACTTTCTGTGTGCCCAGCCAAATGAATTTGTTCTGGCGCACATCGATATCGGGTTTGAAATGGTCCGCATATCTGGAGCGGATTTTCGAGTTCAAGCCGTCGGATGCCACAATCATATCGGCATCGGCGAAGCGATCGAGGTCGACGCCGACCTCGCACTCGAAGTGGAGTCCGACACCAAGGTCGCGAGCCCGATCCTGGAGGATGTTCAGAAGGTGCTTGCGCCCAATACCGCAGAATCCGTGGCCGGTGGAGGTCTCGACCTCACCGCGGAAATGGACATCGATATCGTCCCAATGTGCGAGATTGTCAGCTATGGAACGGGCACTGACCGGGTCATTGCCCTCGAGATTCTCCATGGTCTGATCGGAGAAAACCACACCCCAGCCAAATGTGTCCCCAGGACGATTGCGCTCGTAGACATCAACCTGGCAATCCGGGTCGCGCAACTTCATCGAGATCGCAAAATAGAGGCCAGCCGGCCCCCCACCCAAACAGGCAATCTTCATCGCACACGGCTCCCCCGCTCTGGCGATTTATTTTAGACCTAAACTATATCGGCAAGCGAGGGGCTCGCGCAAGACAGGTCGACTGCCCCATCTTGCTGGCCGTGGCGCTTTACACACCAGCATTGATCACGGCGCATGATCATGCGGGCACGCCCGACGCGCGCACCCGGAGCTGGGCGCGAGGGCCGACCGGGACATCGAAAGGGCGAATGCGGGTCAGGAATGACAAAGGCCCCGGATTGCTTGCTTGTCAGCATGCATTCCGGAGCCTTGAATCTGTTGCGCGACGCTTTGGCGGCCGCGCCTATCAGCGAGACTTAATCGAGCTGTCCGACCCGATCCTCCAGCGCGTTGAGACGATCATTCGTCGAACGAAGATCGGTTTCCAGCTGCGCGATATAGAGGTGGGCATACTCGAGCTCACTCAACATGCCACCAACCTTGGTCGACAGATTGAACGGCCCGGATTCAGGAGTTGGACCGACATGCATGAGATAGCCGTTATCCATCATGAAATCGGCGTGCTCGCGGATCGAAGGTAGATCATAGTCTTCAGCGAAGACCGCATCGCAACCACCCGAGCAGGAACCGCCCGTGGTGATTTCTCCGAAAATCGTCAGATTGCCTGCGGAATCGAGGACGAATTCCCGCTCGCCGCTTCCACCCTTGGAAATACGGAATTCCGTATCGTTGGTCTGGCTCGAGATACGCCACCCTTCGCCGTCATTGCCTGCATCCATGGCCATTACGACCGAACCGGATGCGGACGCGAGGCGGAAAGCTGTGCCCGTGACCGAGTTCGCGCTACCGGATCCGGTGGTCCCGGTACGCGCCAGAAAATCAAGGCTGACTTGCGGATTGTTCCGGCCGATACCGACACGGCTGGAATCGCTGAGATACAGGGTATCCTGATCCGCACCCGGCTGAATCCGGAATGGCAGCGAGCTCCCGTTGGTGACATCACGAATAAAGAAATTCGCTTCATTCGCGGCGACGTCGAACGTTTGTGCGGTAAAGCCGCTGGACCCGTCCTGCTCCAGGCGCAGTGTCGGCGTATTTCCGCTACGGACATGAATATCCGTTACAGCATTCGCTAAACCGATACCGACATCACCCTGGGAGTCGACGTAAAGCGAGTTTGCCGGAGCCCCGGCGTCCACCCGGAATACCTGCCGCCCGGCGGTCGCGTCATCGATACTGAAGTAGGACCCGCCGCCATTGGCGCTATCATTGATCGTGATACGCCAATCATTGCGCGGAAAACTCGCCGAAACGCTGGTATCATCGAAATGGATGCGAACGTTGTTTTCCTTCAGGCGGATCGTATCGAATCCGAAGCTCTCTCCATTCACGCAATCATTGCCGACGCAAAGACTGAATTGAATGATGACATCATCAAGATGCTGGATATCGGCGTTGGACGGGCTCGGCACGATCGCCATAAGCGCCATCGACACGGCCGCAGCACTCGTTGCGGAAAGAAGATGCTTCATAGTCTAAGGCCCCCGGTGCCTGGATTACGTCTCTTGGTCTGCGTCATCAAAGACCAATACCTGGCCATTTTCGACGCGGAAACTTCCTGAAAAACTTACGCCTTCGCGCGGACGCTGGGCTGTGGGCTCGCGCCCGTTATAGCCAGCCGGTTCCCGGCTGGATCGCTCGGCCGCGTAAACCTGAGTCGCCGCAGTTATTTCAAAGCGATAGAGGCCGTCGGCAACCTCGCCAAAATCCGCAAGGCGGAAACTGGGGGCGCGGCGCTCGGAATAAACCTGGCCGTGATAACCATCCGGACCGCTCACGGACACGGTAATGTTGGAATAAGTCGGGTCGGCATCGAAATAAATGCGGCTTCCCGCATAGCGCGCTGACAAGCCGACATCCGCGGCCACAGATTGCGCCTGCGCAACAGCTCCGCCAACCGGCACCACGAGGAGCAGGCTGAGGATCATTGCAACTTGGACTAAGCGGCTTCGGCGCATGAACAATCTCCTGTCCGGGACGTTACACTGCTCGGCGAGCGCACACAATCATCATAAGCGAATTCCCCAACGCCCTGCGGGCAGCGACTGACTCAGTCTGATGACAGTCGTCGCGCCACCTCTCGCCGGGCCGTGTCGACCTGATCGCCGGTCATCTGAAGGGCCAGATTATCGCGCAGGAGATCGGCATCGGGATACCCGCGATAGGCCGCGAGGCTACACCATACATAGGCGGTCCGGTAATTCTGGGGCACGCCCCACCCGTTGGCGTGAAGCAGGCAGAGACTGAAATCCGCGCTGCCCAGACCTTGCCCCGCCGCCGCCTCGAACATGGATCGGGCTGACTGTAAATCCTGGCGAACTCCGCCACCCCGCATGAAGCGGTGGCCCTGAATATACAGGGCAATGACGTCGCTGGCCTCAACCGCGGTCAGCTCGGTCCGGTCCGGCGGCGCCGTCCAGTCGAGATCACGAAGACGGTCGTCGACCGGAAAACCGATGATCGACAACAGCTGATCCAGGCCACCGCCCTCGAGCATCCGCGCTCGCTCGAGAAGCTGGCGCGCCTGGGCCTCGTCCACGGGGGCGCCCTGGCCGCTCTCATACAGGACCGAGAGATTTCGCAATGCCTGCGGCAGGTCCTGATCGGCTGCCAGCCGGAACCATTGGAAGGCCACGTCATAGTCCCTGGGCACGCCGTCTCCACGAACATAGAGGAGACCCAGATTGTTCTGGGCTTGCGCATCGCCTGCTTCTGCGCCGGCAATGAACAGCACGCGAGCCCGATCGAGGTCTTGCTGAACGCCCTGACCGGTCATGTAAAGAATGCCCAGATTGGTCTGGGCCTCGACGAGACCCTGGTCCGCTGCCCGCCGATACCAGATGGCTGCCTCGGTGAGATCGGGAGATCCGCTCGAGTCCGACGACAGCGCCTGCGCATAGTCGAATTCAAATCGGGCATCACCGGTCTCGGCGGCCCGCAGCAGCCAGGCCAGACCAGCTCCGGCATCGGGCTCCACGCCCAGACCCATGACGAGCGAATGGCCAAGCGCATTCTGTGATCGCGGCACCCCCGATTCCGCCGACATCCGATCAAGCTCAACGGCGCGGACGAGATCCTGGGGCACGCCCAGCCCCTGGCGATACATATAGGCCAGCCATGAGCGGGCCTCGTCATCGCCACTCGCCGCGCGCGCCTCAGCCTGAAGACGGGCGCTGCCATAATCACTCTGCTCGAGCAGGGCCTCGATCGTATCGCCCGATTGAGCGACCGCCAGCGATGGAAGGCCGACGACAAAACCGAGGACGACGAGCCATTTCCTGTATGTTTGAACGAGCATCACGGTCCGACCTATTGCGACGGCTGCCAGTCAGCCGCCCGGTTCTGCGCCTCTGCCAATTGCTCGGGCGTCAGGAAACGGGCGAACACATCGCGCTCCCCGGCGGCTTCTGCCGCACCATTCGCAGCGGCCAGATTCGCCCAGACATGCGCTTGCACATAGTCCTGCGTCACGCCCTGCCCGGCCGCGAAGCGACGCGCCATGGCCAGCTGGGCTGACGGGGCACCCGCCTCTGCGGCCTGGCGGAAATAGTCGAGCGCCCGCGCATCATGCTGTGGAACGCCCTCGCCCGTCTCATACATGACGGCCAATGCGTTCAGCGCCGCCGCATCACCTGAATCGGCGCGCTCCTCGGTCCAGCGCAGGGACGCGCCATCACCGGCACGCGCCGCATCCAGCACCCAGACTTGTGCATTCGGAAACTGCTCGGCCCCGATTTGTCCGGAGGCGACCAACGCGCCGAGGCGGGCGCTGATGCCTGGCACACCTTCCCCGAGCACGTTCAAATACCATCGCACCGCCTCGGCTGTATCCGGCTCGGTGCCACGCCCCGTCTCGTAAAACAGACCGACCGCAGCTTGCGCGCGTACCATCCCGGCTTCGGCCGCCATCTGGTACCAATGCAGCGCGCGCGCATCGTCCCGCGCGACGCCCGTCCCGGTCGAATAGGCATAGCCGAGATTGGACTGTGCACGGACATCGCCCGCTTCCGCCGCTTCGGTGAGCAGCCGCAAGCCTCGCACCAGGTCGCGCTCGACGCCGGTCCCGGAAAAATAGTAGGAGCCCATCACAGCGGTCGCACCGATATCGCCGCGACGCGATGCTCGCTCGAGCCAGTCAATCTCTTCCGACGGCTCCGATGCCGCTTCGGCGCGCTCAAGATACAGGCCGATCAGCGCGTCCTCAGCGGCCGTCCACTCCTGGGCCGCGGCATCTTCAAGCAGCGCGATCGCGCGATCCAGATCGATCTCCACACCGCGACCTTCGCGGTACATCAGGCCCAGGCGATACTGCGCCAGAGGCAGGCCAGCCTCCGACAATTCAGTCAAGATCTCAGCGACTTCCGCATAGTCGGTGCGAGCAAATGCGGCCTCGGCCTCCTCCATGCGCGCGGCCATTTGCGCCTCGGAAAGGTCGGAGTGCGACGACCATTGATACATCGCGAAGCCGATGACGGCGGCCAGGACCGCAACGCCGGCGCCAAGCAGAATTCTCATTCGCATCACTCTACACTCCTGCCATGCCTGCGACGGTGAACGCGATACGTCGCTCCCGCCTCCAACGGCTCATTGATTTGTGTGACTGTTCCATCCGCCCACCGGATCGATGCGCTGTCGATCTGCTCCAGATCACCCAGTCCGAAATGCGCGATCGGGGCGTCAAACGACATGAAGCCCCCGCCCAACTGGATTTCGCGGGTCTGCAGACCGGTGCCGAAACCGGCATGGCGAATTTCAATCCGCGCCCCGATCCCATCGCGATTGCCCCGCTCGTCGACCAGACGGAAGCTGATGGAAGAGCGGTCGGAATTGTTCAGGAAAGCGGTAACTGGCGCATTCACAGGGACGGCGATCACATCCAGATCGCCGTCATTGTCGATATCGGCCAGAGTCGCGGCCGCAGTTATCGCGAAATCACCGAGCCCATACGCCTCCGTCACCTCTTCAAACCGCTCACCTGCCCGGTTGCGCAGGAATATGTTCGACGGCGTCACCTCATTCGGAACCCAGGTCCCGTTGACGATATACATGTCCTGCCAGCCATCATTGTCAAAATCACCGTGTGAGACATCCCAGCTCCAGCCGCCAACTTCAACATGCATGGCCTGTGCAGTCTCTGCGTAAGCCTCCTGCCCGGCCCGCTCCAGCAGGACATTCCGTGACATGATCTGCGGCAGGGCTTCATCCTGCTCGCGAACGGTCATGGCGCGCGATGGCAGGAAATGAACGTCGCAAAGCGCCCGGATCGTGGTTTGGCCGACCGGGATAATCGCACACATTTCGGGATTATTATCCTGGATGGCCAGATCCTTGAGCATCATGCCGCGACACTCCGACCGGTACGGCTCCTCAAAGCCGGAACAACGCCGGGCATTGCTCGGATCCAGGCTGTTGCCGGACCTGTACCAGACTTTGATCGCCATATTGCGCTGGCAAATCTCGCGATCCAGATCGCGTTCGATTCCGTCGCAATATTGCTCGATTGGCTGCATTCTGAGCCTGTCCGACACACCATCAGCCCGGCCCGCGATTTGTGCGAAATACAGCGCCATCTGGCCTGTGTTACGCAAATCAAAGGATGAGACTGACATGGTCGTATTCGTCGTCATCGGGATCAAACCGTCCTGATGCGTCACGGCGGTGAACTGGCCGGCACCATCCCCGAAATAGGCATAATCCGGCACTTCAAAATCATTCCCGACCAGCAGGTCGGTCGAGCCATCCGCATCCAGGTCAGAGAACAGGATTGACAGGGTCTCGCCGGGAATGCCCGGGAGATCACGGAAATCCTGCCCGCTCAGTGCGCCGCCATCATTCAGGATGATGCGATTTCGCGATTCCTCGCCGGGGATGCGCCGGTACCAGCCGGCCGCCCAATTGCCGAGCGCGATATCGAGGTCTCCATCCCGGTCCACATCGGCAAAACTGGCTGCCAGGGTCAAGATGGCATCATCGCGGTTGGCGACCGGCCGCAATCGGTCGTCCGCGAAATGCCCGCCCTCATTCGGCAAAATGAAGTTGCCCTCGCGGAATGTCGTCAGGAACAGATCGAGGAAGCCATCATTGTCGACATCCATCAAAGCCGCGTTGAAGATGGGGAGCGACCGAAGGTTCGACGCATCCACCGCGCCCCCCGAAAAGCCCCCGGCGCCGTCATTGCGGTAGATATAAAGCCCCACCCGTGTCGACGCGAAAACCAGGTCGATATCCCCGTCGCGATCAATATCGCCGGACGCCACACTTCGCCCTTCCCAGAAGGGCGGCCACATATCACCCATCGAGAACTCGACGGCATGGTCGATACCCAGCTGCCACGCTTCCATGCGGGTGAAAGGTGCATCGCCATAAGCGGCATCCTCGCCATAGGGCAGACGCTCGAGTTCAATATCATCCTCTGCCGCTGTCTGAAGCGCCGCCAGACCGGGCGGATCTTGGACGGGAAGACTCATGGTCCGGTTGACGGCCTCGGGCGCAGACGCCACGACCTCATCGGCGCTGGTCAGCAATTCGATCGCGCGCCGCGTCTGGTAATCGTGATAGGCGTCAATGACCACGCCACTCCCGACACCCAATACACAAACGGTCGCCGCAAGCAGGCCCGCCGCCCGCCAGCCGACCGACGTCGCGACAATCATGAAGGAGTAGACGCTGAAACTGCCGAGCGTGAAGACGAGCGTCATGATGAAACCATGACCAACCCCGCCATTGAGCAGCGCGCCGGACACGACCACGTCAAACCCGATCGGCACAGGCAGGAATGTACCCACCACGCCCGCGGCAAGCGCGCTGACCGGGCCAAATTCACGGCCATTGATCAGGTCGACTGGCAGGAGTGTGGCCGCGATCGCGCCAAGGAAGCCGGCGAGCAGCATGAGCGGCGCGGTCATGCGAAGGATGAACCAGAAATTCCGCGCAAAATCAGCAACGAACCCCGCCAGGGACGCCGTCAGGGTTTCGAGCTCGGGCTCGGGCAAATCCGGCGCTTGGGGCGCCGGCACGGGCTTCACCGAATGCAGGAGACGCTCTTGCGGCAGAACCCGGCAGATCAGCGGTACAGCCACCAGGATGACAGCGAGGCTGAGCACGAGTTTCGTGACCGCGATGTAGAAAGGCAGCAGCGAAAACGCCATCGTCAAGACGACGACGTTCAGGGTTGGCGAGGCGATCATGGCCGACAGCGTGGTCTCGGCCCGTGACCCGCCCTGAAACAGGCCCCGGGCGATCGGCGCGGCGCAGTTCACGCACACGCCCAGGGGCGCCCCGATCACCATGCCGTAGAAGGAATTGGCGAATCTTCCCTTGAAGTTACGCCGCCGGAAATAGCCCAACAGGGTGAGAAAGGCGGCACCGAAGAGCCACCCGAACATCATGCCCTTCTTGTTCGTATTGATCCAGTTGACGGTTGAAACGCCGACACGCTCAACCACCGAATCTGCCGGATCCAGCGCGATCAGAGCCTCGAATCCGAGCGGGTCCTCGAGCTGGATTGCCCCGCCCATCATGGCCTTCTCGTCCAGCGACGGGTAGCGGGATGTCGTCCAGAAAAACGTCGCGAGCGCAGCCATCACGAGGGCCGCCATTGCGAGGCGCTTCCATTGATCCATACGGATCAGTCCAGACGCCATCATCAGATTCCCCCCCCCGACGGACAATTGAGGTTCTGTAACCTATCCTCGCCAAACGCAACCCAGAGGAAGGGGCGGTCCGAGGCCGTTTCGAACTCTGCGAGGCCGACCAATTCGTGCCGACGACCGGCACCGTCAATGACCGAAGCGCGCAGCGAGACCCGCATGCCGTCAATCCGGGTATCCGGGCCGAAACTCGCTGAATCACGCGCGGGTGCCAGTGTGCCTCCCAATACGGTCAGATAGGTCGCCGCGCAGGCATATTGCCGGGGCGTGAGGCCGAGCACATGGCGCAACTCTTCGACCGAGGCAAAGCCGCGATTTTGCGGCGCATCCTCTGGACGGGCGGCGTACGCCGCACGCTCGGCACCGCGCGCGCGCACATCATCGTCCACATCACGCCAGTCCAGTATCCGGTCGGCGATTGTCTCCGCCGCAACCTGGCTCTCACCCAGACGGACGAATAGCGCGGTCAACTGCTCTTCATTCGCCATATTCAGATCGATCAAACGCTGACCCGGTCCGGCCTGAACCGAAACCACGTACTCGCCGAGCTGAACCTCGACCGGCAAGGCCGCGACATGGCTACGACCGATCTGGGCAATGTCATAGGCAACGACATCCAGTGCCGAGCGCAACGCCGCTTCACGCTCCAGACCGTCACGCTCGACCGCTGCAAGACGCAGGCGCGTATGCGTAATGGTCGTGATCGTGAGCAGAACCGCCGCCAGAAAGAGCGCTAGCCACAGAACAAAAATCAGGGCCGAACCGCGCTCGTGAACGCGCGACGCGCTGGCGACTGGATACGGTGTCAATTGTCGAAGAGGCCGGGCTGTCTGGCCTCCAGGGCTTCAAACTGGCGCCGCACATGCGTGAGGGCGCTACCGACATCATCATCGGTCCAGATGATGCGCGGCGTCAGGAAAATCACCAGCTCGCTGCGCTGACTGGTCATGGCGCGGTTGCGGAAAAGATTGCCGACGCCCGGAATGTCCCCGAGAAGGGGCGTGCGCGATTCATTGTCCGAGGTAGTTTCCCGGATCAACCCGCCCAGGGCGATTGTATTCGAGCTCCGCACCGAGACCGTACTGGAAAATTCGAGCTTCTGGATGGTCGGCGAGTCGATACCCGACGTTGTCGTCGGGCGCACACTCGAGACTTCCTGATTGACCTCGAGCACCACCATGCCGCTGGCATTGATGCGCGGCGTGACCTGCAGAATCACCCCCGTCTCCCGCAACTCGACGGACGACACGATCGGCGCATTGCTTTCGGTCACCGAGGTCGCGGTTTGGGTCACGATCGGCACCTCATCACCCACCTGGAGATGCGCTGTCTGATTGTTCTGGACCATGATGGAAGGCGCCGAGAGCACGGTCACATCCGTGATCGACCGCAACGCGCTGAGCGTCGCCGTCAGGTCGGTTCCGGAGAAGGCATAGTTGAATCCCGGGAAGACCGGAGCCGTGGAGCCTGTGTTGGAATCCGAGAATTGCAGACTTGATGTCTCGCTCGATCCCGCATTCTCGAAATACCAGCGAACACCGAAATCGAGGCCATCCTCCAGGCGAACTTCGGCGATTGTCGCTTCGATGAGCACCTGTGGCGGCATGACATCCATGCGCTGAACCAGATCGAGAATCTCGCGGTATTCCTGATCGGTCGCCCGGATGATCAGGGCGTTGTTGAGCTCGTCAGGAATAATGGTGAGCCGACTCTGCTCCTCACCCGGGGCACTGGAATCACCGTGCGCGTCGTCACCCTGGAAGCGCGGCTCGATCAATTGCCCGGTCCCGGTCTGGCCACCGGCAAAGGCGGCTGTGATTTGCGTGGCCAATGTGGAGGCGGGTGAGTTGCGGACCACATAGTACCGCAATCGCCGCTCCGAGCCTGCCGATGGCCGGTCCAATCGCTCGATCCAGACTTGCGCCTGCTCGAACTGGCTGCGGTCGCGCGCCGTCACCAGCAGCATGTTGAGGCGCGGCATGGCTATGGTCTGGATGGCATCAATCGACATGCCGGTTCCGGACAGCACGGTATCAACTTCACTCTTCGCCGTTTCGGCCGAGACATAGCGCAGCTCGAACATGCCGAAGACACGATCGGTCAGGAATGGACGATCAAAAAGAATGGCCGCTCTCCGGGCAGCATCGACATCCGGACCCGGTCCGGCCAGGACCAGCACGCCCAGCGCATCGTGCGGCACGACCTCCACCCTGTCCGACAGGAACGGGTCAATCAGCGACACAATCGCGCTTGGCGTCGTGTGGGTAACCGGCACGACACGACCGCCATAGCCCAGCTCCGACGAGAGCCCTGTCAGCCCCGGACGTGCCATATCCAGCCGGGTCAGGAGATACCCCTCCGCGCGCTCGGCAAGCACGAGATTGGATTCGCCCAGCACCGTCTCGAGTGCCGCGAGTGCGGCACGGGCCGGCGCTGGCTCGGAAGATGTCAGCGATATACGGCCGGAAACGCCATCGGCCACCATCACGGTCTGACCCAGCGCGTCGCCAACAATGGTTCGAACGACGTCAGCGACCGGCACGTCAACAAAGTTCAGACGCAAGGTCCGGCTGTCGAGATCCGAACGGTTGGGTGACTGGCTGAGGCGGGACCCGTCGCGGGCATCAAAATAGACCAAGCGGTCCTGCTCGATGGGACCGGGCACGTCCGCGTCGGACGCCGGCGGCTGCGCGCCCAGCGCACCGGTACCGGTCGACGCCAATTCAGATTCGTCAGCCGGCGGGTTCGCGGGAGGGAAGCGACCGGCGTGAACACCCGCGGCATCCGGCATGAGTTGCGCGCACGCCTGCAGGGTGAGCAAAAGCCCCCCGCAAACCAAACTGGATAAGACAAAACGCTGTGACACGAACCCATCCCCTCGCCGATCAAGCTGGCGGTGACCCTAGCGCTACAAAGAGTGCAGCTCTAGCAAAACAAACTGCATTAGCGTTGAGCGCGCGACAGCGTCACGCGATCCTCGTCTCGCTCGAAGATCGCTGCCTGTGGCGTCAACGATATCAGTGTATAATCTTCAAGGCGTCTTCCTAGCGAGATTGTGACCAGCCCGTCATCGCCGCGAAACAGACCCCAGCCGCCGGAATCCGCCTCCACAACCCCAACCAGTTCATACCGTGCCAGCGGCCGCTGCGGCGCGGCGAGCCGGACCGGTGGCGCCGAACGGGGTTGCAGGGCTTGTGATACCGACGCCCGCCAACCCTCGCTGCGCGTGTCTTCTTCGGCCGTCACCGCTTGCGCGGCACTTGGGCGAGCGAGCGACCGCAGGGGCCAGGCACTGGCCCAAAGCGCGCCCGATATCAGAAGAAGCGTCGCAGCCCCCGAGATCATGTTTGAGCCTGAACTCATTCCGGTGCACCGATCAGATAAGGCTGACGAAATTCGAGAATGATTTCGGCATCTCCGGGCACACCCGTCGCGACAAGGCTCATTTCGGCAACGCGCAGAGGCCGGAATCGGGGATCTTCAAGAATGGAGAGCACGACCTCAACTGGCGCGACACCCGCCCAGACAGCATGCAGTTCACCGACCCGCTCGGTGACAACGCTTTCGCCGACCCCGCTAGCCTGATCGGTCGCCACGCCGGCCGCTTCAAGGTCCGACAGAAATGCGCCGAAGCGCTCGCTGAATGCCTCACGACTGCGCGCCGGATCCGACAATTCGACGAGGGTCTCGGCCGTCAGCTGACGCGCCTGCATCCAACGCACGTGGACGGCATCCGCCTCGGCCAGACTCTCGGTCAGCTGGCCAACATCTGCTTGGAGCGCTTCGCTACGCGACCAGCCGGCGATCGCCTGATGCAATGAAGTCCATACGAACACCCCCACCAGGACCACAGGAAGAACCACCAGACTCCAGGCCAACACCGTCGACCAGGGACGGGAAAGGGTCAGCATGACCGCCCTCATGATCCGGACTCCGCATCCGTCGGACGACCCAAGGGAAGAAGGATGGAACCGCGCGCCGGATCCGCGGGCAGGACTCGCACGGCATCAGGGGATTGAAGGTCCAGGCGCGCGATCGCGTCGGGCATGTCCGGATCCGTCATCGCATCCGCCAGACCATCCAGTAAATCACCAAGGCCGACATAGGATTCCGCGAACAACAGAGCCGGCTCGACCTCCGCCCGCACTGACCGCTGACGGCGAAGATCTCGCGCCTCCTCGAGCAGGATGTCCCGCTGTGCCGCGATACGATCCGCCTGCCGCTCGAAGCGGTCCGACACGGCTGCAAGACAAATCAGGGCTGCCGCCACAGCAACCAGGACCCGCACAACTGGGCTCTGCCAGAGCCGGACGTCAGCGCCCGCTTTGGAATCGGCAAGAATGAGCGGCGACGCATCCGACCGGTCGGCGACAATCTGCCACTTGTCCGACCGTTCACGGGCCAGGCGCGCAGCCCTTTCGACCGTGGCCCGGTGCGCAACCGCGACATCCACAGTGATGCGCCCGGCAGTGCCCGGTCCGACGAGCGCATAG
Organism: Maricaulis maris; assembly: GCF_049116555.1. Taxonomy (GTDB): domain Bacteria; phylum Pseudomonadota; class Alphaproteobacteria; order Caulobacterales; family Maricaulaceae; genus Maricaulis; species Maricaulis maris_C. Next base: position 8,506 of record NZ_JAGDYT010000001.1, on the reverse strand, counting down.
GCCAGCACGGCGCGCTGCGGCGGCAAGGGAGAGTGCTGCTGCAGCCGCGCGCGAAGGGCGGCATCACCGCGGCGTGAAATAATCGCATTCACATCAACCCGCGTGCGGAAGATCTCGGCATCGGGAAGAACAAGCTCGACGCGATCAGCCTTCGCCTTGCGGGCAGCAGCCCGGTCGTCGCTTCGGATCAACGTGCCGAGCCAGGAACGCAAAACCTGACCGATCGGGTGGAGTTGCCCTTCCGTCGACACGTCATACCGGTCAGCAATCACGCTCCGGCCAGCTTCCAGGACGGGGCGCGGGAGATCACGGCGGACTTCCTCAACCGCCCAGGCGGCAAGGCCGGCGATCGTTTCGCCAAGCGCCCGCCCACTCGCCTGCAAATCCATTAGCCGCCCCCCAAACACACGCCGAATCCTGAATCGTAGTCACAGTCGAAACGCGCCTGCGCCGGCACATCAATCTCAATTCGCCGGATTGTGCCATCTATCGGCGCCAAGTCCAAAACTATGAGCCGTGGCAAATGGTTATACTCCCACTGCGAGGTCCAGGCCAAAGCGTCTCGCGTTTCGGTCTCGCCGTAGTAGAAGAAACGGGCATCGCGCCCGACGCCGGCCAGTCTGGAGGTTTGAGGCTCGCCGGGAATTGGGCCGGATCCCGCCATCGCAATGATGACATCCTCACGCGCCAAGGTCACATTCAGGCGCGTCAGTTCTCCGCTCGCCGGCATGCGGACCCAGAGCGACAATCCCCGCTCTGACCCATAAACCGCGCCGTCGCCGGTCGCGTCAGGCATGGGCTGGATCTGAGCGACACTATCGCGCAGAAAGGCTTCAAGACGGCCCGTCGTTTCACGCGATACAACATGCTCACGTACGCGGGCCTCGGCGAGGCTGACTGCCCGGATCGCAGGGGCCAGAAGCACAGCGAGCAAGGCAAGCAGAGCAACCGCAACCAGCGCCTCGAAGAGCGTGAAACCGCTATCCCGGTTCATAGGCGCTCGCTTCAAGGGCGCGGGCCCTGCTGGTTTCAACATAGACAAAACGAAGCTGCCAGCCTGGCAGATTGGCGCGCTCGAGGACCACGCCCGTCAGCACGGCTCCGGTGCGCGGGTCGACGGGCCGATCGACCGGCGTGAACGCGATGCGCCAGTCGGGATATCGCTCGTAGAGCGCGCTGACCGGCAAGCCTGCGCGGAAACGGGCTTCGATGTTTCGGGCTTCCAGCATGGCTTGCTGGACCTGGTCCGCCTGGCGCGCTCCGCGGGCCAGGCCGGCCAGCCCCGCCATCGTCGCCGTCAGCACCCCCGCCGCAATCGCGAGCGCGACCAGGGCTTCAAGGATGGCATACCCGTCGCTATTACATCGATCGGTCGACATGGATTTGTCCCGAAATTGCGTCCAGGCGAACGACCCGCTCCACCGTTTCCAGCCGCAGGACTATTCTGGCTTCTTCACGGGATAGAGGGCGCCCGGCCATGTTCAGCGTGTCAGTTTCGCCCCACCCACTGCGACGGCGGCTTTGCCAACTGGCATCCAGTCCTGTCGGCCACTCGCGGTGGACCGAGACCGCGTCGATACGATAGCCGGTCTCGGTCACGGTGACGGGCACCGGAGACGCGGCACGTCTGGCCTGAAGCTGGGCTCGCCGCAAATCATCGGCCAGCAGGGCGGTCGCCTGATCCAGTCTGTCGGACGCGCTGTCTGGGCGAATGCGGCTAGCCACCAATCCTGTGGCGAGCGAAAGAACAACCAGCGCCGCCAGCATCTCGAAAAGAGAAAAGCCCCGATTGCGCCGCGACACCGTCATTGATCAGCTGCGGGATAGGTCACTATCCTCTCCTTCGCCACCCGGCTCTCCGTCCCGGCCCAGACTGCCAATGGTGAAACGCTCACCAGTTTCATCCAGCCCGTAGCTGTAAGCTCGCCCCCACGGATCCGTCAGTCCGGACGCGTTTCGCATGTAGGGACCTTGCCAGGCGGGCGCATCCTCTGGCGGTTCGACCAGAGCGGTGAGCCCGTCAGCCTCGCTCGGATACTGCCCCATATCGAGGTAGTAGAGTTCCAGTGATGTCTGTATCGAGGCAAGTTGCGCTGTCGCGACATTCACCTTGGAGCGGCCCGCATATCCGATCACGCGTGGCGCAACGATCGTCGCCAGTAGTGCGATAATGACCAGCACAACGAGGAGCTCGAACAAGGTGATGCCGGCCTCCTTGCGAGATCGGCGGCGCATGGTCTTCATTTTAGAAAACAGCGTCATTGAGACTGAGAACTCCCGACATAACCGCGGCGATGACACCAGCAACGCACGCACCAAGGATGACAATCAAAACCGGCCCGAGCAACTCCAGCGCCCGACTCAGACGCGATCGCGCCATGCGTTCATAGCGATCCGCGGTTCGCAGCAGGAACGTGTCCAGAGCACCGGTTTCCTCGCCAAGGCGGATTTGCCGGATCAGGTCGTGAGGCAGGACATTCTGCTCATCAAGGGCGCGCGACAAGGCTGTTCCGCCGCGGACCCGGTCCGCCGCCCTCGACATCCCGTCCCGCATTCCCGCATCCCCGACAGCGCCGCGAGCCACTCGCTCGGCCCGGTTCACGGGAAGACCTGCCTTCACCAGCACACCCAGAGTCCGCGCAAACGCCGCGGCATCCAGTTTCCACATGGCGGGCCCGATAATCGGCATGGCCCGGCGGATTCGGGTTGCGACGAGCGGGAATCGGGCCATCGCCGTCCGAGATAGCCAAGCCAGGCCGACCAGACCAACCGGAATCCAGACCGCATAGCTGCGCAAGAAAGCGCCAACCGCGATCACGAAACGTGTTTCTGCCGGCGGCGCGACAGCGGAATCCGCGAACACGATCTCGAACTGCGGTAGGACAATAAAGGCGAGGAAGACGAGGGTCAGATAGATCAGGCAGACCAGAACGGCTGGATAGGCCAGCTGACCGGCCAGGTCGCGTTTCAATGTCTGCTCCGCGCGCAAACGCACGGCGAGATCGTTCAATGACGCAGCCAATTGCCCCGATTCTTCGCCCGCTGCCGTCATGGCGATCAGAATGCGCGGCGGGTTGGCGGGATCGATTTTCAGGGACTCGCTGAGCGAATGGCCGCCACGGACACCGGCCTCAAGCCGCAGGATGAACTCCCGGAGACGCCCCCGAGTTTCGCCTTCAGCCAGGCTGGCGAGTGCATCATGAATCGACACGGCTGCTCCCAGGAGCTCCGCGAGATCTTCCGTAAAGTCCGCGATGTAGGGACTTGGAAGCCGGCCGGAACGCTCCGAGCGGCGGGATGAACTGACCTCCCGGACCTCCACGGCCACCACGCCCCGTGCCGCCAGAAGCTGGGTAGCGTGGCGGGAACTGCCGGCCAGGATATCGCCTCGCTCGACACCGCCGGACGCGTTTTCCGCGAGATAACGCCAAAGTCGTGGTTCAGACACCAGGCCGCTCCGTGTCAGCCTGACCTGTGTCTTCGAGCGCGCGCAGCAATTCTGCTCGCGTCGTCAGGCCCCTTTTGCACAAGGCCAGACCGTCTTGCCACATTGTTTGATAGCCGGCCCGTTTCAGCACAGGGTCGAGACCGGTTTCACGCGCGCCCTCCCGAATCGAAGCCCGGATCGCATCATCGACGCGGAAAGCCTCGGCCACAGGTAATCGACCCCGAAATCCGGTCTCCTCGCAGTGGCTGCATCCCGCCCCTGCACAGGTCGGACAGGTGCGCCGGACCAAACGCTGGCCAACGACACCGACCAGCGTTGCAGCCAACAGGAAATCCTCAATTCCCATGTCCTGCAGCCGGCTGATCGCCGATGGGGCGTCATTCGTGTGGAGTGTGGAAAGGACGAGATGGCCGGTCATGGCGGCCTGAATGGCGGTTCTGGCCGTTTCCGGATCGCGGATTTCCCCGACCATGACCACGTCCGGATCGTGACGGAGAAACGCCCGCAGAGCGTTCGCGAAGGTCAGGTCGATCGCCGGATTTGTCTGTGACTGGGCGACACCTGGCAATCGATACTCGATCGGGTCCTCGATTGTCAGGATCTTGCGCTCTCCATTCGCGAGGCGACGGAGGAAAGCGTAGAGCGACGTGGTCTTGCCCGAGCCGGTCGGCCCCGTCACGAGGATCAATCCGTGGGGCATGTTCAGCATGGCCTCCACAGGCTCGCTGACCGATTGCGACAGGCCGAGATTCTCAATGCCGCGGAGACTCGCTTCCGGGTCGAGCAGACGCAGGACAAGGCTCTCGCCATACTGACCGGGAACGACAGACACGCGAAGGTCGATCGTGCGCCCGGCGACCGGCATCGAGAAACGCCCGTCCTGCGGCCGCCGGCGCTCGGCAATGTCCAGTTCCGCCAGCACCTTCACACGCGAAATCACCGCAAGCGCCTGAGCGGTCGGCCAGGCAATATGATCCTTCAAGACGCCATCGACGCGTAATCGTATCTGCGCTTCGCGATGCTGGAGCTCGACATGAATATCGGACGCGCGCGCGTCCGTCGCGCGGGCCACGAGATTGTCGAGCCGGCGGACTACCGGGCCGGCAGTTGCCAAATCTCGCAAGCGCTCGGCATCGAGGCTGATATCAAGGACTTCCTCGCCCTCATCAGCCTCATCGCCAGGCTCGGCCGTCAGACGGTCGGAGCACAAGGTGTTGAAGAGTGAGTGAGTTACCACGACCGGGGCCAGGGACCGCCCGCTGGCAAAGCGGAGTCCATCGAGAGCGTCTCGGTTCATCGGGTCGACGAGGCCGACAACGCACGTGTCACCGCGCGTACCGAGTGGGATCACGCGTTCGGCGACAAGAAAATCGGGATTGAAATCTGAGAGGTCCACAGACGCATCGAAAACACCGATATCATCGATCGTCTCGGCATGAGCGAGCCCGGCCTCGGCAGCAAAAAAGGCCGCTAGGCTTGCCTCGCTGGCCAGCCCCGCTCGCGTCAGGATGGTGTCCAATGGCTCCCGGGCGCCGGCTTTCAATGCCGATGCATGCGCGGCCTCGGCACGGCTTACCACACCGGCCGCCACCAGTCGGTCGAGCCGACTCTGTTCGATGTCTTCGCGCGATTGAGTCATTTGGTCCCAGCTTAGGTCGCGCAAGCCTTCAAGGCGAGGGCCTCCGCCAGATCAAGGACCTGGCAGAGGCGAACGCGTCTTGGCCGTTTGAAGCGCGGCAGATGAGCTGACCGGTCAGTGCATCGAGAGCGGCAAGCGGATCCGAAGCATGGCGCTGTTGGCTTCAAAATCGCCTTCGCCCAGACCGATCATTGACACCTCGCCCGAGATCCGACCGCCATTCGCCATCTCCATGGTCAGACCCAACCGCGCGTCACCACGCAGATGACCGAGCGTTTGCAGGGTTCCGGCGGCGTTGAACACATCGGCATCATCATAGTCGTAGAGTGCCGTGACGTTGAGGTAAGGCTCAACATAGCCGCCCGCAGCGTTCTCGAAGCGGTATGCCACTTCCGGTCCGGCCGAGAGTCGCCCAATCGTAATCGTCTGACCGGGAATGACGATGCCAAGCGTATCCGTGTAAGCGTCCTGGCTCTCATGGAAGTAAGCCAGACCGACACCCGGTGTGACCCGCCATCCACCATGCAGAATATCACCGGCCAGATTCGCCTCGATCAACCAGCGGTCCGTCTCGAAGCTGTCTGTGTACGTACCGATCGGATTGACGGAGTTGTCCGACTGTCCCCAGGCCGCGCGCAGATCGAGATAGGTATGGTCCGATATCCGCGCGACCATATACGGACCGGCCATCCAGCCATTCCCTTCGACCGCACTATTCCAGTCGCCTGTCGTCATGTCCGTCTGGTCGTACTGGATCAACACACCAGCGAGAACATTCTCGGAGACCATGATGTCCGTCCCGACATGCACGATTGAGAAATCGGCATCTGAACCCAGCCCAGCCCTGTTGTCCGAGACGCTCGCGACGCTGGCCTGCATCCAGACATCCAAGCTGGACATGCCGGTCCGACCATTCAGCGAGAAACGCTCATCACCCGGCTGTTGCGGCTGGCTCGCCTCGACAGCCTGACGCAGGGCGCTCAGGCTCGTCGACATTTGGGCATTCAACCGACCGTCGCGGAAATCTGCAGCGAAACTGTTCGGCGTAGCCGAGCTCCGGTCGCTGCGCATCCGTCCGGCCAGACGCGGGCTGTTGGTCAGGATGAGATCGGCACGCGTGGCCATGAAGTTGCGGATCGCCGACAGGGTCACGCCGCGGATATAATCCTCATTCCGCCGGTTGGTGAAGGTGCAGACCATGTTCTCCTCGGCATCGAGGTCGATCGTGACCTGACCGCTCGCGAGATCATAGACATTGCCGCCGTCCAGATCGCCGGTGCAGGAAAGGGATGCGAGATCCCAGCCTTCCGACGCCAACTGGGTCAGGACGTAACTCCCGCGAAGCACATCATTGACGGTAGTACTGGCGCTGCCGCCGGTCGTCGTTACGGTCTGCCCGTCCAGCGCTGTGAGCGTTGAGGCGTAAGAGAAGCTTCCCTCACCCTCTTCCGGGGCGGTTGTGCTCGTGATGATTGTGAGATCACCGAGGCGCGGTTCGATTGCAATGTTCACCGGAATTTCCAGTGTTTCCAGAGTATTGGCCTTACTACCACCACCGCGTTGAGCGGGAGGGCTGACTTCGACAACCGTAATCGTTGCCGTGTAGGCGCCCGGGGCCAGATCCAGCACAGCCGACGTAAAGCTGACCGTGAATTCAAGGCTGCCGGTCGCAGGAATGGAGCCTGCGGTCGGGTCGATGGCGAGCCAAGGCTGGTCAGTCGACGCGGTGAAGTAGAAGGCTTCACCCCCAACGTTTTGCAGATCGAAACTGCTGGTGGTGCTGGTCGGATCATCGGCCAGCGTCGGCAGCTCGATTGTGACTACCGGAATGACGGTTTCATCGACATCCGGCTCGGCGACCTGCGTGAACTCACAAGACACCGTGTCCGTCGGACCCAATGTCACCGTTGCGCTGCCCGCGACAGCATCGAGGACAAATGTTCCGCCGGTGCAGCTGATCGCATCGAGATTGAAGCCATCGGTCGAGGCAGCCGTGAAGGTATAACTGCCCTCGGCCAAATCATTGAAGCTGGTCGCACCGGCCTGGCTGGTCGTAGCGACGGAGAAGTCGCCCAGATCACCACTGAAGTCGAAACTTCCATCAGTTCCCCCGGTGATGGCGACGGCGACCGACAAGGAGCCGCGGCGCATTTCGACACTCAGAAGGTCGGCCACCGGACTATCTGGCAAGGCGTTGCCCGCGGCATCCGCTGCGGCGGACACGGTCACATCGACATCCGCGGCCACCTGGCCGCCATCGGCGACGCTGTAGGTTGCCGTATAGACCGTATTGCCAGCAGAGAATGCGCCATTATCGAGCGACAGTGTTGCCGAGAGGTCCGTCGAGAATGTGAAGACCGGGGTCTGACTTGCATCCATGGCTTCGCTGAAAGTTGCCGTAAGCGTGACGCTTCCTCCAACATCCTCGATACGAATATCGACATCGGAGACAACGAGACTGTCCAGCTCCGGAAGGCTCAGATCAGCGTCCACCGCAAACTGAGTCGCGGCTACATTGCCGTTTCCGGCGGCATCCTGAGCCGAGTTTGCGGCCAGGTCGACCGTGACCGGTCCGCTTGCCGTCGGCGTGATGTCGAGGGTGTAGCTGCTCCCGGAGCCGGCCAGATTGGCCGCGCTGCCATTGCCGACGGTGAAGTCGGCCAGCACCAGACCGGTCACGCCCTCGGAGAAGTCGACAGACAGCGTGAAGGTCCCGACCTGATCGATAGCGGGGCCGTCGAGCGCGACGGTCGGAGCCGTTTCGTCATTCTCGATCGAGAACTGCGTCGCCGCTGTATTGCCATTACCGGCGCTGTCCTGGGCGGCGGCGGCGGCCACATCGACCGTCACCGTGCCATCAGCCGCCGGGGTGATCGTGGCGGTGTAGACCGTAGCACTGGTCGCCGAGAAGTTCGACGCCGCACCATTGCCAACCGAGAAATCGCCGATGGCGAAGCCCGTGACCGCTTCCGAGAAGGTCGCGGTGATTGTGAAGGCTCCGGAGACCGGATCGGCAGAGCCGGTCGATAGCGCGACTGTCGGTCCGGTTTCGTCATTCTCGATCGTGAACTGCGTCGCGGCGACATTCCCATTGCCAGCACCGTCCTGGGCAGCGGCGGCGGCCACATCGACCGTCACAGTGCCGTCGGCGGCCGGGGTGATTGTTGCGGTGTAGACAGTGGCACTGGTCGCCGAGAAGTTCGACGCTGCACCATTGCCAACCGAGAAGTCACCAATGGCGAAGCCGGTCACAGCCTCCGAGAAGGTCGCGGTGATTGTGAAGGCGCCAGAGACCGGATCGGCAGACCCAGTCGAGAGGGCTACGGTCGGTGACGTCCCGTCATTCTCGATCGAGAACTGCGTCGCCGCTGTATTCCCATTACCGGCGCTGTCTTGGGCGGCACCGCCCGCGACATCAA